>NZ_FZNX01000002.1 GCF_900188355.1 Lutibacter flavus
CATCAATAGTTCCTGTTACTGCTGTACAATTATTCGCATCTGTAATACTATATAATTGCCCAGTTCCTGCAGATACGCCTGTAAAGACTCCTGTAGTATTTGTTTCACTATTAAAGGTATAACTTATTGGTGCTGTTCCGCCTAAAGCAACTATCGTTACCGTTCCTGTTCCGCCATTACAGTCTATCGCTGTTGTTACTCCTGCACTTGATATTGAAATTGCTGCAGGCTCAGTGATGGTTACTGGTGAAGCTAAACTTGCTGCACATCCATTGGCATCTGTTACAACTACATTATAATCTCCAGCCGCTAATCCTGTTAAATCTTCTGAACTAGAGGTAAAACTATTTGGCCCTGTCCATGCGTAAGTCAATGTCCCTGTTCCGCCTGTAGTTGTAATATTAATTGCTCCTGTTAAAGCTCCATTACATAATACATCTGTTTTTGAATCTAATGCAACTGTCCAGGCATTCACCGTTAATGTTATGGTTTCTTCAGTAGGACAAACATTGTTTACTGTTGTTACTT
The DNA here is from genome assembly GCF_900188355.1 of Lutibacter flavus. Lineage (GTDB taxonomy): Bacteria > Bacteroidota > Bacteroidia > Flavobacteriales > Flavobacteriaceae > Lutibacter > Lutibacter flavus. Next base: position 529 of record NZ_FZNX01000002.1, read on the forward strand.
CTACTCGGTAATCATTTCCATTCATTCCGGTTGTAACACTATTAAGTGTAAGTGTGTTACCTGTACCTATTGAAGTTGTACTTGCTCCTAAATACCAATTATAAATATAATCACCAGCAGGGATTGATCCTGGTGCAGCAATAAAATCTGTTTCTCTAACTCCTGTAGGTGTTGCTGTGAATGTTATATCACCATCAACACAAACTGTTGCTGGTGTTGGACTTGAAGTAATTGCCACACTAGAAATAACATCACTTACTGTTACTCCAGCGGTTGTAGCTTGCCCTGTAATTTCTGTACCTGCTGTAGTACCTCCTGTTGCCGCTGTAGGAATACCGTTGGCATTTACAGTTGTTCCTAAATTAGCCGAACTACCTCCATTACTTCCACCTACTAATGTAGCAATAGTAGCTAAATTATTTATACCTTCTGTAGCATCCGGACAACCATCGTTGTCACTATCTGTATCTAAACTATTAATAATACCATCTCCATCTGTGTCATTAAAACTATCTGGACACTGTAAAAGGCCAAAAACGATATTATCAACACCAACATCATTTCCTGCCGAACCATTAGGTTGATCATTTATAATTACTATATCAACAGCGTCAATTGCAGCTGTAAAGTTTAAAACAACCCTTCTCCAGATGTCATCATTTGCAACTCCAATAGAAGTTGATGAAATTGAATGAAGAACAGTCCCTACACTATTTTGAATTTCAAGTCTAAAAATTGGTAAATCAGCACAACCAATACATAAACCTGCTAAATCCAATCTATATCTATAATCTGCACCTATAATCAAGTCGCTTAACGTCTGACGATAGAACTCAGTATTACCAGTATTAATCATATTAATAGATAAATACCTACCATTTGAAGAACCGCCAGCTGGACCTGTAAATTGATCAATGTTTGCATCTATATCTCCGTTTTGATCTGTACGATTGTATTGTGAAAGTCCAGAAGAGAGGGAGGAAACAACAGCATAAGAACCATCTGGAATTGCACCATTAGTATCATATAAGTGACTTATAACATTACTATTAGTTGCTCTTGCAGTACCTGTCCCAAAATCTTCACTAAATAATACTGATATTTCTTCCTTTTCTGAAATAAGGCAATTTCCATTCTCTATAACATCTAAAATGCCATCATTATCATCATCTAAATCACATATATCACTTATATTATCACCATCCGTATCTAAATTTCCAGATGCCGTAGCATCACAAGGATCTATACATGCCGAATTATCACCTGAGTCAGTCACAGCAGCTGTTGTAGCTTGTGGACTTCCTAAAATAGTTGGTACTCCATCACCATCTACAGTTATTCCTAAATTATCATTACTTCCTCCTATACTTCCTCCCGGAAGTGTTGATGTATCATTAGCTGTAAAACTGCCACCACCTTCAATAGCATCCGAGCAACCATCATTATCACTATCTGTATCTTTATAATCTGGTATTCCATCGTTATCTGTATCTTTAGGTACGCAAAACGATAAATCGCCAATTGCCATACCTTGATTAGCAGAAGGGTTTGAGCCAACCTGCTTATAATAAATGGTCATTGAATCAACCGGAACCGAAATATTTAATATTAAGTTCTCATCAACTCCACGACCTAAGAATGTATTATTTCCAGTATAACTAATATTTGTTGCTAAAGTATAATCAGATGGAGTTAAACTATAGGGAGCTCCATCAGAAATTATATCAATCGTTAATTCATCTTGAAAATTAGGCCCTGCATCTAAGTCAAACAAGGTGAATGATAAATCGTTTACAGCTCTCGAAAAGTTAAACGTATGAACTGTTTGCCCCCCTATAATTGATGCTTGTAACCAATTATAACCATAACTAATATAATTATTATTAATTTTCCAGTTTCCTGTTGTATTTGTTGTTCTACTAATGGTAAGGGTTACACCATTAAAAACTAAAGGCGGTACAGCTGTTGCAACTGTTGGATCCTGTCCGCCTGTACCATTACCACTAGTACCTTCAACAAAATGATCTTCCCAGTTTAAAATTGAGGAAGTACAATTAAATTCATCGGCATCTAAAATACCATCATTATCATCGTCTAAATCACAAATATCACTTACATTATCTCCATCAGTATCGAGATTTCCGGAAGCAGTGGCATCGCAAGGATCTATAGCTGCTGTTCCAAGAAATTGAAGCTGCGCCCTGTTAAATGTTCCCGTATCTAGACTTACAACATCCCAAATTCTTAAAGTCCAAGTACCTAACGAATTTTGCCCTTCAAAATTCGTTAGCACATTTAAATCTACACTACGTGTATAATATGGTGATGCTGTATTATCATTAGTTCCATTATCTAATGTTCCTGTACCATTGTCATCTAATAATATATCATAGTTGTCATCACTATCATTAGAGCTAGTAATAAGGTTAACAACTGTGCCTAAGGGTGATGTTAAAGTAGCTACTATATCACCACGCCAAGTATGAGTTGTGTTAAAACCTACATTTATATCATTAATTGTAAAATTATCAGTAACATTAAAAGTTCTGACCAAAGCAGTAGCTGAAGTTGAATTATCAAGAATTGTTCCCGAGATAGTATTATTGAATGTATAGGCCGTTTGCCCAAAAGAAATACTTCCAAAAAATAATGCGATTATAAAAATAAAATTTACTTGCTGTTTATTAAATTTTATAAGACTTTTAAAATAATGTTGTTCCAATATATTATTTTTTACTTTAATCAATAACTTCTTTACCTATATAATTACACCTCCCAAAATAGCATGAATGCATAATTTTGGGAGGTGTATTCATTAATTATTATATTTGAAAAATTCCAAATTTATTAGTTTTTAAAATTTAAATTTTTATTTAAATTTTTTCTAAGTAAGGATAAACCTTACTTAATGTGGGTTAAAACATTAATAATTATTAGATTAGTCGCCAAAATTAACGATTTTAACCCAATTTTCAAAGATTTATTAACAGTTTATTAACAGTTTGTTATGGATTTAAAACAAATTACTTTATTATTATAACAAACAACCTATACTTAATTTTTTTATGACACGTATTTTAGCACAAAGTCACACATCTGTCAATTAATTGACAGATGTGTTATGTATCAAAAGTTGCATTTAAAATATTTTATAAATAGATTTTATTTAAGAAAGTTTAAATACAAAAATAATCTAAACCTTTAGTGTAATTTTCTAAAAAGAATTAACACCATTAAAAAAGAGATTTTTTTAATTTATTGAAGCTAAAATTTCGCTTAAAAAGGTATCTACTTTAAAAACTGGATTTTCAGTTAATCCAAATCTCACTATTACAACATCTTTAGAAGGAATTATAAACACATGTTGTCCTTGGTATCCATTGCAAGAAAATAAATCTTTTGGTGCATTTGGGTACACACCGCCAGCATTTAGCCAAAATTGCGCTCCATATTCTCCATTAGCGCCATTAGTTGGAGTTTTAGAATAATCTATCCAAGATTCATTTAAAATTTGCGTTCCATTCCAATTCCCTTTATGTAAATACAATAAGCCAAACTTAGCCCAGTCACGCGCTGTTGCCCAGCCATATGATGAACCAATGTAATATCCAGTAGCATCAGTTTCAATTAACATAGAACTCATACCAATTTTATCAATTAGTTCTGAATACCAAAAATCTAGATATTGTTGATGCGTTTTAAATTGATTTCGAATAAAGCCTGACAATAAATTTGTAGTGCCTGAAGAATATACCCAACTTTCATTTGGTTTTCCAATTAGTGGTTTGTTTAATTGGATTTTAGTCATATCATCTTCTAAAAAAAGCATTTTAGTAACATCTGAAATGGTATTGTAATCTTCAACCCACTCCAAACCACTATTCATTTGTAATAAATTATTTAAGGTGATATTTGAACGCTCATCATCTTGCCATTCTGGAAATAAATTTGTTTGATTTATATTAATTCTGCCTTGTTTTTCAAGCACACCTAAAACTGCATTTGTAATACTCTTAGTCATAGACCATCCTAATAATTTGGTGTTTTTATTAAATCCAGGTGCATATTTTTCAGCAATAATTTGATCTTTATAAATAACAACTACAGCTCTAGTTCTTTTTATTTCTTCGTTTTCATTATCAAAAGCATTATTTACAGCTAATTGTAATTCATTATAATTTATAGTATTAAAAACTGTGTCTTTTTGAGGTAACTCTCCGTAAGGATATTGTAAATTGGTTTTATTAAAATTTCTAACTGGTTTAAATGAAGTTGTTTCTATAATATCTTCGGGAACAAGAATACATCCAACACCTTCTTTAAAAACAGCTTTTCTCTTTTTTAAGCCAAAAACAGTTGAAGTAACCGATTTCTCTTCTATATTAACCACATTTTCAGCATAAAATACAGGGTTTATATCATTGTCGCCTTCTTCTATTGACTGTAAATCTCTTCCTGCTTCAAACGTACAAGAACAGACACTTTTTGCAGAAAAACCCGTAATAATGTTTAGCCGAGGGTAATTAGAATAAACTACATAAGCAAAAAATAAAACAATTAGTAATAAACTAAATTTTATAAATTTTTTCATCGATTTTTCTTTTAAAGTATTTTATAAATCTAACTTTTTTTTGTCAGTTTAAAAAAAGAATTTACATTTGTTAACCAAATGGTTAAACTAAATAGTTAATTCATGAAAAAATCTAAGGATACAACAACAGAATCTGAGATTTTAAACGCGGCAAAACGTATTTTTCAACGTAAAGGAATGTCTGGAGCCAGAATGCAGGAAATAGCGGACGAAGCAGGTATAAATAAAGCGCTTTTGCATTACTACTTTAGAAGTAAGCAATTGCTTTTTGAAGCTGTTTTTAAAAGTTTATTTTTTATGTTAGCACCTGAATTAAATAAGGTACTGAATGATGATTCAAATCTTTTTGATAAAATAAAAAGTTTTACCGCCAATTATATTTCATTTGTAATTAAACACCCGTTTTTACCAAATTTTATTATTCAGGAATTAAATAGAAATCCAGAATTTGTTACAACATTAATTACTAACGAATATTTTCCTAATATTTCAACTTTTAAAAATCAGGTAAAGGAAGAAATTGCTCAAGGAATTATTAAACCTATAAAACCAGAGCAATTATTTATAAATGTTTTAGCCTTAAATGTTTTCCCGTTTATAGCATCTCCCCTATTAGAAGGTTTACTGGCAATAAACGATAAAGATTTCAACAAATTAATGGAAGAAAGAACTACTCAGGTAGCCGATTTCATAATTAACGCTATTAAAATTTAAGCCCATGAAAAATTTAAGCAAATTTATATTCTTGCTACTTTCAATAAGTGCTTTTGCACAAGAGAAATTAAGCTTAGAAAATTGCTACATTTTGGTTGAAAAAAATTATCCTTTAGCAAAACAAACCGATTTATTAGCAAAACAAAATGAATTAGATGTAGCAGTTATTAAAACTGAAAAATTTCCTCAATTGGATTTTTTAGCACAGGCTACCTATCAATCGGATGTTACACAAATACCAATTGCAATTCCAAATTCAACTATTGAACCTCCCAATAAAGACCAATACAAAACAACAGTTTCCGTAAATCAATTAATTTATGCGGGTGGTTTAATTGATGCTTCGGCTGAAGTTAAATTGGCATCGCTAAAAACAAAACAAAAACAAGTTGAAGTAAGTTTATACCAATTGAAAAAACAAATAAATCAACTCTATTTTTCCATCTTATTACAGCAAGAAAAAAAGGCGTTATTAACTTCTAAAAAAGAACTGTTAGAAGCTAAATTAAAAGAAGTAAAAGCTGGTGTAAAGTATGGTGTATTATTATCATCATCCAACAGTGTTTTAGAGGCTGAATTATTAAAAATAGAACAACAATTTACAGAAATAGAATTTAATAAAACCAGTTTATTTGAAACGCTTTCGCATTTAATTGGAGCTGAAATTTCTAACACTACAGCATTAAAAAATCCAGAATTTTTATCCAAATTAACATCCGAAATTAAACGCCCCGAATTGGACTTGTTTAAATTAAAAAAAGAACAGATTGAAACATCGGAGCAATTAAATTCATTGCAAAATGTTCCCAAAATTATGGGTTTTGTAATAGGTGGTTATGGAAACCCTGGTTTAAATATGTTAGATAATTCGTTTCAAACATTTTATATGACTGGAGTAAAACTTAACTGGACAATTTTTGATTGGAAAGCAACAAAAAAACAAAGCGAATCCCTTTTAATTAATAAAGATATTATCACTACAGAAGAAGAAATTTTTAAACTAAATACAAACATTGAGCTTAACCAACAGCAAGCTGAAATTAATAAAATAACATCATTAATTGAATCTGATAACAGCATTATAAAATTGCGGAATAAAATTGTAAAATCAGCTGAATCTCAATTAAAAAATGGTGTAATAACGGCATCCGCATATATAACAGAATTAACCAATTTATATGAAGCTCAAAACAATTTAAATACACACAAAATTCAGTTGTTGTTAGCAAAAGCAACTTATAAAGTAACTCAAGGAAATTAAAAAGTAACACATGAAAATTACTCAAATAATAACAGGACTAATTATAATTACAAGCTCATTTATTTCATGTAATAATGATGGAAATAAAGCAGATGGTTATGGTAATTTTGAAGCAACAGAAATCACAATTTCTTCTGAAAATAATGGGAAACTAATTCAGTTTTCAATTGAAGAAGGTCAAACTTTAAAAATTAACGAGTTTGTCGGTTTTATAGATACAATTCCGTTGGCATTAAAAAAAGAACAATTATTGGTTTCTAAAAATATAATAGCATCAAAATCCAGAGGTGTATTATCACAAATAAGTGTGCTAAAAGCCCAATTAAAAACTACAGCTATTTCAAAAAATAGAATTGAAAACCTTATTAAAGAAAATGCAGGAACACAACAACAACTTGATGGAATTAATGGAAAAATTGATGTTATAAATCAGCAAATTAAAAGTGTTGAAATTCAAAATGCACCTGTTGTAAATGAATTAAAAAACATTGATGTACAAATAAGCCAGTTAGAAGATCAATTACAAAAAAGCAACATTATTAATCCAATAAACGGAACAGTTTTGGTAAAATATGCTGAACCTAATGAAATTACTTCCTTTGGAAAACCTTTGTATAAAATTGCCGACTTAAGTACCATGCAATTAAAGGTTTATGTAAGTGAAAAACAGTTGCCTTCAATAATAATAGGACAAGAAGTTACGGTTAAAATTGATGCCGAAAATGGCATGAAAGATTATAATGGATCGATTTCCTGGATTTCATCTGAGTCTGAATTTACACCTAAAATAATTCAAACAAAAGAGGAGCGGGTTAACTTGGTTTATGCAGTTAAAATTAACGTTAAAAACGACGGAAGTTTAAAAATTGGAATGCCTGCTGAAATGTGGATTTCTAATAGTTTGCAATAACATTGAACAGTTTTGAATAAACATCATTTTATGTTGTCACACTGAGCTTGTCGAAGTGTTTCTTTTAGAATTTTATAGCACCAATTACCATGGGAATAAAAATAGAAAACATATCCAAATCCTTCAAGAAAATTGAAGCTTTAAAAGACATCACTTTTAATGTTAATGATGGAGAATTATTCGGCCTAATTGGCCCGGATGGCGCAGGAAAAACAACCCTTTTTAGAATTTTAACTACGCTTTTAATTGCAAATGAAGGAACTGCATCAATTGTTGGTTTTGATGTTGAAAAAGATTTTCAAAAAATAAGGAATATTATTGGTTATATGCCCGGAAAATTCTCTTTATATCAGGATTTAACGGTTGAAGAAAATTTAAAGTTTTTTGCTACAATATTTGGAACCACAATTGAAGAAAACTACGACTTAATAAAAGATATTTACATTCAAATTGAGCCCTTTAAAAATAGGAGAGCAGGTAAATTATCGGGTGGAATGAAACAAAAACTCGCATTATCATGCGCTTTAATTCACAAGCCAAAAGTATTGTTTTTAGACGAACCAACTACTGGTGTTGATCCTGTGTCAAGAAAAGAGTTTTGGGAAATGTTAAAAAGGCTGCAACAAAAAGGAATTACTATTTTAGTATCAACACCTTATATGGATGAAGCCGCTTTGTGCGATAGAATAGCACTAATACAAGATGGTAGGATATTACAAATTGACACACCAGAAGAAATAATAAAACATTACCCTAAAACAATATATAATGTTTGCGCTGATAATATGTATAAACTAATTGAAAGTTTAAAGAAATATACACACAATTACAATGTATATCCTTTTGGCGAATTTGTGCATTACACAGATAAAAGAATTGATTTTAACCCAAACGAATTGCTCCATTTTTTAGAAGAACAGCAACTTAAAAACATACAAATTAATAAGACCCAACCAACCATTGAAGATACTTTTATGGAATTGGCAAAATAAATTAAAAACTAATAATGGGGATAAAATTCCGTCAACCTGAACTTGTTTTAGGTTCACATAGTAATTGAAAATAGTAATTGAAAACAACATAAGGAGATTCTGAAACAAGTTCAGAATGAAGAGTTTAATAACGAATAAAAAATGAAGAAAGAAACTGTAATACAAGACAATTGTCATTCTGAATGTAGTGCAAACCAAATGAAGAATCTTCTGCTTGAAAAGATGAGATTTTTCACTATCGCTCAGAATAACACAAATAATATTAAATGAAAGAAGAAGCTGTAATACAAGTTGAAAATTTAACCAAAAAATTTGGTGACTTTACGGCTGTAAATGCAATTTCATTTGAAGTAAAAAAAGGAGAGATTTTTGGTTTTTTAGGAGCGAATGGAGCTGGCAAAACTACCGCTATGAAAATGTTGATTGGTATTTACAAACCAACTTCCGGTAATGCACAGGTAGCAAGCTTTAATGTTTATAAAAACCCCAATGAGATTAAAAAAAATATTGGCTATATGAGTCAAAAATTTGCATTGTATGATGATTTAACCGTAAAAGAAAACATTACTTTTTTTGGTGGAATTTATGGATTATCGAGATCTCAAATCAAAGAAAAAACAGCTCAACTAATTGAAGAGTTGAATTTACAAGAAACAGTGAATCAATTAGTAGGAACTTTACCTTTGGGTTGGAAGCAAAAAATTTCATTTTCAGTAGCATTATTACACAATCCTAAAATTGTTTTTTTAGATGAACCAACCAGTGGAGTTGATCCAATAACCAGACGACAATTTTGGGAAATGATTTATGAAACTGCTAATAATGGAACTACCATATTTGTAACTACGCATTATATGGATGAAGCTGAATATTGTGATCGGGTTTCAATTATGGTAAATGGAAATATTGAAGCTTTAGACACTCCTAAAAAACTGAAAAAACAATTTAACGTAGTAACAATGAATGATGTGTTTTTAAAATTAGCTAGAAGCCCATCCCTGACCCTCCCCTTTGGGAAGGGAGTAAAAAATGATTGAGTAAAAACTAAAAACATTAAAATTCTTCCCATTTGGGGAAGTCAGATGGGACTTATGAAACGATTTATAGGATTTATTAAAAAAGAATTTTACCATATCTTTAGGGATAAGCGATCTTTATTTATCCTTTTTGGTATGCCTATAGCTCAAATAATGCTTTTTGGATTTGCGGTAACCAATGAAATTAACAATGTTGATATTGCAATTTTAGATCACTCTAAAGACGTTACAACAAAAGAAATTATAAATAAAATTAGTGCCTCAAAATACTTTAGTGTAAGTAATTATATTCGAAATGAAGCTGAAATTGAAACCGCCTTTAAAAAAGGAAAAATTAAAGCCGTCTTAGTTTTTGAAAAAGATTTTAGCAAAAAAATTGGTAAGGAAAACATAGCCACTATTCAAGTAATTGCTGATGCCACAGATCCAAATACGGCAAATACAATTAGCAATTATACCAGTGCCATATTACAAAAATATCAACAGGAAATAAACACAACTATAAAAATACCCTATCAAATTATTCCAAAAACCCGTATGGTTTATAATCCGGAGCTAAAAAGTGTTTTTATGTTTGTTCCAGGAGTAATGACAATTATTTTAATGCTGGTTTCTGCAATGATGACATCTATTTCTATTACACGGGAAAAAGAATTAGGGACTATGGAAATTTTATTAGTTTCTCCTCTAAAACCATCTCAAGTTATTGTTGGTAAAGTAGTTCCATATATTTTCTTGTCAATTATAAATGCAGTTATTATAGTTTTATTAAGCATTTTTGTTTTTAAAATGCCAATTCAAGGAAGTTTGATTTTGTTAGGTATTGAGAGTATTTTATTTATAATTACTTCTCTTTCTTTAGGTATATTAATCTCAACTATTTCTGCCTCACAACAAACTGCAATGATGATTTCATTAATGGCCTTAATGCTGCCAACTATTTTATTATCTGGCTTTATTTTTCCAATAACCAGCATGCCTGTGGTATTGCAAGTAATAAGTAATATAATACCTGCAAAATGGTTTATTATCATTTTAAAAGGAATTATGTTAAAAGGCGTTGGCTTATCTTTTGTTTGGAAAGAAACGCTGATTTTAGTTATAATGACCTTGTTTTTTATAGGATTGAGTATTAAAAAATATAAAATCAGATTAGAATAATTCAATAAAAAATGAAAAAATAATAGTGAATTTTAAAAAATTGTGGCAATCTACTTCTGAAAAATGAGATAATCACATCGCTATCGCTACTCGTTATGACGAATTAAAATGAAGAATTATAAAATGAACACAATTTTATACATTATACAAAAGGAATTCAAGCAAATCTTTAGAAATAAAGCAATGCTTCCCATTATTTTTGTACTACCAATAATACAGTTAATAATACTGTCTAATGCAGCAACATTTGAGGTGAAAAATATTAAATTTTCTTATATCGATAACGATAAAACTTCATTTTCAAGGGAGTTAATAGAAAAATTTGACGCCTCTTCATATTTTAGTGTACAAACCGATTTTCCTTCAACTAAATTGGCAAGTTCAGCAATGTTAAACGGTGAGGTTGATGTAATTTTAGAAATTCCACAGCATTTTGAACGTAATTTATTAAAAAACAGAATAACAGATTTGGCGGTAACCATTAATGCCATTGATGGTGCTGCCGCAGGTGTTGAAAACGTTTATATTAACCAAATTATACAACGTTTTAACAAAAATGCACAGACTGAATTAATAACCCCTTTTGACTTAATAAATATCCCTAAAAACATTGTAAGCATCCCTTCATTTTGGTTTAATAAAACCCTGAATTATAAAACATTTATGGTTCCTGGAATCTTAGTTATCTTAGTTACCATGATAACTTTATTCTTATCTGGAATGAATATTGTTCGTGAAAAAGAAATTGGCACTTTAGAGCAAATTAATGTAACACCCATAAAAAAACACCAGTTTATTATTGGCAAATTATTTCCTTTTTGGATCATAGGTATGGGATTATTAACAATAGGATTAATAATAGCTAAAGTATTATTTAATGTTCCAATAGTTGGTAGTGTAGGGTTAATGTATTTATACACAGGTATTTATATCTTGGTTATTTTAGGAATTGGTTTATTTATTTCAAATTTTACAGATACGCAGCAACAAGCGATGTTTATTTCCTGGTTTTTTGCTGTAATATTTATTTTAATGAGTGGCCTTTTCACTCCAATTGAAAGTATGCCACAATGGGCACAACATTTAACAGAGTTTAACCCTATTCGATATTTTGTTGAAGTAATGCGTATGGTGATGCTTAAAGGGTCTGATTTTAATGATATTTTACCTCAGTTCTTAAAAACACTTTTTTATGCTTTTATAATGAATGGCTTAGCAGTTTGGAGCTATAGAAAAATTGCTTAAATAAATTAAGGTTAATATATTTTAATAATTTACTAATAACAACTTATAAAATAACATCAATTTTGTAATTTTGTATTTAGAATGATTCTAAAAAGAACAAATGATAGATATTAATAAAGTTAGAGCTGATTTTCCAATATTAAAGCAAACTATAAACGGCAAACCATTAGTATATTTAGACAATGCAGCAACAGGTCAAAAACCTCAAGTTGTTATTGATAGTATTGTAAATTACTACTCAACTTTAAACGCAAATATACATAGAGGAGTTCATACATTAAGTCAAAAAGCTACAGATGCTTATGAACTTGCACGCTTTAAAATTCAAAAACATTTTAATGCTAAACAAAACTATGAAATCATTTTAACTGCTGGTACAACGCATAGTATTAATATAGTTGCAACCGGTTTTACTACCTTATTACAAAAAGGTGATGAAATTATAGTTTCTGCTATGGAACATCATTCAAATATTGTGCCTTGGCAAATGCTTTGTGAACGAACAGGAGCTATTTTAAAGGTAATTCCAATGAATTTGGATGGTGAATTAATAATGACAGCATATGACAATTTGCTTTCAAACAAAACAAAATTAGTTTTTGTCAATCACGTTTCAAATGCACTAGGAACCATTAATCCTATTAAAGAAATAATTGATAAAGCACATAAAATCGGAGCCGCTGTTTTAATTGATGGAGCACAAGCTTGTCCACATATTAAACCAGATGTTCAGGCGTTAGATGTAGATTTTTATGTAGCATCTGCTCATAAATTATGTGGTCCAACCGGAGTTGGAATTTTATATGGTAAAGAAGAGTGGTTAAATAAACTTCCTCCCTACCAAGGTGGTGGTGAAATGATTAAACAAGTTACTTTTGAAAAAACAACTTATGCCGATTTACCTCATAAATTTGAAGCTGGAACACCAAATATTGCAGGAGTAATTGCATTTGGAACTGCTTTAGACTACTTAAATAATTTAGGTTTTAATAATATTGCTGCTTATGAAGCTGAATTATTAGATTACGCTACAAAAAAACTTCTCCAAATTGAAGGTTTAAAAATCTATGGTACTTCAAAAAGTAAAACCGCTGTAATTTCATTTAATATTGGAAACATACATCCATATGATATTGGTTCAATTATAGATAAATTAGGAATTGCGGTTAGAACGGGGCATCATTGCGCACAACCAATTATGGATTTTTATAAAATACCTGGTACGGTTAGAGCCTCTTTTTCTTTTTACAATACTTTTGAAGAAGTTGATTTGTTGTATAATGCATTGGTTAAGGCTAAAACAATGCTTTCCTAAACGTTTAATAAGCCATAGTGTATTGTTTTTTCTAATAATTATATTGGATTACTCTTATTTTTTTAAAATATATTTTACTCTTGTTGTTTTTTTAACGTAACTTTATTGTATTCATCCCGAAATAGAAAATTATTAATCAAAATAATCTAATTTTAAGATGAAAAAACTTATTTTTTCCTTGGCAATATTAGCATTAGCTGTAGTTGCCTGCCAGCCAAATTCCGACGACGTTGTACCAAATCAAGAAGCTACTACAATTGACATGAGTGATTTTTATGTATACACTTATAGTGATTTAGAAAAACCTTCAAGGGATGCAAAAAACAACAAATGTCAAACTATGAAAGTATTAAACAGACAATTAAAAGAAGATCCAGGATTGGAAAACCGTATGTTTGATATTGAAAAACACACACGTACTTATATTTATTTTAAAGGGAAACCTAAAAACCCAGGTGGTGGTGGCGGTGGTACTACGCCTACGCCTACTCCAACTCCTTATATAGGTACTATTACTATCCCTGTAGTTGTAAACATTCTAGAAGATCCTGCCCATCCTGTAACACAAGCGCATATCGATTCTCAAATTGCTATTTTGAATGCTGATTTTAATAATAATAATCCTAATACAGATGGAGTTCCCAGTGAATTTGCAGACTTAGTTGCTGACACTGAAATTACTTTTACGTTAGCTGCAATAAACAGAAAAGCTTCAATTACATCTGAATGGGGAACAAGAGACGCAATGAAACTAGTAAGCGAAGGTGGAATAGACGCTACTGACCCTACAAATTACTTAAACATTTGGGTTTGTGAAATTGGTGGTGGAATTTTAGGTTATGCACAATTTCCAGGTGGAACTTTAGCAACAGATGGTGTTGTTATTGGTTCAGATTACTTTGGTGAGAATGCAGCTGGTGGTGTTTACGGACATGGAAGAACTACAACTCACGAAGTTGGCCATTGGCTAAACTTACGCCACATTTGGGGAGATGGTAGATGTCGTCAAGATGATTTTGTTGCTGATACACCAAGTTCTGATGGCGCAAATTACGGATGCCCTTCATATCCTACAGTTAACTGTAAATCAAACGATATGACCATGAACTATATGGATTATGTTGATGACAACTGTATGTATATGTTTAGTAATGGTCAAAATGATAGAATGAGAGCAATTTTTGCTACTGAAGGACCTAGAGAAAGCTTTGTACAATAATATATCCGTATAAAAAAGATAATAAAAAGGGAGCTTAAGCTCCTTTTTTTATCTTTATATTAAAAAATTAATCTATAATGAGAACTTTAAGCACTTTTATTCTTTTTACACTTGTCTTATTTCAATCTTGTCAAAGCCAAGAAAAAATGAGTACCATTTCATTAAATTATTCAGCACAAACACGGGGATTTACTTATTCAATTCAATTAGAAAAAAATACTCTTAAAATAAATGATAACAACGTCATTAAAAAAGTTGAATTATCAAAAATTCAACTTTTAGAAATTAACCAAGCACTTGATAAAATCGATTTTAGCGAAATTGAAAATAATATATCAATAGATGATTTAGCAGTTGATAAAGCCATTAAAGGAACATTTAAAGTTCATTTCAGAGAAAATGTCTTTAAATTTGAGCTTAACCACAATAAACTCCCTAAGAATATTCAAGAGCTATTTAGACGATTAGAAGCATATTTAAATTAGAATTATTTTCTCCTAAAATTAGCAGGTATTTCGCCCCAAACTTTGGCTCCCCATTTTATAGCAATTCTTGAATTGAAATATTAATAGATTACTATTTGTTTGTTTCAAATACCCCAAACCGTAAACTAAAGATGGAAAATCTCCAATACTATTAGTACCTTTTTAAAAAGGGGCTTAAATAAATTGCTCCATTTTTGTTTTTA
Source organism: Lutibacter flavus (assembly GCF_900188355.1). Lineage (GTDB taxonomy): Bacteria > Bacteroidota > Bacteroidia > Flavobacteriales > Flavobacteriaceae > Lutibacter > Lutibacter flavus. The sequence continues at coordinate 15,662 of NZ_FZNX01000002.1, forward strand.
TAGCCACTCCTCTATATTCCATTTTTCTTGAGTTACCTGAACAGGCAACATCTAATGAAAAGGAATATAAATTTGTTTTCCCATTTTTTAACGACTTAGGAGGTAATTTTTCTTTTTACAATACTTTTGGAGAAATTGATGCTCTATATGAAATAATTTTGAGAGCAAAAACAATGCCTATTAATTATTTAACATTTTACGGTATTCTGTTACTTTAATGGGTTTTTTCATTATTACCCTATTTAAAAGGTATATTTTTTTCATTATCTTACCTGTTTTAACATTTTTTTAATATATTCGGCTTTCTTAAAAACAAGAAAAACTCAAATATTAACTAAAAATTATTCAAATTAACATGAAAAAAATCACCTTATTCTTTGCTATTATAGCATTTACGATTATTGCTTGTCAGGACAATTCTAATGAAATTACCCCAGACCAAGAAGTTGCTGCAATTGACATGAGCGACTTTTATGTTTATACTGATGAAAATTTATCTGCAAAAGGAACTAACAACTCAAGTGGAGATAAATGTCACAGTATGAAAGTTTTAAATAAACAGTTGGATGAAAATCCAGGACTGTACACAAAAATGTACAATATCGAAAAACACACACGTCAATTTATTGCAGCTAAAAAACCAACAACCCCAGGTGGTGGAAATGGTGGAGGTGGAACCGATCCTGGAACAGACCCTGTTGATGATGGATTAGGCGTAATAAATATCCCTGTATATTTTCACGTTGTGTATAGTAACTCTTCAGAAAATGTAAGTGACGCACAAATAACTGCTCAAATGAAAGTCTTAAACGATGACTTTAGAAAGGCAAATAATGATATAAATCAAGTACCATCTGAATTCTCAGGTATTGCTGCTGATAGTGAAATTACATTTACTAATGCTGGTACTTTTAGACATTCAAATTCTACAACTTCTTGGGGAACTAACAATGCTGTAAAATCTGCTTACCCTCCTATTACTCCTTCAACTCACTTAAATGTTTGGGTTTGTAATATAGGTGGTGGAATTTTAGGATATGCACAATTCCCAGGTGGCTCATCATCAACTGATGGTGTTGTTTTACTTTACTCAAGCTTACCTGGAGGGTCTGCAGCTCCATACAACGAAGGTAGAACTGCGACACATGAGGTTGGACATTATTTAAACTTAAGACATATTTGGGGAGATGGTAGATGTCGTCAAGATGATTTTGTTGCGGATACACCAAGTTCTGATGGAGCAAATTATGGTTGCCCTTCTTATCCAACAGTAAATTGTAAATCAAACGACATGACCATGAACTATATGGACTATACTGATGATGCTTGTATGTATATGTTTTCTGAAGGACAAAAATCTAGAATGAGAGCAATTTTTGCTGCTGGAGGATCCAGAGAAAGTTTTATAAACTAAGGTTAGTTATCTTTATATACTAAAAAAGACGCTTTACAAAGCGTCTTTTTTTATATCTTTAAATTACAATTTATTTTACAATGAAAATTATTACACCGCTTTTTTTAGTAATCACTGTATTTACAATTTCTTGTAATAGTCAAGAAAAAACTAATGATATAATCATAAATTATACTGCTCAAACTAGAGGCTATATTTATTCACTACAATTAGAAAATAATACTCTCGAAATAAATGATAACAACGCCATTAAAAAAGTTGAATTATCTGAAAAACAACAAATTAAAATAGATAGTTTATTAAATTCTATAAACTTTAGCGAAATTGAAAACAATATATCGATAGATGATTTAGCCGTTGACAAAGCTATAAAAGGAACTTTTAATACTTATTTCAAAGAAAAGGTTTTTGAGTATGAGTTCGACCACAATAAGCTCCCAAAGGATATTCAAGAGCTATTTAAACGATTAGAAGCATATTTAAATTAAAATTATTTTCTCCCAAAATCCGCAGGAATTTCACCCCAGGCTTTGGTTTCCCATTTTAATATTTTTGTCGTATAAGTATTCTCCTTAAGCCATTTTTCAGCGCGTTTAACAAAGTCAAAAAGAGGTTTATTTTCTGAAGTAATTTGTAAATTGGTACGGCACTGACCTTTCTTCACCCAACTAATAGCAATTCTAGAATCTGAATAAATTGGCAGATCACTATTATTTTTCTTTAAATAACCCAAACCGTGAACTAATGCCAAAAATTCCCCAATATTATTAGTACCTTTTTCAAAAGGACCTTGAATAAATAATTGCTTTTTTGTTTTTGTATCAACTCCCCTATACTCCATTTTCCCAGGGTTACCAGAACAGGCAGCATCTACCGAAATAGAATTTAAATTTGGTTTCCCAATTATTTTTAATGCCTCAGGAGATAATTTTTCTTTTTTAGTTTCTTTCCCAACATAATCAATATATTTTCCTTTAAAAGCTTTATCAGCTTCCTCCTTTGATATAAATGATTTGTATTGAGCACCTTTAAAATTAGCAATATGTTTTTTGCAGATAGCCCAAGAATTAAACACTCCTGTTTGGTGCCCATTCCAAATAACATAAAATTTTTTTTTAGCCATATAAAATTATTGACCTTTAATTACTTGTTCAATTATTTTTGGAAAGTACTCATATTCCAAAATATGCACTTTATTGGCAACATCTTCAGCCGAATCTGAAGGTAAAACATCAAAATTCTTCTGAAAAATGATTCCTCCTTCATCATAATTCTCATTTACAAAGTGAATTGTAATACCCGATTTTTTCTCTTTATTTTTTACAACTGCCTCATGAACATGCATTCCATACATCCCCTTTCCACCATATTTTGGCAATAATGCAGGGTGAATATTTATTATTTTATTGGGAAAAGCTTCAATAATTTTAGTAGGTATTTTCCATAAAAATCCAGCTAAAATTATATAATCAGCAGTTGATTTTAGTAAATTCAGCACCTTATCTGAGGTGAAAAAATCTTCTTTTTCAAAACTTATACCGCTTATTTTAAGTTGTTTAGCCCTTTCTAAAACTTTGGCATTCTTCTTGTTAGAAAGCACTTGTACAACAGAAATTGATTTACTGCCTTTAAAGTACTTTATAATGTTCTCGGCATTTGTTCCAGAACCTGAAGCAAGAATTACAATTCGTATCATAAAATTAAATAATGTTGCACAAAAATAAATTAAAATAATAGTAACTATTGCTTGTTAAAACAAAAAACTTACAAAATTATTTTTGACTAAATCATCTTTTATCAGTTAAATGATTTTGAATTAAATAAAGTTTTATATTTTTGCCAAGTAATTAAATTTAAAATTAAACAAATTATGTCAGACATTGCATCAAGAGTAAAAGCCATTATCGTAGATAAATTAGGCGTTGACGAAAATGAAGTAACAACAGAAGCTAGCTTTACTAACGATTTAGGAGCAGACTCACTTGATACTGTAGAATTAATCATGGAATTCGAAAAAGAATTTGATATTCAAATTCCAGACGATCAAGCTGAAAATATTGGAACCGTTGGTCAAGCGATTAGCTATATAGAAGAAGCTAAAAAGTAATTTTTATATGGAAATAAAACGAGTTGTTGTAACTGGACTTGGTGCGTTGACACCTATAGGGAATACTGTTGAACAATATTGGAATGGCCTTGTTAACGGAGTTAGCGGGGCTGCTCCAATAACATATTTTGATGCTACCAAGTTCAAAACTCGTTTTGCCTGCGAACTTAAAAACTTTGATGTTAAAGATTTTATTGACAGAAAAGAAGCTCGTAAAATGGATAGATTTACACAGTATGCTATGGTTGCTGCTGACGAAGCTATTCTTGATTCTAAATTAAATTTAGAGTCTTTAAATAAAGATAGGGCCGGAGTTATTTGGGGCGCAGGAATTGGTGGATTGGAAACTTTTCAAAATGAAGTTTTAAATTTTGCATCAGGTGATGGCACTCCAAGATTTAACCCATTCTTTATTCCTAAAATGATTGCAGACATTGCACCTGGTCAAATTTCTATTAAATATGGATTTCGAGGACCAAATTTCGCAACTGTTTCTGCTTGCGCTTCTTCATCAAATGCTATTATAGACGCTTTAAATTACATTCGCTTAGGATATGCAGATGTAATGGTTTCTGGTGGTTCTGAAGCTACAGTAACAATTGCAGGAATTGGTGGCTTTAATGCTTTACAAGCACTTTCTACAAGAAATGATGATCCAGCAACGGCATCACGACCTTTTGATAAAGACAGAGATGGTTTTGTTTCAGGAGAAGGAGCTGGTGCACTTATTTTAGAGGAATACGAACATGCCATTGCTCGTGGAGCAAAAATTTATGCAGAAGTTGGTGGCGGAGGCTTATCAGCAGATGCTTATCATATTACAGCGCCGCATCCAGAAGGATTAGGAGCCCGAAATGTGATGCTAAACTGTTTAAAAGATGCTGGTTTAAAACCAGAAGATGTAGACGCTATAAATATGCACGGAACTTCAACTCCACTTGGAGATATTGCTGAATCTAAAGCAATAATGGAGGTTTTTGGTGAACATGCTTATACGCTTAACATTAATTCAACCAAGTCAATGACTGGTCACTTATTGGGTGCTGCTGGTGCTGTGGAAGCAATTGCTTCTATTTTAGCAATTAAACATGGTATAGTACCTCCTACAATAAATCATTTTACTGATGATGATCAAATTGACAGTAAATTAAATTTCACGTTTAATAAAGCACAAAAACGTGATGTGAAAATAGCCATGAGTAATACTTTTGGTTTTGGAGGACACAATGCTTGTGTGCTCTTTAAAAAATTTGAATAATAGTACACCTGAATGAACTTCATTCGAAAAATTATAGAAACTCGATCTAAAGAAGATGAGGCTTTTTATTATAATTTAAAAAAAATAATAGGATTTACTCCTAAAAATTTACAATTTTATAAAAAAGCTTTTATTCATCGTTCTATAAAAGAATTTGATAAATCAACAGGACTCCCTTTAAATTATGAACGCTTAGAGTTTTTAGGTGATGCCATGTTAAGTGCTGTTATTGCATCCCACCTATTTCAGGAAGTTCCTTCTGGAGATGAAGGATACCTTACTCAAATGCGTTCTAAAATTGTAAGTAGAGAGCATTTAAACGAACTTGGAAAAGATTTAGATTTATTTAGATTTGTAAGAAGTAACGTTACCAAATCTAAATTTGGAGAAAACATTCACGGAAATATATTTGAAGCTTTAATTGGGGCTATTTATTTAGATAGAGGTTATAATTATTGTAGAAAATTTATTTTTAAAAGGGTTATTATTCCATATGTAGATGTTCCAAAACTTGAAGGCAAAATAACAAGCTACAAAAGCTTATTTATTGAATGGTGCCAGAAAGTTAAAAAAGATTTTCTATTTGATGTTTATGATGATACTGGGAACGATACTGTAAAACATTTTAGTGTAAAGTTAGTTTTGGATGGCAAAATTATAGCTAAAGGTAGAGCAACTTCTAAGAAAAAGGCTGAAGAGACAGCAGCTAAAAGGGCTTATTACGCTTTTCAAAATGAAATATCAGATTTTAACTTAGAGAGCTCGAATACGATTTCGTAAAATAATTAGTTACTGTTATTAAACAATAGTATTTTTACAAACTTAATTTTCATTCTTTATATGCAACTATTAACGTTTGATTTAGAAGATGATTATTTATTAATTGGGATTCATTCAACCGAAGAAGATTATAGATTGGCTTTTCTAATAAACAAGCATTTAAAAACTAAGTTTATCAGATATAAATCTAATTTAGATTTTAAAGATTCAAATGCTGAATTCCCCTTATTTGAATATAGAGATGAAAATAATTTTATTAATTATTATTTAATTAACAACAAACATTTACAGGTTGTTAATAAACAATATAAAGAAGGGTTATTTGGTGGTAATTACAGTACAACATCGTACTTATTACCAGAGAAAAAAAAAGTTGATTTCTTTTTAAAAATAGAAGGTTGTACTCAAAGTTCTATTTTAAAAATAGTGGAAAAACTAAATAATATAAATCAAATAATTACTTCATACTCAATTGAGACTAACACATTAAAATCAAAAAATAATCTAATTTTTTAACAATGGCTAAAAATAGAAAACGCACCAAAATAGTAGCAACTTTAGGTCCCGCTTGTGGAACTAAAGAAATTATGGAAAGTATGATGGAATCAGGTGTAAATGTATTCAGAATAAATTTTTCACATGCTGATTATTCCGACGTTGAGGAAAGAGTTAAAATAATAAGAGAAATTAACAAACGTAGAAACTTTCACGTTGCAGTATTGGCCGATTTACAAGGTCCAAAATTGCGTGTTGGAGTTATGGGAAATGGCGTAAAACTTGCACCCGGAGACACTTTTACTTTCACAACCGAAAAATGTGAGGGTACTAAGGAGAAGGCTTTTATGACTTATCAAAATTTCCCAAAAGATGTTAAAAAGGGTGAGCACATTTTAGTTGATGACGGTAAATTATTATTTGAGGTAACGGATACTGATGGTGATAAAAACGTTACTACAAAAGTATTGCGTGGTGGAAAATTAAAATCTAAAAAAGGAGTTAATTTACCAAATACGAAAATATCGTTACCTGCACTTACCGAAAAAGATCAGAAAGATGTGGTTTTTGCAATTGGATTGGATGTAGATTGGATTGCTTTATCTTTTGTTAGAACATCAGAAGATTTAATTGAATTACAAGAAATAATTAAAAAACATTCAGATCATAAAATACCAATTATTGCTAAAATTGAAAAACCTGAAGCAGTAGCTAATATTGATAAAATCACTCCTTTTTGTGACGCTTTAATGGTTGCTCGTGGAGATCTTGGTGTTGAAGTACCAATGGAAAAAGTGCCACTAATTCAAAAACGTTTGGTATTAAAAGCTAAAAAAGCGCATATTCCTGTTATTATTGCAACTCAAATGATGGAAACTATGATTGATAATCAGGTTCCAACAAGAGCTGAAGTAAATGATGTTGCAAACTCAATTATGGATGGTGCAGATGCAGTTATGCTTTCTGGAGAAACTTCTGTGGGAGATTATCCGTTAGAAGTTATTCAACAAATGCGTAAAATAATTGAAAGTGTTGAAAATTCACCTTTAATTTCAATGCCAGAAGAATATATACAATGTATTAATGACCGTTTTATTTCAAAAACTATATGCCATCAAGCGGCTTTAATGGCAAATAATATTAATGCTGAAGTAATTACTACTTTAACAGATTCTGGATTTACAGCATTTCAAATATCTTCATGGAGACCAAAATCTAATATTTTAGTGTTTTCATCTAACAGAAGAATTTTAGCAATGCTAAATTTATTATGGGGTGTTAAAGGTGTTTATTACGATCGTTTTGTAAGTACAGATCAAACTATTGAAGACATTAATAATTTAGCCGCAGAAAGAGGATATTTACGTGATGGTGATTACGCCATAAACATAACCTCAATGCCTGTAAAAGAAAGAGGTATGGCTAATACAATGCGTATTACAGAATTTAAAAAAGACTAATTACTTTTTAGTATCGCATACAAAGCAAAAGAAGCAAGCCAATGGGCTCCGGCATATTCTCCAGAGTCCATTTTTTTATAACTAAACTCAAAATGTTTATTTGCTAAATTGATCATTTTTTTATTATCTAAGGCAGTTCCCATTTCATACAAACACCAAGCTCTACTATAGTTTAACCCATCTAAATGAGCCAACTTTCCATCGGATCTATCTGTAACTTCCGCAACCTCTAAATATAATTCCGGATTTTTTCTAAAATCAGGTAAAAATGTATCTAACCAAGGTATAAATTCTTCTTTTGGCAACACCTTCATCATTAAAGAAGCTTCTTGTAAACAAGGAGATAAAAAATCGAATCCTCCAGGCTCCCAGGTTAATGGACACCCTTGATCGTTTAAATAATATTCTTTTGCTTTTAAAACAATTAGGGCTGCCAATTCTGGTGAATATTTTTTTGCATAATCTAGGGCAAAAGACATTCCAAAAGCGGTATTCGAATGCTCCCCTATTCTAATTGGATATTTTAATTTTGGTAAAAATTCAATGTATTTACGTACAATTATTTCAACCAACGGTTTTAGGTTTTCGTTTAATTGTTTGGCTTCATCTGTATCCCAATCTTGCAATGTTTCAGAAACTTTTAGCAACCAGGCCCAACCATAAGTGCGCTCAAAATTTTTATTAAAAGCATCATCAAAATATGTTACTTCTTTTAGAATATTTTCTTTGGTGATATTTTGAAGTAATTTTTGTAAAACAGCTTCTTTATGCTCAAAATTGGGTACTTCTTTTAATATATTCAATAAAGTCCAATGCCCGTGAACAGAAGAATGCCAATCAAAACAACCATAAAAAGCAGGATGCAATTCTGATGGTTCTTTTAAATACGTACCATCTCCTAAAACCTGCCCTAATTTATTTGGATATTCCTGATCAATACATTCAAAAGCAAAATGATATAAATACGCAGCAGTTTTATCATTTAATTCTGGCTTCGGATAAACGGTATTATCAACCAATTTTAAATCTTCTTTAGACGTTTTTTTAGTTTTATTACAGCTTACAAAACAAGAAATTATTACTAGAATTACAAATACTCTTTTCATTTTTTAAAATTGAATGTTAGTTTTTATTACGGTTGCATCATTTAATACAAAAGGTGTTGGAATCATTGTTTTAGAACGTGGCTGGATTTCAAATGCTGGATTTGAATATAAATCATATTTGATTTCCAAAATATCAATATCAAATTGTTGATCTTTATTAACAACAAACTCCAAATCAATTAGTTCATTCTCGCTGGTTCTATAATAGCTCAAAATTGTTCCATAATCAATAGCTAAAACATACGCACTTTCTGCATCTTTCTTTAATGCTTCATCATTTACTTTAAACTGTTTAAATTTTATTGGTATTTTTGCTAATAATTCAATTTTATTAGCATTTCTGTTAGAAACAATGCTTAAATACACTTTTCTATCTGAATTAATAATAGTATCAGAAATAATTGAAATTAATGGTTTTTCAAAATTCCTTATTTCGGTTTTAGTATGTAGTTTAATTTTTGTTTTATACTTACTTGCTGTGGTGTTTTTATCATAACTTCCACTTTCAGGGTTTTCTCCAAAAAACTGTTTTGTAAATTCATCGGTTGTTGAATTATAACTTGCCCAATAAGCTTCGTTTTTATTAGCATCTAAAACATATAAAATACTGTTTGGTTGTTTTCTGTCTAAATTATAAGATGCATATAAAGATGCCGATACTAAAGCCATTCCTCCTATTAACAAAAATAAACTAGCTAGTTTTTTCTGATTTTTATATTGTTGAAACACCGGAATCATAAACCCAAATAGCAATACTGTAAAAACCGAACTTATGGCCAGCATTTTTAAACCCAAACCTTCAGGTAGCATTTTTACTAAAGGCGCAAAAATTACAAGTACTGGAATTGATAAAATGGTAAATAATAACAAGGTTTTATCTTTAGTAGTTGAAAAAATTAAAATTGACAGCATTACCAATAAAATAAGTACTGGTAAAATAAAAAACCCTGCTCCTTGTAAATAAAAAACAATACCTCCATTTATAAGAACCCAAAGTAATAATGGGGCCACTAACAAATCTTGTGGGCTTCTTTTTTTAAAGAAGCCTTTATAAAACCAAAAACAGATTGCTAAAGTAAGTGCAACTACAACTGCTATATAATAATAGCCATTGTAGGTAAACCCGTGTAAAATATCGTTGTATTGCGGATGAATTTTTAATAACAATTTCCAACCATAAAAAGCAACCAGACTTGAGATTACTAAAGAAAAGACTAAAGGAATAAAACCTTTCAGAATTCCAATAACAGAAAGTCTCTTTTTTGAGATCCCAACAATAAGCAATCCTAAAAATAACAGCACACAAACTACAAACATTGGTAACACCCATGAAAACGGGTAATAAACCAACCCGAAATAAGGAAAATTAAAATAAACATAGTCTTGTGCTGCATTGAAATTTTCCAAATCACTGTTTGCAAAATAATTTAGAGTAGCCATTAAATAAGAAGCCTGATGGTTTAACGATTTTAAATCCATTCTCTCAAAAGAATCCTGCTCGGTATGATAGTCAAAATGATCTCCAATAAAAGCAAAATTAAATCCGTCAATATTACCATCTTCTCTAAAAACAGTTAAATCTGTATCATTTGGCAACATTTTATAAATGCTATACATAAGTGAATTACCAACAGGATACGGCGTATTTGCATTCTGAAAAGCTTCAATTAATTTTTTGTTCCCCCCATTTGTTTCTAGCAGTATATAACTTGGTCCGCCACTACCACGTGCTTCAAAATTTAAAACCAACCCAACATCTTTTGCCCAAGGGTGATGGTTTACAAAAGCATTGGCACCTAGTAACCCCAATTCTTCAGCATCTGTAATACAAATAATTATATCATTTTTAGGCGTTTTATTTGTTGCTAAAAAAGCTCTTACGCCTTCTAAAATTGCTACTACTCCACTTCCTGCATCACTTGCCCCTAAAGATGAGTGCGGATTAGAATCGTAATGAGATAATAACAACAGCGCTTTCCCATTTTCACTTCCTTTAATTCTGGCAAGTATATTTCTATTATTTGTTGCTGCTCTCCATTTTTTATTTATAGCAACCTGTTCCTGAATTTCAACCTGCAATCCTAATTTTTCAAACTCATCTACAAGATAGTCTCTAACCACTTCATGTTCTGGTGAACCGGTATAATGCGGTTTTTTAGTGATTTCTTTTAAATGATGTAAAGCATTGGAAGTTGAGAATTGAGTAGTTCCATTTGTGGTATTCGTTGTTGAAGGAGTTAAAGAATAAAAACTATAATAAATTATTGCAACTAAAATTAATAGTGATACAACCTGATAATTTTTTTTTGAAATCATTTTTATAAATGTATTGTTCTAAATTAATTCATTTTTAGATTGTTTTTAAGAACTTCTTAAAAAATTACTCTCTCCTAATCAACAAATAAAAATCGTTATCCAGTGCTAAATATCCCTGATCGTAAATATAATAATAGGTGTTCCCTGTTTTGGTAGTATAAATGGAAGTAAAAAAACTAAAATCAAAATTACCATCTAATAACTTTGTTCTGGTCACTTTTGTTTTGCCTGTTGTATTTAAATCACAAAGTAACTTGTGGTTTTTTCGCAATCGATTATTAATATTTCTAATTAAATTTTTGCTTCCCTTGTTTACTTTATTGTTGTATGAATTTCTGCAATAATCTGAGCAGAATTTTTTATCAACTCTCCCAACTAGTTCTTCTCCACATTCTAAGCACGTTTTTTTCATAAGTTATTCCCAATTAAATTAAACTTTTATGTTTAGCTATGATACTCTAACAAACAGATGATGCATTTCGTTTCACTACATTCAGAATGACAACAATTGTCATTCTGAGTAATAACTAAGAACCTCAAATATACAATATATTATCCATTTACAAACGACTACAAACATTTACAACCGAAAGTAATTACATACAAACCGAATAAAAATTTTGAATTGACAAATATTTGCACCGTTGAATTGACCAAATGATATTCAGCTTATTAAAACCTTATCTTATGAATACGTTAAGAAACAAAGTACAGTTAATTGGAAACTTAGGAAATGCTCCTGAAATTATTACATTAGACTCTGGAAAAAAATTAGCAAAATTTTCTATTGCAACAAATGAAAGTTACAAAAACGCCCAAGGCGAAAAAGTAACAGAAACACAATGGCACAATATTGTGGCCTGGAACAAAACCGCCGAGATAGTAGAACAGTATTTAGATAAAGGTAAAGAAGTTGCTGTTGAAGGCAAATTAACCACAAGAAATTATAACGACAAAGATGGTAATAAAAGATACGTTACAGAAATTGTTATAAATGAACTATTGTTGTTAGGCACTAAATAAAACAAAAAAATTAACATTGAAAAAAAAGAGTGCAAAATTGCGCTCTTTTTAATTATAAATTAAATTTTAAAAACAATCCAATTTTTATGCATAACTACTCATTTAAATGGTAGGTTATCCTAATATTAGCAACTAATGGCATCAAAATCCGAGTAAAACAGATTTAATAAAACAGAACAAGTAAAACTTCTCTTTTTTTTTTGTCAAAAATGGTAAAATCTATCGTTTTATTAAAAAAAGCCATAAAAAAAAATGTGTTTAAATGGTTTTTTACCTTTAAACTAAAGATATCTCCATTATAAATTAAAGAAATTATTATCATATTAACACCCTTAACTAGTTATTTATTAACGTTTTACAAAGGTAATCTAAAAATAATTATTAAATTAGCATTAAAAATCAATAGTTTTAGTAAATCAATTATTGCATAATAAAAATTATATATGTAGTTTTGTTGACTAATTGTAATAACACAAGTTTATTAACCTATTTAAATTTTAAAGAATATTAATTAAAAAGTTACAAAATGAAACATTTAAAAAAATTGTCGGTAGTTCTGATGATGACTACCTTATTCAGTGTTAGTTTTACTTCTTGTATAGACAACGAAGTATCCCCATTAGTTGAGGCTATTTACGAGGGACAAGCTGACCTATTAGCTGCACAAGCTGCAGTACAAACTGCCGAAGCTGCATATCTTACAGCTCGAGCAAATGCAGAAGATGCTCAAGCTGATTTAACTATTGCTCAAGCTGCACAAGTTGATGCGTATACTGCTGGACTTCTTGAAAACAATGCTTACAATGCGCTAGTTCATGAGCAACAATTAATGTCATTAGCAGCTTCAACTGCTACTGCAGTAGCTCAAGCTGAAATGGCTTTAGAAATTGCTCAAGCGAATTTTAATATTGAAATGGCTGAATTAGCTGCTGATTTAGAAGCCGCGGGTGCACAATTAGCAACTGAATATGCATATGCGTATAGATATGCTATGGAGGCTGCAAATTATATCCTTATGGATAAATTAGAAGCTGAAGCTGATTTAGCAGAAGCTCAATTAATGTTTACTGACTATGGTTCAGATACTCTTTCATGGGCATATGTTTTAGCAATGCTAGAAGGAGATATCGCAACTGAGATGGCTAACAAAGTAGCTTTAGAAGATGCAATTGCTGTTTTAGAAGCTACTATGGCAGATCCTACTTCTATAGAGGCTATTCGTTCTCAATTAGATGCTGAAGAAGATGCAATAGATGCATTAATTGATGCTAAAAACATTGAAATGGCAGAAAAATTCAATGAAATTATGGCTATCTACGAAGAAAATGGTATAGCTGATGAATTTATTGATAGATTTGAAGAGGCTAATGATGATCTTGAAGACATCATAAGTGAAAAAGAAGATCAAGAAGATATTATTGAAGCTGCTCAAGAAGCAATTGTTGAGTTAGAAGCTATTTTAGCTGATTATCCAGCTGCTTTAGCTGCTGCTGTAACTGCTGACGCTGATGCCACTCTTGCTGAAGAAGCTGCTCAAACAGTTGTTGATGACGCTGTTGCTGCTTTAGGTGAAGAAGTACTTCCTGCTGCTATGGCTGGTGATGACGCTATTGATCCTGTAGTAACTTATTATGAAGAATTATGGAATGCTCAATTAGTACTTGCTGACGCTCAAGCTGCTTGGACTTTATTAGATACTGATGTTGCTGCTTTATATGTAACTTATCAAGATGCAATCGATGCTTTAGCTTTATTAGATGCTGGTTTACCTGCTCTTGAAGCTGCTTTAGCTGCTGCGGAAGCTGCAATGGTGCCGTTAGTTGCTACTCAAGTTACAGAACAAGGACAATATGATGCTGCTCTTGCTATTTATGTTGCAGATCCTTCTGGAGTTACTTGGAATTCCGATGATGTTTCAGATCCAACTACTGCTGATGATGTTATTGGTGACCATACTGATGATGATGATCCAAATACAACAGAAACTTATTACGAAGTTCTTACTGCTGCTCCAGACCCAGTTACATTTGCTGCAACTGCATACCCATCTGCTGCAGGTGGTGCTGACTTAACTGTTGCTCAATTTGCTTTAGTTAATAATGATTACTCAACTTTAGCTGTTGGTGAATTTTATAATGTTGAAGCTAATGATGCTTCTGATACAAACGCTGACTTGTTAAATATTGAAGTTGCAGATTTAGATGCCGCTAACGATGCTGTTGCTGCTCAACAATTACTTATTGATGCTGCTAACGAGGCTATTACTGATTATGACGTATTATTAGCAGAGGCTAATGAAACATTCTTATATCAACAATCTTTATATGAAGAAGGTGCTGCTTTATTAGCTGCTGCTCAAGATGTAGTAGATGCTGCTGATGCTGATGTTGTTGCTGCTCAAACTGTTGTTGATGACGCTGTTGCTGCTTTAGGTATGGAAGTACTTCCTGCTGCTGAAGCTGGTGATGATGCCATTGAAGATGCTGAAACTTCTTACGAACTTTTATGGAATGCACAATTAGCTGCTCTTGATGCTGCTGAAGCATTAGCTGATTTAGAAGCCTGCGATGAAGCTTGTATCCAAGCTGATATAGATGCAGAAAACGATACAATTGAAGAAGCTACAGCAAAAATTGCTGCAATTCAACCGGTATTAGATGCAAAACAAGCAGTTGTTGATGCAATGCAAGCTGAGTATGATGAGTACATTGCAAACGAAGGTTTCTTAAGTTCTTTACAAGCTGATTTACACGCTGCAATTATAGCTGAATGGCAAGCATATTGGGTTCTTGAACAAGAACTTGCAGCTTTAGAATTCCAAGAAGAATTGAAAATTTCAATGATCAACGCTTATGGTGGTTGGGGAGCTGATAACTTAGATGATTTAGCTGGTTATATTGAAGATTTACAAGAAGACATCTTAGAAGCTAATACAGATATTGAAGCAGCAGAGGTTGCTTTAGCTTTAGCTCAAACTGAAGAAGCTGCTGATACTGCTTACTTAGAATATCTTCAAGCTTTAATTGATACTTTAAGCGCTAGACATGCAAATGCTGTTGCAATTGCAAATGAATATAAAGCATTATTAGACGCTGCATTAGCATCTTAAAAGATTCTTTAGGATATAAACAATATAGGGCTGACTTTAACCAGCCAGCCCTTTATAAAACAAATTATAACTCTTAAAGAACTAGAACATATGAAAAAATATTTAATTTTATGCTTTATCTTAGTCATTACACTTACAAGTGTTAATGCACAGGATAAAGATTCAGAACACGTTTGTGCTACAGACTCTTGTTGTGTGGAGGCATCTAAATTTGCACCACAAAAAGGAGACTTTACTGCAGCGATGGTTTTGGGACGAGGAGCATATCTAAATTCTGGTTTAACTGTACCATACTCTAATGGAACAGTTAGTGGTGTTGCCGCTTATGATAACGGAGTAGATACAAACTCTAACTCTATAACAAATATGGTTGGTGCAGAAGGAAGATATTTTGTAAGTAACAAATTCGCTGTTTCTTTTAGCGGAGGTGCTATTATACGTAATACACCTTCTCAATTAGGAATTCCTGCTGTTAGAGATGTTAATGGAGTAATTCTTATTCCTGCGTACAGTTCAGTTGTTGCTGATGAAAGAGTAGATGTAAATGTATCTGTTGGAGGACAATGGATATTTAAAACTAAAAATGAAAGATTATTTCCATATTTAGGTTTTGCACTTCCTTTTGATTATGCAAGAAGATCATTGTATGATCCAACTGTAATAGTTGATGATAACACATATACTCAAACGATAACAGATTTAGGTGCTCGTCACGTAGATATAACAGCTTTTGGAGTACAAGCCGTTGCTGGTGTAGATTATTATATCGCTAAAGATTTATTCTTTGGTTTTGATATCAAACCAGTATCTTATACTTACGCTGTTAATATGAAAACACCAGGTCCAGGGTTAATGAACCTTGAAGCTGAAACCGATACAGTATCATTCTTTGCACAATTTTCAGCGAAAATTGGGTTTAAATTTTAACTTGTGGGATTATTACTAATACCTAAAAAGGCTACCTATCGGTAGCCTTTTTTTTGTGTTTTATTTTTGTTTGCTAGATAGTATGTCATCCTAAGTGCAACAAAAGATCCCATGGAATTATTAGAAGAGATACTTACATACGCAGAACTACTTTTAGAATGACAAAATTAACTATTTATGATTCATAGATAATTGAATGCGTTTTCTTGCTACATCAACTTCTAACACTTTTACAATTACTTGTTGATGCAAACTAACAATCTCGCCAACATCGCTTACAAATTTATCAGCCAAATTAGAAACGTGTACCAAACCACTTTCTTTTATTCCAATATCTACAAAACAACCAAAATTGGTAATGTTATTTACAATACCCGGTAATAATTGACCTTCATGTAAATCATTTATAGATCTAATATTTTGATTGAATGTAAAAACCTTTGCTTTTTTACGTGGATCTAAACCTGGCTTTTCCAATTCAGCAACAATATCTTTTAGAGTAGGAAGTCCAACAGGATTTGTACAATATTTTTGAAGTTCTATTTTTTGAAGCACTTCTTTATTTCCAATTAAATTAGAAACACTCATTTTTAAATCTTTTGCTATTTTAGAAACAATGGTATAACTTTCTGGATGCACTGCAGAATTATCCAATGGGTTTTCCCCATTTTTAATACGTAAAAATCCTGCACTTTGTTCAAAAGCTTTATTTCCTAAACGTGTTACTTTTTTTATATCATTCCTTGAATTAAATGCTCCCTTCTCCTCTCTATAGTTTACAATATTCTCTGCTAATTTTTGACCAATTCCTGAAACATAACTCAACAAAGGAACACTTGCTGTATTTATATTAACACCAACCGAGTTTACACAACTTTCCACAACGGTATCTAAAGAAGTTTTAAGCTTCGTTTGATCTACATCGTGTTGGTATTGCCCAACTCCTATCGATTTTGCATCTATTTTTACCAATTCAGCCAAAGGATCTACCAATCTTCTCCCAATTGAAACAGCACCTCTTACTGTAACATCGTAATTTGGAAACTCGTCTCGTGCAATTTTTGATGCAGAATATATACTTGCACCAGCTTCACTTACAACAAACACCTCAACATCCTTATTAAAACGCATTTTACGTATTAATTGCTCTGTTTCTCGAGAAGCAGTTCCGTTTCCAATAGCAATAGCTTCAATTTTATAAGCAGCGACCAAAGAATTAATTTTTTTCATTGCCCCAATTGCATCATTTTTTGGCGCATGAGGATAAATAGTTTCGTTGTGCACCAAAGCTCCCTGAGCATTTAAACAAACGATTTTACAACCAGTTCTAAAACCCGGATCAATCGCTAAAATTGTTTTTTCACCTAAAGGCGCTCCCAATAATAATTGTTTTAAGTTTTTCGCAAAAACATTTATAGATCCTTCATCAGCCTTTTGTTTTGCTAAACTTAAAATTTCATTTGATAACGCAGGAAACAACAATCTTTTATAAGAATCTTGAATAGCTAATTTTATTTGTAAAGAACACTCATTATTAGAACGAATAACTCTTTCTTCTACTTTAGTAACTGCTCTATCATCATCAATTTCAATTTTTACACGAATAACCCCTTCCTTCTCGGCTCTTAAAATTGCTAATAAACGGTGAGAAGGAATTCTGTTTAAAGATTCACTCCATTCAAAGTAATCTCTATATTTCTGAGCTTTCTCGTCTTCCTGTTTCGATTTTATAACTTTGGTGTTTATCGCCGCAAATTTTTCCAATTGGTATCGAATATTGTTTCGAATATCTGTACGTTCATTAATCCATTCAGCTATTATGTATCTCGCACCTTCTAATGCATCAACCGCTGTTGCAACTTCGTCATTCAAATATTTTACGGCTATAGAATGAATATCAGTAGCATTCTGACTCATAATAATCTTAGATAACGGTTCTAATCCGATTTTTAGAGCAGTTTCAGCCTTTGTTTTCCGTTTTTTCTTATATGGTAAGTAAACATCTTCTAAAGCCGTTAAATCACTTGTATTCGTTATTTTCAGCTTTAAATCATCAGTTAAAACTCCTTGCTCATCTAAAGATTTTAAAATACTACCTTTTCGTTTTTCTAATTCTTCAAATTGAGCTTTATATTTTACAATATCTCCTATTTGAACTTCATCTAAATTTCCTGTGCGCTCTTTTCTATATCGTGAAATAAAGGGTACTGTACAATCTTCATTTAATAATTGAATGGTATTTTCAATTCCTTTTATAGGAAGGTTGGTTTTTGATTTTATAAAGTGTCCTAATTGCATTTTTAAAATTTGAATATTGAAATTTACAAAAAACCCTAAAATAAAGCCGTCATTGCGAATGAAATGAAGCAATCTTTTTCTAATGAGAGATTACTTCGTCGCTTACTCCTCGTAATGACGAGAAATAATATAATTAAATTATCTTATGAAGATATTACAGAATGACAATTTATATTGAAAATTGAAATTAACAAAAAACCCCGAAACAAGTTCAGGGTTTAAGTTATATTTTTTACTATAAATTTAACTCACTTGCTCTCCATTACCAACTGAATCATTTTCCGGTTCAATAAAAGTTAATTTACCTTCAGGAGTATCAGTCATTAAAATCATTCCCTGACTTTCAACGCCTCGTAATTTTCTAGGTGCTAAATTTACCAAAACTGTTACTTTTTGCCCAATAATATCTTCTGGTTTAAAGCTTTCAGCAATTCCAGAAACAATGGTTCTAACATCTATACCAACATCAACTCTTAGTTGTAGTAATTTTTTAGTTTTTGGAACTTTTACCGCTTCAATTATAGTACCAACTCGCATATCTAATTTGGTGAAATCATCAAATTCAATGGTTTCTTTTTGTGGTTCTACAACTTTGTTTTCCGCCTCATTGGCTAGTTTAGTAGCTTCCAATTTATCTAACTGCGCCTGAATTTCAGCATCTTCTATTTTAGCAAATAACAATTCTGCTTTTCCTATTTGATGATTTGGTTGAATTAATTCCACTTTTTCTGAAACATCGCTCCAAGTAAGTTGGTGATTGAGCGGAGTCGAAATCACTCCCTCGCCAACACTTCGACTCCGCTCAATGTCCATCAAATTCAAAATTCCTTTTAATTTTTCAGAAGTAAAAGGTAAAAATGGCTCAGATACAACTGATAATCCAGCAGCAATTTGAAGCGCAACATACATTATAGTCTTTACCCGTTTCGGATCCGTTTTTATTTGTTTCCAAGGTTCTTCATCTGCTAAATATTTATTTCCTAATCTCGCTAAATTCATCAACTCTTGAGAAGCTTCTCTAAAACGGTAACGTTCTATAGAACTTGCTATAATTGAAGGGAATTTTTGTAGTTTTTCTAAAGTTTCATTATCAACATCAGAAAACTCATTTGGTTCTGAAATAATTCCTTCGTAATATTTATTTGTAAGCACTACTACTCTATTAATAAAATTACCAAAAATAGCTACCAACTCGTTGTTGTTTCTTGCCTGAAAATCTTTCCAAGTAAAATCGTTATCCTTAGTTTCTGGTGCATTTGCAGTTAATGCATAACGCAGCACATCTTGCTTTCCAGGGAAATCTTCTAAATATTCATGTAACCAAACAGCCCAGTTTTTAGAAGTGGAAATTTTGTTTCCTTCTAAATTTAAAAACTCGTTTGCAGGTACATTTTCAGGTAAAATATAACTTCCTTCTGCTTTTAACATTGCTGGAAAAATTATACAGTGAAATACAATATTATCTTTTCCAATAAAGTGAATTAGCTTCGTGTCTTTATCTTTCCAATAAGGCTCCCAATCTTTTCCTTCTCTTGCAGCCCATTCTTTTGTTGATGAAATATAACCAATAGGTGCATCGAACCAAACATATAAAACTTTTCCTTCCCCACCTTCAACAGGAACCGGAATTCCCCAATCCAAATCACGCGTTACAGCTCTTGGTTTTAAACCATCATCTAACCACGATTTTACTTGTCCTAATACGTTTGTTTTCCAATCATTTTTATGGCCATCAACAATCCACTCACGTAACCATTTTTCGTATTTATCTAAAGGTAAATACCAATGTTTTGTTACTTTGGTTGTTGGCACATTTCCAGTAATTGCAGATTTTGGATTGATTAAATCTGTTGCATTATGGCTAGTACCACAACTTTCACATTGATCTCCATAACTTTCTTCATTTCCACATTTTGGGCAAGTTCCAACAACAAATCTATCTGCTAAAAACTGATTTGCTTCCGCATCATATAATTGCTCTGAAGATTCTTCTATAAATTTTCCATCATCATATAATTTCTTAAAAAATTCTGAAGCAGTTTTATGATGAATTTCTGCAGAAGTACGAGAATAATTATCAAAAGAAATTCCGAAATCACTAAATGATTGCTTTATAATTGCGTGGTATTTATCTACAATATCTTGAGGCGTAACACCTTCTTTTTTAGCTTTTAAAGTAATTGGCACACCGTGCTCATCGGAACCACAAATGTATAATACATCATTACCTGTATTACGTAAATAACGCGCATAAATATCAGCTGGCACATAAACACCTGCCAAATGACCAATATGTACTGGTCCGTTGGTATAAGGCAAAGCCGCTGTAATTGTATATCTCTTTGAATTGCTCATCAAAATTTGTTTAAGAAAGTGCAAAAATAAGGATTGTTTATTAGAAAAGTGAATAGTTGTTTCGGTTTTCGTAATTTGCAATCTGATTTATTAAATTTTAAGATGATTCAACCCTTATTTTTACAAAAAAACGATATTGTCGCTATTGTTTCAACTGCTCGAAAAATAGCTTTAAAAGAAATTCAACCAGCCATTGATTTACTAGAAAATTGGGGGTTAAAAGTTGTAATTGGTGAAACTATTGGTTTTGAAGAAAATCAATTTGCAGGAAGTGATAATCAACGTATTTTAGATTTTCAAACAATGTTAGATAATCCTGAAATAAAAGCAATCTGGTGTGCTCGAGGTGGCTATGGAACTGTTAGAATTATTGATCAATTAGATTTTACAAAATTTAAGCAACACCCAAAGTGGGTTATTGGATATTCTGATATTACTGTTTTACATAACCACATTCATAATTTTGGAATTGAAACTTTACATGCCACAATGCCATTAGATGTTAAAAAAAACACCCAACAGGCTTTAACATCATTAAAAAATAGTCTTTTTGGAGATCCAATTTCCTATTCAATTTCTTCTTTTAAAGAAAATAAAAAAGGAATTGCTTCTGGAGAACTTGTTGGTGGGAATTTGTCTATTTTATATAGTTTATTAGGAAGTAAATCCTCAATAAATACTGATGGTAAAATATTATTTATTGAAGATTTAGACGAATATTTATATCATATTGATAGAATGTTTATGAATCTAAAACGAAATGGATATTTTAATAATTTAAAAGGATTGATTGTTGGTGGTATGACGAATATGCACGACAATAGAATTCCTTTTGGGAAAACAGCCATAGAAATTATTTCTGATTGTATTTCCGATTTTAATTTCCCTGTAGTATTTAATTTCCCAGCGGGACATTTAAAAGATAACAGCGCATTATTTTTTGGAAGAAAAATGAATTTAGAAGTTGGTGAAAAGAAATGCTTAATTAGATTTGAATAGCAATTATATTTGACAGTCGACAGTTCGTCATGCTGAACTTAATTCAGCATCTCATCATAAAATGCTAAATATTATGTGACCTAGAATCAAGTTCAAGGTGACAGAATACAGTTTGTAAAAAAACAAAAAAATGGCTACACACAATGAATTAGGTAAAAAAGGTGAAGATTTAGCAGTTGAATTTCTTCAAAAAAACAACTATAAAATTTTAGAGCGTAATTGGCGGTTTAAAAAGGCAGAAGTAGATATTATTGCTATTAAAAAAGATATTTTAGCAGTTATTGAGGTTAAAACACGTTCCAGTAATTATTTTGGGAACCCTCAAGATTTTGTGAATCAGAAAAAAATACAATTATTAGTTGAGGCAATTAATGAATATGTAATTTATAAAGATTTAGATGTAGAAGTTAGATTTGATATTGTTGCTATAATTCAAAATAAAAACATTTCTAAAATAGAACATTTAGAAGATGCTTTTTTATATTTTTAAAATCATATAACCTTTTCTATTTCAGCATCTAAAAGAGTATCAATCTCTTTTGAGGAGCCTTCAAGAATATAAGAAATATTTCCCGCCTTATCAATTATAACATGTGAAGGATACCTTCTAACTGGATTGTAAATTTTTAACATTTCATAAGAACCTGACATTACGGTAAAGTCAAAATCTACTTATCGTTTAAACTTTTTTAACGTTTTTTTGCTATTTGGTGCGGGAGCAATAAAAACAATATCATTACGATTTTTATATTTTTCTAAGAGTTTATTAACTTTAGGAATCTCATGCAAACAAGGTGCGCAAGTTGTAAACCACATTTTAATTACAACCACTTTATTTTTATATGTATCTAGGGAGTTTATAGTTCCGTCTAGGGCATACAGCCTAAAATCAGGAGCCTTGGCTCCCTTTTGAACAATTTGGGCATTACCTATAAATAATACACCAATTATTAAAACAAAAAATAGTAGTAATTTTCTTTTCATTTATTTATCTAAAAATTTCTTTACATCCTCAACATATTCAGGTTTTGAGATAATTTTTTTATTTGAATCTAAAACAAAATAGGTAGGTGTAGAAACTATTTCATATTTCCTTGCTATTTTATTTTGCCATTTTTCTAAGCCTAAAACATTTGTCCATTTTTCAAAGTTTTGAGTGTGATGGTTAAACCCTAACTCATCATTTTCTAAAGCAATAGCAATTACATGAACTTCTTCGTTATCTTTTATAAATTCATATAATTGAGGAACTTCTACTAAACAATGAGAACAACTTGTACTCCAAAACACTAAAATATAAGTTGATGCATTATTCAATTCTGATAAATTGACTGTTTTATCCCCTACATCCCAAGAAAAATCTGGAGCAGTTTTTCCTAATGCTAATTTTACTTTAGATTGTATTTCTTTTAAATCTGCCGAGTTTTGAAATTCTTCTGGAAGTTTTTTATAAAAATTATCAATTACATAATCTAAAATAACAGTACTTTCAAGTTGTGCAAAATTGTACATTAACGTTGTTAAAAGTTCTGCTTTTAAAAAATAATTCTCTTCTATTTTTTCAAGAACTTCTTTTATCGAATTTAAATACAAACTATTTTGTACCTCAACATCATCGGAAGTGTTCAAATAGAAAACATAATCTGTTACCCTTTCGGTATAAAAAATTGAGTTTAATAACATTGAATCATTGAAATCTATAAAATCAAAATAATGCTGTTTTTCACTGTTTAAAAATTCTTGTGGAGTTTTAATTAGTGTTGGCGAATAGTATTTATTACTTGATTTTATAAAACTATTAGCTATTTGCCCTTCGCTTTTTTCGGTAAATAATTCTTGAGAAATTAAATAATGTTCATAGGTTCTTTTATAAATCTTTTGTGTTGATTTTATTGCATTTTCACTTTCTAAATTAAAGAAATTCATTTGTAATGAATCCAATTTACGCCTAATATCATTAGTTTCAGCCTGATAATTAGTATACGTTTTATTTTCATCAGACACTATAAACTCCAGTGTTCCTGAAGGAAAAGTTGGATCAAATTTTAATTCAACACTTTCTTTGTTGTATAAAAAATCAACAAAACCACCATTTTTCATATCATAAGTTAAGCGGTACATCCCTTTTGAAGCATTTTCAGGAAAATCCATTTTAAAAACGCCCTCCAAAACAGTAACATTTGCAATATAAATTTGCTTAGCCCCTTTTAATTGATATAAAATAACATAATTATAATCTTCTATAACAGGATCCATAGTTCCTGTAACCGAAGTTTGACTTTGAAGTGTGGTACTTATTAAAATTAATGCTAGTAGTATTTTTTTAATCATCTCTTTTTTTAGTTGAATTATTCAATAATCAGACCAAATGTAAGTATTTTTATTATTTTGCATAAAAGTATATTAAATGGAATTTACAAATAAAGTAATTTGGATAACTGGCGCATCATCTGGAATTGGAAAATCTATAGCCATTGAGCTCTCAAAACAAAACGTTAAACTTATACTTTCTTCTAGAAATAAAGATAAATTAAGAAAGGTACAAGCTGAATGCAACACTCCTGAGAACGTAAAAATATTAACACTCGATTTAGAAGATTACAATAATTTACAACCTAAAGTTACCGAGGCAATTACACTATTTGGAACTATCGATATTTTATTTAACAATGCTGGAATTAGTCAACGATCTTTAGTAAAAGATACGGCTATTGCTGTTGATAAACGCATTATGGATATTAACTATTTAGGAACCGTTGCTCTTACTAAAGCTATATTACCTCATTTTATAGAAAAAAATAATGGGCATTTTGTAGTTATCACAAGTATTGTAGGAAAAATAGGAACTCCTTTACGCTCTAGTTATTCAGCATCTAAACATGCATTACATGGATTTTTTGACAGTTTGAGAGCTGAAGTTTTTTCAAATAACATAAAAGTTACGCTTGCTTGCCCAGGTTTTGTACAAACAAATGTTTCTTTAAATGCATTAACAGGAGATGGTTCTCCTCAAAACAAAATGGATGCTGCTACTAAAAACGGTTTAACAAGTGAACATTTTTCAAAACTACTTTTAAAAGCTGTAAAAAATGAAAAACAAGAAGTTTATATTGGTGGTTTTAAA
Source organism: Lutibacter flavus (assembly GCF_900188355.1). Taxonomy (GTDB): domain Bacteria; phylum Bacteroidota; class Bacteroidia; order Flavobacteriales; family Flavobacteriaceae; genus Lutibacter; species Lutibacter flavus. Next base: position 40,433 of record NZ_FZNX01000002.1, read on the forward strand.
GAAAAATTAGCGGTTTACGTTAAACGATTTTTTCCAACATTACTTTCAAAAATGATTCGAAAATTGGCTGTTACTTAAATTAGTTCCTGTACTTTAAAATACAACACAATGGCTTCCTTCATAAGTACAGTTTGTTCTCCGGATTTTAAAGGTGGAAGCTCTTCTAACATGTTATAATGTGGCCAACCATCATCATCAAAAAAATCAAACTCATAATACCCAAAAGGCTCTAACAATCTGCAAATTGCTATATGCATTAAGTTAACTTTATCGTCTTTTTTAAATTCCACAGCACCTTTCCCTAATTCCTGAACACCAATTAAATAAATAATTGCATCTAAATTAAGTTGTTCTCCTTCGCCAAATTTTGTTGCCAAAATTGCAAGTATTTGCTCGTAATCTTCCTTTAATTTTTGATCTCTTGACATCTGAAATTTCTAGTTAGGTTGCAAATATACAAATCCATTCATGTATATTTACAAAAACATTAATATGAATACTTTTGACATTATAATTGCCGCATTATTAATTTTTGGATTTATAAGAGGATTAACTAAAGGGTTATTTGTTGAAGTTGCTTCTTTAGTTGCTTTAATTGCCGGAGTTTATGGTGCAATTCACTTTTCTTATTTTGTAGGAACTTTCTTGGCTAACCGTGTTTCCTGGGAAGAAAGGTATATTACAATAGTATCATTTGCAATAACTTTTGCAATTATTGTTTTAGTAATTGGCTTATTAGGAAAACTCTTTACCAAAATTGCAGATTTTGCCTCTCTGGGTTTAATTAATAAATTACTTGGAGGCGGTTTTGGAGCCTTAAAAATTGGACTTATTTTAAGTATAGTTTTACTATTATTTACAAAATTAAATAATACAATTCCTTTCATTTCTGATGAGCAAAAAGATGAATCTGTTTTATATGAACCCGTAAAAAACTTAGCGCCTACTTTATTTCCAAACTTTTTAACTATTGTTGAAAATGAGGCTGAATTAAAAATTTCTGAATAAAATACTGTTAGTAAAAACAATAATTAACGTCAAAAAAGAAGATACCAATTTTTTAATATGCGATATACGTTTTTCTTAGCTTTTAGTTTTTTTTCTTTTACTTTACTTTTTAGTGGCTGTACTCCAAAAAAAGAAAACTCATTTATTATTTCTGGAAATGTTCCTAATTTAACTAACGATTATATTTTACTTTCTCATGTTGAAGATCTACAAAACAATAAAACAGTACTAATTGATTCTTTAAAAGTTAATAAAAGAGGTAAATTTAATGCTGTTTATTTTTTGGAACCTGATATCTATACTTTGTCATTTGATAATAAAAAAACGATTCCACTAGCTATTAACAAAGGGCAACATATTGTTTTAAAAGGTGATAATTTAGATGAATTAAAAATTACTGGATCTTCAGACACACAATTGTTAAATGATTATGAATCTTTTAGAAAAGAATCTTTAAACCGATTGGTGAAATCCGTGAGAGATACCATTAAAAAGCTGAAAAAGGAAAATATAAAAGTACATGAAATTGCTGAATTACGTGAAGTTGAAGTTGAAAATTACGAAAAACACTTAGATGAATTAACACTATTTATAAAAGAAAAAATGGGTACTTCCATTGCTGTTTATGCAACTTCTACTCGTTGGAATAGTAAAAACTTACCTTTTTTAAAAGAACTAGTTTCTGAATTTGAAGGTGAACATCCTGAAATAGACATTACAAAAAAATTAAAAAACAAAATCCAATTACTTCAAAAAACAAGTATTGGAACTATTGTTTCTAATATTAAAATGCCAAATCAATTAGGTGAACTTATAAGTTTAGATTCAATAAAAGGAACTTATACTTTAATAGATTTTTGGGCAAGTTGGTGTCCACCTTGTAGAACAGAAAGCACATTGTTAAATGAGCTATATAAAGCCTATAATTCTAAAGGTTTTGAAATTTATGGAATATCCTTAGACTCTAAAAAAGAACGTTGGTTAAAAGCGCTTGAAATGGACAATCGTATCTGGACAAATGTTTCAACTGTTGAAGGGTTTAAAACTCCTGTTTCTATTGAATATGGAATTACAGCTTTACCAACAAACTTTTTAATTGATGCTGAGGGTGAAATTATTGCTTCAAATATTCATGGAAAACATTTAAAAGCTAAAATAGAAGAATTATTTAGTAATTAATGTAAATTCATCTGTTCTTGTCATTCTGAAAGGAATGTAACGAATTGAAGAATCTTTTCTTTAATGGAACGTGAGATTCTTCTCTATAGATCAGAATGACAGAATTAAAAAATTCTAATAAATTCATAAAAAGAAACTTTACAGAACTCACATTCTTAAATCTCTTTTAATTCATCCGAATGAACCCAACCAATTTTACCATCGGCTATTTTTATTTTTTTCCAATTATCAAGTTCATCTAATACAATAACTTTTGTCCCTTCGTGTAACTCAAAAACCTCATCACTATTTGTTGATGGCGCGTTTTTAATTTCGGCTTTTGCAGCAAATATAATTGCTGTTCTATTTTTTTGAACTGTTTTGAAATTATTAAAAGCAAAAAACACACTTATTGCCAATACAAAAACAGAAAATATGGTTGCATTAAACAAGAACAGCTTCCTTTTTGTTGAAGAAGAAAAATGATACATCAAGAATAATAGTGAAGCTAAAAATGAAGCAATAACTGCTATTATAGCCCAAGTGTCAAATGGTAATTTTTGAATTACAGATGCAGAAAAACGTTGAAAAAATGTTTTTGGCAGTTCTTCAATTACATCAATTGTCATTCTTTTTGCAAAAGCCAAATTAGACTTAGCGTCAGCGTAATTTGGATTTAATTTTAACGTTTTTTCGTAGTAATAAATTGCCGGAGCAACTTTATTCATTTTATAATAGCAATTTGCAATATTAAAATACAAATCATCAGACTCCAACCCTTGTTCTTCAATTGCTAAATAAACCCCTACGGCTCTAGTATAATTTCCTTCTTTATAAAACGTATTACCTTCTGCAAATAACTTATTTGCTTCTTGTGGGTAAGCAACCAAGCTTAAAAGCAACACTATAATGCTAACTAACTTTTTCATTTTATAATTGCTTATCAATATTAGTAATTACTTCTTTTGCCTTTTCAAATTCTTGCTCCATCATCACATTTGTAGTTGGTGTATAACGAGCAAAATCACAATCGTTTAAAACATCTACAAACTGTTTAATTGTATCCAAATCAACATTTTTATTTTGCAATATTTCTGAAATTCTCTCTTTTGAAATATCTGAAGTTTCTACTTGAAGTTTTGCTTTTAAAAAGTTATGAAGTGCTTTTTCCAATGCAACATAAAATGCTTCATGGTTACCTAATTGCTTTTTCGCTTCTGATAAATATTTCTTTGCAAGCCTATCTGCTTTTCTAATTTTGTTTCCAAATACGTCACCTGCACGCTGTGCTCGTTTTTTACCAATTAATATTCCAATTGGAATTGCCAAAAACGGTAAAAATAGCAATAGATAAAATAAGTTAGAATTTAAAAACTCAGATTTTATTTTTGGTTCGAATTCAGATTTTAAAGCTATAAATCTAAAATTATTGTCATTAGCTACAACATTTTGCTTAATTATGTTATTCTCAGTACTTGAAACAGAAGACGGCAGTTCTTTACCTTCAGTTACATTAACAATAATTGCATCAGCTTTTATTGTTTTGTATTTTTTTTCTTTGGTGTTAAAATAAGAAAATGTTACTTCCGGGATTTTATATTTCCCTTTAAATTGAGGAACTACAGTATAAGTATCAGAAACACTTCCTCTTAATCCATTTAAAGATGTAGAAACTTTCTCTTTATGTTCTGGAGTATAAACTTCCAATTCTGCAGGAGTTGTAATTTTTGGTATCTCAAATAATTTTAAGTTCCCTCTACCCGAAACTTCAACTTTAATTTGAGCGGCATCATTCGCTTTTAATACATTTTTATTAGCTGCAACTTTAAACTCAAACTCTCCAACTGCTCCAGTAAAGTCAATTGGTTTCCCCAGTTCAGGTAAAGATTTAACTCTAACTGTTTTTATTGCTGATTGTGCAGAATAATTGATATTCTTGGTAATCATATTTCCAAAAAAGTCACCTTTCCCTGTTGGAATTCCAACAGAAAAATCCATTTTCATTGGTTCTATCTTTAGGTTACCGTTTCTTTGAGGAATTAAAACAGCTCTTTTTAAAATAATATATCTATAATCTTCCCCGTTGTACTTTCCTTTTTTAACATTAATATCCTTTACTTCAATGTCTTGGTTCCAAAAACCATTGTATTGAGGTGATTCACTCACTCGCCAATCATTAACACTAATATTTTCACTTACATACAATTTATAAACAACATAAATTCCTTCGCCAACATAGGGGTTTAAATTAGAAACCTCAGCAACTAAATGAATATTTTGTTGCGCAACATATTCGGGATTATTTGGGTCTTTTGGTATCTCAACTGCCTTTGTAACAGTTATTTTAACTGAATTAGATTTAATAATTTGCTTATTATATTCAATTGATGCAGGCGCAAGAATTAAGTCTCCTTCTGTTTTAGGCTCTAAAATATAAATATATGATTGCGAATAACTGGCTTTTCCATTTATCCACGATTGATTTACAGATGAACTTGGACCACCAACAACTTTAAAATTAGAAAATGGAGGTGCTTTAAAATTATCTGCGCCTTGTTTATTAACTGTAAACTCAACTCTAAAACGCTGGTTTACACCTAATTTGTTTTTACTCACAGAAGTTTTAAACTCAATTTGAGCAAAAAATAATTGTGATGTAAATAATAAAAGAGTTAATATGTAAAACTTCAATAATTTCATGTGTCTATATTATCTGTTTTAAACGGTCACATGCGGTTCGCTGTTTTCATTTACTTGTGCGATAAGCTTTTTAGCATGCTCGTTTCATTTTAACTACCAGTCTTTTTCTTGTTTAACTTTTTTGCCTTTGGCTTCTTGAGCATTTAATTTCTTTTGAGTTTTGTTTTCCTCATTATTCATAGCCTCTAACAACTGTTTCATTTGCTCAGGAGACAATTGGTTTGGTCTAGGTTTTTGATCCTGTTTTTTCTCTTCATCTTTCTTATCGTCATCCTTTTTTGGATCTCCTTTATCATCTTGCTTGTCTTCTCCTTTATCTTTTTCGTCGTTTTTATCTTCTTTCTTTTCGTCGTCTCCTCCTTCTTTGTCTTTTTGATCTTTATTTTTATCGTCCTTCTTATCGTCCTTGTTGTCCTTATTATCTTTATTGTCTTTGTTATCTTTATTTTGTTGGTCCTTTAATAACTCCTGAGCCATTGCCAAATTATAACGAGTTTCATCGTCTTTTGAATTATTTCTCATGGAGTTTTTATAAGCCGCAACCGCCTTATCATATTGCTTTTCTTTCATAAAAGCATTTCCCATATTATGATAAGTTTCTGCTTTACTCATCTTAGTTGGAGCTGTTTTTTCAACCAATTCAAATTGAGAAACCGCTTCTTTATTTCTGTTTTGCTGATAAATTGTATTCCCTAAATTATACGATGCTTTTGGATAATTTGGATTTTTTGACAATGCTTTCTTATAGGCAACTTCAGCATCCTCAAATTTTAATTGATTATACAATTTATTTCCTTCTCTAACATCTTCTCTTGCTTCACGTTCTAATTGCTCCAGATTTTTTTCCTGAGAAAAAATTAGACCTGTAAAACACATAAATAATATGACTAATCTATTTTTCATTCTTTTCAGTTTGATTAAATAAATTTAACTTTTGAATCCATTTTGTTTTCTTTTCAAGCAATAATACATCTATTATTAAAAACAATAGGCCTAAACCAACAAACCATTGAAATTGATCTTTATAATCAGAGAATTTCTTTGTTTCAAATTCACTTTTTTCAGCTTTTAATAATATATCTTCAATAATATCAATTGTTTCCTGAGTTCTATTTCCATTTATATATTTCCCATTCCCTTCATTTGCAATATCTCTTAAAACCTTTTCTACCATTTTGGTGATAACAACTTCTCCTTTATTATCTTTTTTATAGCTAATAACAGCTCCATTATTTCTAATTGGAATGGGACCTCCTTTTTCTGACCCAACCCCAACAGTATAAATTTTTATTCCTTCTTTTGTTGCTTCTTGTGCTAGTGAGACTGTATTTTCTTCGTGATCTTCACCATCTGAAACAATAAACAAAAATCTGTTGGTTTGCTCATCATTGTCATAATAGGTCATTGCTCTTTCAATAGCTTCATTTATTGCTGTTCCCTGACTTGAAACCATATCTGGATTTGCGTTTTGCAAAAACATTTTAGCTGCTGCGTGGTCAGTTGTAATTGGAAGCAAAGGATATGAATTTCCAGCATAAATAATGATTCCAACTCTATCACTTCCCAATTTTTCAATAACTCTTGTTATTATCTGTTTCGCTTTTTCCAAACGACTTGGAGCAATATCTTCCGCTAACATACTTTTAGAAACATCTAAAGCAAATACAATATCAACACCTTCTCGTTTTACAGTTTCTAATTTGGTACCCATTTTTGGATTTGTTAAAGAAATCATTAAAAAAGCGAGCCCTAAGCATATTGCCAAAATTTTTAAAAACGATTTAAAAGTAGATCTCTCTGGGCTTAATTTATCGATTAACCCCGTATCTGCAAATTGTTTCTGTTTTCTTTTTTTCCACCAAAACACCAACAAAAACAGCACAAATATTACTGGAATAATTGCTAAGTAAATAAAATATGTTGGTTCTTCTATTTGATACATAAGCCCCTTTTAATTCCCCAAAGGGGAAATTTAATTTGTTTTAGTTTTAACTATTCTTCTATTTCTCAATTCTTTTGTCATTCCTGCCTTTGTAGGAATGACACTTTTCTTTTAAATAAAACTTTTAAATATTGTGTGCTTTAACAACATTTCAATTAAAATTAATAACCCCGCTAATAGGACCAATAATCTAAATTTCTCTTGATAATTATAATATTTAAATTCTTCTATTTCAGTTTTTTCTAACTTATTAATCTCATCATAAATAGCTTTCAATTTAGAGTTGTCTGTTGCTCTAAAATACGTTCCTCCTGTTTCTTTTGCGATATATTGAAGTAATTCCTCATCAATTTCAACTGGTGAACTTCTAAATAGTAATTTCCCTGTTTTTGGGTCCTTTGCATACGGAAATGATGCTGTACCATTTGTACCTAATCCAATAGTGTATACCTTTACTCCCAACCCAACAGCTAATTCCGTTGCCGTTTTAGGATCTACAAAACCTGTGTTATTTACACCATCTGTCAATAAAATGATTACCTTACTTTTTGCTTTACTTTCCTTTAATCTGTTAACTGCCGAACCTAATCCCATACCAATGGCCGTCCCTCCATCCAATTCTCCCCATTTAATTTCGGAAATGGTATTTCTAATTATACGCTTATCACTTGTTATAGGTGTTCTGGTAAAACTTTCACCTGCATAAACAACAATTCCTATTCTATCATTTGGACGCTGATTTACAAACTCTGTAGCTACCTTTTTTAAAGCCTCTAAACGGTTTGGTTTTAAATCACGCGCCAACATACTTGCAGAAACATCAATTGCCATTACAATATCAATTCCTTTATTTGTTTTGGTACGTTTGCTTACAGAAACATTTCTTGGTCTGGCTAAAGCAATAATTAACAACGTTAGTGCCAACAACCTCAAAATATTTAGTAAAGGCTTTAATTTAGCTAAAATAGAAGGTTTAACTTCAAATCCTTTTGTACTGGCAATAGTTAATGTTGCACTGTCTTTTTTGCGCACCAAATAAAGCCAAATAGCCAGTAATGGTATTAAAACTAATAACCATAAAAACTGTGGATGTAAAAATTCAAAATTTTGAAACATGTTTATGGTTTTAATGATACTGATTTTATAATTCTATTAACAACACTTTCAGCTGAATCATCACTCCATAAAGAAGAAACATAAACTTGTCTCATCCCCTTTTTATCAGCAAAAAATAACATTGTTAATTTATAATCTTCCTTTAGTTGGGTTGATTCGTTTGTTCTTTTATATTCAATACTTGCTTTTTTACCTTTTACGCCGTTAATTTTAATATTCTCTTTTTTAATATTTGTAAATCGTGTATTCATTTGAGATTCCATTCCGTTTAAAGCCCCATTAAGGCCTGTATCCAAATCCATCCCATCTAGTTCTGTAATAAAATTAGTAGTTGAAACGGCTATGTAAAAATTACTTATTGGACTACCATAAGTATAAATAGAAAAATCACCAACTGTTGATACACCATTTTCAGGAAGTTGAACTGATTGTACTGTTAATATTTCAGGAGTTTCTATGGTAATTTCTGGAAAACCGTAAGTGGCTTTGTACCACTGCTCTTCCATCATTTCAGTAGTTGTTTTTCCTAAAACATTATTTTTAATAAATTGATATCCAAAATAGCCCATTAAGCTTAATCCAATAACAATTAATGCTAAAATAATCACTAATTTTTTCTTGAAATAATTATTCCTTTTTACAGGTTTCTCAATAAAAATAGCCTCTTCAATTACTTTTTCACCAATTTTTTCTTCTCTTTTATGAACAGCATCTTGCGTATTTTTCAAAATTTCTTCAACAATATTTCTGTCACTTCTTATTTCTTCAATAATAGGTTTAGATTTTGCGAATTTTACCAAATCGGCACTTTGCAACACATGTTTTAATTGCTTAATTGTTTCTTTTGAAATTCCTAAATTACTTGATTCATTAAAATCTATAATTGTTTCAACTAACTCATTAGTAGTAGATTCTAACGCTGGAATTTTAATATCTTTTTCAATATAGGTTCTTACAATATCTGTTAGTTCAGAATAATAAATTTTAATTTTATTTTGTTGTAATAACTGTTTTTCATCTAATTCCTTTAGACGTTGCATTGCCTCCTGTATTGGTGCAACATAAACTTTTACAACTTCTTTTTCTTTTTTCTTTCTAAAAATAAAATACAGTAGAATTGCGAATAAAATTAAAATTGGAATTGCCCACCACCATAAATGTTTATAATCCTCAAAAGTTTTAGGCTCTCTTTGGATTGATTTTATTTCAAACATTTTTTGTTGAGTAGTATCAACTTTAACTGTTGAAACATTCACTAACAAAGAATCCGTTAAAAACAATTTATTATTAATACGTACTTGTTGCTGTGGAATTATATACTGACCACTATCAAAACTGGTTAGTAGATATCTTTTTTCAAGTATATTTTTTAATGTATCAATTGGTAATGCTTCCACAACCTCAACTTTTCCTAAACTGTCTAATTTTAACTCAGGAAAAATTACATTGGTAGTTTCTTTTACAGAAATTTTATACTGTATTTGCTCTCCAATTCTAATGTTTGTAGTATCAGTAGCAATAGAAACTTTGCCTTCCTGTGCAAAACCTATTAAACCAATAAAAAATAATATATAAACTAACTGTTTTTTCATTTTAAATCTCACTTTCTATCTTGCTCCTTTATGTTTAAAATAACCTAATAATTTTTTTACATAACTTTCATCAATGCGAGAACTTATTGTTCCTGCACCACTATGTGTAAATGATTTTTCAAAATAATCAACAGATTCTTTATAATGTGCTTCGTATCCTGTTCTTACTCTTTTAGAAGCTGTATTTACCAACATTGTTTTACCAGTTTCAGCATCTAACATTGGTACCATTCCTAAATTTGGAATTGAAACATCATGTTTGTCAAAAACTCTAATTCCGGTTACATCATGTTTTCTTCCAACTATTTTTAAAGTGTGTTCATAATGCGTATCCATAAAATCTGAAAGCACAAAAACAATAGCTTTTTTCTTCATTACACTTGATAAAAATTTTAAAGCCTCATTAATACTTGTTTTGGTACTTTTTGGTTTAAATTCTATCAATTCTCTAATAATTCTAAGCACATGACTTTTCCCTTTTTTTGGAGGAATAAACAATTCCATTTCATCAGAAAACAATAATAAACCAACTTTATCATTATTTTGAATTGCTGAAAATGCTAATGTTGCCGCTATCTCTGTAATGGTATCTCTTTTAAATTGTTGTGTTGTTCCAAAAAATTCTGAACCACTAATATCTACCATTAACATCATTGTTAATTCACGTTCTTCTTCAAAAACCTTTATATAAGGTTCATTATAACGTGCGGTAACATTCCAATCAATTGCTCTTACGTCATCCCCATATTGGTATTGTCTTACTTCAGAAAAAGTCATACCTCGTCCTTTAAACGAACTATGATATTCGCCAGAAAATATATGATCAGACAAACGACGTGTCTTAATCTCTATTTTACGAACTTTTTTAAGTATTTCTTTGGTATCCATTCTTTTTAAGCTTTTGGCTATTGGCTAATTGCTATTAGCTAAAGGCTTTTAAGGTACTTCTATTATATTCACAATTTGATTGATGATATCTTCTGAAGTGACATTTTCTGCTTCAGCTTCATAGGTAATTCCAATTCTGTGACGCAATACATCGTGCACTACAGCGCGAACATCTTCTGGAATAACATAACCTCTTCGTTTAATAAAAGCATAACATTTTGCAGCCATTGCCAAGTTGATACTTCCACGTGGTGAAGCTCCAAAACTTATTAATCCTTTTAAATCTGGTAAGCTGTATTTTTCTGGAAAACGTGTTGCAAAAATAATATCAAGTATATATTTTTCAATTTTTTCATCCATATATACTTCTTTCACTGCTTCTCTTGCTCTAATAATTTGCTCTAAAGATGCAACTGCATTTACAGTTCCAAAAGTTCCTTGTAAATTATGACGCATAATTAATTGTTCCTCGTCTAATTTTGGGTAGTGAATAACAGTTTTAAGCATAAAACGGTCGACTTGGGCTTCTGGTAATGGATATGTTCCTTCTTGCTCAATTGGATTTTGAGTTGCCATTACTAAAAACGGCACATCTAATTTAAAAGTAGTATCTCCAATTGTTATTTGGCGTTCCTGCATTGCTTCTAATAAAGCCGATTGTACTTTTGCCGGTGCACGATTAATCTCATCTGCCAATACAAAGTTTGCGAAAATTGGTCCTTTTTTAATGGTAAAATCATTGTCTTTTACACTATAAATCATGGTACCAATAACATCGGCTGGAAGTAAATCTGGAGTAAATTGAATTCTACTAAAATCTCCATGGACAGCTTTTGCCAATGTATTAATTGCTAATGTTTTTGCCAAACCAGGAACACCTTCAAGTAAAATATGTCCATTTCCTAATAAACCTATAAGTAATCGTTCAATCATGTGCTTTTGACCAACAATTACTTTGTTCATCTCCATCATCAATAAATCTACAAATGCACTTTCTTTCTCAATCTTTTCATTGATAGCTCTAATATCTACCGAAACGTTATTTTCTTCAATCATTTTTATAGTTTTTAACCGCGTGAATTTAACATGCTTTATTTCACAATGCAAATAGCAGAATTATTTTTTTAAATGTTGTTAAAAATTGGTTAAAAATACAGTGAAATATAAGGTTTAATAAGATTTTAACACTGTTTCAACACCATTAAAAACACCATAAGTAAAATGAGTTATCCAATCTCCAGTATTAATATATTTTGAATTTTTTGAAAGTTCAATTTCTAAAGGCAAGTGTCTATGCCCAAATATAAAGTAATCAAAATGTTTTTCAGTTAATTTTCTCTTGCAATAAATCACCAACCATTCATTTTCTTCCCCAAGAAATTTAACATCCTCATCTCCTGAAATCAATTTGTTTTTTACTGATAAATATTGTGCTAATTTAACTCCAATATCTGGGTGCAACCATCTATAAAGCCACTTAGAAAATGGGTTTGCAAATACCTTTTTCATACGCTTATACCCCTTATCTCCAGGGCCTAAACCATCTCCATGACCAATTAAAAATGTCTTATTATTAAACGTAAATTCTTTTGGATTGTGATAAATTGGAATGTTTAATTCTGTTTCAAAATAATCTTGCATCCAAAGGTCATGATTCCCAACAAAAAAATGGATTTGAATTCCACTATCCCTAAGTTCGGCCAGTTTCCCTAAAACCCTTACAAAGCCTTTTGGAACAACTTTTTTATACTCAAACCAAAAATCAAATAAATCACCAAGCAGAAAAATTACTTCAGCATCGTTTTTTATAGCATCCAACCAAGCAACAAATTTCTGTTCCCTAATTTTACTTTTTTCAACAGTAGGAGCTCCAAAATGTTGATCAGAAGCAAAATAAATATTTTTATTTGTTGTCAAAATTAATGTGAATTAAAACTGAAATATACATATAAGTTCCTATTAGATAAAAGGTTTAATTTTTACTATCTAATTCAATAACTTTTAAAATCATATTATCTTTCTTTTGAGTAATCATAAAATAACCTGTTTGATCAAATAAATCACGTGCAAAAAAGGCTTTAAAATATCTTTCTAAATCTTCTCTTGAATTTGGTCCTAAAGGAATATTTAAATCTAATTCTTCTAAGTACTGATTAAATATTTTATCATCTTTATCAAAATTATCAACAAAATCCTCTAATTTCCATTTATTTAATTCTTCCCTGTGAGTATCTACATATTTAAAAACAAAACTATTTAACCCTCTATAAAGACGATTATTATAAGTACGAGTTGTATCTAATGGAACAAATACGTCTGGAATTATTCCTCCACCACCATATACTGTTTTCCCCTTAGGCGTGGTGTATTTTAAGGAATCAATAACTTTAATACTATCCTTTGAAATAAGCTCCCCACTATGTATCCTGTTTAAATAATCATTTCCGTATTTCTTATTTCCATTGTGATTATATGGTTTTTGAATAGATCTTCCAGTTGGAGTATAATATCTTGATGTTGTTAATCTAACTGCTGAACCATCTCCTAAATCCATTTCCTGCTGAACAAGTCCTTTACCAAAAGAACGACGTCCAACAATAGTTCCTTTATCATTATCTTGTAACGCTCCAGCAACAATTTCACTTGCTGAGGCTGAATTTTGATCAATCAAAACAAATACTTTTCCTTCTTCAAAATCACCTTCATCAGTTGCAAAAGATTTATCTACTTCACCATTTTTATTTTTAGTGAAAACAATCAATTTTCCATCCTCTAGAAATTCATCAATAATATCATTAGCAATATCCATAAAACCTCCTGGATTCCCTCTTAAATCTAATACTAAGGAAGTCATTCCTTTATATTTTAATTCATTAAGTGCTAACTTAAATTCCAGATACGTTGTTCTTGCAAAACGGTCTATATTTATGTAACCTAACGTTCTATTAATCATATAATAACCTGGTACACTCTTAATTGGAACCTCATCTCTATCGATTGGAATTTCAATAATTTCATCTGTAGATCGTCTATAAACTGAAACCAACACATTTGTTTCTGCCTCCCCTTTTAGAGATTTCATAACTGCATCAGAAATTTTTCTATTTCCTAAAATTGTTCCTTTCTCAATCTCTTTAACACCTGCTTTTCTTTCAATACTTTCACCAAACAAAGTATCATTATCGGCAATAATAATTCTATCTCCTGCTTTTATTCCAGCCTTATAACTTGGCCCCCCTTTTATAACACCTGTTATTGCTACCGAATCTTCATGCATTAAAAAAGAAACTCCTATACCAACAAATTTTCCTTGCATATTTTCGGTTACCTGTTTTAAATCTTCCTTTGGAATATAAACAGAATGCGGATCCAATTTTATCAACATATTTGTAATTGCGTCATCTAACAAACTATCAGTATTTACTTTATCTACATAATCATACTGTATATAATTTATTAAACGTTTTATTTTAGCTTCATTCGTATTTGAACTAAATAAAACAGCTTTGTTTTTAAAGTTAAATGAACTACCAATTAGTATTCCAACAGCCACTGCCAAACCAATAAATAGTGGCAAATTTGCTTTTCCTTTTATCATTTTAAATCATTAAGATATGTTAATTCAACCCCAGCTTTTTCCAAAAACTCTAAACCAGAAGTATCTTTATATTGATTGGCATAAACAACACGTTTTATACCTGATTGATGTATTAATTTACTGCATTCTTTACAAGGTGATAATGTAATATATAACGTAGAATTTTTACAAGATTGTGTTGAACTTGCAACTTTTAATATTGCATTGGCTTCAGCGTGTAAAACATACCATTTTGTATCTCCTAATTCTTCACAACAATTTTCAAATCCTGTTGGAGTTCCATTAAACCCATCAGAAATTATCATTCTACCCTTTACAATTAATGCACCAACTTGTTTGCGTTCACAATACGATAATTTAGCCCATTCTAAGGCCATTCTCATATAGGCCTGATCGTATTTTAATTGTTTTTTATTCATTTATTATGATAATTACGAAAGTAAAAAGATTCTCAATACTCTTAAGTTAAAATTTTACCAAAAAATAGCAGATTTTAATATTGGTAAAACTACGCCAATAACAATAGACGATATAATAATAACCCAATCGCGTTTGGAAAATCTGAAAATAGTTTGAAAAATAAAGCCTAAAATTAATATAATTAGTACAATTATTATCTGAGCTAATTCAACTCCTAATGCAAATTCTAATAGCGGCAATAATTTATTTGTTGAATTGCCAATTAAAATTTTAAAATAACTAGAAAATCCAAGTCCGTGAATTAGACCAAAAAAAAGTGCAAAAATTAAATTTGTATTCGTTTTTAATTGTTTTGTACTTTTACGAACATATAAAATATTAAATAGTGCAGTTATAATAATTGTAACAGGAATTAAAAATTCAATCCATTTAGTATCAACCGAAACTATTTTATAGGCTGCTAATATTAATGAAAGTGTGTGCCCTAAAGTAAAAAGTGAAATCAGCCATATTACTTTTTTCCAATTTCCAAAATCGTAAACAACTGCTAATGCGATTAAAAATAAGATATGGTCGTATGCATTCCAATCCAACACATGAAATAAACCTTCTCTACCAAAAAATATAAAATTGTCCATTAATACCTACTATTTAAGAACTCAAATATAAAAAACTTTACCCTCAAATTATTGCTTAAACCAATTATTTACAAGGGATTTTTCAATAGCATTTGCTGTTTTGTGAATAAATTCATTTTTTATTGCATTGTAATCGTAATCTTTTCCCCACTCTTTCCAATTTTCAGCCACTTGTCTTATGCTTTCACAAACAAATAAAACTTCTTTATTAGTCATTGTTGGATGAATAGACATTCGCACCCATCCAGGACGCTCTGTTAAACAACCTTCAATAATTTGTTTTTCAATATTTTTTGAAGTATGCTGATCAACATGTAATAAAAAGTGGCCGTAAGTACCTGCGCACGAACAACCTCCACGAGTTTGAACTCCAAAACGATCATTTAATAATTTAACAATTAAATTAAAATGCACCTCTTTAATATAAAAAGAAAAAACCCCTAACCTATCTGTATGTTGAGGAGCTAAAATTTTAAGATTTGAAATTTTTGAAAGCTCCTTAAAAACTATGTTATTTATTTCATGTTCACGTGCCAGTATATTTCCAACACCCATTTGTTCTTTAAGCTGAATTGATAAAGCAATTCTAATGGTTTGCAAAAACCCAGGTGTACCACCATCTTCTCTGGTTTCAATATCATCTATATAATCGTGATCTCCCCAAGGGTTTGTATAATTAACAGTACCACCTCCCGGATTGTCAGGAACTATATTTTTATATAGTTTTTTATTGAAAATTAGCACACCAGATGTTCCTGGACCACCTAAAAACTTATGTGGTGAAAAGAAAATTGCATCTAGATAACTTTCTTCATCTTTTGGATGCATATCAATGTGTACATAAGGTGCAGAACAAGCAAAATCAACAAAACAAAGCCCACCATATTGGTGAATCATTTTTGAAATTTTATGATAATCCGTTCTAATTCCTGTCACATTTGAACATGACGTTATAGAAGCTATTTTAATGGGTCTGTCTTTATATTGAATTAATAACTTTTCAAAACTTTCAAAGCAAATAAGACCTGATTCCTCACAAGGAATTATTTCAACATTGGCAATAGTTTCTAACCAGGAAGTTTGATTAGAATGATGCTCCATATGCGAAATAAAAACAATAGGTTTTAGTTCATCTGGAATATTTGTATGTTCTTTTAAATTTTCAGCAACCTTTAACCCTAAAATACGTTGCAGCTTATTTACAACACCGGTCATTCCTGTACCAGATGTAATTAAAACATCATCTTTGGTTGCATTTACGTGGTTTTTAATAATATTTCTGGCTTTATGATATGCCATAGTCATTGCAGAGCCCGTTATTGAAGTTTCGGTATGGGTATTGGCCACAAAAGGACCAAATTCATTCACAATTTTATCTTCAATAGGCCTATATAATCGTCCGCTTGCTGTCCAATCAGTATAAATAATTTCTTTTTCTCCATATGGAGATTGAAAGGTTTGATTCACCCCAACAATATGTTTTCTAAATTGCTGAAAATAGGTTTCCAAGTCTGTAGAATTATTTACTGAATTCATTAAAATACTTTTGATTTAATTAAAATTTGCTATTCCTTTTTTCAACCAATTATAATATTCATCAACGTCTGGAGTATACGCTACCGGATCGATTAAGTTATCTTCATTATGATCCATTAGCACATAAAATGGTTGTGCATTTGCACCATATTTAATCGTTTGAAATTCACTCCATTTCTGGCCAATATATTTCAGTTTTTTACCAGGACGAAGTTTTGAATCCATCTCTTCTCCAGGCTTTAATTTCCTTTTATCATCAACATACAAAGAAATTAAAACCACATCATTTTTAAGAATTGGCAAAATTTTGTCTTTAGCCCAAACATTTTGTTCCATTTTTCTACAATTTACACAAGCGTGACCTGTAAAATCAATCATTACAGGTTTATTTACTTTTTTGGCATATGCCAAACCTAAATCATAATCATTAAAAGCTAAAATATTATGTGGAGCCATCAAATGCGCTCCCTCAGGAATATCATCATGATTTCCATTCGTACTTCCACCTAATTTTGAGAACCCAACTCCATAAGGAGATTCGCTATAATGTTGAGCTGGTGGGAAAGCACTAATTAAGTTCAATGGCGCTCCCCAAAGCCCTGGAATCATATAAATTGTAAAAGCTAAAGTAATTAAACCTAAACTTAATCTACCAACTGAAATATGAGTTAAAGGAGAATCATGTGGTAATTGTATTTTTCCAAATAAATAGAGTGCCAGTACTCCAAAAATCGCTATCCAAATAGATAAGAAAACCTCGCGTTCTAACCAATGTAATTGCAATACTAAATCGGCATTTGATAAGAATTTAAATGCAAGTGCCAATTCCAAAAACCCTAAAACTACTTTTACTGTATTTAACCAACCTCCCGATTTTGGTAGTGAATTTAACCAACCTGGAAATGCTGCAAACAACGCAAATGGAATAGCTAATGCTAATGAAAATCCAAGCATCCCAACAATTGGACCTATTTGATTTCCACCTGCAGCAGCTTCAACCAACAAAGTACCCACAATTGGACCCGTACAAGAAAATGAAACTATTGCTAAGGCTAATGCCATAAAAAATATTCCAATAATACCTCCTCTATCCGCTTGTTCGTCAACTTTTGTCCCCCAAGAACTTGGCAAAACAATTTCAAAAGCACCTAAAAATGAAACTGCAAAAATTATTAATAATAAAAAGAAAATAATATTAAACCACACATTTGTTGATAGAGCGTTTAAAGCATCTGCGCCAAAAATTGCACTCACCAATAATCCTAAAACTACATAAATTATAACAATAGAAAGCCCGTAAATTATGGCGTTTCTAATACCTGCAGCTTTACTTTTACTTTGTTTTGTAAAAAAACTAACTGTCATTGGTATCATTGGAAAAACACATGGCGTTAACAATGCTGCAAACCCAGATAAGAACGCTATTATAAATATTGTAAGTAAACTTTTATCTGAAGATTTATTACTTTTTTTTGAATTTTCAACTGAAGAAACTACAGAACTGGATTTATCCCCTTTAATTATAAATTCTAAATCAACTTCTGTTGGTGGTAAACAATTAGAATCATCACACACCATAAATTCCACAAAACCTTTAATGTTTATATTTTTGGCTGAATTTAATTTAATCCGTTGCTTAAAAGATGCATTGTGTTCAAAATATTTTATTTTCATTCCAAAAACAGGGTCATCTACTGTATGTCCTTCTTCTTCTGAAGCATCCCCAACTAACTCAAAATCATCTGTTTTTTCAAAAACAAAAGTTGTTGGTATTGGTCCATCTTCCGGAACACCCTGAGAATATAGATGCCAGTTTTCTTCAATAGCAGCATTTACTAATAACTCAAATTCTGTATCAGATATTTTTTTTACTGAAGTAGACCATTTTACAGGGTCATGAATTTGAGAGGTTATACTTAAACTTGTAATAAAAAGTGTAAGAAATAAAAGAATGTTTTTCATATTACAGGGATTTTCTTTTTATTTTAATTTTCAAAATTAAACAATAATTATCATTAAGTCGGAATCAACCCTTAATTCCCCTATTTCATTATGTTAAAGTTTTCATAATGTAAACGGGCTCATATAAAATATGTTTTTCCCTTACCAATATTACGCCGTTTCCATAAACTTTTAGGTATTAGTTAAATTAAAAGAGAAAAAAAAATTGAATGTTGAAAATTATTATATATTTGATTTGACTATAAAAACAAAACAATCAACCCCAGAGACATTTTTATAGTTAAAAAGGGTTTATAATTAAATAAACCCTTTTTCTTTTGCTTTTAAAATCAACTCCCTATCATCATTATCTTGTATAACAAATAACTCTTTAAGATTTTTTTTCCTTTTTTCAAGACCAGCCATTGACATAGGAATAATTTTAGGAAGATCTTTCATTTTTGTTCCTATTGACAGCTCATATAATAACTGCCTGTCAATTTTATCTAATCTATAATCAATGGAGTTTTGCTTTCTAAATAATTCTAATACCGATTTACTATAGTAAGGAGTATTATCCATTATGGATTTTATGGATTTAACTAATTCATTTTTATCAATGTCATTTTTAATTAAAAACCCGTCTGGATTTACATTTTTTAAAATTACTTGAATTCTATAATTGTCATTAAATGTAGTAGCAACAATAATTTTACATTTTGGAAGTAATTGTCTCATTTTTATCCCAACATCTTCACCTGATAACAACTTCCCATCTTTAGATGGTGGTAATGAAATATCTAAAAAAACAATATCAATTCCATTTTTAGTTGAAGCTTCTATTATTTGTTTATCGGCTTCATCACAATCAACAGCAACAGCAACATTAAAATTCAATTCACTATTTTCAGAGCTTATAAAATCAAATGCACTTTTATAAGCATCCGAAATTATCGGATGATCGTCAATTAGTAATACATTGTAAATTTTATTCATAATTTTCATTTATGGGACAGGTAATATAAATAGTAGTTCCGCTACCAATTACAGAGCTAACTTTAAATATTCCTTCAATTTTTTCTGCCCTTGATTTCATATTTTTAAGTCCAATTCCTTTTCTTTTATCCTGAACATTAAAACCACAACCATTATCTTTTATAAATAAATTAAGATTGTCATTTTCTTTATCTATCCTAATTTCAACATTTGTTGCTTTGGCATATTTAATTATGTTCTGTAATGCTTCTTGAATAATTCTATATATATGAATTTTTATTTCGTCGTTTATGTAATTCCAATTAATTTCTTGATCATAATTAAATTCATACTCGAATTGTCCTAAATTACTCCTTTTTTCTATTAAATCTTTTATAATTCTTAAGAAATTTTCCTTTGATGACAAAATTTCGCTCTTTAATTCATGAGAAATTGTTCTAATTTCTTTTTCAATATTTTGAAGTTCATCTATATATAGTTGATGCTTTTTTATTGTCGCTTCATCACCTGTTATATTTAAAAACCCTAATCCTAATCTTGTTCCAAAAATCTTTCCTAATACACCATCATGCAAATCTTCTGAAATTCTATGACGCTCATTTAAACGGCCTTCTTCCATTTTAGACTGTTGCTTTAACATTAAAGAAAAAATCTCTTGGTTGGTCTTTTGTTGTTCTTTTTCAAAACGTAATTCTTTATTTTTATTACTTTGAACTCTTAAAAAATAAGCCAAAGAAAGAATTAAAATTGTAAAAAACGCTCCTAGTGTAATTAATAGATTTTGCTCGGAAAGCTTCTCGGTTTCCTCTATGTATTCATCAGTTTCAAAGCGAATTCTGGTAAATTTATTTCTTGTTTTACGATCGGCTATTTGAAGACTGTCATTTAAATGAACATATTCCTTCAAATACTTATTAGAATTTTTTTGATCTATTTTTGAAAGTAGTAAAAGTGTCGCTAACTTATCTCGATTATTGTCAACTTGACCTGCTAAATTATATGCCTCTGATAAATAATTTAAAGCGCTTATTGTGTCTTTTTGAAAGGCTTTATACTCTGATAAATGACGCTTACTAACTACTACCCCTGAGAATTTTTGTAGACTATCCCGAATATCATGAGCTCGATTTAATTCCACCTCTATGTTTAACGTGTCCCGCTGCAAAAACTTAGTATAAGCGATATTATCCATCAACATAGCGTAAAGTTCCATGTTTTTATTTTTTAAGTTATTATCATTTAGCGCTTTGCTAAAATACTCTAAGGATTCTTTATACTTTCTTTGTTTACTTAAAATAAGTCCTAAATTATTTAAACTAAACTCTTTAAAAAGTTTTTTATTTTCAACTTTCTCTAAATAATTTAAAGCTTCATTTTGGTAATAAATAGCCATATCAAACTCTTCTAATTCCATATAAATTAACCCTAAATAATTATAGCATTCATATAAATCCTCATATAGCTTTAGTTTTTTATAAATAGCAATGGCTTCATATAAAGAGATTTCACTTCCGGTATAATCTTTAATCTTCCCTTGAATATAACCCAAATTATACAACATTCTTGCTGTATATTTTTCGTTATTTACTGATTTAAAATCTTCATAGGCCTTATGAAAATGGTAATAAGCACTATCAATTTTTTCTTTTTTTGAATAGTATGCCCCATAATTCCAATGTGCAAGGCCACTTTCTAATTTATTATTAACCTTTTTAGCAAGGGCTAAATTTTTAAAGTTCGCTTTTTTAAAAAACTCATAACTATTCAACCTCTCTGCTTCATAAGCTATTTTAGAAAAATAGTTTAAACGAATGGAATCTGCCAATTTTGAATTAACTGCATTATATGCTTTATTTAAAGCACCTTTTCGCTCGTCTAAAGTTAATTTATTGCTTTTAGATTGGTTAAACCAATAGGTTACACTATCGTTTTTTGATGTAATTGAAGTATTGACTAACGTTCCGTTTAAACCTTCCTTTTCACAACTTGCAAAAGAAAATAAAAGGTAAACAGAAATTATTAATCCCACTAAATTTAAAAAAGAAGTCTTCAATATTTATTTTATGAAAAACAAAGCTACTAAAAAAGCCTTAAACAATGTTTAAGGCTTAAAATATATTATGTTTAGAAACTTTTAAATTAATCTCTATTTGTATTAATCTCAGCAGCAGTATCACCTCCAGTAAATTGAACTTGTTCTTGTACGTATATTTCATCATCATCAGCAGTTGCAGTAGCCGAACAAGCAGTTAAAAAAATAGATAAAAATGTGAATGCGAAAATGTATTTAATTGATTTCATAATGGGATAACTTTAAAATTTGTTTATATGTTTTTATTAATATTTTAAATTTTATAGATTTATTAATTATCAAATAACTAATAATCTCTTGCACTAAATTCTTTGCTAAAGTACTTTGTAAAAGCAAGTTGAACTAATGATTTAACCTATTATTAGTCAAATGGGGTATTCTAAATGTGAAGCATACCCTTTTGTTAGTGAAAAATTATTTGAAATTTTTTAAAAAGTGCGTTTTATATATAAAAAGATGCCGTTTATTAGATAAAACTAACTGAATGATTGATAAGAATATTCCGCTAAGTCCTTATTCATACTTTCTATATTATCTATGTATGTTTTTGTAAAAGGGACTTCAAATCTATTTCTTTTAATTGTACACGTAAATTTTCCAAATTGAATTCTAGAAACAAAATTTTTATTAATTATATAACTTTTATGAATTCTATGAAAATTATTAGGAAGTATACTTTCAAAAGTCTTAAGGGTTTTATAGGCACTTATAATTTGGCCATCAAACATATGAAAATCTGTAGCATTATTATCTGCTTTTAAATAAAGGATTTCATCGGTTTTTAAATATTGGTAATCTTTATAAGATTTCAAACAGATGTTTTTTCTTGATTGTGCAGGAATTTTCTTTAACAGCTTAAGTACAGATTTACGAGTCTCCAACTCCTTTAAAGGCGTTAATAAAAAATCGAAAAAACCATGTTTTATAACTTCATAGGCCATTTTTTTTGAAGAAGAAATAGCTATAAAAACTGGAAAATCATCATTAAACAAGTTTAATTCTTGTATAAATTCAAAGGAATTCTCAATAACATTGTCAATATTAAAAAACACCAAATCTGGTATTTCTTTTAAAATAATATTCATAGCAACGCTATAATTACTTGTTACACCTATGCAATTAAATTCATTATAATCTTTCAAAACATTCTTTATGTTTTGAACAGAAATAGAGTCATTATCTATAATTAGATAGCTTCGCATATGAAATTGAGAATATTAGTTTTCGTGAAAATACTAAAGTTTTTTGTAAAATATGTAGGGTTTTCCCTTTCTTTTTTTATGGATTATCAAGATATTTTATAGTTTAATTATATTAATTTTATAATTATTCTTTTAACTAGGAATGTTCACTAAATATTTTATTAACTAGTTAATAATTTGGTAGTTAAATAAATAAAAAACCTAACAGTGTTAGTTAAAAAAACCATAAATGAGCAAGAAGATGAATAAAAAACTTAATCAAAATAAAGTTAATACAAAAACTGAAGAAACTAACAATATTCCTTCAGACTATAATATTAATCAACAAAACAAAAATTATCCAAAAGATATTCAAGGATTATTTGAAAGATTAGGAATTGACTAAAATTAACTCCTTTTAAATTCACAATTATTTCGAATTTCTATTCATTAAAACCATTGTCAGACCCTATTTAGTAGGGTATTTTTAATGGTATCCCCTATCTAACTTCCTTATAATATCTTTTTTCACGCTAAATCTTAATTTAGCGTAGTTAAATCTAAGTTGATCACTTCTCAAATTTTATATTTTATTATGGAATTTTTTAGATTTTGTAGAAAAAAATTTAATCAATTTTTAGTGAGGGTAAATAAAAAAATCGTAAACACTTAAAAATAAGATATTTACGATTTTAATAAAGTACCCCGAGTGGGAATCGAACCCACACTCCCGAAAGAACTGGATTTTGAATCCAGCGCGTCTACCAGTTCCGCCATCGGGGCATTTTGAATTGGACTGCAAATTTATAAATAATTTTCATCTTATTCATAAATATTTCACTAAGTTGTTTAATAACTATATAAATAATTTTAAATTTGCGGACAACAAAACAACAACACAACTAAAAAATGGGAAACAGTCAACTAACACCAAAGATTTTTGCATGTAGACAAAGTACAGCATTGGCCGAAAAAATAGCAAAAAGCTATGGGCTCCCTTTAGGGAATGTAACAATTTCAAATTTTAGCGATGGTGAATTTCAGCCAGCTTTAGTAGAATCTGTTAGAGGTAGACGTGTATTTATTATTGGATCTACTTTTCCAAATTCAGACAATTTAATGGAATTACTTTTAATGTTAGATGCTGCTAAAAGAGCTTCCGCAAGACATATTACTGCTGTGATTCCATATTTTGGTTGGGCAAGACAGGACAGAAAAGATAGACCTCGTGTAGCAATTGGCGCTAAATTAGTTGCAAACTTAATTCAAGCTGCGGGAGCAACTAGAATTATGACTATGGATTTACACGCAGACCAAATTCAAGGTTTTTTTGAAAAACCTGTAGATCACTTATTTGCCTCAACTATATTTTTACCTTATTTAAAAGATTTAAAACTTGAAAATGTAACAGTTGCATCTCCAGATATGGGGGGGTCTAAACGTGCATATGCTTATTCAAAATATTTAGGAAGCGAAGTAGTTATTTGTTATAAACAACGATTAAAAGCAAATGTCATTGACACCATGGAATTAATAGGAGAAGTTGAAGGACGTCATGTGTTTTTAGTTGATGATATGATTGATACTGGAGGGACTTTAGCAAAAGCCGCTGATTTAATGATGGAAAAAGGAGCCTTAAGTGTGCGTGCAGTATGTACACATCCCATTTTATCGAGTGATGCTTATACTAAAATTGAAAACTCAAAACTTTTAGAATTAATTGTTTCGGATACAATTCCTTTAAAAAGAAAGAGTTCTAAAATAAAAGTTGTATCTTGCGCGCCTTTGTTCGCAGACGTTATGCATAAAGTGCAGGACAACAGGTCTATAAGTGGGCAATTTTTAATGTAAATAATTAATAAATAGATAAATGAAATCAATTACAATCTCAGGATCTCAAAGAGAAAGCGTAGGCAAAGTATCAACTAAAGCCTTACGTAATGCTGGAAAGGTACCTTGCGTTATATACGGAGGGGATAAACCATTACACTTTTCAGCTGACGAAACATCGTTCAAAAATTTAGTGTATACGGGTAATGTATATACTGCAACGATTGAATTAGAAGGAGCTAAATATCATGCAATTTTACAAGATATTCAGTTTCACCCAGTATCAGACAAAATTTTACACGTAGATTTTTACCAATTATTTGATGATAAAATGGTAACAATGAATATTCCTGTAAGATTAGTTGGAACATCTCCCGGAGTAATTAATGGTGGGTCTTTAAGTTTTGCAAAACGTAAATTAAGCGTTAGAGCATTGCCAGCTGATTTGCCTGACTTTATTAATGCAGATATTTCTAAATTAAAAATTGGAATGAAATTAATCGTTACTGATGTAGCTGACGAGAAATTTACAATTTTACATCCAGAAAATACTGTTGTTGTTCAAGTTAGAACTGCACGTAGTGCAGTTATGCCTGAAGATGAAGAAGATGAAGAGGGTGAAGAAGGAGCAACTGAAGAAGGAGAAGGAGCAACTGAAGAAACAGCTGCAGAATAATTCAACTTATTCTTGAAATTTTAAAAAGCGTTGCATATTTGCAACGCTTTTTCTTTTTAGTACTTTTGCGTTATGAAACTAATGCATTTTTTTAAAAATTTATTCGGTTCAAAAAAAGAAACAGCATCTAAAGAAGAAATTATGAAAAAATTCTTAATTGTTGGCTTAGGAAATATTGGTGATAAATATGAAAATACACGCCATAATATTGGATTCAAAATTTTAGATGAATTAGCCACAAAAGAAGAAATTACTTTTGAAAGTCAAAAATTAGGCGCCATTTCAAAATTTAGATTTAAAGGGAGAACTTTTATTTTATTAAAACCTTCAACCTACATGAATTTAAGTGGTAAATCTGTTAAGTATTGGCTAACAAAAGAAAATATTCCTTTAGAAAATTTATTAGTTATTTGTGATGATTTAAATCTTGATTTTGGTTCAATTAGAGTAAAACCAAAAGGTAGTGATGGTGGCCATAATGGTCTAAAAGATATAAATGCTGTTTTACAAACACAACAATATCCCCGTTTTAGATTTGGAGTTGGTTCAGAATTTTCAAAGGGTAGGCAAGTAGATTATGTATTAGGAGAATGGGATAGTGATGAAAATAAACTACTCCCTGAACGGTTAAATAAATCCATTGAACTTATTAAATCTTTTGGAACTGCTGGTTTAAACAACACAATGAATGCTTTTAATGGAACCTAAAGCCCCCTAACCCCTGAAGGAAGAATCCTACTTTTTTCAAGTCTTCTCTTAGGGAAGGTTTAGATAGGCTATTCTTGGTCTGAAGCAAACCATTCTGCATGAGAGGTCCCCGTTTCTTGAAGTTTAAGTGAATGAAGACTAATATTATCTGGTAATCGCTTTTTAATTTTATCTGCAAAATCAATTAACATCATTTCACTAGTTGGCTGGTAATCAACCAATATAACACTATGCCCTCTTTTTTCTAATTCAATTGCCAATTCAATATGAGGTGTGTTTTTATTAAATACAGTAGCGTGGTCAAACTTATCTACAATTTCTGATAAAACAATTTTTTTTAAGTCCCCAAAGTCAATCACCATACCAAATTTCACATTTGTAGAATCACTTATTGGCGTTCCAATTACTGTAACAGAAAGCTTGTAACTATGTCCGTGAACGTTTTTACATTTTCCATCATAACCATAAAGCGCGTGTCCGGTTTCAAAATCAAATTGCTTGGTAATTCTAATATTGCTCATTTTTTTAATTCTAAATTAATCCTCTAAATCTTTTCTGTTTTTAGCTTTATAATACACAAAATATGCAACTAAAGCTAACAAAACAAAGGGTAAGTAAGTTCCAATAACCACCCCAATTTCATAACCTTTATCCGGGGCATTTTTTATTTTTTCCTGAACATCAATTTGTTGTAATAATAAAATAAAATTGGCTATCATACACTATTTTTTAAATTTCAGAAGGGCATTTTTAGTAAAATCAGACAATACCAATTTTCCGCTGATTTCCGCTCTTTTCACTAATAATTCATCCCAATAATCTGTACCTTCCCAAAGTGCTTTTTTAAGTTCTTTTAACGCTTCAGGATTATATTTCGAAAGCTTATTAGCTAATACATCCACTTCAAAATCTAACTCCTTAATAGTTTCAAAAACTTTAGCATACAAACCTTTTTCTTTTGCCCAATAAGCATTTTGCCAACTAGTTGCATCTAATGTTAATTCGCTAAAAGCAGCAAGACCCATTTTTCGTTTTACAGCCGGCTCTATAACAAATGGACCAATACCAATTGTAAGTTCTGATAGTTTTATTGATGCTTGCAAAGTAGCCAAACAATAATCACAAGCTGCAGCTAATCCAACACCACCACCAACTGCTTTACCTTGAATTCTACCAATTATTAATTTTGAACACTTTCGCATTTCGTTTATTACATTAGCAAACCCAGAAAAAAAACGTTTACCTTCTTCTAAATCTTGAATTGCAACAAGCTCATCAAATGAAGCTCCAGCACAAAAAGTAGTATCTTTTTCACTTTTCAAAATAATTACCTTAACATCATCATTAGCACTCAGCTTTTTGAATTCTTTTGCTAACCTTTCTAATAATTCACTTGGAAACGAATTACTTGCCTGATGATAAAACTCAACAGTTGCGATATTATTTTGAATATGTGTATATAGACTTCCATTGCTCATAGTGGTCAAAGTTACGTGTTTTTATGTAAATATTTTCTTCTAAATATTACAACTAAAATCCCGGATCTTAATAACATCCACACTGTAAAAGCTATCCAGATTGCGTATAATTTTAAATTGAATAAATCACCTATTAAAAGAGTAGGAATAAATCCTAAGAATGTGGCAATTAATAATAAGTTTCTTAATACCACTGCTTCAGCCAAACCTTTAAAAATACCGTCAAAAACAAAAGCCACGGCATTTATTGGTTGCATTAAAATAACAATCCAAAAAATACTGTAAAATGATTGAAGCACTAGCTTGTCTTGTGAAAAAAGTTTTCCAATTTCAAAATAAAACAAACCACAAAAAGCCGCTAAAATAATAGCAATTACAATTGAATACCGACTTAGTTTAATGCTTAGCTCCCATAAATTCTGATAATTTCTTTCCCCGAGCAACTTTCCGGAAACAATGCTTCCAACGCTGGAATATCCATCAATAAAAAAGGCGAAAAATAACCAAATTTGAAAAGCAATAGTTTGAGCCGCAATGTAATTATCTCCATATTTTGTTGCATAAGAATTTGCCAAATAAAGTGCGATATTTAATGCAATAGCCCTTATTATTAAATTAAAACTAATTGAAAGAAGGTTTTTAATTTCTTTATTAAATGGAAGTTTTAACCTAAAACTAAATGGCGTTTTTTTCAATAATAAAATTAAAGATAAGGTGGCCATTACCCCTTGTGAAATTACACTTGCCCAAGCGGCTCCTTTCACATTCATTGGGTTTACAAAACCTTCTATCCCATAAACCAAGGCAAAATCTAACCCTATATTTAAAAACGCCCCAATAATACTAATTACCATTGGCCAGAATGTATTTTGCAAACCTCTAAAAACTCCAAAACAAGAAAACACAAAAAGTGTTAATGGAAATCCAATAGCTCTAATTTTAAAATAATCAACAGCGTAGTTTAAAATTAGGCCATCAGCATTATACATTTTAAAAATTTCCGTTGCAAAAAATGTAGTTACAAAATATATTACAATACTTAAAACTAAATTTATTCCAATAATCTGTGCTGGTAATGTTGCTATTTCATCTAATTTTTTTGCGCCTAAATATTTACCTATTGTTGCCGAGATAGCTGAACGAGTTTGCGCCAAAATCCAAACTAAAGCTGATATAAATGACCCCGCTATTCCAACTGCTGCCAATGCTTCGGTGGGATGATCTTGAATATTTCCAACTATTGCCGTATCAGTAATTGACAATAAAGGTTCTGCAATTCCAGATATAATTGCCGGAATAGCAAGTTTGTTAATTCCTTTAAAGGTAATATTAGATTCTTTATACATTTAAAACTTTCTCGAAACAGTAAAAAGGATACTCACTCTGATTTGGAAAATAAATCGGTTCTAATTTTATATAATTTTGTTGATGGTAAAATTTTAAATTACGTTTATTTTGACTAAATGTATCCAATCTAACAGAGTTATAATTCTTTTCATTGGCTAAATTTTCTGCAAAAGTCATTAGTTTTTGAGCACAACCCATTCCTTGAAAATCAGGATGTACAGCCAAACGATGAACATATAAACTATTTCCATTATCGGTCAGCCATTTTACATTTTTATACTCCTTATCTTCAACTTCTGTGAGTACAACTAACCCAATAATTGAATTACCTTTTACTAACTTCCATAACTGATTTAAACCAATATCATTTAATAAAACTACTTTTGATGGGTAATATTCATTCCATTGAAAAATTCCATTTTCAATCATATGTTTTGCGCAACTTTTAGTAATTGATAAAAGTTGTTCTATATTCATCTCTGAAGCTTTTTCTATATTCATTAATTATTTAATATAAAATCAACACTATGCTTAACAACTGCCTTTAAATGAATAGGCATATCAGATTCTTTCCAAGGTTGTGTACACCCTAATGGATGATTCATTTGATCAATAAGTAACAATTTACTTGCCGGATTCCAGGAGTGTATGTTTTTAGCTTCGGAAGGCAAAACAACGGTATCATCTGTTCCATGAACAATCAAATGCGGTATTTTTAAATTAGAAACAGCGTTTTTAATTGTTAATCGCTCCTCATTTTCTATAAAACTTGTATAAAATTGAAAATAATGAGGCATTTGTTGTTTTGTTCTCGCATTGGTTATAAATGAAACCCCAGCTTTTTTCCATTGTTCTAGTTGCTCGCCTTTTGGAAAACGAGCTCCATAATCAGAAACACCAGACCAAGAAATAACTTTTGATATTTTATTATTTTCTGAAGCTTTTATTGAAACAATTCCTCCTCCACGAGAATGCCCAATTAGGGTGATATTTTTAGCGTCAATTTCATTTTTAAACTCTGAATTATTTAAAATCCAGTCAATTACATCTTCTAAATCATTTAGCTCAGTAATAAAATTATTTTGACCAAAAGCTTCCAAATCAGGAAAATCTATTGGGTTTTTAACCGTACCTCCATTATGTGAAAAATTGAATTTTACAAAAAATATGTCTTTATTCGCAAATTCCTTAGTTGCTAAATTCCAAGCGCCCCAATCTTTATAACCTTTATAACCATGGCAAAATATTACTATTGGCTTTTTTGTCTTGTTTTTCTTATAAAAAACATCTGTTAAAATAGGTTTGTTATGGTGGCTGCTCTTAACTATTAGGTTTGTTAATCTGTTCATTTTAAAATGGTAAGTTTTCGTTTTGAATAAAAGGAATCTCCGGATTCAAAATTTCTTTAATTAAATTATTTATTTCAAGCATAAAATCGTTCATTCTTTCTTCTGAAACCGAGGTGTCAACACCTCTAAATTTTTCCGAAAAATTCATTTTTAAAAATCCGGAATTTAAATTTTTAAAAGAAATAATTCCGCTTTCTAATTGGCTTAAAGTAGCTGTATTATTTTTAGAATACATATATGAATACAACATAACTTGCATTGCTTTTGTATATTTATAATCTTCTTTAATTACACTAAAATCAGACATTTTTAAATCTTTCGATTCTACTTTACCTGTTTTGTAATCTATAATTCTGATTACACCATCTAATTGATCAATTCTATCAACAATCCCCCTAAATTTAATAGGGAAATCAACTCCTTCAATAGCAATTTCAACTCTTAATTCTTTTTCTAAAGCTATTATTTTTAATTGCTTATTTTTATTTATAAGTTTTAATTCTTGCTTTAAGAATCTACTAATATGATTTTTACAAACTTCAAAAATTAATTTATTTTTTCCCGTATTTATATTTCCTTTTAAATAATGCTTTTCAAAAAACTTAACTAGTAATCTTTCAATGTTTTTTTGCATTGCAGCAACAGCTTCTTTTGATACAAATTTATTTACATAAGGCTTATACATTTCCTCTAAAACATCGTGAATAACAGATCCCATTGTATTTGCGGCAATTGTTTCTTCTACCTCATTATCATCTCTAATACCCAATACTTTTTGTTCATAAAAACTAATAGGATTATAAATATAGGTTGCCAATGCAGAAGGAGAAATTCCTTTTGTAAAAACCTCTTTTAACTTTTGAAGAATCTCCGAAGTTTTTTTAATTTGAATTTTATCATTCTTAAAACGTATTACTTTCGGACTAATAATTGTTTTTACTATTTGCGGATTACTAATTTCTAACTGAGTTAAAAAACGGCTTTTTTCTCCAGAACCATATCCATCTGTTTCTGTATTATAAATTAAATATACATTTTTAGCTCGTTGTAATAATCGTTGAAAATGATATGAGAAAATGGCATCTTTTTCCTGATAAGTAGGCAAGCCAAAATACTTTTTCACATCAAATGGAATAAAGGAATTTTCATTTTTTCCACTAGGTAAAATCCCTTCATTTACAGAAGTAATAATAACCGTTTCAAAATCTAAAACCCTTGTTTCCAGCATTCCCATTAATTGTAAACCTTGCAATGGCTCCCCTTGAAATGACAATTTTTCGTTTTGTAAAATCTGATTATAAAACCTAGTTAGGGTTTTTAAATCAGTTATATGGTTATACGAAGTGTTTAACGTTTCTAATTGTTGAAAAACTTTATAAAAACGATACAAATATTCCTTATCCACTCCTTCAACATGATTTTTTAGTTGAATTATTAAATTACTGCATTGTTTAATTATAACATTAATATTTGAAGAAAAATTAAATAAAGAAAGGCATATTGAAATCTCTTTAACTTCCTCCTCAGATATAAATTTTTTTATCTCTTTTAAGGATAAAAATATGCTGTTTTCACTTTTAACATTTCCAATAATTTTTTGAAGAATATTCCCTTGTAATTTATTCAAAAAAGGGTCATTTAGTAGGTTTAAAACGTCTTTAAAGTAAAAAACCCCCTCTTTAGCCTTATTAAATTTTTGTTGGTTTAAATGAAGTTTAAATAGCTTTTCGAATAAATTTGAAGCCGGAATATCTTTTAATGGATATCCCATGGTAATATTTATGTTTTTTACTGTATTTGGAAGTGAGTTTAATGTTAATGTTAGCAGATTTTCATCTGCCAGTACTAAAGCAGTCTTATTATAATTTTCTAATGTGGATAATAATTCACCAGCATATTTAATTTGGGTAATATTTTTTGGGGCTCCAACAAATTCAACATTTTTATTTTCAATTGAATTAATATCTACCAATAAAAAAGGGTGAGTTTTATAATAAGTCCATTCTCTTTTATATTTTCTTAAAAAAATGCCAGCTTCATTTGAATTGCTGCAAATTTCATCACTAGCATCCCAATATATTGTTGCTAAATTTGTGTTTAATAACTCTTGAAAAATGTATTCTTCTGCTTTATTTAATGCGTTAAATCCAACTAAAACAATATGCTTATCTTCAATATTATTAATATAATACTCTAAATTATCAGTTGCCTCCTTATAGATTAATCCTTGATAGCCAAATTTGTTACTTTTTAGTTTTTCATAAAGGGAATCATATAAAATATTTAATTGCTCAAAAAACTGAAGATAATTTAACGCTAAAGTACTCGGCTCCTTATCTTGGAACCATTGATCTAATTTTTTTACATCGCGTAAATTCGTAAAAAAATCTTCAGAATTTACTAAATAACTGTCAATTTCGTTAAAATCATGAAGAGCAATGGTTGCCCATTGTGAAAATATTTCAAAAGATTCAATCTTGTCTTTTGATAAAACTTCTTTATAAATGCTGTAAAATTCAAAAAGTAATTGGGTGTTGTCTATTAATTTTATATCCGCCAATTCTTGAATGTAATTTTCTATACTTGTTATTTTAGGTAAAAATAAACTAGCTGTTGTTTTATTTATTATTTCTTCCTTTAAAAAAACACATGCACGTTGACTTGGAAGTATAAAAACAAGATTTTCTATACTAGAATGTTTCGTGATAACATCATCAACAACTTTCGAAAGAAAAGATTCCATATAATTTATATAAACTATAAAAATATAAAAGGCAATTCATATAGAATACCTTTTACAAATTATTTTAACTAAAATTCTTTAAAATGAAAAAAGCCATTCTTTAAGAATGGCTTTTTTATAAAATATAATAATATTATTAGTTAACTAATTTCACTTCAACTCTTCTGTTTTCAGCTCTACCAGATTTTGTATTATTACTAGCAATTGGCATATCCTCACCAAATCCTTTCGCGGTTAAATTATTACCAGAAACACCTTTAGATGTTAAATAATTTTTAACTGCGGTTGCTCTTTTTTCTGATAACTTTAAATTACTTGCGTTATTTCCCACACTATCTGTATGACCTGATATTGCAAATTTTGCAGTTGGGTATTTAGCCATTATTTGAGCAGCTTCATCCAATCTAGCAATAGTTTCAGATTTAAAAGAATCTTTAGATGTGTCAAAATAAACTGTTTTAAATAAGTCTTCTAATTTAGCAACTTCTACTGCAGTAATTTCCGGACAACCATTATTTGAAGCCGTTCCAACAACATTAATACAATTGTCATCTTTATCTAATACTCCATCACCATCTGTATCTGGCCAAGGACATCCATTATTTGCTTCTGGCCCTGCAACTGAAGGACATTTATCATTCTTGTCAACTACTCCGTCACCATCAGAATCAGGACAACCTTTATTCGCTTTGATACCTTTATCATTAGGACAAGCATCATCAGCATCTGTAATTCCATCTCCATCAGCATCAGGACAACCGTTTAGAGATTCTAAACCTGCAACATTAGGGCAATCATCTTTAGAATCAATTACACCATCATTGTCTGCATCTGGACATCCATTGTATTCAACTAATCCAAAAACATCTGGACATGCATCATCTTTGTCATAAATACCATCACCATCTTTGTCAGTTCCACCAAATTTAATTATAATTCCCGCTGAATGTTGAAAATGTTGTACAATATTACTTTCAAAAGCATGCTTGTATTTAGACTCTAAATTAAATCCAAAATTTTCATTAAACCATAAGTTAAATCCTAATGCCCCATTAAATGTACCTGTTCCAAAATTATCCATCCAAACATATCCACCACCAACTGATGCATAAGGGTCAAACCAAGCTGTTTCTCCAAAAACCTCATTAAGATCATATTTAACTGCGCCGTCTAATGAGAAATAAGAATCATCACTTGACGTATTGTCCCCGATTTTATTTATTGTATTTATAGATCCAGCTGCTTCAATGCTAAAACCATCTGTTAAATATTTTCCCACTGTTACCTTTGAAATTGAAGGCACCATATTAAAATGATCTCCTGCATTTACAAATTCGTTTAACCAAGACCCATGTCCTTCTAAACCAGGATTGGTTGGGTAAAAATCAACAGCATTTACTCCTAAGCCAATCGACCAGGGATTGTTATTGTCTTGTGCTTTTAAAGTGCTAATACCTAAAACAAGTATCAGTGCAAATAAAACTACTTTTATATTTTTCATTTTTTTTAATTTAAATTAATACTCTTATAATTACAAAGTTAATTAATTATCATAAATAAAAGCCGCTTTTGTTAAAAGTGGCTTTTATTTACAAGTTTTCAAAAAATTCTTATAAAAAAATCGCCTAAAAAATTTAATTTTCAGGCGACTTTTTTATAGGATAAATATTATTTATTAATTTGAAATATTTACTTCAGTACGTCTATTATTAGCTCTACCGGATACTGTATCATTAGAATCAATTGGTCTGCTTTCTCCATAACCAACATATTTTAGTCTATCTGGATTAACACCTTTTGATACTAAATGATCTCTAACTGCAGATGCTCTTCTTTCAGATAATAATTGGTTTGATCTATCTGTACCAACATTATCTGTATGTCCTTCAACAACGAAATTAGTTTCTGGGTATCTTAGTAGTATTGATACCATAGTATCTAAAGTATTAATAGCTTCTCCTTTGAAAGTTGCTTTAGCAGTATCAAATAAAATAGTTTTTCCATATCTATTCAATTCATCCATAACCTCATTAGTTGGATCCACAGGGCAACCATCATTTGAAGCTGGACCAGGAACTTCAACACACTTGTCAATTAAGTCAATTACACCATCACTATCAGTGTCTTTAAAAGGACAACCAGCATTAGTTTTAGGACCAAATACATCCGGACAAGCATCATCTTTATCAGCTGTACCATCGCCATCTTTATCTGGACATCCATGTAATAATTTAGGACCAGCAACTTCTGGACATTTATCTTTTGCATCTGGAGTACCATCTCCATCAGTATCAGGGCAACCACCAAATTCAGCTAATCCAGGAACTTCTGGACATTTATCACAGCAATCCATTACTCCATCTTTATCTATATCTGTATCTGGACAACCATTTAATTCTGCTAAACCAGTAACATCCGGACATTTATCTTCTTTATTTTCAACTCCATCACCATCTCTATCCTTATTTCCTAATTTCCAAGTTAAACCAATAGAATGTTGAAACATTTTAAAATCAACTGGAGTATTTACTTTTTTATAACCTGAAGTAAAGTTAATTCCCACATTATCACTAATCCAAGCATTAAATCCAGCTCCTAAATTTAAACCTAAACCATTTTGAGACCCAACCCAATTTTCACCTAGACCAGCATATACGAAAGGATCAAACCATCCCGTTTGTCCAAATGCATTATTTAAATCATACTTAACATTCAAATCTAAACCAAAAAATGTTACATCTGATCCAGCACCCCAAGGTCTGTCAACTTTATTCATAGCTCCAGCTAATTCTAAACCAAAACCTTTTCCGATATATCTACCAACAGATACTCTGCTTAACCAAGGAATAACGTTAACGTCATTTCCATCAAATTTGTATGATCCAAAATACCCAGAAGTTGCATCAGAAGCAGTGCTAATATCTATAGCATTCGTTCCAAAAGTTAACATCCACGGATTTTCTTTGTCCTGAGCACTAGCATTGCTAAAGGATGCAATTAATAACAAAGCCATTATGGCAATTTTTAAATGTTTCATTTTCAATAAGTTAAATTAAATGTTCTTTTTATTTTTTAAAGTAAAAACAGTTATCAATAGACAACTATTGTAGCAAATTTACAAAATATTCTGAAATAGAGGACAATTATATAATAAAACTAAATTATTTTCAAGTTTTTACCCACATTAATAAAAGCTTCCAGAGCCTTATCCAGATGTTTTTTAGTATGAGCCGCAGATAATTGTACTCTTATTCTTGCTTTTTCTTTTGGCACTACCGGAAAAAAGAATCCAATAACATATATACCTTCATTTAAAAGCAAATTAGCCATATCCTGAGAAAGTTTAGCATCATATAACATTACAGGCACGATAGCTGAATCTCCTTTAACAATATCAAATCCAGCTTTTATCATTCCATTTTTAAAATAATTGGTATTCCATTCCAATTTATCTCTTAATGTAGTGTCTTGAGAAATCATTTCAAAAACTTTT
The DNA here is from genome assembly GCF_900188355.1 of Lutibacter flavus. Taxonomy (GTDB): domain Bacteria; phylum Bacteroidota; class Bacteroidia; order Flavobacteriales; family Flavobacteriaceae; genus Lutibacter; species Lutibacter flavus. The sequence continues at coordinate 76,863 of NZ_FZNX01000002.1, forward strand.
AATGAAGCTCCAACAATGGCAGGGGCTAACGAGTTTGAAAACAAATAGGGTCTTGATCGTTGGCGTAATAACTCAATTATTTCTTTCTTCCCTGTCGTATAACCACCCATTGCTCCTCCAAGTGCTTTCCCAAGAGTTCCAGTTACAATATCAACTCTACCCATTACATTTTTTAATTCTAATGTACCTCTTCCTGTTTTACCAATAAAACCAGCTGCGTGACATTCATCAACCATAACCATTGCATCATATTTGTCGGCCAAATCACATATTTTATCTAAACTTGCAACAATGCCATCCATTGAGAAAACACCATCTGTAACAATGATTTTGAATCTATGGTTGTTCTTATTCGCTTCAATGAGTTGTTCTTCTAAAGAATTCATATCATTGTTGTTGTATCTGTAACGAGCCGCTTTACATAAACGAACTCCATCTATAATTGAAGCATGATTTAAAGAATCTGAAATAATTGCATCTTCTGTTGAAAGCAAGGGCTCAAAAACACCACCATTTGCATCAAAAGCTGCGGCGTATAAAATCGTGTCTTCTGTTTTATAAAATTCAGCTATTTTATTTTCTAATTTTTTATGAATATCCTGTGTTCCACAAATAAATCTAACTGATGACATTCCATAACCATGGGTATCCATAGTATTCTTAGCCGCTTGAATTACTTCAGGATGATTTGACAATCCTAAATAATTATTTGCGCAAAAATTAATCACTTCTTCTCCAGTGCTAATTTTTATTACAGCATCCTGCGATGAAGTAATTATTCGCTCCGATTTATATAACCCTGCATCTTTAATCTCTTGCAGTTCTTTTTGTAAATGTTGTTTTATATTACCGTACATATTTAATTAGTTTTTAACAAAGTTATTATAATTTAAACTTCTTCAATAGTAATTTCCTCATTTATATAAACCAATAATTTCTTCTCAATTTTAAAGTTTAATTCTTCTAAAATAGTTCCGTAATTATTGATTTGTTCATGATATTTATTATTTGTAATCCCCGTTTTATAATCTATAATTGTTACTTTATTTTCATTAAAAACTAATCTATCTGGAATTATAATTCTTTTATCATTAGTTAAAATCTCCTGCTCATTATAAACTTTATTGTTTTGATTAAAATATTTACTTAATTCTTTATGATTAACAATCTTATTAAGAACATAAATTATTTCTTCTTTTTCATTCTCTGTAATAATTCCTTTAAATAAATATTGATGCACCACATCATAAATATCATTATTGGTTTTAATAAATGATAAGATTTCATGAATTAAATTACCATAAATAATTGCTTTCCCTTGATCAGTATCCCAAAGTAAAGATGAATTTGCAACGATAGAAATATTATGATTTTTCCATGAATTTGAGATAAAGCTTTTTTGAGTAGTGGTTACACTTTCCTCTTTTTTACTAATATTAAAGCGTTTTTGACTTCCAAATGTATAATCCAATTTTTCTGGATTCCATAAATCTTGTTGTTTCAAATAATTAATAAATAAGCTTGATGAAAATTTTATATCACTTTCATTTTTACTGGAGGTTTTCTTTTCAGAAACAATATATAATTGCTCTACAGCTCTTGTTAAAGCAACATATAAAATATTGAAATTATCTAATTCTAACTCTTCCCTACGTTTATTAAACAAATATTCACCCTTGTCGCCAACATAATTTAACTTATTACTATAATTGACTAAAACAGAATTAATAGTGCTTGATTGCTCATAATTATACCAAACCTTTGGCTTAATTTGATTATAAATGTCAATATCATATGGGTAAATAACAATTGGAAACTCAAGCCCCTTTGCTTTATGAATTGTCAAAATTCTAACAGCATTTTTAGCTTCAGGTGCAACAATGCTTAATTTGTCCTTTTTCAATTCCCATACTTCTAAAAACCCATTAATAGAAGCTTGCTTTTTTTGTTGAAATTCAAAAACAAAATCCAAAAAGAATTGAATGTCAGAGTCAGACTCCGGAGCCAAGTTAAAACTTCGAATTATGTATTCGAAACTTTCATAAAAAGGACTTCTAATAAATTCATCACAATTAAAAAATTGATTGAATTGCTTTAATTCATTAAAAAACGCCTCATTTGACAAATCAATAAAACCACTTAAAAATTGATGTTTTGAAATTTCTAAATTTAAATAATTATATAAAAAATAAAGTAATTTAACTTTGTATTCTTTGTTTAACGGGCTCTCAAAAACATTTAATAAATTAATAATGAAATCTATCTTTTCATTGTTTTTTAACAGTAATGTTTCTGATGAAATTATTTCAATTTTATTTTCAGACAAATAATTCGCAACAGCTATTCCTTGTTTTTTTGTCCTTACCAAAACACAAGCTTCATTCTTTTGGAAAGAAGGATCTATATTTTGAATAATTTCTAAGACTTTTTTTGGATAAACTAAGTCCTTTTCTTCATCATCCTTTTCCTTTTCAATAAAAGATAATTGAACAAAACCACCAATATTAGAATTGTTTTTTTGATCATTTCCATCAAAATACAAATTGCAGTAATTTTTATTGGTTAAAAATTGAGAAATGTATTTAAAAAAGGAATTATTAAATTCAATTATTTCTGAATAGCTTCGGAAGTTAGTTTCTAAATTAGATAAATACTTGTCTACAAAAAACGGGTTGCTACTTTCATTTTTTTCTTCTGAAGATAGCGCAATAAACTGTTCTGGATTTCCTCCGCGCCATCTATAAATGGACTGTTTTGCATCTCCAACTAGCAACAATTTGCCTTTTTCACCTACTTCATTTTCAGATGTTATAGCATTTTCAATTAAAGGAATTAAATTTTTCCATTGCAACTCTGATGTATCTTGCATTTCATCCAAAAAATAATATCGAAATTTCTCACCCAACCTTTCATAAATAAATGGTGCAGGCTCATCCTTTATGGTATCACTTATAAGTTGATTAAATTCTGCATTTAACAAAATATTATTCTCGCTTTTTAATTCCTGAAGTGCTGTATTTATATAATTTAAAACCGCCAAAGGTATTAAGCTTTCAACAATAATGCTATTTAAAATATAATCCCCATAAATTTCATTATATAATACTTTTGAACTAGAATAAAGTTCTTTTAATTCAACAGACAACCCATCAATTATTTGTTTTGTTGATGCATTGCATTTTCCAGCGTATAAATTTTTATTTTCTTCAATTGCCTTATTTAATCTTCCTTCGAATTTTAATTCATCTGGTTTTAAATGTTTTAGATTAATTAGTTTTATAAAATGATTAGGTAAATCTCCATATGAAAATTCATTGTTTTCAATTCCATTCTCTTTTATAATATTAATCCCATTTACGCCAATTGCTTTAAATTTTTCTAAAATTTGTTTATTTTCTTTTTGAAGTTTCTCCTTTAATTTTTTGAATTCACCTATTGAAACCTCTCCTAAGGATTTTAAATGTGAAGAATGATTTTCATTTAAAATAATTTTTGCAAAATCTTTCAATTCTAACGAAATATCCCAAGCCTTGTCATCATCTAACTTTTGAATGGAATAATTTACTAATAAATTTGTGAGGTCTTTATCCTCTCCTATTTTTGATATAACAATATCTACAGCTTCGTTCAGTAAACTTTCTGCATCCATTTCAACTTCAAAATTCATTGGAAGCTTTAAATCATGCGCAAATGTTCTAATAATTTTATGAGTAAAACTATCTATAGTAGTTATATTAAATGCAGAGTAATTTTGTAATATTGAATTTAAAATTATTTTTGAATTCTCAAAAACAACCTCTTTAGTTAAGTTTGCTTCTTTGCAAATAGTAAGAAGCATGTCATTTGTTTTGTAATTTGAAAATGTTTTTAAATTTTCAATTACACGCTCTTTCATTTCACCAGCTGCCTTGTTGGTAAATGTTACCGCTAAAATTTGTTGAAATTTAAATGGATTTGTACTTTTTAAAAGAATTTTTAAATATTCTTTTACTAATGTAAATGTTTTACCACTGCCAGCTGAAGCACTATATATTTGGAAAGGAATCTGATCTTGCATTTACAAAAATTATAACGCAAGTTAACAATAATTAAACTTGTTTAAAAACAAACTTATTTTCCATTTCTCCAATTAAAGCGTCTTCTGTTATTCCACAAAAAGCGTCTTTGAGCGTTTAATTTCATTATAATACTAAATGAGTAAAAAACATGTGGAACTAATTGAAAATCCGGCGAGTTATATTTATACCCTCCTTGAGCACTAATCCCTAAAGCTTCATTAAACCAGTAATTTCCACCAATACCACCATTTACAGTTCCACCACTTCTATCTGCAAAAGTATAGCCTCCCCCCGCATAAATGAAAGGTGTAAAATAGTTTTCAGGATTTACCAAACAAAATTGAATATTCCCATCTACTGCAAAATAAGAAATGGCATCAACTTCAATATCTCCTAATTTTGTAATTTTATTTACTGAAGCTGATAAGTCTAAAGATATTCGATTTTTCCAATAACGAGTTACATTAATTCTGGGAGCAAATACATTCCAGTGATCTTGTGCATTTGTAATTTCATTAAAAAACCCATCTTGGTTCCCTCTTGAAGCATCAAAGCCAGGGTAATGTGTTGGGTTTAGAGTTGGAAAGTAATCAACAGCGTTTATTCCAATACCAACTACCCATTTATTATATTCGTCTTGCGAGTATATATTACTCATTAGCAACATATTAATAAATAGTAATAGTATTATATTTTTAAACAATCCGTATTTCATAGTCAAGGGGTTTGTTAATTACCAATGTTTTATAACGCAAATATTATTAATAAATTATATTTATTTTGGGGTAAATATTTGGTTTATAAAAACGTACTTAAATTAAAATTTATTTACTCTTTTAACAGCTTTTGTAAAATCTTCTAAATCGTTGTCATTTAAAACTAAATGAATTGCTTCGTTAGCAACTTTTTCAACATTATCTAATGGAAAGCCTAAACCTACACAAATTCTTCTTAAAACACCAACTTCTTTAATAGAAACCTCATCATCTGCATAAATCATTTTGGTTAAATCATATAGACGTTCTATTCGTTCGTTATAACTATGAGGTGTATGGATAGGGAAATTAGAAGGGTTTTCAATTATTTCATTGTACTTTTCCTCCAATATATGAAAACGATTTGCTAGTCTTTTAAGCATTTTCTCTTCTCCTTCAGTAATCACTTCATCAGCCAAAGCTAAAACCACAATACTTGCAAAATGCTCAATATTTCTTTTTTGTTCTCCGCTTAAATTATAATCAGATACAGCCATGCTTTTATTTTTTTAACCGCAAATATAGATAATCCCTTAAAATATTCGCAATTTATAAAAAATAAAATTAGTGTTTAATCGGATTTACTTTCTTAATTACTTTTTTAAAATCTTCAATATCAGGCTCTTTTAAAAAGAACTTAATTGCTTCTTTTACTACTAATCTAACATTTTCAACTGGAAAACCTAACCCAACTGCTATTCTATCCATCATAGAAGTTTTATCTATTGTTGGGTTTTTATCTAAAAAAAGCATTTTTGTTAAATCATATAAATGCTCTAATCTTTCATTATAACTAAAAGGTGTGTCTATTGGATAACTATCAGGGTTTTTTATAATCTCTTTAAACTCACTTTTCGTTATATCTAATCTATATGCTAACCTTTCTAATAATTTATGCTCTTCTGCATTTATGTTATTATCAAGTAAAGCTAATCTAACTATAGATGCAAAATGTCCCTTATTTTGCTCATGCAAACCTGTTGGGTATAAATCGGAAATAGACATCATAACTTTATTATTTTAATTCATTCTCCTAAATTTAAGAAATTATTGTTAATTTATTTCCTTTTTTTTATAAAATACTACCTTTGGCAAAATTTATAATAGTTGAGTAAACTAAATATTATTAATTACTACGAACAAATTGTAACTGAAAAACGATTTGTTCAATTTCTATCAAAAGAGAAACAACAGATTCAGATTTCGAATTTGATTGGATCTTCATTGTCTTTTGTTATTTCAGAAAGCTTTAAAAAGGTTGATAAACAGTTTTTATTAATTTTTAATGATAAAGAAGAAGCCGCTTATTATTTAAATGATTTAGAACAATTATTGAATGATAAAGATGTACTTTTTTATCCAGGCTCTTACCGAAGACCCTATCAAATTGATGAAGTTGATAATGCCAATGTATTATTACGGTCTGAAGTTTTAAACCGATTAAATTCACGAAAAAAACCAGCTGTAATTGTAACGTATCCCGATGCACTTTTTGAACAGGTTGTTACCAAAGCTGAACTTAATAGAAACACATTAAAAGTTAGTGTTAATGATAATTTAAGTTTAGATTTTGTAAACGAAGTGTTATTTGAATATCATTTTAACAGGGTTGATTTTGTTTCTGAACCCGGTGAATTTTCAGTTCGCGGAGGAATTATTGATGTATTTTCATTCTCACACGATGAACCTTATCGAATTGAATTTTTTGGTGATGATGTGGATAGCATCAGAACTTTTGACGTTGAAACACAACTTTCAACTGAAAAATTAAATAAAGTTAGTATAATGCCTAATGTTGAAAATAAAACATTAGATGAAAAACGTGAGAGTTTTTTAAAATATATTTCTTCTAAAACAGTTGTTTTTACAAAAAATCTAGATCTTTTTTCAAATAGGCTAGACAAACTTTTTGCCAAAGCAGAGGACGAATTTAAAAAATTATCAACCGCAATAAATCACGCCGAACCAAAGGAATTATTTTGTGACGGTGAACTAATTAAAAAACAATTACAAGATTTTACATCTGTTGAAATTGTAAATGTTCAACATTCTGAACTTGATTCAGAAACTCATAAAAAAATTCTAAAACAGTCAGAAAAGAAATTAATTACTTTCAATACAAAACCTCAGCCTGCTTTTAACAAACAATTCGATTTATTGATTGAAAATTTTCACCAAAATACTAAAAACGGATATACAAATTACCTCTTTTGTGATTCACAAAAACAAGCCGACAGGTTTCATGATATTTTTGATGATGTTGATACAAAAATTGAATACAAAACAATTGTTTTTCCGTTGTATCAAGGGTTTATTGATGTAGAAAATAAATTAATTTGTTATACCGATCATCAAATATTTGAACGTTATCATAAATTCCGACTTAAAAATGGGTATGCGAAAAAGCAATCCATTTCGTTAAAAGAACTAACCAATCTTGAAATTGGAGATTATGTAACACATATTGACCATGGTATAGGAAAATTTGGTGGGCTTCAAAAAATAGATGTTGAAGGGAAAAAACAAGAAGCCATTAAATTAATGTATGGCGAACGTGATATTTTATACATCAGCATTCATTCTCTTCATAAAATATCAAAATACAACGGTAAAGACGGTAAAGCTCCAAAACTGCATAAATTAGGATCTGGTGTTTGGAAAAAACTTAAACAAAAAACCAAATCACGTATTAAACTTATTGCATATAATTTAATTGAATTGTATGCTAAAAGAAAAATGCAAAAAGGGTTCCAATACAAACCAGATAGTTATTTACAACACGAATTAGAAGCTAGCTTTTTATATGAAGATACTCCAGATCAATCTAGTGCAACACAAGATGTAAAAAACGACATGGAAAGTGAACAACCAATGGACCGGTTGGTTTGTGGTGATGTTGGTTTTGGGAAAACCGAGATTGCTATTAGAGCTGCTTTTAAAGCTGTTGATAATGGCAAACAAGTTGCTATTTTAGTGCCAACAACAATTTTGGCTTTTCAACATTTTAAAACATTTAGTGAGCGTTTAAAAGATTTTCCAGTTACAGTAGATTATTTAAACAGATTTAGAACTGCAAATCAGCGTAAAGGAGTTTTGGCGGGGTTAGAAGATGGTTCTATTGATATTGTTATTGGAACACACCAACTTACAAACGTATCTATAAAATATAAAGATCTAGGACTCTTAATTGTTGATGAAGAACAAAAATTTGGTGTTGCTGTAAAAGACAAATTAAAAACAATTAAGGAAAATATTGATACCTTAACGCTAACTGCAACTCCTATCCCTAGAACATTGCAATTTAGCTTAATGGCTGCTAGAGATTTATCAATAATTAGCACACCTCCCCCAAACAGAGTGCCTATTGAAAGCAATGTTATTCGTTATAATGAAGAAGTTATTAGAGATGCTATTCGTTATGAAATTCAACGTGGTGGACAAATATTTTTTATTCATAACAGGATTGAAAACATTAAAGAAGTAGCTGGTTTATTACAACGTTTGGTTCCAGATGCAAAAATTGGAATTGGACATGGTCAAATGGAAGGTAAAAAATTAGAGAGTTTAATGCTTGCTTTTATTAATAATGAATTTGATGTATTAGTTTCTACAACTATTGTTGAGAGTGGTTTGGATGTGCCAAATGCAAATACTATTTTTATAAATAACGCCAATAATTTTGGCTTGTCTGATTTACATCAAATGAGAGGAAGGGTTGGACGTTCAAATAAAAAAGCATTCTGTTATTTTATAACGCCTCCATATCATATGATGACAGATGATGCAAGAAAACGAATAGAAGCAATTTCACTATTTACCGATTTAGGAAGTGGTATAAACATTGCCATGAAAGATTTAGAAATTCGTGGAGCTGGTGATTTATTAGGTGGCGAACAAAGCGGTTTTATAAATGATATTGGTTTTGATACATATCAAAAAATATTGAATGAAACTATTGAAGAATTAAAAGAAAACGAGTTTAAAGACTTGTATAAAGAAACATCAGACGAGCCGAAAGAATATGTAAAAGAAATTCAAATTGATACTGATTTTGAAATTTTGTTCCCAGATGATTATGTAAATGTAATTTCCGAACGCTTAAATTTATATAATAAATTAAGTGAGCTTAAAACCGAGGAAGAATTAAAGAATTTTGAACAGGAATTAATAGATCGTTTTGGGGAATTTCCTGCTCAGGTAGAAGATTTATTAAATAGCGTTCGTATAAAATGGATTGCAAAAAAATTAGGTATTGAACGATTGATTTTAAAGAAAAATAGAATGATTGGTTATTTTGTTTCAGACCAACAAAGTTCATTTTATCATACTCCTATTTTTACAAAGGTTTTAACGTATGTTCAAAAGAATCCAACCACTTGTGTTATGAAAGAAAAAGAAACCAAAGCTGGCTTGCGATTATTACTAACATTTATTAAAATAAACTCGGTTGAAAAAGCCTTAAACACACTACTTACTATTGAAAAGTAATCATTTTACCCATCTTATTGAACTTAATATTGCAGTATTGTTAGTTAGCACTTCTGGAGTATTGGGAAGGTACATTTCAATGCCTCCTCCTATAACAATTTGGTGGCGATGTGTTTTTGCTGCAATAATTTTAGGGTCTTATTGCTGGTATAAAAAAATTGATTTAAAAATACTCCATAAAAGAGACTTAGCAACTATTATTATAAGCGGATTACTTTTTGGAGCTCATTGGGTTACTTATTTTTATGCGTTGCATTTGTCAAATGTAGCTATAGGAATGCTTTCTCTTTTCACTTATCCCGTTGTAACCGCTTTATTAGAACCCTTGTTTTTTAAAACTAAATTAAACAATAAGCATGTTATTTTAGGTTTTGTGGTTTTGGTTGGAATTTATTTTTTAACACCTGAATTTGACTTGAGTAATAATTACACAAAAGGAATTCTTTTTGGGCTGGTTTCTTCCGTTTTTTATGCAATTAGAAATATTTTAATGAAAAAGAAAGTCGCAAATTATCATGGCTCTATGCTTATGTTTTATCAAATGGTAATAATAACATTAGTTTTATTGCCAGTTTTATTTATTTTTGAAGTAAATCCAAATATAAATGATTGGTCTGCGTTAATTGCTTTGGCTTTATTTACTACATCAATTGGCCACACTTTATTTGTAATGAGTTTTAAAAACTTTTCAATAAGTACGGCAAGTATTATGAGTAGTATCCAGCCTATTTATGGAATTTTATTTGGCTTGTTATTTTTAAATGAAATACCTGCTTCAAAAACAATTATTGGTGGAGTTTTAATATTAACAACAGTTGTAATTGAAAGTTACAGATCTAAAAAATATAATTAATATGGAATTTTTCAGAATTATTGATAAACAAGTTACGGAATCCATTATTCAGGATAAAGTTACTCCTGATCATTTAGAAAATTTTACCGAAAGTATGTTTCTTCTTGAAGAAAGTGGAAACAATTTTCAAGGCGCAACACTTTGGGGACCGTTTTTAATAAGTTACGATAAAATAAAAGGCGGTGTTAGGTTTACATTGTTAGATTGTCCAAATGCTTTGTCCTGGACAATAACTACCGGTTTCCCTCCTGAAAGAGAAAAAATAGTTTTGCATGCAACTATTAATCGTACTCAAAAACCTAATGAGTTTTTAGAAGAAGTTAAAGAGTTTTTGGATGAATGGGAAGCTGGATTAAATAGCCAATTTTAAATTGTAAATTCCATTTTAAAATAATCATTTACATCTACAACCATCATTCCAGCTTCTTCTGCAGCTTGCATTCCTAAAATACCATCTTCAAAAACAACACAATCTTTTGGAGCAATACCCATTAATTCTGCACAAGTTAAAAATGTTTCTGGATGTGGTTTTGGATTTTGAATATCGTTTGCAGTTATTACAATATTAAAATAATGACTCATTTTGATAACTTCCAAAGTTTTTTTCGCGCCATTTTTAGTACTTCCTGTCCCAATAGACATCGGTAAAATTGTATGATATTTTCTGATTACATCTGCAACTATTGAAATTTCTTTGGTTTCATTTATCATTTTTTGAAAAGACTCTCCTTTTACCTTACCCACTATAATAGGATTCATATTCGTCCCAAATAATTCATTTAATCTCAAAATGGTTGCTCCTCTCGGTTTACCAGTTAATGATTTAAATAATTCCGCATTAAAATCAATTCCATAAGGTAAAACAGCTTCGCGCCACGACAAAAAATGATTTTGCATGGTGTTTGCAACGGTTCCGTCTAAATCAAAAATAAGTCCTTTTACATTTTTAGAAATTTCAATCATTTTCATTAATTTAAGGCGCAAAAGTACAGTTATTATTTCCTTTTTTAAAGATTGTTTATATTTCTTAATAAAAATTTAAACTGCTTCAAATAATTTTCCTGGCAATGGCTTTACTACACCTTTCATTTCTAAATTAAATAAAATTGTAGTTGCTTGATAAATAGGAAGTTTACAATTAATTGCAATCATATCTAACACTTCTTTTCCGTTTTTCAACAAGAAATCATACACTAATTGTTCTGTTTCATTTAACTCAACAAATAATTGTTTTTGAATGGGTTTCAACTTTTTATCTTCTAAATTCCAATTTAACATTTCAATTAGATCAATTGCCGAAGTTAAAATGGCTGCTTTATTTCTTTTAATTAAATCGTTACAACCTTTGCTATAATTATCGGTGGTTCTACCAGGAACAGCAAATACATCTCTGCTATATGAATTCGCAATATCAGCAGTTACTAAAGACCCTCCTTTTTCTGCAGATTCAATTATAATAGTTGCCTCTGAGATTCCTGCTACAATCCTATTTCTTTTTAAAAAATTTTCTCGTTGTAAAGCATCGTCATGCCAAAAATCAGTAATAAATCCTCCTTTTATATTAATATCAGAAACATACTTTTTATGAGTTTTAGGATAAATTTCCTCAAAACCATGTGCTAACACTCCAATAGTTTGCAATTCGTTTTTAAGGGCTGCTCTGTGCGCACAAATATCTACTCCATATGCAAATCCACTAACAATAATTGGATTGTATGGTTTTAAGTCTGCTATTAATTTTTCACAGAAATCCCTCCCATAACTTGTAATATTTCGTGTTCCAACAATACTTATTATTGGTTGAAGTTCAATATTAAAATTACCATCTTTAAAAAATAATATGGGGCCATCAATACAGTGTTTTAACTTTTCAGGATATTTTTTATCTTCAAAGTAAAAAGTTTCAACATTATTTTTTTGAATGTATTTGAGTTCTTTTTCAGCTTCTTTTAAGTTGTTATTATCAAACAAATGTTTGGTAGCAAAAGATCCAATTCCATTAATTTTTTGTAGCATTTGCTGCTTCTCTTTCAGCACATTTTTTGCGCTTCCGCAGTGAGAAATTAGCTTTTTTGCGTTGATATCTCCAATACCTTTTGCGCGCTGTAACGCCAAAACGTACAACAATTCTTCTTCAAGCATATTTTAACAATTTGAATGTCAATATATAAAATTATTGTTAATAAAAAATGTAACAACTCTTTATTTTTAGGCTAGTTTTCTATTATATTTGTTTAGATGACAATAGCAAAATACATAAGCGATTTATTATATAGATATGAATGTGTAATTGTACCAAATTTTGGAGGTTTTGTATCCAACGAGATTTCGGCAAAAGTAAATCACTTTACACATACGTTTTATGCGCCTTCTAAACAATTAACCTTTAACTCACATTTGAAAAATAATGATGGATTATTGGCAAATTATATAGCTTCGGCTGAAAACATCTCCTATTTAAAAGCTCTTGAAATAATTAATAAGGAAGTTGAATCTTGGAAATCTTCATTAAAAAATGAAGAGATTGAAGTTGAAAATATTGGTTCTTTTACTTTAAATAAAGGCGGTAACTATATTTTTGAACCAACCAGTTCAACAAATTATTTAACATCCTCTTTTGGATTAAGTTCTTATGTTTCGCCTGCTATTAAACGCATTACTTACAAAGAAAAAGTAGCTCAATTAGAAACTATTGCACCTATTCTTCCATCCGAAGAGAAGAAACGTAAAACTCCTGCTTTTATTAAATATGCAGCGGCGGCAGCAATTATTTTTGCTTTAGGAACACTTGGATTTAAAGAATATCAAAAAATTGAATATAATAACTTAATTGTTGAAGCGAATCAACAACAACAAAAAGTAGAAAAATCTATCCAAGAAGCTACTTTTGTTATTAGCAATCCTTTACCTACAATTACATTAAATCTTACTAAAGAAACTTTTAATTATCATATTATTGCTGGTGCTTTTAGAGAACCTGAAAATGCAGAAAAGAAACTTCAACAATTAGTAGATAAAGGTTTTGATGCTAAAATTTTAGGTTTGAATAAATGGAACTTAACACAAGTTTCATATGAAAGTTTCAACTCTAAAAACGATGCAATTAATAGATTAAATGTTATTAAGAAAACTGAGTCTAAAGACGCTTGGTTGTTAGTAAAAGAATACTAAAATTCAAATTTTCACCTTCTTCATATTTTTCAGAAAATAGCCATATCTTTGCCAAAAATTTAAAAGACATGGTAAAAACACCTAAAGAATCTTTAACTGTATTAACCGATATGGTTTTACCTGGGGAAACAAACCCTTTAGGAAATTTATTTGGTGGTGAATTATTAGCACGTATGGATAGAGCTTGCAGTATCGCTGCGCGTCGTCATTCCAGAAGAATTGTTGTTACCGCTTCTGTAAATCACGTTGCTTTTAATAAAGCTGTACCTGTAGGAAGTGTTGTTACTATTGAAGCCAAGGTTTCTCGAGCTTTTAAATCTTCTATGGAAATTTATGTTGATGTTTGGAGTGAAGACAGAGAATCTCAGAAACGCACAAAAGTAAATGAAGGAATATACACATTTGTAGCTGTTGATAGAACAGGAACACCAATTGCAGTGCCCCAAATTAAACCTGAAACCCAACTTGAAAAAGAACGTTTTGAAGGCGCTTTGCGCAGAAAACAGCTAAGTTTAATTCTTTCTGGTAAAATGAAACCTTCAGACGCTACTGAATTAAGAGCTTTATTTCTTAGTTAATTATTACATTTTATAAATCCAAGTAGCTGGATTTTCCATTTTTGTATTGTTAGACAAGACAAAATCTAAAATGGTTTTACCTGTAATTTTATCTGTAAAAATTGTTCCAATTACTTGTTTAGTAGTTACTTTATCGCCTTTACTAACCACAACATTTTCTAAATTTTTATAAACAGTTATGTAATTACCATGTTGTATTAATAAGGCCTTCTTATTACCAGACATAACTTGTACAGCCAATACAACTCCATCAAACACTGCTCTTGCTTTACTTCCTTTATCGGTAGTTATTCTTACTCCATTACTTTGTATTGTTATACTTTTTACAACTGGATGAGGTTGCTTCCCAAAATAGGTGGACACAAATCCTCTTGCCACTGGCCAGTCTAATTTCCCTTTGTTTAACTCAAATTTAGACGCTAATTCTTTTGCCTCAGGAGTTAACGCAAAAGTTGTGGAACTTGTTTTTGTCCTGCTATCTGATTTTTTATTAGAAGCTGCAATTGCATCTCTAATTATTTTATCTATTTGAGCATTTATTCTGCTTTCTTCCCTAACAAATTGCTTAATTTGTCTTTTGTATTTATTTTCCTTTTGTTTTACCTGGCTTAATAAGCTTTCTTGTTCTTTCTTTTCTTTTTCTATAACAGATTGCTCTTTTTTCTTTTCATCTAAAAGTGCCTTTTTTTTATTCTTTTTAACCTTTAAAGAGTCTGTTAAAGTTTGTAATTCTAATGTTTTAATTTGAATATCTTCTCCTTGACTTTTTCTAAAAGAAGTATATTGTTTCATATACTGGAACCTTTTATAAGCCTGAAAAAAGTTTTCAGAAGATAGTAAAAACATAATTCTACTATTTTGAGATTTACTTTTATATGATTTATAAATCATATTTCCATAATCCTTTTTAAGCGCCTCTAAATCACGTTTATTCTGGTTTATTTCCAGTTGATTTAAATAGATTTCATTGCTAAGTTCTTTAGATTCATTTTCAATTGCATTGATTAAATCTTCTCTGGTATTTATTTTTGCGTCTAAATCTTTGAGGTCACCTAGTAAGTTTATTTCTTTTCTTTTGGTGTTAGAAAGTAAGGCATTAATATAAACCTGATCCTTTTGAAGTTGCACACGACGCGCTTCTAAAACTTGCCTTTTTGATTTTTGAGCAACACTATTTACACTCAATAATAATGATAATAAAAAAAGTAGGTAAGCTAATTTAAACTGCATTATTTTAAACTAATTTCTTTGTATCCACTTGGAATTGAAAACGGGAAAGTTAATTTTTCATTAAATTCTACCGTTCTATACTCCATATTTATAGTTGTTAATTTTTTGTGATCTATGGCTCTAATATTAATATTTTCAGGGAACTGATCTCCTTTAATCACTTGATAATTTGGATAAGAAACCGTTAATAATTGTTCCTTTTCCTGATTTCTAATTTCTTGTTTGTTTAATTTAAAATTTTTTGGATTCATAAAAAATAAAATCCCAAATAAGTCATTGTCTTTTTTAGGTTTAATTTCATACAAATTGTTATCAATTCTTGAATCGTATTTCCCTTTTCTTAAATTTAAAACTGCCTGCCCAAGTAAAATATTCTGAACTTTTTCATAGTCTAATTCTGTTCCCAGCCATTTACTTAGTAAAGAAAAATCTCCATCAAAATAAGTTCTTTGTAATTTTTCATAATAAGTAACTCTACTTGGTGTAATTTTTACTTTAGCCACTGGAAATCCTAATTTGGTTGCACTCATCCAAATGGTTTTATCCTTTTCTAATCGTAATTTAATACTAAAATTAACTGATGTTTTATTGTCTCTATATTTTGCATTTATTTTAGCATTTATAGTTTTATGGCTAAAATCAGAATTGTAGTGATTACTTATAATTTTTTTAGTTGAAATTGCATTTACATTATTTGCATCTACAACATTTTTATTTGATTTACACGATGTAAAAATCAATAAAATTAATAGTACTATTTTTGAAAATAATTTCATTTAATTTACTTGTTTTAACTTTTCCGCTTTTTGTTTGTATTTTAAAGCTTCTTTTTTATTATTTAATCCTTCATAGCCAATAATTAACTGATTGTAAAAATCGACTTCCATCTCAACATTATCTATCACAAAATCAATGCCAATTATTAAAACGTCAATTGCTTCAGTATATTTTCCAAGCTTATTTAATGCAAAACCATTTAACCTATATAAAAAAGGTTGAGCTGGATATAATTCTAAGGCGTTTTTGCAATCGGTATTTAATAGTTCAAAAAGGTTGTTCTCAACTTCATATTTCAATATTTTAAGCAAGGTTTTATATTCCTTATTTTCTTTATATAGATTTTTTAAAAACTCAATACCTTTATTTTCAGTTCCCTTTTTAAGCGCTTCAATTTTCCTCTTTTCGGTTGATTTTCTATTTGTTAAATATGCTTTAAATCTTCTAATTCTTGAAGTTGATAACGCGTTTTCTTCAATTGTTGTAATTAATTTCTCTGCGCTTTCAAAATCTCTGTTTTGCATATAAAGCAACACTAACTGATCTGAATATGTTGGTTTTTTTTCAATGATCTTTTTTTGAATTTCAATAGCATCATCATAATTTCTTTGTGATTTCAAAATTGAAACTTTATGACTTAAAAGATAAATATTTTCCGGATCTTTTTCAATTGCCTTATTTATAAAAAGTTCAGCTTCAAAATACTTTTTTAACAACAAGTAGTTTTTAGAAAATTCAAATTCTACCGCTAAATTTATTGAATCAATTTGGTAACATTTTTCTAAGCTTTCTATTGCCTTTGAGTAATTATCAACAGCTTTTTCTTTTAATGCCTCAAAAAAATGAGTTTGAAATTTTAAATCAGAATTCTCAGCCAAAGTTGGTTTTTGGGCATAAGAATAACTGGAAATGAAACCAATCCCAATAACTATTAAAATATGTAATTTGTTAAAACTCATTTAATCGGCAATATACAATTTATTGAAATTAAATCCCTTTAGGAATTGCATCAATTAATTTTTGTGTGTACTCAGTTTTAGGGTTTTTATAAACCTCATCTGCATCTCCAACTTCTTCTATTTTCCCTTTATTCATAACAACTAATTGATCTGCCATATATTTTACAACCGACAAGTCATGAGATATAAAAATATACGTAAACCCAAAATCTATTTTTAGCTCGTTCAATAAATTTAAAACTTGTGCCTGAACCGAAACATCTAACGCTGAAACCGACTCGTCGCAAATTATTAATTTTGGCCTTAAAGCAATAGTTCTCGCAATTCCTATTCGCTGACGCTGTCCTCCTGAAAATTCATGAGGGTATCTATAAAAATGCTCCTCTTCTAATCCAACACGTTTCAAAATATCAAATACGTAGCTTTTTCTTTCGGAAGTTGATTTTAAAATTCCGTGAACTTTCATTGGCTCCATGATTGCGTTTCCAACTGGAATTCTAGGATTTAAAGAAGAAAACGGATCTTGAAATATTATTTGAACTTCTCTTCTAAACTCTTTCAACTCTTTTTTTGAGAGCTGAGTTACATCTTTTTGTTTGTAAAAAAACTCACCTTTGGTTGCTTTTTCTAAATGCAAAATAGTACGCCCTAATGTGGTTTTTCCACAACCCGACTCCCCAACCAATCCTAAAGTTTCACCTTCAAAAAGCTGAAACGAAACGCCATCAACCGCTTTAACTATAGTTGGTTTTCCAAAAAAGAAATTACCATCAGATTTAAAATAAGTTGAAATGTTTTTAACTTCCAACAACGGTTTTTTAATGTAAATTTTAGAATGAAATTCTTCTCGTTGTTTAGTTGAATAAATTTCAGACTCTTCTGTTTCATTTATAAAATCTTGAACCGTTGGCAACTTTTTTAATCGCTCTCCTAGTCTTGGTTTAGAGTTTATAAGTGCTTTGGTATAATTATGTTTTGGCTTTTTAAAAAGCTCCTTTGCATTTCCTTGTTCAACAATTTTTCCTTGATACATAACCAAAACATTGTCTGCTATTTCTGAAACCAAACCTAAATCATGAGTTATAAATATAATACTCATTTCAGTTTCCTTCTGCAACTCTTTTAACAACTCTATAATTTCTTTTTGAACAGTTACATCTAAAGCTGTTGTTGGCTCATCTGCTATTAAAATTTTGGGCTTACAGGCAATTGCCATAGCGATCATTACACGTTGTTTCTGACCACCAGAAAGCTGATGAGGGTATTGATTAAAAATAGTTTCAGCTCTTGGTAATTTAACTTTATTAAATAATTCAATTACTTGTTTTTTAGCATCTGATTTTGATATTTTCTTATGCTGCAATAAAATTTCCAATACTTGAAATCCACATGTTAAACTTGGATTTAAAGAGCTCATTGGTTCCTGAAAAATCATAGAAATTTTATTACCTCTTATTTCTCTAAACTGCATATCATTTAAAAAAATAAGATTTTTATCTTCAAATAGTATTTCTCCAGTAATATTAGTTTGTTTTTTTGGTAATAACCCTAATATAGCTAGTGATGAAACTGATTTCCCACTCCCTGACTCACCAACAATTCCTAAAATTTCGTTTTTATTTAAACAGTAGGAAATATTATTAATAACATTATCAGATTTAAATGAAACTGATAAATTTTTTACTATTAACATACATATGCTTTTATATTTGATAAAAATACGTTTTTATAAATGGCTTTTAAAAAGTGAAAAGCAAAATATTTCCTTTAATAAATTAGTTGTAAAAAATAAACTCAATAATAACAACTCAGCAGTATGTATTTTCCATAAAAAAGTATGTAAATGCCATCTAAAACGCTTAATTTCAACAACAAACAGTTAGATTTGTTAAATATTTGGTAATTTTTAATATTTTAGAGAATAATTTAAAATTCTCATGATATGAAAAAAAACTACTTACTTAAAAAATCTTTTATTAATTTAAAATTACTGTTTTTAACATTTATATTATCTTCTTATTTTGGATATTCACAAAGTATAAATCCTTGGGTGAAATCGTCAAAAAATAAAAAAAATAATATCTTACAAAATAGAAATCAAATTTCAAATGATTTTCAAGTGTACAGTCTTGATGTTACTACACTAAAAAAAGCTTTATCAAGCTCTCCAAAAAGAGGAGGTTATTTACAAAAATCAGGTACTGTAATAGAATTCCCAAATACTAATGGGGAATTTGAACGCTTTAGTATTTTTGAGGCTTCAGTAATGCACCCGGATTTACAAGCAAAATACCCAGACATTAAATCATATGCCGGTAAAGGAATTGATAACCCTAGTGCTATTATTCGTTTTAGTATTTCTCAATTAGGTTTAAAAACCATGACAATTGCTGCAGGAAAAAATGCAGTATTTATTGAACCTTATACGGATGATTTTTCTCAATATATGGTTTATGGCAAACAATCTAAAGATGCATCATTAGATTCTTTTGAATGTTTAGTAAAAGATGATGTTTCAAACAAAATTGCCGCAAAAAATAGTGTAGTTGCAAGACCAAATGCTGATGACGGTATGTTAAGAACATTTAGATTAGCAATGTCTGCAACTGGAGAATATACACAGTATTTTGGAGGCACGAAAGCAAATGCTTTGGCTGCTATAAATGCAACTATGACTCGTGTAAATGGTATTTTTGAAATTGATTTTGGAGTTACAATGGAGCTAATTGCAAATACTGATGCTGTAATTTATACAGCTGCAAATAGTGACCCTTATACAACAAGTTTAAACAGTCAATTACAATCTACACTAACAAGTGTTATTGGTGAAACTAATTACGATATTGGACATTTAGTACATAACGACAGTAATAATGGTAACGCAGGTTGTATTGGTTGTGTTTGTGTAAACAACCAAAAAGGTAGTGGTTTTACTTCTCATACAACACCTGAGGGTGATAATTTTGATGTGGATTATGTTGCACATGAAATCGGACATCAATTTGGAGGAAATCATACTTGGACATTTAATGGAAACGAAGGTACAGATGCTCAAATGGAACCTGGAAGCGGTTCAACTATTATGGGTTATGCAGGTATAACAGGAGCAACAGATATTCAAGCGCATAGTGATTCTTATTTTCACGCAATATCTATACAACAAATAACTAATTATGTTAAAACAACTAGTTGCCAAACAAACACTCTAACAGGAAATAGTGTTCCAACTGCATTAGCAGGTGGTGATTACACAATTCCAAAAAGTACACCATTTATGTTGTCGGGTGACGGAGCAGATGCCGACGGTAATAGTTTAAGCTTTTGTTGGGAACAAATGGATGAGAACAATGCTTCTTCAACCTATCCAAGCGCAACAGCCGCAACTGGTATTGCATTTAGGTCTTTTTCACCTACAACATTAAAAACAAGACTATTTCCTGAATTATCAACTGTTTTAGCAGGGAACACCTCAACTCAATGGGAAGCTGTTCCAGATGTAGCAAGAACATTAAATTTTAGATTAACAGTTAGAGATAATGTTGCTGGAGGTGGTGCAAATAACAGCGATGATATGGTGGTAACAGTAAATGAAACTGCCGGACCATTTGTAGTTTCATTTCCAAACTCAGCAATTACATGGAATGTTGGACAGTTACAAACTGTAACTTGGGATGTTGCCGGAACAAATACTGGAGCTGTAAATTGCCAAACTGTAAATGTTTTATTGTCTACTAATGGAGGAAATACATATCCAATTTCATTAGTAACTGGAGTAGCAAATAATGGGTCTGCACAAGTAACTGTTCCAAACAATATTGGAACTCAAAATAGAATTAAAATTGAAGCTGCAGATAACATATTTTATGATATCTCTAATACTAATTTTTCTATTGAAGAAGAAGTTGTTTGTAATGCAACAGTTCCAACAAGTTTATTTTCATCAAATACAACTGCTTCTGGCGCTACTTTAATCTGGAATGCTGTGTCTGGCGCAACATACATTGTGCAATACCGAGAAGTTGGCACCTCAACATGGGTGTCTGAAAACACTGGATCCACGACCTTAAATTTAACAGGATTAAATCCATTAACTCAATATGAAGCTCAAGTTCAAAGTGTTTGTACTAGTTCTAGTTCAGCATTTAGTTCGTCTGTAAACTTTAGTACATTAGATCAAGTTTTAACTTATTGCGCATCAAAAGGGAATAGTGTTGCTGATGAATATATTAGTCGTGTACAAATAGGTACAACAGATAATTCCTCTAGTGCAGGTAACGGTTATAGTGATTTCACTTCAATTTCAACAAGTTTAGATAAAGGACAAGCTGTTACAATAACAATTACACCTACTTGGACCGGGACTGTTTATAATGAAGGCTATGGAGTATGGATTGATTACAACAAAGATGGGGATTTTTCGGATTCTGGAGAACAAGTTTGGACAAATACAGCGTCTAAAACTACTCCTGTGAGCGGAACATTTACCATACCTTCAACAGCAGTAACAGGCACTACAACAATGAGGATTTCCATGAAATATAATGGAATTCCAACATCTTGTGAAACTTTTAGTTATGGAGAAGTTGAAGATTATGCCGTTGTAATAGCTGCTTCTGACCCTGATACACAAGCACCAACAGCACCAACATTAAACGCAAGTAATGAAACAGAAACCACTGTTGATTTAACATGGAACGGTTCTACTGATAACGTTGGGGTTATAGGTTACGATATTTTTCAAAATGGAAGTCTTTTAACATCGATATCAGGAACTTCTTACCAAGTAACAGGTCTGGCCTCTGGAACTTCATATAATTTTACAGTTAGAGCCAAAGATGCTGCTGGGAATATTTCTGGTGATAGTAACACTGCCATTGGAACAACAACTGCTCCAGATACACAAGCACCTACTGCACCCGCTTTAGTTACAGGTAACGAAACGGACAATTCAGTTGATCTAAATTGGAGTGGTTCAACTGATAATGTTGGAGTAACTGGGTATGATATTTACCAAGATGGAAGTTTTTTAAATTCTGTAACAGGTACATCTTATCAGGCAACAGGATTAAACTCGAACACAACTTATAACTTTACCGTAAGAGCTAAAGATGCCGCTGGTAATGTTTCTATTGATAGTAATACTGCAACTATTACTACCTTAGAAGGGCAAACAAGCTCAACAACTATCTTACATCAAGGTTTCTTTGAGTCTGGATGGGATGGCTGGGCAGATGGCGGAAGTGATGTTGCTCGTTATACTAGTGGCACTTATTCTTATGAAGGCAATTCCTCTATTCAACTAAGAGATAATTCCGGTACTGCTTCAGCAATGACACTTTCGGGGATTAATGTAAGTTCCTACGACTCAGTTAAAATAGAATTCTTCTTCTATTCGCGTAGTATGGAAACTGGTGAGGATTTTTGGGTAAGATATTACAATGGGTCTTCCTGGACAACTGTTGCTTCTTATGCACAAGGTACTAGCTTTAACAATAATAGTTTTTATACTGCAACTGTAACTTTAGATAAGGCTAATTTTAATTTTCCTTCTAATGCGGAATTCAGATTTCAATGTGATGCATCAGGAAATGCTGATTATATTTACATTGATCAAGTTACCATTAGTGGTATTATAGGAACTGGAACAGCTAGAAATACTGACGGTATTAACTATTTAAGATCTCTAGATGAGGTAGCTGAAAAAGAATTTGAAAATGAAATAGATGATTTTATTGTATATCCTAACCCTGTAAAAGGTAGTTACCTAAGTATTAAAATGAATTATATTAATGCAAATACTACATTTAAAATATCCAATGTTTTGGGCCAAACTTTAAATTCTGGAAATGTTAATGGTGCTATTAATGTTAGTAACCTAAAAACTGGAATTTATATTATTGAAGTAAATGATGGTGAGGAAGTAATGACTAAAAAGTTTATGAAACAATAAAATAATTGAATTTTAAACTAATAAAAAACCCGAGAATATTTTCTCGGGTTTTTTTATGTAGTTTTGTCAAAATTTAAAATGAATGAATTACCTCTCGGTTGAAAACATATCAAAAGCATTTGGGGAAGTTGAACTTTTTAGTGACATTTCTTTCGGAATAAATAAGGATCAAAAAATTGCTTTTATTGCAAAAAATGGTACTGGTAAAACTTCCATGCTTAATATTATTGCCGGCCTTGATAGCCCGGATACGGGTCAGGTAATTTCTCGAAAAGACTTAAAAATTGAATACCTTTCTCAAGAAGAAAATTTAGATTTCGAACTAACTGTTGAACAAACCATTTTTAATTCTGATAACGAAACTTTAAAAGTTATTGAAGAATACGAACACGCATTGCAAAACCCATCGGACGAGGTTGCTTACCAAAAAGCGTTTGAAAAAATGGAACGTTTGAACGCTTGGGATTTTGAAACACAATACAAGCAAATTTTATTTAAATTAAAATTAGAAGATTTAACTCAAAAAGTGAGTTCATTATCTGGAGGCCAACGCAAAAGATTGTCCTTAGCTGTAATATTAATTCATAAACCCGATTTATTAATTTTAGATGAACCAACAAATCACCTAGATTTAGAAATGATTGAATGGTTAGAAGATTATTTTAAAAAAGAAAAAATAACGTTGTTTATGGTTACGCATGATCGCTTTTTTTTAGAGCGTGTTTGTGATGAAATTGTGGAATTAGATAATGGAGGTTTTTATACTTATAAAGGAAATTATTCTTACTATTTACAAAAAAAAGAAGAACGAATTGCCGCAGAACAAGCAAGCGTAGATAAAGCCAAAAATTTATTTACAAAAGAATTAGATTGGATGCGCAGACAGCCAAAAGCTAGAACCACAAAATCTAAAAGTAGAATAGATGATTTTTACAAAATAAAGGAAGAAGCCCATAAACGCAGAAATGACCATAAAGTTCAGTTAGAAATTAATATGGAACGTATGGGTTCTAAAATTTTAGAGCTTCATAAAATTTCTAAATCTTTTGGCGATTTAAAAATATTAGACAAATTTGACTATAATTTTTTGCGCGGGGAGCGTATTGGTATTATTGGGAAAAATGGGACAGGAAAATCTTCATTTTTAAATATAATTACTGGCGGAATTCCTGTGGATTCTGGTAAAGTTGTGGTTGGTGAAACTATTAAATTTGGGTATTATACACAAGATGGAATCAACCCAAAACCAGGACAAAAAGTTATTGAAATTATTAAGGAATACGGGGAGCAGATTCCATTAACAAAAGGAAGAAGCCTTTCAGCAGCTCAATTACTTGAACGTTTTTTATTTAGTAGAAAAAGACAATATGATTTTGTTGAAAAACTAAGTGGTGGAGAACGTAAACGTTTGTATTTATGTACTGTTTTAATTCAAAATCCAAACTTTTTAATATTAGATGAGCCAACCAACGATTTAGATATTATCACTTTAAATGTACTTGAAAATTTTTTATTAGATTTTCCTGGATGTTTACTCGTGGTTTCTCACGACCGTTATTTTATGGATAAAATTGTGGATCATTTATTTGTATTTAGAGGTGATGGTGTTGTAGAAGATTTCCCTGGAAATTATTCCGATTTTAGAACATACGAAGATTCTAAACCAAAAGGAGAAGTTGAAACAACTAAAAAAATTGATACCCGAGTAAAAACAACGGTTAAAGCCAAACTAACTTTTAAAGAGAAAAAAGAATTTGACTCTCTTGATAGTGAAATTGAAACGTTAGGAATTCAAAAAAGTGAAATTGAAGCTAAATTTTTGGATGGTTCTCTTTCTGGAGAAGAAATTAATGAACTTTCTATTAAACTTCAGGAAATTAATTCTAAAATAGACAAAAAAGAAGAACGTTGGTTTGAACTTTCTTCAATGTTAGAAGAGCAGTAAGTAGATCCCTAACTGCGTAGGTATGACAACCTTTTAAAATAAATATTCTTATTTGTCATTCCTGTGAAGATAAGAAACTGATTTTACTTTGGCTCCAAATTATTGCTGTAAAAGATCCCTAACTGCGCAGGTATGACAGCCTTTTAAAATAAATATTCTTATTTGTCATTCCTGTTACAACAGGAATCTAATTTTACTTTGGCTCCAAATTATTACTGTGAAAGATACCTGTGTGTGCAGGTATGACAAAACAAATCACCTTAAATATGTACAATATTTAATTCTTCAATTAAAGGTTCATTATTAAATCGCAATAACAACTGTGCAATAGCAATGGTATCTTTCTCGCAATACGTAACAATACGTTTAAGGTTTTTTTCTTTGTAAAAAACCCCGCCAACTTCACTTCCGCTTATATCATCTTTTGGAGAAGGAATCCCCAATATTGAGGTTAGTAATTTTAATGAAGTATAATGCTTATAATCTCCAAATTTCCATAACTCCATAGTATCTAAATGTGATACTTCCCAAGGCTTTTTCCCGAATAAATTCAATTTTTCTGGCAATTCTATTTGGTGAACTATCATTCTACGAGCTATAAAAGGAAAGTCAAACTCTTTACCATTATGGGCACATAATAAATGTTGAGGCTTATTAAAATGTTTATCTAATAAATTTTTAAACTCTTCTAAAATTTTAAATTCATCACCAAATAAGGAAGTGACTCTAAATTTCCGATCACTGGATTTAAAATTTATAAAATAACCGACCGAAATACATACAATTTTTCCAAATTCAGCCCATATTCCAGCACGCTCGTAAAATTCTTCAGGAGTAAATTCCTCTTTTCGTTGATACTGAGTTTTTAAAGCAAATAGCTCTTGTTTCTCTTCTGTTAAGTCCTTGTAAAACTCATTTTCAGGTACGGTTTCAATATCTAAAAACAAGATGTTTTCAAAATTAATTTTAATATTCATAGCTTTTTTTAAGCCTAAATATAACAAAAAAAGCATCCTTATTTAAATAAGGATGCTTTTTTAAAGATTATTTTTTTAATCTTAATTGATTAATATTTTTTTAACAGATACTTTATCATCTTCTTCAACTTGCACAAAATATAGTCCCGTATTTAAATTACTAACATTAATGGTTTCATTTGCGCGCACCGTATTTTGGTAAACCACACTTCCTAAAATTGAATAAATTACTACATACTTTTCTAATGAACTTTTAGTAGTAATTGAAATTATACCATCCCTAACCGGGTTAGGATATACATTAAAACCTTCTATTTGGTTTTTTACAACGCCTAAAGATCTATTTGAGCTTGGATCTCCTGGTGTTGGTTCAGCAACAACCCAGCCCGTCGCCGTTCTTTGAATTGATTCTTCTCCACTTGTACTACCAACATTCACATTTTCAAACCCTTGTGCAGGGCCATCTTTTGCTTCAAAAGCACTAGAACCATAGTTAAATAAAAATTCAACCACATTTCCATCACCATCAATCAATGCTACACCGGCACCTTTAGGATGACCTAACGAGATGTCAGGTACATCTTTCCAAAGAATACTATTATCTAATCTTTCTGTTAAATCAATTATTTTATACACTTTACGATTAGTACCTTCGTAAAAAGCTAAACTCCAACCTGATAAGTCAGTTTCTCCAACTCCAGTTAGTTCTATACCAGGTTTCGAACCTGTATAATTAATTTCAGAAATGTAAACATCTTGCCCAAAACTAAGGCCTGTTATAAATAGGGTAAATAATAGTAAGTATAAATTTTTCATTTGTGGGGGATTCAAAATTTCGAAGCGAAAATCTATATAATACTTATATATAGCAATTTATCGTGAAAAAAGTTTGCTAATGGTACGTTTTAGCAAATAAATGGTTAAGGTTTTCCCATACATAAGTAAGTTTTTACACAATTCTCAACTAAAATTTAACACTAGTTTAAATTCAACCTCTTTAAACTAAAAGATCGTTTGAATAGAATACTTTTAATATACAATCAGTTTTCGGGTAGCAATTTTGCCTTCTTCTTCAATTTTTACAAAATAAATACCTCTGTTTAGGTTAGAAATATCTATTGATTCTTGTAATTGTAGTTTTTTTCGGTAAACTTGTTGTCCATAAATTGAATAAATATCAACTTGCTTATTCGCGTTGTTGCTAGATGACATATACAGCACCCCATCTGAAACAGGATTTGGGTACATCTTAAAACCTTCTATTTGATTTTTGACAACTGATAAACCAAAATCATTATTAATTCCAGGTGTACCTAAATCTCCAAGTCCATAGGCTGTGGTTGCAGCTCCCCAGTTAGAACCAGTATCATTAGATACATTATTGTATTCATACAAGTGTAATTCCATACTTTCACCAGCATTGTTTGGGAAATTGGTGTCATCATAATACACTTGATCTATAATAACACTTCCCATTTCTACCGGAGTTGTTATTATTATTTCGTCAATAGATGATAAAGTAAAGCTAACAAAATCATAATCAGCATTAAAATTTCCATTTTCTGCAAAAATTGAATTTCTTGCAAAAACAGCATATCCCCCAGATGGCACGATAACTGATGAATTTATTGGATGAGATTCTGATCCATTATCTGAAATCACCCAACCATTCAAATCAATATCAGTTCCTGTAGTATTGTAAACTTCAAAGTATTCTCCGTTAGCATCTGTAACAGCGCTTGGATTATGCATTATTTCTGTAATTATTATAGATCCAATATTAGGCGCTACATTTCCACTTAAAACAACCGTTTTACTTACAGCTCCAGAACTATTAGCGGTAACATTTTCACTATAATTTCCAATATTTAAATCCGTATTTAATCTCACGTAAATAGTTGTATTTACAACTGTTCCACTGCTTGGAGAAAGGTTAATTGATGTGCTAAAACTACCCCCTGTAGTTTCTGAAATTTCAAAATTTGTTGGGGCTGTTAACACAATATCGTTGGTTAAATTTGTGCCAAAAACCACAAATGTTCCTTCTCCTGATGGTCCAGAACCAAATTCATAAATCATTCCGGCAACAGTATTACTTGCTAGAATTGCAGGCGTAGCCTTAAACGACTGAACATTATTAATTACTCCTTCAGTTTCTGGTGATGAAGCATTCCAAGTAAAGTCTTCATAATAAGTGCCATCTAGGCCTGTCAATTGTAAAGATTCACCAACTGGATCTGATCCATCTTCAAAAACGCCAATATCAACTGATGTTACACCAATTGCTAATCCATCCGTTGCGGTAAAAAAGCCTTCATAACTTAAAAATTGTACAACAACGTTATTTGGATCTAATAACGCAATTCCTTCAATATCATTTTGAATATTTAAATGAGCAAACCAAACGGTACCTCTATCATTCTGCTGGTTTAGTATTGAACCTGATAATGTTTTAGTGTCATAAACAGTTCCGTCTACACCATTATAGAACAACAAACTCCATCCTGTTAAATCTGTTCCTGCCGGTCCGGCAATTTCCACTCCCTCACCAGAATCTGAACCTCCATTATCATAATGAATTTCATTTATAAATACTTCAGTTTGGGCATAAGAAAATATGGTTACAAAGATTGCAACCCACAAAAGGTAGTTCTTTTTCATAGAATTAAATTTTAATTTTATTAATAGCTTTTTCTCAAAAATAAAAAATTTCTTTTTAAAAAAAAGTTAATTTGCTGTTTTACAAGGCTAAAACACCCTAAAATTAACAAACCGCACGAAAACATTAACAAACTGTAAGGTTTATGTTAGCTTAACGTTATTCTTTTAATTACTTTAGTTCTTATTGTTTTGAAATTATAATTAATGGTTACTTTTGAATGTTTTTACTGTTCAAATTTGTAAAAAATTATGAAAAACACAGATATTAAAATTCTTTTAGTTGATGATGAACCTGATATTTTAGAAATTGTTGGATACAATTTAAAAAATGAAGGTTATAAAATTTTTACCGCTAAAAACGGTATTGAAGCCATTGCTTCAGCAAAAAAAAATAATCCGCATTTAATTATTTTAGACATCATGATGCCCGAAATGGATGGCATTGAGGCTTGTGAGAAAATTAGAACAACCAAAGGCTTAGAAAATGTATTAATAACATTTTTTACTGCTCGGGGAGAAGATTATTCACAAGTTGCTGGTTTTAATGTTGGAGCAGATGATTATATCACTAAACCTATTAAGCCTAAAGTATTGGTTAGTAAAATTAAAGCTTTATTACGTAGGGTTAATGAATTAAATAATTCATCTTCATATGATCAGGTTAATGTTGGTGGGATAGTTATTGATAGAGAAGAGTATGTTATTATAAAAGACGGAGAAAAACTTTCTTTACCAAGAAAGGAGTTTGAACTGTTTTCTTTACTAGCATCGAAACCTGATAAAGTTTTTAAACGCGATGATATTTTAGATAAAGTTTGGGGCAATGAAGTTGTTGTTGGAGGAAGAACTATTGATGTACATATTAGAAAACTTCGTGAAAAAATTGGAGATGATTATTTTAAAACTGTTAAAGGAGTTGGGTATAAATTTGTATTAAATGAAGATTAAAAAAACATATTCATTCGCTTTTTGGACTTCATTTTTTATTACCTTTTTTATGCTTTTAGGTTTTTTTATTGCTAATTATTACTTTTTAGATGGTATCATAAAACCTTCATTTATAATTCTTTTTAGTGCTTCAACTTTTATTTTTATATTTCTTGTTTCTCAATATAGATTAGAAAAATTTATTTTTAAACGTATAAAAAAAATATACGATAGTGTCAATTTTTTAGATCCTTCCGATTTTAATAAAACTGTAATTACTTCAGATATTGATGCACTTTCAAGGGAAGTTCAAAAATTTGCAGAAATTAAACAACAACAAATTACCAACTTAAACCAAAGAGAAAATTATAGAAGAGAATTTTTAGGCAATGTTTCGCATGAATTAAAAACTCCATTATTTACTGTACAGGGTTACTTATTAACTTTAGCAGATGGGGCAATTGATGATAAAAATATTAGTAAAAAATATTTAAAACGTGCCAATAAAGGTGTTGAGCGGTTAATTGCAATTGTTAAAGATCTGGATTTAATTTCCAAACTTGAATCAGCAGATTTAAGTCTAAATAAAGAACCTTTTAACATATTAGAATTAATACAAGGTGTATTTGAATTACTGGAAATGAAGGCTAAAAAAAGAAATATTTCTTTACATTTTAATAAACATTATGTCTACCCAATAATGGTAATTGGTGATGTTGAAAAGATAGAACAAGTGATAACAAATTTGTTGGTTAACTCTATTAAATATGGTAAAAAAGGAGGTACCACAATGGTTAGTGTTGAAAAAATTATCAATAATAAAGTATTAATAAAAGTAATTGATAATGGTGAAGGAATTAAAAAAGAACACCAGGCAAGACTTTTTGAGCGGTTTTATAGAGTAGATCAAAGTAGATCTAGAGAGCAAGGTGGTTCGGGCCTAGGGCTATCTATTGTAAAGCATATTATTGAAGCTCATAACGAGCAAATTTTCGTAAAAAGCGAATATGGAAAAGGTTCAGAATTTTCATTTACCCTCGAAAAGCTGAAAGAGTTTTAAATCTATTTTTGATTCACTTTTTTCAAATCCTTTATAATTAATTAAACTAGTTAGTCTTTCTAAATTAAATTCCTTTTGATTTGAAAACGGGGCAATTAATTTATTTTGCATTAATTCTGCTAAATACTCTTGTTCAAATTGACCCGGTGTAGGAATAAAGAATGCTTTTTTACCTAAAACAGCCAAATCCATAATAGTTGAATATCCAGAACGAGCAATCACAATTTCACTTTTGATTATTGCTTTTTCTAAATCTGTTGTTAACAAAAAATTAATAATTTTTATGTTTCCTGACTGTCCGGTAGGCGGGTTTGAAGCTTCTAATTTTGAGTTATTATTTAAAGTCCCCCTAACAAACAAAACCTTACCCGAATAATTTTTAAGTGCTTCTAACACTTTTTCTTCTAACAAAGTTCTTTGTGGTTCTGGACCCGAAAGTAATACCAACAAATTATTTTCAATTTTACATTTTACAGATTTTAACCTGCTTAATATGCCAATATATTTTAAATTAAAATTGTGCTTTTCTAAATGACTTAAATTTCCTGAAAAATTTTGGTCATCTTCGAAATCTGGAACCCAGCATTCATTAAAATTTTTTATAATTTTTTGGTGGGTTCTTGATGTTATACCTGTTGTATTTCCCGATAAAACATTTAATTGATGCGTAACATAAACCGAAGGAATTTTTGAATTATACACTCCAAATCTATTGTCTGAAATAATTCCAGCAATATTTTCCTTATTTATAATTTGAGCAATTATTTTATGTTCTTTATTTACCGCTGAAATTACTGAAGGAACACTTAAAAGCAGTTTAAATTTTAAATTTCTACCTGTTTTAGAATACTTTATATTGTATGATGGAAGTTTAATACTCTTTAGTAAAGGAAACTCTTTTTGCAGTAATAATAAAGCATTACCATCACTAGCTATAATTGGTTCATAATTTGCTTTTAGCAAACCATTAATTATTGGGATACATCTTGTAGCATGTCCCAAACCCCAATTTAATGGCGCAACAAGAATTTTTTTTTACAAGTCAAAACCAATGTCTGTTCTAAAATTCATTCCTTCAAAATTAATTTTCTTAATGTTTTTGTACGATTGCTTTAAAGCTTCATTAAAGTTATCTCCATAAGACGTAATAGCAATAACTCTACCTCCATTTGTAACAACTTTCCCATTTGAATTCGTTGTTGTCCCTGCATGAAAAGGAATGGAGTTTTCAACGTTATTTAACCCCAAAATTTCTTTTCCTTTTTCATAAGCTTCAGGATAGCCCCCAGAAACTAGCATAACTGTACAAGCGCTTTCTTTTTTAAATTCAATGGTTTTAGAATGTAATTCCTTATTTCCTGCAGCAATTAATAACTCTAAAAAATCACTTTCTATCCTCGGAATAACAACTTCTGTTTCAGGATCACCCATTCTGCAATTGTATTCAATCACTTTAATTTCTCCTTTATCTAAAATCAATCCAATAAATACAAAACCAACATACCTAATATTATCTTTTTGAAACCCATCAATTGTTGGTTTAATAACCTGATTTTCAATTTTCTTCATTAATTCGTCAGTTAAAAAAGGTACTGGCGAAACAGCTCCCATTCCTCCTGTATTTAAACCTTTATCTCCTTCTCCAATTCTTTTGTAATCTTTTGCGCTTGGTAAAGTAACATAGCTCTTTCCGTCAGTTAACACAAAACAACTAAGTTCTATTCCTGTTAAAAACTCTTCAATTACTACTTTACTACTTGCTGCTCCAAACTTTTTGTTTGCCAGCATTTCAGTAAGTTCATCTTTAGCTTCTTGTAAATCGTTTAAAATAAGAACTCCTTTCCCAGCTGCCAATCCATCTGCTTTCAATACATAAGGAGGTGTTAATGTTTCTAAGAACTTGTGGCCAGCTTCTAAATTTTCTGTTGTAAAACTTTCGTATGCAGCAGTTGGAATGTTATGGCGAACCATAAATTCTTTAGCAAATTCTTTACTTCCTTCTAATTGTGCAGCGTATTTTTGTGGTCCAATTACTGGAATATTTTTTAATTCAGTATCGTTTAAAAAGAAATCATGAACTCCTTTTACCAATGGATCTTCTGGTCCAACAATCACCAACTTAATGTTATTTTCTAAAACTACTTTTTTTATAGCTTCAAAGTCTGTTTGATTGATTTCTAAATTAGTTCCAACTTCTTTTGTTCCGGCATTACCTGGGGCAATAAATAGCTTTGTTAATAAGTTACTTTGTGCAATTTTCCAAGCCATTGCATGTTCTCTTCCTCCTGATCCAAGTATTAATACATTCATGTTGTAAATTCTTTTGCTATTTATTTTATGTTGAATTAAAAAATTTGTTCTAATATTTTTTGAGTAATTACATATGTAGGCAATACACCGGTAGTTCCAAGCCCGCCAGATGCTAAAGTACTTCCAGTTTCTAAAGGGTTATCCGATGCGTAATAAGCGTAATTAACTTTTACTTTTCGAGATATATTACCTCTAATTTTTGAAGCTGCCTGAATCGCTTTTTGATAATGAGCCCCTTCCATTTCTAGTCCGGTAACTTTCCAAGTTGAATCGTGAAAGAATTTTAAAATATCTTTATTTTGAAGCGAAGTACCCAATACAGTAACCATAGCACCTGTATAAACTCCAACTCCACAACCTTCAAACATTTTCTTTTTCAACTGATTTTTAAACGGATAATTATCGGCTGTTCCTTCAAAAATATGTGATGAAGGAATCATAATATCTCCTTTTCCTCCTTCTAATATTCCTGCTTTACCCATTATTGAAACAGATTCAACATCCAAATGATGTTTTTTTCCTTTTTCACATTCATAAGGTTTTAAAAGCTCATCCATAGTTTCATAAGCTTGTTCACCAAAAGCATAATCCATTACAATTATAACAGGTTTTAACTCATTATTTAAGCTATTTTCTAAAACATAGTTAGTTTTAGTTATATCAATTTTTTCAGTATCAATAATTTGAACATTAATATTGGTTCCTGATACATCTTTTATATAAGTAAGTCCATTTTTTGATGCGAACTCTTTTACTTGTGCTCGCAAATCTTCATTATCATCTTTACTTAATAATTCAAACAAAGAAATGGTATTGTTATCTTTTATTTGTTTTGGTAAAACTATTGGAGCGTAAATCGAATTCATTACGCTGTGCATATTTGCACTAATTATATGAATTGGCCGCTCTAATAAATTGTTTTCATCTAAAACATTTTTAATATTGTTTGCCCACATTTCTCCATAAACATGGTGTCCAATTCTTTCACGTAATACCGGGCTAAAAGAAATAGCCCTTCTTAAATTATCAACCTGCTCATTTATTGCTAAACGACCCAACCAATAAATAATTTGAAATAATCGATCTGGATTGTTCTCCTCCCCCAAAAGAGCATGTACAGCTTGGGTTTCTTCAAAAGTTCTTCCTAATACACTTGCTAAATGAGCCAACATAATATCGCGCTCATCTCCAGATATTTTTTTATTATGCAACACAACTTCTGCCAATTTTTTCCACTCTCTAATGGTATCAGTACCATCACTAATAAGAACTTTTTTAGCAATTTTGTGAGATTCTATAAACAAAAAAGTTAAATGAGTTAGTATATCATAAATTTCCGACCTTCCTCTGGTAACCTCAATATTCATTTGGTCCTTATCAATTCTAAAGCAATTTCTTCTTCGCTTAGGTGGAACAATCGCTTTAAAATGTGATTTGGAATACCCTTCATCAGATGTTAAATTTATGAATCTACACTCTTCAATCCCTGTAGGAAGGCGCTCAATAACGTATATCAAACCGTTTAATTCTACCTTTTCTTCTGCAATTGATCCATAAATTTCAGGTCGTAATAATAGTAAAGATTCACGCAAAGCATCTCCAGAAATACCCATTGGTTTGTAAAAACCTCTGCTAAATAAATGGCGCATAGAAATGTATAAACGCTCAATGGCATTAGAAGATTCTTGAGCTCTCGTTCTTCCTTTAATTTTTGTTTGTTCCATAAAATATTTTTGGATTACAAAGATACAGATATATTGTTATAAATGTATAATCGTCTATTTTTTGATTTGTGCAACTTTATACGTTTTCACTCTCCAAATTTTTCAATTACTTAATAATTTTTCATATTCTGAAGTATTATTTAAAATTGAAACTGCTTTTAAAATAGTATTATCAAAAACTGCTTTTTGCTGAAATACGCCTTCTGAATAATAATAACGTTTTACAATTTCTTCGGTTAATTTATCTAAAATTTCATCCTTGTTTTTATCCAATTCATTTAATTTTTCAGCTCGAATATCCTTCAATAAATTTGAGTAATTTTTGGCTAAATTTCCATCTAAATTTTCTTTTGATGCTTTTTCAAGAGCCTTCTCAAATTCTGCTTCAGTACTTGTTTGAAAATCGTTATTATTTTTACTTAAATACTTTTTTAAATCTTCAAAATCATTATCACTTAAGCTAAATTTAGAAGGTGTTGCTATGGAAGGATGCTCATAAAAATAGTTAGTTGCGTAATTAAAAAATGCATCAGATAAAAGCAACGTTTCTGTAGCTTTTGTAGTGTTTGGTTTTTCAATATCATAATCTGGCTGAATTCCACCCCCACCATAAACAGTTCTACCTTTTTCAGTTTTGTATTCTTCTCTTCCAGAATCTGAAAATTTTGGAATGTTTCCTTCATCATCCCTGTTTGTATAATCCAATTCTTGAATACATCTTCCACTAGGTGTATAATATTTAGAAATGGTTAATTTCATTTGCGTACCATATGAAAGCGGTTTGTAACGTTGCACCAATCCTTTACCAAAAGAACGCTCGCCAATAATAACAGCCCTGTCATAATCTTGTAAAGAACCTGCTAAGATTTCTGAAGCAGAAGCAGATCGATTGTTCACCAAAATAGTTAATGGGATTTCTAAATCTATTGGTTCAGATTGTGTTTTATAGGTGGCGCTTTCTTTTTCAGTTTTTGCAATTGTTTTTACAACTACTTTATTTTTTGGAATAAAGAAATTTGTAATTGATACAGCTTCATTTAATAATCCTCCTGGATTACTTCTAACATCAATAATTAGTTTTTTCATTCCTTGCTCTTTTAAATCTAAATAAGCACTTTTCACTTCTGAAGATGCTTTTTCATTAAACTTCATAAAAGAAATATAACCAACTTCATTATTTAACATTGTGAAATAAGGAACGGCATTAACCTCAATTTTTTTTCGGGTAACTAAAATATCCTGTTCTTTATTTTGTCGCTCAATTTTAAGTTTAACTTTGGTATTTGGCAATCCATTTAGCAAACTAGTTACTCCAATTTCTTCAAAATCTTTAACATCAATCTCTTCAATTTTTAAAATCTTATCCCCAGATTTAATTCCTGCTTTTTCAGCTGGAGAATTTTTTAAAACTTCACGAATTATTAATGTTTTATCCTTAAATCTGGAAATTGCACCAATACCTCCATACTCACCTGTAGCTCTTATTCTTGCATCTTCAACACCTTGTTCATCGTAAAACCTTGTGTAAGGGTCTAAATTACTAAGCATATAATTAATAGACTTACTTGTAAGTTCTCCAGGATTTACTTCATCTATATAGTACATATTCAACTCTTTAAACAAAGTTGTGTAAATATCTATTTGCTTGGCTATTTCAAAAAAATCTGATTGAAACCCAGCCGATATTGCTATTGAAACGGTTACAAAAACTCCGATAACCCATTTTTTAATTCTGCTCATATTCTTTAATTTTATCTTGAAATTTAGCGCCTAGTTTTATTAAAGCTAACTCTAAATCACTATATTTTATTTCTTCTTTTGCCATATAAACGAACATAAAAATATATCGCTTATCTAAATTATCAGTAAATAAATCCTTATTTTTTCTATAAACTTCACGCATTAATCTTTTAATTCTTAATCTATTAACGGCTAACTTTACATTTCGCTTTGGTACCGAAAACCCAACTTTTATTGGCATTTTCCCAAAGTGGTTTACAGGTAAATAAACCAATCTAAACGGAAACGATTTTACGTGTTTTCCCTCCGCAAATAATTGCTCAATTAATTTTTTGCTTTTTAATTTTTCTTCTTTTCCTAAGGTGAAACTCATTATCACAAATGTAATGAATAAATGATTTTAATTAGTAAATTTGTATACAAACCAAATTATATAAACGAATGTCACAAGATTTATTTCAAGCTCCAGATTATTATCAGTTGGATGAATTGTTAACTGAAGAGCATCTATTAGTGCGAGACGCAGCACGAGAATGGGTAAAACGTGAAGTTTCTCCAATTATTGAAGAAGCTGCTCAACAAGCAAAATTTCCAACATCAATTATTTCTGGTTTAGCCGAAATTGGTGCGTTTGGGCCTTATATTCCGGAAGAATATGGTGGCGCAGGATTGGATCAAATGTCTTATGGTTTAATTATGCAAGAAATAGAGCGAGGCGATTCTGGTGTACGCTCAACAGCTTCTGTCCAGTCATCTTTAGTGATGTATCCAATTTGGAAATATGGAAATGAAGAACAACGTAAAAAATATTTGCCAAAATTAGCAAGTGGTGAATTTATGGGTTGTTTTGGATTAACGGAGCCTAATCATGGTTCTAATCCTGGTGGAATGGAAACTAAAATTAAAGATATGGGCGACCATTTTCTTTTAAATGGTGCGAAAATGTGGATTTCAAACGCTCCTTTTGCTGATATTGCTGTTGTTTGGGCTAAAAATGAAGAAGGCCGCATCAAAGGATTAATTGTTGAACGTGGAATGGAAGGGTTTACAACTCCTGAAACGCATAATAAATGGAGTTTAAGAGCTTCTTCAACAGGAGAATTAATTTTTGATAATGTAAAAATTCCTAAAGAAAATATGTTACCTAACAAAGATGGATTGGGTGCTCCACTTGGTTGTTTAGATTCTGCAAGATATGGTATTGCCTGGGGCGCTATTGGTGCCGCAATGGATTGTTACGATACTGCTTTAAGATATGCAAAAGAACGTATCCAATTTGATAAACCAATTGCAGCAACACAATTACAGCAAAAGAAATTGGCTGAAATGATAACAGAAATCACCAAAGCTCAGTTACTAACCTGGCGTTTAGGAACACTTAAAAATGAAGGTAAGGCAACAACTGCTCAAATATCTATGGCTAAACGAAATAACGTGGATATGGCTCTTAAAATAGCCAGAGAGGCGCGTCAGGTATTAGGTGCTATGGGAATTACTGGAGAATACTCTATTATGCGCCATATGATGAATTTAGAAAGTGTAATTACCTATGAGGGAACACATGATATTCATTTGTTAATAACTGGATTAGATATTACAGGACATCAGGCGTTTAAGTAAATTTATTTTAATAAAAAAGGCTTCAATTTTGAAGCCTTTTTTATTAAAATATTATTTATCAATATCAACTTCTGTTGAGCAGTCTGACTTACAAAAGTCAAACAACATTGCCCAACTATTACCTTCAAAATTATCACCTTTTCCCCAGCCTGTTTCTTGCTGAATTATATTCCCTTTATCATCTAGTTTAGCCACCTCAGCATGTGCGGCTATTGAAAAACAAGCTTCAAAAGCACTCGCCGGAATTTTATATTCCACTTCAAAATCAGAAATGACATTAGCTTCATAATCCATACGTTTTTCAAAAACGCCTGGTTTTGGATTTCCTTTTTTTGTTTCAGGAATTCCATCTCTGTCTCCAGCATATAAGTGAGTCAATTTTATAATCCAGTCAGCATTTGTTATGTAAGTAATGTAAACATAATCGGTTCCGGATTCATTTACAATTTCAACATCTATTCTTCCTGCATCATAATATTGACCAGCTATTAAAGGGGTTGAATAACAAGCTGTTTCTGTATTTCTGGAACTAATACCCGTTAAATCATGGGTGTCTACACTAAATTCAAAATTTTGAGTGTTTAAATTTTCAAAATCATCGTTTGATTGACAGCTATATGACATGAATGCCAATACAGCTAAAAAAGTAATTTTTTTTAACATAATATTTGTCTTTGAGGGGTTTATATTAGTAAAGTTACAAAAAATAAAATAATTTAAACTATTAAATTTCAATAATTTAAATTACAAAAAAAGAAGGTTCCTGAGTTTTAAAAATCATATCAGAAACCTTCTTAAATTTATGTTTATAATAGTTATTGAATAACCAGTTTTTTTGTTGACTTTCCTAAATTTGTACTTACGGTTACCATATAAATACCTGTTTTAAAACCTTGTGTGTTAATTGTATGAGTTTTACTGTTATAATTCTCTATGATATTACTATACAGTTTTTGACCTAAAGTATTTGATATTACAATATTAAATGCTTGAATTTCATTAGGTACTTTTAACCTAACTTCACCAATATTTGATGGGTTTGGGTATAGTTGAAATGCACTTAAAATTTCATCTTCTATACCTAAAGAAGCATTAACTGTTGCCGTTAAGGAAAAATTATCAAAAGCCATATCGCTTCTAATTCCATCCCCTGTTATCCCAGAAATTTTTAACTTGATTACTTTACCGCTATAGGCACTTAAATCTATTGGTGTTGCTGATAAAGATACCCAACTATTAACACTAGTACCTGTTTTTTTAAATAATGTGGTGTATTCAACATCATCATCTGCTCTAACCTCAACTATTAATGAAGCTTGATCAATCTCAGATCCATACCAATAATAATCGAATGAAAACTTAGCATCAATATAACCAGATAAATCAAAACAAGGACTGTTTAATTCTGCTAAAGCATAAGTTGGAGTGGGAGAAGAAGATTCAGTAAACAAATAGTAAGTACCATTAGATGCTCCTGAAGGACCTGTAGAACTTGTTGGTGTTGTACCACTTCTAGTTAACCAGTTTATATCATCACTGGTGCTTTGTGTCCAAGCGCCCAAAGTATTTTCAAAACTTTCAGAATATGGGTATGAAACTATTGGAGTAACGCAGGTTAAAAAATCTAACGTAGTTAAAGTAGAGCTACTGTAAATTGAATTTTGAGACCCGCAAGTACTTCTAACCTCTATATCATAAGTAGTATCAGGACTTAAATTCGATAAATCTATAGTATTATTAGAAACGGTTTGTTCAATCCAACTAGAAGCTCCTACTCTATATCTAAAATCATAGGTGTTTGCACCTGTATCATCCCAAGATACAGTTGCACTAGTTAAAGCAATATTGGATTTTGAAATATTTGTAGGATCAGTTGAAACATAACCAGAAGATGGTGTTAATAATATATCTCCTAAATCAACTCTAGCTCCGTCTGCAATAACTTGACTTGGTAAAGTAAGCGATTGATAGCAATCAGCTTCAAATAAAATATTATAACTCCCCGCATTAATTGGTCTATAAAAATCACCTAAGGGTAACTCCGTTTCAACCCAAGAACCTAAGGCATCATGACCAACTAATGTTATTTTTGCCTTTATAGGAGTACCTGTGTTTATATCTTTAACAATCCCATGAAATCCATAGGAACCCTGTAAAAAATAATCAACTAATGCATCTCTATTATAATTCCAATGGTTTTGAATTTGAGTGGTTGGTATAATTTTCGTATTACTTAATTCAATAGTAACCTCTTTAGCATGTTTTTCAAAATTCATATAATCTTGTCTTCCTCCAAAAACTGTGTACCAATCAGAGCCGTTTGTTACTCCTGGCCATGGAGAATTGGTATACACAGCATCCATATAACCGGCAGCACCATCAGCCTGACAATTAACAGCATATTCTTTACTTATCAATTTATACCAATCATCATCAGGATGTCTAGTACTCGTATTGTCCCAAGGAAAATTCACAACTTCTGTCCCTCCATGAAAATTTGCAGAAATCACAAAATGATTATTATCTGCTAATTTCATAAAAGCAGTAGTCTCCACTTGATAATCGTAACCATCATAATGTGGTCCGGCAACATTATCTGGATAATTTCTATTTAAATCAACACCTTTTGCATTATACCTTCTTGAATTAGATACTGATGAATTATCGTCACTTAACCAATAAGTAGCATCTGGATTTGCTAATGGATTAATCCAAACTTCACTGTTTTCTAATAAGTTTTTTATTCTAGCATGATCAGTATGAGAAGTATTTTCATATGCTGTAATTAAGTAATCTATTAGAGAAAGCATCATTGGATAACCGGCAATTTCATCACCATGCATAGATGAAGTGTACATAACACGGGGTTCGACCTCTCTTGTTGGAGCATTATCAGATAATTTAATAAATAGTAATCTTTTATCACCTCCCGATACACCTTCAGTTGTGCCTCCGATATCTACTAATTGCGCTATAGCAGGATGATCAGTTGCAAAATCCTGCATTTGTTGTTCATATTGAGCATATGTTGGATAGGCCGTTAAAGGAAATGACAAAGCATATGCGGCATTTTTTCCAGAAACCCCTTTTTTATGAATTTTCGGATCAAACATTACAACATCCTTAGGTTCATTTAGTTTTATATCAACAGTAAAAGGTAAATTAAATTCTAAGAATTTATCAAATTCCTTTCTATTAGATATTGCATTTATTGTAAATGGATTTTCATGGTTTTGGCCATGATCAAAAGAAATTATATTTGCTAATTGTTGAATTTCATCAATATTATTTGCGGTAAAAGTAAAGGCTAGTTCACCTCTTTCATTCAAGTATTTGTTTGCTAATTCTTTATTACTTTGTGCGTTTAAAGATAACACACCTATTAGGTACAATACTAAAAGGAGCTTATTTCTCATTAATTTAGAGTTTTATATTATTCAATTATTATTTTTTTGCTAATGGCACCATCTGATGTATTAATTTTAATAATATAAGCACCTGTTGCTGCTTTTACAGGCAGTGAAATAAACCTTTCATCTAGCATATTTTCCCAAGAGTTTATTAACTGGCCTAAATAATTATATAAATTAACACTTTCAATTTTTGTATCTACTATTTTTCTTATTTCTAATTCAGAAATTGAATTATTCATACGGGTATGTATTCCTTCAATTAATGTGGTTTCTTGAAGCGTTCGCAATCTTGGTTTAAAAACCAATGAAAAACGATCTAAATATTCTCCTGTCTCTAAATTTATTTCAAAAGTATTTTGAGTAATATTGTAGGTTTCACCATCCAGATTATCTTTAATATAAAGTTCAAAATTATCATCTATATTTTCAAAGTCATCAACTTTTATACTTGCTAAACCAGATTCACTAATAGTAATTCCAATAGGTAATTCTTGATCTTTATTAAAATTGCTCACTCCCTGAATAACAAATTTTGCTCCATCAAAAGTCCAAAACATATCGTCTTTTCCAAGATCTCCTATAAGGGCATCGTATCCAATATCAAAATTATTTGTAGTGTTTTCATCAACTCCTACCAATAACTGACGTTGATGTCCCTTTGGAGAATTAAAAAGTAAGCGAATTTTTTGTCTTGTATCCTCATTATCTTTATAAGTTGTAGTTTTTGCTGTCTTATTTTTTGTGCTCCCTTTAAAAAATAGTGATCCAATATTACTACCTGTAAATCTCTCTAATTCAAACTTACGTTGGCTATTTTTAAACTGAATATTTCCCCCAGAAACTGTTGCAGTTGTTCCACCTAAAGCTGGATCTAAAAAAGCATGCACAAAAAATCCTTGATTTACCGGTATGTATCTTTCTGGAAATCTACTACCTACGGTATTATTATCATTAATACGAATATCATTAGATACGGCTTCAGCACCTCCTATTAAAGTATAGGTAGCATAACCACCTACATAATCTTGTAAATTATGGTTGGTTTTTGCAAAATGATGCCAAAAATACAAAGCTCCATTAAAAACATTAACTGTATTTCTTCCAGCTCCATCACTAATATTATCTAAAATAAACTCATTTGCATCCAAAGCAGATGGATATGGATTCCCTATTAATCTATCAAATCCATTTGTAAGTGGTAAGGTGAAATCACCATTATAAGGCTTTCCTGCGAATGAATAATTAAAATTATCTGTATTCGCTGAAGCACCAGACACCCCTTTCATGGTGAATCCTTCACCAGGCAGCATTGTGGTAGTTTCATCCATTGGACCCCAAGCATCGTAATCATCACTAATTCCATGAAATTTCCATAACCAATACCTACTAATAATTAGAGGTGGTGGTGTATTTCCATCTGCAGCAGCATAAGGGCTCAAATAAGTAATTGCCGCAGGAGTAGCTGCTGAACCATCAAATAATACGTCTTCTACAGTATAGTTTATGTTTGTGCTTCCAGCTCCTTTTGGACTTACAGAAGAACTCCAATAATTGTAATTATAACTACTTGCAGTACCTTGTTGGTCTCGTTCTAATTCCCCATTAGCTCCTGCTACTAAATCACTGTTGGTGGTTTGGATTAACTGTGATCCACCTTCTAAATCAATTTTACCATCTAAACCTAAATAATGCGTTACAGTTATTCCATTTCCTGTATCGGTTCCATCTGACATTGTTGTGGTTCCTTCGGAAGTTAATTCAAAAGTATCATCTACAATTAAACCTAAAACATTTCTATTTCCATAATTTGCGCCTGACAATGCTGTATTATTCATAGTTACATTAGAACTTATTTGCACAATATTCCAATCAACAGTATATCGATCATCTTCATCAATATCAAGATCCCCATCACGGTCAACTGTTGGAGCAATTATAGACTTAGCACCTGGTATTGTTTGAACATCACCGTTCGCCCAGGTTGTATCGGTATCCCAACCTGAATCTGCAGAAGAGACATAAGGTAACGGTGCGGTTTGTCTGTCAACAGTATCTAAATTTCTTAAAGCTCCTTGATTTCCATTACCAGACATATCATTTGTATTGGTATAAGTGTAGATAGATAATGGGTAATATCCTGCTAAAGCAGACCAAGGAATAGGGTTAATTTCATTTTTTGTAATAGTGGTTGGTATTACATAACCTTTTATTAATGGTAATGGTGATAACCCAGTTGTAATATCTTTATCAACCAATTCTTGATTCATTATATATCTTAATTGATCTACAGAAAGCGCAATATCCCAAACTCTAACTTCATCAATATTTCCTTCAAAAAAAGCTTCTGGTGTATTTTTACCTGCCGCAGCTATAAAAAACGATTGTGTCGTATCAACAGGTGCCGATAAAGTCGCTGTTTTATCTAAAACTCCATCAATATATAAGTTTGCAGTACCTCCGCTATAAATAACAGCTACTTGATGCCACTCGTCCACCGGAATAGTAGTTATTGAAGTTATTTTTTGGACTCCAGAATTACCCCAGGACATTTCTACTTTACCAGTACCATTAATTTTAAAATCGTAACCTTCAGAATAACCAGCATCTCTTTTAGAAAGGATTGATTTATTTGCCGAATTTGTTCCTCTTTTTATCCAAGCTGAAACTGTAAATTCTGAAGTATTTAAATTTAAGGCATCTTCCATATCAACATAATCTTGAGAACCATCAAAATAAATAGAACGCTCTACAACAGTTTGCGGAGCATATCCAAATGTGATGTATTTTGTGCCATCAAAATCATAATCCGTGTATAAATCCCCACTAATTTCATCCATTACTCTATAATCAGCGGTTGGACCAAAATTACCATCCGTAGAAATAAACATTAAATAACTTCCTGGTGGGCTAATGTTTCTAACAGCGCTTTTTGGTATGGATACTTTAGCCGTTGAAATATCCCCTCCGTTTTCCACAACTTTCCAAACGCGTTGCATTCCGGTAAAAAATACATCTGTTGTAAATGCAGGAGTAATACCATCACTCATGTTTACAACAATAGTGGTTGCAGCTGAATTTATATCTGCACCATTATTTCCCCAGACTAAAAACTCTTTATTATTAAATGTATTTACTGAATTGGTAGCAATGTTTTCATTATTTGTTGAATAAATATCCGTTAATCCAATAGTTAAAATCCCTTGTGTTGGACCACTTACATCAGATGCTTCATTGACACTTTTAGATTGTTTTTGATTTAATTCTGAGGCATCATCTCTACCAATTCCTGCAATATCAAAATTATACCCACTATTTACTGATTGATCCCAAATTACAGTTCCGTCTGAATCTACATAATCTTGGCTTGTACCGTTTATACCTAATGTAATTCCATATTTTACTGCTAAATACGATTGTATTCTATTGCGCTCTTGTGTTAAATCTGTATCATTTTTTCTTGTAGAATATGAGATAACTTCTACAACTCTTGCGTTTAATGATGATTCCCAGCCTTCACTACGCCCAATAAAATATCTAGTATCATTAGTATTCATCCACTCAGTAATATCATTTTGAGTGGTTTCAATATCATTTGCATTGTAATACAA
Source organism: Lutibacter flavus (assembly GCF_900188355.1). Lineage (GTDB taxonomy): Bacteria > Bacteroidota > Bacteroidia > Flavobacteriales > Flavobacteriaceae > Lutibacter > Lutibacter flavus. Next base: position 121,667 of record NZ_FZNX01000002.1, read on the forward strand.
TTCTTGTTGAGCTAAAGTAGCATGTTCTCTTGTATTAATAATACCAACATTTGTATAACTCGATCCTGTTCCTATTTCTGCAACTGCATATCCATCACCAGCTTCACCGGTAGTGTACGTATCATGTGCATAACATATTATTTCCCCTGTTACTCTACCTGTATAATATCCAAAACCTATCCCGGTTGCATCAGCTGAGTTAACATTTAGATGTGCATCACCACAATAAACATCCATAAAACCAAAATTATTAGTAATTGGCGTTTCATCTGGAATTAAAACAATAAACATTTCCTGAGTATATAATCCATAATCACCCATCAAAAACTGACTACTTGTTGTTCTGTCATGAGAATAATCCGTGTCCTCAGTATAAGAACTATAAGGGTTATCAAATTCAACTACAGGGTTAAAATTTACGTTTTTAGTTAAATTATCTCTATAAGTAGGTGCTTGTGCTGCATAAAGAGCTCTTGCATCGCTTGCTAAACCTTGATCTTCCCATAAATTAACACTTTGTCCATCCGAATGAATACCATCATTGGCTTTCAGCCAAACTGATAGTCCAGCAGTAATACCTCCAGGAGCATAAATTGGATTTGGGTCATTATTCAAATAAACATTATCTATAGCCATATCACTTGTTACATTTGGGCCAACCACACCTTGAATTCTAATTTTTACAGTTTGACCTATATAAGCACTTAAATTTATGCTTACAGGAATCCATGAAGAATTATTACTATTTTGCACTGCTCCTGAATTACTCCATAAAACCGAAGAGTAAGTTAATCCTCCATCAGTACTAATTTCTACATTAATGATACCTGTGCTGCTACCATACATATGAAAGAAAAATGTAAATCTTGGATTTACAGTTCCTGTTAAATCAAAACAAGGGCTTACAAAATTTGCTGTATTATTTAAGTTTCCATCAGCCTCAGTATACATATAAAAACTGCCGCTAGATGCCTTTGATGGGCCTGTACTTCCCGAGGGTGTTCCTCCTGAATCTCTTGTCCAATCAAAATTATCACCCGCATCCTGTACCCAACTACCAATACCAGTTTCAAAATCTTCGGTATAGGGATATGTAGTTACTGCAGTTCCACATAAACTTGCAAAATCATAACCTCCTCCTTCAACATTAAAAGTATAAGGATTTTTTGTTCCAGAAGTATCCGTATTATTAACTGTAATTGTTGCTGATATTGTACTTGCTATACTAGGATCAAAGGTAATGATAAAAGTAGTTACGCTACTTGAAGTTATAGTTATCGGAAAAGAAATACCACTAATGGTAAAATCTCCATTGGAACTTGTAATAGATGAAATTGATAAATCTGAATTTCCATTATTTTCTATTGTAAATGTATGTGATGTTGATGCTGCCACAACATCTATATTTCCAAAATCTGTATCATCTGATATTGAAATTGCAGTATTTCCATCTGAAATATCAATAAGTGGTGAACCTCCCTGGATATTTATATTTGGCCCATTACCAACACCTTGTATATTAAATTCGTATGGGTTTTCATCTCCATCATCATTTACAATTGAAATTGTTGCAGTTCTTGTTCCTGCACCGGAAGGATTAAATTGTACTGTAAATGCTGTGCTTCCTGAAGCGGCTGCTACAGGACTTGTTGGACTTGTAGTAATACTAAAATCTGAAGCATTTGCTCCTGAAAATGAAATTGCTCCAATTGTTAGAGGGTCTGTACCTGTATTTAATATTACAAAATCTTGGGTTATTGGTGTACTTATATTTGTTGTACCAATAATTGTACCATCTGCAACAGCAGGTGTATTAGAGGCGTCTCCCGGAATTGCAATAGTATTTCCTTCAATACTTATTTCTGGATTTGAGGCTAGAATGCCATCAACTACAATATTGTCAAATCTAAAATATTCATCATTACTATTATTATAAGCTTTTATAATTATTTTTACACTTATTCCATTTAAACCTGTTTGGGAGGCTATTCTTGAATTCCAATCATTAGAATTGTTACCATTAGTGGTAAACAAAGTTTCTATACCAAAACCAGAACCTGTATCAAGTTGATAGTAAACATCAATATAATCACTCGATTCCATGTTTCCAATTTCATACAAATCAACACTTAAAGATACATTACTATAGGCTGATATATCAATAGCTTCAGTTGTAAATATTTGCACTCCATCTAAATCTTTACCTTCAAAGCGGTTTGACCTAACGTCAAACCAATCCAATCCGCCAGATGTAGTAGTTGTCCATCTACTTGCTGCTCCAACGGTTGTACCATCAACATAAGTTGAAAAATCCTCAGTCCAAATTTGAGAATATGAAACACCAGCTATAAAAAGAAATGCTAATAAAAAAACTGTTTTTTTAAAAGGTAATATAATTTTTTCAATCATAATTGAGGGGAGTTTAAAATATGACAATTACATATAAGGTTTATTTCTTTTAAATACTTATAATAAAGTGTATTAAAAGAATCTTGAGCTTTCAGCAAAAAAATGGATAAAATATGCAAATATAAACCTACAAAAAAAGTTAGGGGCGCATAAAAAATAATCAATGTTTGATATTTTATAGGGGTTAACATCTAGGGTTCAATAATTATTTACATAACAAATATACAAAAAAACAGTTATTAACAATAGTTTTTTTATATTGGTAAGTGTTTAATCTATTGCAGATGAATAAATTAAGTTTTAGATATTATAGTTTTATTGCGAGTTGTTTATTAAATCGCACCAAATATGATAAAAATCACACTTATTATATGTTTATAAAAAAAGGATTAAATTAAAATATACTTCCGTTAAGTAAATATTTAAAAAATATAAAGTGTTTAATTTTGGTAAAAATAAATGCCTGTTGATTTTTGAATTTCAAACAGTTGTTCCTGCTTAAAAGGACTAGATTTTATTATTCCGGCTTTTTGCCCAATGGAATTAAATAATTGAACACCTAATATCTCTGCTCCAATTTTATTGGTAATTTGTAGTTCTTTACTAGTGTTATTCATAAACACTAAAATACCGTTTTGTAAAATTTCTTCCTCAACAGCTAACGTATTTAGAGACTTAAATGTTAATGAAAATCTATCTTTATATTCACCAGCCGGTAAATTAATTTCAAAAGGTTGATCATTTATTTTTTTTGATTTTCCTGTATATGAATCTTTAATATAAAGCTCAACACTCGATTCAATATTTTCTAATGAATCTATTTTAATTCTTGTCAATCCAGTCTCATTAACTATCAATCCTAAAGGTAGTTCTTGATCTAAACTAAAATTATTAACTCCTTGAATTACAAATTTACTTTGATTAATTTCCCAATACATGTCTTCAGCATTAATCTCGGAAATTGGCGCGTCATACCCCAAATCAAAATTATTAGTTGCATTTTCATCAATTCCAACTACGATTTGACGGTGATAACCAGATGGAGAATCAAACATTAACCTAATTATCGGTCGGTCGTTTACATTAACCTTTTCAGCTTTCTCTTTGGATTTTAATCCTTTCATAAATACTGAATTCCCCGGTGTTTCTTTTTCAAATATTCGCTGACTGTTTTTAAAATTAATAGCTCCTCCTGACACAGATGAAATACCCGTTAAAGCCACATCCAGTGTTGCATACACAAAAAACCCTTGATTTACCGGAATATATTGTCCTGGAACTTTAGAACCTGTCGCACCAGTAGCATTAATACGTGCATCATTCGAGATTGCAGGAGCACCAGCTATTAAATTACGAGTTGCATATCCTCCAACATATGCTCCTAAATTATGCGAATCTTCTTTTCCAAAATGATCCCAAAAATATAAGGCTCCATTAAAAATATTTGAAGCTGCTCTACCGCCGCTATCACTTATGTTATCCAAAATAAACTCATCCGCATCAATTGCAGACGGGTAAGGGTTCCCTATAAGTCTATCATCTCCTAAGGCTATATTTAATGTAAAGTTTCCATTGTAAGGTCTTCCTTTAAAAACGTAGTTTTGTTCTGTAGCAATAGGAATAGAACCTGATGTTCCTTTCATAGTATAACCCTCGCCTGGTAATAAAGAAGTTAATTCATTAATTTTTATCCAAGCATCATAGTCGTCATGTGGGCCATTAAATTTCCATAACCAATAACCGCTTATTGTTATTGGGTCAGATGGTCCTGCATCTGCTGCTGTATGTGACGCTTGAAAATTAATTATTTTAGGAGTGGCAGAAGTTGTACCATCCAATAAAACTCCAGGAGTACCTCCAGCTAAACTTAATGTTTGAGAACTATTTGTGCTTTCAATTCCAGTTCCATTTGTACCTGATCCTGCTGAAACAATTGGACCTACTGAAGATGACCAGTAATTATAATTAAAACTATTTGCAGTTCCTTGTTGATCTCTCTCAATATAACCTCCACTATCTTCATCTAATATACTTTCATCTCCCTGCACTAATTGTGATTCCCCATCTAAATCTATAAAACCATCTAGCTCTAAATACCAACTTATATTTAATTCTGAATTATCTTGAATACTAAATTCAATAGGATTTGAGCTTGCGTCTTGGCTTTTTACAAAGAGTCCTAAATGTTTTTGATCCGCATTGTAGGTTATGTTTTTATGTTCAATTTTAACAATTGACCAATCATAAGTTAAGGCATCTATACCCAAAACCCCATCTGAAACAATATCAACTGCATTTGGAAGTGTGGTATCTCCTATTTGAGTAATAAATGGCAATGGAGCAGTTTGTATGTCAATAATTTTCATATTGTAAATTTTTGCTCCTGTTGCGATATCTATAGCTGGTGTAGTTAAATCATCAATAATATCATCTTTATAAGCATCCATTCTAAAATACCTTTTTAGATTGGCCCAAGGCAATATTATTGGAGTTGTTGTTGTATTTATATAATCCGTTACATCACGTGGAATAATAACTCCTCTTAGATTTCCTCCATTATCCTGTATCTCTTGGTAAATCATTTTTTGAATTTCATTTGCTGATAATGCTTTATCAAACACGCGTAATTCATCCATATAACCTTTGTAATAATTACCGCCTGCTGACGCTCTACCTATTGTAAAGTTTGATGCATCAGTAATTCCTCCTGAAGTATTGCTACCCTCTTCAACTCCATTAATATATAAAACTGTTCTCCCTGCAACTGTACTAGCCGCAATATGGGCCCAAATACCATCCGTTATAGCTGTTGTAGAAGTTAAAACTGTTCCTTCAACAACAACACTTATAGTATTTGCTCCACTATTAACTCTTAAATAAAAATCATTCTGACCAGCAACTACTCTATTATCACCAAGAGTGTTAGCACCATCTGATTTTATAAAAGACATGATTGTTGCACTTCCTGAACTAATAACATTTACATCTTCCCCATAGTCATTTCTACCGTCAAAATATAAATCTAGTTTTCTATCCAAATCTCTTGGAGAGCCAAAACCAACATCATCCGTATCAAACAAATCTACAATACCATCACCTTCTGCATCATTTGTGTCATCAATTATTCCGTCATTGTTACCATCTAAACTGGCATAAAGTGTGTGAGATATATCGAAAGTAGCTCCATTTGATGTTGTATCAATATAGTCTGGTATTCCATCACCATCTGTATCTTGAACGTAAAAAGTTGTGCCTAATCCTTGATTTTGATTCCCATATGCTGTAATATATGAAACCCCATTAAAATAGTCATAAACATCTAGGATTCCATCTGTAAAATATTCTAAAGTATTATCGGCATCAACATCTGTTTCTCTAAAAGCATCTGTATCTGGACCCTGCCCAACTCCATTTCCACTTACATCACCATCTCCATTTTGGTAATTTAAATCGCTTGAATTACCTGCACCGGATTCGTCAACATCAAATATAGAATCATTATCACTATCTAAATCTAAAAAATTTGGGGTTCCATCACCATCAGAATCTAAAATAATATGGCCTTCAATTAAATCATGCATCCCGTTCCCATTACTATCAATCCAGCCGGAAATATTTGTTAAAGTTGCTGTTCCTTCACTATAATCTCCTAAGCCAGCTTCAACCACATCTGGTATACCATCATTATCTGAATCTAGGTCAAAAACATCTGCGACTCCATCACTGTCTGTATCACAAAGAGTTTGTGAAATTACAATATCATCCAAAGCAAGATCATTTCCTAATCCTCCATTTTCATTATTATAAAAATACACGTAAAATTCATCTACATTAAACGTTAAATCAGCAGTAAATTGATGCCAACTTGCTGCTGGATCTCCATTTATTGAAGGTGGAATATCTCCAGTAACTATAGATGCCAGCAAATTATCATTTACATCTCTAAATTCTACCAAAATATCTGGTCTTCCTCTGGTAGCAATACCAGGTGCTGCCTCTGTATCCAAATTTATTACCCAAAAACTATAAGTAATTGGTACATTGGGTAATGCTCCTTTTATATTAGCAGTATAAAAAATCCCAGGTGTAAATACATCAATATTCTCAACTGCATTGAACATGGCCATTCTACCGTTGGTATCTCCAACAGTATGATCGTTTCCTGTATACCAGTATTGATCTGCCCAACTTGCAACTTCAGCATTTGGCGTTTGGTTAGTTCCATCTCCATTACCTGCAGTATAATAAACTGTGTATTCACCATCATTAAGACTGCCGTCATTTCCAGCTAGTGGAGGTAATCTACAAGGATCTCCACTTCCATCTTCATAACAATAGGATGTACTAGCAAAACCATAGGTTGTATTAATGGTGGTTCTATTTCCCGCTCCAAATGTTTCATTTAAAAATTTATAATTTGCCGAAATCGAAATTGAAGAATTTTCGCAGGCCATTTCTTCATCTATATCTAAAATACCATCGTTGTCATCATCAATATCAATATTGTCTAAAACACCATCTCCATCACTATCAAAAAAGTTTTCTTCTCCAATTATTTTAACGTTAAACTCATAAGAGCTTTCGTTTGAATCATTATTACTAATGGTTATTGTTTCTTGAAATGTAGCAATACTTGAGGGTATGCAAGTTAATGTAAATGTTGTTGTTCCACCTGGAATAACTGGTGTTACGAATGGAGTTCCAGTTATTGAAAAGACTAAACCAGATACTGAGATATTTGTTATTGTCAAATCATCACTACCATTATTTTCAATAGTAAAGGTTTTCTCTATAGGTCTTCCAACATTGTGAGCTCCGTAATCAGTATCATCGGATATATCTGGAATATTTGTTCCATCACCTATAATCGAAATGCCATTTCCTAACACATTAATTTCTGGTCCACTTGGTGCAACCCCATCAATTAAAATATTATCAAACGCAATATCACCCCTCCAACTATTTGCTCTGGTTACAACAAATCGAAATTGAACCGAGTTTCCTTGATAAGCTGTAAGGTCGATAGTTTCATTTAGCCAAGTATTTTGAGCATTTTGGCTTCCAGATCTTGTAAAGATTACCATATTCCATCCTCCACCATTTACATTAATTTCAAGATCCAACGTCCCAACATCAGTACTTGCACCACTGCTATACATATGGTAATCAAATGTTAATTGTGGACTGGTATAGGAAGTGAAATCTATTACTGGGCTTGTTAAAATTGCTATGTCTAAGTTTACTCTAGGATCTGACATTTCTGTATATAAATACCATGTTCCAGAAGATGCGTTATTTGGCCCTGTCCCCCCTGAACCTGTTGCCCCTGAATTTCGGGTCCAATCAAAATTATCCCCGGAATCTTGAGTCCAACCATCAAAATTAGTTTCAAAATCGGCGCTATAAATTACAACTTGTGAATAAGAAATAACAGGGAAAGCTATTAATAGTAAAAATACTATAATAGCTGATTTAACAGTGTGGGGTTGTATTGCCATAACGAGGGGTTTTATGGTAATGTTATCAAATTTAGTTAAAAGTTAGATGATTAACAAATATTTTGACTGTTAATTTATATTTAACTTACTGTATATTAATTATTTAATAATTTTTTGGGTAATGTAAATTTATTATTAGCATGTTGAAATAGCTGTTTTTTAAAACATTTATTCAATAATTATTTTCTTATTAATACTTCCATTTATGGTATTTATTTGAATAAAATATACACCTGTTGATAGGTTATTTATTGGTAATGAAATATTTCTTCCTTTTATATTGCTATTCCAGGTTCTCATATTTTGTCCTAAATAATTGTATAAATTAATATTTATCAACTCTGTATCTATTATTCTTTTAATTTGTAACTCGTCAATAGGATTGTTCATAAATATATGAATCCCCTCTTCTAATTCAATCTCTTCAAGTGTTTTTAAACGTGGTTGAAAAACCAAAGAAAACCTATCTAAATATTCCCCTGCCACTAAATTAATTTCAAAGTGTTTACTATTAATTTGATGCGTTTCTCCAGTCAGTTTATCTTTAATATATAATTTAACACTTTCGTCTATGTTTTCAAGTGCATCAATTTTTATAACTGCTAAACCATCAACTTCTAATTTTAAACCTAATGGCAATTCTTGATCTTCATTAAAATTATTTACTCCTTGAATTACAAACTTTCCACCGTTAAAAGTCCAAAATAAATCTTCTTTTCCTAGATCTGCAATAAGTGCATCGTAGCCAATATCAAAATTATTAGTTGCAAATTCATCCACTCCAACCAATAATTGTCTTTGAAAACCTTTTGGCGAGTTAAATTTCAACCTGATTTTGGCTCTTATATCACCTATTTTCTTAGTTTCTTTTGTCTTAGATTTTACGTTTGATTTAAAGAACAAAGCCCCATCATTGGTTCCTGTATATCCTTCTCTTACAAACACACGTTGACTATTTTTAAAAACAATATTTCCTCCATCAACAGTAGTAGTTGTACTATCTACAGCAACATCTAAAGTTGCATTTACAAAAAACCCTTGATTTGGTGGAATGTATCTTTCAGGTACTTTTCCACCCCCAACCAATGGAGTTGAATTATTAATTAGCTCATCTGTTGAGTACGCTTCTGTTCCTCCCATTAATGTATAGGTTGCATAACCACCAACATACTCAGCTAATATATGTGAATTTTCTTGTCCGAAATGATGCCAAAAATACAAGGCTCCATTAAATACATTTTTTGTATTTCTTCCATCATTAAAATTAATGTTTTCTTTAATATTATCAAGTATAAATTCGTCCGCATCTAACGATGAAGGATACGGGTTTCCAATTAATCTATCATTTCCGGGAGCAATTGCTAATGTAATATCTCCATTATTCGGTTTTCCTTTAAATACATAATTTTGCTGAGTTGTAATTGCTACATTACCAGAAGCTCCCTTCATAGTATAGCCCTCACCGGCCTCTAAATTTGTAGTCTCGTTAATTTTTACCCAAGAATCATAGTCGTCGTGAATTCCATTATACTTCCACAACCAATAGCTACTAACTGTTATGGGACTTGTAGGTCCTGCATCTGCAGCTGCATATGGAGTTTGAAAATTTATTGTTTTAGGAGTACCTGAAATATACCCATCAAATAAAAAGCCTTGAGTTGCTCCTACATAACCAATAGTATGAGCATTATTTACACTTTCAATTCCAGTGCCCCTTGCTCCAGTATTACCGCTTATTGGCCCAACTGAAGATGACCAATAGTTATAATTAAAGCTATTTGCTGTTCCTTGCTGATCTCTTTCTATATACCCACCACTATCAATATCTAAAGTGCTTCCTTCTCTTTGTATTAATTGAGATTCTCCAACTAAATCAATTACTCCATCTAATTCCAGATAATGACTAACTGTTAATCCCTGGCCGCCATTCGTTTCGTCTAAGGGGTCTGTTGCATTGGCTATTGTAATTTTTCCTCCAGTTAAAATTAGACCAAGTAAGGCTATGTCTCTATTTCCAGAGGAGATATTGTGCGATGTTTCTACAATGTTCCAATCTATATTAGTTCCGTCTAAACCAATTGAATGTGGTAAATTTTGACTCCCATTATTAGCCCAAGTACTTGTTTCATCCCAAGCTCCATCAGCAACTGAAAAATAAGGTAATGGGGCTGTCTGAGAATCAACTATTTCTTTGTCTTTTGTTAAATATTTTAAGCGTAAAAAATTTCTGGCATCAGTTAAACCTTCAACCGTTGACCCATAAAACGAATTAAAATCGTAATACGCTCTTAAATCACTCCATGGTATGGTTATTACTTCATTATTTATAATGTTTTTTGGAATTACTTTCCCACTTACCAAATCACCTGTAACTTTCTCTATTTCCTGATTCATTAGGTATCTTACTTGATTTTGAGTGAGTCCTATATCCCAAACATAAATCTCATCAATTTCTCCAAGAAATGGATTGATAATATTATTTTTATCAATATAAATTGCTCCAACTGAAAACCTATTAAAATTAGGAGAAGGAGGTTCAACTCCTTGAACTGATTTATCTAATATTCCATCCACATATAAAAATATGGATCCACTATTATATACAAAAGTTATTTGATGCCATTTGCTGTCATTTAAAATCATGTTTGAAATAAACCTTGGGGTTATATCATCATCAACCATTACTTCAATTTTGTTAGCGCTATTTAATCTTAGTTGTAATTTATTTCCCTTAGCCAGAATAGTTCTCCAATTTGCAATAGGCGCACTTTTAACCCAAGCAGAAATTGTAAATGAATTAATATTTAAATTAAGATTATATTCTCCAACTAAATAATCTTCCGATCCAATATTCATTGAGCGATTACCAGCTAATTTAGGTGCTTTTCCAAAAGTGAAAAACTTAGTATCATCAAAATCATACCAAGTTTGCAGATTGGCACCTCCATCTGATTTTAATGGAATTACATCAATAATATCAGTATCTTGAAAATTTTCAGTATCAGAAACAATTAAAACATATTCTTCATCAGAATTTTTAGAAAAACTACTAAACGCATCCGATGGAATAGACACAAATATATTTTCTACATCTCCTTGTATATTTTCTTTTGATTCCACAATTTTCCATTTACGGTCAATTCGTGTTAATGACGTTGTAATTCCTGCAGCGATTGTAACTGTATTGACATTTGCACCTGAAAAAGCACCATTATCACATCCCCAAACTAAAAAATCTCCATCTTTTTTAAACTCATTTGTGTTTTTACTATTGGTATCAAATATTAAACCTAAACCAATGGTAATTTCATTTGTTTCATTTAAACTTTTAGATTGTTTTTGATTTAAATCAGAAATTGAATCTCTACCTATCCCTGCAATATTATAATTATAACCCGCATTAAGTGATATATCCCATATTTTAGTTCCAAAAGAATTACTATAATCTTTTTCGGCTTGGGTACTTGATCCCAGTGTAATACCATATTTTATGGCTAAATACGTTTCAATTTTTGGTCTATCAGTATCAGGTACTCGTTCGGCAAAGGTCATAATTTCAGCAACTCTTCCATTTAGACTCCCTTGAACATCCAAATTTCTACCAATCCAATATTTAGTTCCTAAAACTATAGATGGTGGGCCTGGATCTATAGAACCAACATTTGCATATGAAATATCATCTATTGAAGAGGTTGTTAAAAGGTTTGAATTATATAATAATTCCTGAGCAGTTACCGGATTGGCATTATTCCTAACATTAATAATACCTGCATTGGTATAGGTTTTAGATGTGCTAATTTCCGCTTGGGCATTAAAATTCCCTGTAGTTTCAAAATTTTGAGAATAAGTTAATATTTCGTTTGTTAACCTAGAAGAATAATTCCCAAATCCAACACCTGTAATATCTCCTGTACCTCCAGTTGATAAACCTCCAAAAATAGTATTTCTACTGGTATTACTGGAAATTGGTACATCAGGAATCATAACAATAAAAATATCCTGACTGTAAAAACCGTTATTGGCGTTATACATATATTGCTCTATAGAACTTCCATTATTTTCAAATTTAATAACTGGATTAAAATTAATATTTGATGCTGCAGCATCTATATAAGTTGGCTGATTCACTGAAACTGGCTGTGATGCATCTTTTCCGTTTGAGCCCAAATCTTTCCATTCATAAACATTTGAGCCAGTAACTTTAACCCCTCGAGTTGTTTTTAGCCACAATCTAAAATCTGCAGTGATACCTCCAGGCCCTGGAATATTAAAATTAAATACCTCAGCACTAATATTAAATGTAAAAGGATTTGCTGTAATATCATTACTTGCAATAGAAATAGTTGAAGTGTTTGCCCCGGCCGTTGCCGGCGCAAGAAAAGTTACGTCAAAATAAAATGATGATCCTGATGCGATAGCATATGCAAGAGAAGCCGGTGTTGTTATTGTAAAATCTCCTAGCGAACTCGTAATGGATGTAATTGTTAAAGCGCAACTTCCTGTATTAGAAATATAAAATCTCCTTGTTTGTGTGAATCCTTCTTCCACAACACCAAAATAGGTACCATTTGCAGCCTTTGTTGTTGTATCTCCATTGTTTACATCAGCCATTGGATTTCCTCCTAAAACCGAAATTATTGGTGACCGATCAACACTCAGAGTAAATGTAAAAACCCCCTCACTTGAATTAATTGTCACCAACGTGTTATCAGTTATACAATCTGAATCATTTCTAGTAATAGTAAAATTTAAAAAATGTTTTCCATTACAACCATTAGGTTTAATATTTTCGGATAAGTTTGAGGGTGAAATTGAAAAATTGGCATTGTTTAACGTTACACTTTGAATCCTAATAGTACCACAATTACCTATAGCAGTGTTGATAATTTGAAAAGTTAAGGCATTTCCTGCAGTAATAGAGATTGTAGATCCTTGTGTTACAACCGAACCTCCTAAAATTGAAACACTCATATTCTGAGCACTTCCGTTAAATGTAAAGAAAAAAAGTGAGAGTACTTTTATATATAGTATGTTCCTCCACCTCATCTTTTTCATTCCGAAAATATTTAAAAATACTTTGTAAAGATACCGAATAAATTCTTAATCAACTAACAAACGGTATGTTATATATATTAAATAGTGATAAATATCATCTAAATGGTAAATTTTTAAAGATTTATTAAGGCGGAGATTGATAAGTTTCTACCAGGAGCACTTATTGAAGATGCAAACTCTTTAAAATGCACATCAAAAACATTATCAATATTTACAAAAAAAGTAAAACTATTACTTAGTTTATAGTTCGCATTTAAACTAAAAGTATTCCAACTTGGGCTCCCAAAATAGGTGTTTGTTAGCGGATTGTAAGGTGTTTGTTCGAGATTGTCAATTCCTTCAATTAAATTATAATCTTTGAGTCTTTTTTCAGCATTAAACTTCCAATTAAAATTAGCCTGCAATCGATTTTTTTCAAATCCCATTTCAAAATTTCCAAATAAAGGAGGGATGGATGATAAAGGTACATTAGTATCGTAGGTTTTGCCTTTTGTATAAGTTATTGATCCCTTTGTATGCCATGTATCATTTAAATTACCTTTAAAATTAAATGTGCTTCCAACTATATATGCATTATCTTTGTTGACATTAGCAACAACCTGCCCTTCTTCACCATCATACATAATGGTTGAAGCATTATTAATTTCAAAATAATCACGTGTAATATAATTATTTAAAAGTGTATAATAAATATTTAAACCTGTATGAAATTTTCTTTCATTAAAATATTTTAAAACACTTGTTTCAAAATTATAGGCATATTCCGGTTTTAAATTAATATTTGGTACCGTTACATTTCCTGATTTTTCTCTAATTTTACCAACATCATCAATATTTGGAGACCTAAAACCCGATGATATAACACTATTTAATTGCCAATTTTCAGTTGGTTTATATGCAAATCCTAAAGTAGCAGTAACAGCAGAATTATTTAACGAAATATCAAAATCTGGCAAGCTAATAAATGTGTCATCAATCCATTTTGCTTTTAAATTAGTATTTATAAATCTAGCACCCGTATTTAATGTGGTCTTTTTATTTATATCTTGTCTATAATTAACATATGAAGCAAAGCTTGTGTAAGAACTTCCACCATCAGGATAACGAGATTGAACTATAAAATCATCTGTAAAACCAAAAATTACATTGTTATAAACATCTAAAGTTTTTCCATAAGAATTAGAATCTACTTTATTATACGTTGTCTCAAACCCATAAGACAAAATTCTATTGCTACCATTAGTCATTGGAACAAAAAAATCGCCATTTAAACTAAAAACATCAACATCTTCATTTCTATATGCGCGATCTAAACTTGTAAATTTTCGTTGAACTCTCGATTCTTTAATGTTTTGAAAAGCTGCAGTTATAGTTCCCTTTTCTATCCATTTTTTATTTGGGTTTATTTTTAATTGTGATGATACTAATAAACGTTTTTGTGGTCCATAATACCATTCTGCGAACTTCAATTCTCCATCAGAATATTCTGATAGTTTGTCAAATCTATTAATGTCTGTTGATTTAGAGTATTGAAGATTAAACATTAAATCACTTGTTTTAGATATTGGGATTGCAATTTTTTGTAATAAATCTATTTGTTTGAAAGCTGTATTTTTTTGAATATTACTATTTGAATTTATTTGAGGGGTAGCGCTATAATAACTATTAGAATTGTTTGAATATTCAACCACTTTTCCCCAATCATCAAATCCATGGTTTCTATTTTCTCCCATTTTTAAATCTCCAAAACTACTATGAGAGATACTTGTAAAAGATGCCCATTTTTTGTTTTGTAATTCAATATTACCTTCTGTTGTAAATTCTTTGTTAATAGAACTAAATCTTGAAAATAACGATGAGTTTACTTGGTTTTTTTCACTTAATTTTGGAGATTTTGTATAATAATGTACAACTCCTCCTAAGGCATCAGAACCATAAACTACAGATGAGGGACCAAAAATAACTTCTGTTCTTTCTATAATATTAGGCGAAACAGTAATAGAATTTTGTAAATGACCCATTCTATAAATGGCATTATTCATTCTTACTCCATCAACTACCAATAAAACTCTATTTGCCTCCATACCTCTAATTACAGGACTTCCTCCTCCAAATTGAGATTTTTGAACTCTAACACCTGGTAAATTGGCTAATAAATCAGCCGAAGTTTGTGGTGCCAATCTTTTTATTTCTTCTTTTGATGTAATTGCAACATGTTCAGCTATTCTGCTTCTTTTCTCTTCTTCTTTTGAAGCAGATAACACAATTTCATCCAGCATTTCAGCTTTCCTGTTTAAATAAATAATAAAATCAACAACTGCTAATTCTCGTTTTAGTATCTCGTACTCTATATAGGACAAATGATTAAAGGAAATAATATCCGTATTTTTATAATTTGTAAGATCAGCGATTCCACTCTTGTTGGTATAAACAACTAAATCATTATTATCATTATAAATTGTAACATTTTCTATTGGGAAGTTTGTCCCTCTCTCTAAGACTTTAACTTTTTGAGCATTTGCCGTTAAAGCAAGTAAAATAACAAATAGTTTTCCTAGCGTTCTCATAGTTAATTAAATACAGACTTTAACACATCCATAGATTTTGGTTTTCTGAAACCACTTATGTGTAATTCGAAATATTGAATTAGTATTGAAAGTATCATTTGTCTATTTAGACTATTAAAATTCAACTCATGTAACACATCAAAATTTATGCCTAACAACCTCTTAAATTGGATTAACTTTTCCCCAGAAACAGAATTAAACTTACTTTTTTCATTAAACCTACCCTCTAACAAATCAAAGTACTGCAAATCTAAAGAATTTGTTTCAGGATAGAAGCCTAAATACTTAGTTAAATTTAATAAAAAAAGTAAATGAAAATTAGCAATACTATCATGTGTATCCAGCCATAAAAATGATGCTTCTAAATATTCGAAAAGTGATACATTTTGTTCTTCTTCCCTTATAGAATAGTATAAAACTTCCGCTAAAAATAGCGCTATTGATTGTTTTCTAATATTTGTATAAATAGAATGATAAAAATTTATAACTTCTATTTCTTTTATAGAATTTAAAGTGCCTTTATTGTTGTGATTAACTGTTAAATTTAACTGCATTAATGGTTGAAAATATGCCGTTTTAATTTTTGATTTTTTTGAATTTAAAACACCTTTTAGCATATATGTTTTTAACCCTTTACTCTGGGTATAACAAGTTGCTATTAAACTTGTATCGCCATATTTAATAGTACTAATAACTATTGCTTTGGTTGTTTCAATCATTATTAATTGATAATAGCAATTTTCGTTATAGAGGTATTCAATTTTTCGTTATCAATTAATAAAACAATATATACCCCAGAAGCAACTTTTCTACCAGAAAGGTTAGTTTTATTCCATAAAATTTTACCTCCAGATTGCTCTTGATTTTCATTTACGTTCGTTTCATAAACTAAGTTTCCAGCAGTATCAAGAATTTTTATGTTAGTTCCTTTTGGTAAATGAGTACCATTTCTTCCATCTATAGTAATAAACTCATTATTTCTAGTTGATGGATTTGGATAGGCATAAACTTCTGCTAAAGTATCTCCGTAAGCAGCTGTGTTGCTATTAAAAGCAACAATTCCCTTTGCGGTTGCAAAATAAACCTTTCCAGAATCTTTATCAACGGCAATTTTTAAAATAATATTAGATGGTAAAGGTGAATTACTTGTATTAAAATTATGTATTGTTGTTTTGCCATCGGGATTTGTTTTTAAAGCTCCACCAGTAGATGTACCGAACCATTTATTACTTGCCCCATCAATTGCAATTGAATTTATAGCTTGATCGCCTAATAGTTTTTTAGGAATTCCACTATCGTCTAAAATGATTATCGGTTCAGCGTCAACAGTATTTTCATTAAAAATATTTGCAGCATTGTAAAGAACAACCAACCCTTTTAATGTTCCAATCCATAGTCTATTATTGTCATCAACCTGTAAGGTTCTAACATTTGGATCTGGTAGAGAGCCTTTGGTGCTTTCACTTGTAAGTGCTCTTTTTCTATCACCATTTTCATTAAAAACCAATGCCCCATTTCTTCTTGTAGCAACCCAAACATTAGTTGCTTTGTCTACAATAAGCTCACCTAAACCTAGTGCGGGATTTGTCATTACCGAACTCATATCAAAACCAGACCAACTGCCATCAGCTCCATATTTTTTAATTCTTTTATCTACCCAAGCATTGGCAATCCATAAATTTCCTGCATCGTCAAAAGCAGACCCATTTATCCTGGTACGCCATTCTAATCCACTGTTTAAATGAGTCCATTTTGTAGTTACTTCATCATTTTCAACTATTATCATACCTCCACCATAAGAACTTATATACACTTTATTAATATTATTTGGATCAAAAGTTATGTTAACCAAATCTTTAAAGTTGAAATCACTATACGGTTTATAAACCCAGTTATCGCCATTAAAATGGTCAAATCCTCTCTGTCCTCCTCTTGGAGCATAGGCTGCATCGTGCCAGCCATAAACAACCCATAAATTATTTTCCTTAACTGATATTGAAAATGGAAAATTAGAAAAAGGACCGTCAGGATGAATCTCTTCAAAATTTGGCATATTTTCTAGTGAACTTTTTAAAATACCAAACTCCTGAGTTCCTAAAAATAATGTATTATCTTCAAAAAAAGCGGTGTTTAAATTATAATAAAATGGTTCGTTTGAATTAGTTTGATAACTAATTATTTCTTCCTCACTCTGGTTTAAGATATAAACATTTCTTTGGGTTGCAATTGATAAAAATTCATTAGAGGATTTTAAAGATCTTATCGCTTGTGGATACGTTTTCTGTAGTAAGATATTATTATTTAAAAATTTATACAGTTTTCTATCATTTGCAACATAAATTTGATTATTAAAAACTTCTAGTGAGGAAAAATCATCCGTAAAATAATGTGTCCAATTATTAAAATCAATTAAATTTTGGTCAGTTATATTTGAGGTATAAATTCCATTTTCGGTTGCCGCATAGATTGTGTTATCATGAATTTTAACTTGATTAACCTTTATTTCTGAAGATTGGTCTCCAATAAAAAAGGTATCTCCAAATTGCAGTTTATCAATGTCATAAACTATTATTGCAAACGAAGTTGAGAGGTAAAGTTTGTTGTTATATTCAGTAATATTATTAATTCTCTTATTACCCGAATAATTAAAATTAACTATGTCCTTTACAATTGTAATATTATTTTTGTTGTCTATAATTTCAATTAATCCGGTTTCATAGCCAATAATAAATTTATCAAAAGAATTGCTATAAAATAAAGCGGATGTAGATTCTCCCGAAAGACCATTTACTGATGAAATTTTAGTTATTTCACCATTATTTGTATCAAATGTAAAAATTGCATTGTCAACAATTGCATGAATTTTTTGTTCGGTTTTTATAAAATCTTTTACATTATTGTAGGAATAAAAATCTTCCCAATTATTGGAATAATCAATTTGCGCCCAAACGCTGTTAATCGCAAAGAATAAAACTAATATTTGAATAATTTTTTTCATAAATAAAATCAAATATATCCATTAAAATTTTAAAAGGAAAGGTAATGTTTAGATAAATTTTTAAACAAAAAAAACCTTAAACATTACAATACGTTCTTGCAATGTTTAAGGAATAAATAAATCAACCCCAAAGACTTATTTAATGTTTTTATGTACTGTGTCAAAACCCCTCTTGACAATAATACATATCAAATATACGCAGAAAATAAATTGAATAAATTTAAATAAACAAAATATTATAAAAAGTTAATGAATGGTATGCTTTTAGCAATAAATGGAAATTAAATTTTAATAAAAACAGTAATTATTAAAGTGTTTTTAAACTAACATACTTAACATCAATCTAATTAACAATAAAAATATTTTACTTTAACTATATAACAAAGGAAATTTAATTGAAACTTGTGTACCCGTTTTATCTTTAGAGGACACATCTTTAGTTGCTATGTAAACGTCTTTATTTTGATACAGCATTCTTATTCTGTTTTCTGTTGCTTCAGCGCCAAAAAACTTTCTTTTTTGACTCATATGAGATAATTGTTTCGCTTTATTTATTCCAATACCATTATCCAAAACAATACATAATACGCTTCCATTATCTTCTTTCACAGTTAATTCAATAGATTTTTCACCTTCTATTTTCATAATCCCGTGCCAAATTGAATTTTCAATAAATGGCTGTAAAAACATAGATGGAACCTTAATTTTATCTAATTTAATATTTTCATCAACGTTAACAATATAATCAAATCCGCCAGTAACACGCATTTGTTCTAATTTAACATATAGCGCTAATATATTAAGCTCATCTGAAAGTGATGAAGTAGGGCTCGAAGAACTATTTAAAATTACACGAATGAGTTTAGAAAATTTAGTAATATAGTCTGAAGCTTTTTCAACTTCATTCTTTAATACAAAATTATTAATAGAATTTAATGAGTTAAATAAAAAATGAGGATTCATTTGACTTTGAAGGGCAACCATTTTTAATTCCTCCATTTCCTTTAATTTAATTGCTAGCCTTACCTCTGCGTTTTTACTTCTTTGTTCAACTCTTTTAATTGTAAATCCAATAATTATTGAAAATATAATACATTGCAGGATAGCTCCTAGATATACAAAAAACATTGGCTCAACACCAAGTTTATAAAAGGGTTCAGCTCCAATAAAAATTTCTAAAAAACTAATATTTGCTAATAATAAATATAAAAGTGATCCTGCAACAAAGTATTTTGAAAAATTATCATTAATCTTAGTAAAAATTACATAATAAGATATTAGTGTGAATATAGATAAAAATGGTGCTACCAATGTAAATGCCTTTAATTGATACTCATAACCCATAAACAATTGAATTAAAACAAATATTGGGGCCAGAATTAAAAGTGACATTGTTTCTATTGCAAAATACCTGTCCCATTTAATAAGATGTGTTCTGGTTTCCAGTAAATTTCTTGCAAAAGCAACATAGGCTGCATAGGCTAAAAATTGAACTGAAAAATTAATGTACTTATAAAATTCACTAATCCAGCCCGTTGATATATCACCTAATAAATAAATGGTTAAGGCTAGAAGATAAAAACTGTAGTATAAATATAGTTTACTTCTATTTTGAAAAAATATTAATAAATGATAGATGAAAAGAACGAATAATCCGCCTCTAATCCATGAGTATATTTCAGAATGAAAGTCTAATAACATTCTTTAGTCCAAATAAAGTTTTTTGAATAATTCTGCTTTTCTATTTCTACTAATACTTGCGGTTAAACCATTTGTCATAATTAATTCCCCTCCTAATCCTTTTAAATATTCTTTCACATGATTTAAATTAATTAAGTAAGAATTATGAACTCTAAAAAACTGAGTGAATAAAAACTTCTTTTCAACCTCTTTTAATGTTTTAGAAACTACTATTTGTTGTTCTGATTTTAAATAAATTGTAGTATAACTTTTATCAGATTTCAACATTACAACATCATCTCTTTCTAACAAATAAACCTTACCATCTGCAGAAATATTAATTTTATCATTGCTATCATTAATATTATTCAGCAAAAACTGTAATTTATTCTCAAGTAAATCTCCTTTCTTAGATTTTTTGATTTTTTCCATTGAAGCCAATAATTCATCCTTATCAACAGGTTTCAATAAATAATCTATGGCTGAAACTTTGATGGCTTTAAGTGCAAATTCATCATGTGCTGTAGTGAAAATGAGATTAAAATCTTTATATTCCAACTTTTCAATCATTGTAAATCCGTCCATTTCTGGCATTTGAATATCCAAAAATACCACATCCGGTTTATCATTATTAATAATATCTATAGCTTCTATTGGAGAGTTACAAGTTGTAACTTCAATATTATCAATATAATTGTTAAGCTTCCATTCTAATGCTTCTAGAGCATCTTTCTCGTCATCAACAAGTAAAATTTGCAACATATTTATGGGGTTGATGTTTTAGGTTAATTAATCTGCAATATACAACATTTGAGTAAATGTTCAAAAAGTTAATTTTTTATTTTAAATACTTGATATTTTTCATTTCCATATTCATCAATAGCAGATATCATATTCAATACTTTTTTATTTGCTATTTCTTTTTCTTGAATGTTTTTAGTAGTTCCACTAACCTTAGCATCTCTAATCTAATAATATTTTTATTTTTTTATTGGTAATACATAAAAAAATACTGCCATAAAGTGGCAAAAACTCCCAATTAAAACAAAAATATGAAAAATCGCATGGTTGTATTTTATTCTTTTTATACTGTATAAAATTGCACCAATTGTATATGCTATACCTCCACCAAGAAGCCACAATAATCCTTCAATTGATAAACCTGAAATTAATGGTTTTATCGCAAATATTATTAACCACCCCATTAAAACATAGGCAATGGTGGAGATTTTATCAAATCTACCTGTAAAAAATAATTTCAAAATAATACCTGTAAGTGCTAATCCCCATGAAAGTCCAAAAATTGTCCAACCAACCCAACCGTTTAAAACTACCAAAGTAAAAGGTGTATAGGTTCCTGCAATTAAAACATAAATTGCAGCATGGTCAAAAATATTTAATCGATGTCGTAGTTTAGGTGTTTTAGAATAATGATAAAATGTTGATGCTGAATACAATACTATTAAACTTGCTCCATAAATACTAAAACTAACTATGTGCCAAGCACTGCCGTTTAAACTTGAATAAACAACTAATAATACTAATGCAATAATGCTAAGAACTAAACCAATTGCATGTGAGAGCACATTTAGTTTTTCTTCTTTTGGATCGTAATATTTAATATCTTTTTCTTCCATTTAATTACAACGAAAACAAATTTATTTAAGTACCTCAATTTAGTTTTATATGTCGGAAATTAATTCATTATAAATTAAATTGAATGTTTGCTTTTTTAATGAATCACTATTTTTAATAGTAAACCCTTCTGTTTGAATAAAACGGTGAATTTTTACACGTAATATGCCTGGGCTTCCACTAAAAAATGTATATGAAAATCTTTTTTTACAATCGTAAAATGTCATTGGCACAATTGGGATTTGATGCTCAATTGCCAATCTAAAAGCTCCGTTTTTAAATTCACTTAAAACTATACTTTCATCATCTGGTACTAATCCTTCAGGAAAAATACAAACATCCAAACCTTCACACATTCTTCTTCTGGCTTCATCAAAAACAGCTTTCCGGCTTTTTGAATCACTTCTGTCAACAATAATACAAGTTCGTTTGTAAAAAAAACCAAATACAGGAATTTTAGTTAACTCTTTCTTTCCTACAAATACAAATGGATTTTTAGCTACTGAAAGCATCACCATAATATCTATCATAGAAGTATGGTTTGGACAAAACATATAGCTCTTCGTATTATCAAGCTTTTCTTCTTCATTCAACTCTACTTTAAAACCCATTACAAAAAGAATTGTATTGGCCCACCCTCTTGCGATTTTAAAAAAAGCAGGATACAACTTCTCAGATGATGTTACAACTAATAAAACCGGGAATACCGGTACAATACTAAAAAGTACCCAGCCATAAAACCAACATCTCCAAAATATATAAAAGGGGTATTTAAATAATTTCATGTGTTTATGATTATTGTTTTTTATAAGTCACACGTTGTTCGCTATTAATGGTTTTTTTAAGCAACAAAATTTTAAACATGCTCGTTTCATAAGTTTCAAATGTATATATTTTGTTTGACAATTCAATTATTCAAAAAAGGGAGACCCTATTTATAAAATTTCTTACATTTATAAAATATTAACTATTTAACTTTAAATTATTATGTTATACTCAATTATTATTGGAGGAATTGCTGGTTGGCTTGCTGGAAAATTAATGAAAGGTGGTGGTTTTGGGCTTTTTAAAAATATTATCTTAGGGGTATTTGGAGGTTTTGTTGGGGGTTGGATTTTTAATAAATTAGGTATCCCTTTTTTTAATAATCTATTTGATGGTATTGTTGGTGATTTAGTTGAAGGTGTTATTGGAGCGGTTGTTATTTTATTTATTGCTGGTTTAATGAAGAAAAAAGAACCTGCTTCAGAAAACTAATTATAAATGTTTCTTATATTATTAAGTTGGATTTACATTTTTTTAACAACACTAAACTTTGGAATTCTATTTAAAAAAATAGTTCGGATTAAAGATTGCCATAGTGTAATTCATCACGTTTTAGGTTTATTTCTTTATACAATTTTTACAAGTATAGCGGCATTTTTTATAAGAATAAATATAGAGCTTTATGTAGCTGTTTTAATTATAAACCTAATCGTTTATTTTACAAATAGAACTGCTTTTATTAGTAATCTTAAGTCTTTCTCAAATTCAATAAAAAAACTTAGACTATTTTATAAAATAGTTTTTATTAACCTTTTTACTATTACGCTTGCTCAAAGCGCAACTAAACCATATCTTCTTGATAATGAGTCTTATTACATACAAACTGTAAAATGGATTAATGAATTTGGTTATGTAAAAGGATTGGCAAATTTGCATATATTCTTTGCGCAAAATTCAGCCTGGCATACTTTACAAGC
Organism: Lutibacter flavus; assembly: GCF_900188355.1. Classification (GTDB taxonomy): domain Bacteria; phylum Bacteroidota; class Bacteroidia; order Flavobacteriales; family Flavobacteriaceae; genus Lutibacter; species Lutibacter flavus. The sequence continues at coordinate 145,251 of NZ_FZNX01000002.1, forward strand.
CGGATTTAATTTTTCATTTATATCTGACCTTTTTAATGATTTAAATGGTTATTTATTTGTTTTAATTAGTTTTCTCGCAATAGAAAAAATAAACAATTATAAATCTAATTTAGACTTGCAAAGTTTAAGTTTTGGATTGATACTCTTATTTACGTTATTTTTCATGCAGTTTATAAACGCACCATCTCCAGACCTTTTTGTTTTTACATTAACACCTTTTGTATTTTACCAATTCATCACAAATTTTAAAACTATTGAAACAGATACATTTAAGATGATCTTAAGCTTGGTTCTTTTTTTGTGTTTTGTAAAAGTAACAACCGCAGTTTTAGTTGTTTTAGTTCTAATTTTATTTTTTAAAAACTTTCAATCATTAAAAAAACATTGGTTTAATTATACTTTATTATGCTCAGTTGTTTTTATTGTTTTCATTTCCAAAAACATTATAATTTCAGGATATTTACTTTTTCCAATTGATGCTATAGATTTATTTAATTTTGATTGGAAAGAGCCAAAACCTTTAGTTGAATTCTATAATTACGGAACTTATTTAGCAGGTTTTGATAACCAAGATGTGTCACAATTAACTATTCTAGAACGTTTTTGGTTTTGGTTAAATATTTCAAAATTACATGGTCTTTTTAATAAATTATTTGTTTTATTATTAACTATTTACCCTTGGTTTATTTATAAAAGTAAAACCAAATCAGCTCTAAGTATTATTTATGTTTTGGCAGTATTACAATTAATTATACTTTGGAATGGTTCGCCTCAATATCGGTTTTTCTTTGTTTTTATTATGTTCTTTTCAATTCAGGTATTTTTAGCAATCTTCAAACAGAAGAAGCTAATTTTATTTTTTGTACCGGGAAGCGTTTTTTTAAGCGCCATTCCAATATTTTTAGAAGTCAATTTAAATGCTATTACAAAAAATCCATTTGCAATGAAATTGAGCACATTTAATTCAAAAAACATACTTATTCCCGAAGGAATATCAAAAACTACAACTGTTTTTACTAAAGAAAATAGTAATGGTTTTGAATTTAATTCACCAGGTGATGATGTCTTTTTTTGGGCTACTGGAAATGGAAATTTACCTTGTGTAAACAAACAGCAAATTGAGTTTGTGAAAAATTCATACAACTATGTTCCACAATTAAGAACTACAAATCTTAAAGATGGATTTAAATCTATAAAAATTGAAGAATAAATAATGATAGATTCTCTTATTCTAAAATTTAGATAGTTAATCCTAAATATGTATTTTTGCCACAAATTTAAAATAAATGTCAAGAATTTTAACTGGTGTTCAAAGTACAGGAACACCGCACTTAGGAAACTTATTAGGAGCAATTATTCCTGCTATTGAAATGGCAAATAATCCTAAAAACGAATCATTTTTATTTATTGCTGATTTGCATTCACTAACACAAATAAAAAACGGAAAAGAATTACGCGAAAACACTTATAGCACAGCTGCTACTTGGCTTGCATTTGGGTTAGATGTTAACAAAACTGTTTTTTACAGACAAAGTGATATTCCTGAAGTAACTGAACTTTCTTGGTATTTAAGTTGCTTTTTCCCATACCAACGTTTAACCTTGGCGCATAGTTTTAAAGATAAATCAGATAGATTAGAAGATGTAAATGCTGGTTTATTTGCATACCCAATGTTAATGGCTGCTGATATTTTATTGTATGATGCGGAAATAGTACCAGTTGGAAAAGACCAATTACAACATTTAGAAATTTCTAGAGATGTTGCCAATAGATTTAATCACCAAATGGGAGATACATTGGTACCGCCAGAAGCAAAAATCCAAGATGGAACTATGTGGGTACCTGGAACTGATGGAGGGAAAATGAGTAAATCTAGTGGGAATATTATCAATTTATTTTTACCAGACAAGCAATTACGTAAGCAGATCATGAAAATTCAAACGGATTCTACCCCATTAGAAGATCCTAAAAATCCGGATACTTGTAATTTATTTAACTTATATAAATTATTAGCTTCTGATGAGCAAATTACAGAAATGAGAGCTAATTATGAAGGTGGAAATTATGGTTATGGCCACGCAAAACAAGCATTTTTTGAATTGTTAGTTGATAAATTTTCAGAAGAAAGAACACGCTATAATTATTATATGGAAAACTTAGAAGAAGTTGATAAAGCGTTGGCAATTGGCGCTAAAAAAGCCAAAATAGTTGCGTCAGATGTTTTAAAAAGAGTAAGAGAAAAATTGGGGTATTAAATAGTATTTGATATCTAAAAAATAGTAACCTATTGATTTAATAAATCAATAGGTTTTTTTATTTTAATAAGTTTTCTATAAAAAATTACTCCATCTTTATTTTATAAATATTATTCAAATCTTTCTCAAAAAGAGTGAAAGGATCGTTATAAAATTCAATAAAGTTTGGAACACTTATATGTCCTGGAAATGGAGCGTAATAATGCGTTGTACTCTTAGTATCATTTCTCCAAACCAACACATAAGAAAGTCTTAAATCATCAGTTTTCATTACTTTCAGTAATGTGTCTGTCCACCATGAAGTGTTTGGTATCGATTCTAGTCCGGTTTCTGTAAAAGCGGCCAATTTCCCTGCTTTAATTGCATAATCTGAAACTATTTTTAATTTTCTTAAAGCTCTTTCTAAATTATAACCATCTCTACCCATATCCCCATAATTATCCATTCCGACCATATCCACCCATTCATCACCAGGGTATCTTTCTAAAAACTGGGCTTCATTATTAAATTTATTATCCGGTGAAAAGGCATAAATAAAATTATGTACTTTAAGTTCATCTCTTAAATATGAAACCGTAAATTTCCATAAAGTTTTAAACTCATCAACTGAGCAATATGGTGCGCCCCACCAAAACCATTCACCATCAAATTCATGAAAAGGTCTAAAAATAACTGGTACTTGCTCTCCGTTTTCTCCTTTAATCCTATGCGCCCAATCTGCCACATCCCTTAAAATTTCCTTATATTTTTCATGGGCATCTCCTCCAGGAATAATATGTTTAACTGCCGCCACCGAAATAGAATCTCTCCAATAAAAACCTCCTTTTGATAACGGATTGTGAAAATGCCACGCTACAGTTGTAACTCCTCCTCTATTGTAAGTTTCAACTACATTTTGTTTTAAACGTTCTTTTTCATCTTCAATATCCTTTCTTGTTTTGTTGAGACCTGAAAATCCACTTAAATCAACTCCAATCATTGCGGGATGACTTCCAACAACAGATTTTACATCAGACCTGTCTTTATCTCCTACCCAACCATGTCCATATTCTGTTGCATGTTGATGTGCAAATAATGTATGATTTTTAGATAATTCGCCTAAATTATAGAAAAGTGTTTTTGTTTCTTCAGTAGCCTTTTCATCTATTAATTGTCCTTTTTGAGCCGAACCTAAAATAGAAAATATTAAAAAAAACACTAAAAGTAAAAGACGTTTTTGTAAGAGTTGCATTGTGCAAGTTTTAAAATAAAAAACGAAGTTAATCTAAAAATTTAATACTGAGTATAAGTATGTACACTTGTATTTGCAACTGGCAAATAGTTAACACCAAACCAACAAACCAATAAGACTACAAATGCCAAAGCTAAAATTGTAAGTGCTCGTTTAGAGTTCTGGGTATGAAAATAACGGTAATGAATATAAATTAAATAACCCATCCAGGTTAAAAACGCCCACACTTCTTTTGGATCCCAAGTCCAGTAATGCCCCCAAGCTTCTTTTGCCCATAATGCCCCAAAAAGCAATCCTAAAGTTAAAAAAGCAAAACCAATATATACTAAATTATCAGCTAGTTTTAAGGTTTCAATTTTGAAATTTCCTTTGTAACTATCATACAAACCTTTAATGGCTACAATACTTGATGCTGCTAAAACTGCATACGAAAATAAGTACACCAACACATGTGGTATAAACCACGGACTTTGTAATGCCGGCATTAAGGTTTTTGAATAGGTTTCCGGATTTAAGTAATTGATAGTTAAGAACATAATTGCCATAGCTATACTGTACGCTAAAAACCATTTGTATTTCCAACGAATATAGGTAACAAAACCAATTAATGGTAAAAAGGTTGCATACCAAAGTCTGGTTTCACCTAATGTTCGCATTGGTGGACGATCTAGCTCTAACCATAATTTTACAACAAAAAGAATCATAACTGCCCAACCTGATACAAATAACAAATTGGCAATTTTTAAAGCGGCTTGTTTTTTATATGAAATTAGTAAAAATACCAAACCAATAATCCATAAGATTACAATGATTGAACTATATAAAGGAAAATCTATCCAAGTCATTTTTTATTGATTTTTAGTTATTTTATTTCCCATCCAAAACATATAAACGGCTCCTGCAATCATCATAAAAATTCCAATATAGATTAGTGGTAGCCAAGGATCTTTTACAAGCTCTAAAACACTTAAATTACTCCATTTTCCCATTTTATCGTCGTAGCTTAACTGATAAATTTTCCAACCTTTGTGTTTGAATGGTTTATTAACTTCTAAAACAGTGCTAATACGTTCACCTTCTTTTGTTAAAATATCAATATCCGAACTAAATTTCTTTACTTCAGGAATGGTCATTACTACTGAATAATCTTCACTAATCTTTAGTGATTCGTATGGATACCGAAAACTTCCACTACTTATCCAAGCTGTTTGTATAGAATCATTTTCAATGTTTTTTACTGAAATTGACGCAGATGGTGGAGATCCTAATTCGTTTACTGGTTCATATCGTGCTCCAATTCTTCCAGAATTTGGCAGAAAATCGTTAATTGTTACTTCAAAATTTTTGAAATAGTAGGTTTCTCCTTTTTCAACTAAATATAAATTTTTGCCATCGTTATGTGCAATGCTTCCTGTTTTGTTATCAACTAAAGCTAATTTTGGATTGTATTCATCAATTAAAAAGTCTTTTAAATAAATTGCAAAAGGCAATTCAATTTTTTGGTTATTTATATTAGTAGCTACCCAACTTGGTTTGCCTTCATATACATCTAAAGACAATCGTTGTAAATCTCCAGTTCCAAGAATTCCTGCAATTAATGCTAAAAATAAACCAGTATGATTTAAAATAAATCCGAAATTAGACCATTTAAATTGTAGAATTCTTTTAATTGAAATTAAACCTAAACAGGTTAAAAATTGAAACAAGATTAATAAAAATGCCCAATTACTTGTAATATGATTCAAGCCTAAGTTAGTTATAATTTTACTTTCTGAAGGAACCTGAGGTATAATTCCCATTACCATTACTAAAACTGTTACTAAAACAATACTTGAAATGGATGCAGGTACTTTGGTTAACCATCTAATTAATTGGGTAGTTGTAAACCACTTGTACATTACAAATAGCAATACCACATAGCCAATTAAAAAGTACAAATTAAATGGGTATGAAAGTGTAAATGCGCTACCAGAAGTACTAAATACTTCTAAAAAAAGCCCGGTTATTATTAAACCTATTCCTATAAAAAAAGATTCAACGTAACCCCAGGGATTTTCCCAAAGATTACGTTGAATCTTTATATTATTTTCACTCATATAAAGTCAAATATAATGTTTTTTAAAATATGAGAATTTAAATGTGAAGTTTTGTAAATTTTAATCATAGACTCACATGTAAATACCAACTACTCCATACTATATTTTAATATGTTGCTTCTCTTTTTTTAGCAGCTTCTTGCCATTTAGGACGCAATTCTTTTAAGAATTTTTCTTTTTCCGCTTCTAATTTTTCCATTGGTAATCCAATGAATTTTTGAGCCGCTTCTTTAGTTTCTATTGCAGGATAAGGTACATCTCCGTTAAATCCTAAAGTCATTAATAACTTCGCTAATTTAATTCTAGTTTCTTGCGTAATGTCGATACCTTTACCAATCACTCTACCTAATTCAACTGGTGCGTGGAAAGAACCTCCGTGAGATGCTGCAGCATAATCCCATCTCCATTGTCCTAAACGAATTCCGTGTAAAATATCTTTCATTTGAGCTTCTGTAGCTCCTAACTCCCAACACTTACCAGCTTCTACGTGAGCACGAACTAATAAACGTTCTAATTGATCACGATTTTCAATGATACGATCTTGGTTATCAAATACGTTTTTGATTAACTCTTCTTTTTCTTCACGGTGACAAACCTGACAAGAATTAGCTACGTTGTTTAAAGGAGATTGAATATGGTGATCTGTAAATTTTTGTCCACCTTCAGTTTTGTAAGGCATATGACAATCTGAACATGAAACACCTCTTTGTCCGTGGATACCCATTTTAAATACTTCGTATCCTGGATGTTGAGCTTTTAACATTTTTGCTTTACTAATTTTGTGAGTCCAATCTACGTGACCAACATTGTCATAGTATTTCTCCATGTCTTCAACTGTTTGTCCTTCATCCCAAGGGAATACTAAGTAAGGAATTCCTTTACTCTCTGGAAGATTTTTATTGAAATAATATTCAGAGTGACATTGTGCACATACTAAAGATCGCATTTCATTATGAGATGCTTTAGTAATGTCCTTTCCTTGGCGCGCAAATGCTTCAATTAAAGCGGGTTGTGTAATTGTTAATTTCATTGATTTTTCACTGTGACAGTTTGCACAACCAATTGAGTTTACAATTTCCTCTCCTTTACTTGCCCATTTTCCACTATAATATTCATTAACTCCAATTTCGTTAATTAAACGTGGAACATCTGGAGATTTACATGTCCAACAAGTGGATGGCATAGGTCCATCATTTGGTCCTGTTGGTCCACCTGTTCTTAACGAATTTGAAAGATCGTCTATAGCATGTTGATGACCACGACTTTGATTGTAATCTTTTGCAAAACCATAACCAGCCCAAAGCACCACCAAACGAGGGTCTACTTCTAACATATCAATCTCTGCAGAACCATTGTATTTCGATTTAAAGTCACTTTGTTCCGTTTTAGACCAAGATTGAAACTCACGTGGAAAATTTTCTCCCCAAACTTCATTTCTAGGTTCTAATTTTTTAATTTCCACCATTGGAGTATAAGCAAATTTAGCCTCCATTTTACGCTCTGTTATTGAAGAAACTAAAAGTCCTAACAAAAACACTACTACTAAAGATGCTAAAAATAGCACCCAGTTTTTCCAAGGTTTTCTTGTGTTACTCATCTTTTTTATTTTTTTGATTATCTGATTCTTTTAAATATTTACTTAACCACGCCGGTACTGTTTCCTGATGTTCTTCGTCTATTTTACCATAATATTTTACAGAAGATAAACTATGAATGCTTCCGTGTGGCACTTCCTGGTGACAGGTCCAACATTTTCTTTCGGTCCTGTTCTCTTTATGGTCTTCAACCAAACCACTTAATCTGGCATCTGTTACTTGATCTTCGTGGCATCTAATACAGTTACTTTGTACTACTTCAACACCAGCTTCCTTCATTCTAATTACTTCAGGTTCACCTCGTGTTAAAAATACCGATGCATGATACATTCCATCCTTAGCTTTAAACAAATACTTTTTAAAGACGTTATCTTGTGGAACATGACAATCATTACATGAAGCCCATTCTCTATGAGAACTATTTTGCCAAGTTGCATACTGAGGAGTCATTACATGACAGTTAGCACACGTTTTTGGATCATCAGAAAGATATGATACCGCCTTAGATTCGATAAGTGCATACAATGTAAGTCCAGTCATAGCACCCATTAAAATTAGCACTGGTAAGCGCCATTCAGGTGGTGGAATTAATTTTTTAAAAATGCTCATAATCTTGAATTTAAGGATTCTATTATTTTGATGAAAATAATGTTGGTTTAATAGTAAGCATCAACCAAGCCCAGTTATTTCCATTACCATCTGCATTATTTTTTAATACTTCTAGCCCTTCTTTCGCAAACATTTGAGAATATCCAGCTGCAATACTTACATCTTTATTTAATTTGTGCCCATATACTAAATCAAGTTCAGTTCCTAAATTTTTATCTACACCATTTGCAATTTCTGATTGTGCTGAAAAGCTATGTAAAAAAGCTGTTAAGCTAGATTTTTCACCTAATTTAGTTCCAACTTTAGCATAAATATCAATTAAACCAACACTGTTTCCATGGTTCCCAACATAGAAATAATCCATAAATCCGTTAAATTTGTGGTTTGTTCCGTAGAAAGGTGTAAAAGCTTTGTTTTCAGAAGCATCACCATCATAATCATTACCCGACTGCATTTCAAAACCTAAACCTAAGTTTACTTTTGAAGAAGCTTTATATCCTAAATCTAATCCTACTAAATAAGCGCTTAAATCACGATCTGCAACATCTTTTCCTGTTTGCAAATAAACATTTGCATTAACACTTAAAGCATTAGATGCTTTAAAATTAAGATGAGTTCCAAAAGTTTGGCTATAACGAGTTTCTTCAGCAGCTACATTTTGTAAACCGTTGTTTAAGAATAAAAAACTTGCTTTAAAATTATTGAAATCTTTATGAAACCAAGCATATTGCATAGCTTTGTAATTTCCTGCTACGTTATAGATATTTCCAAATAAGGCTTCTCCATTTTGATTGTATGCAATACCTAAATCTAATTTGTAGTTTTCATTTCCAAATTTGAAGATTGCTGCATCATGGCTACGACCTTGTTGCGCCCAACCAACGTTTCCAAACATACGGCTATCATCGTAAATAATTTCTTGGCGACCTAATTTAACCGCGAAATTTGGGTTAAACTTTACCTGTCCCCAAGCTTCGTGTAAAGCTAAACTATTACCATTGTCTGCTAATTGTTTTACATCTCCCCATACTCTTACATCTTGCACGCTTATAAAAAATGTGTAATCTTCAGAAATAAACCAGGTGTTTAAACGAGTACGCTGTGACACAAATAACGCAGCATCGGAACCATCTGCAGTTAAGGTTTTATATCCATTTCTATATTCTGTTCTAGGTCTTAATTCACCACTAATGGTTAATTGAGCAAAACTATTTACTGCCGATAAAATAAATAAGGCAACTATTAAATTTTTAATTTTCATTTTAAGTTTGAATTAATTGTTTTAAATCAAGGACAAAAAAAGATAAAAATTAAAACATAAATTATGATTAATATCAGCTATTAAGATATTTTTATCTTTTAATAGGGATAATGTCAATAAAAGGTAATTATTACTTGATTTATTTAAGGAGCAGGATTGGGTTGAAGTTCTTGTATTTCATCTATTTTTTGAAGCGTTTCATTGGAAAGTTCCACGTGAATACTTTCAATATTTTCTTTTAATTGTTGCATTGTAGTTGCACCAATAATATTTGCAGTTACAAATGGTTGTTGATTTACAAAAGCTAAAGACATTTGAGCTAGACTTAAGCTCAACTCTTTTGCTAATTCTGCATACATTTGAGTTGCATGTATAGATTGCTCACTATTATACCTTGAAAATTGAGGAAATAATTTAATACGTGAGCCTTCAGGCATTTTACCATTTAAATATTTACCAGATAATCTTCCAAAAGCCATTGGTGAATACGCTAATAAACCAACATTTTCACGTATTGAAACTTCAGCTAAATTTACTTCAAACAATCTGTTTAGTAAAGAATATGGATTTTGAATTGTTTTACAACGTGTTAAATTATGTTTTGAACTTTCAGATAAGTGCCGCATAACACCCCAAGAAGTTTCATTAGAAACTCCATAGTGACGAATTTTTCCTTCTTGTACTAAACTGTTTAATTTTTCTATAACTTGTTGAAAATTATCTTCCCATTGCTCGTTTGGATTGTGTGCATAATTTCTTTTTCCAAAGAAATTTGTATTTCGTTCTGGCCAATGCAATTGATAAACATCTATATAATCTGTTCGTAAACGCTTTAAACTTTTTTTAATCGCATCATCAATTGCTTCATTTGAAAACCCCATGTTTTCTCTAATATAGCTAAATCCTGGACTTGGGCCAGAAATTTTAGTAGCTACAACAAGATCTTCTCTCTTTTGATCTTTTAACCAACTTCCAATAAATCTTTCTGTACTTCCTTGAGTTTCCTTTCTTCCCGGAACCGAATATGCTTCTGCTGTATCAATAAAATTAATTCCTTGTTCAACAGCATAATTTAATTGTTCATGAGACTCTTGTTCAGTGTTTTGCTCACCAAAAGTCATAGTTCCTAAACAAATTTTACTAACTTTTATATTTGTATTTGGAATTAAAGAATATTTCATAGTATATATTAAAATTTGTACTTATTTAACAAGCGAATTTAAAAAATTAAAAAGAAAAAAAACTATACAAAATTGCTTAAAATTAGAACTCCAATAATTCCAGTTACAGAAACAATTGTTTCCATAATAGACCATGTTTTTAAAGTGTCTTTTACCGATAAATTAAAATACTCTTTAAACAACCAAAACCCAGAATCGTTAAAATGAGAAAACATTAAACTTCCTGAACCTGTTGCTAAAACCATTAAACTTGGGTCTGCCCCTGTTTGAGCTATTAATGGAAAAACAATTCCAGCACTTGTTAAACCCGCAACTGTTGCCGAACCAACACAAACTCTAATTACGGCTGAAATTCCCCAAGCTAATATTAATGGTGATGCATCTAGAGTAATTAAATTATCAGCTATTATTTGACTAACACCACTTTCAATTAAAATTTGTTTTAATGCTCCTGCTCCACCAATAATTAACATGATCATAGCAATTCCTTTTACCCCTTCTAAAAGAGATTCTGAAACCTCATACATTGTTTTATTTCTACGAATTCCCAGAATATAAATAGCAACTACAACCGAAATTAGCATTGCAATAAATGGATCTCCTAAAAAACTTAAAACTTTTCCAATTACTGAATTATTATCAACAAAAAAACTAAACCCAGCTGTTACTGCTAATAAAATAACAGGTAATAATGCTGAAAACACACTTACTCCTAAACTTGGCATTTCATCTTCTTTTAAAACTCTAGGGTTAAAAAAAGCTTCCAATGGTTTTGGATTGTATTTTTTTAAAGTTCTAGAAAAAACAGGGCCTCCTAAAATTATTGCTGGAATTGCTACTATAATTCCATACAATAATGTGGTTCCTAAATCAGCTCCAAAAGTTTCTGCTAAAGCAGATGGTGCAGGGTGTGGAGGTAAATATCCATGTGTTACAGAAAGGGAAGCCAACATTGGTAAACCCACATATAAAAGCGGCAACTTTGTTCTTGCCGCAACAGAAAAAACCAAAGGAACAAGAATTACAAATCCTACGGAATAAAACATTGGAATACCAACAATAAATCCTGTTAAAACCAATGCCCATTGAATATATTTTTCTCCAAACGCATCAATTAAACTACTTGTTATTCTTTGTGCTGCGCCACTATCAGCAACTATTTTCCCCAACATTGCTCCAAAACCCAAAATAATAACAAGAAATCCTAAGGTATTTCCAATTCCAGTTTTTATAGCGTTGGTTACGGTTGAAATATCCATTCCAAGGGTCAAACCAATGATAACCGAAACAATAATAAAAGTTATAAATGTGTTGAGTTTAAAATATCCTATTAAAAAAATGAGCAAGACAATTCCAAGGAGAACAATAACTAGTGACATAAATTTTATTTGATTAGTTGGTTTAGGTTGTTAAAAATAGTATTTATTTTTTTAGAATTTCCTTTTCTTACAATTCTTGAAGGAATTTAAACTTCTCTAAATACATCTAAAAATATTTAAACAAAAAAAACCATTTTCTAAATTAATAGAAAATGGTTTGAATATAGTTTAGTCAGATTCTTCGCTAAGCTCAGAATGACATTTTTTTATTTTAAAATAGCTTCAATACCTGGTAAAGTTTTACCTTCTAGGCTTTCTAACATTGCACCACCACCAGTTGAAACATAACTTACTTTATCAGCAAAACCAAATTGTTTTACAGCTGCAACAGAATCTCCACCACCAACTAGTGAGAATGTTCCGTTTTTAGTTGCATTGGCAATTGAATTTCCTAATGCAATTGTTCCTCCCGCAAAACTTTCCATTTCAAAAACACCAAGTGGCCCGTTCCAAAGAATAGTTTTAGATTCATTTACTATTTTATTAAATAATTCTCTAGATTTTGGTCCGGCATCAACGCCTTCCCAACCATCAGGAATATTATAAATATCACAAACCTGAGTATTTGCATCGTTACTAAAATCATCAGCAGCAATTACGTCTACCGGAATATGAATTTGAACTCCTTTTGCTTTTGCTTGTTTTAAAATATCAAGTGCTAATTCTTGTTTATCATCCTCACAAATTGAATTACCTATTTTTCCTCCTTGTGCTTTAACAAAAGTGAAACTCATTCCACCACCAATTATTAAATGGTCCACTTTATCTAAAATATTTTCAATAACGGTAATTTTTGAAGAAACTTTTGCTCCTCCTAAAATTGCCAATACTGGTTTCTCACCTTCTTCTAATATTTTTTTAAGACTCACAATTTCTTGTGCTAATAGTGCTCCAAAACATTTATTTTCTGGAAAAAATTGAGCAACAATAGTAGTTGATGCGTGTGCTCTGTGAGCAGTTCCAAAAGCATCGTTTACATACACATCTCCTAATTTAGAAAGTTGCTTTGCAAAAGCTAAATCTCCAGATTTTTCTTCACCATGAAAACGTAAATTTTCAAGTAATAAAACCTCTCCCATTTTTAATTCAGCAGCAGCTTTTTCCGCAACCTCACCTACACAATTTGAAGCAAATTTTACATTTACACCAATAATTTCAGATACTTTATCAATAATATGTTTTAAAGAATATTTAGCTTCAACTCCTTTAGGACGTCCTAAATGAGACATTAAAACAACGGCCCCTCCATCTTCCAAAATTTTTATAATTGTTGGTTTTGCAGCTTCAATTCTTGTTGCGTCTGTAACATTAAAATTTTCATCTAAAGGTACATTAAAATCTACACGAATTAATGCCTTCTTTCCTTCAAAATTGATGTCTTGTATAGTTTTCATTTTCATTATATTTTGTTTAACAAAGGTAACTCAAATTGCGATATTACATAAAGTTTTTTACGAAAGCGATTTCATTACCAGCTATAAATAGTTTCAATAATTAAATATTATTCTTATTTGCCGAAAATGTTTTACTTTCGCTTTAATGAATTTTTCAGCAATTTTAGGACAGGAACATTTAAAAAGTCATTTGATAAAATCAACTGATAATGGAAGAATTTCTCACGCACAATTATTTGTTGGTAAAGAAGGTTCTGGTGTTTTGTCAATGGCAATTGCCTATGCCAAATATATTTTATGTAGTACAAGTAATGACAAAGAAGCTTGTGCAGTAAAATGTGAAAAATTAATGCATCCAGATTTGCATTTTGCTTTTCCTGTTGCCTCAAATGATACTATAAAAAGCAAACCTGTAAGTAATTTGTTTTTAGAAGACTGGCGTAAATTTATCAAAATAAGTCCTTATGGAAATTTATTTGAATGGCTACAATCCATAGGAATTGAAAACAAACAAGGTCAAATTGGAGTAGATGAAGCGGAAGAAATTGTTAAAGCCCTTCGATTAAAAAGTTATGAAGGTGGTTATAAAATTATGATTATTTGGATGGCAGAAAAAATGAATACTTCTGCTGCAAATAAACTATTAAAACTATTAGAAGAACCTCCAAAAAAAACAGTTTTTATTTTAGTTGCTGAAAACGAAGAACAAATAATAACTACCATAAAATCTCGCTGTCAGGTTTTACATTTTCCTTTATTGTCTGATGCAGATATTGTAAAAGGATTAGTTGAAAAAGAAGGTACAGACAAGCCTATTGCAGAACAAATTGCACATCAGGCAGATGGGAATTATAATAAAGCATTGCATTTATTACACAATGATAATTCTGATGAACAATTTGAACAGTGGTTTATTACTTGGATTAGAGCGGCTTTTAAAGCAAAAGGAAATGCTGCAGTAATACAAAATTTAATTAGCTGGAGTGAAACCATTGCTAAAAGCGGTAGAGAAACACAAAAACGTTTTTTAAATTATTGTTTACAGTTTTTTAGACAGGCATTATTATATAATTATAATGCAGATTCGCTGGTTTTTTTATCGCCAAAAACACCCGGTTTTAAATTAGAAAACTTTGCTCCTTTTATTCATAGTAATAATATTTTAGATATTACAAATGAGTTAAATGAAGCCATTTATCATATTGAAAGAAATGGAAATGCAAAAATTATTTTACTAGATTTATCTATTAAATTAACTCGTCTATTACATGTTAAAGAAACTACTTAGTTATGTCAATTTTCAATAATAATTCTGCTGAAATATTAATCTTAATCTTTTTTTTAGTCACTTATTGTTTATCAATACTTGAAAAATTAGCAGATTGGAAAGGAACATTAGCGTACTATACAAATCATTTTAAAAACACAATACTCCTTAAAATGATTCCTCTTCTATTAGTAAACATTTTAATTTTTGAAATTGTAGTAGTATTTTTACTTGCTGTAGGTCTCTACTTTTTGGTTGTTGATGGTGATTTTTTAATAGCAAAAGTAGCTCTGGAAGTTTCGGCAATTATATTATTACAATTTTTAGTTGGACAACGTTTAGCAAAAGATTATCCAGGAGCAATGAATATTACTGTTTACTTTATTTTAAATAGTATTGGCCTATATTTATTAACTTAAAATATTGATTATGAAATTATTAGGAATAGGATCTCGAATTAATCACCCTGAATATAGCTTGGGTGTAGTTACTAATGTAACGTCTAAACATTATTGGGTTACTTTTATAGAAAATGGTTTGGAAACAATTGATCTCGACAGCGAATTTGAAGTAATCGAAGCTGTTGAAGATGAGGTAGATACAATAAGTTTTTATGAAGTAGAAACTACATTAAAAAACATGTTAAAACAATGGTCAGATATTTCTGAAATTATCCCAATTGGAGATCGTTGGAAAGGTGGAAAGCTAATTTTAGAACCAAATGATACGAGCTTAGCAAGTAAAGAGATTCCAATAGATACTTTTTTCCATAAGATTGTTATGGTTAGAGACAGAATTAGGGTAATGGAACAAAAAATAAATTCAAGTAATTTAGATGATCAGGATAAGGTTGATTTACAACAATACATTACCAGAATTTATGGAAGCTTAACAACCTTTAATATTCTTTTCAAAATAAAAGAGCATCAATTTTCAGGAGCCTCTTCAAAATAAATTGTCATTTTAATTAAAATAAAAGCCTTTAACAAATGTTAAAGGCTTTTATCGTATTTATAATTTAAAGATTAAATCTATTCTTTAGAGAAATCTTTATTTAATATTTCTAAAATTGCACTAGTTACATTTAGATTATCGTCTCCGTACATTACGGTACCGTTACCAGATGTTCCTAAAACCAAATTCAATCCATTTGCCTTTGCATAATCAGAAACAAAACTATCCACTTTTTTAGTAATAGCTTCGCTTAATTTTTGATTTTCTTGTTGAAGTAATTGCCCTGCTTGTTGTTGTCTAGCTTGCAAAGCTTGTTGCTCTTGTTGCAATGCTTGTTCTGTTTCAGCTCTTTTTTGAGCAGACATTTTTTGGGCCTTTTGATAGTACTCTTGAACTTTTAATTGGAATGGTGCAGATACACTATCCAATTCTTTTGCCATTTCTTCTTGTTTCCCTTTCAAAGTTTCTTCTAACGCTTTTGTTGCGTCATAATCTTTCATTAAATCTTCAACATTAATGTATGCAATTTTTGTTTGATTACAAGAAGCGAATACAATTACAAAAGCTAATAATATTAATTTTTTCATTTTTAAAAATTTGATTGCTGTTTTAAAATTCCTGCGAATATATGAACAAAATAGATATTATTTATAAATAATTATAACTATTAGATTTATTTATCATCAATCAATTATTTATAATTATATTCTATTAAATTTTAATTGAATTAACGAAATAACAAGTCTTTTTATCAAAAATTAAAGCAACACTATGCTTTACGGATAAAAACCTCGTTAAAACGCCTTAAAATCGATTTTAAGTGTTTTTTATGATGTAAATAAGAGAGGAATACTCTTTTGTACTTATTGCTTTAAGATTTGACCTAAATCCAATATAAAAAGCTTTCAACATATTAGATTTTGAAGTTTTATACTTTTCACTTAATAATGAAACATAAAATGAATCGAACTTCATTGGAAGAATTTTATTCACCTTTAAATTTTCTTTTGAAAAGAGTTTCTTAATTGATGTTTTTGAAAAATGCCATAAGTGTCTTGGCACATCAAAAGCGGCCCAATAGTTTTTATAATACATAGCATCAAAACTTTTATAATTGGGTACAGCAATTAATAAAACACCATTAGGCTTTAGTAATGATTTAAGTTTGGAAATATATTTTGTTAAATTAGGAACATGTTCCAACACATGCCATAAAGTAATTACATCAAATTGTTGTGCTGTTATTTCATTTATATCAGACAAAATTATAGAAGAATCATTTTTATTAAGTTTTGAAATTGCCAATTCTCTTGCATTTAAATTTGGCTCTACTCCTATTACATTCCATCCTCCCTTTTTACAAGTCAATAAAAATTCACCTGTACCACAACCAACATCTAATATATTTTTCTCTTCCGTTTGAAAAGAATCAATCAGTTTTAATTTACTTTTTAAAGCATAGCTTTTTACAATCTGATACAATTTATCAGTTAGCGATTTTTTAGAATCTGTATGAGAAATATAAGCTGAACTTTCGTAATATTTTGCTAAATCCTGCCCTATTGGTTGAGGGAAAGTTTCTAACATGTCCAGTTCTGAATTATATAATAAATCAAATTTTTTATTTGAAACGGTATAATCGTTACACGTTAAATACAGCTCTTTTTTTAAATTCATTTCTATAAATTTCTTGAATTTTTTTGACTTTCTTAAAACGTTCCACGTGGAACGTTTTAGAAATTATCTACCCATATACACCAACAAAACAGAAATATCACTCGGAGAAACTCCACTAATTCTACTTGCTTGTGAAATGGTAATTGGTTTAATTTTTGCTAATTTTTGACGTGCTTCAATTGATAACGACTTCACTTTTGTATAATCAAAATTAGATGGGATTGATACATTTTCCAGTCTGTTTAATTTATCAGCCTGATTCTTTTCTTTTGCAATATAACCTGCATACTTTACATGAACTTCCGTCTGTTCTATAATTTCATTATCTATATTATTCTCTAAAATAAAAGCTGCAACAGATGGTATTTTTTGAATGTCATGAAAGTCCAATTGTGGTCGGGCAGCAATCTTAAACATCTTCATAGATTGTGAAATAACGGCTGTATTATTATCTTCTAAAATCGGATTTATAATACCTGGAGTTACACTAGTTTCAATTAAAAACTTTACAAATAAATCTGTTTTTTCTTGCTTCTCAATTACACGATCCATTCTTTCTTTGGAAGCTAAACCTATTTCAAAAGACAAAGGAGTTAAACGTAAATCAGCGTTATCTTGCCTTAATAAAGTTCTATATTCAGCTCTAGACGTAAACATTCTATAAGGCTCTTCTGTGCCTTTTGTAATTAAATCATCTATCAAAACACCAATATAAGCCTCGTTCCTTTTAAGGATAAAAGGTTCTTTTCCCTGAACATTTAAAGCTGCATTTATACCTGCCATTAAACCTTGAGCAGCAGCTTCTTCATATCCGGTAGTTCCATTAATTTGACCTG
Source organism: Lutibacter flavus (assembly GCF_900188355.1). Classification (GTDB taxonomy): domain Bacteria; phylum Bacteroidota; class Bacteroidia; order Flavobacteriales; family Flavobacteriaceae; genus Lutibacter; species Lutibacter flavus. The sequence continues at coordinate 162,986 of NZ_FZNX01000002.1, forward strand.
CAAAATATAAACCCTTTATCAACTTAGTTTCTAAAGAATGGGTTAACTGAGTTGGCGGAAAATAATCGTATTCAATTGCATAACCATATCTGAAAAATTTAACGTTTTCAAATCCTGCAACTTTACGTAATGCTTTGTCTTGAATATCTTCTGGCAATGAAGTTGAAAAACCATTTACATACACCTCAACTGTATTCCAACCTTCAGGTTCAACAAATAATTGATGACGATCTTTGGTTGCAAAACGATCAATTTTATCCTCAATAGAAGGGCAATATCTTGGACCAATACTTTGTATTCTACCATTAAACATTGGCGACCTATCAAACCCAGTTCTTAACAAATCATGTACTTCTAAAGAAGTATAACTCATATAACAAGAACGTTGTTTTTCCAAAGGTTTAGTTGAAGCTAAATATGAAAATTTTTCCGGATTATCATCACCCGGTTGTTCAATCATTTTAGAATAATCAAGTGATCTTCCATCCACTCTTGGTGGAGTTCCGGTTTTCATTCTACCTGACTCAAAACCTACTTTTACCAAGTCTTCTGTAATTCCTATTGACGCACTTTCACCAGCTCTTCCTCCTCCAAAAGTTTTATCTCCAATATGAATTAGACCATTTAAAAAAGTCCCAGCAGTAATAATAACAGTCTTTGATTTTATTTCAATTCCTAAAGAAGTTTTAACACCAACTATTTTATCACCTTCAAATAATAAACCTTTAACCATGTCCTGAAAGAAATCTACCTTTTCGGTTTGCTCTAACATGTTTCTCCAAGTTTCAGCAAAACGCATACGATCACTTTGAGCTCTTGGACTCCACATTGCAGGCCCTTTAGATTTATTCAACATTTTAAATTGAATAGCCGTTTCGTCAGTTACAATTCCACTATATCCACCCAATGCATCAATTTCACGAACTATTTGACCTTTCGCAATTCCACCCATAGCCGGATTACAACTCATTTGCGCAATATTTTGCAAACTCATTGTAATAAGCAATGTTTTCGCTCCCATATTTGCACTCGCAGCTGCAGCTTCTCCACCAGCATGACCACCACCAACAACTATAACATCATAAACTGTACTAAACATAATATTTTCTATTTTGTTCCACGTGGAACACCTATTAAGACTTTAATAATTCTAAACATTTTTCTTCTTCAGAACGCATTTTACTTTTATCTTCAGCAGACTTGTCTTTAAATCCCAAATAATGTAAAATTCCGTGAATAATTACTCTATTTAACTCACTTTCAATTGTTTGGTTGAATTTTTGAGCATTTTCAATAACTCTTTCAATAGAAATAAAAATATCACCGCTTATTAACTTGCCCAACGTATAATCAAAGCTAATAATATCGGTTAAAGTATCATGTTCTAAAAATTCTTCATTCAATTTCAACAGATACCCATCATCACAAAAAATGTAATTTACTTCTCCTTCAGTAAATCCATAAGTACTAATACATTCTGAAATCCATTTTTGAATTTTCACTTCATCCTTTAGTTTGAACTCAGTTTCATAATTAAATTCAATCATACTATTGCTCAGTTTTAAAATACTCTTGTACCTTTTTTTTATAAATAGTGCGCAAAGGTAATGATTGTCTGTTTAATATTTCATTATAATTAAAATACTGATTTTGTAGTTTTAGCTTATCAATATTTCTTTTTTCAAAAGATCGAATATTTGTTTCTGATTTACGCTTTTGATCCTCACCTTGCTCCTTCATAGCCTTTTCAAGTTTTAACAACTCATAGCTAATTTCTTGCATTTTTTGGACAACAGCATTCGTAAATCCTTTTTCTAACATTTCCTTTTCCAACGCTTCCATTTTTTTAACAACATCACCAGAACCATTACCTGCCTTTTTACCATCTTCTCCCAACATTTCTTGTAATAATTCCCTCATCTCAGCCTGTTGCTTATACATCTCATAAAGTTCCCCATTCATTTTTTCTCCATCATCACCTTCTCCTTGACCTTCTCCTTTTTTTTCTCCAGATTTATCTCCTGGCTTTTCACCCTTTTTCATTCCCTCTTTCATTTTCTCTGTTAACTCACTTTGCTTTTTAATAATATCTGGAAGACTAAAACTTTTACCTTTTCCACTACCACTTCCCATTTTTGCCGAAGCATTCATCATACTTTCCAATAAATCACTTAGCTGATTTGCTAAATTATTAACTGCAGTAACAACAAAATGCTGGTTAGAGATTCCTTGGTTAATTCTGTTTTCCGAAAAATTAAACAAGGACTCATCTATATTAAAATGAGCATCACTTACCTCCTTTTGTATATCACCACCCATTTTAACCAACCGAAGAGACAACATATAAATACTATCATCTATATGTTCAAAATATTCTTTTAAAATATGTTGGTCTTTTAAATTTTCAGGGAACTTAGGATGGTTATTATCGATATTAGAAAAACTTTCTAAAACATCTTCTTGTTTAAAAGAAAACCCAATTAAATTTTCTACAATTTTTCTTAAGTCATCGATGTTCTCATCTATCGATTCGCCCTCCATCATTTCCATAGATTGCTCCATTGATTTACTCAACTGCTTCATTTTTTTTGCAGCAGATTTCTGACTTTTTTTAGCGCTCGATTTACTACTTTTATTTTGTTCTTCACTTTCTTCAGAATCTTCCTCTTTATTTAATTCTTCAAGAGCTTCATTTAAGTCTTTATCTATTTCTTCCTTTTCATCAGAATTTTCAGGCAATTTCATTGGGCGTTTTAAATCATTATTTTGCTTGTCTAATTCTTCAAAATCTTGTTTAATCTGATCAAATTCTTTGTTAATTTCTTCTTGCTTTTCTGAAGTATTTTCCTCGTCTGCTTGTTTTGTTAATTCTTCTTCCTTCTTTGCTAATTCACTAAGCTTTTCTGAAATTTGATTTGCTTTTTGTTCAACATAAAACCGTTTTGTTAATTCTAAAATACGTTCTAAACTTTGCTCATTTCGTTTGTTCTTTTTAGCAAGTTTATTTAATTTTTCTGTAAGATCCTCCTTATTTAATTTTTTTGAAAGTTCTTCTAACTCCTTCAGCATTTTTTCTTGATCCGATAATTTTTTAGTTTCTTCAATACGTTTTTTAAGGTCTTCTTTCTTTTCACTTAAATTTTTAATATCAGGTTGCTCACTCAAATTTTGCTCTAGCTGTTCAGTTTGTTTTTTAAACATTTCCTGATATTGAGATTGCCGTTTTACAAACTGTTCCAATTTTTTAGTATCATTCCAATTTATATCAGCTTTTTTTTGCAATTCATTTTTAAACTTTTCAACTTCAGAATTAGATTGTTTAGATTTTTCCAATGTTTTTGAAAAACTACTAATGGTCTCTTTTTGTTCTTTTAATAGTTCCTCTTTTAATTCTTTCTCTGTTTTATTGTAATAATTGAAAATTCTACTCTTGGTTCTCTTAGATCCATTAACTGCATCATTATCAAAAACCTCAAAATATAGTTCGTAATTTAAACCTTCATCAATTAAAATACCCTCAGGAAAAACATAATAAAAATCTGTAAATGAACCTTTTGAAATCTCAATTGGGTGTCTTTTAGGTGCAGTTGGGTTTGATTTATCATAATACACTAACTGAAGTCTTTTTAGCCCATAATCATCACTTAATTGGCCTATAAACTGAACCGGACCTCTGCTAATTGAATCAATATCCGACTTAACAATAATTTTTGGATGTTCATCAGAAACTACATCAACTTGAAAATTCAATGATTCATGATTTTTTAAATTTTCATTTGAAGATGCAATTCTATAATTTATAGTTTTAAATAATTTTTCTGAATAGCTAAAAAAATCTTTGGTGTTTTGTTTAAAACTCGTTGAATTATTATCTTCTAAAATAAACGAAATATCAGTTGCCTGATGCGTTTCTAATTGCCAGGTAATTGTGGTTCCTTGTGGCACAACCGCATTTCCAGTATTTTGAATTACTTCATTTCTTTTACCTGTATAATTTGGATAATTAACTACCATTTTTAAATTGGTAATCACTGGCGTGGCAACCATATTTATTTGATAATTTTTTGAAACAACTCCATTGGATTCAACAAAAAATTCAACGGGTTCTTTTATCCTTGTAAAATCAAATTCAAACAAACCTAAATCCACATTCTGTAGGTAATAATTCTCATTATTAAAATGAATTTTAGCATCTTCAGGCAATGTATTTCCAATTGTTTCAATATACAAGGTAAATGGTTCGCCTTCTATCACTTCTAAAGTTTCATTTAAAATTTTAAAAGAAAACGGTGCAGGTGGCTCATATGCAGTATTGTAATGCACAACTCTCGAAAAACTATCATTTAAAATTGTACTATTTCCGGTAACATAAACTAGCAGCCAAATTACAATAGGAATTAACGCATACTTAATATATTTTTTATTGCCAGAAAAATCAATGGCTTTTTTAAATGGAATTGGCTGAAGCTCTCTAGATTTTTGTTCAATACTTGCCTCAATTAAATCAGAACTGGACTCAATATTCTTTAACTGAATCATATTCAGTAGTTTATCACTAACCTCTGGAAAATGTTTTCCAATAATTTTTGAAGCATCTATTTCAGAAATACCTGTTTTTAAGCCATAAATTTTAGAAAGTGGAATAAAAATATATTTAGCCAACAGTGTTATTTCTACTAAAATAAATACCCAAAATAAAATGGTTCTAGCAAAAGGATTTAGCCATAAAAAGTATTCTATAAAAAGGGTAAAAATTAAATATAAAAAACCCATTGCAATAAACAGCAATATCCCTTTAATAAGTTCATTTTTATAGTACTTATTAATAAACTCCTTAAGTTTTGATTGTATGTTGTTAAAATTGTCCAATTCTTTATTTAATAACCTTTATAACGGCTAAAAATAATGAAAAATACTTTATAAGATTACTATTTTTTCTTTAATAGCATATAAAACAAGGCCAATACGTGTTCTAGCCTCCAACTTTTCAAATAATGCTTCTCTATAATTTTCTACAGTTTTAGGACTTAAACACATTACATCTGCAATTTCTCTATAAGTTCTTTCCGTACAAGCTAGTTTTAAAAACTCCAGCTCTCTTTCTTTAAGTTTTATGGAATTTGGATTTTCCTTCTTATTAATAGAATTTAATAATGTATTTGCAACATTTTCAGTGTAATAAAATCCGTTAGAATGCACTTCTTTTAATGCGTGTTGTAAAATTGAAGGATGAATGTCTTTTAACAAATAACCTTTTGCTCCTCCTCTTAGCATTTTTAAAATTGTTTCTTCCTCACATTCCATAGACAACGCCAAAACCTTAATTTCCGGATGGTGTTCTTTTAACCATTGTGTAGCCTCAATACCATTCATTATTGGCATTTGAATATCCATTAAAACAATTTGAGGTTTCGGTTTTTCTTCTAAAAAATAGTTGACTAACTCTTTTCCATTTCCCAAAACAGCAATTACATTAAATTCTTCAAAATTAGAAACCAATCCATTTAGGGCTTGTGAAAAAAGTAAATGATCATCTACAATAATTATATCAATTTTGCTCATAAGGGCTTTTATTTGGGACAACTAATATATAACTTAGTTCCTTTATTTTCCGAAGAAATCAACTCTATTTTTGCTCCAATTAATTCTCCTCTGCTTTTCATATTTATTAAACCAATACCGTTTTGCTTTGAGAGGTCGTTTATATCAAAACCAATTCCGTTGTCTACTGCAATAATAGTTAATAAATCAGGGTTATAATTAAGCTCAATTTCTAATTTTTCAGCTTTCGAATATTTTAGAGTGTTATTGCAAAATTCTTGTAATATTCTGAATAAAATAATTTCCTTTTCGTTAGTTAAATTATAAGGTTCATCGGTAATTATTAACTCAGCTTCCACAAAATTTAAACGATTATAGCGATCAATTTCTAGTTTAATTGAATCTAAAAGACCTTTATTTTTTATGGTTTCTGGATTTAACGACTTCGCCAAACCTCTAAGTTCCTGTAAACTTTTACTAACAATTTCACCAGTTTCAATAATTTGATTTTGTTCTTTTTCAGGCAAACTCATTTGCACCATATTCAATTGCATTTTAGCAACAGATAATAGCTGACCAACATTGTCATGTATTTCCCAACTAATGTTTTTTAAAGCTTGCTCCTGAATTTCTAATTTAGATTTAGTAATTTCTTCATCAAACCGTTGCTGAATTTCCCGTTGCTTTAATAAAAAAGCTGTTTTTTTCTGCTGAAAATATGAGAAAAAGAAAATTAAACTAACTGCTAAAATAATTACAATTATTGTAGCAATTAAAACCATTATTTGTACTTCTTTTTGTTCCAAACTTTAATTATTAAATTCTTTTTTACTTAATATAAAACCCAATATAAAACATGTATGCATTATTAAATTAAGACCCAAAGTTATATATTGAAACATCCCATAAACCGACGTATATTTAAATAATGCCATTGCAGGTAAAAATGCTATATTATATAAAAACACTCCTAATGCTATCCAAAAGAATAATGAATTTTTAAAATTTAAAATCTTATCGTTTTCCAATACTTCAGTGAAATAAATAATAACAACACCAACAACAAGTGTTTTTGCGAATAAGTTATTCTTCATTAAAGGATATTCAAATATACCAGCATAAAATAACACATTTACTAATGTAGTTATAATGAAAATTGCAACTAAAGAATAAATTATATTTCGCTTAAATTTATTTGTAACCTGACTTAATAAAAGATAAGAAACAAATAACATATTAATAATATTCCAAAGATTATAAACAACATTATTCTTTACAATTAAAATTCTGCCAACATAAACTCCAACTAATTCTGAAAAAAAAGTATAAATTAAAAAATAAAGAAATAATTTTAAATACTTATTGTGAGAAAAATTTTTATAATTGAAAACACCCACTAATATACTCGATAAATATATTAATGGGTATGTAAAAATAGGAATTGTCATAAATTTTAATTAGGATATTCCGCTGAAGGAGGATTGCCTAGTGTGCCATCATTTAATCCATTCAAATCAGGTATATCTGTACCACCTCCTTCTGGATCTCCTAAGCCATCTTTCTGCAAAGAACCACTTTTAGGTTGTGTTGGCACAAAAAACACCGTAGATAAATCTTTCTTTGATTGTTTTTTATCTGTATTGGAATAGGCGCCAAAATAAACTCTTAACCCATTTGCATCTGGAGCATTACTCTCTACATAAGCAATATAATTTTTTATTTCTTCAAGAGAGAACCAACTTGAAATAGCATCTTCTTTTTTAGGATTACCAGACTCTTTTTTGACTATTTTATTTAAATCTTTAGAGCGTGTTTTAACAAATTGTTGATTTAATTCTTTTGCTTTGTCGGGAGAAATAAGCCCCTTGGGTAAATCTAATTTCATAATTAATTAACCTTTATTAATGTTATCGATAAAGTTACTACTTTAAATTAAGGTTAAAAAATAAAAGGGGAAATATCCCCCTGCAAAACGCGGTATTCTCCTTGGTAAAAAAACCAACAGCTAACGTACTTTTGAATACTAAGTTTAACCATCATGACCGTAAGTAAAGATTTTTTTAATAAATATTTTAAACTTCTTTTTATTGTTTTTTTCGCAATAATAATTAGTCTTAATTTTTATTTATTAAATAAAGTGATTAGTAAGTCAAGCACTGTACAACGTTTTGAAAACAACATTAAGATTTAAACTTATTAAAATATAATTGTTGATTAATTCCTCACGAAGGCTCTTTCTTTGGGCGAAGACTTAGAGCTATCAAAATCAAATATTGGGTTGATTTTAAAGGCTGCTATTAAGCAGCCTTTTTTTTTGTAATAAAACTCACTTATTTACATTGATAAATTATCTTTGCACTTTAAACAGAGAAAAATGAACAATGTTAGAGTAAGATTTGCTCCAAGCCCAACTGGACCATTACATATTGGAGGTGTTAGAACAGCCCTTTTTAATTATTTATTTGCAAAAAAATACAACGGAACATTTGTTTTACGTATTGAAGATACGGATCAAACTCGTTATGTGGCAAATGCTGAACAATATATAATAGATGCATTAAACTGGTGTAATATTCCTTTTGATGAAGGGCCAAATAAAAATGAAAAATTTGGACCTTATAGACAATCAGAACGTAAAGAATTATACAAACAATACGCTGAAGAGTTAATTGTCAAAGGAAAAGCTTATTATGCATTTGATACTGCTGAAGAATTAGATTTTCATAGAAAAGATCACGAAGAAAAAGGTAAAACCTTTATTTATAACTGGCATAACAGAGCAAAATTGACAAATTCTATTTCTTTATCTGCTGAAGAAGTTGAAAAAAGAATTGCCAATGGAGCCAACTATGTAATCCGTTTTAAAATGTTTCAACCAGAAATTGATGGTGAGGATGAAACAATTTCAACTAACGATTTAATTCGTGGAAATGTATCCTTTAAAAAAGAAATTTTAGACGATAAAATTTTATTTAAAAGTGATGGAATGCCAACGTATCATTTAGCAAATATTGTAGATGATCATTTAATGGAAATTAGCCACGTAATTCGTGGTGAAGAATGGTTGCCTTCTGTTCCTTTACATATTGCATTGTATAAAGCTTTTGAATGGAAAGCTCCAGAATTTGCGCATTTACCTCTAATTTTAAAACCCGTTGGAAAAGGAAAATTGAGCAAAAGAGATGGGGATAAATTAGGCTTTCCTGTATTTCCTTTAGAATATAAAAACGAAGAAACCGGAGAAGTTTCAAGAGGTTATAAAGAGGATGGTTATTTTGCTGATGCTTTTATTAATATGCTAGCTTTATTAGGTTGGAATCCTGGAACAGAGCAAGAAATTTTTACTTTGGAAGCATTGTGCAAAACATTTAGTTTGGAGCGCGTAAGTAAAAGTGGTGCAAAATTTAATCCTGATAAAACTAAGTGGTTCAATCAGCAATATATGCTATTGAAATCTGATGAAGAATTGGCAGAACTTTACAATTCTTTATTAACTGAAAAAGGCATTTCTGCAGATAAAAAATTCACTACAAAAGTTGTTTCATTAATTAAAGAACGCGCTACATTTGTTTCCGATTTTTGGGAGTTGAGTAGTTTCTTTTTTGAAACTCCAACTGATTATGATGCAAAAGCTTCAAAGAAAAACTGGAAAGAAGATACTCCGGAATTAATGCAAGAATTAATTTCAATAATTGAAACTATTGAAGATTTTGATTCTCAGAACATTGAGAATGTGGTTAAAGAATGGATTACTTCTAAAGAAATTGGTTTTGGAAAAGTAATGCAACCTTTTAGATTAAGCTTAGTTGGAGCAATGAAAGGTCCTCACCTATTTGATATTGCAGAAATGATTGGGAAAGATGAAACCATAAGTAGAATTAATAAAGCTATTGAAACTTTATAATTTAATTGTCATTCAGAATGAAGTGATAACGAAATGAAGAATCTTAATATTAATTAAATGAAAGATTCTTCGCTAAGCTCAGAATGACAGTATTTAAATACAAAAAAGGAGCTAATTAGCTCCTTTTTTTATATCTCAATTTTTACATTGTAATCTTTTAATACATCTCTATACTTTTCAATTTCAAAATTATCAGAGCTAAATTCAATTTTACGCTCATTTCTCATTTTAATATGTTTTATAGAACGCAAAAACCTTCTAACTCCATTATTATCTGATATTATTAATCCTGGAACCTTCACTCCTTTTCCATTTTCATCTTTAGCAACCATAGAAAAATACGATGAATTACAGTGCTTAACTTCACCTGTTCTAATATTTTGAGATTCAACTCTTATACCAACAACCATAGAAGAATTTCCAACATAATTGACTTGTGCGTGCAATGTTAACAACTCACCTACTTCTATAGAATTTAAAAAATCTACTCTATTTACAGATGCTGTTACACAATAATTACCAGAAAATTTAGAGGCAGAAGCAAAGGCTGCTTTATCCATTAAAGATAGAATAAATCCACCATGAATTTTTCCACTAAAATTAGAATGTGAAGGCAGCATTAACTCTGTTAAAGTAATTTTGGATTCTTCAGGTTTTTTGAAAATTTGATCCATAAATACTATTCTGTTTTTTCAACCTTAATTATAAAATATTTGGTATCTCCTAACCAAGGAAATGTGCCAAATCGCTCTTTATATGTTAATTTTACATCTTTTCCTTGTAAATCCTGAAGCGATTTAATAACCTCTTTTTCTTTATCTTCAACTGAAAAGGTAAAAATTTGAGCTTCAGAAACACCTTGACTTATTTCTCCTTCCCAAGTTTTAAACATAATACCCTTATGACTGAATTTAACCAGTTCTCCTGCTCTATAACCTTCGCTGTATGTTATATAGTATATTACCGAAAAATAAAGCACCAAACCTAAAACTACAATTCCAATGAAACCAATTAGAAATTTTTTCATATGTTGTTATTAAGTCGGTAAATATAATAAATAAAGCAATGTGAGTTCTAATTCAAAAAAATCCGCTTCATTATTTCTTAATTGCTGCTAAAATTCGTTCAGGTGTAACTGGAATACGATTTACACGTGCGCCACAAGCATCAAAAACTGCATTTGCAATAGCACCTCCAACACAAATTATAGCTGGTTCTCCTCCACCTTGCGGCTTCGAATCCATTTTATCTCTAAAAACACATTCTATTTCAGGAGTTTTTGAAAATTTAGTTATTGTATAATTCTTAAAATTTTTCGACTTTACTTTACCTCCCACAAATTCAACGTCTTCATATAAAGCATATCCTAAACCCATAGTTAAACCACCTTCTGTTTGAACAGTTGCTCCATGTGGATTCACTACTTGTCCCATATCCTGAGCACAAACCATTTTTATTGGTGTCACTTCCCCAGTTGATTTATCAACAAATACTTCTGCTAAAATTGCAACACAAGTTCCTGCATCTTCTCCTAGTGCAATTCCATACCCATGTCCATCTTCTTTTTTCCGTGTCCAACCAAAAGTTTCAGCAGCTAGTTTTAACGTGACAATCATATCTACATTCTTCAAATTATTTAATCTGAATTCTAAAGGATCAATTCCAGCTGCTAAAGCAGTAGTGTCTATATGTGATTCTCGGGCAAACGTAGTAGAATTATTTCCTGGAGCTCTCCAGGCACCCGTTCCAAAAGGGTGAACACTTACATTGTTTAATCTATTTGTATGACTATCTCCCCTTACATTTTTTTCATTAAACATTCTTGTTCGGTTGTTTGGAACATCGTAAAAAAGTTTTGTTCCTCTAGTTCCTGCACAATAAATATCAAACTCCCATAAATTCAATTTTCCTTTATCATCAACTCCTGATTTAACATTCATTAATGCAGCTGGTCTAAACCTATCATACATAAATTCTTCTTTTCTACTCCAAACCAATTGTACTGGTTTTCCACAAGATTTAGCAATTTTAGCTGCTTCAATAGCTTGTTGGTTGTATATTTTACCACCAAAACCACCACCTAAAAATATTTGTTTGATATGTACATTTTCTAATGGAATATTTAAGGTATTTGCTAATTGCTCACGTGTACCAAAAGGTGTTTGAGATGAAACCCACATGGTAAGTTTATCCTTTTCAAAATAACAAGTTGCAGCATGTGTTTCAATTGGTGCATGCGCTTTATAACCATCTTGGTACGCAGTTTTTATTATTTTTGTTGAAGTTTTATTTCCTATTTCTAAATTTCCAGCTTCTTCATAAACGTTACTATCTTTAATATGTGCTTCTAAATATTGAAAAATACTTTCATTATCAGCTCTCGCTTCTGGTGCTTCCCAAGATACTTTTACTTTTTTAGCAGCTTTATTAGCTATTTCAGGATCAGCATGAATAACAGCTACCAAATCTTCTTCTTCAATTAGTTGAATTCCTTCAAAAGCAGCTAAACCAGATGCATCAACCTTAAGTTTTTTTGAACCATAAACTGCAGGCCTTACCACGGTAGCATACACCATGTTTGGTAGTTTAATATCTCCAGAATACATAGCTTTTCCTGTAACTTTATCAACAGCATCGGCACTTATGGTAGGTTTCCCAATAATTTTAAACTCTTTTGAAGTTTTAATTGAGGGTTTCTTACTTAAACTTTGAACAATTTTTTTTCCTTTGGTAATTTCAGCAAATGTTGTTTTTATTGTGGTATTGTTTTTAACAAAAATTACACCTTCTTCAATTGTTAATTCTTCTTTATTTACATTCAATTTTTCAGCCGCCAAATCGATTAAAATTTCACGAGCTTCTGCTGCTGCAGCACGAATAACAGGATCTGCAAAACGCGTTGTTAAAGAACCCCAGGTTCCGGCATCATAAGGGCATAATTCTGTATCACCCATAATCATATCAACCGAAGAAATTGGAACTTCTAATTCTTCAGCTAAAACCTGTGCCAAAGAAGTTATTATTCCTTGTCCCATTTCAATTTTACCAGTATAGCAATCTACCCTACCATCTTCTTTAACTCTTAAATAAGCATTAAAATTTAATTCATCTGCAGCATCATTTTGCCCCCAACCGTCTAAAAGTGAAAGTTTTCCTAAACAGAAAACAACAATAATTCCGCCGCCTAATTTCTTTAAAAATTCACGTCGGTCTAATCGAATAGGTTCATTAACATCGCTAAAATATAATTGGTCTATTTTATTTGGTTTCATATCTTAACTTTTTGGTTCATTTCTTTTGCTGCTAATTGAATTGCATCAATAATTCTATTATAAGAACCACATCTACATAAATTTTCTTCCATACCGTAAATTATTTCATCGCGTGTTGGAGTTGGGTTTTTGATTAATAAACCAAGAGCATTCATTATCATTCCTGGTGTACAAAATCCACATTGAAGGGCATCCAAGGTTACAAATGCTTTTTGAATTGGATGCAAAATTTCACCAGAAGCAAGTCCTTCAATGGTAATAATTTCTTTTCCTTCTATATCTTCTACTATAACCATACATGATCTTGTAGCTTCATTATCTATTAAAATAGTACAGGCACCACAATCTCCTAAACCACATCCAAATTTAGTTCCTGTTTTATCCAAATAAGTTCGAATTACAGTTAAAAGTGATTCATCTCCATTAACATCAACCGATACATTTTGATCGTTTAGTTTAAAACTAATAGTTTGTTTCATATCTTTTATTCTTAAATTCTATTAAAATTTAATACTAATTACTCTTATTTTATACTGTAACAAATTTAAGCATAAATTTTTATTTTAAAATTTTTAATTATTAAACAGCTAAACTGTAACATTATTAAACTTTCAACTACCTATAAGCTGAACAATGTTTTGATTTAGAAATTAAATCATTGTATCTTTAAGTCTTACATTAATCTCTAAAAAAAAATTAAAATGATTGGAACGTATGTTATTCTATTTATTGTTGTAGTTCTTATTGTATCTGGCTTGTTTACAGTAAAACAACAAACAATTGCTATTATAGAACGATTTGGTAAATTTCAAAGTACTAGAAGTCCTGGTTTACAACTTAAAGTGCCATTAATTGATAAAGTTGCTGGACGCGTTAGTTTACGAATACAGCAATTAGATGTAATTGTAGAAACTAAAACACAAGATGATGTTTTTGTACATTTAAAAATTTCAGTACAGTTTTTAATAAGACCAGATCACGTTTATGATGCTTTTTACAAACTTCAAAATCCGCATGAGCAAATTACAGCCTTTATTTTTGATGTTGTACGTGCTGAAGTACCAAAAATGATATTAGATGATGTTTTTGAAAAGAAAGAAGAAATTGCATTAGCTATACAACGAGATTTAAAACAAGCAATGCTTGATTATGGATACGATATTATAAAAGCATTAGTAACAGATATTGATCCTGATGAAAATGTAAAAATAGCCATGAACCGTATTAATGCCGCAGATCGTGAAAAAATTGCTGCACAACACGAAGGTGATGCACAACGTATTTTAATTGTTGAAAGAGCAAAAGCAGAAGCGGAAAGTAAGCGTTTACAAGGTAAAGGTATTGCAGATCAACGAAGAGAAATTGCCCGTGGTTTAGAAGAAAGTGTGGTTGTTTTGAATAGAGCTGGTATTAACAGCCAGGAAGCCTCAGCATTAATTATTATTACACAACATTACGATACTTTACAAAGTATTGGATCTGATACTAAATCTAATTTAATTTTGTTACCAAATAATCCAAATGCAGCAAGTACAATGCTTAATGATATGGTTACCAGTTTGGTTGCTGCAAATAAATTAAACGAATCGACTTTTGAAGAAACTCAAAAACCTAAAAAATAATTTAAATTTAAAGCATAAAAAAACCTGTACAAAATGTACAGGTTTTTTTTATGTAATAACAGTTTATGACCTACTTTTTATCTTCAACTTTTTTATTTTCTTCATCCTCTTCTTTAGTAGCTTTCTTAAATTCTTTAATTCCGCCTCCAAGACCTTTCATTAACTCAGGTAATTTCTTTCCACCAAACAATAACAAAATTGCAAGACCAATAATTATCCATTGCCAAGGACCAACCATTCCTAAAAATATATGTAATGCATTCATAATTTAAAATTTTGAGTTACAAAGATAGTAATTAATTAAGAACTAAACTTATCTTTTGTAAAACAGACAATTGTTTAGATTTTCATTAATAAATCAATAAAAGTTTTAATTTCTATCTTTAATTACTCCTCCAATAATTTTTTTAGTTTTAAGCACCTCTGGATTTCCTCTGTAATGGATTGTTCCACCAAAACGTACTATAGCATCTAATATTTCTGAAGCATTAACTTCAGTTCTAGCACCCGATGCAGCAACAACTATAGTTTGTTTACATTTTAGATTATAACCCTCATAAATACCTCCGGTAGTAGCTTCAATATTCTGATTTTCAGTAACGCCAGATAAATCTATAATTCCACCAGATACTGCTTTCACAGTTAAATGTCTGGTAGCTACAGCAACACTTATTTTAGCACCTTCCTGAGTTCTAACTTCCAAATGTTGTTGTTTAATTGTTTCATCTGATAAAATAGTTGCGCCCTCATTAGCATCTAAAACATCGATGTTTTCATTGTAAAAAAGAATAATTCTTAGGTCTTCAGAAGTAAAACCCTCTGGAAATTTTAAACGAATTTTTAAAACTCCATCTGAATTTTTAACAGTTACATGATCTGATTTAGCGCCTGAAATTTCAACTTTAGATTCTTTGGATTTTTGTAATTCAACCGTTAATCCATTAAATACTTTTAAGGTATTAAAATCACCTAAATTTTTTGAAATTGTTCCTTGTGCAAATGATATTGAACAAGTTAAAAATAATAGTAAAGCTAATTTTTTCATTTTTGAATAGATTTTTTATTATAACAAACTAAATAAACAATAATTGTGCCTTTTTAGTTAATTATTTCTCAATCTTTAATCTGCTTTAATTTAGTTTAGAACTATAAGTTAGCTATTACTTTTTTGAGTTTTTGTTGAATCTCACTTGCGATAGAACCTAAAGCTTCATTTTTAACAGAGCTCATAGATGCAATTGGGTCAACAGCTGATACTTCAATATCTCCATTTTCATGTGCTTCGACTATTACATTACAAGGTAAAAAGAGTCCAATTTTATCTTCGCTTTGCAAAGCTTTATAAGCAGCCCGCGGATTGCAAGCACCTAAAATTGTGTATTTTTTAAAATCTACACCAATTTTATTTTTTAAGGTTTCATCTATACTAATTTGAGTAAGTACTCCAAAACCTTCTTTTTTTAATTCCGCTGTTACAAGCTCAATTGCTTCATTGAAGCTTCTATCTTTTAGTATTTTGTTAAAATAATAGCTCATCTGTTTTTTTTATAGAGTATTAATTATTTTTCAGCCTTTCCTAATAAAGTAAAATCTAAATGTTTTCGTTCTAAATCGGTATTTTTAACTTTAATTAAAACGTGATCTCCAAGCTGATATAAATTTTTTGTTGATTGCCCAACTAAGGCATATTGGTTTTCATCATACAAATAATAATCATCTTTTATATCACGAATTCTAACCATTCCTTCACATTTGTTTTCGATAATCTCCACATAAATTCCCCATTCCGTAACACCTGAAATTACACCTTCAAACTCCTGATCTTTATGATCTTCCATATATTTCACTTGCATGTATTTTATAGAATCTCGTTCAGCTTTTGAAGCTAAATATTCCTGATTAGAAGCATGTACACATTTTTCTTCATAAGCTTCAGCTTTTGGAGATTTTCCACCTTCTAAATAATGTTGCAACAATCTATGCGTCATAACATCTGGATATCTTCTAATTGGTGAGGTAAAATGACTATAATAATCAAAAGCTAAACCGTAATGACCAATATTATCAGTTGTATAAACAGCTTTGCTCATGGTTCTAACCGCTAAAGTTTCAATCATATTTGCTTCACCGGTTCCATGAACATCTGTTAATAATTGATTTAAAGAAGATGAAGTTGTTTTTTTATCTTTTGTATCAATTACATTTTTGTATCCAAACTTACTAACTATGGTTTGTAGTTTTGCTAATTTTTCTAAATCCGGTTCATCATGAACACGATATATAAAGGTATTTTTAGATGGAACACCTTTTTTGCTTCCAATAAATTCGGCAACTTTTCGGTTTGCTAATAACATAAACTCTTCAATAAGTTTATTAGCATCTTTAGATTCTTTAAAAAAGACACCTATTGGCTCTGCTTTTTCATTTAAATTAAATTTAACCTCTACTCTATCAAAAGTAATTGCTCCCTGCTGTAATCTCTTCTTTCGAAGTTTTTTAGCAAGTTCATCTAATTGTAAAATGGCATCTACAATTTCTGGTTGCACTCTATAAGATTCTCCGGTAATTGAAACCTCTTTTGAAATAATATTACCTTTTGTTTCTATAATTTCCTGAGCTTCTTCATACGCAAAACGTTTATCAGAATAAGTTACTGTTCTTCCAAACCATTCGTTTAAAACATGCCCTTTTTCATTCATTTCAAAAACAGCAGAAAAGGTTAGTTTTTCCTCATTTGGGCGCAAAGAACAAACTCCGTTTGATAAAACTTCTGGCAACATTGGTACTACTCTATCAACTAAATAAACAGAAGTTGCACGGTCATAAGCTTCATCTTCTATTATTGTATTTTCTTTTACATAATGTGAAACATCTGCAATATGAATTCCTATTTCATAATTACCATTTTCTAATACTTCAAAAGACAACGCATCATCAAAATCTTTTGCATCTTTTGGATCTATGGTAAAGGTTAAATCTTTACGCATATCTCTTCTTTTTGCAATTTCTTCTTCAGTAATTTCAAAAGAAATTTTACTTACTTCATCTTCAACATTTTTAGGAAATTCGTAAGGTAAACCGTATTCTAATAAAATGGAGTGAATTTCAGTTTCGTGATCTCCAGGCATTCCTAAAATAGTAACTACTTCTCCAAACGGATTTTTAGAATTTGAAGGCCAATCGGTCATTTTAACTAATACTTTTACACCATCTTCTGCATTTTTTAATTTGTTTTTTGCAACAAAAATATCTGCATACATTTTAGCATCATCCGGAACTACAAAACCAAAGTTTTTATTTAGTTGTAAAACTCCCACAAATTCGGTTTTTGCTCGCTTAATAATTTCAACTACATCACCTTCTTGTTTTGTACTATTTCTTCGATTGTATAAATAAATTTTTACGGTATCTTTATCTAAAGCCCGGTTTAAATTACGAGCTGGTATGTAAATATCTTTTTCTAATTCTTCGCAAATAAAATAAGCATTTCCATTTGTAGTTGCATCTAAAGTTCCAATGTAATATTTATCCATTGGTAAAACTCTAAATTTTCCTCTATCAGCTTCTTCAACCTTTTTTTGGCCTTTTAATTCTTCTAATTTCTGAATAATTTGATTTCTTCCGTTTGCATCCGTAATATTTAATTTAGCAGCAATTTGCTTATAATTGAAACTGCTACTTGAATTTTGATTTAATAGTTTTAAAATTTTTCTAGTTAAATCCTTGATTACGTTTCCTTTCTTTTTATAATTTGATTTTTTATTTGTCATTAATTCTTTTAATTTATATACATCAAAAATACAAATAATTAAACATGAATGTGTTAAATAAATGGTATATAAAATTCAATTTGTATTTTGCTAACTATTTTAAAATTTATTTATGATTGATAAATGGTTTGTTATTATAAATCCTACTTCAGGTAATGGAACATCAAAAAAGCAATGGCCTCTTATTTTTAATGAATTAAAAAATCAACAATTTGAGTTTGAATTTTCTTTTACCGAATATGAAAAACATTCTATAAAATTAATTCAAAAAACTATAAATGAAGGATTTAAAAAATTTATTTGTATTGGTGGTGATGGTACCTTACATAATATTGTTAATGGAATATTAAGTTTAAATTCTATAAATATATCAGAAATAAAAATTGGAATAATTCCTATTGGAACTGGTAATGACTGGGTTAAAACATACCACATTCCAAAAGATTATAAGAAAGCTATTGAAATAATTAAAAATAAGTATTCAGTAAAACAAGATATTGGTAAAATAACTCTTGAAACGCTTAAAACCACTATTTACTTTAATAATTTGGCAGGAATTGGTTTTGATGGTTATGTTGTCAATAAAGTACATAACTATAAAAATTTAGGGTTTTTAGCTTATTTAACAGGAGCATTAGTAAGTTTAACCAGTTATAAAAAACCTTTATTAGAAATTTCTTTTGACAATACAATTATTAAATCTAAAACATTGATGTTATTAATTGGTTTATGTAAGTTTTCAGGAGGAGGAATGCAGTTAACAAAAAATGCCAATCCAGCAGATGGTTTATTTGATATTTCGTTTATTAAAAATATTTCACTTTTTAATATTTTAGGTAATCTTCCAGGGCTTTTTAATGGAAAAATTACCAATCATAAATTAGTTACTAATTATAAAACTTCATATTTAAAAATTAAAGTATTAGATACTATAGAAACGTATATTCAGGCAGATGGAGAATTGATAGGATCAGGAGATTTTACGGTTTCTATACTTCCAAAAGCATTAACTTTTATCGTTCCTAAAAAATAAAAGTTAAAATTTTCTTAATAAAAGTGTAACAAATGTTAAATTAATTCGTCTATTTTAACATAGAACACATTATTAATGAAACGATTATATAAAATAATTATCTTATTTCTACTTATATTTTTTATAGGAATTTTCTTCACTATAAAAAGTATAAATAGTTCTTTTTCTACTGATACTGCCGTAGAAACCGTTTCTATACCTTCAACTATTTCAAAACTTACAATTAAGTTGTAGTTATTAACATATACTATTATTATAAAAAAATATTTTTAAAAATTAAAAAAAAAATGTTTGTTATTATAGTCTGTTAATATGTACAATAAAAAGGTTGTTTTTTATTTTGAATATTCACTTATTAAAAACTACTAACATTTTATAAAAATTTAAAACCTTAATAATCATATTAATTAGTAAGGTTATAAACAATCTATTTACAGTCTTAATTAACCACTTTTTTGAATAACATTTTATGTTTATAATGTTTATAACCGTTTAAAATCTGTTCACAACTTCTTTTAAAAAATCAATAAATAAATTAGGTTAATTGATACCGGTTTTTACATTAGTTAATTCAGTTTAATTATCAAAAAAAAGTTTCCTTTTTTAAATGTAAACTTATTCACAATGTTAACTTAATGTAATGTAATTATAAATCAATGATTTAAAAATTACTATTAACAATCATATTTTTTATAGTTAATAACCTTGAATTTGTACTTTTGTAATCTAACTTATTAACAAAAACAAAAAATGGTAATTGCAATTGGTAATGATCACGCTGGTACTGAGTACAAATTCGAAATTATAAAACTTTTAGAGCATAAAGGTATAAAAGTTTTAAACTTTGGAACCGATTCTAATGGAAGTATGGATTATGCAGATGCAGTACATCCTGTTGCAAATGCTGTTGAAAATGGTGAAGCAACTTATGGTATAGTAATTTGTGGAAGTGGTAATGGCGCCCAAATGACTGCAAATAAGCACCAAGGTATAAGAGCTGGTTTGGTTTGGAATAATGAAATAGTTCAATTAATAAGACAGCATAATAATGCAAATGTGTTAGCTATACCTGCCAGGTTTGTTTCTGTTCAGCAAGCTTTAGGTTTTGTAGAAATATTTTTAAATACCGAATTTGAAGGAGGTAGACATCAAAACAGAATAGATAAAATTCCAACAACTTGTTGTTAAATAAATAGTTTTAAAAATAAACTTAAGAACTGCAATACTATAAATATTGCAGTTTTTTTATTTCATTTAATTTTAATTATTATTTTAAACTTACGTAAATTTGATACTTAATTTTATGATTTAAAAAATAATAATGAGTCATAACCATTCTCACAATCATCCAACATTATCAGGTAAAAATTTATTACTATCTATAGTTTTAAATTCTGTAATTACCGTTGCTCAACTTATTGGAGGTATTATTTCTGGTAGTTTAGCTTTAATTTCTGATGCAGTTCATAATTTTTCAGATGTTATATCATTAATAATTAGTTACGGAGCAAATCTTTTAGCAAATAAAAAAAAGCAAACAAAAGAGTATACTTTTGGGTATAAACGTGCAGAAATAATTGCAGCATTTATAAATGCAGCTTCGTTAATTGGGATTGCTTTTTTTTTGGCTTTTGAAGCTATTAAACGACTTTTTGAAGACCAACATGAGATTAAAAGTGATTTAGTTATTTGGCTAGCAATTTTAGGAATTGCAGTAAATGGTTTTAGTGTTTTATTATTAAAAAAAGACGCTAAGAATAACCTAAATATGAAGGCTGCCTATTTACATTTATTAGCGGATATGTTAACTTCTGTAGCTGTTTTAATAGGTGGTTTATTAATGAAATTTTATCATATATATTGGATTGACGCACTGTTAACACTACTAATTTCTACATATTTAATTTATATGAGTTGGAGTATTTTTACTACTTCATTAAAAATATTAATGCTTTTTGCACCAAAACATATAAAAATAGATGAAGTTGCTAAGGAGGTTTTAACTTTTAAAGGAATTAAAAATATTCATCATGTTCATATTTGGCAATTAAATGATCACGACTGTCATATCGAAGCTCATTTAGAATTTAGAGAAAATATAAAATTGAGCGATTTTGATAGTATTTGCGAGCAAGTTGAAAAAATGTTGTTAGATAAATTTCATATAACGCATTGTAATTTTCAACCAGAATTTAAAAGAGATGATTTAAAAGAAATTATTATTCAAGATTAATTATGTTACATGTAATAACAAAAAAATTCTCAGATTTATCTGCAGATGAATTGTATGCAATATTACAATTACGAAGCGAAGTTTTTGTGGTTGAACAAGATTGTGTGTACCAGGATATTGATTATAAAGATCAAAAAGCAATTCATGTTTTAGGTTATAAAAACAAAAAATTAGTCGCTTATACTCGTATTTTTAAACCAGGAGATTATTTTAATGAAGCTAGTATTGGTAGGGTAGTTGTAACTAAAAATGAACGTAAATTTGGATACGGACATATAATTATGAAATACTCTATTGAAGCAATAAAAAGTTTTTTTGATGAAAAAGTTATAAAAATCTCTGCTCAAAAATATTTAAAAGAATTTTATGAATCCCACGAATTTATTCAAGTTGGAAAAGAATATTTAGAAGATGGAATTCCTCACATTGCAATGGTTAAATTTTAAAACTACTTAAAAAACTGTTACTTATTAATGAATAATTCTAAAGTTAAAATAAATAGCATTAAGAATTTAGCTAATGATCACTACAAATTAGACAAAGTAAACTTTGATTACCAAACCAAAGATGGAACTTGGCAAAACCAAAGTAGAGAAAGTTACGATAGAGGAGATGGAGCTTGTATTTTACTATATAATTCAGATAAAAAAACGGTTATTTTAACCAAACAATTTAGAATGCCAAGTTATTTAAATGAAAATGAAGATGGAATGATGATTGAAGTTTGTGCAGGTTTATTAGATGAAGATGATCCAATAACTTGCATAAAAAAAGAAGCTGAAGAAGAAACAGGTTATAAAATTACAGAGCCTAAAAAAGTATTTGAATTATACTCTACTCCGGGTGCTGTAACTGAAAAAATTCATTATTTTATTGCAGAATATAGCGATTCTATGAAAATTAGTGATGGTGGTGGAATTGAAGATGAAACTGAAGAGATAGAAGTTTTGGAATTTAGCTTTAAAGAAGCATTTAACATGATATCTACAGGAGAAATTTGTGATGCTAAAACTGTTATTTTACTCCAATACGCACAAATTAACAATCTTATACACAGTATTTAAACCAAATCCGTTGGTGTAAGAACATCAACATAAAAACAACTTGGGTAAAAAGCACTTCCGAGGCTATTTTTGATCCTTGGGGAAACAATAGTTAGGTGGAGCGAATAGAACCAGCTGAAATAATTAGTGGAATTACAGAATTATCTTCAAAACTTAAACATTAACTTTGCGCTACAAATAGTTAAATTTCACTTCAACATAAAATAAAATGGAATTAAAAAATAAAAAAGCCATCATTACAGGTGGAAGTAGAGGGCTTGGAAAAGCGACAGCAATAGCATTTGCAAAACTTGGAATTGATGTTGCCATTACTGGTAGAAATGAAGAAAAATTACAAGAAACTGTTTCTGAACTAAAAGCTTTAGGTGTAAATGCTTTTTATGAAATATTTGATGTTGGTAATTATGAAGAAGTAAAAGTTGGAATTAAAAAATGTATTTCAAATTTAGGATCTCTAGATATTTTAGTAAACAACGCAGGAATTGCTGCTTTTGGTTCTTTTACCGAAATGGAAGTTAGTGTTTGGGAAAACATTATTAAAACCAACGTTTTAGGCATGTATTATGTTACCAAAGAAGTGTTGCCTTATTTAATTGATAAAAATGAAGGAGACATTATTAATGTGTCATCAACCGCTGGTTTAAATGGAAATGCAAATATTTCTGCATATTCTGCTTCAAAATTTGCAGTTATTGGCATGTCACAATCATTAATGAAAGAAGTTCGTAAAAAAAATATTAGAGTAAATACATTAACGCCAAGTACCATTGCAACTGAAATGGCCTTAGAATTAGGAATAACTGATGGAAATACAGAAAAAGTATTACAACCAGAAGATTTTGCACAATTAATTGTGGCTGGTTTACAATTACCTAGACGAGCAATGATGGCAAATGCCTCATTATGGTCTACAAATCCATAATTTACATAAAAGTTTAAGTTATTTTTAGCGCTTTTTTGATCATAAATTCATAAAATTAAAACAGGTAAATAAATGATAATAAAAGATCTAGTTGGTACCTACAATATTATTGGTAGTAACCAAGATGCAGCTGAGAATACCTATAATGGAACACTTACTTTATCACTTGATAGTAACAATAGAATAATTGCTAAATGGTTCATAAATAATGAGCAAGAACAAATTGGAACCGGATTTTTTAAAAACAATATTTTAGTAATTAACTTTAGTTATCAATCGGAAGACGAAACTACTTATAAAGGGGTAGTTGTCTATCAATGTATTTCGGATTCTGTTTTAGATGGATTTTGGTCAGAAAAACACGGAGATCCGTTGTTTTTGGGCTCAGAACGCTGTTTTAGAATTAAAGAACAAGAAGAATTATTAAATTAAATAATACACGATGCAATGTCCTTGTAGTATTGAAAAAAAATACAGTGATTGTTGTAAAAAAGCACATCAAAATATAGGTTCAGTTTCTTCTGCTGAAGCATTAATGCGCTCTAGGTACAGCGCATTTGTGTTAGCAAATATTGAATATTTGCAAAAAAGTCACCATAGTAAAACAAGGCCGTTAAAAAAAGAGAAAAG
The DNA here is from genome assembly GCF_900188355.1 of Lutibacter flavus. Classification (GTDB taxonomy): domain Bacteria; phylum Bacteroidota; class Bacteroidia; order Flavobacteriales; family Flavobacteriaceae; genus Lutibacter; species Lutibacter flavus. The sequence goes on from NZ_FZNX01000002.1 coordinate 186,977, forward strand.
GGATATTGAAAAATGGACAAAATCTGTAAAATGGTTAAAATTGGAAGTACTAAATACTACAAAAGACACCACTAATGATTCTACAGGAACCGTTGAGTTTAAAGCTTTTTTTATGGAAAATGGGAATATTAATGTTATTCATGAAAATTCAAAGTTTGTTAAAGAGAATAACCATTGGGTTTATGTAGGTGCGCATGATTAAACCAAATAGGGTATTCTACATTTTAATTTTCTGAAACTTTTATAACACGTTCAACAGTATCTAATTTAGATAGTGTTAATCGAACAATACTATCTGCTTTTGCAACTAAATCGTGAGGAACACTAGCTTCAAGTGAAACTAAATCACCTTTTATTAAATTATAAGTAGTACCATTTACCCCAAAATCTATAACGCCTTCAAAAATTTCAACAGTAATTGGAAAGGATGTTTTATGTTCTTGCATTACCTGATTTTTCTTCATTAAAACTCGAATTTCTTTGGTAGTATCTGTTTCAAATAATACTGAAATTGAAGGTTTTACTTGATTAAATATGATATTTTCCGTTAAGGATGATTTTTTCATAAAATTGGTTGATATTATTATAAATAAACAATAAATATACTCAATACTTTTTTATATTTTAGCAACAAACTATTTTAACTCATTTTATAAAGATTATGGCAGAAGACAAAGAAAAAGCAGCAAAATTAAAAGCATTACAACTTACTTTAGATAAATTAGATAAAGCTTATGGAAAAGGAACCGTAATGAAAATGGGTGATGTTGCTATTGATGATATAGATGCAATTTCAACAGGTTCATTGGGATTAGATTTAGCTTTAGGTGTTGGTGGATATCCAAGAGGTAGAGTTATTGAAATTTACGGACCAGAATCATCGGGTAAAACAACTTTAACATTACATGCAATTGCTGAAGCGCAAAAAGCAGGAGGTATAGCGGCTTTTATTGATGCAGAACACGCTTTTGATCGTTTTTATGCTCAAAACTTAGGTATTGATATTGATAATTTAATTATTTCTCAACCAGATCACGGTGAACAAGCATTAGAAATTGCCGATAATTTAATTAGTTCTGGCGCAATTGATATTGTAGTTATTGACTCGGTTGCTGCACTTACACCAAAAAGTGAAATTGAAGGTGAAATGGGTGATTCTAAAATGGGATTACACGCACGTTTAATGTCGCAAGCACTTAGAAAATTAACCGGTACTATTCATAAAACAAATTGTACAGTTATTTTTATTAACCAATTACGTGAAAAAATTGGGGTAATGTTTGGTAACCCTGAAACAACAACTGGTGGTAATGCACTTAAATTTTACGCATCAGTTCGTTTAGATATCAGAAGACGTACACAAATTAAAGACGGGGATAAAGTTATAGGGAATAGTACTAAAGTTAAAGTTGTAAAAAATAAAGTGGCTCCACCTTTTACAATTGCAGAATTTGATATTATGTACGGAAAAGGAATTTCTAAAACAGGTGAAATTCTTGATTTAGGTGTTGAATTTGGAATTGTTAAAAAAAGTGGATCTTGGTTTAGCTACGGTGAAACAAAATTAGGTCAGGGTAGAGATGCTGTAAAAGCTTTAATACAAGATAATCCAGATTTAGCCGAAGAATTAGAACAAAAAATTAAAGAAGTTATTAATAGCCAAGAATAGTATTAATTATTAAATAGGCTAAATATCATTAGAAGGAGGGGGATTTATATTTCCCTCCTTTTTTTTATTAAATAATCGATTTATTTATAGCGTTTTAGGTTATAAAAAAAAATATTAAAAGTTTTGCTGTTATTAATATTAGTCTATTTTTGACAAAGTTTAAATAATTTGAATTATTATTTTATAACTTTAAAAATTTACTAATATCTTTTGAAAACTAATACTATAAAAACGCTACTTGGTAGATCAGACATTGTCGATTTTCCTGAATTGGAATTATTCGGTATCGATATTAAAGTAGATACCGGGGCATATACATCAAGTTTTCATTGTCATCATATTGAAGTGGAAAATAATGTTTTAAAATGTCAATTTTTAGATCCAAAACATGAAAAATACCACGATAAATATTTTACTTTTAAAGAGTTTATTCAAAAAAATGTAAAAAGCTCAAACGGAATTACAGAAAATAGATTTATCATAGAAACTAAAATTCTTATTTTTAATGAAATTCATACAATAGAATTATCTTTAACAGAAAGAGGATCAATGACATACCCTGTTCTTTTAGGAAGAAAATTTTTATCTAAAAAATTTATTATAGACACGGCTAAAAAAAATCTATCTTTTAAAAAACTAAATAAAAAAATCGAATAAATGAAAATTGTTGTTTTATCAAGAAACCCAAATTTGTATTCTACAAAAAGGCTTATTGAAGCTGGAAAAAATAGAAATCATGAAATGCTAATTGTAGATCATACTAAATGTGATATTATAATTGAAAAGAAAAAACCAGCTATAAGATACAAGCATGAACTTTTAAAAGATGTAGATGCCGTAATACCTAGAATAGGTGCATCTGTTACATTTTTTGGAACTGCAGTTGTACGTCAGTTTGAAATGATGAAAGTATTTACGGCAGTTGAATCTCAAGCGTTAATGCGTTCAAGAGATAAATTAAGGAGTCTACAAGTATTGTCTAGAGCTGGATTGGGTTTGCCTAAAACGGTATTTACAAACTATTCAAAAAACGTAGAGGATGTAATTGAAGATGTAGGAGGGACACCATTAGTAATAAAATTATTAGAAGGTACTCAAGGTTTAGGTGTGGTTTTAGCTGAAACTGACACTGCAGCAACTTCAGTATTAGAAGCTTTTAATGGATTAAAGGCAAGAGTAATTGCTCAAGAATTTGTAAAAGAAGCTAAAGGTGCTGATATTAGAGTTTTTGTGGTAGATGGTGTGGTTGTTGGAGCAATGAAAAGACAAGGTAAAGAAGGAGAGTTCCGTTCAAACTTGCATCGTGGAGGTTCTGCGGAAATTATTAAATTATCTATAGACGAAGAAAATGCAGCATTAAAAGCAGCTAGAGTTATGGGGTTAGGAGTTGCAGGGGTAGATTTATTACAATCGGCCAGAGGTCCACTTATTTTAGAAGTAAATTCTTCTCCGGGACTTGAAGGTATTGAAGCAGCAACAGGTATTGATATTGCAGGTAAAATAATTCATTATATTGAGCGTCATGCCGAATGATTTTAAAATTCTAAACCAAAAAATTGGTTTAGGAGAAACAGTAACCATAAATATGGATATTGCGCGATTAACTACGCGTTCAAAAATTGATATTCCTATTATTGTTTCCAGAGGTAAAGTTGATGGACCTTGTTTATTATTAATTGGCGGTATTCATGGTGATGAAACAAATGGAATAGAGATTGTACGTCAAATAGTGGCTTCCGGTCTTAATAAACCTGAAAAAGGAACTATTATTTGTATTCCTTTATTAAATGTTTTTGGTTTTTTAAATCAAACAAGAGAATTTCCTGATGGTAGAGATTTAAACAGAATGTTTCCTGGTTCTAATACAGGTTCATCAGCTAGTAAATTTGCCTATTATTTAATGACGAAAGTAATTCCAAAAGTAGATTATTGTATAGATTATCACACTGGGGGAGCACAACGTTTTAATTATTCTCAATTACGTATAAATGGCACCGATGAAGAAACCTTAAATTTGGCAAAGATTTTTGGAGCTCCATTTATTGTGTTTAGTAAAAGTCAAGAAAAAACCTTTAGAAATTCTATGGTTAAATTAGGCAAAAAGGTACTACTTTTTGAAGGAGGAAAATCATTGAATTTAGATAAGAGTGTTACAAAAACGGGGATTCAAGGCGCTATAAATGTCATGCATCACTTAGGGTTACAAGATTTTTCTTCAAAAATTTCAAAAGCAACTAAAGAAAATCCGCCAGTTGTAATTAAAAGCTCAAAATGGATACGAGCTAAACATTCGGGCATGTATAGATCTAGTATAAGTGCTGGTCAAAAAGTTGAAAAAGGGGTAAAACTAGGTAGTATTTCCGACCCTTATGGAAGTTATGAAAATGCTTTTAAAAACCCGCAGGAAGGGTATATTTTAAACTCAAATCATTCTCCTGTTGTTATTCAGGGAGACGCGTTAATTCACATAGGTTTCGAATAGTATAAATGTTAAAAGTAGATAACATATCATTTGGTTATACAGCTAAAGAAGTTTTAAAAAATCTTAGTTTTACTGCAAATAAAGGAGATTACATTGCAGTGGTTGGTGAAAGTGGCTGCGGAAAAAGTACATTATTAGAAATTATTTACGGTTTACTTCATATTGATAAAGGAGCAGTTTATTGGAATAATGAAAAGCTCCTTGGTCCAAAATTCTATTTAATTCCTGGGGAAGATTTTATGAAATATTTACCTCAGGACTTTGATTTAATGCCTTATATAACTGTTGAAGAAAATATAGGTAAAAATATTTCTGTATTAGACGATAACAGACCACAACGAATAAAAGAATTACTTGAAGTTGTGGATATGTCTAATTTTTTAAAAACGAAAGTCAAAAATTTAAGTGGAGGTCAAAAGCAACGTGTAGCAATTGCTAAAGTTTTAGCAAAAGAACCAGAAGTTTTATTATTAGATGAGCCTTTTAGCCACATTGATAATTTTAGAAAAAATCATTTAAGAAGAAGTCTTTTTAAATACTTAAAATCGAAGAATATTTTGTGTATTGTAGCAACACATGATACTACGGATGCTCTTTCTTTTGCGGATGAAATAATTGTTTTAAAAGACGCTAAAATTGAAGCAAAAGGTACACCGGAAGAAATTTATAAGCATCCAAAATCAGCGTATGTTGCATCTTTTTTTAATGAAATTAATGAAATTCCATTAAGTTTAATAGATACTGGAGTTTCAACAAATGAAACTATTTTGCTGTACCCAGATCAAATAAAAATAGTTGAAAAATCGGCTTTAAAAATTGAAGTTAAAGCTACTTATTTTAAAGGCAGTTATTATCTAATTGAAGCAATACTAAATGATACAATTATTTATTTTGAAAACTCTGAAAAGTTAGAAATTAATCAACAGGTTTTTATAAAAAAACTAATAAAAATGTAATTAATTAACAATTTTATTAGTTCCTAGCGGTAATGAAACATAAACACTAGTTCCGCTATTTACATTGCTTTCGATCCAAATATTTCCTTTGTTTAATGTTAAAAATTCTTTGCAAAGTTTTAAACCTAAACCAGTCCCTTTTTCTTTATTAGTTCCTAAAGTTGACAATGTAGAATCTATTTCAAAGACTTTTAACTGAGAATGTTTATTTATACCAATTCCATTATCAATTATTGCAATAGTACAGGTGTTATTTGTTTTATCAACTTTAGCTAAAATGATTTTAATTTCCCCACCATTCGGAGTAAATTTTATAGCATTTGATATAAGGTTTCTAATAACGGTATCTATCATATCATGATCTGCATAAACAAACAGATCATCTTCAAAATCACAATGTAACTTGAGATTTTTTAACTTAATTTGAGATTGAAAAAGACGAATATTAGTAAGTATAATTTTATGAAGGTTTAGGTTGTTAGGTTTAGAAGTAATTAATCCAGCGTTTGCATTGGACCATTTCAATAAATTATCTAAAAGGTTAAATGTATTTTTACTGTTTTGGTAAAGAGTTTTGGTTAGTTTTTCTCTTACTTCATCAGTAATATTATTTAACCAAAGTAGCTCCCCAATCTGTTGAAGACCGCCAAGTGGACCTCTTAAATCATGTGCAATAATTGAAAAGAATTTATCTTTACTTTTTATCAATTCATTTAATTTTATATTGTCTTTTTCTTTTAAAATAAAAATTAAAAGTAATGGGAAAATCAAGTTTAGAATTAAGTAAAACATGACAGGTATCACCATAACATAATTCATTGAATACATTTCAACTCCCTTTATGCTTAGAGCTCCAAAACTACGTGTTAAAATTAATAATGAAATTATAACGAATATGTATCCTGTTAAGTATTGTATTTTAGTTTTTCCTTTTTCTGTTAAAAGTAAATAACTAGAAATCACATACATTATAGCAACATTTAGTGACATAATAGCAATTCTGTTACTCTCGGAATTGGTAATAAAAAAATAAGATATAATAGATAAAATTAATGGGATTAATAGGAATCGTTTAAAGTGCTTAAAATTAAATTCTCGTTCAATAAAAGAAATACAATAAAGTTCGTAATACACAAGAAATAAATAGATAGTGCTATTTATAATAATATTTAAATGGCCTGGTAAACTATCTCTTAATGAGAGTATTATTAAAAAAACAATTCCTAATACTCTTGATAATACAAAAATGTTAATAATAGGGTTTTTTAACTTATATACTTTGATATAAGTAGCAAATAAGCAAATAATAAAAATATTTGCGGCTGCAGAAAAAATGAATAAAGTTTTTACATCAATATTTATCATTACTTTTTTAGTTTTTGTTTAAGTAATACTATAATAAATGTTTAAAAGATAAAATATTTATTTCTAAACTCCTGTACTTCCAAAACCGCCAGCGCCACGTTTAGTTTCACTTAAAATTTCAACAACTTGCCATTCTGCACGTTCGTGTTTTGCAATTACTAATTGAGCAATACGTTCTCCATCATTTATCACAAAATCATCATTAGACAAGTTTACCAAAATCACTCCAATTTCACCTCTGTAATCCGCATCAACAGTTCCGGGTGCATTTAAAACAGTAATTCCTTTTTTAGCAGCTAAACCACTACGAGGGCGTACTTGTGCTTCTGAACCAACTGGTAATGCAATAAACAACCCTGTTTTAATAATAGCACGCTCTAAAGGTTTTAAAGTAATCGCTTCGTTAATATTTGCGCGTAAATCCATTCCGGCTGAGGCAATGGTTTCGTAACTTGGTAATTCGTGTTTTGATTTGTTGATAATTTGTATGTTCATTTTATAAAATGTTTGATATTATTCAATATTAAAACTAGTATTCTTTATTTTCAAGATAATTTTTAAGATTCTTTTTTATAAAATAATTCCAACCTTCTCTACAGCTTTCGCTTTTAAATTCGGGAACATTTTTTGGGAAACTTTCAATTACTTTTGATGTAACTTTTAAGATAGTACTATGTTCTTTTTTAAATAGTTCGAAGTGCACAAAAGAATCTCCCGGATATGTGTCATATTTCCAGTTGTAAACAATTTTTACAAAAGGCTCAACTTCGGTTATTTTCCATAAATGGGTAAAAATTCTGTCTTGGGAGTTTACTTTAAACTCAGTTTTAAATCCAACTTCTGGTTTAAACGATTCAATATTAGAAAAAAACCATTGTTTCATTTCATTAATATTGGTGATCGCATTCCAAATTCTATCCGCAGGTAAATTAAATTGCTGCTCTACACTAATAATTTCGTTTACTTTCATTTATTCAATATTTTAAACAATTATTTTATAGTGTATAACCATTGTATAATATTTAAAAATTCACTACTCCAAAAGGCCTCATTATGTTCGCCTTCTGGATTAATTTTAGTTGCTATATTTTTAGATTCAAAGCCAGTTTTAAGCAGTAAATTTTTCATTTTTTGGGTAGCTGCCGTCATATCTTCACCTTCTTTTCCGCCAACTAAAAGATATAATTTTGAAGTTTTATTATTCCCATTTTTAATAGTGAAATCTTCAACTTGATTAGAAAACCAAAACGAAGTAGATAACGCTCCTATTTTCCCAAAAGTTTTGGGATATTTTAGTCCGCCATAATATGAAATTAAACCACCAAGTGAACTTCCAATTATTGCAGTATGTTTAGCTTGTTTTTTGGTTCTATAATTGGCATCAATAAAAGGTTTTAAGGTGTTTTTTAAAAAATCGATATAAATAGCTCCTTTCCCACCTGCGTATTTTTTATGAGGCCAAGGGGTGTATTCGTTTATTCGTTCTTCACCACCATTTTCAACAGCCACTACAATAAACCCTTTTTTAGTTATTTTATATAATTCATTTAAAGTTTCATCAACTTTCCATTCACCAGCATATGATGTTGCATTATCAAAAACATTTTGCGCATCATGCATATAAATTACTGGGTATTTCTTTGAAGAAGTCTTGTAATTTGGAGGTAAATACACCCAAATTTTATGGTTAATAGAATTTAGATTTGGAATTAAAAATTCCTTTTCAATTATTGAAACATTTGAAGTAGCTGTTGATTTGTTTTCTTGAGAAAGACCAACAATAATACTTGTAAAGAAGAAAAAAAAAGTTAAAAAGGACTTCATATTTTTTGTTTATTTAACCAGGTAAGAGCAGCATTTTTAGAAGCAAATATTTCAAATTTGTACTTCTTAGTTTTTGCAATTTCTTTGTATAATACGGATAGAACGGTATTCTTTGGATTGTTAATAATAATAGCATCTATAATACCGTTATAATTTTCTAAAGATTTATAGTTTTCTTCCACAATAACACTTAAATCTTCAATGGAAAAATTAAATTCAGCATCTCTGGTATCAGAAATAATTTTTAAAATTCTTGGGTACTGCTTATTATTTTTTGTAGCAATAATGTAATTTACAACTTCAGATAAATTAACATTTCCAATATATGCTGTTTCAAGTATATTAGTTGTTTTATTAAATTTTTCTTTAACCATAACTAATTGTTATTTACGTTTTAATAGTTCCAGAATTTCCTTTTTTTCATTGAAATAAATCAAAATTCCAAAAAGTAAAACCAATCCAATAGAAACTAAATAATTTTCTCTAAAGTGGTTAAAAGAAATATAGGAAACTACAATTGAAACTACTAAATAACTTCCAGACTTTTTTAGGTTATATGGCACTGGGTAATGTTTTTTTCCAATAAAATAGGAAAGTACCATCATAGTTCCATAAGCCAATAATGTTGCCCAGGCAGAAGCTATAAACCCAATTTTTGGAATCATTACTACATTTATTACAATGGTTATAATTGCTCCAATTATAGAAAAGAGCATTGCATAACGTGTCTTGTCAGTTAGCTTATACCAAATTGCCAGATTATGATAGACCCCTAAAAATAAATTAGCTAAAAGTACTATTGGAACAATTATTATGGCTTCCCAATAAGCTTCATTAATAAAAGGGCGTTTTAAAACATCAATAAAAACAACAATTCCAACAAAAACTAAGGAACCAACTATTATAAAATAATTTAGAATTTTAGCATAGGTTTCTTTAGCGTCTTTTTTATGTGAATGATTAAAAAAGAATGGTTCAGCACCCAATCTAAAAGCCATAATATATAAATTCATAAAAATTGCTAATTTGTAACAAGCAGCATAGATTCCCATGGCATTTTTATCAATTAGTTTACCAATTAATATTTTATCTAAATTCTCGTTAATTACATAGGCAACTCCAGCAACTGCGATAGGCCAACTATAAGAAATTAATTTTTTGAAAAGAACGGAATTAAAACTCCACTTAAACTTCAATAAATATGGAATTAACAGCAAAAATGAAAAAGCACTACCAATAATATTAGCAATAAATATAAAGTTAACTTTTTGTGTACTGGTGGACAGTTCATTCAAAAAATCTGGTATGGATTTTCCGTTTGCTAAAAACTCAGGAATAAACTTTAAAAATAATAAGTTAATAGCTACAATAATTCCAACATTAATTAATTTGATAGCAGTATATTTTAAAGGTCTTCCAGAAGCTCTTAAATAGGCAAATGGCACTACCATTAGGGTATCTAATGCTATAATTCCTATCAATAATTTAAGTTGCAACGGATTTTGATTAAAGTCGAAAATTGAAGTAAAAAATTCCGAAAATAAAAATGCAATAATTACAAACAAAGTGACGGTAACGAAAACACTAATAAATGCGGTTGAAATTAAGGAGTCTTTTTTTTCTTCAGTTTTATAAAACCTAAAAAAAGCGGTTTCCATTCCAAAAGTTAATAAAACAGATAAAAGCGCTATCCAAATATAAAAATTTGTGTTTTCGGCATAGTTATTAGTTGGTAAAGCATCCGTGTGTACTCGAACTAACAAAAAGTTAATAATACGAGGTAAAACAGCTGCAATTCCGTAAATTAGGGTGTCTTTAAAAAATCGTTTAAGTGCGCTCAAATTGAGTTTAGTGAAATAGTGTTATAAAACATAAATGTACAAAAGTATCATTTCATTTCAATAAAATTAATTTTAAGTTTAGTTATAAAGCTTATTTTAAAATAATGGATTTAAAATTACAGCAACATATAGAAAGTGAAATTAACATAAAATTAAATCGAAATTTAAGATTTAATTGGCAAGCTGTTGGTGGAGGCTCAATAAATACAACTCATAAAATTTCTTCTGAAAATTTTAATTATTTCGTTAAAACAAATACTACTTCAGTTTTTAAAAACGGATTTAAAGAAGAGGTTCTAGGTTTGCAGTTTTTAAAAAAACAAGATACAATAGTACCAAAAATTATTATTGAAGGAATTTTTAATAATCATATTTATTTAGTGTTGGCTTGGATAGATGAAGGAGATAAAACAGTACAATTTTGGAAAAATTTCGCATTCCAATTAGCGAATTTACATCAACATTCATCTGAACAATTTGGATTGGAATACCCAAATTATATGGGAGAATTACTTCAAAAGAATGCTTTTTATAACGATTTTTTTACTTTTTTTATTGAAAACAGATTAAAACCTCAAGTGAAATTAGCATTTAACAAAGGATTAATTCAAACAAAAGAGCTGTCTCATTTTGAAAACTTATATAAACAATTACCAAGTTTATTCCCAATAGAAAAACCAAGTGCGGTTCATGGAGATTTATGGAGTGGAAATTTTATTTGTTCCCTTAATAACAAAGCCGTTTTTATAGACCCTGCTGTCTATTATGGACATAGAGAAATTGATTTAGCTATGAGTACCTTATTTGGTGGGTTTTCACTTGAATTTTACAATGCTTACCAAGAAATACTCCCTTTAGAAAAAGGTTTTAAAAGCAGAAAGGATATTTATAATTTATATCCACTATTAATTCATTTAAACTTGTTTGGGAGATCATATTTTAGAAGTATAGAAACCATTGTTTCAAAATTTTAAGACTACAATTCATTTTGTTTTTTTACTTTTGGCATAACTAAATCTTAATAAATGAGTAAAAACCCTAAAATTGCCGTTTTTGGCGGTGGAAGTTGGGCAACAGCCATTGTGAAAATGTTGTGTGAAAATTTGGAGCAAGTAGGTTGGTATATGCGTAACCAAAACGCAGTAGATTATATTAAAGAAAACGAACACAATCCAAATTATTTAAGCTCTGCAGAGTTTAATGTAGACCAATTATTCCTATCAAGTGATATTAATGAAATGGTGCGCTATGCAGATATATTGATATTTGCGATTCCTTCTGCATTTGTTAAAGTTGAACTTGATAAAATTACTGAAGAATTATCCTCAAAAATTGTGTTTTCAGCTATAAAAGGAATTATCCCTGAAACCGGATTAATTGTTGGTGAACATTTTAATAAAATGCATAATGTACCACTTGAAAACATTGGTGTAATTACAGGCCCTTGCCACGCGGAAGAGGTTGCTATGGAACGCTTATCCTATTTAACTATTGCAAGTAAAGATGAGGAAATAGCGAAGGTTATGAGTAAATACTTATCGAGTAATTATATTAAAACCAAAATTTCAGATGATATTATTGGCACTGAATATGCTGCAATGTTGAAAAATATTTATGCGATGGCTGCGGGTATGGCTCATGGTTTAGGTTATGGAGATAATTTTCAGGCGGTATTAATGTCAAATTCAATTCGTGAAATGAAGCGTTTTATTAAAAAGGTTCATAAAATGAAACGTAATATTAATAACTCTGCTTATTTAGGAGATTTATTAGTAACGGGTTATTCAGTTTTTAGTAGAAATAGAATGTTTGGAAATATGATTGGTAAAGGATATACCGTTAAAAGTGCAATGATGGAGATGAGTATGATTGCGGAAGGTTATTATGCTTCAAAAAGCGCTTATTTATTGAATGAAAAAAACAACATAAATACTCCAATAATTGATGCTGTATATCAAATATTATATCTTAATAAAAACCCTAAGACAGTATTTAAAAACTTAACTAATCTTATAGATTAGTAACCTACTACTTAAGAAGTATTTAATAAATTTTAAAATAATTGTTTAAAACAACTAAATAATACTAACTTAGCTCTTTAATTTATTTTTTAACAATGAAAACAGGTACAGTAAAATTTTTTAACGAGGCTAAAGGCTTTGGGTTTATTACAGATCAAGAATCAAACACAGATTATTTTGTTCACATTTCAGGATTGATTGATGAAATCAGGGAAGGTGATTCAGTTGAGTTTGAGCTTAAAGAAGGTAAAAAAGGTTTAAATGCGGTAAACGTAAAAGTTGTTTAATTAACAGCTAAAAATCTTTTAAAGTATTAAAACCCGTTCTAATTAGAATGGGTTTTTTTGGCTTCATATTTTAAGATGTTTTATAGTTGATATATGTCATAATATTCCCATTACCTTTTTGTTAATTTTGATACGGTAAACAAAACCATAGATATGGCTAATAGGATTGGTATTTTATATGCAACTGTTGACGGACAAACATTAAAAATTTGTAATGAACTTGTTAAAACACTTCAAAAAAATAACATAAATGTAGAATTATTTTCTATAGATAATTTTAATGAAGATGTTTCAAGTTTTAAAAAACTTATAATAGGTTCTAGTATTAGATATGGAGTTCATAACGAAAAAATTATTGAATTTATAAATACAAATAAAGCAACGTTAGATACTATTAAAACGGCATTTTTCTCAGTAAATTTAGTTGCAAGAAAACCTGAAAAAAACAAACCAGAAACCAACCCTTACGTAATAAAGTTCTTTAAAACTATTGATTGGAAACCAACAATTGTTGAGGTTTTTGCAGGAATGTTAGACTATAAAAAATACAAAACTTTTGATAGAATAATGATCCAATTTATTATGTGGATGACCAAAGGCCCAACAGATAGAAATACCAAAATTGAATATACAGATTGGGAAAAGGTGAAATTATTTGCGGATGTAATTCGAACTTTTTAAATAATTGTATTATCTTACGGATAGATAAAAGGCCCCAATAATATGGTAAATGAATATATTGATAAAACCATAGAATTTATTTCCAATAATGGTTATAAATCAAAAGAGGATTTGTTTTTAAAAAAAGCAACCATTTTTTTAACTGAATTATTAGATGTTAATTATGTTATAATAGATAAATACTCAATTGAAGAGCCTAATATTGCTGAAATTGAATGCTTTTACACAAAAAAGGAAAAAAAATTCTTCCCTAAAAGGCCTTATAATTTAGCTAGTACACCTTGTAAAAATGTTATAAACAAAAGCATTTGCAGTTATTCTTCCAATACCAAAAATTTATTTCCAAAAGATGCTTTATTAACTGAACTAAGTATTGAAAGTTATATTGGGATTCCATTATGGAATTCGAAAAATGAACCAATTGGATTAATTGCTATTATGGATGATGAACCAATTGTTGATGTTAAAACGGTTGAGAAAATAATTCAAATAATAGCTATTAAAATTGAAAATATTTTAGAAAATATTATTTTTAATGATCAAATTACTATAAAAAACATAGACATTGAAGCTTCTCATAAGAATTTTGAGAAATTATCTAATTTAACGTTTGAAGGGATTTTAATTCATAAAGAGGGTGTAGCAATTGATGTAAACCTTTCTTTTGTAAAAATGTTCGGTTACAAAAAAGAAGAATTAATTGGCAAAAATGTGGTTGACCTTCTTTTTGACAAACAATTTCATCAACAAATTTATAATAGTTCTAAAAAATCACATGCATTTCCTTATGAAATTTATGGAATAAGAAAAGATAACTCAATAATTATTGTTGAAGTAGAATCTAAATTTATCCAATTAGGAGATTCTAAAAAAATAAGAGTTGCAGCAGTTAGAGATATTTCCAAAAGAAAACAAGCTGAAAATAATTTAAATGAAGCTCAAAAAATCGCAAACATTGGAACTTTTGTTTTGGATATTGCTACAGGTTTTTGGGAAAGCACACCTGTTTTGGATGAAATATTAGGAATTGATACTAATTTTATTAAAAATTCTGAAAATACTGTACTCTTTATTCATCCAGAAGATCAACAAATAGTTTTAACTGATATTAAGGATTTACTTGAAAATAAAATAGAATTTTATAATAGAGAATATCGAATTTTAAAATATAATGATAAAAAAGAAGGTTGGATAAACACAATAGGAAAATTAGAATTGGATATAAATGGAAATCCCGTTAAATTATTTGGAACAGTTCAAGATATCACTTTCTCAAAAAATAGAAATAGAGAGCTTAAGAATGCATTAAAAAAAGCTGAGGAGAGTGAAAATAATTTGTTTGAGGCGCAGAAAATTGCAGGTTTAGGATCTTATTCATTTGATATTAATTTAGACTATTGGAGTAGCTCCATAATATTAAATAATATTTTTGGTATTGATTCAAATTACAATCAAAATTTTGATGGATGGCTTCAGTTAATTCATCCTGATGACAGAGAACAAATGACTTCTTATTTAGAAGAGGATATTTTAACGAATCATATGTTTTTTGATAAACAATATCGAATTATTAGAAATAATGATAAAGAAATTAGATGGGTTCACGGTTTTGGAAAATTATATTTTGATAAAAATGGAAATCCAATCCAATTGATAGGAACAATTCAAGATATTACTTCAACAATAAAAATACAAGAAGAACTTCAAAAGGCAAAACAAATTGCTGAAGAAAGTGAAGTTAAGTTTAAATCCTTGATAGAGCAGGCAGGAGATGCTTTATATTTATACAATTTTGAAGGCAAAATATTAGAAATTAATAATACATCTATAAATAATACAGGATACAGCAGAGAGGAATTACTATCTATGAATGTACGTGATTTAAATGTTGAATACCTGGATCTAGAAAAATTAAAGGGAATTTGGTCAACGCTTACAGCTGATAAATCAATTACAATAGAAAGTTGTCATAAACGTAAAAACGGTACTACTTTTCCAACTGAAATTAGAATTTGTGCCATTTTTTTAAATGGCGAAAAGTTAATTTATGGGCTTGCAAGAGATATTTCTATAAGGAAAAAAGCTTCAGAGAAACTAAAACTTTTGTCCGCAGCAGTTTCACAAAGTGCAAACTCCATTATTATAACTGATAATAAGGGAGATATTGAATTTGTAAATCCTAAATTTTCAGAATTAACAGGCTATACATACCAAGAAGTAGTTGGTAAAAACCCACGGATATTAAATTCTGGAACACATAATGAAAGATTTTATGAAAATTTATGGTCAACAGTATTAAATGGGAATATTTGGCAAGGACAAATTCAAAATAAAACAAAATCTGGGGAATTACTATGGGAACAATCAACAATAACTCCTATAAAAAATGAATTGGGTGCTATCACTAATTTTTTGGCAATTAAAGTTGATGTAACCGAACAAAAAAAGTCAGAGAAAAATTTAAAAGTTGCTTATACTAAAATAGAAAAAAATGAAGATTACTTAAATCAGATTTTACAGACGGCTAATGAAGGTTTTTGGATAATTAATGGCAAGGGCGAAACTACTGATGTTAATATAAAAATGTGCAGTATTTTAGGGTACAATAAAGAAGAATTTATTGGTAAATCTATTTTTACATTTATAGATGAAAATAACAATAAAATATTTAAAGAACAAATCCGATTAAGAAAGAAAGGGCAATCTTCCAGTTATGAAATTGAACTGATAAAAAAGGATGGAAATAAAGTTATTTGCTTATTTAATACATCACCAATTTATGACAGTGAAAATAACTTAAATGGATCTTTTGCTTTAGTTACAAATATTACAACTTTAAAACTTGCATCTAATAAACTTAAAGCAAGAAATACAGAATTAAATAATTTGAGTAAAGAATTGTTTGATAAAAATAAATTGTTAAATGATTCAAGAAATAGGTTTGTGAATTTATTTGATTATAGCCCAGTATCTTTATGGGAAGAAGATTTTTTTGAAGTAAAAAATTTAATAAAAAATAAAGGTATTAAAATTGAAGGCTTAGAAGAATATTTTAATAATAACCATAATTTTTTACTAGAGTGCATCTCTAAAATAAAAATTTTAAAAGTAAATAAAAATACACTAAATCTTTTTGGAGCAAAAGATATTGCAGAATTAAAAATACATTTAAAAAATAGTAATACAGATCTATCTTTTAATGTGCTAAAAAAAGAGATTGTAGCAATTGCTTCAGGTAATGCAAATTTCTCTTGCGAGACAGAATTCACAAAAACTGATGGAACCTTAATTTCTGCAATTATAAAGTCTGAAATTGACAGTGATGGAAAAGCAATTGTTTCGGTATTAGATATTACAGATATAAAAAACACAAAAAATCAATTGAATAAGGCCAAATTAAAAGCCGAAAAAAGTGATGAACGTTATAGATTGGCAGTTTCAGCTACGGGTTTAGGTATTTGGGATTGGGATGTGATTTCAAATAAAACACATTATTCAAAGCTGTATAAAAAACAAGTAGGATATGAAGAAGATGAATTAGAAAATAAATTTTCAACTTGGAAAGATTTATTGCATCCAAATGATAGTGAAGCAGTAGAGCTTAAATTTGATAATTATTTAAAAAACCCTGTAGGACAATATCTTTCTGAATTTAGATTGCGACACAAGAACGGATCCTATATTTGGATACTTTCAATGGCAGAGTCTATTAAAAATGAAAAAGGTGAGGTTATTAGAATGTTTGGCTCCCATAGAGATATTACTATAAGAAAAAAAGCACTTTCAAAACTAGAGAAACAAACGGCAGAACTGGTTAAATCAAAAGAAAAAGCAGAAGAAAGTAATAGGCTAAAAACAGAGTTTTTAAATAACATGTCTCACGAAATTAGAACACCTATGAATGGGATTTTAGGTTTTTCTGAATTTTTATCTGACGAAAATTTACCAATTTCAAAAAGAAATTATTTTATTAAAATAATTCAAAATAGTGGTAATCAGTTGCTTAGAGTAATTGATGATATTTTGGAAATTTCACGACTTGAAACAAAACAAGTTAAAGTGATTGAAAAACCTGTTTGTCTCAATGATTTATTAATGGAATTATTTTCTATTTTTGATATAAAAGCTAAAGAAAATAAAATACCATTATATATAAAAACTGAACTTACTGATGAACAAAGTATCATTTATACAGATAAGTCAAAACTGAATAAAATAGTAAGTAATTTATTGGAAAATTCTTTAAAATATACCAATAAGGGAAATATTAGTTTTGGTTATAAACTTATTAATAACAAGATAGAAATCTTTGTAAAAGATACAGGAATAGGTATTAATTTAGAAAAACAGAAAATTATTTTTGAAAGGTTTTCACAAGAAAATGAAGAAACTTCTCGAACTTTAGGCGGGTTGGGATTAGGATTATCAATTGCAAAGGAAAATACTGAATTATTAGGAGGTGAAATTTCTGTAAATTCTATAAAATGGCAAGGATCAACTTTTGTTGTATCGATTCCTTATAAGCCAGTAAATATAAATTCTGAAATTGATAATGTTAAAAATAATATTATAGAAACTAAACCAAAGTATGTTATTTTAATAGGGGAAGATGAAGAAATAAATTACTTATTTATTGAAATTTTGGTTTCAAAAATATTTGACGATAATTGTGATATTTTACATGCAAAAGATGGTGTTGAAGCTGTTGAATTGTGCAATAAAAGAGCAGATATAGATTTTGTGTTGATGGATATAAACATGCCAAATATGAATGGTTTTGAAGCAACAAAAATAATTAGAGAATTAAGGCCAAATTTACCAATAATAGCTCAAACGGCATATTCATCGTCTGAAGATAAAGAAAAGGCTTTTTCAGCAGGTTGTAACGATTTTATATCTAAACCCATAAATAACAAAGAGTTAAAAACAATTATAGATTATCAATTACGTTTGAATTGAAAAATAAAAAAGTAAAAAACAGCATTTTATTTGTACTGGTTATACTAGTTTTAATTTTTTTTGAAATTAAGGCGCAATCCAATAACCTTATTTTTGAAAATAATGATCTGCAATTATTTGAAACCTATTTATCATTAAATTCGGAAGGAAATATTTTCCCTTCTTTTTTAAATAACGGACTGTTATATACTTCAAATTATAAGTCAAAAAATTACCAACTTTTTTATTCAGATCTAAAATCGGAACCTATTAAATTTAAAATTGGATCCAAATACCAATTAGGGGCAGTTCCAATTTTTAATAATGAAATTTACTTTACTGGGATCTCCAAAAAATTAAGTTCTCAAGGATTCAATAATTTTACAATTTACAAAGGGGTGGTTGAAGGGCTTAAAGTTTCAAAGATAAAACGACTTTCAATTTGTAACCCTAATTTTTCATACACGTATCCTACAATTTCAAAAGATGGAAATAAAATGGTTGTGGTTTCAAACGAAAAAGGAAGCATACATTTGTTGGAACTTAAGAGAAACAGTAATAACCAATGGGAAAAAGGTGAAGTAATTTTTATTTCTCAATTGGATTATGAAATTATAAACCCTTTAATTTTTGATGAAAACACTATTTATTTTGCATCAAATATGACTGATGGAAAAATTACTAGGGTTGTTTATAATACCAATGAAAAAGGTGAGCCAGAGGTTATAGATGTAGAAAGAGAAAAAGGGGATTTTAATATATTTAAAACTGTTAAAACAGGTATAAGCTGGGGATTACCTCAAAAAGTTGAAATGTTTAATTCCGAGTTCGATGATTTAGGGGTGTTATTTATAAATGATAAAAGTGGTTATATTAATACATTTAGATATAGTGATAATGACAATATTTATTATTTTAGATTAAAACAATAAGCAAACTGGAGTGCCAGTTTCCAAACTGTTTATAAAAGAAAGTTTACCCGATTTTTTAGCTACCTTATAAATACTAATATTATTACTTTTTTGGTTTGCAACTAATAAAAATTTTCCATTTGGTGAAAGGGTAAAGTTTCTTGGCCAATTACCATTAACACTTATGTTTTGAATTTTTTTAAGCATTCCACTTTTTTTGTCTCTTTTATAAACTACAATGCTATTTTCACCTCTGTTAGAGCCATATAAAAATTCCTCATTTTTAGATAAATGAATATCTGCACAAAAACTTTCTCCAGTAAAATCATCGCTTAAAGTGCTTATGTTTTGAATATTAGAATAATTTTTATGTTGTTTTTTAAGCACTGTAACGGTAGAGTTTAATTCGTTTATTACATAAATAAAGTTTCCTTTTTTTGAAATTTCAAAATGTCTTGGTCCAGCTTTTGGCTTCATATTGAAATTTTCTTTCAGTACAAACTTGTTGTTTTTTTCTACATATTGTGCTAAAAAGCCCCGACCTAAATCAGCTACAAATAAATTATTTTTTAAAAATTTAGCTGAATGTGCGTGCGATTTTAAAGTTTCAGTATTGTGATTTATTACTTGAAAAGCTTCGTTAAGACTTCCATTTTTATTTATATCATAAATTGAGACTGTTCCTCCTCCATAATTTGAAACTACTGCTAAATTCCCCTTTTTATTTAGTTGAACATGACAAGGTCCGTTTCCATTACTACTTACTTTATTTAAAAAGTTAAGGGTCTTATTTTTATTAACAGTAAAAGCCGAAACACTGCTTCCTTCCGAGGCTTCACTAACTGCATATAGAATTCTTTTATCTGCAGAAAAAGTCAAAAAAGAAGGGTTTTCTGTTTTTACAGCTAACTTTTTATTAGTTAATTCGCCTGTTTGCGTATTAAAATCAAAACTATAAATACCTTCACTATTTTCTCCAGTATAGGTACCAACAAACAAAGGAATATTTTGAGCTGTTAAAAAATGAAAGCTAAACAAAAATAGGATTAAATTATATTTCATAATATTAAATGTAAAAATTATTTTGACAATATACCACGTTTATTTAACGTAGGTACCATTCTTAAATTTCCTTCTTTAATTGTGCCTTTTTCGAATACGAATTTTTTATCAAACATTGTACTTCCTTCAAAAAAAGTAACATTAAAAAAGTTTGTAAGTTTTAAAACATCTTCTTGTAATAATTCAACTTTAGCAAAAGATTGTGCAGGGAGTTTTTCAATTTTATGTCTTAAAACTGCGGTTTCAATTAATTTATCTTCATCATAACCTTTTGAGACAATTAACACCATTTCTAATTCAACCTCTTTGTTATTAATAATATATGCGTTCCAATCTTCACATTTAAAGGTATCATTATATTCTTTAACAATAGCCATAAATACGTTAGTAACCTCAGGTAATTGAATATCTTTTTTCATAAAAATAATATTAAAAAAAATTCCGCTTGAGAGCGGAATTTATAATTTATATAACAGATTTAAATTGCTCTAAAAAACGAACATCGTTTTCATAAAACATTCTAATATCTGGTATTTGATATAATAACATTGCAATGCGTTCAATTCCCATTCCAAATGCATAACCAGTATAGACGTCTGGATCTATACTAGCGTTTTTAAGAACATTTGGGTCTACCATTCCACAACCCATAATTTCTAACCAACCAGTTCCTTTGGTGATTTTATAATCGGTTTCAGTTTCCAATCCCCAATAAATATCAACTTCTGCACTTGGTTCAGTAAATGGAAAATAAGAAGGACGTAAGCGTATCTTAGATTTTCCAAACATTTCCTTGGTAAAGTATAATAATGTCTGTTTTAAATCTGCAAAAGAAACATCTGTATCAATATATAAACCTTCTACCTGGTGAAAAATACAATGAGAACGTGCCGAAATATCTTCATTTCTAAATACACGACCAGGAGAAATTGTTCTAATAGGTGGCTTGTGATTTTCCATATAACGTACTTGTACAGATGATGTATGGGTACGTAATAAAATATCTGGATTAGTTTCTATAAAAAAGGTATCCTGCATATCACGTGCTGGGTGATATGCTGGTAAATTTAACGCTGTAAAGTTGTGCCAGTCATCTTCAATTTCAGGACCTTCAGAAACTGTAAATCCAATTCTGGAAAATACATCAATAATTTTATTTCTTACAATTGAAATTGGGTGACGAGAACCTAATTCAATAGGTTCAGAAGGGCGCGTTAAGTCTCCATAACTACCTTTTTGCTCAGTTGTATTTTCAAGTGCATCTTTAAATAAGTTAACCTTATCCTGTGCAGCATTTTTTAAGGTATTTAAGGCTTGACCAAATTCCTTTCTTTCCGCTGGTGCTACATTTTTAAATTCAGTAAATAAATCATTAAGCAATCCTTTTTTGCTTAAAAATTTAATTCTAAAAGTTTCAATATCTTCTTTCGTTTTTGCATTAAAAGCAGCAACTTCACCAATCAATTCTTTTACTTTATCTAACATTTTTAAAATAAAATTAGTGTGCAAATTTACATAATTTTATTTTGTTTGTAGCAAATTTGAATTGAATCATAATTATGAAAAAAATTAAGTAAATTCAATGTTAATAAGTGCTCTAATATATTGATTTATCTAGGCCATACGAAAACGTTTTAGTTTAATGTAAATTTCACATTAAAATTTTATTTGAATTTACATAATATGTTAAAAATTAAGTATATTTGTATTGAATATTATATAAAATATAAAATAACACATCATAAATTATGGAATCAAAAATAAAAGAGTTTATGGATTTGGTGAAAGTCCGTAACCAACATGAACCAGAATTTTTACAAGCAGTGGAAGAGGTAGCTGAGACAGTTATTCCTTATATTGCAAGTCAGGAAATTTATAGTGGTAAAAACATTTTGTTAAGAATGGTTGAACCAGAAAGAGTTTTGATGTTTCGTGTTCCTTGGATTGATGATACAGGTGAAATTATTGTAAATAGAGGTTTTAGAATTCAAATGAATTCCGCTATTGGCCCATATAAAGGAGGTTTACGTTTTCATCCAACGGTTAATTTAAGTATTCTTAAATTTTTAGCTTTTGAACAAGTATTTAAAAATGCACTTACTACTTTGCCAATGGGTGGAGGTAAAGGAGGTTCAGATTTTGATCCAAAAGGAAAATCAGATGATGAAATAATGCGTTTTTGTCATAGTTTTATGGCTGAATTATGTCGTCATATTGGTGCTAATACAGATGTGCCTGCTGGAGATATTGGTGTAGGAGCCAGAGAAATTGGTTTCTTATTTGGTATGTATAAAAAAATGAGAAATGAGTTTACGGGTGTATTAACAGGTAAAGGAATGTCTTGGGGAGGTTCTTTAATTCGTCCTGAAGCTACTGGTTATGGTACGGTGTATTTTGCGCAAAGTATGTTAGAAACCAGAGGTGATTCATTAAAAGGAAAAACGGTTACGGTTTCAGGTTCTGGAAACGTAGCTCAATATGCTTGTGAAAAAGCAACTCAATTAGGAGCTAAGGTTGTTACTTTATCAGATTCTTCAGGTTATATTTATGACGAGGAAGGAATCGATGAGAAAAAATTAGCATTTGTAATGGATCTTAAAAATGTAAAACGTGGAAGAATAAGTGAGTATATTGTAAAATATCCTAAAGCAAAATTTGTAAAAGGGGAAACTCCTTGGAGTGTTAAATGCGAAGTTGCTATGCCTTGTGCAACACAAAATGAAGTAAATGGAGATGATGCAAAAACACTTTTAAAAAATGGTTGTTTTGTTATTAGTGAAGGTGCAAATATGCCTTCAAAACCAGAAGCAATTATAGCTTTTCAATCAGCAAAAATATTATACGCACCAGGAAAAGCATCAAATGCTGGAGGTGTTGCAACTTCAGGATTGGAAATGAGTCAAAACTCATTACGTATCAATTGGTCTCGTGAAGAAGTTGATGACAGACTTAAAAAAATAATGAAAGATATTCATGACTCTTGTATCAAATTTGGTAAAAAAGATGATGGATATATTGATTATGTAACTGGAGCTAATATTGCTGGTTTTGTTAAAGTAGCAGATGCTATGTTAGCACAAGGAGTAGTTTAATTTTAATTTACACTTTAATATTTACACTTGAAAAAGGGTTGCAATTTGCAACCCTTTTTTATATGGAACAAAATATCTAAATAATTAAACTAAATTTATATCTTTAAGAGTAAGATGAAGGAATAAAATGACAAAAAAACAATTACCAGATTTAAGAACTTACGAGTTTGAAGATGTTGCATTTGATCAATTAATGCAAAACAGAATCTATAAAATTCTTATTGTTTGTTCTAACTATGATTATTATATGTTAGAGGAAGATGGTAGAATTGATGAGCGTATTTTTAATGAATACACAGCTTTAAACTTACGTTACCCTCCTAGTTTTGAACATGCAAACTCTGCAAAGAGAGCAATTATTGCAATGGAAACTACTAAAATTGATTTAGTGATTACCTGGCTTGATATTGGAAATTTTAAAACGGTAGAAACATCAAAAAAAATAAAGGCAGCATTTCCTAATGTGCCAATTGCGGCTATAAGTCATTATTCAACACAATTAAGAGAAAAAATAAGTAGCGAAAGCTCAGGAATTATCGATTATGTTTTTCATTGGAATGGAAATGCAGATATTATTTTAGCTATCATAAAATTAACTGAAGATAGAATGAATGCTGAAAAAGACATCAATGAAATTGGTGTAAAAGCTATTTTATTAGTTGAAGATTCTTTAAAGTTTTACTCAAAATATTTACCAATTTTTTACAAAATTTTACTGAAGCAAACAGGTTCTTTTATGTCTGAAGGACTGAATGCTCACCGTACAATGATGTTAATGAGAGGTAGACCAAAAATTTTATTAGCTACTAATTATGAAGAAGGTTTGCATTTTTTTAAACAATATAAAAATAACCTTCTGGGAGTAATATCGGATGTTTCATATTTTAGAGAAGGAAAACGAGATTCAAAAGCAGGGTTTCATTTTTTGGAATATGTTCGAAGCTTTAAACGGTATTTCCCTTTTTTAATACAATCTTCTGATAGTAGTAATGAAAAGTTTGCTTTAGAATTAAAGGGAAAATTTTTATATAAACACACCGAAACTTTAGAAGAAGAGATAAAAAACTACATCAATCAATATTTTTCATTTGGTGATTTCGAGTTTTGGGATCCGGTTCAAATGAAAGTATTGGCAGTTGCAAAAGACTTAACAACTTTTCAAAAAGCACTTGATAAAGTTACACCCGAATGTATTGCATATCACGCAAAAAGAAGTGAGTATTCAAAATGGTTAAAATCTAGAGTTTTGTTCCCTTTAGCAGATTTATTTAGTGAAGTTGAATATGATGATTTTGATGATTCTGAACAAGCAAGAACTTATTTAATTAACGCTATTAAGGCTTATAGAGGATTCCGTGCGCGTGGAATTATCTCAAAATTCAATAAAAATAAATTCGATGAATTTTTAGGTTTTTCAAGAATAGGCGATGGTTCTTTAGGCGGAAAAGGAAGAGGATTGGCCTTTATTGACTCATTTTTAAAACGCCATAAATTAAGACAACAATTTAAGGATGTTAAAATTTCTATTCCAAGAACGGTGGTTTTAAGTACTGAAGTTTTTGATGAATTTATTGAAACTCATAAATTAATACGATTTGTTGGTAATTGTAATAATGACGAAGAAATTTTAAATAAATTTATTTCAAAACCATTACCAAAATGGGCTATAGAAGATATTGAGGCTTTTTTAAAAGTAACAAAAACTCCTATCGCCGTTAGATCTTCAAGTGTTTTAGAAGATTCTCATTACCAGCCTTTTGCTGGAATTTTTGCAACATACATGTTGCCAAATACCAAATTAGATAAAATGTTAGAAATGGTTTGTAATGCTGTAAAATCAGTGATTGCATCTTCATTTTTTAGCAGTAGTAAAGTGTATTTGAAAGCCACTTCACATACTATAGAGGAAGGAAAAATGGCAGTAATTCTTCAAGAAGTTATAGGGAAACAATATGATGATGTGTATTACCCGAATATTTCTGGAGTAGCGCGCTCTATTAATTTTTATCCAATAGGAAATGAAAAACCAAATGAAGGAATTGCCAATATTGCCATTGGTTTAGGAGAAATTATTGTTGGTGGTGGAAAAACTTTGCGCTTTTCTCCATATCACCCTAAAAAAGTACTTCAATTATCATCACCTGGCTCAACTCAAAGGGATACCCAGCAATATTTTTATGGACTAGATATGGATCCGGATAGTTATAAAGCATCCCTTAGCGAATCCATTAATAAAAAGAAAATAACTATTAGAAAGGCAGATAAACATGGTTCTTTAAAATTTGTTGCCTCCACATACGATTTACAAAATAATGTAATTAGACCTGGTGTAATGCATGATGGGATTAGAGTAATTACATTTGATAATATTTTAAAATATAACACTTTTCCATTACCGGAAATTTTGCAAGATTTATTGCGAATTGGTCAGCGAGAAATGAGAAACCCAATTGAAATAGAATTTGCGGTTAATTTAGACGTTAAAATGGGCGAGCCAAAAGAGTTTAGTTTTTTACAAATTAGACCTATTGTTGAAAGTAATGAAACAATGAGCAAATTACCCGAAAACTTTAATGTTTCAGATACAATTATCTATTCGGAATCTGCTTTAGGAAATGGAAAAT
This sequence comes from Lutibacter flavus, assembly GCF_900188355.1. GTDB lineage: Bacteria > Bacteroidota > Bacteroidia > Flavobacteriales > Flavobacteriaceae > Lutibacter > Lutibacter flavus. The sequence continues at coordinate 212,730 of NZ_FZNX01000002.1, forward strand.
ATGAACACATTCAAGATGTAGTATATGTAAAACCTGAAACTTTTAATTCAGCAAATACACGAGAAATTGCAAATGCAGTTGAACAAATAAATAAAAAATTTTCAGCACTAGACCGAAATTATATTTTAGTAGGTCCGGGAAGATGGGGATCCAGCGATCCTTGGTTAGGAATTCCTGTAATTTGGCCACAAATTTCAGCAGCCAAAATTATCGTAGAATCAGGGCTGAATGATTTTAGAATAGACCCAAGTCAGGGAACTCATTTTTTTCAAAATTTAACATCGTTTAAAGTTGGTTATTTAACAATAAACCCATTTATAAATGATGGTTTTTTTGATGTTGATTATTTAAATAAGCAAGAGGCGGTTTATGAGGATACCTACTTACGTCATATTTGTTTTAAAGAACCTCTAAAGGTTATAATTGAAGGAAAAAATAATAAAGCTGCAATTTTTAAAGAAGGGTTTTTAATTGAAGAGACTATAAAAAATGTGGATTCTATTGAAGAATTACCACCGGATGGATTTATGTAATTGTTAGTTTTAAAAGAATTTGAAACCGTTTAATTGTAACAATTATTCCATATTGACAAAATATCAATAATAAAATAGAAAAAGCAAAAAAATACTGTATCATTTTTATGAATAATTGAATTTAATATCACTAATTTTGTATCCGATTTTATTTTTTAATCACCTAAAAACTATACTAATATGAATGTAAAAGATATACTTACCAATTTAGAAACTAAACACCCTGGAGAAAAAGAATACTTACAGGCAGTTCATGAAGTTTTAGAGTCAATTGAGACTATTTATAATGAAAATCCGCAGTATGAAGCTGCAAAAATTATTGAGCGTTTGGTAGAACCAGATCGCATCTTAACCTTTAGAATTTCTTGGATGGATGACGCTGGCAATGTTCAGGTTAATTTAGGACATAGAGTGCAATTTAACAATGCGATTGGTCCGTACAAAGGAGGTATTCGTTTACACCCTAGTGTAAATTTAAGTATCCTTAAATTTTTAGGTTTTGAACAAATTTTCAAGAACGCCTTAACTACGTTGCCAATGGGTGGTGGTAAAGGAGGTTCAGATTTTAATCCAAAAGGAAAATCTGATGCTGAAATTATGCGTTTTTGTCAAGGTTTTATGTTAGAGTTATGGCGAGTTATTGGTCCTAGCACTGATGTACCTGCTGGTGATATTGGAACTGGTGGTAGAGAAATTGGATTTATGTATGGAATGTACAAAAAACTACAACATGAAAATTCAGGAGTATTTACAGGTAAAGGTTTAAATTGGGGAGGAAGTTTAATTAGACCAGAGGCTACAGGATTTGGCGGAGTGTACTTCACAAAAGAAATGTTAGAAACTAAAAATGATACTTTTGAAGGTAAAATTGTGTCACTTTCTGGTTTTGGAAATGTTACTTGGGGTTGTGCTTTAAAAATTACCGAATTAGGTGGTAAAATTGTTACAATTTCAGGTCCTGACGGATATGTTTATGATGAAAAAGGATTAGATGAAGATAAAATTGATTACTTATTAGCATTAAGAGCTTCAAACAATGATATTGTTTCACCTTATGTAGAGGAATTCCCAGAAGCGAAATTTTATCCAGGTGAAAAACCTTGGGGAGTTGCTTGTGATATTGCAATGCCTTGCGCCACTCAAAATGAATTGAATGGAGAAGATGCTGAAAAATTAGTTGCGAATGGTGTTAAGTATGTTGCAGAGGTTTCAAATATGGGTTGTACACCTGAAGCTGTTGATGTGTTTCATAATGCCAAAATTTTGTATGCACCAGGTAAAGCTGTAAATGCGGGTGGTGTTGCTGTTTCTGGTTTAGAAATGTCTCAAAACGCAATGAAATTAAACTGGACTAAAGATGAGGTTGATGCTAAATTACACCAAATAATGCATTCTATTCATACAGCTTGTTTAAAATACGGTACACAAGAAGATGGTTATATAAACTACGTAAAAGGTGCTAATATTGCTGGTTTTATTAAAGTTGCAGATTCGATGTTAGACTTAGGAATTGTATAAAAACAATTATTTTTATATTTAAAAGGGTTGCTTATTAGCAACCCTTTTTGTTTGTTGTATATGCAATTTAGGGGTTATTCTTATTCTTGGTTAACCCACGAATTAGCATTGTAGTTTGCTTGAGAATTAATTTATCTTATAAAAACTACTAAAAGCTTTTGTAATATGAGTATGATCATCAACTCCACTGGTTTCTCTAATGGAATGCATTGCCCACATTGGACTTCCTATATCCACTGAACGAATTTCTAACTGACTAGCAGAAACATTTCCCAAAGTACCACCACCTAACATATCTGAACGATTTACAAACTTCTGATAAGGAATTTTAGCTTCCTTGCAAATCATTTCAAAAACAGCGCTTGAATCACTATCAGTTGTATATTTTTGATTTCCTTCAATTTTAATTACAGGACCACCATTAATTACTGGCCTATTAACCGGGTCGTGTTTATCTGGATGGTTTGGGTGTAAAGCGTGCGCCATATCAGCACTTACCATAAAAGAATTATAAACAGCTCGTTGAAAATCTTCTTCATTTTTATTCTGAACTAGTGTAATACGTTTTAAAATATTTTTTAGAATTGGAGAACCAGCACCTTGTTTTGAACGACTTCCAACTTCTTCATTATCAAAAATTGCCAGCACATTTGTTGACTTGCAAACAGGCGCATCTAATATTGCAGTTAATCCTGCATGAACCATTGCCAAATCATCTAATTTACCTGATGAAATAAACTCTTTATTCAACCCTATAATACTTCCTTTTGAAAAATCATATAAATTTAAATCTACCTCTAAAATATCCTCTACTGGGACATTTATTTCTTTAGAAATAGTACGAGTTAATAATAAATCGGTGTTCAATTCTTTATTTATTAGTGCAGTTACAGGCAACATATCAACTTGCTTATTGAGCGCAATACCTTCGTTTACTGTTCTGTTAAAGTGAATAGGTAAATTTGGAATTACAAGAATTGGTTCTTTAATATTTACTAAATAGGTTAATGGGTTCAGTAGGTTTTTTCCTTTTACACTTACTCTTCCAGCCAAAGATAAAGGTCTGTCTAACCAAGAACTTAAAATTGGACCACCATAAGTTTCTGTATTAAATTTTATGTACTTGTCGGCTACTGAAATTTCGGGTGAAGGTTTAATTTTAAATGAAGGAGAATCAGAGTGCGCTGCAACAATTTTATAGCCAGATTCTTCAATTTCGCCATTACCAACTATAAATGCAAAAAGTGATGTGTTATTTTGACTTACAAAATATTTTCCACTTTTTTTAATTTTCCATTTATCAATAAGTTTAAGCTCTGAAAAACCATTATTTAAGAGTTCTATTTTCGTATTTGAAATTACATGATATGGGCTTGGACTCTCATAAATAAAATCTATTAAATTTTGAGCATGTCTCTGTGTTTTGTTCATAATTGAATGTTCTAATTAATACACGAATATACTAAGAATTGAGTTTAAAATAGATCGTAAAGTTTTGTAGTTTTATAATGTGGAAATAGACAATCAATACCGCAAAATAATTCATATTGATATGGATGCATTTTATGCATCTGTAGAGCAATTGGATGATCCGGATTTAAGGGGAAAACCAGTTGTTGTTGGTGGAGGGGGAGAACGCGGAGTTGTGTCAGCAGCAAGTTATGAAGCTCGTAAATTTGGAGTGCGTTCGGCTATGAGTGGTGCAATTGCAAGAAAAAAATGTCCGCATATTATTTTTGTACCTCCAAGATTTGAGCGATACAAAGAGATTTCACAAAAAATTAGATCGATATTTCATGAATATACCCACTTGGTTGAACCATTATCTTTAGACGAAGCTTATTTGGATGTTACTGTAAACAAAAAAGGAAACCCTTCAGCGAGTTTAATTGCCAAAGAAATTAGACAGCGAATTTTTAATGAATTAAATTTAAATGCTTCTGCAGGAATATCTAACAGTAAATTTGTTGCGAAAATAGCGTCTGATATAAATAAACCAAACGGACAAAAAACAATTCCGCCAGAAGATGTTATTGAGTTTTTAGAAGAGTTGCCTATTAAAAAATTCTTTGGTATTGGAAACGTTACTGCTGCTAAAATGTATAATCTTGGAATTTTTACAGGAATGGATTTGAAGTTGAAAAGTGAGGAATTTTTAACTCAGAATTTTAAAAGCTCAGGAGCCCATTATTATAATATTGTTCGGGGTAATTTTTATAGTCAGGTAAAACCAAATAGAGAACGAAAATCGGTTGCCGCGGAACATACTTTTATAACTAATTTGACTTCTGAAATATTTATGCTCGAAAAATTAGAAAAAATTTCAAAGGAATTAGAAAAAAGATTAGTTAAATCGAAAGTATCCGGTAAAACAATTACCTTAAAAATAAAATATAGTGATTTTACCACTCAAACCCGTAGTAAAACATTGCCTTTTTTTGTGAAGGAAAATGCAATACTTTTAGAAACAGTAAAAGAATTATTGTTTCAGGAAAAAGTTATGAATTCTGTTCGTTTATTAGGTATTTCTGTTACTAATTTAAATATAAATTCGAAAAAGAAACCAGAAAAACCAATAAACGTACAATTGAAATTTGAGTTTTAATGATAAACGTCAACCTGAATTCTGTTCAGGTTTTCATAATAATCGATTAGACAAAATGAGATGCTGAAACAAGTTCAGTATGACGAATTTTAGACCCTTTAAAATCACTGAATCCAACATATTTCTGAAATAAATCTAGTTGAACTACTCCAATTCTTTACAATAAAACCCTTTTGAATTTAATAACAATTCTATTTCTGAAGTTATATCATTAGAGGTTTCAACCCTTAAAATTTTATCACAATCCTCAAAGTCAAAATCAATTCTTGAAATGTTGCTAAAAGTTGATAATACGGCTCTTACATGTATTTCTAATTGACGAAAAACATTTGTTTTAAATACTAAAACCATAATCTTATTATTTTTAATTAAGCCACCAGGATTCATTTGGAAAATTTTCTTGATTTAATACAATTGATTCCCCAACTTTAGGTGTTGAAAATTTTATATTTAACTCTTTTGCTTTGACCGAGGCTCTTAAAATTGGGTCGTCCCAACTATGTAGAGCTAGTTTAAAAGACCCCCAGTGAATAGGCATTGTAAGTTTACTTTGAACTTCAATACTTGCTATAATTGTCTCTTCTGGAGTCATATGTATTTGAGACCATTGCTCATTATATTGTCCGCATTCCATCATGGCAAAATCAAATGGGCCATATTTATCTCCAATTTCTTTAAAATGTTTTCCATATCCACTATCACCACTAAAAAATATACTTGAATTTTCAGATTTTAGCACCCAGGAGCACCACAAAGTACTGTTTCTATTGGTAACTCCTCTTCCTGAAAAATGACGTGCAGGCGTTGAAATAAATTCAATTCCTTTATAATTAATACTTTCCCACCAGTCAAATTCTATAATTTTAGTTGTATCAATTCCCCAAGAAGTTAAATGTGCTTTAATTCCTAATGGAACATAAAATTGGCCTACTTTGTCTTTTAGTTTTACTACAGAACCATAATCTAAATGGTCGTAATGATCGTGAGAAATTAAAACAACATCAATTTTTGGTAAAGAGTCAATAGAAATTGGCAATTCCTTCTGAAATCTTTTTGAGCCTAAAAGTGGATGAGGGGCAGGAACATCTCCTAACATTGGATCAATAAAAATGTTCATTCCTTCCATTTCTACAAAAGCTGCCGAATGCCCAAACCATGTAATTCTTGGTTGTTTAGGTTCATTTTCAAAATAACTTTTTGAAAGTTTTTCCATTGGCAATTCTACAGATGGAGTTTTATTATTTCCATCAGTAAAAAACTTAGGTATTGTACTCCATTTAAAACCTGTATTTTGTATTGTTTTTTCGCTGTTTTTAAATGCTCCATTTAAAAAGTTAGGAGATTTTCTGATACGCTCTAAACTTACATCTTTAGCATCAGATCCAAACTGTGGACTAACATTTACAAAGGCAACACCAACTAAGGTAATTACCACAAAAATTGATAGAATTCCAATCATAATTCTTTTAAGTATTTTAACTATTTTTTTAATCATTTTTATAGAATAATTATTTAAATTGACTATTTACTCAAATAACACGTCAATTTTTTTAGGGTTTTAAGTAATTATAAAATTGTTCCCAGGCTTGTTCTATAAAAGCCTGGTCGTTTCTTTTTTTCGGAAATAGTGTTAAATAAGTAACCATTGAAGTAATTAAAGCAAACATTGAACCCATTAAAAAATAAGTATCAATATTTTTAACAAGTTCTTTATCAACATATTCTTGAATGAAGTTTTTAAATTTTTCAAATTTTGCAATAATTTCGGGATGACTTTTTACTCTTTCGGAACAATTTGTATTGTCTACTTGTAATAAAAACTTAAATTTTAAATTGTTATCTATCGCCCAATTCCAAGAGTTTGACCATATTAAACGTAATTTCCCAAGGTCTGATTTAATTCTATCTATATCATTTAATATAGAAGAGGTGTACTCTTTTTTAATTGAAACATACAATTCATCAATTAAATCATCTTTGGTTTTAAAATAATGGAACAGAATTCCTGCACTTACTCCAGCTTCTTTTGAAATTGCTGAAGTTGGTGTAGCATGTAAACCTCTTTCTACAAACAGTTTGGTTGCTGCTTCTAGTAATAATTCTCGTTTATCTATTTTTAATTGACTAATCACTCAACAAAAGTACTATATTTTTTTATTCTACCAAAAAATCGTGAGAATTAATTAATGTTTAACTTTAATTTGAGTATTCTTAATTAAGCTGTCATACCTGCCTTCGCAGGTATGACAAAAATCGATAATAAAAAATTACAACTCTTCTAATTTGTAAACTACATTTCGCTCTTTTAAATAGTTTAAAATATAGTTAAAACAATTTTCGTTTTTACCAACTAATTCAGGTGGGAAAACACCTTTTTCTTCAAATAAGCCATCTAAAAACAGATTTGCTGCTGCAGTTGCTGTATATCCTGTTGTTCTTGCCATAGATGAGGTTTTGGTTTTGGCGCAATATTCATCATGTAAATTGTAAACAATGGTTTTTTGCTCACCTTTTTTATTAGTTCCCTTTAACGAAATTCTCATTACAGTAAGCTCTTCTTCGGTGTCGCCTAGTTTCCATTCATTAAATAATATTTTTGAAGTAAAATCTAAAGGAGAAATTTCAGAGCCGTTCAATGTAATTTTTTCTTCATTAAAAAAACCACTTTCTTTCAATACTTTAATATACTCAACATGCCCTGGATAACGTAACGTTTTTTCTTTCATATTTTTAATATGAGACATTGTAAAAATAATGGATCGCAAACCATCAGAATTAAAAGATTCCAAGGTTCCAACCCCATCAAAATCTACATACTCACAATCTGATAAAGCGTCTTTTACAATAATATTTCCATTTTCAACATAACGAGCCGGACGAGTATATTCTTCAATAACATCAATAGGAGAAAACGGAGCTTTATAGCTAAAAGGCCATTTTTTTATTTTTGGCAAACCACCAACCAAACATTCAAAATCTGTAAGGTCTAGTTTTCCATTGTAATATCCCAAAATAATATTTCCCATTCCCGGCGCAACCCCACAATCAACTATAGCGGTAACATTATGGTTTTTGGCCAATTGATTTAATTCTAAAGAGTTTTCAGGAAAAAAAGAAATATCGATTACATTTTTTTCTGCTTCAATTATTGATTTTAAAGTTTCAAAACCTAAAAAACCAGGAACAGCACAAATTACCAAGTCAAATGATTTTATTGTTTTTTGAAGTTCAGTTTTATTAGTGACATCTACTTGAATTGGGATTAATTGATCACATTTTTTTACTGCTTTATTTAAAGCTTCTTCACTAAAATCAGTAATTGTAACCGAATGTTTTTTAGCCATATCTATAGCCATTGTGCTGCCTACCATACCAGCACCTAATACAATAATATTGCTCATAATGTTTGTTTAATTTGATTGAAAAAAATTTAATTGAATAGTTTTTGTAAAAATTAAAGTTTTATAAAAACTTTAAACCTGGAATAAAAATCCAAGGCATTTCTGATAAGTGTTTTGTGTAGATAAAAAGCATAGTTAAACTTACAAAATATTAATTAACTACCCTATAATTATTTTGCCAAGTGTAATAAGGCCTATTATAAAAATAAGGATTAATACAATCGATTTAAATTTATCTTCAGAAATTTTAGTAAGAATTTTTTTTCCAATAAAGGTTCCAACAACACTTGCAACTAATAAGAAAGGAATTAAATATAAATAGTGGTTATGTACAAATCCGTTAGTGTAATACACAATACTTCGGCTAACATCTATCCCGAGATCTATAATAGCGGAAGTAGCAATAAAAGTTTCAATATTTAAATTAAATGCAGCTAATGTAATTCCCCTTATTGCACCTCCAGTGCCTATTAAACCCGCAACCAATCCAGAAAAAACACCTCCAGTTATTGAATTTTTAATAGTAGGTTTAACAGTTATATTTTTAAAAATAAGAAATGTTAAGCTTGTTATTATTAGAAAAATTGCGAGTAATGTTTCTAAAATATCAATTTGAATTAATTTACTTAAATAAGCTCCAATTATAACAAAAACAACAGCTGGTATTCCTAACCAGATTACTAATTTTTTATTGAAACCTTTTCTGAAAAATGCAATTTTTGTGATATTACTTGAAACATGAAAAATAGCAGTGATACCTAGTACAGAATGAAAGTCTAAAAAGAAACTGGCTATTGGTATAAAAAATAAAGAAGAACCAAAACCTCCAATAGTGCCAAGTATTTCAGCAAGCAGTGCTAATAGTATAAATAATATTAAATGATCCAAAACCTATTTTTTTGAATTAAACGGGCATTTTTGAAATTAATATAAAGTTACGGTATTTTAAACAAGTTCTGTTTTATAATATTTCCCCTGCCAAGTATCTTTTTCTACAAGTTTTTTGTCAATTTTATCTACAATTTCAAAGTTTTTAAGTCCACCCCATTTAGGTGCAATTAACAACTCTTGTGGAGCCTCACTAATAAATCGTTCAATAATAATATCCGGGCGAAGTTGCGTAATAAATTCAGATATAAAATCGATATAATTTTCAGAAGAAAATAAGTTGAAACCCTTGGGATTTCTATTGTATTGCACTGCCATTACAGAGTTTTTTACAATTTGTAAATGATGTAATTTTAAAGTATTAATTGGCAGTTTAGAAATTTCAATAGCATGGTTCAACAAATCTTGTTCGTTTTCTTCGGGAAGCCCTAAAATAATATGAGCTCCTAAATGAAACCCTTTGTTTTTACACAATTCAAAAGTTGCTTTGGTTTCTTCAAAAGTATGACAGCGATTTACAGAAAGTAATGTTTGTTCATTGGTACTTTCTACTCCAAATTCTAAAGAAATAAAATAAGTTTTAGAGAGTTCATCTAAATAATCAATAATTTCTTTTGAAATACAATCTGGTCGAGTTCCTATAACCAAACCAACAACTTTTGGAACGCTTAAAGCTTCTTCATACAGTTTTTTAAGCGATTCAAAATCGGAATACGTATTTGTATATGCCTGAAAATAAGCTAAGTATTTATTGTAGCTCTTTTTTTTTGAAAAGAACTCAATTCCTTGTTCTAACTGTTGTTTTATGCTTTTTTGAGGTTCACAATAATCTGGATTAAAGGTGTTATTATTGCAGTATGTGCAACCTCCATACCCTTTTGAACCATCTCTGTTAGGACAAGAAAAACCAGTATCTAAAGATATTTTTTGTACACGCTCACCAAATTTTAATTTGATGAATGAACTATAATCTAAATATCGTTTTCCAGTAATTTTCATTAAAGTAATTGTGCTGCAAAATTATGAATTGTTATTTTTACAACCATCTATATGAAAGAATATTTAAAAATAAAGCAGCAATTATTAAAAATGTGTTTTCAATTTGTTGAAGAAAAACACAATACCATTTCAAAAAGCATTGCTTCAAATAAAAAGGATTTATTTTCCGAAACAAAAAGTTCAGCAGGAGATAAACACGAAACAGGCCGGGCTATGATTCAGTTAGAAATGGAAAAAGCGGGTCAGCAACTTTCTGAAGTTAATAAAATGCAGGAAGCTTTAAGTAAAATAACTATTGAAAAAGAAAGTGAAGTTGTTTGCTTAGGAAGCCTAATTATAACTGACAAAGGAATTTTTTTTTTAGCAATTAGTGTTGGAAAAGCAATTGTTGACGCTAAAGATTATTTTGTAGTTTCTACAAACTCACCAATTGGAAATCAGTTATTGGGAAAAAAAACAGGTGAAATTATTCCTTTTAATAATGCTGAAATTTTAGAAGTTTATTAGTTGAGACTTTGTCTGTCTGAGCTTGTCGAAGACTTTTAATAAAACTTCAACAGGCTCAGTTTGACAAATTTTTATCAATTACCCTTTAATTTTCGTTTTACTTGGCAATTCTTTATAGCCCATATTGTATAAAGTAAATCCAAAAATATCGGCATATTGTTCAATGGTTTTTGAAACAGGAGTTCCAGCACCATGACCTGCATTGGTTTCAATTCTAATTAATGCAGGATTGTTGCCAGCTTGTTTTGCTTGTAATTCAGCAGCAAATTTAAAAGAATGTGCAGGTACAACTCTATCATCGTGATCACCAGTTGTAACAAGTGTTGCCGGATATTCAACACCTTCTTTAATATTATGAACAGGTGAATACCCTTTTAAATAGTCAAACATTTCTTTTGAATCTTCAGCAGTTCCATAGTCATATGCCCAACCAGCTCCAGCTGTAAATGTATGATAACGCAACATATCCATAACTCCAACAGCAGGCAGTGCTACTTTTATTAAATCAGGTCTTTGTGTCATTGTTGCTCCAACTAATAAACCTCCATTAGAACCTCCTCTAATTGCTAAATGGTCTGATGAGGTGTATTTGTTTTCAATTAAATATTCGGCAGCAGCAATAAAATCATCAAAAACATTTTGCTTTTGTAATTTAGTTCCAGCTTTGTGCCATACTTTACCATATTCACCACCACCACGTAAATTAGGAACAGCATAAATACCACCTTGTTCCATCCAAACTGCATTTGAAATACTAAAGCCTGGTGTTAAACTAATATTAAACCCTCCATAACCATATAAAATAGTTGGATTTTTTCCATTTAATTCTGTTCCTTTTTTATAGGAAATGATCATAGGAACTTTTGTACCATCTTTTGAAGTATAGAATACTTGATGCGATTCAAAATTATCAGAATTAAAGTCGATGGTAGGTTTTTTATATAATTCAGATTCACCATTATTTGGCTTAAATGAATAAATAGACCCTGGGGTTATATAATTTGAAAATGAATAGTAAATTGTTTCAGCATCTACTTTGCCACCAAACCCACCGGCAGTTCCAACTCCTGGTAATTCAATATCTCTAATTAACTCCCCGTTATAATCGTATTGTTTTACTTGTGAAACGGCATCAACCATATATTTTGTAAAAATATAACCACTCGCTTTAGAAGGGGTTAAAACATTTTTAGTTTCTGGAATTACATCCACCCAGTTTTTTGATTCAGGATTGTTAACACTTACCTTAACAATACGTTTGTTAGGGGCATCTAAATTAGTAACCAGTAATAAATTTCCATCTTTGTGATCTAACGCATAAGTATCATACTCAAAACCTAGAATAATTGGTTTTATTGGATTGTTTGGGTTTGATAAATCTTTGAAATACAATTCATTTCCAGAGGTAGATTCTGAAGCGCTAATCAATAAATAGTTTCCATCTTCAGTAACTGATCCACGAACATATCTTCTTTTATCTTTGTCACCAAAAAGAATTTTATCATCTGCTTGTTTTGTTCCTAATTGGTGGTAAAATAAGCGGTGTTGATCCGTTTTTGCTGAAAGTTCACTTCCTTTAGGCTTTTCGTAACTTGAATAATATAGCCCTTCATTTTCTTTCCAGGACATTCCACTAAATTTCACATCAATAATGGTGTCTTCTTTAATCTCTTTTGAAACAGCATCCATAATGATAATTTTTCGCCAGTCAGAGCCTCCCTCTGAAATGGCATAAGAAACCAAACTTCCATCTTTTGAAAAAGACAACCCTCCTAATGAAGTTGTTCCATCTTCAGAAAAAGTATTTGGATCTAAAAATACTTCTGGTTCTTCATCATTTTTAAATCTATATAAAACATATTGATTTTGTAACCCGTTGTTTTTATAAAAATAAGTGTAATCTCCTTCTTTAAATGGGGATCCTATTTTTTCATAATTCCATAATTTTTCTAATCGATTTTTTAGTTCTTCTCTATAAGGAATAGTTGCTAAATAATTAAAAGTAACTTCATTTTGAGAACTTACCCAGGCTTCAGTTTCATCACTCATATCATTCTCTAACCAACGATATGGGTCTTTAACTTCTGTTCCAAAATAATCTGTAATAGTATCAACTTGTTTTGTTGTTGGATAGGTCAATTTTGAAAGGTTTTTTTTGGATTCCGAATTTTTACATGAAAACATAAAAACGGCAATCATAGTTATTAATAGAATATTTTTCATTGTAGTTGTTTTTTGTATTTAACAAATTTAACTAAAAAAGGCTTATTCAGATGAATAAGCCTTTTATTTAGTATTTTTTTAAGAGTTTAAAAAAGTGTTTTAAATTTATTCCAATTGGCATAAATTAATACCGCATTTAAAATTGCAACTAAAGCTGCAGGTGCAATTGTTGAAATGTCAAAAGCTAAATGAAAAAACACAATATTTACTGAAATAGGCACCAACCAAACTAAGGCTAAACCTTTCCACTTATTTATCAGTAATAAAACACCTGGAATAATTTCTGATAAGGCAATTAAAGGCATCATATAACCTGTTGCAATTAAAGCAGCCATAAAACTTCCTTCTGGTGGAGCGTCCATTGGAATAAAACCGAAAAATTTGTTACTTCCAAATACAAGTAAAATAATTGCTAAAACAATTCTTAATGTCATAAGTAATTTTGAATTCATAATTTATTGGGTTTAGTATTATTAGTGAATTTAAGCATTTTATTATAGATGTAACTTTAGTTACTAAATTTATGTAAGTTTTTACGTCACTTTGTCGTCAAATAGTATGGTATAGAAATTGCTATATTATAAATATAAAAATTAAAAAGAATGACAGAATTATTAACAAAAGAAACTTTTTTAGAAAAGGTTTTTAATTTCGAAAAAAATAAAGAGTGGAAGTTTGAAGGTGAAATACCGTGTATAATAGATTTTTATGCAGATTGGTGTGGACCTTGTAAAATGGTGGCTCCAATTTTAGAAGAGTTAAGCGATGATTATAATGGAAAGGTTAATATTTACAAAGTAGATACAGAAGCGGAACAAGAGTTAGCTGCCGCTTTTGGTATTAGAAGTATTCCTTCTATGTTATTTGTACCTAAAGATGGTGAGCCTCAAATGGCTCAGGGAGCACTTCCAAAACATCAGTTAGAACAAATTATGAACGATGTTTTATCAGTATCAAAATAATCCCAAATAAACCCCAAAAAAAAGTCGCACTTTGTGCGGCTTTTTTTATGCTATTATGTAAAGTCAGTCAATTAGTTAAACTACAGCAGTTCCAACCAATGCGTTTTCAATTAAATATTCACCAATTTGAATGGTGTTTGTAGCGGCACCTTTACGCAAATTATCTGCAACAATCCACATATTTAATGTATTTGGTTGAGATTCATCTCTACGAATACGACCCACAAAAACTTCATCTTTATTATGCGCATAAATTGGCATAGGATAGGTATTTGTATCTAAATTATCTTGTACAATAACTCCAGGAGTTTCTACTAATAATTTACGAACATCAGCTAAATCAAAATCATTTTCAAACTGAACATTTACAGCTTCTGAATGCCCTCCAGAAGTTGGAATACGAACAGCAGTTGCTGTAATAGAGAAAGAATCGTCACCTAAAATTTTCTTAGGTTCTTTAACCAATTTCATTTCTTCTTTAGTGTAACCATTATCTAAAAAATCGTCACAATGAGGAATTGCATTTCTGTTTATTGGATAATGGTAAGCCATTTCTCCTTTAATTCCTTTAGTTTCGTTTTCTAATTGTTCAACAGCTTTTACACCTGTTCCTGAAACTGATTGGTATGTAGAAATAACTACACGTTTCATTTTATATTTATCGTGCAAAGGAGCCAATGCCATTACTAATTGAATAGTAGAACAGTTTGGATTTGCAATAATTTTATCATCCTTTGTTAATACATTTCCGTTAATTTCTGGAACTACTAACTTTTTAGTAGGATCCATTCTCCAGGCAGAAGAATTATCTACAACAGTACAACCAACTTCAGCAAATTTAGGAGCCCAAGCTTCAGAAGTAGTTCCACCAGCTGAAAATAAAGCAATATCAGGGCGCGCATCAACTGCATCTTGTAAACCTATAACCGTATAAGTTTTACCTTTATATTCCATTTGTTTACCCTTTGATCTTTCTGAGGCAACCAATAATAATTCAGTAATTGGAAAATTTCTTTCCGCTAAAACTTGTAACATTACGTTTCCTACCATACCGGTAGCGCCTACAACAGCTACTTTCATCTTTTTATTTTTTATTTTAATATTGATGCAAATTTTGTAAAAAAAGGTGACAAACCAATAGTAATAAATAAAAATTAACAAATAAATAATTTTTTGTTAAAAAGAGAATATTGAAATATTTAGGATTTTAATTCAATAAAAACCTATATTTTTATGTGTTAGGAATAGTTTTTGATGCTCTTTTACAACTCTAATCTACTTTGGAATGAAAAATTTTACACTCTTTTTCATCTTTTCATTTTCATCTTTTTTATCCTTTTCACAATACATAGAAGGAAAAGTATTGGATGCACAAACTAATGAACCTATTGAGGGGGCTAATGTTTATATGGAGGTAATAAATAGAGGGGCAGTAACTAATGAAAAAGGAGTTTACTATTTAAAATTTCCATATAAAATTGTAAAAAATGGGACTATTCGTTTTACACATATTACTTATAAAGAATTAGAAATTCCTTACGTTCCAAAGAAGAAAAATTATTCAGTTAATCTTTTAATTGATTTAAAGAAGTTGGATGAAGTGAATATTTCTCAGAGTAGAAACCTAAAAAAAACCATTTCATATAAAACGCTTTCTACAATGAAAAGTGCGGTGCATTCTTTTGGCTCTATACTAAAAGATGGAAAAATTTATGTTGTTGGTGGTGATACTTCTTTTGAACAAAATGAATTCAAGAGGTTATTGGAATATGATCCAGAAAGGGCTCTTAAAAGATTTATTGATGGAACAGCTCGAAATTTTAAGAAAGAAAGTTATAATGGAGATTTACAAACATATGATATTAAAAATAATGTTTGGACAAATTCAAATTCAAAATTTAAAAAAAGAGCCTATCATAATTTAAATTATTATAACAATAAATTATATGTATTAGGGGGTAAAAATATTTCTGCAAATGAAAAATTTGAATATTTAGATGATAAAATAGAAGTTTATGATGTAGATAAGGATACCATAATTATTGACAATACAAATCCCCATCAGGCAGTTGATTTTTCATCATTTATTTATAAAGATAAATTGGTTTTAATGGGAGGATCCCTAAAAATGAAAAATAATGGATTTAAAGAATATTTTAATAAAGTTCATTTGTATGATTTTAAGACAGGAAATTGGTATCAAATAGGAAATATGCCAATTGCCAAGGAGGTAAAAGGGGTTTTAGTAAATGATAAAATATATTTAATAGGAGGTTTTAATAAGCATTCTTTGTCATCCGTAGAAGTCTTTGATCTTAAAACTCAAAAATGGAAAAAAGAAGGAAATATCTTTTACGGAATTAATAAACCAGCAATAACGCATAATAAAAATGTGATTTATTTTTTTAATGATGGAAAAATAAACACCTACAATATTGATTCTAAAGAACTAAACGAGTATTTAATAGACTTACCCTTAGAAACTTCTGAGTTGTATTTTGCTGATAATAAATTATATATTTTAGGTGGATTTAGAAAAAATAACTACTCTTTATATCCATCAAAAGGGCTCTTTAGTATTGATATTAATGAATTTAATAATACAAAGATTAATAATTCAAAAACACTATAAATTATTACTTATTGTAATTCAAATCTAAATCAAAAACGATTATTTTTTTGAATAATCATTAGTTGTTAGAAAATACGTATTTTTGCAAAAATTCAAAAAGGATAATTTATTATTCTCAACTATTGTTTAACTAAAAAGGTATAGCATGCAACTGTACAATAAGTTAAGCGCCGAAGAACGTGCTCATTTAATTGATGAGGCGGGAAAAGACCGTTTAACCATATCATTCTATCAATATTATAAGATAGAAAATCCACAAATATTAAGAAACCATTTGTTTATTGAATGGGATAATCTTGAGGTATTAGGAAGAACTTATGTTTCTAACGAAGGAATTAATGCTCAAATTTCTGTTCCTGCAGAAAATCTGGCTGCACTAAAAGAGCAACTAGATAGTATTTCATTTTTAAAAGATTGTCGATTAAATATTGCCATAGAACAGGACAATAAATCCTTTTTAAAATTAAAGGTAAAGGTTAGAGATAAAATTGTTGCCGATGGTTTAAACGATGATACGTTTGATGTTACCAATATTGGAATTCATTTAGATGCTGAAGGATTTAATAAGTTATTGGAAGATCCAAATACTGTATGTGTTGATATGCGAAATCATTACGAAAGTGAAATTGGTCATTTTAAAACGGCTGTAACTCCAGATGTTGACACTTTTAGAGATTCTTTAGATATTATTGAAGAGGATTTAAAAGATCACAAAGAAGATAAAAACTTGTTAATGTATTGTACCGGAGGAATTCGTTGTGAAAAAGCCAGTGCATACTATAAACACAAAGGCTTTAAAAATGTTTTTCAGTTGGAAGGTGGAATTATAGAATATACTCGTCAAGTAAAAGAGCAAGAATTAGAGAATAAATTTATAGGTAAAAACTTTGTTTTTGATCACAGAAGATCTGAAAGAATAACAGAAGATGTTATTGCAAATTGCCATCAATGTGGTGAACCTTGTGATATGCATGTAAACTGTGCAAATGAAGCTTGTCATTT
Organism: Lutibacter flavus; assembly: GCF_900188355.1. Lineage (GTDB taxonomy): Bacteria > Bacteroidota > Bacteroidia > Flavobacteriales > Flavobacteriaceae > Lutibacter > Lutibacter flavus. The sequence goes on from NZ_FZNX01000002.1 coordinate 230,000, forward strand.
ATTGTTTATTCAATGTGAAAAGTGTTCAAAAAAAATGGAAACCTGTTGTTCTATAGAATGTAAGGAAATTATACAATTACCATTTGAAGAACAAAAAGAATTGCGAAAAGGAATTCCAAATAGCAATAAAATATTTAAAAAAGGACGTTCAGAAGTTTTAAAATATAAAAAATAATGATGCAGAAAATTGAACTAATGGCTCCGGCTGGAAATTTTGAATCTTTACAAGCAGCATTAGATAATGGAGCAGATTCCATTTATTTTGGTGTAGAACAATTAAATATGCGAGCTAGAGCATCTATAAATTTCACTTTAGAGGATTTACAAGAAATTTCTGATAGATGTAAAGCAAAAAATGTTAGAACCTATCTTACTTTAAACACGATTATTTACGATCACGATTTATCAATCGTAAAAACCTTGCTTCAAAAATCAAAAGATGCAGATATAACTGCGGTAATTGCAATGGATCAGGCTGTAATTGCATCAGCTAGAGCAATTGGAATGGAAGTGCATATTTCTACTCAAATAAACATTACTAATATAGAAACGGCGAGGTTTTATGCAATGTTTGCTGATACTATGGTATTGAGTAGAGAATTGAGTTTACGCCAAGTGAAGAAAATTACCGAGCAAATAGAAAAAGAAAATATTTGTGGACCTTCCGGGAAACTTTTGGAAATCGAAATTTTTGGACATGGTGCTTTGTGTATGGCAGTTTCAGGTAAGTGTTATATGAGTTTGCATTCCTATAATTCTTCGGCAAATAGAGGTGCTTGTAAGCAAAACTGTAGGAAAAAATATACGGTTATTGATCAGGAAACAGGTATTGAAATGGAGTTAGATAATGAATATATTATGTCTCCAAAAGATTTATGCACCATCGATTTTTTAGATCAAATTGCGGATGCTGGTGTAAAAGTGTTAAAAATTGAGGGAAGAGGTAGAGCTCCCGAATATGTAGCTAAAGTTATTAAATGTTACCGTGATGCTATTGATAGTATTGAAGCTGGAACTTACAACAAAGAAAAAGTAATTTCTTGGATGTTAGAGCTAGAGAAAGTTTATAACAGAGGTTTTTGGAGTGGCTATTATTTAGGTCAAAAACTTGGTGAATGGAGTAATGGGTCTGGAAGTCATGCAACTCAAAAAAAGGTGTATTTAGGAAAAGGAATGCATTACTATCCAAAAGCAAATATTGGAGAATTTAAAATTGAAGCATACGATATTTCAATTGGAGATACTATTTTAATTACGGGCCCAACAACAGGAGCACAAGAAATGGAAGTGAAAGAAATGTATGTAAATGATGTTAAAGGAGAAAAGGCTACAAAAGGAGATTCTTGCACAATTCCATTAGAATTTAGAATTAGACCTTCAGATAAATTGTATAAAATTGTTAAAAACACGGTAGAAGCTTAATGGTTATTATTACATTGCAAAGAGCTAAGTGCATTGGTTGTAATTATTGTGTTGAATTGGCTCCGGCTCAGTTTCAAATGTCTAAAAAAGACGGAAAATCTGTCTTGCTTCATTCAAAAGAAAAAAAAGGTTTTTTCACTTTAAAATCATCCGATTATACAATTTTTGATGATAGTATAAAAGCAAAAGAAGCTTGTCCAGTAAAAATTATTGGCATAAAACAGACTTAAAAGTACCATTTTAACGTTTTATGTTTAGTAATTTTAATTATATCTTTACAAATTAGTGAAGATTGTAAAATTGATTTTTTCAATTTTTCTTAACTTAATATAAAAATAGAAATATATGAGCTGTAATAGTTGCTCTTCAGATATAAATAGTGTCCCGAAAGGATGTAAAAGTAATGGAAGTTGTGGCACAGGCGACTGTGATAAACTTTCGGTGTTCGATTGGTTATCCAACATGGCACTACCAACAGGTCAAGATCCTGTAAATATAGTTGAAGTTCGTTTCAAAAACGGAAGAAAACACTTTTTTAGAAATCAAGATAATTTACAAATTTCAATTGGTGATATAATTGCTGTAGAAGGAAATCCAGGACACGATATTGGAACCGTTTCTTTGGTTGGAGAACTTATTAAAGTTCAAATGAAAAAGAAAGGTGTGGCAATGGATAGTGAAGAAATTAAAAAAATATACCGAAAAGCTACCCAAAGGGATATTGATATATGGCAAGCTGCACGAGATAAAGAATATGAAACTCAGTATAAAGGAAGAGAAATTTTAGGAAGACTAGGTTTAAAAATGAAACTTTCTGATGTTGAATATCAGGGAGATGGGAATAAAGCTACATTTTATTATACTGCAGATGATCGTGTAGATTTTAGACAGTTAATTAGAGATTTAGCAAGTGCTTTTAGTATTCGAATTGAAATGAAACAAGTTGGTTTACGTCAAGAAGCAGCGCGTCTTGGAGGTGTTGGATCTTGTGGAAGAGAATTGTGTTGTTCTACTTGGTTAACAGATTTACGAAAAGTAAATACAACTGCAGCTCGTTACCAACAATTGTCTTTAAATCCCCAAAAACTTGCAGGTCAGTGTGGAAAATTAAAGTGCTGTTTAAACTATGAATTAGATACTTATTTAGATGCATTAAAAGCTTTTCCAAAGCAGGAGGTTATTTTAAGAACTGAGAAAGGAAATGCTTCATTTGTTAAAATGGACATTTTTAAAGGGTTGTTTTGGTATACATACATTGAAAATAGGAGTAAATGGTTTAAGCTTACTTTAGAGCAGGTTCAAGAAATTATTGATTTAAATAAAAATGGAGAAAAGGCAATTTCTTTAGAAGAATATGAAGCGGATTTAGTTGAAGAAACTGTAGCGGATTTTGAAAATGTTGTTGGGCAAGATAGTTTAACTCGTTTTGATGCTCCAAAAAGAAATAAAAGAAATAAAAATAAAAGAAGAAAAAAACAAGCTGTTGGGCAAAACAAGCCGAATCCAAATCAAAATAAACAGAAAACAAGGCAGCCTAACCAAAATCCGAATCAAAAGAAACAAGGACCAGGTTTTAAAAAACCGAATCCAAATCAAAAGAATAAACCAATAAATCCGCAGCAAAAAACTGAAGGGACAGGAACAGTAAATCAGCCAAATAAAAAACCTAATAGAAATAAAAAAAGAAGACCACCAAGAAAAAGTGCAGACAATAAAACAAATGAATAATTATTTGACCATACTCTTTTGTGGGATGCTTTTGATGTCCTGCAATATAAATATGGATTATAATAAATACACTCCAATTGAAAGCCACCAATGGTTTTCTAATAATACTATTGAGTTTGTTGTAAATAACTTAGATACTATTTCTAAAAAAAATGTGTTTATAAATATTAGAAACAATAAAAACTATGAATTTAGTTCCTTGTTTTTAATTACTAAAATTGAATTCCCAAACGGTTTTCAGGTTGTTGATACTTTAGAGTATGAAATGACTGATTCTGAAGGGAATTGGTTAGGTACAGGGTTTACAGAATTAAAAGAAAACAAACTTTTTTATAAGGAAAACGTAGTGTTTTCAGAAAAAGGTGATTATAAATTTAATATTCAACATGCTACAAGAAGCATTCATGATATTGAAGGTAAAAATCCTTTAACCGGGATTACAGATGTAGGATTAAGTATTGAAAAAGTAAAATAATGACAAAAAAACAAACTGCTAACAATAACAATAATTTTTCAAAATATATTAAATGGTTTTGGGTAACCATTTTGGGAGGTACATTTGCAATAATACTACTATTTTTATTTGCTTCCTGGGGCTTTTTTGGCACCCTACCTACTTTTGAAGAATTAGAAAATCCAGAAAATAATTTAGCTACAGAAGTTATTTCTATTGATGGTAAAACACTAGGCAAATATTTTAAAGAAAATAGAACCCCTGTAAAATATAAAGATTTACCACAAAATTTATTAAAAGCACTAGTTGCCACTGAAGACGAGCGTTTTTATGAGCATTCTGGTATTGATTTTAAAGCAACATCTCGTGCTATTTTAAAATTAGGTAAAGATGGTGGGGGAAGTACGATTACCCAACAATTAGCAAAATTGTTATTTACAGGAGAAGGTTCTAAAAATTTAGGAGAAAGAGTACTTCAAAAATTTAAAGAATACGTAATTGCCGTTCGTTTAGAAAGACAATATACCAAGCAAGAAATTTTAACAATGTACTTAAATAAGTACGACTTTTTAAATTTAGCTGTTGGAATAAGATCTGCATCCCGTATTTATTTTGGAAAAGAACCTATTGATTTAACAGTGTCAGAATCTGCAATGTTGGTTGGAATGCTTAAAAATGCGTCATATTACAATCCACTTAGAAGAGAAGAATTGGTAAAAAATCGTAGAAATACAGTTCTAGCTCAAATGAATAGGAATGATTTTATTTCAGAAAAATTGAAAGATTCATTACAACAAAAAGGCTTAGAATTAAATGTAAATAGGGAGACACACAGTGACGGTTCAGCAACTTACTTTAGAGAATATTTACGTGACTTTATGAAAACCTGGATTAAAAACAATCCAAAACCTGATGGAACGGAATACAATTTACATAGAGATGGATTAAAAATCTATGTTACTTTAGATTCACGTATGCAAAATTATGCGGAAGAGGCTATGGCAGAGCATATGGCAAACTTGCAACGAGTTTTTTATAAAGAACAAAAAAATAATAGAACTGCCCCATTTTATGATTTAGATAAAAATGAAATTGCTGGTACTATGGAACAGGCAATGAAGAGATCTAATCGTTGGAGAAGAATGAAAGCTCAAGGAGCTTCTGTAAAAGAAATTAAAGCTTCTTTCGATAAAAAAACTGAAATGAGTGTTTTTTCTTGGAAAGGAGAAATTGACACTTTAATGTCGCCAAAAGATTCTATAAAATATTACAAACATATTTTAAGATCCGGATTAATGTCTGTTGAGCCACAAACAGGCCATGTAAAAGCTTGGGTTGGAGGTATTAATTATAAACATTTTCAATATGATGCTGTAAAGCAACAAAAACGCCAGGTAGGATCTACCTTTAAACCATTTGTGTACGCAACAGCAATCAATCAGTTAAACCTATCACCTTGCACAAAGTACCCAAACACGTTGTATACAATTCCAAAGGAAAAGTATGTAATGCCAGAAGATTGGACTCCAAAAAATGCAACTGAAAATTATGGAGGAGAACTTACTTTAAAAGAAGCTTTAGCAGGATCGGTAAATGTGATTACAGCTAGATTGATTGATATGGTAAACCCCAAAAATGTTGCAAATTTAGCTCATAGTGCTGGTATAACAACTGAAATACCAGAAGTGCCTGCAATAGCACTTGGGTCTGTTGATTTGTCGTTATTTGAAATGGTTGGAGCTTATTCAACATTTGCTAACAAAGGTTTGCAAGTTGAGCCAATGATGTTATTAAGAATTGAAGATAAAAACGGAACTGTTTTAGAGCAATTTACACCAAATTCTAAAGAAGTATTAAGCGAAGAATCTGCTTATGTTATTATTAATTTATTGGAAGGAGTAACACAATCAGGTTCCGGTATTCGTTTGCGTAGCAAATGGGGTAGTTACCCCGACAATGTAGTTACAGGATATCCTTATGAATTTACAAACCCAATTGCTGGTAAAACGGGTACAACTCAAAATCAATCTGATGGTTGGTTTATGGGAATTGTTCCAAATTTAGCAACTGGAGTTTGGGTTGGAGGTGAAGATAGAGCTACACATTTTGCAGGAATTACAAAAGGACAGGGAGCAACAATGGCCTTACCAATTTGGGCCTTGTATTATCAAAAATTATATGCTGATTCAAAATTGAATATTAGCAAAGAAGAATTTGAAAAACCAGAAGATTTAAGTATTGAAATTGATTGTTCTAATGATGAGGATGATCAAAATATTTTAGATTCAAAAGAGGAAGATCCTGAATTTTAACTATAAAAATGAATAGTAATTCTATTTGGAAGCCATCAAAAAAAACTATTGAAGGGAGCAACATTTATAAAATGATGCAACAATATGGTTTTGAAAATTATAATGATTTTTGGAAATGGTCAATTTTAAATAAAGAAGAATTTTGGGCAGCTACAGTTCTAAATTTAGGGATAAAACAAGCTAAAGAATTTACTTCAATTGTAGATATTTCTAATGGTGTTGAAAATGCAGAATGGTTAAAAAACGCTAAATTAAATATTGTAGATTCTTGTTTTCAGAATGATGATAATGCAACGGTTTTAGTTTTTCAAAAAGAAGGAGAACAAATTCAAAAAGTTTCCCAAAAAGAGCTTTTAAGTTTGGTAAATAAAATTGCAAACGGACTCGTTAATCTTGGATTAAAAGTTGGAGATAAAATTGCAATTGATATGCCAATGACCTTGGAGGCTGTTGCTTTATATTTAGCTGGAATAAAGGCAGGAATGCCAATTGTTACCATTGCAGATAGTTTTACGCCAAATGAAATTGAAGTACGATTAAAAATTACGAAACCTAAGGTAATTTTCACTCAAGATGTATTGCATAGGGCAGGAAAAGAAATCCCGTTGTATTTAAAAGTTATTGAAGCAAATGCACCAAAAGCAATTGTTTTAAAAACTTCAAAAGCGCAAAGTAATTTAAGAAAAGAAGATATTTATTGGAGCATTTTTTTAAGCAATAATAATGAGTTTAAATCCGTTATTCAAAACCCAGAGGATATAATTACGATCTTATTTTCATCAGGAACAACTGGAGAACCAAAGGCAATTCCCTGGACACATACAACTCCAATAAAAGGAGCTAGTGATGGATATTATCATCAGGACATTCATAGAAACGATGTAGTTTGCTGGCCAACAAATTTAGGTTGGATGATGGGGCCTTGGCTGGTTTTTGCGACATTAATTAATAAAGCAACTTTAGCTTTATATTATGGAGCTCCAACAGGAAAAGGCTTTGGAAAGTTTGTTCAAGATGCAAAAGTTACGATGCTTGGAGTAATTCCAAGTTTTGTGAAATATTGGAAAAGTTCTAAATGTATGGAGACATTTAATTGGGACTCAATAAAATGTTTTAGCTCCACGGGTGAAGTTTCTAATCCGGCAGAAATGGAATATTTGATGCAATTAGCAAATAATAAACCTGTAATTGAATACTGTGGTGGTACCGAAATTGGTGGAGGTTACGTTACAAGTACTGTAGTTCAACCAAATATAGCAAGTACGTTTTCAACACAAGCTTTGGGTGGGGAATTTGTGTTATTAGATGAAAATAATAATATTGCAAACAAAGGAGAATTGTTTTTAATTCCGCCAATTATGGGATTATCAACTACCTTATTGAACAGAAATCATTTTGATGTTTATTACAAAAACACCCCAAATTATAAAGGCCAATTATTAAGAAGACATGGGGATCAATTGGAACAATTAGAAAATGGCTTTTATAAGGCGCAAGGAAGAGTTGATGATGCAATTAATTTAGGAGGAATTAAGGTGAGTTCGGTACAAATAGAAGCAATTTTGAATAAATTAGAATTTGTGAAAGAAGCTGCCGCTATTGCTGTTTCACCAAAAGGTGGAGGTCCAAGTGAATTAGTGGTTTATTATGTTGAAAGGGATTCTAAATTAACTAAACAAGAACGATTTCAAAGTGCTAAAAACAGTATTAAAATTCAATTGAATCCATTATTTAAATTAACCGATTTAATTAAAATTGATATATTGCCAAGAACAGCATCAAATAAAGTAATGCGAAGAAAGTTAAGAGATTTATACGAAAACAACTAAAATGAAAATAATATCATATAACGTAAACGGAATTAGAGCAGCATTAAAAAAGGGTTTTATTGAATGGCTTGATGCCGCAAAACCAGATGTTGTTTGTATTCAGGAAACAAAAGCTCATAAAGAACAATTAGATTTAAGCTTGTTTGAAGACGCGGGCTTTAATTATCACTATTGGTTTTCTGCGGAGAAGAAAGGATATAGTAGTGTTGCCATTTTATCGAAACATGAACCAAAACATGTTGAGTATGGAACTGGAATTGAATCAATGGATTTTGAAGGTAGAAATTTACGTATAGATTTTGAAGATTTTTCTGTAATGAGTTTGTATTTGCCTTCTGGAACAAATGATGCGCGTCTGGATTTTAAATTTAACTATATGGCTAAATTTCAGGAATATGTAAATGATTTAAAAAAAGAAATTCCAAATATAATTATATGTGGCGATTATAATATTTGTCATGAAGAAATTGATATTCACAATCCAAAAATGAAAGGTGTTTCAGGATTTTTGCCTGAGGAAAGAGAATGGATTGGAAGTTTTATTGACAGCGGTTTTATAGATTCCTTTCGTCATTTAAACAAAGAACCACATCATTACTCTTGGTGGAGTTACAGAGCAAATGCCAGAAATAATAATAAAGGATGGCGCATAGATTACAATATGGTAAGTGAACCTTTGAAAGATAGAATTAAAAGAGCTTATATTTTACCAGAAGCAAAACATTCAGATCATTGCCCAATAGTAGTTGAAATTGAATAATAAAATTTAAAAACAATAGTATGTTAAAAAAAATAGCAATTTTATTCGTAATAGTATTCACATTAAATTCTTGTGTTTCTAAAAAAGTGTACCAGGAATTAGAAACAAAATTTAATAAATTACGTACTTCAAATTCAGAGTTGATTCAAGAAAAAGATGATTTATTAGCTGTAAAAAAAGGCTTAGAATCGGATTTGACAAGTTTGAATGTTCAGTTAAAAGAGCTTAAAACCAAAAAAACTATTTTAGAAAATGAATATGCTTCATTGCAAAATAAGTTTAAAAATCTACAAGATTCTTATGGAGTTCTTTCAACTCAAAGTTCAAAAGAATTAGCTGAGCAATCTCAAAAAAATCAGGAATTATTAGCGCAACTTGAAGAAAAGGAACGAAAATTAGTGGAAGAAAGCTTACGTTTAGAGAAGTTACAAACAGAGCTAAGTTTACGAGCTGAAGAAGTAGATGAATTACAAAGTTTAATAAACGCCAAGGAAGCACAAATGCAACAATTAAAAAATGCAATTTCTAATGCGCTTCATAACTTTGAAGGAAACGGATTAACAGTAGTTCATAAAAATGGAAAAATTTACGTTTCTATGGAAAATAAATTATTGTTTGATTCAGGAAGTTGGGCTGTTGGTTCAGAAGGAAAAAAAGCAGTTGAACAATTGGCTAGTGTTTTATCAGAAAATTCAGATATTAATGTGCTTATTGAAGGACATACGGATAATGTTCCATATACAGGTTCAACCTTAATAGATAATTGGGATTTATCGGTAAAACGTGCAACTGCCATTGTTAGAATTTTAAAAAGTAAAGGGGTAGATCCAACTCAAATTACAGCAGCAGGAAGAAGTGAATTTGTTCCAATTGACTCAAATAGCACTTCCGAAGGAAAAGCAAAAAACAGAAGAATTGAAATAATTTTAGCTCCTAATTTAGATGAAATATCTAAACTTTTAAAAGACTAATAATTAATGAATAAATTACAAATAATAGTATTATTACTAGTTGTTAATCTTGGATTTTCACAAACAAAACCAGACACAATTAAAATTCAAAAAATTGAAGACACTAAAGAATTGTTTTCAAACAGTGATACCCTGTTCTTAAAAAGCTCAGATTCATTAGGCTTTATAAATCATAAAGAGGCAACTTTAATTGATAGTTTGTGGATGAACGAGTTAATTAAATCTCCGTTGTATGATACGATTCAATATATTTTAAGAGATGACGAAATTTTAGTTACAGAACTAGAAGAATTACCAACCGAATTATTAAAAGAACGATTAGAGCATTTAAATACTCAAACACCGTTTCATATTGAATACAATAAAAGTTTAGAGCAAATTATTAAAACCTACTTAAAAAGAAGAAAATCCTCTTTCTCAAATTTAATGGAAAAAGCACGATTTTACTTTCCATTATTTGAAGAACAATTAGATAGGTATGATGTGCCATTGGAAATTAAATATTTGGCTATTGTAGAATCTGCCCTAAGACCAAGAGCACGCTCTAGAGTTGGAGCAACTGGATTATGGCAATTTATGTACCAAACAGGGAAACAGTTCGACTTAAATGTAAGTTCTTATGTAGATGAACGTTCAGACCCTTATAAAGCAACAGAAGCCGCCTGTAAGTATTTGGCAAGTTTGTATAAAATATTTGGAGATTGGGATTTAGCATTAGCAGCATATAATTCTGGACCAGGAAATGTTAGCAAAGCAATAAGAAGATCTGGCGGAAGTAGAAATTATTGGAATATTCGTCATAATTTACCTCGAGAAACAGCAGGTTATGTACCAGCTTTTTATGCTACATTATACATTTTTGAATATGCAAATGAACACAATATTAAAGCGAAAGAAAACTCACTTGCTTATTTTGAAACGGACACAGTTCAAGTAAAAAGACAACTTACTTTTGAACAAATTTATGAAACTCTAAATGTAGATATTGAAGTACTTCAATTTTTAAATCCACAATATAAATTAGATATTGTTCCTTACATAAAAGGGAAGAATTATACACTTACATTACCCGTAAAGGATATTGGAGAATTTTTAAGTAATGAAAAAGAAATTTATGCGTTTGCAGATGTTGAGGAGGCAAAACGAGAAAAACCGTTACCAGAATATATTGAAGAAAGTGCAAGAACAGTTTACAGGGTAAGAAGTGGAGACTATTTAGGAAGAATAGCTAATAAATTTGGAGTTTCCGTAAGCAATATTAAACGTTGGAATAATTTAAGGTCTAATCGCTTAAGTATTGGGCAACGATTAACAATTCACCCTAGAAAATCAAGCACTGTTGTAAGTAAAAAACCAACTAGTAAATCTCCAAAAAAAGAAATTCCAACTGGAAAATATGAAACGTATGTGGTTAAGTCTGGAGACTCTCTTTGGTTAATTGCTCAAAAATATTCGAATGTTTCTGTTAATAATATTAAAGATTGGAACAATATTTGGAGTGTTAGAAGTTTAAAACCAGGAACCAAATTGAAAATATTTAAAATTTAATATGAAAAAATTTAGCATAATTTTAGTCGCTGCAATTTTATTTTTTTCTTGTGGAACAGGAGAAGATAAAAAAGTTTTAAAAGGAGCAAACGGAAGAATTAATCATTTACTTGTGGTCATGAAGAATAGTGAATGGCAAGGTGAATTAGGTGATGAACTTCGAAAAATAATTGCCGAACCAGTATTAGGTTTACCTCAGCCCGAAGCTCAATTTGAAGTTTCTCAGGTTCCGCCTGATAGTTTTGGAAGTATGTTTAGAGCAACAAGAAGTGTTTTAAATATTGGGGTTGGAGAAGAAAACTCTTTTAATGTTGCAACAAATGTTTATGCTGCACCGCAAAAAATTATTACAATTATTGGAAAAAGCAAAGAAGATATTATTATTGCATTAAAAAAGAATAGTAAAAAAATAGTATCAATATTTAAAGAAGCTGACTTAAAGGCTGTACAGCAAAAAACTCTAAAGGAGTATTGGGACCCAAGTCAAATTAATACTTTTAATAAGCAAGGCTACTTTCTTAAAATACCTAAAAAATATTCTAAAGTAGAAGATAATGGAGATTTTGTTTGGTATCGTTATCATTTAAATGGAGATAATAGTATGGAATTTATGGCTTATACAGTTCCAATTACTTCGGAAGATGATGAAAATGGGAATAACATTGTAGCAATTAGAGACGCATTTGGTAAAAAAAATATTCCAGGACAAATTGAAGATTCATATATGATTACCGAAGAGGCTTACTCCCCTCATATTTTTCAAGTTGAATTGGATGGTAAAAAAGCTTTTGAAACAAGAGGTAAATGGGAAGTTAAAAATGTATACATGGCAGGTCCTTTTTTAAGTTATACCGTTGTTGATAAGCCAAATAATCGTTTAGTTGTTGTTGAAGGTTTAACATATGCACCTTCAATTAATAAGCGTGATTATATGTTTGAGCTAGAGGCAATTTTAAAAACATTAAAAATTAATTAAAGATTAATTTAATTTCATAAAAAAAGCAGTTCTAGATATCCAGAACTGCTTTTTTTATATAAACTAAAATTAGTTACTGCCCCATTTTTGCCCAACTATCTCGTAAAGGGACTGTTCTATTAAAAACTAATTTATTAGCAGTTGTATCTTTGTCAACACAAAAATACCCCAAACGTTGAAATTGGAATCTATCTAAATTTTTTGCTGTTTTTAAACTTGGTTCAACAAAAGCTTCAATTACATTTAAAGAATCTGGATTGATAAATTCTTTAAAATCTTTGTCTTTTTGGCTATCAGGAGCTTCGTGAGTAAATAAACGATCATACACTCTTACTTCAGCTTTTCTAGCATGTTTAATAGAAACCCAATGTAAGGTTCCTTTTACTCTGCGCTTGCTAGCCTCTGATCCACTTCCACTTAAAGAATCCTCATCGTAGGTACAGTGAATTTCAGTTACCTCACCATTTTCATCTTTAATACAACTTTCTGCCTTAATGATATATGCATTTTTTAAACGAACTTCTTTTCCTAATTTTAGTCTGAAAAACTTTTTATTAGCCTCTTCTCTAAAGTCTTCCTTTTCTATATATATTTCTTTGCTAAATGGCACTTCTCTAAAACCTGCATTTTCATCTTCCTGATTGTTTTCAGCAGTTAAAATTTCTTCTTTATCTTCTGGATAATTTGTAATTATTACTTTAACGGGATCTAAAACCGCCATAACTCGAGGTGCAGTTTTATTTAAATCGTCCTTAATGCAATGTTCTAACAAAGCAACATCAGTTACGTTATCACGTTTAGAAATCCCAGCAGTTTCGCTAAAAGTTCTAATTGAATTTGCAGTATACCCTCTTCTTCTTAAACCCGAAATAGTTGGCATTCGTGGATCATCCCATCCAGTCACAATTTTTTCTTCAACCAATTGCAGTAATTTACGTTTACTCATTACAGTATAACTTAAATTTCTACGTGCAAATTCGCGCTGTTTTGGTCTTAAAAGATTAGTATCGTAAACTTGATCAACATACCAATCGTATAAATCTCTATGACTTTTAAATTCTAACGTACAAATAGAGTGCGAAATTTGTTCTATATAATCTGATTCACCGTGTGTCCAGTCATACATTGGATAAATGCACCAATCATCTCCTGTTCTATGATGATGTTTTTTCAAAATTCGATACATAATAGGATCACGCATATGCATATTTACGTGTTTCATATCAATTTTGGCGCGCAATACATGAGAACCCTCATTAAACTCACCACTCTTCATTTTCATAAATAAATCTAAATTTTCTTCAATAGATCTATTTCTATTTGGGCTATCAGTTCCATGTTCAGTTGGCGTACCTTTTTGTTTCGCCATTTCTTCTGATGATTGATTATCAACATAAGCTTTCCCTTCTTTAATAAATTCAATAGCCCAATCAAATAATTGCTGAAAATAATCTGAAGAGTACAATTCCTTATCCCATTTAAAACCTAGCCATTGTATGTCATGTTTAATGGCATCCACATATTCCTGTTCTTCTTTTGCTGGGTTTGTATCATCGAAACGCAAATTTACAGGCGCATTGTATGTTAAACCAAGTCCAAAATTTAAACAAATAGAAGCTGCATGTCCTATATGTAAATAACCATTTGGCTCTGGTGGAAATCTAAAACGCAACTTTTCTTTTGGTAAACCGTTGGCTAAATCTTCTTCTATAATTTGCTCAATAAAATTAAGCGATTTTTTTTCTTCACTCATAATAACCTAAACTTAGATGGCACAAAAATATCGATTTTTTTATCAATACAACAACAAAACAATCAGCCTAATTAGTATATTTGATAAAAATAGAATTTATGGACAATAAACCTTTAAATTATACGTGCCCAAAGTGCAGAAATAAAACCTATCAAGTGGGGCAAATGAGAGCAACTGGAGGTACTTTATCTAAAATTTTTGATATTCAAACAGAAAAATTTTCTTCTGTTACTTGTGAAAAGTGTAAATACACTGAATTTTATAAAGCCCCAACAAGTTCATTAAGTAATATTTTTGATTTTTTTACAAGTTAAAAAATGGGAGTAATTAAAGTTAGAAATATACGTGTTTATGCATATCATGGATGTTTGGTTGAAGAAGGAAAAATAGGATCGGATTATCGAGTTGATGTTGTTGTTAAGGCGGATTTATCCAAATCTGCAAAAACAGATGATTTAGCAGATACCGTTGATTATGTGCACTTAAACAAAATTGTTAAAGAAGAAATGGCAATTAGATCTAAATTGTTAGAAGAGGTTGCAAAGCGAATCCTCGACAGAATTTTAGATGAAATTCCACTTGTGAAAAAGGCAGATATAGCTGTTTCAAAATTAAACCCGCCAATTGGTGGAAATGTAGCGATGGTAACTATTGAAATGAGTAAAAAAAGAAAATAGATTATAAGTATTTAAAATATTAGAAAAATTGGTCAAAGTTTTAAAGTGAAAAATCAGTTTAAAATTATAGAATTCACGCCTTCCAAGATTTAACAATTATAGAATTCAACAATAATCACAAAAAATCTTGCTAACTTATTAAAATTAGTTAAATTTGCAATCCAATTAAGGCGTCGTGGCCGAGTGGCTAGGCTGGGCTCTGCAAAAGCTCCTACAGCGGTTCGAATCCGCTCGTCGCCTCTACAAAAACCTAAGCTTTGCTTAGGTTTTTTTGATTTATTTAACATATACTTACATATAAAAATTTGTATCTTTGTAAAATCCTAAATATTAACTGAAAACGATGTAGTAGAGGGTTTTTAGTTGGTTTTAAGATTTCGAAAATTATAATACAAGTATGACAATTTACCCTATTGAAACAGGTAACTTTAAGTTAGATGGTGGTGCAATGTTTGGAGTGGTTCCAAAAGTTTTATGGCAAAGAACAAACCCCGCAGATAGTAATAATTTAATTGATATGAGTATGCGTAGCATGCTTATTGAAGACGGTAACAGATTAATTTTAATTGATACTGGTACAGGAAACAAACAATCCGATAAATTTTTTGGATATTATTATATGTTTGGAGATTTCTCTTTGGATACTTCATTGGCAAAATATGGTTTTCACAGAGATGATATTACAGATGTTTTTTTAACACACTTACATTTTGATCATTGCGGAGGAGCAATCCAATGGAACAAGGATAGAACAGGCTATGAACCAGCATTTAAAAATGCAAAATTCTGGAGTAATAAAAATCATTGGAAGTGGGCTGTAGAACCAAATATTCGTGAGAAAGCTTCATTTTTAAAAGAAAATATAAACCCAATTGAAGCAAGCGGGCAATTAAATTTTGTAAATATACCTACAAGTGATTTTGCGCAAAATACAGAATTAGGATTTGACATTTTATTTGCTGATGGACATACTGAAAAACAAATGATTCCTCATATTAAATATAAAGAAAAAACAATTGTTTTTATGGCAGATTTATTGCCTACAGTAGGCCATATTCCATTGCCTTATGTTATGGGATATGATACAAGGCCATTGTTAACAATGGATGAAAAAGCGAAGTTTTTAAATATAGCAGCTGACAAAAAATATTTTTTATTTTTAGAACATGATGCTGTAAATGAGCTTTGTACAGTAAAGCATACCGAAAAAGGAGTACGATTAAACCAAATACATAAATTTAACGAAGTATTTAATTAAATAGTAAATAAAAATGAGAATATTTAAACCAATGTTTGTAACAGCAATAGCGGTTGTTACGTTAGCAAGTTGTAGTTCTGTAAAAAACATGGCAGTACCAACTATGGATACAGCTGTTTCAATTGCAGCAAAAAAAGGAGCAGTAAGTGATGAACAATTTAACCATTGGGCGCATGCTGATTTGGCTACAGATACAATTCCAGGTATGAGCGTAGATAAAGCTTACAAATTTTTAGAAGGTAAAACTGGAGAAACTGTAATTGTTGCTGTGATTGATTCTGGAATTGACATTGAACATGAAGATTTAAAAGATGTTATTTGGACAAATTCAAAGGAAGTTGCAGGTAATGGAATTGACGATGATAAAAATGGATATATAGATGATATTCACGGTTGGAATTTTTTAGGAGGTGATGGTGTTGCAGCTCCTGAACAGTTAGAAATTACAAGAATTGTTGCCAAATTAAATAAACGATTTGAGGGTAAAACAGATACAGATATAAGTGAAGAAGAAAAAGAAAGTTTTGCAGAGTACCAAAAATATTTAGATGCTTACAAAGCTTCATCTTCAAGACATTTTCAAACATTAACTCGATTAGAGCAAATTGGAGAAAATTACGCTGCAATCAAGAAATTCTTAGGAAAAGATAGTGTTACACTTGAAGATTTACAAGCTGTAAAAACGGAAGATCAAAAATTGCAAGCTCAAATAGGAGATGTTTTAGGCTTAATTGGAAGAGGATTAGATGAAAAAGCATATTTAGAATACTATGAAACTCAAAAGAAAAACAAAAATTACGATTTTGATTTTGATGGTAGAGCAATTGTTGGTGATAAGCCACAAGATATTAATGACAAAGTTTACGGAAACGCAAATGTAATTGGTTCAAAAGATGAAGAATCTCACGGAACGCATGTTGCAGGAATTATTTTAGCAACACGTAACAATGGTATTGGATTAAATGGAGTTGCAAATAATGCAAAATTAATGTCTGTAAGAGCTGTTCCAGATGGAGATGAGCGCGATAAAGATGTTGCTTTGGCAATTAGATATGCTGTTGATAACGGTGCGAAAGTTATAAATATGAGTTTTGGTAAAAGTTTTTCACCATACCGTCACTGGGTTTTTGATGCAATTAAATATGCTGAAGAAAAAGATGTTTTATTAGTTCATGCAGCTGGAAACGATCATAAAAATATTGATGTTAGTGATAACTGGCCAAATGATTCTTTGGATAAAATTAATGAAATTGCGGATAATGTGTTAACTATTGGAGCAATGAGTGTTAATTATGATGAAAATTTGCCAGCAACTTTTACAAATTACGGACAAAAAAATGTAGATGTATTTGGTCCTGGAGTTCAAATTTATTCAACAGTTCCAAACAATGAATATGCAAAATATAATGGTACTTCAATGGCATCTCCAGAGGTTGCAGGTGTTGCTACGTTAGTAAGATCTTACTATCCTCAATTATCTGCTAGTCAGGTAAAGCATATCATTATGAATTCTGGAACAGCAATAGATATGCAAGTAATGTTGCCGGGATCTCAATCACAAGAAAACCCAGCAGGCAAAAAAGTGAATTTTTCTGAATTATCAATTTCAGGAAAAGTTGCAAATGCTTATAATGCTTTGATTTTAGCCGATAAAATGGTTAACGGTAAGTAATAAATTATAATATTCTGTTAAAAAGCACACTCAATTAGAGTGTGCTTTTTTGTTTTATACGGATATGTTTATATTGCGACTTTATAATCAAATTCAATGAAAAAAATTCTTCCCCTTCTATTCTCTTTTTGTACATTTTTAATATTTGCACAAAATAACACTTCTTACTGGCAGCAACATGTAGATTATACGATGGATGTAGATATTGATGTTGAAAAATATCAATACACTGGTACTCAAAAGTTGGTGTATACAAACAATTCTCCAGATGAGCTAAGTCAGGTTTTTTATCACTTATACTTCAATGCATTTCAACCAGGAAGTGAAATGGATGCCAGATTACAATCTGCTGTAGACCCTGATGGTAGAATGGTAACTAATATTGGGACAAAAGATAACCCAATTTACGAAAGTAGAATTGCGAAGTTACAACCAAATGAGATAGGTTATTTACAAGTACAATCCCTAAAAAAAAATGGTAAAAATGTAAATTATTTTGTTGAAGGAACTGTTCTTGAAGTTGCTTTAAACACACCAATTAAGCCAGGTGAAAAAGTTGAATTTGAAATGAATTTTAAGGGACAAGTTCCTGTTCATATTAGAAGAGCTGGTAGAAATAATGAAGATGGAGTAGCGCTTTCTATGGCACAATGGTATCCAAAAATGGCCGAATATGATTTTGAAGGGTGGCACGCTCACCCGTATATTGCACGTGAATTTCATGGGGTTTGGGGAGATTTTGATGTAACTATTCATATTGATAAAAATTATACTGTTGGCGGTACAGGATATCTTCAAAATCCACAAGAAATAGGTCACGGATATGAGGATACAACAAAGAAATTAAATCTTAAAAAAGGTGAAAAATTGAGATGGCATTTTGTTGCGCCAAAAGTTCATGATTTTACTTGGGCGGCAGATCCAAATTATGCTCATGATATCTTAAAAACAAAAAGCGGAACTGAACTCCATTTTTTCTATAAAAACACAAAAGAATATAAAAAAGCATGGAAAAAAGTTCAGCCTTTAACTGAAAAAGCATTGGATTTTTTCAATAAAAATATTGGAGAATATCCATACAAACAATATTCTGTTATCCAAGGAGGTGATGGAGGTATGGAGTACGCAATGTGTACATTAATTTCAGGAGGAAAAAGCCTAAATAGTATTGTGGGTACGGTTTTTCATGAACTTGCACATTCGTGGTTTCAACATGTTTTAGCTTCAAATGAAAATAAACATTCTTGGATGGATGAAGGATTTACTTCTTATATCTCTGGACTTGCTTCTAATCTAATTTTAAGAAATGGTGACGGAAAACCTTCGGGCAGAAATTATGGAGGTTACTATTATGCAGTTAAATATGGAATCGACGAACCTTTAACAACACATGCAGATAGATTTAACATTAACAGTGCATTTAGCATTGCAAGTTACACGAAAGGAAGTATGTTTTTAACCCAATTAAACTACATTATTGGAGAGGAAAATGTAAAGGAAACTATTAAAAAATACTATAACGATTTTAAGTTTAAACACCCAGCACCTAATGATATTAAAAGAACCGCCGAGAAGGTTTCAGGAATTCAATTAGACTGGTATTTAAATGAATGGATTGAAACAACCCATACAGTAGATTATGCTGTCGCAAAAGTTGAAGATAAGACAATAACCTTAGCAAGAGTTGGGGCAATGCCAATGCCTATTGATATAACTGTAACTTATAGTGATAAAACTACAGAAGAATTTAATATTCCATTACGAATGATGCGCGGCGAAAAACCAACATCAGCTACAATTATAAAGGATTGGACCTGGGCACATCCAACCTATTCTTTTTCTGTTGATAAAGAAATTAAATCTGTTCAAATTGATCCTTCTGGTTTAATGGCTGATATTGATAAAGCAAATAATAGTTTTTCAATAAAATAAATTTCCAATTAAATGCTTTATAAGAGGCCATTTGAAAAGTATCATTTTATGTCATATTGAGCTTGTCGAAATATTTTAACTTACTGATAATCATTATTGAAAAGCTTAACTTGACAAATTAAATTAAAAAACTGTATCAGAAAGCCTCTATTATTTATTCAAATTATAAAAGAGTTAATTAATATGCTTTATTTTTAGCTTTAATTTCATTTCTTACCATTTTTCCTGAGGTTGTAAGATCAGATTCAGCCCAACCACCTGTTGCACTTGCACCTGGAATTAATGCTGCTGCTAATTCCTCTTTATCTGCAACTGACCAGTTACAATGAGAAATTTTATGTTCATCTAAAAACTCCCACCAAACTTTAGCTTCTTCAGCATCAATTGAATCATCTCCAGAGGCTTGTGTGGTTCCATATTCAGTAACAAAAATTGCGATGTTATTGTTTAGTGCCAACGTTGCAATATCTCTAAGATATTGTTTGTGCGTAGCTGCATAATAATGCAATGTATATGCTACATTTTCATCATTAATTTTATTACCAATTACGTCGTTTACATTTTGAGACCAATTTCTTGTTCCACAAATAACAATATTATCAGCATCAAATTTTCTAATTTCTGCAATTACTGCTTCGTGATATGGTTTTAAAACGTTGCGCCAAGAAACATCTAATGGTTCATTATATGGTTCATAAATAACATTTGGATAGGACCCATATTTTTCTGCCATTTCAGCAAAAAAGGATTTAGATGCTTCTAAATGATTTTCGGCTTCGTGATCGTGCCAATCTATAATTACATAAATTCCTTCGGCAATAGCAGCATCTACAACAGCCATCACTTTTGCTTTTTCTATCTCTGGATTTGCTAAATAACCGTCGTGATCAACAGCCATTGCAGCTCTAACAACTGTGCATTTCCAATCATCTTTTAGCCATTTTACAGTTTCGGGAGTATAATATTTACCAATCCACTGACTCCAAAAAAATGACATTCCACGAAGCTGAACAGGGTTCCCATTTTTGTCTAAAATTTTATTTCCAGAAACACTTAATTGTCCATATTCTTCAACTACTGAAGCAAAAGTTTGTGTCTCTTCAGTTGGTTGTTCTGTTTCTTCGGTTACTTCTTCGTTATTTTCTGTTTCAGTAATAGGTTCTTCTGAAGAAGATGAATTTCCACAAGAAATAAATATTGATAAAATAACAATGAAAATATAGTTTTGAGCGAAAAATGATTTTAAATGCATCTTTTAGAGTTTTAATTTAGTTCAAAATTAAATAGAAAAATAATAATAGTTTAACACTAATTACTTAGAATATTATACAATATTGTCAATTAATTTCTTTTTTTGTTAAAACTCTTTTAATGATTATTTTAGTACTAGTTAAAATAGTAAATTTAAAATTGAATTTAAAACAACTTAAATGAAACAGCTAACTTTTTTATTTATTTCACTTATTTTAATAGTTAATATAAAGGCACAAGAAAACCAAAAACAGGATGAATTACCTTACTACGAAGTTCCAGAATATACTAATGAATATTCAGCAGGAAGTGTTGCTGCAAGAATGGTTGATGGTTTAGGCTTTAGATACAGATGGGCCACAGAAAATTTAAATGAGGAAGATTTAAACTACAAACCGAATGAAAATAGTCGTTCTATTGAGGAGACTATAGATCATATTTTAGGATTATCGAGAGTAATTGTAAATTCAACATTAAAACTAAAAACAGATTTTACCAAAGAGCAACCAACACTTTCATATGCTGAAAAGCGCAAAGTAACTTTGGAAAATTTAAAAAAAGCAAGTGATATATTAATAAGAGCTACAGATTTGGAATCTTTTAAAATAGAGTTTGTGTATGATGGTGGTTCAGCTGAATATCCTTTCTGGAATCAAATTAACGGGCCAATTGCTGATGCTATTTGGCACTCTGGCCAGATTGCTAGTTTTAGGCGTTCTTCAGGGAATCCAATAAGCCCAAAAGTTCAATTTTTACAAGGAACAATTAAAGAGTAATTACTTTTTTATAAAAGTACATTTTTCACACGACCAACCTCACCTGTTTCTAGTTGTACTTTTATGCCATGGGGATGGTTTGGTGAATTGGTAAGAATTCTTTTAACAAAACCTTCAGTTAATTCACCACTACGTTGATGATTTTTTTGAACTACTTCAACTTCAGAACCTATTTGGATGTTTTTTCTAAACCTTCCGCTAATTTTATTATCTTCCATTAAATTTATTTTTTAATAGTAAAAATAAATTTAGACCCTTTATATAATTCTGATTGAACTCTAATTGTACCGCCACTTTTTTCTACTAAGTTTTTTACGGTTGCGAGTCCAATTCCATTTCCAGAAAGGCCAAATTTATCTTTTAATGTTACAACTTCGAAAATTTTAAATATTTGTTCTTGATGTCCTAATGCAATTCCAGGGCCGTTGTCTTGAACATAAAATTCATAACTACAATCTAATTCTTTTACTCCAATTTCAATTTCAACTGTTTTTTTATCGTTGTACTTTATTGCATTTGCAATCAAATTTATTAGAATTTGCTCCAGAACAATTTTATTAACATAAATTTCATTTACGGTTGATTTCAAATCTATACTTAAATTTTTTTCATAAGTGAATAGATTGAATATTTCATTTTTTAAAATTTCAAGATTTAAGTTTAATTTTTTTTCTTTTAAATATTGTTCGCTTTTACTGTTTTCAAGTAAACCATCAATTAAACCTCTTAATTTATCCGATGCTCTTTCAATTATATTCAACATTTTTTGACCATTTGGGTCAATTTTTGAAGCGTATTTTTCAGAAAATAATTTAGTTAAACTTGAAATTCCAATTAGTGGTGATTTAAGATCGTGAGCTGCTACGTGTGCGAATTTTTCTAAATTAATATTTTTATCTTCTAATTTGGAAAGTGCTTTTTCTAATTTAATTTTATTCTTTCTTAAATTTAATAAAATCATTACCTGATTAGATAATGCGGTTAAAGATTGCAATTGTTTTTCATTTAATTTATTAGGTTTATGATCGATAACACATAAAGTACCTAAAGCAAATCCATCATCACTTACTAATGGTACTCCTGCATAAAATATTACGAGTGGATCTCCGGTTATAAGTGGATTGTCATGAAAACGTTTATCTTCTCTTGCATCAGGAACCATTAGGATTTCTTGAGGCTCATTAATAGCATGAGCACAAAAAGCATATTCTTTTGGAGTTTCTGTGGCATTTAACCCGTGATGCGATTTAAACCATTGTCGTTTGTCATCTATTAAACTAATAAGTGAAATAGGAGTATTACATATCTCTGATGCAATTGCGGTTAAATTATCATAGTCAATTTCAGAAAGGGTGTCAAGAATTGAAAAAGAATTTAATTCATTTAATCTTTCAGCTTCATTTTGGGGTTCTTTGGGATATTCCATACTTCATCATTTTTCTTTAACGGATTCTTACTCTTGGGAAGAATAAAAATGGGTAATATTTTGCAATTAATTTTGGGGGAAGATACAATAAACTTTTAAAAAAAAGTATTATAATAATACAGATACAGGATAATTTAGTTGATGTTTACCGTAGTTTTTGGTATGATTATAACATGTAAAAATTACGTATAAGCTGAGTTATTTCACGCATATTTTAGTATTTATATTAAAAGATAACTAAGATTTTCTTTTTCTATGTTTTTTTAACCTTTTTGGACCATACCAAAGCCAAAAACCAGTTATTGTAAATAATAATAAAGCCAATCCCATAATTGAAGTGTAAATTACTTTAATTGGTTTTGTGGAATTATTAAAAAAAGTATCTAAAAAACTACCATCATGTAAGTTTTCTATAAAATCGGAATGCCTTTTACCTAAATTAAGAAGCTCTCCTGTTGCACCATCTAATTGAACTTCCCAATAGTGATTTTCAAAAACAAATTTAACCAACCCTTTATTTTTTCTGATATCAATTCTATTCAATTTTAAAGATAAGTTTGGTGAAATTGAATCATGTAAAATAGCACAAGCATTTTTATGTAAACTATCTATTGGTAGCCATTTATTTAATTCAACTGAGCTTCCTTGCTGATTTTTCGGTAAAATAAGTCCGTTACTGTTGTTTTTCCACCCTAATAAAAAACCTGTTATTGCAATAATAAAGAAAAATATAAATAGTGTAGCACCAGTTATTCTATGTACTTTTCTGAAATTTCTTAATATTTTTGCTTGTTGTTGTCTTGAGTTCAATTTCTTCAAAAAAAATACTTTTTTAGTTATTACTTTCTACTTTTTCAATTACGCCTTTTAGATTTAATTTTTCCTTAGGAATAAATCCCTTTAAAATTAACACAACTCCAAAAACCATTAATAAAATTCCCATTGCACGTTTAATTTTATAAGTAACATATGGTGTTAGATATTTTTTTAATTGTTTTGCTAGCATTATTTTTCCAACATCAGTAATAAAATAACTTAATAAAATAACTGAAAAGTAATTAAATATTTTCCCAGAATCCATTTGTAAATTTGAGCCAACAACTACTATCATTCCTAACCAAAAGGCTAAAACACCAATGTTTATAAAGTTTAGCAAAAACCCTTTAATAAAAAGTTTTATATAATTTGTTTTTTCAGGTAGTACTAAAGTTTCATCTTGAACTACTCTTTTTTGACTTTTATCTAAAAAAGTTATGATACCATAAACCAATAAAATTAATCCACCAATATAAAAAAGTCTTGGGTCATCTTTTATTTTTTCAAGTAAACTTTTACTACCATAGTAGGCAATTAAAATAAAAGCAATATCACCTAAAACAACACCTAAATCAAAAGAGATTGCTGCACGAGCTCCTTTTATAATGCTGGTTTGAATAAGCATAAAAAAAACAGGACCTATCATAAAGGCTAGGAAAAACCCAATAAGTACTGCTTCTTTAATCTCGTCAAATACCATTTAATTTAAATTGTTTAATGAAAAGTGAAATTACTATAAATTATTAAACATCATCGTAATCAATGGTTAATTTTTGTGTTATTGGATGCGCTTGGCAAGTTAAAATTATACCGTCATTAACTTCTTCTTCCGATAAAATAGCGTTTTTATCCATAACAGCTTTTCCTTCAGTAACTTTAGCCATACAGCTACTGCAAATTCCACCTTGACAAGAGTAAGGAGCATCTAATCCTTCTTTTAAAGCGGCTGTTAAAATAGTGGTTTTAGAATCCATTGTAAAAGTGGTTTCTTCATCGTCTACTATAACAGTTATTTCACAAGCCCCTTCGTAAACGGTAGTTGGTTCACTTTTGGATGAAACAGGTGTAGAAAATAATTCAAAACGAATGTTTTTTTCATCTAAACCATTTTCAATTAAGGTTGTTTTTGCAACATTAATCATAGCTTCTGGGCCGCATAAAAATGCTTTGTCAAAAGTTAAATTTTTAAATTTATTTTTAGTTACAAAATTGATATTTCCAGGGTCAATTCTTCCAAATAAAGTATTTTCTTGCTGTTCTCTGCTAAAAACATATTGCACATTAAATTGATTTGGATATGCATTTATTAAATTGTCAATTTCAGTTTTAAAAATTGTTTCAGCCTTTGTTTTATTACCATAAATTAATGTAAAAGTACTATTTGGCTCTTCGGTTAGAGTAGCTTTTATCATTGCCATTACTGGTGTAATTCCACTTCCGGCTGCAATTGCTAAGTAGTTTTTAGAGGAGTTTGGTGAAGCTTCTAATATAAATTTTCCTTCTGGTTTAGAAGCATTTAATGTATCACCCTCTTTTAAAATAGTACAAGCAAAAACAGAGAAAGTTCCGTTATCAACTGCTTTTACTGCAATACGAAGTTCACCACTGTTTGGCGCTGAACAAATTGAGTATGCTCTTCTTAATTCTTCTCCTGCAATTGTTTTTTTTATGTTAATGTACTGTCCGGCTTTAAATTTAAATTCATTTTCCAGTTCAGATGGAATATCAAATAAAATTGAAACTGTATTTAAGGTTTCCTTTTTTATTTCTTTTATAGTAAGTGTGTGAAATTTCGACATGATCAATTATTTAAGGCTACAAAAGTAGTTAAACTAAATTCAAATTTTGGTGAAAAATAATACATAAGATTGTTATACATAAGAAAATTATGCATATATTTGAAATAGATACTAATTAAAATGGGAAATCAAAAATTATATAAAGGCTCTTTACAAACCATAATTTTAAAATTATTGGAAGAAAAAGACAAAATGTATGGTTATGAAATTACACAAAAAGTAAAGGAATTAACCAAAGGCGAATTGAATATCACAGAAGGTGCTTTATACCCGGCATTGCATAAATTAGAAGCCGAAGGTTTGCTAGATGTTGAGGTTGCAAAAGTTGATAATCGTTTACGCAAATATTATAAGTTGACTGAAAACGGCACCAAAGAAACTGCAAGTAAGTTAGCTGAAATGGAGGAGTTTTTAAGAACGATGCAAAGTATTGTAAATCCAAAATTTAGTTTAGAATAAAATTGCTGCTATGAAACTAAACAAAGAACAATTACAGGAAATAGAAGGTTATTTAACAAAAAAAGGAGTTAAATATATTGATATACGTTTTGAAATTTTAGATCATATTTCAACAGATATTGAAAATTTAATGGAGATAATCTCTTTCGAAGAGGCTTTTGAAAAGGTTAAATTGAAATGGAATAAGAATTTTGTAAATAGATCTAGTTTTTGGTTAGGGATAACTAATTCTGGACCGAGAATTTTTATTGATAAATGTATAAGAATTTATAAACCATTGTGGTTTAAATCATTGTTTTTAATAGTGGTTTTTGTTACGGTTTTTTATAGTGTAAACAATATTTTAGATTATTCGCTGGTTGGTTATGAAAACTATGTTTCATTAATAATATCAATAGGATTTGCTTTTTATATTGGCTTAATTATTTTTTGGTATATAAGAATGAAAATGAAAAAGGCAAATACAACTTATAGTTATTTGTATTACAAACAAATTATGCCAAATTTATTTTCAGTTTTAATTCTTAACCCATATATGCATAATAGCTATATAACAAGAGAACATAAGTTTAGCTTTATTATGTTTACAGGGTTATTTATTTTCTTTTTAACCGCTTTAGGAGCTAATTACTTTTACAAAAAACATTCTGAAACTGTTTCAAACTATAAAAATTATTTGTTAAAATGAAACTAACCCCAAATCAAATACAAGAACTTTACAAATTTACACGTCAACATTATGTAGAACATTACGATGTCCAAACCGAGTTAGTAGATCATTTAGCCAATGATATTGAACAAATTTGGCAAGAACAACCTAAGCTTTCTTTTGAGCAAGCTAGAACAATTTCTTTCAAAAAATTTGGTGTATTTGGATTTATGGAGGTGGTTGAGGCAAGAACAAAAGCATTAAGCAAAAAGTATTGGAAACTAGTTTGGGGAATTTTTAAGCAGTTTTTTAATATTCCTCATATTCTTATTACAATAACAATATTTTTAGCGCTTTATGTCTCGTTTCAAATTTTTCCTGCAAAATGGTTAATTGTTTCAATTGGCATTGGAAGTATGCTTGTTATTGGTACACGCTTATTTTTGCTAAATAAAGAAAAAAAGACACGCTTTAAAGAATCAAACAAAAAATGGTTGTTTGAAGAGTATGTTTTTAATTTAGGGGGAAGTATCGGATTTATTAATTTGTTTATACAAACTGCAAATCTTTCACCTTTAACAATTTCAAATATTGCAATTGTTGTTACCTCAATCATATTAACTTCATTATTTTTATTAATTTATATCATCACTTTTATTTTACCATCTAAAATTGAAGAAATTTTAGAAAATCAATACCCAGAATATAAAATGGTTTAATTTTATCTGTAACAAATCAAGTTAAAAACATACTTATTAACCATAAAGCCATAAAAACTACCCAAATGATTAAACACTTTTTAAATTTTGAATGGAAACAATTTTTTCGTTCATCGTATTGGCAAAAGAGTATTGCACTGAATATTCTTCTTGGTTTTTTTGCCTTGTATATGATTTTATCTTTTTTAGTTTTAGGTGTAGCTATATACCCATTATTAAAAAAGGAGTATCCAGAATCTGATCCTTTAATTATAGTTAATGGATTTTTATTTTATTGGTTTTTAGCCGATTTAGTAATGCGATTCTTTTTGCAAAAACTTCCGGTTATGAATGTTAAACCATTTTTGGTTTTACCTTTAAAACGAAGTAAAATAGTGAATTATGTACTGCAAAAATCTGCACTTTCATTTTTTAACTTTCTTCCACTATTTGCAGTGATACCTTTTGGGGTCGTATTAATTTTTGAAGATTACAGCTTAACTACAGCGTTAATTTGGATGCTAACAATGGTGGTGTTTTCGCTAATAATTAACTTTGTAAATTTTATAATTGAAAGTAAATCTGCCGAAACTGAATTAAGTTTTCTTCCAATAATTGTGATTGCAACAGCTTTGTTTGCATTAAATTATTTTGAAATTGTATCATTTTCAAAATTAGTAGCTTCCGCAATGAATGCTATTACAGAAAATCCGTTTTTAGTAACAGTTCCTATCCTTGTTTTAATAGGTGTGTATCTCGCTAATTTTTCAATTTTAAAGCAAAAATTATATATAGACTCGTCATTAAAAGCCAAAACTGAAATAGCCAATACTTCAAATTTAGAATGGACCAAAAAATTTGGTTCTATTGCCCCATTTTTACAATTAGATTTAAAATTATTGTGGAGAAATAAAAGACCGCGATCCTCCATATTTATTTTAGCAATTGGTTTGTTATATGGTTTATTCTTTTACCCAAATCCTATGTATAGCGATTTAGAATGGCTTTATGTTTTTGTTGGAGTTTTTGTTACAGGAATTTTCATGATCAATTTTGGGCAATTTATTCCGGCTTGGGATAGTGGTTATTATAAGTTGTTAATGAGTCAGAATATTAAATATAAAGAATACCTTAATTCTAAATATACATTAATGATAATGGTAAGTATTATCATGTTTGTTTTAAGTATTCCATATGTGTATTTTGGATGGAAAATACTAGCAGTTCACTTTGCAGCACTAATTTATAATCTTGGAATAAATGTATATATATTGCTGTATGCTGGTTCTTTTAATAGAAAAAAAATAGATTTAACTCAAAGAGCTGCATTTAACTATCAAGGTACTGGTGCAGTGCAGTGGCTGGTTGGATTTCCTTTATTATTTATTCCTGTTGGAATTTTCTTAATACCATATTTCACCATTGGTTTTGAAGCTGCAGTAGCAACTTTAATAATATTGGGCGTAATTGGAATTGTTTTCCATCAAAAAATAATGAGTAGTATCGTGAAAAAATACCATAGTTCAAAATATAAAATGATAAGTGCTTTTGAGCAAAACAACTAACTAAATTATTTCATTTAAAAATAATAAAAATGATTATAGCAACTGAATTATCAAAAAAATACGGAGAAAACATAGTTTTAAACATAGAATCATTGGAAATACCAAAAGGACAAGCATTTGGTTTGGTTGGTAATAATGGAGCTGGTAAAACCACTTATTTTAATTTATTATTAGATTTAATAAAACCAACAACAGGAAATGTTTTTAATAACGAAATACAAGTAAACAAAAGTGAAGACTGGAAGCCTTTTACAGCTGCTTTTATTGATGAAAGTTTTTTAATTGGTTATTTGACTCCTGAAGAATATTTCTATTTTATTGGCGAATTACGTGGAATGAACAAAGCAGATATCGACACTTTTTTAGCTCAATTCACCGAGATTTTTAATGATGAAATTTTAGGAGGAAAAAAATACTTGAGAGATTTATCAAAAGGAAATCAGAAAAAAGCTGGAATTGTTGCTGCTTTAATTGGAAACCCTGAAGTGATAGTTTTAGATGAGCCATTTGCAAATTTAGACCCTACAACACAAATTAGACTTAAAAAATTGTTGAGAGATCTAACAAAAAACAGCAAAGCAACTATTTTAATTTCTAGCCACGATTTAGGTCACGTTACTGAAGTTTGTGAGCGAATTGTTGTATTGGATAAAGGAAATATTGTAAAAGATATTAAAACATCTGAAGAAACTTTAAAAGAGTTGGAAGCCTATTTTTCGGTGTAAGTAAGTTAAATACACATAATTTTGTATTTTTACAATCCTTTTGCAATAATTACGTTAAATACTAAGTTAAGAGGTAGGTAAAAATAAAACTCTATTGAACAAAATTTTTAAAATATTTGTAAGTTTTTTAGCGATGCTTCTTATTGTTGGTTGTTCAACAAAAAAAGATGCCTTTTTAAATAGGAATTTCCATTCTATTAATACCAAATATAACATACTTTATAACGGTCACGAAGCTTTAAGAATTGGTTTAGAGCAATTAAATGCCAATTATGAAGATAATTTTTGGGAACGTTTACCTGTAGAGCCCCTAAAAGTTGATGTTTTGGCATTACCAGGAATGGCTGCAGAAACTGATGCTTCTCCAAAAGAATTTGAAAGAGCCGAAGAAAAAGCAGTAAAAGCAGTTCAAAAACATTCGATGCTTATTGCAAGGCAAGAACGTAATAAACAAATAGATGATGCTTATTTGTTATTAGGTAAAGCTCGGTATTATTCTAAAAGATTTGTTCCTGCGTTAGAAGCTTTTAATTATGTTATTAGTAATTATCCAAGAGCAAACTTAATTAATGAAACAAAAGTTTGGCAAGCAAAAACACTAGTTCGCTTAAGAAACGAAGAACAAGCGATTGAAAATCTACAATCCTTATTAAAAGACGAATCTCTAAAAGACCACATAATTGAAGATGCAAATTCGGCATTGGCAATGGCTTATGTTGGTTTAGATAGTGTCACCAAGGCTTTATATCATTTAAATAAATCGGTTTTAATTATAAATAAAAATAGAACGATAGCGAAAGCTATGATAACCAAGAAAAAATCAAATGTTGAAAAGTTAGTTTTAACAACAAATAATGTTGAACAAACAGCAAGAAATTTATTTATTATAGGTCAGCTTTATAAAGAACAAAACAATATAGATTCTTCTAATATTGCATTTAATACTTTGGCAAAATTGAAAAAAGCGCCAAAAAAATATAGTGTAAGAGCTCAGTTAGAATTGGCTAAAAACGCAAATACTAAACAGCGTTTAGCTTATTTTTTAGAAGTGCTTAAAAAAATGATTAAAAACAGAGATAATAAACCATTTTTAGATGAAATTTATTATCAAGCAGGAATTATTGAAAACACTATTAATTCTGAAGGCGCAATAGAATATTTTAAAAACTCTTTACTTGCTAGTGATATAAATAATATTCAAAAAGAACTTTCTTATGAAGCAGCTGGAAATTATTATTTTGATAAAGCAAAATTTGCTGTAGCTGGAGCTTATTACGATAGTATTTTAGGAATTACAAAAGATGAAAATTCTAAACGAATTAGACGTTTGGCAAGAAAAAGAAATAACTTAAATGATGTTATTTTATATGAAAATATTGCAAAAAACAACGATAGTATTTTAGATATTGTTGCAATGAGTAAAGAGGAACAATCAGACTTTTTTACTACCTACATAGAAAAATTAAAGGCAGAAGATGAAAAGCAGCAGGTATTATTAACTTCAGGAAGTGGATTTTTAAGTGATGCCAGTAAAAAGGGAGAAAAAGGTACAGGTAAATGGTATTTTTACAATTCACAAACACTGGGATTTGGAGAGCAAGAGTTTAAAAAAGTTTGGGGTAACAGACCGTTAGAAGAAAATTGGAGATTAAGTGATAAAACTCAAATTAATTTCCAAGGAAATGAGTTAGACATTGTTCAAACCACTAAAAAAATTGACGATTCTAAAAAGTATGACCTTGCATATTATTTAGAGAATATTCCTAGTGATTTATCTAAAATTGATAGCATTAAACAAGAACGTAACAACGCTTATTATAAATTAGGTGTAATTTATAAAGAGCAATTTAAAGAACCAGTTTTAGCAATTGATAAATTAGAAAACCTACTTTCTTTTAATCCAGATGAAAATTTGGAGGTTCCGGCAAAATATCATTTATATAAAATATATTTCAGTCAAAATAATACAAAAGCAGATGAATTAAAGAAAGATATAGTTTCTAATTTCCCTGATTCTTTGTATGCTAAAATTCTATTAAATCCTGATGCAGTTCAGAACGAGGATAAAACAAATTCCCCAGAAAGTGAATATGCCTTAGTTTTTTATGAGTATAAGGATAATAAATTTGACAGTGTTATTGAAAAAGCCAATTTAGCAATAAGCAAGTTTGAAGGTCAGTCAATTGTTCCAAAGTTTGAATTATTAAAAGCGTATACAATTGGTAAAAAAGAAGGTTTAGAAGCTTTTAAAACTGCTTTGGACTTTGTAGCTACAAATTACCCAAATACTGAAGAAGGTAAAAAAGCATTAGAAGTAATAGATACCATAAAAACAAAAATAGAACCCTAACCCTAAAAGTATAGTAATCATGTTTTCAGAAAAAAAAGACAAACAACCACAAGTTTTAGAACGAAATATAATTGGAAAAAACACCTCAATAGTAGGAGACGTTATTTCTGAAGGAGATTTTAGAATTGATGGTAAAGTTGAAGGGACTATAAAAACAAGTGGTAGAGTTGTAATTGGTAGTTCTGGTAATGTAAGTGGAAAAGTTGATTGTAGTAATGCGGATATTGAAGGGAAATTTTCAGGAGAATTACTTGTAAATAGTCTATTAACCTTAAAATCAACTGCAAAAATAGCTGGAAATGTTGTTATAAGCAAATTATCTGTAGAGCCAGGTGCAGAATTTAATGCAACTTGCTCTATGAAAGGTTCGGTTAAGGAATTGAAAAATGAACAAAACACCAAAGAAAAAACAGCTTAATAAATACATTCATTTAACTGGAATTGGATTTCAAATGGGCGCTACTATGTATTTGGCAGCCTATTTAGGTAAAAAATTAGACAATTATTTTCAAAACGAAAAAAAGATTTGTACGCTGCTACTACTATTATTAGGGTTAGGTGTTTCAATTTGGAATGTATTGCGACAATTAAAAAATATAAATGATAGTAAATAATTTATGAATCAAATTTTTAAACAATTTGTAATCGCTCTTTTTTTATTTGTAGGTTTAGCTTTTGCACTACACCTTTTATTACTTAATGTTGCAGACTTGCCTCTATTCGAAAATAAAATTATTGCATCCTATATTGTAAATATTATTTTAGCTCTTATAATTTTTACTGGACTGTTTTTATTAAGAAATAAATTTAAAAATCAAATCGGATTTCTATTTATGGGTGGAAGTTTTCTTAAGTTTTTTGTTTTCTTTCTTTTTTTCTTACCTGTTTTTAAAGAAGATGGAACTACAGATAAACTAGAATTTGCTTCTTTTTTCGTTCCTTATGCTGTTTGTCTTTTAATAGAAACATTAGGAGTTATGAGACTTCTTAGGGACTAGAATTTCAGCTCTTTTTATTCTTATTTATACTGAATAAAAACAAAGGATAATTTATTTTTGATTTTTAATTTAAAAACATACCTTTGCAGCTAATTTTAAGCAACTACTATTAGCTAATTAATATGTATCGAAAAAATCTAGTTAAAACGCTCACTTTGTTGTTATTTGTAATTGCTTTTTCAGCAAACGCACAACACGAAGAAGCTCATGTTGAAGAAACAAAACTAAGTACACAAGACACTGAAAAACTTGAGCGTAAAGAATACATTAAGCATCACCTTTTAGATTCATACAGTTTCAATTTGTTTTCCTACGAAAAGGACAATGGAGAAACTGCACATGTTGGATTTCCTCTACCAATTATTTTAATAGATGGTGGTTTGCAAGTTTTTTCTTCATCGAAATTTCATCATGGAGAAACTGTTGCCGAAAATAATGGAAACTTCTATAAATTAGATCACAACAAAATATATAAAACGGACGCAGCTGGTACAATTGAATATGATGAGCATCACCATGCAACAAACGAGAAGCCTTTAGATTTTTCTTTCACTAAAGGAGCGTTTATGATTTTACTAACATGTATATTAATGTTTTGGTTATTTACCAGCTTAGCAAAATCTTATGTTAAAAATGGTGGAATCTCAAAAGGATTTGGAAGATTATTTGAGCCAATTGTATTGTATATTCGAGATGATATTGCAATTCCAAATATTGGAGAAAAGAAATACAAAAAATATATGCCATATTTATTAACTATATTTTTCTTTATATGGTTTTTAAACATGTTTGGATTAACACCATTTGGTGTAAACGTAACAGGAAATATTGCAGTAACCGTTGCATTAGCTTTACTAACGTTTTTAATTACAAATTTTACAGGAACAAAAGATTATTGGAAACATATTTTTGATCCTTTAGGTGATACCTTGCCTTGGTTTGGTAAAATCCCTTTATACATTATTTTAATTCCAATAGAATTATTAGGAATTGTTATCAAACCCTTTTCATTATTGATACGTTTGTATGCAAATATGCAAGCAGGACATATTGTATTGGGAAGTTTAATTGGTTTAATGTTTTTCTTTAAGAGTTGGTTAGGTAGTCCAATGTCATTTGGGTTGGCTTTTGCAATTTCTTTAATTGAAGTATTAGTTGCCTTATTACAAGCATATATTTTCACAATGTTATCTGCTTTGTATTTTGGTTTTGCTTCAGAAGAACACGAACACCACGAAGAATCACCAGCTCATTAAATTGAGTAACAACCTTAGCAAAAAGCAAAGGGTTTAAATTGAATGTTTAATTTTTAATTATATATATTATGGAAATCCCAGTAATGGTAGGAGCAGGTTTAGTAGTTATCGGTGTAGGTATCGGTATTGGTAGAATTGGTGGTTCAGCAATGGACGCAATCGCCCGTCAACCTGAAGCTTATGGAAAAATCCAAACAGCGATGTTGATTGCAGCGGCGCTTATTGAAGGTATTGGATTTGCTGCATTATTCGCAGTTTAATTCTTACAAATACTAACAACTATAGCGGTTGGTTATAGTTGTTAGTTATTTAAAATATACTGAATAAAATTATAAAAATATAGAATGGAAAAATTATTAAATGAGTTTTCACTAGGATTGTTCTTTTGGCAATCAGTTTTGTTTATTTGCCTTCTTTTATTATTAAGAAAGTTTGCTTGGAAGCCAATCTTAAACGCCGTTAATGAGCGTGAGGAAGGTATTAAAGATGCATTAGCATCTGCAGAAGCGGCTCGTAAAGAAATGCAAAACTTGAACGCAGACAATGAGCGTATTTTAAAAGAAGCACGTGCACAGCGTGATAGTCTTTTAAAAGAAGCACGTGAAATGAAAGAAAATATTATTTCTGAAGCAAAAGGTGAAGCTCAGGCTCAAGCTAATAAAGTGGTTGAACAAGCACAAGCTACAATTCAAGCTGAAAAACAAGCTGCAATTACAGATCTAAAAAATCAAGTTGCAGAATTATCAGTTGGTATTGCAGAGAAAGTTGTAAGAGGTGAATTAGCGGATAAAAACAAGCAAATTAAACTTGTTGAAGAACTATTAAAAGAAGTAACTATTAGTTAATAATAATTATGAGCGGATCTAGAGCGGCAGTAAGGTATGCAAAGGCAGTATTAAATTTTGCACTTGAACAAAATAAAGAAGTTGAAGTGAATAGTGATATGTTGTTGGTTGCAGAAACTATTGATGAGAGTAAAGATTTACAATTATTGTTAAGTAGTCCAGTTTTAAAAACTGATATAAAAAGAGCAGCTTTAAAAGAAGTTTTTTCTAATAAAATCTCGAGCTTATCAATTGGTTTATTAGATCTTTTAGTTGATAATAAAAGATTGCCAATATTAAGTGATGTTGCAAAAGCATACACAGTTATTTTTGATAAGTTAAAAGGAATTGAAGTAGCTAAAGTAACTTCAGCAGTTCCGCTAACGGAAGCTTTAAATAAACAAGTTTTAGCTAAAGTAAAAGAAATTACAGGAAAAGAAGCAACAATTGAAAACATAATAAATCCTGATATTATAGGTGGGTTTATTCTTCGCATTGGAGATGTTCAGTACGATGCAAGTATTTCAAATAAATTACAAGTATTAAAAAGACAGTTTGAAAGCGAAAATTAGATTTCAAATTAATAATAAAGATTTTAGTTTTAAAAAATAAATAAAATGGCATCAATAAAACCAGCTGAAGTATCAGCGATTTTAAAACAACAATTAGCAGGATTTGAGGCTTCAGCTTCATTGGACGAAGTTGGAACAGTATTACAAGTGGGTGATGGTATTGCACGTGTATATGGTTTGGCAAATGTACAATATGGTGAGTTAGTTGAGTTTGAAGATGGATTAGAAGGAATTGTATTGAACTTAGAAGAAGACAATGTTGGAGTTGTTTTATTAGGTCATTCAAAATCTATTAAAGAAGGTTCTACTGTAAAACGTACCGAAAGAATTGCTTCATTACAAGTTGGTGAAGGAATTGTTGGTCGTGTTGTAAACACATTAGGTTTCCCAATTGATGGTAAAGGTCCAATTCAAGGAGAAACTTTTGAAATGCCATTAGAGCGAAAAGCTCCGGGTGTTATTTACCGTGAACCAGTTACCGAACCATTACAAACAGGTGTTAAAGCAGTTGATGCTATGATTCCAGTTGGTAGAGGGCAACGTGAACTTATTATTGGTGACCGTCAAACAGGTAAATCTACAGTTGCTATTGATACTATTATCAATCAAAAAGAATTTTACGATGCTGGTGAACCAGTATATTGTATATATGTTGCAATTGGTCAAAAAGCATCTACGGTTGCTGGAATTGCAAATTTATTAGAAGAAAAAGGGGCAATGGCGTACACAACAATAGTTGCTGCCAACGCATCTGATCCTGCTGCAATGCAAGTTTATGCTCCAATGGGAGGTGCTGCAATTGGAGAGTATTTTAGAGATACAGGTAGACCAGCTTTAATTGTTTATGATGATTTATCTAAACAAGCTGTTGCTTACCGTGAGATTTCATTATTATTACGTCGTCCACCAGGACGTGAGGCATATCCTGGAGATGTTTTTTACTTACACTCTCGTTTATTAGAACGTGCTGCAAAAGTAATTAATGATGATAAAATTGCATCTCAAATGAATGATGTTCCTGATTCCTTACAAGGAAAAATTAAAGGAGGAGGTTCGTTAACAGCTTTACCAATTATTGAAACTCAGGCAGGTGACGTATCTGCATATATTCCAACAAACGTGATTTCAATTACTGATGGACAAATTTTCTTAGATGGAGATTTATTCAACTCAGGTGTACGTCCAGCTATTAACGTGGGTATTTCAGTATCTCGTGTAGGTGGTAATGCACAAATTAAATCAATGAAAAAAGTAGCAGGTACTTTAAAATTAGATCAAGCACAATACCGTGAGCTTGAAGCTTTCGCTAAGTTTGGTTCTGATTTAGATGCAGCTACAATGAATGTAATTGAAAAAGGAAAACGTAACGTTGAAATTTTAAAGCAAAATCAAGCGGATCCATTTAAAGTTGAAGACCAAATTGCTATTATTTATGCAGGTTCTAAAAACTTATTAAGAGCGGTTCCTGTTGAAAAAGTAAAAGAATTTGAATCTGATTTCATTCAATATTTGAATGCAAAACACAGAGATATATTAGATACTTTAAAAGCTGGTAAATTAACTGATGAGGTTATTGATACTTTAACTAGTGCAGCAAAAGAAGTTTCAGCTAAATACGCATAAATCATAAATTGTTATTCCCGCGAAAGCGGGAATTTCATGATTTAAAGTTCATTTATAAAGATTCCGCATCAAGTGCGGATTGACAAATAAAATTAAAATGGCAAACTTAAAAGAAATACGTAACAGAATAGCATCCATTGGATCAACAATGCAAATTACCAGTGCCATGAAAATGGTGTCCGCTGCAAAGTTGAAAAAAGCACAAGATGCAATTACTCAAATGCGTCCATATTCTGATAAGTTGACTGAACTTTTACAAAGTTTAAGTTCAACTTTAGATGGTGATGTAGGAGGAACTTATTCTAAACAAAGAGAAGTTTCTAATGTTTTAATTGTTGTTATTACATCAAATAGAGGTTTGTGCGGAGGTTTTAATTCATCTGTAATTAAAGGAACTGTTCAATATGTTAAAGATAATTATGCAGGAAAACAAGTTGATTTATTAACTATTGGTAAAAAAGGAAACGACCTTTTATCTAAAACCTTTAAAGTTATTGAAAATCACAATGATATTTATGATGATTTAACATTTAATAATGTGGCCTTAATTGCAGAAAAGATAATGAGTCTTTTTGCTGAAGGAAAGTATGATAAAATTGAATTAGTTTATAATCGATTTAAAAATGCTGCCACCCAAATAACAACAATTGAGCAGTTTTTACCAATTGCACCAATTGAAGGAACTGTAAATGTTAATACAGACTATATTTTTGAGCCATCTAAACCTGAAATTGTGTTAGAGTTGATTCCTAAATCATTAAAAACACAATTATATAAAGGGATTAGAGATTCATTTGCATCAGAACATGGAGCACGTATGACAGCAATGCATAAAGCTACTGATAATGCAACTGATTTACGTGACGATTTATTGTTAACTTACAATAAAGCACGTCAGGCTGCAATTACAAATGAGATCCTGGAGATTGTTGGTGGTGCGGAAGCATTGAACAATTAGAAAAAAATATTTTTAAAATATTAAAAAGAGCTTATCAATTTTGATAAGCTCTTTTTTTGCAATTTGGCATGTATTTTGCTAACTTATATAAAAAAATATATGAAATGAAAAAACTAATATACGTTTTAGCTTTAGGTATTTTTCCTTTAGCATTTTCTTGTTATGGATCCAATAAAATTAATGGCGAAAAAGAATTACAAACGAAACCTCCATTTAAAATAATTGAAGCGACATACCACTCATGGGTTGGAGGTCAGCCCGATGTTAAAGGCATTAAAGTTAATTTAGTTATTGATAATACTCAAATAGCATTAGACACCATATTTTTTAGAAATATGAAAGTCAAACTTAAAAAAGATAAAAGTTCTTCTAAAAATCTATATGTTGGAACTTTTATACTTGAGAAAAAGAAAGAGTTTAGATTAGATATAGACCCAAAAAAGGAATATGGTAATGAAGCACCTGATGTTTCTGTAAAAATACCTTTTCAATTAAAAAAGAACGAAGCTGTGGTTTCATATTCTTATAAAAATAAAAGGGTGTTTTATAAAGTGGAAAATATTATAGAATCAAAACCACCCTCAATTAACAATTAAACAAGTAGATTAACTAGTTAAAAACCAAACTATTAAATTTAAAGATGTTGTAATTTTATCTTTTGGCACGGAAATTGAAATTTCTATAATATAACCCAAAAAACAAAAAATTATGAAGACTTTAAAATTACTTTTCGCAACACTTGTTATAGGAATTTCAATTTCTTCTTGTAGTGTAATAATTGATGATTATGATGAGCCTTATTACGAAACGCTTGAAGATGTAGTAACATCTTACGATTTATGGTACATAGATTATAACAAAACATCTGGTAATGGAGATGTACCATTTTTATCAAAAGCTTTTACAATTTCATTTATTAATGGAAAAATATTTGCTAACAATAATTTAGTTGGGATAGGGACAGCAGGAAATGGATATGGAATTCAAATAGGTTATTACAATACTTTTGAAGGTTATTTAGAAATTGACCATAATTTAGATGGTTATTATGATTTTGATGTAATTCAAATATCAAATGATAGAATAAAACTAAAAGATAATTATAATAATGTAACCTATTACTTAGAAGGGTACCAAAAATATAATTTCGATTACGATCAAATATTTTACGACAATATTGAATATTTTTTACAAGAATATAATGCCTGGGAAAAAACATTTACAAGTCAAGTAGGTGCTTTAAATGAATTTGATAATGAGAACTTTTTAAGTTTCACTCCAGAAAATTTAACAACATTTTATTCTTCACAAGATGAAATTGGCACAAATATTGCAAATCTATATTGGGATTATGTAGGAGATTATACGGTAGCAAATGTGCAAGGATATGACAATCTTAAAATTTTAACATTAGATTATGATTCTTGGGGCAATGAAGAGTTTGAGTTGACCGTTATAAATGATAGTGAAATTAGTTTGTATCACATAGATTCTGGAACAACGTATGAATTTAAAGGAAAAGGATACATTCAGTATTTAAAAACAAGTTCGGCTAAAGGAAGTGTAAGGAATGATGGAAGAAAACGAACTAAAGTAAATAGAGAAACGAAAGTTAGAAGAAATTTAAAATAAAGTTTGGTTAGTTGATTTTTGATTGGCTATTATTTAATAGCCAATTATTAGGCCGCTCCTGAAGAGGAGCGGTTTTTTTGTATCTTTATATCATTGTAAAAAAATGTAAAATGAACCAAAAAACAGCATTTATTACTGGCGCAACGTCAGGTATTGGAAAAGCAACTGCGGAAATTTTCGCAAAAAATAACATTCAATTAATTCTTTGTGGCAGAAGAGGTGAAAGATTGTCAGAATTAAAAACGGAACTAAGTAAGCTAACAAAAGTAACTACGTTACAATTTGATGTTAGAGATAAAGAAGCCATTTATAATGCGGTAAAATCGTTGCCAAAAGAATTTCAGAAAATAGATATTTTAATAAATAATGCAGGTAATGCACATGGATTAAGTAGCATACAAGATGGAAGTATGGATGATTGGGATGCGATGATTGATATCAATGTAAAAGGCTTGTTATATGTATCAAAAGCAATTCTTCCTCAAATGGTTAAAAGAAACGATGGTTTTGTAGTGAATATAGGCTCAATTGCAGGAAAAGAAGTATATCCTAATGGAAATGTGTATTGCGCTTCTAAACACGCTGTAAATGCGTTAAATAAAGCAATGCGGATAGATTTAAATAAGCATAATATAAGGGTTTCAGCAATTCACCCTGGAGCAGTTGAAACTGAATTTTCTGAAGTTCGTTTTAAAGGAGATATAGAAAAGGCAAAAAATGTTTATAAAGGCTTTAAAGCGCTTCAAGCTGTTGATATAGCAGAAATTATTCATTTTGTTGTTACAAGGCCATCACATGTTAATATTGAAGATTTAATTGTTTATCCAACTGCCCAGGCCAGTGCTACTATTTTAAACAAAGAATAAGAGTTTTAAAATGATCAACAAACGTCTTTTAATAAAAAATTTACTCGCCCAAAACGATGAAAATAGTTTTTACGATAAAAAGAGAAAAATTTCATTAGACAATAAAGAGGGGAAAGCTAAGTTTTTAAAGCATGTTTGCGCGCTATCAAATTCAAATCCAGAAAACAATTCATACATAGTAATTGGAGTAGAAGATGAATTAAATACTATTGAAGGGGTTGATTTTTTTGATGACAGTAAAATTCAAAATTTGGTAAATTCTTATTTAGAAAATCCACCTAAAATTCAATATGAAAATATTCCATTTCCTAGATTACCGCGATATAAAGTAGTAGGTTTAGTTACCATAAGCCCTATTAATAAAGTAACATCCCTTAAAAAACAAATTTGGAAATATGTAAGAGGACGCGTTTTTTTTAGGAGAGGAAGCAACTCAATGTCTACCTTGGGAAAATTTGAATTAAAAAATACCAATAGAGAAATAGTAACTGCCATTGAAAAAAATGCTAGTAATAATATTCAATTGACTTTAGATGGTGTTTTTGATTTTATTAACAGACATAAAGATGAATATAACCCAAGGTATAAAGTTTTTAATGAGCAATTTGTATTGTGTTGGGCTGGTCAAAAAAAAGTAGTTGAGGATAAGGTATTTTATTCAAGAGTTGACATTGAATTGGTGAATGAACAAGTACGTTTATTTTATTCTGCTTTGGATGAAGTTAAAATTGAACACAATCATAGGTCGTTTATAATAACTGAATATGTTTATTTAAGAATTAAAGATGAATTTGATTATTATCCACTAGAAAAAACGGTTATTCATTTTAAAGACAACGGAAAACACGATATTGTAACTGAATTACTTTTTCAACCACCCCAGTTTAATAAGATGGAATTACACCATATTTTTAATAATTGTAATACAATTTTAAATAAGTTGATAAAGAAGTTACCGTTATCTGAAACTGAGCAAATTGATTTATTAGAGTTGCCTACAAATTATTTGATTTGTGCATTGAATGAGATTCCTAATGCTTTGTCAAAACTAAAAGAATCTAAAAATTACTTAAAAATTTTAGATGATAAAACTAGCTATATTAAATATAAAGAAGCTGTTCGAATTTTACGTAAAATAAATCATCAAAACGATTAAATTACTAATTATTCACTTTCTTGAACGCTGGTTAAATTAATATTAACCATTTATTTTGTTATATAATTGATACGCAAAACCATCCGTTAAACTAGCAACAAAACCACAAATAGTCAAAAGTCTTAAATATAATGTGTCTTTTGGTTTTTGGATACTTTCAGGTAATAAATTAATTATTAATTTATCATAATTAGATAATGTATTTTCAAATTTGTTATTGGAAGCTGTTAAAAACACATCTAACAATTTTGCAATAATTGAATAACCAACAAGCTCTTTTTCTATTACTTCACGACTTCTGTAAATTTTTTCAACACTTAGCTTAATAATATCATTTATTTGAGCTTCATAATTGCATTTTTCTAAAAGTGAATGAGGAAAATCTCCCTTTAATATTGCTTCTTCATTGGTTAAAAATACTCGGGTAGCTTCGTTAATAAGAGTTCCAATAGCTAAAGCTCTTAAATAACTTAAACGATCCTTTTTAAATTTTAACTGATGGTATTTTTTAGAGTCAATAGTGTCTTTTACTAACTTAATTAAATATTCTAGCGCAAATTCTTCTTCAATTAAACCTAAATTAATTCCATCTTCAAAATCTATAATTGTATAACAAATATCATCTGCGGCCTCAACTAAATATGCTAAAGGATGTCTTTTAAAAGCAACATTTTCATTGCTACCTGTTGGAATTAAACCCAATTCAGAAGCAACTTCATTAAAAAAGGATATTTCAGATTGAAAAATTCCATATTTTTTATCAGCAATATGTGGTGTAGGTTTTTTAGGTAAAGATTCTTTAGGATATTTTAAAAAAGCCCCTAAAGTTGCATAAGATAAACGTAAACCACCTTCAACCCCTTCTTTGCTTTCAGTTAAAATTCTAAATCCGTTTGCATTTCCTTCAAAATCAATTAAATCTTGCCATTCTTTATCCGTTAGTTCGTCTTTAAATTTTTTTCCTTTACCATTTATAAAATATTCTCCAATAGCCTTTTCACCACTATGTCCAAATGGTGGATTTCCAATATCATGAGCCAATGCAGCAGTTGCAACAATTGCCCCAAAATCATTCATTGTATATCCTTTCTCAGTTAATTCAGCGTGTTTTTTTAGAACCTGTTCTCCAACTATCCTACCCAAAGAACGCGCAACCACACTAACTTCTAAACTGTGTGTTAATCGCGTATGAACAAAATCGGTTTTTGATAATGGAACAACCTGAGTTTTATCTTGTAAACTTCTAAACGAATCAGAAAAAATTATACGATCATAATCTACTTCAAAACCTAAGCGAGTTTCATCTTGTTTATTTCGTAATCTCTTTTGTGTATCACCAGATCTCTTTAGAGATAACAATTGATTCCAATTCATATTTCCTTTTTATAATTTGATGCAATATAGGTAATAATTTATATATTTTTTGATTCCTTTATTGCTGAAACTTAACATTTAAAATATGATTAAATAAACGTTACATAACAATTAATTAACAATCAAATAGTTTATTTACGTACAAATAATTACAAATATAATGAGGGTTTTAATTGTTACCTTTTTTCTTTTAATAATCACTCAGAATTTTGGACAATCATTAAAAATGAGTTCCTTAACTACTGA
Organism: Lutibacter flavus; assembly: GCF_900188355.1. Taxonomy (GTDB): domain Bacteria; phylum Bacteroidota; class Bacteroidia; order Flavobacteriales; family Flavobacteriaceae; genus Lutibacter; species Lutibacter flavus. The sequence continues at coordinate 273,311 of NZ_FZNX01000002.1, forward strand.
TTTTAATAAAAAAGGAAATATAGAAGGAGTTGTATTTGATGGTGAAAATGAAAACGAGCCATTGATTTTTGCTCAAGTACTTGTTAAAGAAACAAATACAACTGCTACAACTGATGTTGATGGTTCGTTTAGATTAAAGCTTAAACCAGGAAAATATTCATTAAAATTTAGTTTTATTGGATATAATTCGATTGAAATAAACAATGTGAAAATTTCATCAAATAGTTCATTAAAATTATATCAAGTTTTGAATGCATTAAAACCTAAGACTTCTATTTCTGAGGGTAACCTTATTTCCAAAGCAAAATAAGTAACATTAATTTAACGGTATTATTACTATTAAATAACTACTCATTAACCTTTCATTTACTTAGTTGCTATTCCTTTGCGCAAGAAATTAAAACTAAAAATGAAGAAATTTATTACTGTAATTATTATACTTATTAATGTTGTTGTATTCGCTCAGGAAAAAGGAACTATTTCGGGACTTGTTTTGGATAAAGAAGTTGATAACTCACCACTACCTTTTGCAAATGTATTTATTAAAGGAACTTCAATAGGAACAACTACTGAATTCGAAGGGAATTATACTTTTCAAGTTGAACAAGGAACTTATACTGTTGTATTTAGCTTTATAGGTTATCAAACGGTTGAAATACCAAATGTAGTTGTTAGTGAAGGTGAAACAACAAAATTAGATCAAATTTTAAGTGCAAGTCAGGGAGTTTCTTTAAGTGAAATTCAAATTACAGGTTCAACCAAAAAAGAATCTGAAAGTGCACTTTTAACTGAGCAAAAAAAGGCTACTGTTATTAAAGAAAGTATTGGAGCTGAAAGATTGGCAAGAACGGGTGTTTCTAATGCTGCCGCTGCAACTTCAAAAATTTCGGGTGTAACTAAAAATGAAGGTTCTGGAGATATCTACATTCGAGGTTTGGGGGATAGATATTTAACTACAACAATGAATGGTTTGCCGATACCTTCAGATGATGTGGAAAAGAAAAACATCGATTTAAATTTATTCTCTACTGATATTATTCAAAATGTTGGAATAAGTAAAACGTATACCACAGAAAATTATGCAGATCAGGCATCTGGAAGTGTTGATATAACTACAAAAGAATATAACGGCGGTAAATTTTCCATTGATATTAGTGGAGGTACTAATACCAATGTAATTAAAGAGAGTGTTTTTAATAACTTTAGAGTAACACAAAACATGAATGATGTTAGTTTAGGGTTTTATTCAAAACAATATGCTCTAGTTGATGCCATTACTTTACAGAGTTGGAATAGGGAAACAAGAAGTACTCCGTTAAATTTTGGAGTTTCATTAACAGGAGGAAAAAAGGTTGAATTATTTGGCAAGGACTTATCAGTTTTTGCAACAGCCTCTCATGATAATTCATTTAGTCATGAAAAAGGAATTTTTAAAAAATACAGATCTAATGTATTAGATAATTCCTTTTCTGATGCTGAAACATTTAGTTCAAAAATTAACACTACAGCACTATTAAATATAGCTTACAAACTAAATGAAAGTAATAAAATAAGTTATAATAGTTTGGTAGTAAATAAAACTATTGACAATTTATACGAACAAGGTAGAAATGGAGAAGGCTATGTTTTTGATCAAGATCCTTCAGAATATGGGGCTTTTGTTAGAGACCAAAACCTAAAGCAAACAAGAATGTTTGTGAATCAGGTTTTAGGGAATCATAATGTTACTGAAAATAATGAATTGAATTGGGCTGTTGGTTACAATTATGTAATTGCAAAAGAACCGAATCGTATTAGAAATGAAGTAAATATATTAGATGAAAACACGGTGCAATTTGCGCACGTAGGTGATTTTCAGCAACGAAAATCTAGTCAAAAGATAAAAGATACCGAGTTAAATGGGTATTTGAAAGATCAAATTACATTTAATGAAAATGGTGACAATCCATTAAAATTAATTTTTGGAGCAAATTTTCGTCAAAAAGAAAGAAGTTTTAATTCATTATTTATTGGTGTCAGAGCCAAGGGTTTTCAAGTAGAATCGATAGATGATTTATCAATAGCTTTTCAAAAAATGTATTTTAATAATGGTACAATAATTTTAAGGGAAAGAAATCCAGACATTTATAATGCCAATCTTAATTCCTATGCCGGTTTTGCAAATTTAGATTTTGGGTTTAATAAAATTTCAGGTAACATTGGTGTGAGATATGAGACTGATGAACTAGGTGTAAATTGGGATGTTTCAAATTATGTTGGTAGAGTTGGAAGTTTAACAAACAACTATAATAATGTATTACCAAGTTTAAATTTAAAGTTGGAAATAAATGAAAAGAACTTTGTAAGATTTGCAGGTAGCAAAACAATAACGCTTCCAGAATTTAAAGAATTGGCACCATTTGAATACGTTTCTCCAATAGGACGTGTTACTAAAGGGAATCCAGACCTTAAAGAATCTACCAATTATAATATTGATTTAAAATGGGAATTATTTCCTTCATCTAAAGAGTTGATATCCATATCAAGTTTCTATAAAAGAATTAAAAACCCAATAAACCTATCACAAACAAGAGGATCATCAGGTAATTTTTCATATGATAATACTGGTGAAAAAGCAGCTATTGTAGGATTAGAATTCGAAACAAGACTTAATATTATTAGTAAAGAGAATAGTGATTTAAATATCAATTTTAATGCTACAAAAATGTGGTTTAAACAAGATCTTTTAGAGGAATTTCAATATAAAGGAAAAACAGAATCAGATTTACAAGGTGCTTCGGAATTTATTTTGAACACAGCATTAAGTTATTCAAATAATCAGATGAATAAATTTATTGCAACATTAGCAGGTAACTATTCATCAGATAAAATTTATGCTTTGGGAGCACCGGAAGATTTTGCTAATAGCGCAGTGTTATATAATGATGAAATTATTGAAAAAGGTTTTGTAACGCTGGATTTGGTTTTAAGTAAAAAACTGAATGAAAATCTCACTTTAAAATTTATAGGTAAGAATATTTTAAATCCTAATATTGAACAAACTCAAAAAGTAAAAAGTTTATCAACTCAAGTTGAAACAAATGAAATTATAAGTTCATATAAAAAAGGAATGAACCTAAGTTTGGGACTTAAGTACACCTTCTAAAATAATTTAATAGAATTTTATAAAAGCTGCAAATAGTTATCTATTTGTGGCTTTTAATTTTATAAAAAATGGAAATAACATTTTTTTAACATAACCTGAATAATGCAGGAATTTCATAATAAATACTTAATGTTTACTTAAGGCCTTAGTGTTATTAAAAAAGGTTATTTGCACATAAATTAATTTAAAATAAATACAAAATAAATTATTTCAAAATGAAAAAAACAAGCTTTAAATTTATTGGAATAACAGCAGTAGTTGCGTTATTGACGTTATTTAGTTGTGATGATAGTGATCCGAGTCCAATTATAACTCCTTCTAATTCTGTGATAGAAAACTTAAAAGTTGGAATTATGAATGGTCAACTTGAAGAAAACTTCACCTTAAATAGTTCAACCAGTTATGAATTATCAGGTTCGTTTATTATTCCTGAAGGGGTTACTCTTACAATTCCTGCAGGCACCCAAATTGAAGCCGATAATGGTGGTACCGATGTTTATATAGCAGTATTAAAAGGTGGGAAAATTAACATTAATGGAACAGATAACAACCCGGTTATTATGTCATCTTCAAATGGTAATCCAGGAGATTGGGGAGGTTTAACTATTTGTGGAAAAGCTACCACTACTGCTGGCGTTGATGCCGAAGCTGAAGTTGGTGGGTTTATTTATGGGGGCACCGAAGATGCTGACAGTTCGGGAACTATAAAAAACTTAGTAATAATTGGTACAGGAGCTCAAATTAATTCTGAATCTCAATATAATGGAGTTTCTTTTTATGCTGTAGGTTCTGGAACTGTTGTTGAAAATGTTGCCGTAATAAACGGTTCCGATGATGGTGTTGAATTTTTTGGAGGGACTGTTTCAGTTGGTAATTTATACTTAGAAAATAATGAAGATGATGCTATTGACTGGACAGAAGGTTGGAGTGGAACAATTGATAATGCTTATGTTGCTCATACAATTGCGGGATTTTCAACTGTTGTTGAAGGGGATAAAGACAATAAAAATCCAAGAATCAATAATTTAACTGCAATATCAACAGTTGGTGGTACAGCCTTACAATTCAAAAAAGAATCTGGTGCAACTATTACGAACTTATTTTTAAGCGGTTATGATAAAAATATAGATATGAAAGACGGTGGAGCCTTATCTAATGTAAAAATTGATGGTTCAAATGCTCAAGTTGATGTTTCTTATAATACAGGCTCTCAAGTTGATATTTCTAATTGGAATTTTATCAATGGTCAGTTTGTGGCTCTTGAAGTTTTAAATGGAAATTTAACGTCTAATAAAACTTTAACAGCTGATACAAACTATACATTAACAGGTTCTTATATTGTACAAAACGGAGTTACATTAACAATAGAAGCAGGTACCAGAATCTCTGCAGATAAAGGTGGTGTAGATGTTTATATTGCTGTTCTTAAAGGTGGAAAAATTGATATTCAAGGTACTGAAGATAATCCTATTGTTATGTCTTCTGTAAATCCTGCTCCAGCAGATTGGGGTGGATTAACTATTTGTGGTAAAGCAACTACTACTGCTGGTGTGGATGCAGAAGCAGAAGTTGGTGGATTTATTTATGGAGGTATAGATGATGCTGATAACTCTGGATCTATAAAATATTTAGTAATTAAAGGTACCGGTGCTCAAATTAATTCAGAATCACAATACAATGGTGTTTCATTATATGCGGTAGGTTCTGGTACAGTTATAGAAAATGTTGCGATAATTGATGGAGCTGATGACGGTGTAGAATTTTTTGGAGGAACAGTCTCATTAACCAATATTTATTTAGAAAATAATGAAGATGATGCTGTAGATTGGACTGAAGGTTGGAATGGAACCATTACAAATACATATATTTCTCATACAATAGAAGGTTTTTCAACAGCTTTTGAAGGAGATAAAGTAAATAACAACCCTAAATTTATTAATGTTACGGCAATTTCTACTGTTGATGGTACAGCATTACAATTTAAAAAAGAATCTGGAGCAACAATTTCCAACTTATATTTAGAAGGATATTCAAAGAATATTGATATGAAAGATAATGGTGCATTATCTAATGTTCAAATTGATGGTAATGACGCTACAACAACTGATACCTATAACACAGGGACTAAAGTTGATATTTCTAGCTGGTCTTGGAAAGGGGCTGATTTATAGAAGAAATTTCATTTTATAACAAAAAAGGGGCTAATATTTTAGTCCCTTTTTTATTACAAGAATATTAATCTTATTTTAATTTATCACTATTGCTTTTTCTTCAACATTTGTAATTTTATTGTCTTTGTAGGTAATTACACTAATTTTATCTTCTTTAAAAAAAGTCCAGACTCCATCTTTTTTACCGTTATTATAGTTTGCAATTGAAGTTTTATTTCCTTCAATATTATAACTTACCCACATACCATGTAATTTTTCTTCCTTATTAAAATACCCTTCTTTTTCAATTATGAAATTATTATCAGCAAAATAATAAGTTGCTTTTATTAAATTATTGTCAACTTTTTTATATTCTACTTTTTGTTCTTGAGAAAATGCTGTTACACAAAACAACAGTATAATTATATTTATAAGTGATTTCATGGTTTAATATTTTTTTAATTAAAATTCAGTTTTCAATATACTCAAAGATATATACTTTACCTTATTTTAAAGATTAATTAACATTAAGTTTACATTAAGTTTTTATAAAATGGATATAATTTATTGAAAATGAGATAAATAACGGTAATGGTATTCCACTCGAAATATTTGGAAATTAAAATATTAAGTATTTGAGTGTTTATTATTTATGTAAACAGAAGATACAAATAGTTAACGATTGCATAATATTTAGATTACACATAGAAAAAATTTAAACAAGATATTTGTTTTGTGTATAGATTGATTTTATACTACACCATTTCATATTAATTATTTGTTTTTGTCAACAATATTATTGAAATGAAAAGACCACCAAATTTTGGTGGTCTTTATTTTAAGAGTATTAGAAGAATTATCTAATAAATATTAATGATAAAATAATTAATATTTATCTTTTAAGTTTATCTTAATCCATTTTACACATTTCTTAAAGGAGTCAAAAATATGTTCTTCTGGTATAAAATCAGGAATAATATCAATACGTTCCATCATATATCTTGGTTGTTCTAGTAACCCCACAAATAAAACTTCAACATTTTTCTTTTTTAGATCCTGTAACATATCTTCCATGGCATATAAGCCAGACTGATCCATATATTGCATACGTCCTAACCTCATAATTACTGTTGATGCAGTTTCTGGTATCTGTTTTGCTAATGCTTGAAAATCGCTTGTAGATCCAAAAAACAATGGTCCTTTAAGATGTTTTATAAAAACTTCTTCTTTAAGATTTTCAGGGAAATCAATTTCATCTTTCCAGGCTTCTTCTTTAAGTGATTTTACATCAGATCGCTCCGCAGTAAGATCTCCAATTTTTTTCATAAACATTAAAGAGGCGATTATCATACCAATTCCAACGGCATAAACTAAATTCCAAATGCTAGAAAGCACTAAAACCACAAGCATAATAATAACTTCTGAACTCACTTTTAGAGGTCCAATTTTCATGTCTCTTGGTAAACTTGGTATTGCTTTTAATCCTTTATAATCCATTACGCCAATCCCAACAGTAATTAAAATTCCAGCTAAAACAGCGGCAGGAATTTTTGAAGCCACGGGACCTAAAGCCAATAAAATAATCAACAACATAATACCAGCTATCATTCCAGATAACTTTGTTTTACCACCAGATTTAATATTAACTACCGTTCTGATAGTAGCACCTGCTCCAGGAATCCCTCCGAAAATAGCCGCAATACTATTACCTATACCTTGTCCAATAAGTTCTTTATTGGGTTGATGTTTGGTTTTGGTCATATTATCAGCAACCACACTAGTTAATAATGAATCTATCGATCCCAAAAGTGCCAATGTTAATGCTGCTAAAAGATATGGTGAGATATTATTAAAACTAAATTCTGTAAAAATTCCAAAATTAGGAATAGGTAATCCAGAAGGAATTTCTTCAATAGGCCTATAATCTAAATTAAAAGCAAAAGCAACACCAGATACTACTAATAAGGCTACAAGTGTGCTTGGAATTGCAGTAGTAATTCGTTTAAATCCATAAATAATAAAAATTGTAGCTAATGCCAAAATAAATTCTAACCAAATTATATTTCTTAAAGCTTGTGGTAAAACTTTAAGGGTTCCTAAAACACCAGAAGCGTCATTTGCAGCAAGTGTTTTAGACTCTTTTAGAATATCTTCTTGTGTTGTATTTCCTGCTCTAGCAACCGTTTCAGTAAAATTTTCTAATACTAATATTCCTTCTCCAGCTTCTTCTTTTAAAATATTTTCTAAAATAATTTCTTCAGCTTGAGGTTTAAATGATTCAACATAAGGCATGTCTTCTTTTGGATAATACCCAATAGCTGGAAGAATTTGAGTTACTAAAATAATAACACCAATGGCAGTCATAAAACCAGAAACTACAGGATAAGGTATATACTTAATATATTTACCAAGACCTAATACACCTAAACCAACTTGAAATAATCCTCCAAGTAAAAAAACAGTTAGAATAATTGGAAGCGCTTTTGAAACATCACCATCATTTACCGCAATAATACCTGCAATAACAACCATACTAACGGCAGTCATTGGTGCGGTTGGTCCTGAGATTTGAGTGTTAGTACCACCTAACAAAGCAGCAAAGAAGCTTATAAAAATAGCTCCATATAATCCTGCGCTTGGTCCTAATCCCGAGGATACACCAAATGCCAATGCTAATGGTAATGCAACAATACCTGCTGTGATACCTCCAAAGGCATCACCTTTAATATTTGAAAATAAATTTTTCATGTGATTTATTTTTATAGATAATTTTTATTTTTTTAGTTAACAATTTAAATCTTATTCAAAAAAATCAACGGCTCCTGTATTAATATCATACATAGCTCCAACAATTTTTATTTCACCCTTGCTTTGCATTTCTGCAAGAACAGGACTTTCTTTTAAGATTCTGTCTATAGTAAGTTGTACATTTTTGGTGGCAACATTATCAACAAATTCACTGTTTTTAGAGTTGCGTAAATTAGGGTCTTTCGGTTCTTTAATTGCCTCAACTGCTGGTTTTATTTTTGCCAGCATACTTGTTAAGTTACCTAATTTGGCATCATCACATGCTCCTTTAACAGCTCCACAACTTGTGTGCCCTAAAACAACTATCAATTCGGTTCCTGCAAGTTTGCAAGCAAACTCCATACTCCCTAAAATATCTTCATTTACAAAATTTCCTGCAATACGAACGCTAAAAATATCGCCTAATCCTTGGTCAAAAACCAATTCAGCAGACACCCTTGAATCTATACAACTTAAAATTGTTGCAAATGGAAATTGCCCTTCGCTGGTATCATTAACTTGCTCTAATAAGTTTCTATTAGCTTTTAAATTATTTTGAAATCTGATATTTCCTTCTTTTAAAAATTGTAATGACTTCTCTGGAGTCATCGTTGCCTGAGTTTCTTTTGTATGCGCTTTCATTATATTTTATTTTTAATACCAAGTTTATGGTAATTTATTTAACTTTTTCTAAATGGTTTGTAAAAAATTAATCCCAAAAATAGTTTCTCTGCCAAAATAATACATAAACATAAATATAATCAATAAAAAATTATAAGCACTCCTTTGGAATATCAATTTTTAAAGATTTAAAAAACGAGTTGTAATATTTAGCTAGCGGAACTAAAAATATTAATAGACTATATATAAGGTATTATTTAACCGATAAATATATTATCCTTTGTTGAATTCAGGAGGTGGAGATATTAAATTGACGTGTGGTTTAGGGTGTTTTTTGAAGTAAAAACCTAAGCTTTGATTTTTAAAAGTTATAGGATAAGAGTCCGTGTCGTCATCTATTTCAGACACAACTAACTTTAAGTTATTGGTTTCCTCTTCTTCTTCGGATATATTATACAAAACAGAAATGTCTATTGAGTCATCTATTGAAACAATAATTGAAGGCGCCGAAATAATGCCTAAAAATAATATTGTTAAGAAAATAGATACTGTTTTTTTAAACATCTGTTTTGGTTTGTTGAAATGCAAATATAAAATTAAAACAATATGAAAATGTTAAATATTTTTAAAAATAATTCAATGGTTTAATATTAATATAAAAAAATCGTAATTTATTGAGACAAAAATTAACTTAAATCCTTAGCTTTATATAAGTATTAAGCAGTCATCATAATCAATAGCTATTTTTGACTATAAATTAATCATAAGGAAACATTAAGTTAACATAGGTGTTGGTTATTTGCAATGACAAAAACTAATAATAATCTTATGAAACTTAAATTATCACTTTCAGTATTATTAATATCCTTTTCATTATTTACAATGGCTCAAGAAACAAATGCGCCAAAATTTGGAAAAGGTCTCTTCAACCTAGTTGGACAAGATAGTACTTGGACAATGAAAGTTGCTACACGAATGCAATTTTTAGCAGTTACAAATTTTCAAGATGGCGAAAGCCCAGAATCTAACTTTTTAGTAAGACGTGCACGTTTGAAATTTGACGGATTTGCTTTTTCTCCTAAACTAAAATATAAGTTGGAGTTGGGGCTTTCGAATCGAGATATTTCTGGAGCTTCTGAATTTACGAGCAACGCCCCTCGATATATTTTAGATGCACTTATTAAATATAATTTTGCAAAAAATTTAGAATTATGGTTCGGACAAACAAAATTACCTGGTAACCGAGAACGCGTAATTTCTTCTGGAAATATGCAGCAAGTTGATCGTTCTTTATTAAACAGCCGTTTTAATATTGATCGTGATATGGGTATTCAATTAAGACATCATTTTAACCTAACGGATAAATTTGTTGTAAAAGAAATCTTTTCAATTGCCCAGGGTGAGGGAAGAAATATTACAAGTGGAAATATTGGAGGGCATCAGTATACTGGTCGTGTAGAGTTCTTGCCAATGGGAAATTTCACAAGCGGTGGCGATTATTCAGGTAGTGATTTAAAAAGAGAAAAAACACCAAAACTCGCTTTGGGTGTATCTTATGATCATAACAATAACGCAGTTAAAAACAGAAGTAACCAAGGATCGTATATGGCAAATGATATTGGTTTTTACCAAACTAATATTAATACATTGTTTATTGATGCCATGTTCAAATATAATGGATTTTCATTTATGGCTGAATATGCCGACAGAGATGCGGATGATCCATATGCAAAAAATTCAGATGGATCTCTTACAGGGGACGAGGTACAAGTTGGTCGAGGTTTAAATCTACAAACCGGTTATTTATTAAATAATGATTGGGAGGTTTCTGGTCGATATACAAATATAGAATTAGACAAGATTGTTACTGGTAAAGATGTAGAAAACCAATATACTTTGGGTGTTTCTAAATATATAGTTGGGCATAAATTAAAAATTCAATCAGACATCAGTGTTTTAGATGTTGCCAATAGTAACAGCCAAATTATGTATAGAATACAATTTGATATTCACTTTTAAAAATTTAACTCTTATTTTGTTTAAAATCTCTAAGAATGAATTCCCTAGAATTAACCTTAAATAATTAATTTTCAGTTAACTTAAACTTAACAACAGGATCATTTATTTGCAACACAATTAGAAAAAACATAAAAAATGAAAAAAATAGTATTTATTATCTCTCTTGCAATTGTAGCAATTTCTTGTGGAGAAAAAAAAGCTGAAAAAGTAATTAAAGATACAGCAGCTTTAGAAGGAACAATTAAGGTAGACGGATCAAGTACAGTATTTCCAATAACAGAGGCCGTAGCCGAAGAATTTAGATCAGAACAGCCAAAAGTAAAAGTTACAATAGGTGTTTCTGGAACTGGTGGAGGTTTCAAAAAATTCTCAAGAGGTGAAACAAACTTATCAAATGCCTCACGTCCAATAAAAGATAAAGAAAAGGCAGCTTGTGCTGAAAACAATATCAATTATTTAGAATTGGAAGTTGCTTACGATGGTTTGGCAGTTTTAGTTAATCCAGCAAACGATTGGGTTGATAACTTTACTGTTGAAGAATTAAAGAAAATTTGGGAGCCAGCAGCTCAGGGAGTAATAATGAAATGGAACCAAATTAGACCAGAATGGCCAAATGAAGAAATTCATTTATTTGGACCTGGAGTTGCCTCAGGAACTTACGATTATTTTACAGAAGCAGTTGTTGGAAAAAGTGGTTCAAGTAGAGGTGATTTTACAGCTAGTGAAGATGATCACGTATTAGTGCAAGGCATTGCGGGTGATAAATTCTCATTAGGTTTCTTTGGCTTAGCTTACTATGCTGAAAACAAAGATAAATTAACTTTAATTGGTGTTAATAATGGCGAAGAAGTTGTAAAACCAACGTTGGAAACTGTTAGTAACGGAACTTATAGACCTTTATCTAGACCTCTATTTGTTTATGTAAACAGTACTTCAGTAAAATTTCCTGAAGTTGTTGAGTTTGTAAATTTCTATATAGATAATGCAGGTGAATTATCAGAAGATGTAGGATACATTCCATTACCTTCTGAATTGTACACGAAACAAAAAGCAAATTTTAAAGCTTTTGTTGAAAGCAATAAATAGTGAAAAAGAGTAAAGCAACAGTAGATCAGATGTTTTTTTTGACATCTGATACTACTTGTATAAAAATTAGTTGATGCAAAAAATAAAAGAACTTGTAATTGAAAAATCGCTCTTATTCAGTGCCTTAATTACAATTGCAGTAACTTTTGGAATCATTTCAGTTTTAGCAATTGAAGCGTTTCGCTTTTTTAGTGAAGTTTCAATTTTTGACTTTTTTACTGATACCCAATGGACACCATTATTCACCGATAAACATTATGGTATTTTACCATTACTTTCGGGGACATTACTTACTTCATTTATTGCAATTTCAGTTGCATTGCCAATTGGTTTATCAATAAGTATTTACTTAAGTGAATATGCTCCAAAAAGCTTTAGAAAAACTGTTAAGCCACTATTAGAATTATTGGCAGCAGTACCAACTGTTGTTTATGGTTTTTTCGCTTTAATAGTTGTAACTCCTTTTTTACAGCAGTTTATACCAAATTTATCGGGATTTAACTCTCTTTCAGCCGGTATAGTAATGGGAATTATGATTATTCCGTTTGTTTCATCATTAAGTGAAGATGCTTTACATGCAGTTCCAAAAGCACTAAAAGAAGCTTCATATGGTATGGGAGCAACTAAGTTACAAACGGCCTTTAAAGTAGTAGTTCCGGCTGCTTCATCTGGTATTATTGTATCAATAATTTTGGCAATTTCAAGAGCAATTGGAGAAACTATGATTGTTGCTATTGCTGCTGGTCAGCAACCAAGATTAACTTTAGATCCAACGGTTCCAGTAGAAACCATTACAGCTTTTATAGTTCAAGTAAGTTTAGGAGATGTACAGCATGGCTCAATTGAATACAGAACCATATTTGCTGCTGGAATTACATTGTTTGTATTTACCTTTTTATTGAATACATTAAGTTATAGAATTAGAAAAAAATATCAGGAAAAATATGAATAGTATTCAAAAAAATAGATTGAAAGATCAGCTATTCAAAATTTGGGGAATAGCATGTACCTTATTTGGTTTGGTGTTGCTTGTGATATTTATTGGAGATATTTTAATAGATGGGATTGGCAGAATAGATTGGGGATTTATTACAGATCTTCCATCAAGAAAAGCTGAAAAATCGGGTATTTTTACTGCCTTAATGGGAAGTATTTGGATTTTGTTATTAACTACAGCAATTGCTTTTCCGGTTGGAGTTGCTGCTGGTGTGTATTTAGAAGAGTATAGTAAAAAAAATAGATTATCTGCAATATTAGAAATAAATATTTCAAACTTAGCAGGTGTGCCTTCTATTATTTATGGTTTGCTAGGTTTAGAAGTTTTTGTTAGAATTATGGGTTTAGGTGCTTCTGTATTGGCAGGTGCATTAACGTTATCATTATTGATACTTCCAATAATAATTGTAGCAACCAGAGAGGCTATAAAAGCGGTTCCAAAATCAATTAGAGACGCTTCTTATGCGTTAGGTGCGTCTAAATGGCAAACAATATGGAATCAAATATTACCAGCTTCAGGTGGTGGTATATTAACAGGTGTAATTTTGGCACTATCTAGAGCAGTTGGGGAAACAGCTCCATTAATTGTTGTTGGGGCATTAGCATATGTTCCATTTGCACCTTCAAATCCAATGGATGAATTTTCAGTATTGCCAATTCAAATATTCAACTGGATTTCAAGACCACAACATGGGTTTATTGAAAACGCTGCAGCGGCAATTATTATTTTATTATTAATAACTTTCGTAATGAATGGAATTGCAGTTTATTTTAGAAATAAGTGGCAAAAGAGATTGAAATAACAATGGAAAAATTAAAAGATAAAAAATTAGTTTCAGCTTCAACGGAAGATGATATTACATCAAAAAATGCTTCTAGAATTGAGGCAAAAGATGTAAAAGTTTGGTACGACGATTTTCAGGCAATTAAAGGTATTGATATGGTTATTAAACCAAATACAGTAACTGCATTTATTGGCCCTTCTGGTTGTGGTAAATCTACATTTCTTCGTTTATTTAATAGAATGAATGATTATGTTGAAGGATTTAGAATGGAGGGGAAAATAAAAATTGAGGGGAACAATATTTATAAGAAAAAAGTAAATGTTGAAGAGTTGAGAAAAGAAATTGGAATGGTTTTTCAAAAGCCAAACCCCTTTCCTAAATCAATTTTTGAAAATGTAGCTTATGGTCTTAAAATTCAAGGAATAAAAGATAAAAAATTTATTAATGAACGTGTTGAGAAAGCTTTAAGACAGGCTGATCTTTGGGAGGAAGTTAAAGACAATCTTAAGAAATCGGCATTGGCATTATCTGGTGGTCAACAACAGCGTTTATGTATTGCCAGAACTTTGGCAGTGCAACCTTCTATTTTATTAATGGATGAGCCAACTTCAGCTTTAGATCCTATTTCTACAGCTAAAATTGAAGAATTAATTCATAATTTAAAAGAAGATTATACTATTATAATTGTAACTCATAATATGCAGCAAGCATCTAGAATAAGTGATTATACTGCATTCTTTTATTTAGGAGAGTTAATTGAATTTGATAAAACGAGAAAGGTTTTTACAAATCCAGAAAAAAAGCAAACAGAAAATTATATTACAGGTAGATTCGGTTAAAAAATAAAATTATGATAAATATTGAAGAACAAAGAGTTGCTTTAAGTGACATTGGAGAAGAGATGTTAAACTTGTGCCAAAGCCAAGTTCAGCATGCGTTTGAAGCATTTACAATTTTTGATACTGATTTAGCAGAAGAAGTCATTTTAAAAGAAAATAGAATAAATGCCCTTGATTTAAAAATTGAAAGAGATACAGATAATTTTATAGCCCTATACAATCCGGTTGCAACAGATCTTAGGTTTGCATTGGCATTGCTTAAAATTAATTACAATTTGGAAAGAATCGGAGATCAAGCTTATGATATCGCGAATCATACAATAGATTTAAATCAAAAATTAGCACCGGAATTAATTGAAAAACTGCAGTTTAAAACAATGTTTAAAACGTTGGATAGTATGTTTAAGGATATAGTTTCTGCTTATACAGACGAAAACCTAAAAGCTGCAAGAAAGGTATTTAAAAAAGATAAAGTTATTAATGAAATTAACAACAACACGTTTAATATAGTTGCAGAAGAAGTAGTTAAAAACCCTGAATTAATAAGACAGTATTTAATGGCATTAGTTGTCATGAAGAAATTTGAAAAAATAGGAGATTTACTTAAAAATATTTCAGAAAGCATTATTTATTATATTGATGCAAAAGTTTTAAAACACAAAGGTAAAAAGTAAAAAAGTGTATTTAAATACGCTTTTTTACTTTTTACCTTCACCATCTTCAAAAAGAGAATCTTTATATCCATAAAGTAATTCAGCAACTTCTATAAGTTTTTTAATCATATCATTTACGTTGGTATTGTCATTAAAAAGTGAGGAAGCCATTTCAGTAGTAATCAAATTTTTTCTAATTAGTTTATCAATAGATTTATTACTCTGTCTAATATTTTCTTTGGCTTGCTTCTTTAATTCAGCTAATTTTTCTGCGTATTTGTCAGTTTTTTCTTCGGTTCTAAACAAATAAATAACACGTAAAACTTTAGTCACTTTTTTTCTAAAGCCATTGTATTCACTTAGTAAATATTTATTGTCTAAGTTTAATGATAAGGTTAAATTTTTATTCAATTCTTTAACATCTTTAATAATTTCAACCATTTTACGATTGGCAATCTTAATTTCGGTTAATGAATCGTTCTGCTTTTTAGTTAGTTTTAACTCGTTTTGTGCTGTAACGGCATATTTTAAAATTTCACCATAAATAGTCTTAAATTTTTTATAATATAAATTTTCAACATCTATATGCATGTCTTTTAAAGACTTTTTAATTACTTTTTTAATCTTTAAATCAGATATTATATCTTCTCTATGAATATTTAAGCCATGAGCAACAATTTCAAATACAGCATTTTTATATAAATACTTTGTTTCTTTTACCAATGCTGAAATAGTGGAACTTGGAAACTTTAATACAGCTTCATTCAAATATTTTGGTTCATCTATATCTTTGTCAGTTTTTTCTTTAAAGAATTTTATTAAAAAAGTCTCAAGTTTTTTAATAAAAGGAATCATGATTAAAACCCCTAGAATATTAAAAATAGTGTGAAATAAGGCAAGTTTTAACGTATAATCTGTTGAGGAAATATTCATTATTGATGAAAGATAATTCACCAATTTAGCGAGTGGGAAAATTAATGCCAGAGCAACTATTCCGGTAACTATATTAAAAATAAAATGCGCTCCAGCCAATCGTCTTCCAGCAATATTTGATTTTAAAGAGCCTAATATTGCGGTTATTGTAGTACCTACATTTGCCCCAATTGCTAAGGCTAAAGCGTTTTCATATGTTATTTGCCCAGCTGCTAAAGCAGTTAATATTAAGGCCAAGGTTGCACTACTTGACTGAAGAATAGTTGTAATTATAATCCCTAACCCTGTATAAATCAATACACCTAAATACCCCGAAACGGCAAATTTTGTTAAATCAATATGTTCTTTAAAAACATCAAAACCTTCTTTCATGTAATAAATACCAAGAAAGAAAAAACCCAAACCGGCTAAAACATTTCCTATTCCTTTAAGTTGATTCCTTCTTTGGAATGAGAAAATAATTCCAAAAATTAGCATAGGCATAGCCAATGCGGCTATATTAATTTTTAGTCCAAAACCAG
Organism: Lutibacter flavus; assembly: GCF_900188355.1. Lineage (GTDB taxonomy): Bacteria > Bacteroidota > Bacteroidia > Flavobacteriales > Flavobacteriaceae > Lutibacter > Lutibacter flavus. The sequence continues at coordinate 289,846 of NZ_FZNX01000002.1, forward strand.
CTACCAACCAAGCGGTTGCAGTAGTTCCAATATTTGCGCCAAATACAAGGCCTAAACCTCCGGATAAACTTATTAAACCAGCACTTATAAATGAAATTGTAATTACTGAAACTAATGAGCTAGATTGAATAAGAGCTGTTACCAATGCTCCCGCAGTAATACTTTTATATAATTTACTTGTTGCTTTTTTTAATATATTTTGAAGTGGGCCACGGGTAAAAACTTTAAAGCCTTCTTCAAGCAAAATCATTCCAAAAAGTAAAATGGCAACACCTGCCAAAATTGTTTTAAAGTTTGGATTGGTAAATAGGATTCCGGCCAGTACAATTAAAAACGCTAAAAAAATAAATTTTCTAACCATAAAAAATTCATATTAAAGTTATAAACTTACAGCTATTAATTAAAATAAAAAAGTTTATAAAAAATTGTAATTAATCCATATTCTTAATCTAAACATAACGTTTAGATTACATGAAATAATGTTCAAAAACCGAAATTTGTCATTAACATAAAGCAATATTTAGGCAATCTAATATAGATGGCCTTCTTTTCATGTGTGTATTTTGGTTAAATGATAACATAATGTTAACATTAGATTCGTAAATGTTTTAGTTCTTTGCTGTGACAAAAACGAGTACTAAATTGAAAAACATTAAAGCTATTTTACCGATTTCTTTTTTTCGCTTCTTCTATATAAATTCTAATTATTTAGGTTTTTTATTTAGTATAAAATCAATTAACTTATTACATTTACTTTTTTAAAAACCAAAAAATGGATAATTTTTATTTATTAATGATTGTAGCACTTGCTATTTTGGCTGTTGCTGATTTAGTTGTTGGTGTTAGTAATGATGCTGTGAATTTTTTAAATTCAGCAATTGGCTCAAAAGCAGTTTCATTTAAAACTATTATGATTGTTGCAAGTATTGGTATTGCTTGTGGTGCAATTTTTTCAAGTGGGATGATGGAGGTTGCTCGTAAGGGAATCTTTAATCCAAGCATGTTTATGTTTAGTGACATCATGATTATTTTTATGGCTGTTATGATTACTGACATTCTGCTTCTTGATTTTTTCAATACACTTGGAATGCCAACATCAACAACTGTTTCCATTGTATTTGAATTATTAGGTGCGGCAGTTGCTGTGGCATTAATTAAAATTGGTGCTGACGGTGGAAATTTTGGTGATGTAACAAATTATATAAATACTACTAAGGCCACTCAGATTATTTTTGGAATTCTACTCTCAGTTGTGGTTGCTTTCTCTGTTGGTGCTTTAGTACAATATCTTTCCCGTTTGTTATTATCCTTTAATTTTGAAAGAAAAGCAAAATGGGTTGGAGCTTTATTTGGCGGTATAGCATTAACTGCGATGGTTTATTTTATTTTAATGAAAGGTATTAAAGGTGCAGATATTGCGAAACAAAGTCTTGACTTTTTAAATGGTTTAACAATAAATGTCTTTTTAGAAAAATATGTTTTTGCTATTGTAGCAGTAAGCTTTTTTATATGGTCAATATTATCATATGTTTTAATCAACTTTTTTAAATTTAATATTTACAAAATTATTATTGTTGTAGGTACATTTGCTTTAGCTTTAGCATTTGCCGGAAATGATTTGGTAAACTTTATTGGTGTTCCAATTGCGGGTTGGCAATCATACCAGGCTTGGGCTAGTTCTGGAGTGCCAGCTAATGAGTTTGCAATGGGTGTTTTGGGTGCAAAAGTTGCAACTCCAACTTTATTACTATTTATTGCTGGTATGATAATGGTTCTAACACTATGGTTTTCTTCAAAAGCAAAAGGAGTAGTAAAAACTTCTTTGGATTTATCAAGTCAAAGTGATACAAAAGAGCGTTTTCAACCTACATTTTTATCAAGAGTTCTGGTTAGAGGTTCCATATTAATTTCAAAATATTTTTCGGCTATAATCCCTAATTCAATTGAAAATAAAATTGAAAAGCAATTTGAAAAACCAGTTATAGAATTAGCACAAGGAAAAACGCATGAGTTACCTGCTTTTGATTTAGTGCGTGCTGCAGTAAATTTAATGGTTGCAGGTGTCTTAATTTCTATAGCGACTTCTTACAAATTACCATTATCAACTACATATGTAACATTTATGGTTGCAATGGGTACTTCTTTAGCTGATAGAGCTTGGGGAAGTGAAAGTGCTGTTTATAGAGTAGCAGGTGTTTTAAATGTAATTGGAGGTTGGTTTTTTACTGCACTAAGTGCATTTATTGCTTCGGGAGTTACTGCTTATTTAATTTATTTAGGTGGACCAACAATGATTGCTATTTTATTGCTTATCGCAGTTTTGTTATTGATAAGAAACTCTTTAAATCACATTAAGAAATCCAAAGAAACTAAAGCAGAAGATAGCTTAAACAGATCTGAAAGTAAATCAGTTAAAGGTGTTATTGAAGAAAGCGCAGACAATATTTCTAAAGTGTTAAAAAGAGTTAGTAAAATTAATGAAAGCACCATTAATGGTTTAATAAATGAAGATTTACCAACACTTAAAAAAGCAAAAAACACAGTTGTAAAACTGGAATCTGAAATTGAAGATTTACAAAACAATATTTTCTATTTTATTAAGAACCTTGATGAATCTTCTATAAGTGCAAGTAAATTTTATATTGATGTAATTGGAGATTTACAAGACATTGCACAATCTGTTTCATTTATTTCAAAGGTAAGCCATAAACATATTCACAACAATCATAAAGGGTTAAAGGCCAATCAAGCAAAAGAGCTAAAAGAGATAAGTGGAAAATTAAATCATTTATTTGGAAAAATTAGAGTTATTTTCGATTCTCGTTCTTTTGGTCAAATTGAATCTATAATTGAGGAAAAACAAGGGTTATTGAATGATGTATCATCATATGCTCAAAAACAAGTTGAGCGTACAAGAACTTCAGAATCAAGTCCTAAAAACACAACGCTTTATTTTAGCATTTTACTGGAAACGGAAGATTTAATTAAAGCTACAATGGATTTGTTAGAATTGTATGCAACTAAAAAATAGTTAAATTAAATTAAAATGAAAAACCTGAACTATTTATTAGCTTCAGGTTTTTTTTATTTAATATGTAAAATAGTAGAATAAGAGTTTTGCTGAAAACTAAGACTTTCAAAACAATTCATAGTTTACATAAAAAAAGCCTTAATTATAAAATAATTAAGGCTTTCAAGTATCGGGTTGACTAATTTATTCAGTTTATTAACCACTTAGCAATTAGTTCTATGGTAACAAATATTAATTATGGCAAATATCAATAAAAATACTAGAGAAATTATTTTTTATATTTTTTGTTATTCACAAGATATTAACATTAGTATTTAAGAACCACACATATCACAATCGTCAGGATTGTTTTGTGATGCTATTAACATCGCTTTTAATTCTTCAGGAGACAGAGGTTCATCTTCCACTTTCTTTTTGTTAGAAAGCGTAAACTGAATTGCATTTACTGCACTTTTTGTTCTTAAATAATACATTCCAGTTTTTAATCCAGATTTCCAAGCGTAAAAATGCATTGATGTTAATTTTGAATAATTTGCATCTTGCATAAATAAGTTTAAAGATTGAGATTGATCTATAAAATAGCCTCTTTGGCGAGACATATCTATAATATCTTTCATGCTCATTTCCCAAACAGTTTTGTATAAATCTTTTAAATCTTGAGGAATTACATCAATATGTTGAACAGATCCGTTTGCACGCATAATGTCCTCTTTCATTTCATTATTCCATAAGCCTAATTCTACTAAATCTTCTAATAAATGCTTGTTTACAACAATGTATTCTCCACTTAAAACTCTACGTGTATAAATATTTGATGTATATGGCTCAAAAGCTTCATTGTTACCTAATATTTGTGAAGTTGATGCTGTTGGCATTGGCGCAACTAATAATGAGTTTCTAACACCATTTTCCATCACCTCTTTTCTAAGTGCTTTCCAATCCCATCTGCCGCTTAAATCATCTTCAGAAACTCCCCACATATTAAATTGAAATTCACCCTGAGAAATAGGAGAGCCTTTAAATGTTGAATATGGTTCTTTAGCTTTTGCAATTTCCATAGAAGAGGTTACTGCCGCAAAATAAATGGTTTCAAAAATTTCTTCATTTAGTTTTTTAGCTTCGTCACTAGTAAAAGGCATACGTAACGTAATAAAAGCATCCGCCAACCCTTGTATTCCTAAACCAATTGGTCTGTGTCTAAAATTGGAGTTTTCAGCTTCTTTTACCGGGTAGTAGTTGCGATCTATTACTGTATCTAAATTACGAGTAATTTTTTTGGTAACATCAAACAGGCTTTGGTGGTTGAAAAATTTATTTCCTTTTTCATCTTCTTCAATAAACATTGGAATTGCAATAGAAGCCAAGTTACAAACAGCAACTTCGTCTTTTGCAGTGTACTCCATAATTTCAGTACATAAATTAGATGAACGTATGGTTCCTAAATTCTTTTGATTTGATTTTCTGTTGGCTGCATCTTTATATAACATATAAGGATTTCCAGTCTCAATTTGAGCTTCTAAAATCTTTTCCCAAAGTTCACGAGCCTTAATAGTTTTTCGCCCTTTTCCAACTTTTTCGTAGCCAGTATATAATTTTTCAAATTCATCTCCATAAGTATCAAATAAATGCGGACATTCGTTAGGACACATTAACGTCCATTCGCCATTTTCTTCAACACGTTTCATAAATAAATCTGGAATCCACATAGCGTAAAATAAATCACGCGCACGCATTTCTTCTGCTCCGGTATTTTTACGTAGGTCTAAAAAATCGAAAACATCAGCGTGCCAAGGTTCCATATAAATAGCAAAAGATCCTTTACGTTTTCCACCACCTTGATCTACATAGCGAGCCGTATCGTTATAAACCTTTAACATTGGCACAATTCCATTAGAAGTACCATTTGTACCTCTAATATAAGAGCCTGTTGCTCTAACGTTGTGTATAGATAGGCCAATTCCCCCTGCAGATTGTGAAATTTTAGCTGTTTGTTTTAAAGTATCGTAAATACCGTCTATACTATCATCTTGTATTTGTAATAAGAAACAAGATGACATTTGAGGTTTTGGAGTTCCTGAGTTGAATAACGTTGGAGTTGCGTGAGTAAAAATTCGTTTTGACATTAATTCGTAAGTCGCAATTGCTTCATCAATATCATTTAAATGAATACCAATTGAAACACGCATTAACATATGTTGTGGACGTTCAGCTATTTCCCCATTTAATTTCAATAAATAAGAACGTTCTAAAGTTTTAAATCCAAAATAATCGTACCCGAAATCACGGTTATAAATAATAGTAGAATCTAATTTTGCTGCATTGTCAATAATAACTTTATAGACCTCATCAGATAATAATGGTGCTTTTTTTCCTGTACGCGGATTTACATATTCATATAAGTCCGTCATTACTTCTGAAAAAGTTTTTTTAGTGTTTTTATGTAAATTTGAAACGGCAATACGAGCAGCTAAACGTGCGTAATCTGGATGTTGAACAGTCATTGTTGCCGCAGTTTCAGCTGCCAAATTATCAAGTTCGGATGTGGTAACTCCATCATACAAACCTTCAATAACTCTCATTGCAACTTTAACTGGATCAACAAGTTTGTTTAATCCATAACACATTTTTCTTATTCTTGATGTGATTTTATCGAACATCACAGGTTCTTTTCTTCCGTCTCTTTTTAGTACAAACATAGGTTACACGTAGTTTTTTAGTTGGTTAAATATTAAAATTAGATACGGGGCTATATCTTGGATTTTATTAAAAAATTCAAATTTTTTGGAATACTATAATTTGAACAATAATTTATTGTAATTTAGAAATCAGCATCAAAACTAATGCTTCCAGTTCCTCCAGATTTTACACCAGCTTTTTGATATTCTGAAACTCGTTTTTCAAAAAAGTTTGTTTTACCTTCTAAAGAAATCATCTCCATAAAATCAAACGGATTTGAAACATTGTAAACTTCATCACAGCCAAATTCAGAAAGCAATCTATCGGTTACATATTCCAGATATTGCGTCATTAATTTTGCGTTCATACCAATTAAACTAACAGGTAAAGATTCTGTAATAAATTTGCGTTCAATGTTTAAGGCATCAACAATAATTTCTGTAATTCTTTCTTTTGGAACTTTTTGAACAATATGATTGTTGTGTAGATGTACAGCAAAATCACAATGCAAACCTTCATCACGAGAAATTAATTCATTTGAAAAAGTTAAACCTGGTAATAATCCACGTTTTTTTAGCCAGAAAATAGAGCAAAAGCTTCCTGAGAAGAAAATTCCTTCAACTGCAGCAAAGGCTATTAAGCGTTCAGCAAAACTTGGACTATCTATCCACTTTAAAGCCCAATCTGCTTTTAGTTTAATTGCTGGGAAAACCTCAATTGCTTTAAATAGCTCGTTTTTTTCTTCTTCTTTTTTTACATACGTATCAATTAATAACGAATACACTTCAGAATGAATATTTTCCATCATTATTTGAAAGCCATAAAAGAATTTTGCTTCGGAATATTGAACTTCACTTACAAAATTTTCAGCTAAATTTTCATTTACAATGCCATCCGAAGCAGCAAAAAAGGCTAAAATATGTTTAATAAAATAGCGCTCATCTTCATTTAATTTAGTCTCCCAATCAATAACATCTTGGTGTAAATCTATTTCTTCTGCAGTCCAGATACTTGCCTCTTGTTTTTTATACCAATCCCAAATATCATGGTGTTGAATAGGGAATATTACAAATCGATCTTTATTTTCTTGTAAAATTGGTTCAATAAATGACATTTTAGCTCTGACTTTTTTAGTTTTAAATAGTTGTAGTTGTTCTCGAAGGAGAAAAACAAAGATTGTAAAAAAACTGATAGAATGAAAGGCTTACTTATTCACATTTGTTATTAAGTTTTTAACATTTGACTAAATTTATAATAAACGGCTAATTTGTCTTAAATACTGATTAACAGTCTTTTGTAAATTATAAAATGGCTTCGACTACTGGTTTTATTGGCTTTTTTAGTAATATCTAAATCAAAAAAAGAGTTCAAATTTTTGAACTCTTTTTAACGTTGGTTGATTTCGAATCACCCCATTTTAAATTTATTTAACTGAATTATTTTTTTATTTTAATGTTTTCTAATGAATTTTTAAATTTCTAATGTTTTAGTTCTACTTGGTTTTAACAATAAAATACTGATGTTATTTTGTGGAAGTAACATTGCTTTGTTATTAACACTCCATTTAAAATCTAGATCCTCAACAGCTGAATCTTGCGCATGTGGATTATCAATATTTACAACAGCATTATTTTTTATTTTGAATGGGTTTCCCCAATCAAGAACATTATTGTAGCTATAAAGGTTGTATTTTATATTAAGTTGATTGTTTTTGTCAATACCTAAAACTTGCATTTTTCCAATTGTTAATTTTGAAGTTACAAACAATAGAATGTCGTTTTTTTGAAGTTGAATTCCTTCAATATTATCTGCTTGCTCGGTAACATCTGGACGTGCATCTAATAATTCTACAATTTTGTTTTCATCCAATAAATTGTATAATTTTTCTCGTTTTAACCAAATAGGGTTAAATAACTCTTGATTTATTGCTGATGTAGTATCAATTTCAATTGCTATTTTTGTTCTGTCAGGGTATAACCTTTTTCCTTTTCTATTTGTTGAAAAATATTCAGTTTTTAAAAGCAATCCTTTCCAGACATATAAATCTTGATAATTATCTATTTTATAATAATCTGAGTCTTTTCCAAGAATTTCTTTTGTTCCTGAAGTTTTAGCTCCCATGTGAAGTGTTTCAATCCAAGAATCTTTTATTTGATAATACTGAAAGTTTTCTTTACACTTTATTCTTAAATGATATGGATCGTCATATATGGTGTTTTCTTCAATATTGTAATAATAGCGATGCTCCCCCACCCATAATCGTTCAGTAATTTTAACCTTCTCAGGCAACAATTCTCCTCCAAATTTTGAAACTTGATAAATTTCTTCAAAAGCAATATCACCAAATTGATCCCAATAATAAATAACCTGTTCAGAAACATAGGGAACTTGTTTGCTGTAGTTCCTTTCTTTTTCATTTTTCCACTTGTAGCCTGAAACGGTTGAATATTTTAGCTTTTCGTAGGTAATTTTACCAAATTTTACTTTATATGGCTTAAAATCTTGTGCATAGGTTGAAATAATGACACTTAAAAAAATGAAATTTAATAGCTTTTTCATAGTAATTTTATTTAATTTCCTTTTCTCATTTTTACCATTTTTTGAATCATATTATAGGTTTGATGTAGTTCTTCATCACTCATTTCTCTCATTTCTGGATCGTTTTTAGTTGCCATTTTTTTCCATTCTTCAAAAGAAAGTTTACTTAGCATATCCATGTTAGCATTCATATCTTCCATATTGTCCATGTCAAAATTCATTTCTTCAATACTAAAAAAGCTTTCTTCCTTTTTTATCGGAAAATGCGGAAGTTTAAAATGCTTATCAGGTACAGCAATATTAAATTCAATTTTTGTTGCTTTTTTTGAAGTTGTAATACCCATAACAGTAGTTTCAATTTTAAGTGTAATATGTTTGTGAACCCATTGTTTTACGCCCATAGCTTCCCAAATTTCACAAGGATAGCCCATATAATTTTCTTCACCAATTTTTTTACCTCCAAGGCCTTTCAACATTTCTTTTCCTGTGTCTCCTGCATCAGAATCTGGGTGAAATGCGGTTATCATATCAATTGGTATAGATCTTTTTGTTGTAATTTCTTTTCTTTCAAAATCAACTGTATACCATTCGCCATTGTCTAATTTATTAACAGTATGTTTAGTGGTTGTTTCTTCTTTAGCTTTTCCAAAGAATTTAATATGGGTTGTTTCAGATGATTTTTCATCTTTTAATTCTATAGCACCCCAATCTTTAAAGTAAATTGTTTCAGTACCAGTTCCAGTCATGGTACTTCCTAATACCTTACCTGAAATAGTAGAGGTAAAATGAATGATTCCAGACTCAACTTGATAGCGTTTTAGCTTATTTTGTTCGATTTTTACTGCCAAGCTATCTGCTGGTTTGTTTTCGTTTCCTTTGCAACTTATAATAATTATAAACAATGCGAGTATGATATTTATTTTTTTCATTTTTAATAATTTTATTTAATTTCTTGTAATTCGTAGCTAAAATAATGACCAAAATTTCCTATTTTCTCTTTTATAATTTTGGCTAGTATTCCAGGCTTATTGGTAATCATCCAAATTTTAATTTTTTCATCAAAATCTCCAATAGCTTCAATAATTGTGCAGTTAAAAGTACCTGCTTGAGTTGTAATTTCTTCTTCACCAACTATTCTAAAGGTATCACCTTCTATAGGATATAATTTGTTGTACTCGTCATAGTTATTTGGTGGAAGCGCTGTGTCTTCTGGCAGGTTGTAGCTATCGTATCCATTAAATATATTATCAATACTTAAAGTTCCCTCTTCTTCTTTTACAACTACATTTGCTATAAGTGTTTTATTTTCAAATGTTTCAGTATTTTCAATTAATACGGAATAGTTATACACTAATTGATTTACAACACTTAAATTTTCCATCATTTTATAAAAATCTTTCCAAGGTAATTTTTGTTCATCATCATAATAGTTGTAATCTCCATCTTCATTATAAAAATCTTCTTCAGAAAAAGATAAGTGTTCAATTTTAACAGCTTGATTTACTTCTTTTTTAAAAGCATAGCTAATGTTATTATTTTCTAAAGAAATTTTATCACCTGAACTATTAATTACTTTGTTTAAACCTTTTAAATGTTCTAAAGAAAATCCAATAAGGATTACTGTTTTTTCATTTTTATTAAAAATCCAAGTTCCTTTGCTAGTTGATTGGGAATATTTATCTTTTTCAACTAAAATAAATTTATCTGGAGATTTAAACGATAGTATTTGAACAAGATCTGAATTGTTATTGACTAGTTTCCAAGTTCCGAGTAAGCCAGAAGCTGCATTTGCTTCAGTAATTTGATTTTTATTAATTTTTTGATAAAATGCTTTTGCCCCATCTTTTAAAACAATCAATTCTTTTTCCGACAGTTTTAAAATTTTTGCCTCTCCATTAAAATCTTTATCAAATTCAGAATCAGTTATAATTGAATGGTTTTTTTTACTGTATTCCCAAGTACCAACTTCTATTCCCATTACACTAAATTTTCCGTTTTGGTTATAATCAAAAATTTGATATGGTTTTTGAACTTCAGTTCCAACCTCTACTTTTGTGAATAGCCAGTTGCCGACTAATTTTTCTTTTTGTGAATAGCAAAATGACGTAAATACTAGTGCAAATAATAGTATAAAATTTTTCATAGGAATTGTTATTTTAAAACTTTTAAAATAGCAGTTTCTCCATTATATAAAGATGCGGTTTTGCTATCTTGAATGCCCAAATGGAAATCTCTTTCAGAATAAATTACGTTTTCAGTTTTACCTTTATCTAAGTCACATGTATAAGTTCCTTGGATTTCTAAATTATTAGATTTACTAAGTACAGAACCGTTGTAATTGTAAGTGACATACTTAACAGTAAGCTTGTGGTTGTCATTTTCATCAACATTTAAAATTTCCATTTTACCTAAATTTCCATCGGAAGTAGCATACAAAATTATAGTTCCCTTACCGTTAATAATACCTGAAATATTTGAAATAGGAATATTTATACTTTCTGGTAACGATTCAAGTTTAATTGCAATTGTTTTTTTGTCTATATCATTAAAGACTGAATTATTACTGTTATTTGTAGTAGTACTATTTGTTGAAGTTGTTCCTGAAAATTTTACAAATTCTACACGTCTGTTATTCGCTTTTCCTTCTGGAGTACCATTGTTATCAATTGGTTTAGATTCCCCAAATCCGTTAGATTTTAAACGGTTTGCAGCAATTCCCATACTAATTAATTTATCCATTACCGCTTTTCCTCTGGTTTGAGATAAAGTCATATTTGAAGCATCATCACCATCACTGTCTGTATGCCCTTCCACACTAAAATTAACCATAGGATTGTCTACCATTAATTGATATATTTTATTGATTGGCCCCATACTTTCAGGTTTTAAAGTAGCCTTGTTAACATCGAATTTTATACCGTTAACAATAATTTTTCCTTCTGAAAGAACTCGGTCGTAATATTTTACACCTCCTTTGGCTATTCTAATGTTTTTAGCAAATAAATTAAATTCTCGTGGTCCACTTGCTGTAAGTGTTATTCCTGTTGGATTTCCGTCTAAATGAGGTACATTTATTAAACGGGTGTCGTCCATATAAGCTTTAAATTTACCTTTTGTATAAGCAATGGAAATATGTTTCCACCCACCAATTGGATTGTTTCCCCAATTGTATTTCTCAGTTCCAGGATAACTTTTTTCGGAGTTTAAGAATGACAATCCGTTTACGTAGACTTCTAAACTTTCATTAACTCCTTTTCCCTTTTGATTTTTATCGTCTTTTAACTTTATCCAAAAGCGTTGTCCATGATTACCTGGTTCAAAGTATAGATCCATTTCCAAAGTAAATATTTCTGGTAAATAATCTTCTTTAGCGTTTTTTAAATAAGGAATTATTGCAGCACTTCCACCTTCCAAAAACATAATTACATTCTCTCCGTTCATATTTCCAATTTCTGAAACACCTTTTAATAAATCCCACCGGCTTGGAAACTCCCCATTTTCTTCATCTGTACTTGGGCCATCTTCAAAAATAATAGTGTCTCCTGGCACAAAATCATATTTACTCCAAACTACAGTTGGTTTATTTGATTTTTGGGTTGTCTCATTTGTATTTGAATCATTTACACCTTTTTCATTTTTGTTACTATTTTCCTCATTTTCTGTAGTTTTTTCTTTGCCTTCTCCATCTAAAATATCTTCTGCCTTGTCAAACTCTTTATCAATTTTTTTGTTTACACGGCGTTCAGCTCTTTTTTCGGCTTCGCGTTCAATTTTCTTTTCAGCTTTTTCTTTTAATTTTTTAAGAAATTGAGCTTCAGATTGGTTAGGGATTAAAAAGAATAATCCAAAAAGAAGTAAAATTTTAGGAAGTAATAGTTGTTTGTTTTTCATTTTAGTAATTTTTAAATTGTAGTATAAAATTACTTTAACGAGCTAATTTGGCATTCATTTGTTTAAGTGATAAACCTCACCTTTTTGGGTGATTTTATAATTGGAAGACCAATAAAAACTTCGTTTTTTAGATGCCTATCTTTTTTAAAGCCTGAATTCTGTTTTTAACATCAAGTTTTAAATAGATATTTTTTATGTGAGTTTTTATGGTGTTTTGCGATACAAATAATTTTTCTGAAATTTTGATATTTGAATATCCTTTTGAAATAAGTGTTAATACTTCAATTTCTCGCTTTGATAATTCATATTCGCTGTATTTTTCAATAAAATATTGTTTTGAAAGCGAAGATTTATTTTCTACTTTATCTTTTAATTGATTAATTTGATTTAGATACTTCTGTAATTCAGAATTTTTTTGTTCTATTTCTAAATCAGAATTTTTTCTATAAAGATTAAGTAGATATAAAAGTGCTATAATTCCCAATAAACTAATAGCTGAAATAATAATTAACCGATTAGAAATGGTTTTAGCTTTGTTTTTACTTTGTTCATTTTCTAAAGCTAATTGTTGTATTTGTTTATCTTTTTTAGCTGTTTGATATTCAATTTGAGTACTTATTATGCTTTTTTGAGATGATTCGTTAATAATACTATCACGAAAAGCTGTGGCAATTTTATGAGATACTAAGGCTTTTTTAAAGTTTTTTGTAAGTGTATAATAATCGACCAAAGCTTGATATCCTAATGTGATGTTTTCTTTAGATTTTATATTTATTGCATTATTTAAACCAAGAGTTATATTATCTATAGCCTCTTTAAAATCACCTAAGTTTAATTGATTTTTACCAATGTTTATTAACGTATTGCTTAAGTACCTAATATTATTTGAATTAGTAAAAGTTGGTATGGCTTGTTTATAATAGTCAGTTGAGGTTTTATAATTTCCCTTCTTTTGAAATAACAAACCCAACAAATTATAACGTATAGCTTCACTTGATTTGTGCTTATATTCTTTGGTTAAATCTAAAGCAGTATTGATATAATAATATGCAGAATCATAAGATTTTTTGTGCAAAAAACATTCTCCAATGTTTGATAAACTATATTCCTGGCCTTTTATATTATTGTTTTTTAGATCTAATCTATAAACTCTTTTAAAGTAGTGTAGCGCTTTTTCATATTCTTCAATATCAATAAAAACATTTCCAATACCATTAAGAGCTATCGCTATACTTCTATCGTGTTTAAATTTCTCGGAAATATCTAACGCTTGAAAATAGTATTGAAATGCTTCGTTTTCAAGATTTAATTTTCTATAAGTTACACCTAAATTATTTAAACATTTTATAATTAATAAGGAATCCGTTGTTTTATTAAGGTAATTTAAAGCCCTTTTATGGTACGAAATAGAATTATTATAATCGTTGTTTTTTCTAGCTGTAAGACCTTTTCTATCAAAACTTTCACCCAATCCTTTTAAATAGAATATTTTTTCTGAAACGTTAATTGCCTCATCAATTATTGCTTCGTTAATTTCTTTGTTTTTAATGGATTTTTTGTAAAGTGCAATTAGACTTTCTACTTTAGAGATCGTATTTGGTTTAACTTTTAGTTCTTGAAAAAGGCTATTAGTAAGCGCTTTTTCAGGGTTTAAATTTTGACTAAAAATAAAGCCAGAAATTAAAAAGGTTAAAATATAAATCGGAAAATTTAAATAGTAAATTTTATTCATAGCTAAAATAATATCCTATTTAGAGTAAAAGTACTAAATAGTTAAATTTTATGTGCTATAAAAGTTGCACTTAGTAAAATATATTATGATTTATGTGTATCAGCTACTTTTTCCAATTCTGCGTACCAATCCTTTCCAAATTTTCTAATTAAGGCATCTTTAACAAATTTATAAACAGGCACTTGAAGTTCTTTTCCTAATTGGCATGCATCATCACAAATTGGCCATTTATGGTAATTTACAGCAGAAAATTCACTGTATTCCATAATTCTAACAGGATATAAATGACAAGAAATTGGCTTTTTCCATTTTATTTCACCTGCATTGTAAGCTTCTTCTATTCCGCATTTTGCAATATTATTTTTATCGAAAATAACATAGGCGCAATCTTTTTCATCAATTAAAGGTGTTTCGTATTCTCCTTCATTGGTAATAAACAGCCCTTGATCTTCAATTGCTGCAATTCCTTCTGCACGTAAAAATGGCTTTACTTTTGGATAAATATCTAATAATATTTGAAGTTCATCTTCTTCTAAAGGAGCACCGGCTTCTCCATCAATACAACACTTACCTTTGCAGGCATTTAAATTACAGACAAAATCCTTTTCTATAATATCTTCTGAAACTATTGTTTTTCCTAATTGAAACATTTGCCAAAAATAAACTTTTTTATACTAATTTTGGTATTTATAAATAAGGTTTATTTACTTTTGCCGACCCTAATTAAAATATAGTATTATGTCAATTAATTTTAAAGAAATATTAACTGCAACCATGGTCTTATTTGCGGTTATTGATGTAATTGGAAATATTCCGATTATTATTGATTTACGTGCAAAATTTGGAAAAATTCAATCTGAAAAAGCTTCAATTATTGCAGGTATTATAATGGTTGCCTTTTTATATTTAGGAAAAAGTATTTTAAACTTAATTGGAATTGATGTAAATTCCTTTGCTGTTGCTGGTGCTTTTATTTTATTTTTTATTGCTTTGGAAATGATTTTAGGTGTTTCGCTTTATAAGGAAGAAGAAACAAATGCCAGAACGATTTCTGTTTTTCCGTTAGCATTTCCTTTAATTGCAGGTCCAGGAAGTTTAACAACGCTACTTTCTTTACGTGCAGAATTTGATACTATTAATATTTTAATTGCGATAATTATTAATATGTTTTTTATGTATATCGTACTTAAATCTTCAAATAAATTAGCTAATTTTATTGGAGAAAATGGTATTTTAATTATCAGAAAAGTGTTTGGAGTAATCCTTTTAGCTATTGCAGTAAAATTATTTACTTCAAATATTCAAGGTTTAATTTCTTAAAAAATCTTTGTATGAATTATTACGATGTTTTAATTATAGGTGGTGGAGCTGCAGGTTTATCTTGTGCGTTAATTTTAGGTTCGGCAGTTAACAAGCCTTTTGCTCAGGATAAAAAAATAGGAATTATTTCACATCAAAAAAGTTCTGCATTACAAACTGCAGAGTTAAATAATGTACTGGGTTTTAAAAAAGGAACCAAAGGGAGTGATATTTTAAATGAAGGCCTTGAGCAACTAGCTAATGATTTTCCTGATGTAGCGCAAATTCATAAAGAAAAAGTTATTGAAATTAAACGTTTAGAAGATAAATCATTACTTGTTATAACAAATAAAGCTTCGTATACCACAAAAATTGTTGTAATTGCTGTTGGGCCGTCTAAAATGTTTGATATAATTGGTTTAACTCAATTTGTAGAAACTCATAACCGGTTACCAATTGAAAAAGATAAGATTATGTTAAGGAATTTTAATCATTTAATTGACGAAGGAATTTATGTTGCCGGCGTTTTAGCCGGGTGGCGCAGTCAGTATGCTATTGCAGCTGGAAGTGGAGCTCAGGTAGGAACAGATATTCTAACTCTTTGGAATGACGGAAATCATACAATGATACACGATGTTATAAAATAAAAAAAGCCAGTTTTAAAACTGGCTTTTTTATATATAAAAGTTACTTTTTATTCTACCGTAACTGATTTTGCTAAATTTCGTGGTTGATCTACATTACAACCTCTCATAACTGCAATGTGATACGATAATAATTGCAATGGAATTGTGGTTAATAAAGGAGTAAAAGCTTCTTCAGTTTCTGGAATTTCAATTACATGATCAGCAATTTCTTTTACTATAGTATCTCCTTCCGTAACAATAGCTATAATTTTTCCATTTCTAGATTTAATTTCTTGAATATTACTTACAACTTTATCATAATGTCCTTTTTTAGTTGCAATAACAACTACCGGCATAGATTCGTCTATTAAAGCAATAGGCCCATGTTTCATTTCAGCAGCAGGATAACCTTCAGCATGGATATAGGAAATTTCTTTTAATTTTAAAGCACCTTCTAATGCAACTGGAAAATTGTAACCTCTTCCTAAATATAAACAATTTGGGGCATCTTTATAAATAGCAGCGATTTTTTCAATTTCAGAATTAATGTTTAATAATTGCTCAATTTTACCAGGAATCATGCTCATTTTTTGTAAATAATCATGAAACTTTGAATTAGAAAGTTCTCCATTTAAATTACCTAGTTTTAAAGCCATTAAGGCCAACAAAGTGATTTGAGTTGTAAATGCTTTTGTAGAAGCCACTCCAATTTCTGGACCCGCATGTGTATAAGCACCCGAATCAGTTTCACGTGCAATAGAAGAGCCAACAACATTACAAATTCCAAACACAAAAGCGCCTTTTGATTTTGCAAGCTTGATTGCAGCAAGAGTATCTGCCGTTTCACCAGACTGGGATATAGCTATTACAATATCTCCTTTATTTATTATTGGATTTCTGTATCTAAATTCAGAAGCGTATTCAACTTCAACAGGAATTCTTGCAAGGTCTTCTAAAAGATATTCACCAACTAAACCAGCGTGCCAAGAAGTTCCACAGGCAACAACAATAATTCTTTTTGCATTTAAAAATTTGGCAATATTATTATCAACACTACCCATTTTTATAATTCCCTTATCGGCTAAAAGCCTACCTCTATAAGTATCTGAAATTGCTTGTGGCTGTTCATGAATTTCTTTTAACATGAAATGATCATAACCACCTTTTTCTATTTGTTCTAAATTTAGTTTTAACTCTTGAATATTCGGTTCAACTATAGAATCGTCATGAATTTTTCTAACTCTAATGGTTTTTCCAAGTTTAATAATTGCTAATTCTTCATCATCTAAATAAATTGCATCTTTTGTATATTCAATAAATGGAGATGCGTCTGAAGCGACAAAAAATTCTGAATTATTTTCTCCAATCCCTATTGCTAATGGACTTCCTAAACGGGCAATAATAATTTCGGTTGGATTATTTATATCATAAACCGCAATTGCATATGCTCCAACTACATTGGTAAGTGCTAATTGAACCGCTTTTCCTAATTTGCAGTTATTTTTTATTTGTACTTCTTCAATTAAATTAATTAAAACTTCGGTATCGGTATCACTATGAAAGATATAACCTCTTTTTATTAGCTCTTTTTTAATGGTATTATAATTTTCTATGATACCATTATGAACAATTACTAAATTTCCTGAATTTGATATATGTGGATGAGAATTAGCATTATTAGGGACACCATGTGTTGCCCAACGTGTATGACCTAATCCTAAATTTCCTTCTGTATTATTTTTTTTGGCTATTTTTTTTAAATCAGATACCTTTCCTTTGGTTTTAAAAAGTTTTAACTTGTTTTCTTTTGATGTTAAAACAATTCCGGCACTATCATATCCTCTATATTCTAATCGTTGTAATCCATTTATAACTATTGGATATGCTTCTCTATACCCTAAATAACCAGTAATCCCACACATAAAAAGTTATATTTTTTAATTATTTAAATTTGAATATGATATTTCTAGTTTAACCCTTTTATCTCCAGCACTGACATTATTATTAAATAAAACAACACCTTTTGGGGTCCAACTAAAGTTTTTAACAGCAGTATCTGCTAAAGATGTTGGTGAGTCTGTAGGATTATAAACTTTAAGTCCTAATTTAACTAAATCTAAAGGTTCATAAGATTTTAGTAACTCAGAAATGTAATCTGTAATTTTAAATACATATTTGTATGGGTTTCCGTCATCGTCTCTTTCTAAATTACCTCCAACGGCTGCAATTCCCTCAGTTAGCATATCGGTTAGTTGCAGGTTTTCATCATAATTGTAGATGAAAAGTTGTTCTGGAATTTCATTTGTAGAAGCATTTTGATCTACATAAAAAGTTAAATTAGCATCTGTAATCAACAAATTGTTATTTCTTATTTCAGAAATATCTTCGTTTGAAAATAATTCTAATACACTTAAAGATCCTGCTGCACCTTGCACATAAAGTCTATCTTCTCCAGAAAAATGTGAATTTGAGTAATCTCTTTTAAAAACATTGGACTTTATATTTCCAAAAGGAAAACTATAAACATGTTTTGTTCTAACACCTTGTTCACCGTTAGTTCCATTTTCATTTAAATCCTCTTCAGAACCTTCATCTTCATTCATAGAATAGTAAATGGACATTTTTGCACCAAACATATTTAAAGAAACCAAGTGTGATTGTTCAGTAGATATTTTAGTTGCTTCAATGTAAAATCCTCTAAAATAATGAAAGAAATTATCGTAATTCAAAAAATCTGAATTCCCGGCATTTTCAATAAAAATTTGATGGATTAAAGCTTCGTTTAATGGAATATTGATAGAAGGACTTACGTTATCTGCTTTTATTGTATCCACATCATAAACCGTGATACCATCATTTAAATATCTTTTAATATAAGAAACCGTATCATTAGGATTTACTTTAAAACTATTTGAAAAAAATGGAGTATCTCCTTTTTGAAACTCTTTATCAGAATAATAAACCATATCTTTTGATGGATCCTCTGGATCTAATGAGTTTAAAAATGTTTTTAATTCAAAAATATCAAGTTGAAATTCTACATCTGAATTTCCAAAAACAGAATCAATTGAGAATTTTGGCTTTCCATCTGAAAAAGTTTCTGTTTCTTTTGTTGATTGATAAGGAATACTAATAATTACAGAATCTATAGCTGTATTTTCTCCATAGCCAGAAGCGTATGTTTCTCCATAAGTAGTTATTCCAAGTTGGCTTACAATTGATGCTTTTAGCTCTCCAAATTCATCATCCGAATAAACACCAAGTAAATATTGTGATAATATATTGGCAGGAACTTTTTCTATATTTTCATTGGTTGATATAACTTCAGAAATTAACACATTTGTATCAAAATTATTATTATCAACTAAATTAACTCCAATATTTTCAATCTCTTTTTCACATGAAATTATTGTAAAAAACACCAAAGAGAACATTCCAAAGTATTTTAAGGCACTTACAACTTTTGTTGTCATAATTTAAATAAATATTTTTTTAATTTACTATAGAACTTTGTTTAAGTAAAATTCTGTATAAGCAGATTCAAATTCTTCAAATGGAACATAATCTAACACAGGTTTATTACTTGTTTTTAAATAATCCAATAAATCTTTTGGTAATTCATCGCTGGATTTAACAACAGCATCAGAATGTTCAATTGCATTTATTAAAATATTAGTATAGTTTGGTTGGGAGATAGTCTTAATTTTAGATTCATCAATAGCATCAAATTTTATTTTATCCATAAAATTATCACCTAAAGAACCTTCAAAGCCATTATTGTATAATGAAATAACTATTTTACTATCAGTAAATAATGGGTCGTTTTTGTAATATTCCTTAATATATAAAGGTAATAATGAAGCCATCCATCCATGAACGTGAATGATATCTGGCGCCCAGTTTAATTTTTTTACAGTTTCTACAACACCTTTTGCAAAAAATATTGCTCTTTCATCATTGTCTTTAAACAGGCTATTATCTTCGTCTGTAAACAACGCTTTTCGTTTAAAATATTCATCATTATCAATAAAGTAAACTTGCATTCTTTCTTTTGGAATAGAAGCAACTTTTATAATTAATGGCATATCCATATCATTAATTACCAAATTCATACCAGATAATCGAATAACTTCGTGTAATTGATGTCTTCTTTCATTAATTAAACCATAGCGTGGCATAAAAATACGCGTTTGTCCACCTTTACCATGAATCATTTTAGCCACTTCAAACGAAGTTGTAGATAATTCATTTTCAGGTAAATAAGGCACAACTTCCGACGAAACAACTAATACTCTCTTATCTTTCATAATCCAACTCTATATTTTAAAGATTATGCAAAATTACGAAATTTTATGTAGAATTTGACTTGAAAAATGTAAGTTTGCACGCTTTTAACGTTTATTAACAAATGCGCAATGTTAGTTTTTGCTAAAATAAAATCTGTACAACAAAAAATCTCTTTATTAAATAAAAGCACTTCAATTGGTTTTGTACCAACAATGGGGGCACTTCACAGGGGTCATTTATCATTAATTGAAAAAGCTAAAAAGGAAAATGACTTAGTTGTTGTAAGTATTTTTATAAATCCTACTCAGTTTGATAAACAAGAAGATTTAATTAATTACCCAAAAACTATTGATACAGATTTATCTCTTTTAAAATCAGTATTTTGCGATATTGTTTTTGCACCTTCTGCACAGGAAATTTATTCAAATGATATTAAATCTCAATCCTTTGATTATGACGGTTTAGAGTTTCAAATGGAAGGAAAATTTAGAGATGGTCATTTTAATGGAGTGGGCACTATTGTAAAACGTTTATTTGAAATAGTTAAGCCTCATAAAGCATACTTTGGCGAAAAAGATTTTCAGCAATTACAAATTATTAAAAAAATGGTGCAAAATCACCAGATTCCGGTTAAAGTTATTGGATGTGAAATTTATAGAGAACCCGATGGATTGGCTATGAGTTCTAGAAATATTCGACTGACAAATGAGCATAGGGTTGCTGCACCATTTATATATAAAACGTTGAAACGAGCTAAAATTGAGTTTGGCATAAAAAGTGCAAGAGATGTTGTGAATTGGGTTGAAAATGAATTTAAAAAACAACCTTTATTGGAACTTGAATATTTTGAAATTGCAGATGAGGAAACTCTTCAAACAATTAAAAATAGGAGTCCAAAGCAAAAATACAGGGCTTTTATTGCCGTTTTTGCTGGGGAAATACGACTTATTGATAATATAAGTTTATAAATATGAATAGATTAACACAAAATTATTAATTTTGCACCATGCAGATAGAAGTAGTAAAATCAAAAATCCATAGAGTTAAAGTAACAGGCGCCGATTTAAATTATATTGGAAGTATTACTATTGACGAGGATTTAATGGAGGCTGCAAATATAATTCAGGGAGAAAAGGTTCAAATTGTAAACAACAATAATGGAGAACGCCTTGAAACGTATGCAATTCCAGGACCTAGAAATAGTGGCGAAATAACACTTAATGGAGCGGCAGCTAGAAAAGTTGCAGTAGGAGACATTCTAATTTTAATTACATATGCTAGAATGGGCTTTGAAGAAGCGAAAAAATTTAAACCTTCAATTGTTTTCCCAAACGAAAACAACAACTTGCTGACCTAATTTGATTAAAAAAATAAAAAAGATAAGTTTTATAACACTCCCAATAGCATTGGGAGTTTTTTTAATTTGGTACTCAACCTCCAAACTTTCTGCAAGTGATATTGAATCTATAAAATTATCTTTTAAAACTGCCAATTATTGGTGGGTTGTACTGTCTTTAGTATTTGGAATTCTAAGTCACTTATCAAGAGCATATCGTTGGCAATTTTTATTGGAGCCACTTGGGTATAAGCCGCGGTTTGCGAACAGCGTAATGGCCGTTTTAATCGCTTATCTATTAAATTTATTTATTCCGAGATCTGGTGAAATTGCAAGGGCAGCAAGCATAAAAAAATATGAAAATATTCCTTTTGAAAAAGGGTTTGGGACTATTGTAGCTGAAAGAGTTGCAGATGTAATTATGCTGCTAATAATAATTGGAATTGCCTTTTTTTTACAAGCAGATTTAATAGGGAGTTATATTTTTAAGGATAATAATGAAAGTAATTTATTTTCAAAAATAGCAATACTTGCTGCCTTAGCATTAATAGGATTTTTTACGTATCGTTTTTTGGGGAAATCGAAAAACCCTTTTATAGTAAAGGTTATTTCCTTTGCAAATGGGCTTATCGATGGAGCTAAAAGTATATTTACAATGAAAAAGAAATGGAAATTTATTTTTCATACCGTTTTTATTTGGTTAATGTATGTGCTTATGTTTTATGTAGTTACATTTGCGTTGCCAGAAACTACAAACCTTCCTTTTGAAGCTATAATTGTTGGTTTTGTTGTAGGTGGTTTAAGTATGGCATTAACAAATGGGGGTTTAGGAACCTATCCTGTGTTTGTTGCAAGTGCGTTAATATTATACCATATTGAAGACAACCCAGCAAGAGCATTTGGTTGGATTATGTGGACTGCTCAAACAATTATGGTAATTATATTTGGAAGTTTATCTTTTGTATTAATTCCTATTTATAATAAATACCAAAAAAAATAAACTTTTCTTAGTATATTTATTGCTTTCAATTTTAAAAAATGGCCAAAACGAAAACATCTTTTTTTTGTCAGAACTGTGGTGCACAATATGCAAAATGGTTAGGACAATGTAATTCTTGTAGTGAGTGGAATACTATTGTTGAAGAAGTTATTCAAAAAGAAGAAAAAAGGAATTGGAAACAAACCGCTTCAACTAAAAAAGTAAATAAAGCCTTAAAAATAAATGACATTTTAGTTGATAAGGAAGATCGAATTTCAACTAAAAATAATGAATTAGATAGAGTATTAGGTGGCGGTTTGGTTAAAGGATCTATGTTGCTTTTGGGGGGAGAACCTGGTATTGGAAAATCAACATTATTACTTCAAATTGCATTGGCTATTCCTAAAAGAATTTTATATGTTTCAGGTGAAGAAAGTCAGTCTCAAATAAAAATGCGTGCTGAGCGGTTAAATATTGCAAATACAAATTGTTTAATTTTAACAGAAACGAATACCCAAAATATTTTTAGATCTATTGAAGAAATACAACCAGATGTTGTAGTTATAGATTCAATTCAAACGTTGCATACCGAATATATTGATGCTTCTCCAGGCTCTATTTCACAAATAAGAGAAACTACTGCGGAGCTAATAAAATTTGCTAAAGAAACAGCAACTCCCGTGCTTTTAATTGGGCATATTACAAAAGATGGTAACATTGCGGGCCCAAAAATATTGGAGCATATGGTTGATGTGGTTTTGCAGTTTGAAGGTGATAGAAACCATACATACCGTATTTTAAGAGCTAATAAAAACCGCTTTGGATCTACCGCAGAAATAGGAATTTATGAAATGCAAAGTGTAGGTTTAAGGGAAGTTGAAAACCCTTCAGAAATATTAATCTCTCAAAAGGAGGATGATTTAAGCGGAACAGCAATTGCAGCAACATTAGAAGGGATTAGACCTTTAATGATAGAGGTTCAAGCACTAGTAAGTACTGCGGTTTATGGAACTCCTCAAAGATCTGCAACAGGATATGATATTAAAAGGTTAAATATGTTATTGGCCGTTTTAGAAAAACGTGCAGGTTTTAGATTGGGAGCAAAGGATGTTTTTTTAAATATTGCTGGAGGGATAAAAGTTGATGATCCAGCAATTGATTTGGCTGTAATTTGTGCCATTTTGTCTTCGAATGAAGATGATGCTATTCCTCAAGATTTTTGTTTTGCTGCGGAAATTGGTTTGGCTGGGGAAATTAGACCGGTTAACAGAGTTGAACAACGTATTTTAGAAGCCGAAAAGCTTGGTTTTCAAAAAATATTTATTTCTAAGTTTAATAAAATCAGTAAAACTTCAAGTGTAATAAAAATTGTAAAAGTTGCAAAGGTTGAAGATATATATGCTAATTTATTTGCATAAAAAAAACCGAGATTAACTCGGTTTTTTTAGTTATTAAAATATAGTTTTATTTCTTATTTACTTGAATAATGTATTTTTCTAAAGCCATTGTCATAGATGGGGTTTCTGGCGTAGGAGCTTCAATAACACATTTTAACCCTGCTTCTGTAGCTGCCTTAACTGTAGAATTTCCAAATACCGCAATTCTGGTATTATTTTGTTTAAAATTTGGAAAATTTTGAAACAATGAATCTATTCCAGATGGAGAAAAGAAAACCAAAACATCATAAAATACATCTTGTAAAGTAGATAAATCACTAACAACTGTTTTAAATAAAATTGCTCTGGTCCAATTAACTTCAAGTTCATTCAAAGTTTCAGGAACTATTTCTTTTAATTTATCAGAAGAAGGTAATAAAAACTTCTCGTCTTTGTATTTTTTAATAATTTTTGTCAATTCAGGAAAAGTACGTTGACCTACATAAATTTTACGCTTTCTGTAAACAACATATTTTTGCAAATAATAGGCTACGGCCTCTGATTGACAAAAATATTTCATAGAATCAGGTACTGAAAATCGCATTTCTTCGGCAACTCTAAAAAAGTGATCTACTGCATTTCTACTAGTTAAAATAATAGCAGTAAACTTGCTTAAATCTATTTTTTGAGTTCTTACTTCTTTTGCAGAAACACCTTCAACATGAATAAAAGGCACAAAATCAATTTTAATTTTTTGCTTTTCAATTAAATCGGCATAAGGAGAGTTTTCAGTCTTAGGAGCTGGCTGAGAGACCAAAATTGTTTTCACTTTCATAAACTTCAATTTTGTGTTTAAATAATTAATTTTAAAATAATCACAAAGGGTACTATTTCAAGTGCGCAAAGGTACAAAATAAAATAAAATAAGTTATTAATTATAAGCTTTTTATTATTTGCTAGAAATAAGGTATATCTAACTATTAATAAAAAGATGAATATAGAAAATGTTATTTTTAAGGGTAAGTCGTTCAAATTTTGTGAATAAGCTGTGAAAACTAAAAAGGGTAATATACAAAGCGTCAAAATGTTAAAATAATTAATTTTTGAAAATGTAATTTTTTTGTGCACTGAGTTTAAATCAAAAATATAGGCTAAAAATAACCCTAATAAAAAGCGAAAAGAAAAATAAATAATCACGCTAATAGCGATAATAAAAAATAACTTTAATGAAGAATAGACAGTATTGAACTGTGAAAACTCATTTAAAAAATATAATAATAACGAAAAAGTTAAGAACTGAACTATAAAAAATAATACTTGAAAAAGATTAAAAAATAGTTGCTTCTCTTTATTAAAATAGGAGAATACATTTTTTTTTGATAAAAAAAAAGTAGTTGTATTTATTAATCGATCATTGAACAGAATTTTTAACACCGATAAAATTAAAAGTATTACCAAAAAGACATAGGTAATCCAATCATTTTTCAAATACGTTATGTTTTCAACTTCAAACATTAATCTTGTTAAAATTTTAAGACAAAATTAGTAATAAAATGTTTTATCTTTGCGTCTTAATTAATCTATATGTCAAATACGCTTGTAATTATTCCAACCTTTAATGAAAAAGAAAACATTGAAGCAATTATAAAAGCGGTGTTTAGTTTAAAAAAGCAATTTGATATTTTAATTGTGGATGACAGCTCACCAGATGGAACTGCTAAAATTGTAAAGGATTTACAACATGAGTTTTCAAATTTGTTTTTAGAAGTAAGAAAAGTAAAAACAGGTTTAGGAGCAGCTTATATTCATGGTTTTAAATGGGCTTTGGAAAGAAAATATAAATACATTATTGAAATGGATGCTGATTTTTCACATAATCCAAACGATTTGATTAAGTTATATGAAGCTTGTGAGAAGGATGGTGCAGATTTTTCAATAGGGTCAAGGTATTTAAACAATAAAATTAATGTAGTAAACTGGGATATAAAACGTTTATTTTTATCTTATTTTGCTTCAAAATATGTTAGAATTATAACTCGAATTCCTATTTTTGATACTACGGCAGGTTTTGTATGCTACCATAGAAAAGTGTTAGAAAAAATTGATTTAGATAAAATTAAATTTGTGGGTTATGCTTT
Organism: Lutibacter flavus; assembly: GCF_900188355.1. Lineage (GTDB taxonomy): Bacteria > Bacteroidota > Bacteroidia > Flavobacteriales > Flavobacteriaceae > Lutibacter > Lutibacter flavus. Next base: position 315,755 of record NZ_FZNX01000002.1, read on the forward strand.
TCAAATTGAAATGAAATTTAAAGCTTGGAAACATAAGTTTAAACATAAAGAAGTATCAGTTATTTTTACTGATAGAAAAAGAGGAATATCAAAAATGAGTGGATCAATAATTTCCGAAGCAATTTTTGGGGTTATTAAAATGAAATTGCAAGGAATTCCTAAATAACAAATGAAAAAGAAATTATGGGTTTAACACTTATAAAAAATGCTCAAATTGTCAACGAAGGACAAATATTTGAGGGAGATGTATTAATAGATGGAGAATTTATTGTTGATATAGATATTTCAATTAGCTCAAAATCTTCAAATACTACAGTAATAGATGCTGAAGGGAAGTTTTTAATTCCTGGCGCGATAGATGATCAGGTTCATTTTAGAGAACCAGGATTAACACACAAAGCAACAATTGAAACGGAAAGTAGAGCTGCAGTTGCTGGAGGAATTACTTCCTTTATTGAAATGCCAAATACTTCGCCTCAAGCAACTACTCAAGAATTGTTAGAAGAAAAATTTGGGAGAGCTTCTAAAACATCTTACGCAAACTATTCATTTATGTTTGGTGGTACAAATGATAATTTAGAGGAATTATTAAAAACTAATCCAAAAAATGTTGCAGGTATTAAGCTTTTCTTAGGTTCTTCAACAGGAAATATGTTAGTAGATGATGAAGTTGTTCTGGAAAAAATATTTTCATCTACTAAAATGTTAATTGCAGTACATTGTGAAGATGAGGCTACCATAAAAAAGAATTTAGAAACCTATTTAAAAGAATATGGTGATGACATCCCTATCGAACTTCATCCAAAAATTAGAAGTGAAGAAGCTTGTTATTTATCTTCTTCAAAAGCAATTGAATTAGCTAAAAAGACAGGAGCTCGTTTGCATGTTTTTCATATATCAACAGAGAAAGAAACAAAGCTTTTTTCTAACAAGTTACCAATAGAAAAAAAGCAAATTACTGCTGAAGTTTGTGTACATCATTTATTATTTGATGAACGTGATTATAAAACGAAAGGAACACTTATAAAATGGAACCCAGCAGTTAAAACAGAACAAGACAAAGAAGGACTTTGGAAAGCTTTGCTAGATGATCGAATAGATGTTATAGCTACAGACCATGCTCCTCATACTCTCGAAGAAAAGAAACAAGTTTATACAAAAGCACCTAGTGGAGGACCTTTAGTTCAACACGCTATACCTGCAATGCTTAAAGCACATAGTCAGGGCAAAATTTCAGTTGAAAAAATTGTTGAAAAAATGTGCCATAACCCGGCAAAATTATTTCATATTGAAAAAAGGGGATTTATTAAAAAAGGATATTATGCCGATTTGGTTTTGGTTGATATTGCTTCACCTTGGACGGTTAAAAAGGATAATATTTTATACAAATGCGGTTGGTCTCCTTTTGAAGGAACAACGTTTTATTCAAAAATTACGCACACTTTTGTAAATGGTAATTTAATATACAATAACGGAAAATTTAATGATACAATAAAAGGGAAACGATTGTTGTTTAATAGAACTAATGAATAAATTTTTTTACATACTATTTATAGCTGTTTTTTTTATGAATTGTACCAGCAATACAATTTTAAAAAAGCCAGATAATTTGATTCCAAAAGATCAAATGGTTGATGTTTTAACAGATTTATTTCTTGCAATAAATGCTGAGACTACTAAAAACATTCAATTAGAACGAAAGGTTAATTACTATCCATTGATATTTGAAAAATATGGAATTGATTCTACTCGTTTTAAAGAGAGCAACTATTATTATACTTCCAGGGTTGATGATTATGATGAAATTCTTGATAAAATTGAGTCTCGTTTAAAGAATTTAAATGAGCAGTTCGAAAATGAAAGAAAAATAGAAGATTCAATTTCAAGGATGAAAAATAAGACAGATAGAAAAGTGAAAAAACCTATAAGGAAATAGGCTTTAACTACTTACAAATCTTTTTTATAAAATTCACACACATTTTTTATTGAACTTGTAATTGGTTCAAATTCAAAATCCAAAGCTTTTTTAATTTTTTCAGAAGAAAAAGTGTAGTTGTTATGAATTGATTTGGCTGAATGTTTTGTTAAAACTGGAGGCTTATTTGTAAGTGTAGATTTTATTTTTTCCACTCGCCAACCAATCTCACTCATTAATTTTGAGACTTTAATCGAAGGTTCTTTTTTATTGAAATTTAGTGCTATTTGAGAAAAGACAGTCTTAAAACTAACATTTTCAGCAACCAAAATATAACGTTCATTTTTAATGGTGTTTTTCATTAAAACCATCATTATTTTTACAACATCATTTACAGCAACAAATCCAGTAACTCCTTCAGTATAAAAATTCAATCCTTTAAATATTTTTGAAAAAATAGCGCCCGAACCATTTTTCCAAAAACCACCACCCAAAATAACTCCTGGGTTTACAATAACTACATCAATACCTTCTTGTGAAGCTCTCCAAACTTCTATTTCGGCACCATATTTTGTGATTGCATAACCGTAATTGCTTTTTTCTAAATTCCATTCATTAGTTTCGTCTGTCATTTTTTTGTTTGCAGATTTTTCTATAGTAGCAATGGAGCTAACAAAGCATAATTTTTTGACTTTTTTATCTATGCAAAAATTGACAATATTTGAAGTGCCTTCAATATTAATTTTTCGCATTTTTCTGTAATCTTTTGGATCAAAAGATACCAAGGCAGCAGAATGATACACTTCAGTTACGTTTTTAAAAGCTATAACCAACGAAGTAACATCTGTAATATCAGCTTCAATCCATTGGATTTTTTTAAAAAGGGCTTCATAATCTTCTGAAAAATAGCTAAAAACGTTTTTTACCGCTTGTAAATCGCTATTTTTTCTATGAATCGCTTTAATTGTATCATTTTCCAAAGAAAGTTGATACAACAAATGTGAGCCTACTAATCCTGTTCCCCCAGTTACTAAAATCATAAAACGAATGTAACAAAAATGTTTGTTTAAAGTAATTTCTACAAACTAAAATTTTATCTTTGCTGAAATTTAAAAATCTGAAAATGAATTTTGTTGAAGAACTACGTTGGAGAGGCATGTTACACGATATAATGCCAGAAACTGAAGAATACTTATTGAATAATAAAACTACTGGTTATATTGGATTTGATCCAACTGCCGATTCTTTGCACATTGGAAGTTTAGTGCCAATTATAATATTAATGCATTTTCAAAAAGCAGGTCACAATCCAATTGCTTTAGTTGGTGGTGCCACTGGTATGGTTGGCGATCCTTCAGGAAAGTCTGATGAACGTAATTTGTTGGATGAAGAAACATTGAACAAAAATGTTGCTGGAGTAAAAGGACAACTTGCTCGTTATTTAGATTTTGATAGTTCTGTTGAAAACGCTGCAGAATTGGTTAATAATTACGATTGGATGAAAGAGATTTCATTAATTGATTTTGTACGTGATGTAGGTAAACATATCACCGTTAATTATATGATGGCAAAAGATTCTGTTAAAAAACGTTTAGGTTCTGATTCTCAGGCTGGAATGAGTTTTACTGAATTTACATACCAATTATTTCAGGGATATGATTTTTACCATTTATACAAAGAAAAAAATTGTGTTCTTCAAATGGGAGGATCGGATCAGTGGGGAAATATTACTACAGGAACCGAGTTGGTTAGAAGAAAAGCACAAGGAAAAGCATATGCAATTACATGTAAACTAATTACCAAAGCTGATGGAAGTAAATTTGGAAAAACGGCAGGTGGAAATGTATGGCTAGATGCTAATAGAACTTCACCTTATAAATTTTACCAATATTGGCTAAATTCTTCAGATGAAGATGCTGAAAAGTATATTAAAATATTTACTTTTTTAGATAAAGAAAGTATTGAAACGTTGATTGCTCAACATAAAGAAGCACCTCATATGAGAATTCTTCAAAAGAAAATTGGAGAAAAAGTTACCATTATGACACATGGAGAAGAGGCGTATGAAAATGCAATTAAAGCTTCAAATATTTTATTTGGAAAATCTACTGCAGATGATTTAAAAACGCTTGATGAGCAAACATTTTTAGATGTTTTTGAGGGTGTTCCACAAGCTGAAATAGAACGCTCAGATATTGAAAATGGACTGGATATTGTTGCAGCTTTTTCAGATACGGGTTTCTTAAAGTCGAATGGTGAAGTTAGAAGAGCTTTAAAAGAAAATTCAATTTCAGTAAATAAAGAAAAAGTAAAAGACGATTTTGTAGTCTCTACAAATGATTTAATTGCTGGCAAATTTGTGTTATTACAAAGAGGTAAAAAGAGCTATTTCTTATTGAAAGTAGTTTAAGTGTTGTTAAATATTTAGCCGTAAATTACAAACTAAAAACGTCACTGCGAGGAGTTTTTCACGACGTGGCAGTCTGTTGGTTCAACACACAGATTACTTCCTTTCAGTCGCAATGACGGTTTTGCTTTACTGCATTTTACTATAACTAAAAACGTCTACTTTAATATCAACAAATTACAGCCTCTAATATCAGAATTATCAAATCTTCCTAAAACTTCAAACGTTCCGTTTGGATATGTTTTGCCTAAGTCTTGTGTTGCAATAAAAGAGCAAGAATTAATATTTGCTAAATCTATAATATTAATCCCACCAGATTTTCCTTCAGGTAAAATAGTAAGTGCATCTTCAGTATCTCTTGTTAAAATTTTCATCCAAGGAGGGCATTCGAAAATTCCATTTCCTTTGGAATATGCCTGACTTAATAATTCGGTCATACCATATTCAGAATGAATTTCAGAAACTCCAAAACCTTTACATAAAATTTTGTGTAATTCTTCTCTTATAAGTTCTTTCCTTCTTCCTTTCATTCCTCCGGTTTCCATTATTATGGTATTTTTTAGCTTAAAACTATAAGTTTCAACCAAATCTAATAAGGCAAAAGAAACTCCAATAAGTAGTACTTTTTCACCTTTTTTATCTAATTCTCTCAAATTTTTAGTTAATTCATCTAAATTATTTAAATAAAATCCACTTTTCGGCTTTCTAGATTTTTTAATAAAATCATTTGCCATATAAATTAATGAAGAACCATCACGCTCTAAATAAGAAGGAAGTAATGCCAAAACAGTGCAATCTTCAATGTTTCCATAAAAATGCTCAAACCCTTTTGTAAAGCTTTCTTCATAAATAGATATAGCTGTTACAAAATGTTTACTTTGAGTAATTCCGGTTGTACCACTGCTTAAAAATACGCGCTCTACAGGTTTTTCAGAAGAAACAATTTTGTGTGATTTAAAAAATTGAATTGGTAAAAAGGGAATTTGACTAACTTTTATAATGGTTTCAACATCAATATTTAAGAGATTTAAAAACTCTTTGTAAACCAAATTGTTTTTAGCTTGAAACTGAAATATTTGGAGTGCAATTCTCTCAAAATCAGGAATATTATCTATATCAAAAACATTAATTCTTTTCATAAAGATTGGGAAACATCGCAAAAGTAATGTAAATTTACGCAACCTATTATCTTTTTAGGTATCTTATTAACAATTAAAACGCTAGCTGTTGGGTTTAAATAAGCTCATAAAACAATGTGCAAAGAATGATAGAATAGCACAGAAAGAAATTTACCATCTTTTTGCGGGTAAGTTATTTTCAATATGCTTAAAATACTCTAAAAATAAACAAGAGGCTCAAGATAATTTTCAAGATGGATTTATTACCATTTTCGATAAAATTGGGCAGTTTAATTTTAAAGGATCATTTGAAGGTTGGGCAAAGCGCGTTATGGTAAACACGATTTTATTAAAGTATAGAAAAAAAACCGTGTTAAATATTGTTACTGAAGAGATTCCTGATGAGGTGATTGTTGACATCGACGATGATGAAATTTCTTTAGACTTTTTGTTAAATCTTATTCAAGAGTTACCAGACAGATACAGAATGGTTTTTAACCTATATGTATTAGACGGATGCTCTCACAAAGAGATTGCAAAAATGTTAAAAATTGCAGAAGGCACATCTAAATCCAATTTGGCTAGAGCCCGAGGCATTTTAAAGCAAAAGATTGAATTGCATCAAGAGAGTCAACAGTCTATTTAAGATAAAAGGTTAAAGTGAGAGATTACAAAAGTATTGATAGAATATTTCAAGAAAACTTAAAAGATTTGGAGGTTTTTCCTCCCAATAAGTCTTGGGATATGATTGAAAAAAATTTAGGGACTGTTTCAAGAAAGAAACGTTTTCCTATTTGGTGGAAATTTGTAAGTGTTGCAGCATTGCTAATCTTACTTTTCACCATTGGCACAATTTATCTCATTCCAGAGAATAATTTTTCAAAAAATTTCTTAAAACTGAAAAGCAATAACGATACGGTAGTTGATAGAAATGATAGTATTAATTTAATAATTGCTAAAAAAGATTTAGAAATTAAAGATTTAAATGATAGGCTTGAAACAAGAAAAGTTTTAAGTAATGAAAGTGAAGGAATTGTTTCTGATATGAATGATAACAATACAAATGATTTATTAGAGCAGACTACATTTAAAAATAATTCAAAGGATAATTCTATTTTAGCAGATGCATTAAACTTACCGTTATCAAATAAGAAAAATAAGAAAGTTGTAAATAAGGATGTTTCAAATGGAAAAATAACGGTTGCTACTATTTTTGCCCCAATTTACATTAATTCTTTAGGTGATGGATCTGGGATTGACAGTCAATTTAAAGATAGTAGAGCTTCGGGAAACTCGTCATATTCTTATGGGGTTAAATTTGCGTACGAACTTAATAGTAAGTTTAGCGTACAATCGGGTATAAATCTTATAAATTTAGGATACAAAACTAACAATGTGTATGTAACACCAGGTGTTTCAGTTTTAGGATTTTCAAATTTATCAACTATTCCTATTGCATCAAAATCTCAAAATATCCCAACGGCAAAGCAAAACGAACTTAATTTAGACGATCCAAATAAAGGAAGTTTAAATCAAGTTTTTGGGTATGTTGAAATTCCGGTTGAAATAAAATATAGTGTTACGGATGGTAAATTAGGAGTAAATTTAGTTGGAGGATTTAGTACCCTTCTATTAAATAGAGATGAAGTTTTTATTGAGACGGGCTCTTTTACTCAAAGTTTAGGTTCATCAAACAATTTAAGATCAATAAATTTTAGTGGAAATATTGGTGTTGATGTTGATTATTCAATAAAGAAAAATCTTTATATTAATATTTCACCTATGTTTAAAATGCAAACAAATACCTTTTCAAAAAACTCTGGTAGTGTGCAACCATATTATTTAGGAGTTTATACAGGATTAAATTATAAGTTTTAGTTGGTTTATTATTTGGTTGGTTACCAAATATTGAATGAAGAAAGCCATTTCAAATTTGAAATGGCTTTACTTTTTTTAACACATAATATTCGTAGCTTTGTTTAACAATAATTTTAATTAAATCTATAATGGAAATTTTAGCAATTAAAAGTACAATACAAAAAGCACTTAATAAATTAGGAGTAAAAGATATAAATGAAGGCACTTCTACAGGTTCAAATTTTTTTGGAAATGGTGAAATAATTGAATCCTATTCTCCAGTTGATGGTGAATTAATTGGTTCTGTAACTTCAACAACTAAAGAAGATTATGAGAAAGTAATAGCGACTGCTCAAAAAGCATTTAAAAGTTGGAAATTAAAACCAGCACCGCTACGAGGAGAAATTGTAAGACAGTTTGGTGATAAATTAAGAGAATTAAAACAGCCTTTGGGTGAGTTGGTTTCTTATGAAATGGGAAAATCTTTACAAGAAGGATTGGGAGAAGTACAAGAAATGATTGATATCTGTGATTTCGCTGTTGGTTTATCACGTCAATTACACGGCTTAACAATGCATTCTGAACGTCCGGGACATAGAATGTATGAACAATATCATCCACTTGGAATTGTTGGAATTATTTCAGCATTTAATTTTCCAGTTGCTGTTTGGGCTTGGAATACGGCATTAGCTTGGATTAGTGGGGATGTTTGTATTTGGAAAGCTTCAGAAAAAGCACCATTGTGCAGTATCGCTTGTCAAAATATTATAGCAGGAGTTTTAAAAGATAATTATTTACCAGAAGGAATTTCAAATATAATTAATGGAAATTATGTAGTAGGTGAATTTATGACTACAGATAAAAGAGTTCCATTAATCTCAGCAACAGGCTCTACTAGAATGGGTAAAATTGTTGGAGCTACTGTTGGAGCACGTTTAGGAAAATCATTGTTAGAATTAGGCGGAAATAACGCCATAATTGTAACACCGGATGCGGATCTTAAAATGACTATTATTGGGGCTGTTTTTGGCGCCGTTGGAACTGCAGGACAACGTTGCACATCAACTCGTAGGTTAATTATACACGAATCTATGTATGATAAAGTAAAAGATGCGCTGGTTACTGCTTATAATCAATTACGAATTGGAAATCCATTAGATGAAAATAATCACGTTGGACCTCTAATTGACAAGGATGCTGTAAAAATGTATGAAAATGCTTTAGCTAAAGTTGTAAAGGAAGGTGGAAATTTAATTGTTAAAGGAGGCGTTTTAAGTGGTGAAGGATATGAAAGTGGTTGTTATGTAAAACCTGCAATTGCAGAAGCGGAAAACTCATATGAAATTGTACAGCACGAAACTTTTGCTCCTATTTTATATTTGTTAAAATATTCTGGTAGTGTTGAAAATGCTATTGAAATTCAAAATGGTGTAAATCAGGGATTATCATCTGCAATTATGACAAATAATTTACGGGAAGCTGAATTATTTTTATCTCAGGCAGGATCAGATTGCGGAATTGCAAATGTGAATATTGGTACTTCTGGAGCTGAAATTGGAGGAGCCTTTGGTGGAGAAAAAGATACTGGAGGAGGAAGAGAATCTGGTTCAGATGCTTGGAAAATTTACATGAGACGTCAAACAAATACTATAAATTATACAACCGAATTACCTTTGGCGCAAGGAATAAAGTTTGATTTGTAGGGGGAATTTATGTCATATTGAGCCTGTCGAAATATTATAAACTTCGACAAGCTCAGTTTGACAAAATGTATGGTATTGACTTTTTAAATAACTCCATTTATTACAACTTTAATAAAAACTGAAATAATTGTTTCTTAGATAAACCTATATTTTCAAACAACTCTTCTACTTTACCATGTTCAATAAATTCATCTGGAATTCCTAAAACTTTAATTGTTTTATTCTTGTAATTAGTTTTAGTGGAAAATTCTATAACAGCACTTCCAAAGCCGCCTTTTATTGTTCCATCTTCAATGGTAATAATTGTGTCAAATTTTTCAAATATTTTATGAAGTAATGCAGTATCTAAAGGTTTTACAAAACGCATATTGTAATGAGCAAACTTGTTTTTTGGCAATTCCTCTTGAGTTTCAATTATCGTATTTCCAATAGTTCCAATACTCAATATAGCAATTTCTTTACCTTCAGTAATGCATTCTCCTTTCCCAATTTTAAGAGTTGAAAAAGGCTGTTTCCAATCAATTATTGTTCCTCTACCTCTTGGATATCTAATGGCTATTGGAAAATCAATTCCCAATTGAACAGTGTACATAATGTTTCTTAATTCTATTTCATTTAAAGGGGCAAATATTACTATGTTTGGAATACAGCGTAAATAAGCAATATCAAAAACACCATGATGCGTTGCACCATCTTCACCAACAATACCAGCTCTATCTATGCAAAAGATTACAGGTAAATTTTGCAAAGCTACATCGTGAATAATTTGATCGTAAGCACGTTGTAAAAATGTAGAATAAATATTACAAAACGGAATTAATTCTTGAGTTGCCATTCCAGCAGCTAAAGTAACTGCATGTTGTTCTGCAATTCCAACATCAAAAGCTCTTTCAGGTAATTGATCAATCATTAGTTTTAAGGAAGATCCAGTAGGCATTGCAGGCGTTATACCAACTATTTTTTTATTATTTTTAGCCAGTTCAACAATGGTTTCTCCAAATACATCTTGAAATTTAGGAGGTAAAATTTCTCCACTTTTAGGAACCAATTCACCTGTAGTTTTATCAAATTTTCCAGGAGCGTGGTATTTAACCTGATCTTGTTCAGCTTTTTGTAATCCTTTGCCTTTTGTTGTAATTACATGTAAAAATTTTGGGCCTTTTATAGATTTTAAACGTTCTAATTCGGTAATTACAGCTTCAATATTATGGCCGTCTATTGGACCAGAATAATTAAAATTTAAGGCTTCAATTATATTGTTTTTTCTAACCTTTTTACCAGCTTTTACATTGGTGAAATAATTTTTTAAAGCACCAACACTTGGATCAATCCCCATAGCATTGTCGTTTAAAATAATCAGTAAATTAGCATCTGTTACTCCGGCATGATTCAAACCTTCAAACGCCATTCCACTTGCAATAGAAGCATCTCCAATAACGGCAATATGTTGTTTTTTTAAATCGCCTTTAATTTTTGAAGCAATTGCCATTCCTAAAGCAGCTGAAATAGATGTAGAAGAATGTCCGGTGCCAAACGCATCATAAATACTTTCTTTTCTATTTGGAAACCCAGCAATTCCACCTAATTGTCTGTTTGTATGAAAAATTGCTCTGCGTTCGGTTAAAATTTTATGTCCGTAAGCCTGATGACCAACATCCCAAATTAATAAATCGTTAGGTGTATCAAAAACATAATGTAGAGCAATTGTTAATTCAACAACACCCAAACTTGCACCTAAATGACCTTCTTTTGTTGCAACAATATCAATAATAAAATCACGTAATTCATTAGCAACTTGTGGAAGTTGTTTTTTAGAAAGACTTCGTAAATCTTTTGGGTTATTAATATGTACTAATAAATTATTTTTCATTCATTACAAAACTACAATATTTAAATTGTTCATTATATTAAAATAATTACTTTTGAAATATGATAAATCCTTTTGACGACACCTATTTTATGAAACGTGCTTTGCAAGAAGCTCAATCAGCATTTGATAAAAATGAGGTTCCAATTGGCGCTGTAATTGTTATGAATAATCAGATAATTGCTCGGGCGCATAACTTAACGGAAACATTGACTGATGTAACTGCTCATGCTGAAATGCAGGCCTTTACTGCGGCTGCAGATTTTATAGGTGGAAAATACTTAAAAGAATGTACATTGTATGTTACTTTAGAACCTTGCCAAATGTGTGCCGGAGCAAGTTACTGGGCGCAAATAGGTAAAATTGTGTACGGAGCCAAAGAAGAGAAAAGAGGGTTTTTAACAATGAAAACTACCTTGCATCCTAAAACCAAAGTTGTAGGAGGTATTTTAGAAGATGAATGCAGTAAATTATTAACTCGGTTTTTTATTGAAAAACGAAACTTGAATTAACAATTAGCTATTTTTTTTATTGTGTTCTTCTAAATCTTTTCTGTATTTATCAAAGGTAAAATCTTTGATATTTTTGTTTCTATATCTATGATAAATAAATAAAGGCATTAACACAAAAGCAATTGCTAAAACGCCAATACCAATTGTAATTTCACCATTAGGATCTCCTGTATTTTTTAAATAAAATCCGTAAGATATTGTTCCTAAGACAAGTATTAAAATGGTAATTAAAACAATCTTCATATTTTCTATTTTTTGAATATTTTATACAATTAAAAATCTAAGTTACGCCGTAACATTTATTAATTTTCTTCGGTAGGCAGTTAATAAACGAGATTTAGACATAAATCCAAAATATTTTCCATCCTTTAAAACAACCAAATTCCAAGCGCCACATCTTTTAAATTTGTTTAATATTTCTTCTGCTGAATCTTTTTCATAATAAATGATATCGGAACCAGCGTGCATTAATGATTCAACATTTACAGTATCATACAATTCTTGATTAAACATAATACTCCTGATATCGTTTATAGTCAATATTCCTAGAAATTCATTTTCTTCATTCACAACAGGAAAATGATTTCGAGGGGATTTCCCAACAGCATTTTTTACTACTTCTCCCAAAGTCATCTCCGGGTAAAGTAGCACAAAATCGGTTTCTATAAGTTTATCCAAATCTAACATCATCAATACATTTTTATCTTTATCATGAGTTATAAGTTGGCCTCGTTCTGCGAGATCATGAGCATATATATTATGTGGAATGTATTTTTTTGTAATAATAAATGAAATTAATGAAACAATCATTAATGGTATAAAAAGTTCATAACCTCCGGTAATTTCAGCAATTAAAAAAATTGCCGTTAAGGGAGCTTGTAATATTCCCGCCATTAAGCCTGCCATACCAACCATTGCGAAATTTGTTAAGGATAATTGATGCGAAAATAAATTACTTGAGTTTACAATAAGTGCAAAAACGTAACCAGTAATACTTCCTGTAAAAAGGGTAGGCGCAAAAACGCCCCCAACACCGCCAGCTCCAAAAGTAAATGAGGATGCAACTATTTTAAAAAGTATTAATCCAATTAAAAATAAGATAATAATTGAACTATTTTCTGTGGTGTAATTAAATACATTATTACTAATTACACTTTGAACATTCCCTCTTAAAATACTGTTTATGGTTGTAAAACCCTCCCCAAATAAGGGTGGAATAAAATAAACAATAATACCTAGTAAACTTCCACCAATAAGTAGCTTGTGGTATGGACTTTTAATTTTTTTAAAAAAAGCACCAATATTAAAATACACTTTACTAAAATATATAGAAGCCAATGCAGAAGCAACTCCTAAGAAAACATAAAATGAAACATCGCTTAATACAAATTTATCTTCCAAATTAAAATGAAGTAATACATCATCCCCTAAAAAGAAATAAGATGTTAAAACAGCGGTAATTGATGCCAGTAATAATGGAATCATTGAAGCTAAAGTAAGTTCTAAACTAAAAATTTCAACAGCGAAAACTATAGCGGCAATAGGCGCTTTAAATATGGAAGCCATAGCGCCGGCTGCTGCCGCTCCAATTAAAAGAGTTCTAGTTGTTTGATTTAAATGAAATAATCGAGCAAAATTTGATCCAAGAGCTGCGCCAGTAGCAACTGTAGGTCCTTCTAAACCAACCGAACCTCCAAACCCTACTGTAATTGGCGCTGTAATTAAAGACGCCCACATTTGATGCCTTGGCAATATTCCTTTAAGTTTTGAAATAGCAAATAAAGTTGATGGAATTCCATGCCCCACTTTTTTTCGAATTATAAATTTTTTGGAAAGAAGAACTATCAACAATCCTAAAATTGGAAAAATAAAATAAAAAGCACCGTGAATATCTTTAATAAACTCACCCTCTAATAACTCTTGAATTAGATGGGTTAAGTTTTTTAAAAGAACAGCCCCAAGACCTGCAAGCAAACCAATAACGGCACTTGCAATGCGAATAAATTGTTTATTAGAGATATTTTGATATCTCCACTTTAAAAATTTGCGAAATAATATTTTTGATCTGGTTGACATTTAAGGATTGAAAAAATAGAATTGCAAAAGTACCAAAATAAGCGATAGCGTTTATCGTTTAGGACAACTTTTACATTTATTTCCCCCTTTCTTCTTATACTTTTTACAACATTCATCTTTGGTTTCACCTTTAGACTTTTTGCCTTTAGGTTTCACCCAGTTAAAATCGTAATTAAAAATATCTGAAGAATTGGATTTACTCACTGTACAAATTGAAATTTTGCCTAAAATAGAAAAACTTTAAGAATCAGCATATATAAATTAATAATTTTGAAATTAATAAGGCAGAAACATATACTTAGTAGCTGATATGGTTTCTGCATTTAGCTGTTTACACTAAATCATTTAATAAGAAAAAAAACCTCGATATTTTTATATCGAGGTTTTGTATATTTTATAAATCTAATTTCAAACACAATTCTTTTAATTGTGCATCATCAATTTTTGATGGCGCATCAATCATAACATCTCGTCCGCTATTGTTTTTTGGGAAAGCAATAAAATCACGAATAGTTTCTTGTCCACCTAAAATGGCAACCAATCTATCCAAACCGAAAGCCAAACCACCATGTGGAGGAGCACCATATTCAAAAGCATTCATTAAAAATCCAAATTGCTCTTTAGCTTGCTCTGGAGTGAATCCTAAATGGTCAAACATTAAAGCTTGTGTTGCTTTATCGTGAATTCTAATAGATCCACCACCTATTTCGTTTCCGTTCAATACTAAATCGTAAGCATTAGCTCTAACTTTTCCAGGATCGGTATCTAACATTGCCATATCTTCTGGTTTTGGCGATGTAAATGGATGGTGCATTGCGTGGTAACGTTCAGTTTCTTCATCCCATTCTAACAATGGAAAATCAACGACCCATAAAGGTGCAAACTCTTTAGGATTTCTTAATCCTAGACGTGTTGCCATTTCCATACGTAAAGCACTTAATTGCCCACGAACTTTATCTTCAACACCGCTTAAAACACAAATTAAATCCCCTGGTTTTGCTCCTGTAGCTTCAGCCCATTTTGCTAAATCTTCCTGATCGTAAAATTTATCTACTGAAGATTTGAAAGTTCCATCCTCATTACATTTTACATACACCATGCCTAAAGCACCAACTTGCGGACGCTTTACCCATTCAACTAATTTGTCAATTTCTTTTCTAGTGTAACTAGCTCCACCAGGTACAGCAATACCAACAACTAATTCAGCATTGTTAAATACACCAAAATCTTTATGTTGCGCAACGTCATTTAATTCGCCAAACTCCATTCCAAAACGAATGTCTGGTTTGTCGTTTCCGTATTTTTTCATTGCTTCATCGTAGGTCATTCTTGGGAAATCAGCAATTTCAACTCCGTTAATTTCTTTTAATAAATGACGTGTTAAACCTTCAAACGTATTTAAAATGTCTTCTTGTTCAACAAAAGCCATTTCGCAGTCTATTTGTGTAAATTCTGGTTGTCTATCTGCACGTAAATCTTCATCTCTAAAGCATTTTACAATTTGAAAATACTTATCCAATCCACCAACCATTAGCAACTGCTTAAATGTTTGTGGTGATTGTGGTAAAGCGTAAAACTGACCTTCATTCATTCTACTTGGCACTACAAAATCACGAGCACCTTCTGGAGTAGATTTAATTAAAACAGGTGTTTCTACTTCAATAAAATCTTGATCAGATAGGTATTTTCTAACCTCAATTGCTACTTTATGACGAAAAATTAAGTTGTTTTTTACTGGATTTCTTCTAATATCTAAATAACGATATTTCATTCTCAGTTCATCACCACCATCAGTTTCATCTTCAATAGTAAAAGGAGGAGTTAAAGATTTGTTTAAAATTTCCAACTTTTTTACCAGAATCTCAACTTCACCCGTTGGAATATTTGCGTTTTTTGAAACACGTTCAATTACTTCACCAGTTATTTGAATCACGAATTCACGGCCTAAAAGTTTGGCTTTTTCAACCATTTCTTTTGGTGTACGCTCTTCATCAAATATAAGTTGCGTAATACCGTAACGGTCACGTAAATCAACCCAAATCATAAATCCTATATCGCGCGATTTTTGCACCCATCCAGCCAGGGTAACTTCCTGACCTACATTTTCAATTCGTAATTCTCCGTTTGAATGTGTTCTATACATTTTTCAATTTTTTATTAGAATGTGCAAATTTAGTGATTTCGTAGATAGTTTTATACGTTATCAATTTTTTTTTGGGAGGTTCTAAATACTTTTATAAATGTATTGCTTTGGTCATTGTCTTTTTTTAGCTTCAAAAGACAAAAATTTGCTTAAAAAAATGACTCATTCCCTGCCGTAAAATAGAATAAAAATCTTTGTAGATTTGTAAACTAGGTAAACGCTAAATTTACCCTGCCTAAATTATAGATGACAAATAAGCATATAGGATTAGAGATTAGAGAAAAAATAGAAAAGTATCAAAATAAGAACGCTATTTATTATAAGGAAAAGGAGACTAATTTATGGATCGGAATTTCTTGGAATAATTTTGGAAACCGAATTAAAAAATTATCGAAGGCACTAATTGGTTTTGGTGTAAAAGAGCAAGATAATATTGGAATTTTTGCTGAAAATATGCCTGAATGGATTATTTCGGACATAGCAATAATGAGTATTAGAGCTGTAACTATTCCAATTTATGCTACAAATTCAAAAAAAGAAACCGAATACATAGTAAATGATGCTGAAATAAGTGTGTTGTTTGTAGGTTGCCAAGAAGAATACAATAAAGCTGTTGAAATTTTAAGTACCTGCAAGTATTTAAAACTAATAGTTGCATTAAATAATGATATAAAAATTCAGAAATCAGATAGTTCAATCTATGTTAGCGATTTTATGAATAAAGAAGCAACTAAAGAGATTGATGTTGAGCTTCAAAAAAGATATTATGAAGCTGAATCAACGGATTTAGCTAGTATTATTTATACTTCTGGAACTACTGGAGAACCAAAGGGTGTTATGTTAGATCATAATAATTTTGCAACTTCTTTACAGGCACATGATTACGAGTTAGATGTTTCGGAGAAGGATTCTTCATTAAGTTTTTTACCCTTAAGTCATATTTATGAACGTAGTTGGGTGTTTTTCTGTTTGCATTGTGGAATTGAAGTTTATTTTAATCAAAATCCAAAGTTAATTGCAGAAGTTTTAAAAGAAGTGAAACCAACAGTAATGTGCACTGTACCACGTATTTTTGAAAAAATATTTTCAGCAATTCAGGATAAAAGGCAAGAAGCATCACCAACTAAAATGAAATTAGCGAGTTGGGCTTTAGGAATTGGAAATAATTATTATAACAAGCATAAACGAATTGATAAAAAAGTACCATTAGCACTAAATTTAAAATACAAAATAGCCGATAAGTTAGTTTTGAGTAAACTAAGAGAAGTTTTTGGTGGTCGTATTAAATTTATGCCTTGTGGAGGTGCACCATTATCGCCAGAAATGGTTTCATTTTTTCACTCATTTGGTTTAAATATTAAATGCGGTTACGGATTAACTGAAACAACGGCAACGGTATCATTATTTGGATATAAACATTTCGAATTTAATTCGGCAGGAAAAGCTATTCATGGAACTGAAATTAAAATTGGTGAAAATGATGAGGTTTTAGTAAAAGGACCTGGCGTTATGAGAGGCTATTATAAAAAACCAGTTGAAACTGCTGAGGTTTTTAAAAATGGATGGTTTTGTACAGGCGATGCTGGAAAAATTGATGATAAAGGGAATCTGGTTATTACTGACAGAATTAAAGATTTAATGAAGACGTCTGGCGGGAAATATATTGCGCCTCAAAAATTAGAATCAGCATTAATTAACGACTCTTTTATTGAACAAATTGCAGTAATTGGTGAT
Source organism: Lutibacter flavus (assembly GCF_900188355.1). Classification (GTDB taxonomy): domain Bacteria; phylum Bacteroidota; class Bacteroidia; order Flavobacteriales; family Flavobacteriaceae; genus Lutibacter; species Lutibacter flavus. Next base: position 333,087 of record NZ_FZNX01000002.1, read on the forward strand.
CAACAAAAATATGTAACTGCTTTGGCTGTGCCTAGTTTTGAAAATTTAAAAAAGTACGCATTAGAACATAAAATAACTTTTAAGGACATTGAAGAATTACTCAACCATAATCAAATTAAAGATATGTTTGAAAAGCGGTTTGAGGAATTACAAAAGGAATTTTCAATGTTCGAGAAAATTAAAAAATTCACATTATTACCTAAAGAATTTAGCATTGAAGCAGGTGAAATTACGGCAACTTTAAAATTAAAGCGAAAAGTAATTCAGAAAAAATATGAAGAGCTAATAGACAAAATGTATAAAGAGTAAACAACCATTAAAAAAATAAAAATAGTGGATTCAAAATTATATTTAGTTCCAACACCAATTGGTAATTTAGAAGATATTACCCTAAGAGCAATTAGAGTTTTAAAAGAAGTTGATTTAATTTTAGCTGAAGATACTCGTACAAGTGGTAAGTTATTAAAACATTTTGAAATTTCTACGCATATGCACAGTCATCATATGCATAATGAACATAAAACAGTTGCAAATATTGTAGAACGTATTAAAAATGGGGATGCTATTGCATTAATTTCCGATGCTGGTACTCCGGCCATTTCAGATCCTGGATTTTTATTAACGCGTGCGTGTATAGAAAATGGTATTGAAATCGAATGTTTGCCTGGTGCAACCGCATTTGTTCCTGCGTTGGTAAATAGTGGATTGCCAAACGATAAATTTGTATTTGAAGGGTTTTTACCAGTTAAAAAAGGACGACAAACTCGATTACTTTTTTTAGCTGAAGAAACACGCACAATGATTTTTTATGAATCTCCCCATAAATTATTAAAAACGCTGACCAATTTTACTGAGTATTTTGGAGAAGACAGGCCAATTTCAGTTTCAAGAGAATTGACTAAAATGTATGAAGAAACGTTAAGAGGAACTGTTGCAGATCTAGTCCAACATTTTACAAATAAAGACCCAAAAGGTGAATTTGTTGTTGTGGTTGGAGGGAAGAAATAGGATTAAGACTCATATCTAATTTCCCAAAAAAATAGAAGAAATTACGGATTAAAGTCCGTAATTTCTTTTGCGATTCCAGCTAGCTCTTTTTGTGCTGTGAAAGTCAATAAATCTTCCTTTATGCTCTAATTGGTTGTTTTCTTGTGTTGTTAAAATGTCGATAATGTTGTCTAAAGTTTTCATAATAAATTGTTTTAATAGTTAGTAACACAACAAATATATACAAGAATATAGTACTATGCAAAACAAAGTACTATATTATGAAATATTTAACATTTAAAACTACATAAAACATTGAAAATAAGAAATGTAAAAAAATTCAAATATTTTTAATTTAAATAAAAAGCCCATTAAAGTTAATTAATGAGCTTTTTTTATGAAGTATAAATTTTTGTTTAATAACTCATTTCAACAATTTTTTCAACATCACTAGGTGTTACTTTTCCGTGTTCACCTATACCTTTCCAACCACGTTCCTCAAAACGTTTAGAAATTATTTGAGCTGTTCCTTTATAATCTTTGGTGTATTCAGATAACGTTGTTTTAATACCTAAAGAATGAAAAAATGCGGTTGTTAATTTAATTCCAGCCAAAGCTTTTTCTTCTTTTTTTCCTTCAGTTATATTCCAAACACGTTCAGCATATTGAGCTAACTTATCTTTTTTACTATCTAAGTTAAAAGTATAATGACTTTCAGCAATAATTGCCAATGTTCTTGCATGGTCAATACCATATAATGCAGTTAATTCATGTCCCATCATATGGATGGCCCAATCTGATGGTACACCTTGTTGTATTAATCCGTTTAAAGCCATAGTACAACTCCACATAAAGTTTGATGCAGCTTTGTAATCGGATGGATCTTTTAATATTGCTGGAGCAACTTCAATTAATGTCTGTAAAATACTTTCAGCCAAACGATCTTGTAATTTTGCATCCACAGAATAGGTCATATATTGCTCTAAAACATGTGTAAAAGCATCTGCTAATCCATTTGCAATTTGTCGTTCAGGTATAGAAGCAACAACTTGAGGATCTAATATTGAAAAAACTGGAAATAATCCTGGACCACCCATTGCAAATTTTTCTTTGGTTTCTGCTCGGGTAATTACAGCACCAGAATTCATTTCTGAACCAGTTGCTGGTAAAGTTAACACGGTTCCAAAAGGCATTCCTTCAAGAGTTCGTTTATTTTTAGATAAAATATCCCACGGTTCTTCACCCTCATACAAAGCCGCAGAAGATAAGAATTTGGTTCCATCAATCACAGAACCCCCACCAACAGCTAATAAAAAAGTAATATTTTCAGCTTTAATAATATCTAAGGCCTCCATTAATACTTCATACTCTGGGTTTGCAGGAATTCCTCCAAATTCAATTATATCAAATTTTGAAAGTGCTTTTGAAACTTGTTCATAAACACCATTTGTTTTGATACTTCCACCTCCAAAAAGCATTAATACTTTTGCGTTTTCAGGAATTTCAGTAGCTAGATTTTCTATTTGACCTTTCCCAAATAAAATTTTTGTCGGGTTTTTAAATTGAAAATTATTCATAATTAATATTGTTTTTGTAGTTGAAATTACTCAACAATTGTTACTAAATCTTCTGTTGATTTTCTCACCTTTTTAAGGTTTACTAACCAGTCTTTATCGGTGTCTCTATATCCAATAGGAAGCAACACACAACTTCTTAATCCTTTTTCTCTTAAGCCTAAAATTTTATCAACGGCTGCAGGATCAAATCCTTCAATTGGAGTTGTATCAACACCTTCAAAAGCAGCAGCTATTATAGCTGCGCTAAAAGCAATATAAGCTTGTTTTGCAGCATGGTTAAAGTTTTCCTCTGCATCTTTTTGAGGATAGTTGCTCAATAACATTTGGCGGTAGTTTTCCCAGCCTTCGTTTTTAAATCCACGAATTTCGTTTGTCAAGTCAAACATTTTGTTAATTCGCTCTTCAGTATAGGTATCCCAAGCTGCAAAAACTAATAAATGAGAACAATCTGTAATCATAGATTGATTCCAGGCAACAGGTCTAATAGCTTCTTTAATTGCTTGATTTTTAACTACAATTATTTCAAAAGGTTGTAAACCACTTGATGTTGGTGCTAAACGAGCAGCTTCAATAATGTTGGCAATTTTTTCTTCTGAAACTTTTTGGCCATTCATTGCTTTTGCAGCGTATCTCCAGTTTAATTTATCTAATAATTCCATTGTTTTATCTTAATTTTTTAGTTATTCTTATTTTTGTTAAAATACGTCACCCTGAATTCATTTCAGGGTCTCATCATATTACGTTAATTAAAGCTTTACTTAATTCCAAATCAAATCCTTTTTATTGCTATTTCTTTTATTTTTTCTGATGTAAAAATATGTGTTGTTGAAGTTGAATTTGCTAAATTCAACATTGCTTGTGCAATTGTTTCAGCATTTATAATGCGGTATTTTTTTAAATTCCCTATAAATAAAGGTTGAATGAGTTTAAAAACAGCCAATCCTATTTTTTCACCAATTCTAGTTTCATTTCTGTTTCCACCAATAATTGAAGGTTGTAAAATATACGTGTTTGGAATGTTTTGTTGTAAAACTTCTTGTTCCATTTCACCTTTTGTTCTGTTATAAAAAATGCTACTTTTTGCTTTAGCACCCATTGATGAAATAACTATAAAAGTTGGAATATTATTTTCTTTTGAAAGCTTTGCAGAGGTTACAGGAATTCCAAAATCTATTTTTTTATAAGTTTCTTTATTAGGTGTTTTTTTTGCTGTAGTACCAATGCAACAAAACACTTCGTCTCCGGTAAACACATCTTTAAAAGTTTCTAATTCTAACATATCTCCAACAAATTGCTCCACTTTTAAAGGTAAACCTTCAATTTTTTTACGTGAAAATAATTTGATGGTTTTATAACGTTGATCCTTTATTAGTTTTTCTAAAAGAATTGAACCAGTTAAACCGGTTGCTCCTAAAATAATTGCTATTTTTCCCATATCCTATAATTTTATGCTGTCCCAGGCAACATTGAAAGCTTCATTCAACTTTTCTTCAGTTAAATCACAACTACTTTTAAATTGTTTATTGGTTAAAAAAGCCAAAGGATAAATTGTGAAAGCGTACAAAAGATATGGTGAAATTGGTTTTATAATTCTTTCTTGTTTTCCTCTTTCCCATAAATTAAGTAAGGGTTGTAAATGCTTCAAACCTTCACGTTTTATTTCTTCGTCAATAATAGGTGTATTGTCGCATTGCGATAAAAAATTAGCTTCTTCTACCTGATTTAATTTGAAATTGGCAATGTTAAACCAGATCTGTTTAAAACTTTCTTTAACACAGGTTGCTTCACTGTAATTTTTAAATGCAAATACACTAAACAATGATTTCATTTCTAAATACAACTGATTGATTAAATCTTGTTTATTTTCAAAATAAATGTAAATAGTTGCGGGCGACATTTCGGCCATTTTAGCAATTTTAGACATAGGTGCATCATGAAAACCTTGATTGTTTACCAAATGAAGTGTCGCATTTAGTAAGGCAATTCTTTTTTTATCACATTTTTGTCTAATAGCCATCACTTAATATTTTCTTTGGCAAAGATATATAAAATTATCTACAAAATGAACGTTCATTCTTTTTGTAAACATAAAATAATATTAAACCTTAAAATGTAGTACTTTTGCGGAAGTATATAAATTATGAGAACTAAAAGAAATAAAAGCGGAAATCTTCATCCGAAGAATAAACATCAACAAGATTATAATTTCACTGAATTATGTGAAGCAAATACCGATTTAAAAGAGTTTGTGTTTGTTAACGAATACGGAACGGAAACAATAGATTTTGCAAATCCAAAAGCGGTTAAAGCTATTAATACAGCCTTATTATTTAAATATTATAATTTGACTTTTTGGGATTTTCCAGACGATAACTTATGTCCGCCAATTCCTGGAAGGGTGGATTATATTCATTATTTGGCCGATTTATTAAAAACATCTGGAATTAATGAAAATGCTAAAATCTTGGATATTGGAACTGGAGCCAATTGTATTTATCCGTTATTAGGAAATGCCGAATACAACTGGAGTTTTGTTGGAACTGATATTGATAAAAAATCATTGGACCGTGCAGAAAAGATTTTGAAAAAAAATAATTTGACCGAATTTATTAAATTAAAACACCAAAAGGATGCTGCTCAAATATTTAGTGGAATACTAGATGCTACTGATAAATATGCTGCATCCATCTGTAATCCGCCATTTTATAGATCTCAGGAAGAAGCAATGCAAGCCAATTCAAGAAAAATGGAAGGCTTAGGAAATATAACTATTGGAAGAAATTTTAGTGGAAAACAACAGGAATTATGGTATAAAGGAGGAGAAAAAGCCTTTATTCATACATATTTATATGAAAGTTCTAAATTTAAAAACCACTGTTTTTGGTATACTACATTGGTTTCTAAAAAGGAAAATGCCGAAAGTATGTACGACTCATTAAAAAAATTAGGAGCCATCGAAATTAAAACCATTCCAATGCATCAGGGGAATAAAGTTACGCGGGTTGTAGCCTGGACTTTTTTAACCAAAGACGAACAAAAAGAATGGAATAATTAATATTTAATTACTGTTTGTTACAAAAGCGATTCGTTTGCTGTCCTTAGACCAACTAGGCACATTAATAGTTCCTTGGCCTCCATATATATAAGCAATAGTTTTAGGTTTTCCACCTTCAACAGGCATTAAACGCAATGAACATTGTTTGTAAAATGGGTGATCTCCAAAGTTGATATCTGGTGGAAATGAAATAAAAATAATCCATTTTCCATTTGGGGAAACATGTGGAAACCAATCTTTATAATTGGTATCAAATGTTAATTGTACAGGATTACTGCCATCAGGGTCCATTTTCCATAACTGCATATTTCCTGTTCTATTTGAGTTAAAATAAATAGATTTTCCATCAGGTGAGTATTCTGAACCATCATCTAAATCTTTGGTATCTGTTAATTGTGTTTCTACTAGAGAATCGATATGTACGCTATAAATATCATATTTATTATTACGATTTGCTGTAAAAAGTAACGTTTTATTGTCGGGTGAAATTCCGTGTAAATAAGAAGCGCCAACACCATCTTTTGTTATTTTTCTTGGAATGGAATCTCCTTTTGGATCCATAATATAAATTGAAGAAGTTCCTTCATCATCAGCATTATGATGGCTAATTCCTAAAATAGATTCATCAAAAGAAAACACGTGATCGTTGTTATTATCGGTTGCAAAACCTGTATTTATTTGCACAACTTCTTCGGTGTCAAAATTATATCTGTATAAAAATCCGTTAGAATTATAAACTAATTCTTTATCGTTATTAACCCAGTTAGGAGCCTGAATTGAATGAGCTGAATAAAATAATGACTTCCTATGTCCAGTTTCAACATCCATAATTTCCATTGTACTTCCTATATAATCTCGGTACGGTTGAAAATCTGGAGCAGCAGGTTTAATTATTTTAACATTGCTAAATATTGCTTTTTCAATTACTTCTGGATTATGAGAACAAACATAAATACCTACAAAAACTTCATTTCTTAAATTTACGTCTTCAATTTTAACCGTTGTAAATGGCTCTCCAAACTTCGCAGTAGACATAAAATACACATTTCCTCTACGTTCTAATTGTACCACATCTGGTGCTTTATCTGCTGATTCAACTTGCTCTGTAATTCCTCCATCGATTTTTCTATATTGTAAAGAAGTTAGTCCATCTCCGTGAATACTTGCATTTATATGCGGTGAATTTCCACTTAAATTATTTCTAACAATCCAACCAATTTTACGGTGAGGATCTACTCCTTCTCCTACAAATTTAATATGTGTTCTTAAAATAAAATCCCCTTGAATTGATTTGTATAAAAATTGAAATTGGTCGTTTTCTGCCCACATATTTATACCTGAACCGGTTAAGGTATAATTTTGGTTATCAGAATTATAGTTAATAGTCCCCTTATTTTCAGGGTTTCCAATATTAGTTTGATTTTCAAAAATTCCAAAGGTTTTGTTATTACTCATGTTAGTTGGTTCTGTTATCGAAGTTGAATTTGTTGGCTGATTACAAGCAGTTAATGTGATAAGAATAACACAGCATAAAAGTAATTTTTTCATAAAAAAGATTATTACAATAATGATTATCAAGGTGTTACCAAATTAGTTTTTTTTTGGCAAACAACACATTATAGATAAGAGTAATTATTATACTAATAGCTCAAAATAGCATACAATAATTTCAAACTTAAAAAATCTGGAATAAAAATTAATTAAATTCTAATACCAACGTTTTTTATTCTTTTTAGAAGCTTCAGATTTTCTATTTGGGCGGTGTTTACTTTTACCGGGAGTTCTATGTACTTCTCTTTTAGCCTTTGGATCTAACACGTATGGATGTTCATCCATAACAGGTATTGTAGTATTTAATAATTGTTGAATTCCTGCAATATATGGTTTTTCATCAGCTGAACAGAACGAGTATGCAGCACCAGATTTTCCAGCCCTACCAGTTCTTCCAATTCTATGCACATAAGTCTCTGAAACATTTGGAATGTCAAAATTTATAACTGCATCTAAGTTATCAATATCAATTCCACGTGCGGCAACATCTGTGGCAATTAATATAGTAGCTTTTCCATCTTTAAACTTTTCTAAAGCGGTTTCTCTGTCGTTTTGAGTTTTATCACCGTGAATACTTTCAACTTTAAAACCATTGCCTTTTAACATTTTTTCCAATTTAGCAATACCCATTTTGGTACGTCTAAAAATTAGAATATTTCCTTCAATAATTTTTTTTACTAAATGCAAACACAGTTCCATTTTATGTTGTTTCCCAACATAAAATAACAATTGATTTACATTTTTTGCAGCTGAAGATGAAGGAGTTGCATTAACAGTTTCGGGTTCTTTTAAAATGGTATTTGCAAGTTGAACAACTTTCGCTGGCATAGTTGCAGAAAACAATAATATTTGTTTTTCTTTTGGGCATAAACGTTCAATTTTACGAACATCATCAATAAATCCCATATCCAACATTAAGTCGGCCTCATCTAAAACTAACGTTTCTATATAATCTAAATTTAAGCAATCTTGTTTGTGTAAATCTAATAATCTTCCAGGTGTAGCAACTAAAATATCAACACCTTTTCGTAATACATCTTTTTGTGGCTCAATAGAAGTTCCACCATAAATAACCGTACTTTTTAAATTAGAATATTTGCTATACGCACTAAAATTTTCCTGAATTTGCAAAGCCAATTCTCTGGTTGGACTTATAATTAAAGCTCTTATTTTTTTTCCTTTTTTACCAGAATCTTGTCTATTAAACAACAATTGTAAAATTGGTAATGCAAAAGCAGCTGTTTTTCCAGTCCCGGTTTGGGCTGTTGTAATTACATCTTTTTTTGCCAAAACCAACGGAATGGTTTGTTGTTGAACAGGTGTTGGGGCCTCATAATTTAATTGGGCGATGGCTTTTAAAATAGATTTATTTAGCTTTAATTCTTTAAACTGCATACGATTGTTTTAATACAAGATTTTTGCAAAGATACAGTAAAATAGGAAAGTGTGTTATAAAACTAATAAACCGTAATCTCTAAGTTTTTTTATAGGTTTTGAATACCAAAAAGGTTCAAAATCATCAAATTTATTTTCGAAACTTTCTTTTATTTGTGAAAAATTTAGAGTTGAATTTCCTTTTACAGAAATTGTTTCTAAGATTTCTAATAACCATTCGCCTTTTTCTTTTTCAAATGAAATTTCAAGTAAATCATTTTTAGTATGAAAAGCTAAATTAATAAGTTCCAACGTTTTTCCTCTTTTTGTTTTTGTAGTGTAACTAACCAGTGGTTTACCACCTAACCAAACTATTTTGGCAGAAGATTTTATGTTGAAATTTTCTTCAGAAGCTAAGCAATCTTCAATAAAATACGATTGAATTTCAGTTGAAGGAATTTCAAAATCAAACCAATCTTGCAAGGGAAGGTCAAAACCTATATCATGCATAAAATTGAAGATAGATTTTTTTAAACCGTAACTAAATTTATCGTGATTAATTCCTGTTTTATCTTTAAAATCAATATCGTTATTGGCAAACGAAATGTCTTTATAATCGGGAATAACTCCATATTTTTCAGGTTCTAAACCAATTGGACTATGTGTTGTAAGTGCAAATTGATGCCAAAAACCAGAATTAATAATTCCCAATTCAAATAATTGCCGCACCATTTCTAAACTATCTACAGTTTCTTGAACCGTTTGTGTAGGATAACCATACATTAAATAAGCATGAACCATCACTCCAGATTCAGTAAAATTACGTGTTACCTGGGCAACTTGTGCAACAGTTACACCTTTGTCTATAAGTGCTAATAACCTGTCGGAAGCAACTTCTAATCCACCAGAAACCGCTATACAGCCAGAAGTTTTTAAAAGCACGCAAAGATCTTTGGTAAAGCTTTTTTCAAACCGAATGTTTGTCCACCAAGTAACAGTTAATCCTCGTTTTAAAATCTCTAATGCCAGGGCTCTCATTAAAGCTGGCGGAGCAGCTTCATCAACAAAATGAAATCCGTTTTCTCCAGTTTTGGCAATGAGTTCTTCCATTCTATCAACCAGCATTTTTGCAGTTATTGGTTCATAGATTTTTATATAATCGAGAGAAATATCACAAAAAGTACATTTACCCCAATAGCAACCATGTGCCATTGTTAATTTATTCCATCGTCCATCGCTCCACAAACTATGCATTGGATTTGCAATTTCAATTACTGAAATGTATTTGTCCAATAACAAATCGGTATAATCTGGTGTTCCTAAATCACTCTGTTTATAATCATTTTTCAATGAATTATTGATATAAACAACTTCGTTATTTTCTTTGTAAAAAGTTCTTTTAAACTCAGGGTTTTTATTGGTTGAATTTGAAATATTTTTGAATACTAGTTCAACCGGTAATTCACCATCGTCTAACGTTATAAAATCGAAGAAATCAAAAACTCTAGGATCTGAAACCGACCTTAATTCTGTATTTGGAAAACCACCACCCATTGAAACTTTTATTTCAGGATAGTTTTTTTTGATAAACTGAGCACATCTAAAAGCACTGTATAAATTACCAGGAAAAGGCACTGAAATACAAACTAATTTTGGTTTAACAACTTGAAGTTTTTCTTTTAATAGTTGAAGTGTTATTTCATCAATATAAGTTTGGTCCAGCTGCAAGCTATCATATAGTTCATCAAAACTATTGGCACTTTTTCCTAATCGTTCGGCATAACGGCTAAACCCAAAATTTTCATCAACACATTCTTTTATAAAATCGGACAAATCTTCAAGATACAAGGTTGCTAAATGTTTTGCTTTGTCTTGAATTCCCATAGAGCCAAATGCCCAATCCAATTCATCTAATTGTTCAAATCTTGAAGCTTCCGGAAGAAAGTTGTTTGTACAAATTTGCCTTGCCAAAGTTTGATTTTTTCCTTGTAAAAATGCGATAACAACTTCAATTTTGACTAAATAATCATCTTTTAATGCAAAAATTCGTTGTGAATTTTCAGTTGTTATGCGATTGTTCTGTTTGGCATACTCAAATAATTTTTCTAAACTTTTTTTGGTAAAAAGGTCTAGAATAACCTCAATACCTAAATCCATTTGAAAAGAACTGATATTCTTTATATTCAAAAAACCTTTTAAATAAACTGTTGCCGGATACGGTGTATTTAATTGTGTAAAAGGCGGTGTAATAAGTAGAATATCTTTAAGCATAATTGCTTTTAATGTGAAAAATTATTCTTTGATTGTTCTTAAGTAAAGGTTTTCAACCTTCGTTCTTGCCCAAGGGGTTCTTCGCAAAAACTTTAAACTGGATTTTATAGTTGGATTGCTGTTAAAGCAGTTGATTTTAATACGTGAACCTAGCTCTTCCCAACCATATTCTGACACTAAAAATTGTAAAATTTCTGATAATTTAACTCCGTGCAAAGGATTGTTTGGTTGTTCTTGAGGTTTTTTTTCTTGTTCCATTTATTGTTTAATTTCCTAAAAATAAATTAGGCTTTCTTTAATTCTGAATCTATTATATGAACCATTTCTTCAAATTCTTTTTCATCATATAAACGAGAAAGGAAAATTATTTTTCCGGTTTTATCTAGTACAATATTTCTTGTAACTCCTGCTTTTGGCAAGGTAAAACTTTCAAAAAGGGAACCATCTTCATCTATGGTAAACGGATAAGTAACTTGCATTTTAGCAATAAATCTATCAACTTTTTCTCGATCTTCTTTTAAATCGATGCCGATTAAAATAAAATCTTTATTTTTAAATTTTTGCCAAACTTCAGCTTCTAAATGGGGCATTTCTTTTATGCAAACGCTGCACCATGAAGCTGTAAATTGCAATACCACAACTTTACCTTTTAAGTTTTCGTTAGTTATGGAGGTTCCATCCAGCAAATTAAAATCTAATTGAGGAGCTTCTTCACCAACATGAACTCTATAACCTCTTGTTGAATCTTCTTGAGCAATACCAATTTGAGCAATAATTAATAAGGCGAATACTATAATTTTTTTCATTTGTTGAATTATGATTTTGCAAAGGTAATTGAAAACTTGTAATTTCTATTTTATGAATTTATTTACTAAATGTGTTGATCTATTAAAATAACATTTCCATCAGGATCTAAACAATAAAATTGGCTGGATTTTTTGCGTTTTCATCAGCAATTTCTGTTACTAATTTTATAAAGGTAACTTTCTAAATGTATTTTTCAAAACAAACGCTGTTTTCAACGTTTTCATAAAAACCAAAATTAGCGGTGATTGTATAGCCACATTTTTTATAAAGTGCAATTGCTTCAGGTTGTTTTACACCAGTTTCAAGAATGCATTTTTTGTGGTTTAATTCCTTTGCCCATTGTTCTAATTCAGTCAAAATAGCAGAAGCAATTCCTTTTCTTCTGCCATATGGAGATACGTACATTCTTTTTATTTCAACAGTAGCATTTGGGTGAATTTTAAATGCTCCGCAACCAACGGGATTATCATTTTCATATGTAACAACCACATTTTTTAAACCGTCAATTTTATTAAACTGATTATAAAAATCGTGGTCTTCTCCATCACGTATTTTTAGATCTGCATCAAGAAATGAAACTAGTTTTACAAAATCATTGTTAGTGAAGTCGGTTCGAATTAAATGAAGCATATTAATAATTATTTTAATGGAAAATCTCCAGAGCCTAACAAAATAAGAGCTGAAACCAAGTTAATTAGTAAGATAATTACAACCGGTTTCCAAATAGATTTGTTTCTATAATTTGTAGTTGAAGGTATTTCTTTTTTCCAGAAAAGTTCATATAAAAAATAAACGCCAGTAAGACTTGAGACTACTGAAATTAAAATTGCTGTAAAAATAGCGTCAATTGAGGTAAAGTTTGAAATAGCTACTTTTTCTGTGAGATTTAAAAAAGAATAGACATAATTTAAGATAAATGAATAAACGACTGAACCAATAATAACGTAAAACGCATTATTTTTTTTGTTCAATTGAAATAGGTTCAACGCCATTAAAATTCCACCACCAAATACAGAGAATAAAGCGCCAAAAATAAAAATAGATTTGGTACTATAAAGTGCTGTTGATTGGTTTGAGAAACTATTGTTTTCTTGTTTTGACGAGTCAACGGTTTCTTTTTTAGTAGTTTCTGAAGCAATTAATTCTTGTTTAATTTCTTCTCCATTTTCAACAGGAATCCCTCTTTTTTCAAGTTCTAAAACAGCTGTAAGGATTGCAAAATCTTGATAATCATCTTTATTAGCAATGTGATTTTTCAATTCAGCATCAGACATTTTCGCCATTTTTATTGCAAATAAACTTTCTTCACTCATTCTTTAATTGTTATATATTTTTTTAGGTTTGAAGCTAAAATTTCACTTGTTTCGTCCTCATTATTTATGGAAGTTTCGGTAAATAAAAATCCAAAAACAGCATATTTTTTAAAATCAACTTTGCGCAAATTTAAGGGTTTTTCAAAGTCTTTTAAAAGTAAGTTGTAATTAAATGCTTTAATGTTGCTTTCTTTAATTCCAGAATTGTTGTCTAAAACTATTAAATTGTATTTTTTATCTCTTCTGGATTTTAAAATCTCGTTCCAATTTGGTGTTTTTTCATATAAAAAATGCTCGTAAGAGTTAATACCATAAGCAAAATAGGAAATATCTCCGGTGGTACACCAACCTCCAAAACGAAGTGGATTTATTTCTATTGGTTGCACTTTACCATTTTCATTAATTCTAACCTCAACGTGCATTGGAAAATTAGTTAACTGAGCTTTTTTACCAACTATTTGAAGAAAAGCTTCAATTTTAGGCTTGTGTTTTTCTATAATTTCTTTTGAAGTTATATACACTCGATCGCTCACATCTTTGGCAGATGAAAATATGTGGTGCATAATATTTAATACAACTGGCTCACCATTTTTATTAAAATAACAATCAAAAGCATACTCTTCACCTTCAATAAATTCTTCAATTATAAAATCGGTAACATCAACAACTTCTTTGGGGTACATTCCTTTAAAAGTTTCAATTTCCTGATCAATATTTTCAATAATGGTTTTCCATTCACCATGGTTATCAACTTTGTGAACTGCCAAACTAAAAAAACCAACAGCAGGTTTAATTATAAACGGATACTTTAATTTTGAAGCATCAAATGATTTTAAATCTTCAAATTTTATTCCTTTAAAAAAGTAGTTTGGATAATGATCTTTAACCATTTTTCTAAACAAAATTTTATTTTTAAAAAGTTGAATCTGGCCCGGTAATTTTGAGGTTTTTAAATGTTGTTCAATCCAGCTTATTGAATTTTCTGAATTGGTATACAACGGATAATTGTCCTGTTTTTCTATGGTTTTTATTGCTTCTTTTTCAGAAATCCAGTTTAAAGAATCATCAGCAATCATAGATTTTGCAACTGCAGTTGCTACAATTGGAAAGTTGTTTTCTTTGATAGTTTTCAATAAAAAATCTGAAGCAAAAGGTTTGTCTATTAATATCATTTTTAAAGTATGCTACTTTATAAGTTTATAATGTAAAAATACAATAAAGATTATTAATCATCTATTTAGTCAATGCGCAATAAATGCATTAATCTATGCGTAAAAGGCGCAAAGAAAATAGCTACCGTGCTTAAAAAACAACACCACTAAAAAGAGCATAAATAGAGGCAAACAACTTGGCCGAATCGGTGAACATTTCATTAACAGGTCCCATTTCGGTTAAAATCATAGCAGCGTTATAAATGCTATCCACCCAATTTAAATTTCCAATAAAATGATAGCCTAAAACACCTTTTTTGCAAACTCTTTTGGAGGTAATATATTATGATTCTTTCTTTTCATTTATTTAAGTTTCTCTTTAAAAAAATCAATAGTACGTTTCCAGGCTAAATCGGCAGCAATTTTGTCAAATCTTGGTGTTGTATTGTTATGAAAACCGTGATTTACTTTTGGGTAAAAATGAGCAATATGATCAATGTTATTTGCTTTAAGTACTTTTTCAAATTCTGGCCAGCCTTCATTTACTCTTGTATCTAATTCGGCATACTGCAACATTAATGGAACCGTTATTTTCTCTGCATCTTCATTTGAGGGTTGTCTTCCATAAAATGGAACAGCAGCAGCCAATTCAGGAACTTTTACAGCCATCATATTAGAAATCCAGCCGCCAAAACAAAACCCAACAACCCCTATTTTTCCGTTGCAATCTTCACTGGATTTTAGGTACTCAAAAGCTGCAATAAAATCTTCCAGCATTTCATTTCTATCTCGTTTTTGTTGTAAAGCTCTTCCATCGTCATCATTTCCCGGATATCCGCCAAGTGGTGTTAAAGCATCCGGAGCAATGGAAATAAAACCTTCAATGGCTGTTCTCCTGCCAACATCTTCTATATAAGGATTTAGACCTCTGTTTTCGTGAACAACAATTACACCTGGCAACTTGGCTTTTGCATCACTAGGTTTAGATAACAGCGCACGAATTTTTCCACCACCTTTTGGAGAATTATAGGTAATAAATTCCGAAGTTATTCTTGGATCATCTTGTTTAATTTCTTTGGTATCTCTATAATTAGGCGACATAAAACTTAACAGTGATGAAACTGTAAGTCCGCCAACGGCATAGAGCGACAGTTTTTCAATAAATTGTCTTCGTTCTAATTTATTATGTGCGTAATCATCATATAAATCAAAAATTTCCTGATTAATGTCTTCTTTCTTTAGTGGCTTCATAAAGTGAACTTTTTAGTATTAATTATAGTAGATTTTTAAATATACAAATTAATTTAATACTCGTGTAGTTATATGAAATATAAACAGTTACCAATTTAAACTTTTAATTATTATTGAAATTGATTGCTGTTTGTTTTAGCAACTGTTATTTAGGTAATATAGTTACAATTATTCTTTTATATCTAGATAATGACGGTATTCCTTTGTCAGTAACTTTCAGTATAAAGTGAGCAGTTTCTATTTTATCTACTATAGGAGCTTTCGCATTAGCAAGATGCACATTCTCGGCTCCTCCAATTTTTATAGGTTTTTTGTAGGTTCCAGCTTCTGGGTAATTAAACCAAAGAAAACTGATATTATCACCATCAGGATCAGTTGAAGAAAAGGCATCGAAACTTATATTTTCTCCGGATTTTACAGTTATGTTTTCTGAATGACTTAATACAGGTACCGGTGGATGATTGGCTTCCTTAAAACTTTTTGTACACCAATCCATACGAGCGGCAAAATCATTTTGAAAATCATCTCTCCAACGCCATAATGAAACTTTATTGTTGGTGAAAGTAACAGTATCTTGTTTTACTGATCTTCCAAATTCTTTGGGAGTATACGGAGTATAACTTTCAACGGCATCTGTCCATATTTCACGTGTTTCAGGTTCAAAAGGAACTCCTGAACCTCCCTTTTTCTGTTTGCTAAAATCGGGTTTGTACAATTCGTATCGTCCTCCCCAACCGCCCCATTCCGGGTGTTCTGCTACATTTAATCCGTTAGGTATTAATGATAAAAACGATGGAGTATCTCCTTCCACTCCCCAAGCTACATCTGGATAGGCTGCTCCTAAAACACTATGATTTTGTTGAATGTTTTTTGCGAGCCAATTATTACTAATTTTATCGTTATTTATTCCTTTTATTACACTATTAATTGCAACCCATGTTGCACTACCATAATCATCTCCAGGGCTAACGATGTAAAATAAGTTAGGAAAATTATTTCTAATCCAAATACCACTATCGTCTTGATCAGAGATGGTATAAACTCTAAGTTTTGCAATCAGTTTTTTTGCTTCGGATGCTGATTTTGTATTTTTAATTTTATAAAGTGCTTGTGCTAAATTATTTGAGCCTCCCCAAACAGGAATCCATAATGGACGCTCGTCTTTTTCTTCCAATACTTTTATAATCCAGTTAGAACCTTCTGAATCTTTTCCTTCGCCAACTCCTAGCATGCCATATTTTGGCAAGCCTTTTTTAACGAGTTTTAAAAGCGTTTCTTTAGTGGGAAATCCAGCTTCATGTTTTGTAAGGTTTGGTTGAACTTCACCATAGGCTTCAATTACTTTTACAATAGATTCAGGATCAATTCTTGTTTTATGCCAACAAGAAGTAGTTGCAATTAAACCCTTAATGTCAATTTGATTTGAATATAAAAATAAACGAACCAAAGATTGCGTATCGTCCGGGTCTGCTTCAATATCTGTTAATATTATTACACGGTGTTTTTGAGCTACTTGGGCAAAAAGAGATTGCGTACCTAGGATACATAAAAAAGCAACTAAATAGAAAGTATTTTTCATAATTTTAATTAACAGTTATTCTAACTTTAAAAGTATTAAAAATTTACATCTTTTGTTTAAACTTTTTAGCTTATATCTTTAATAATGCAATCAGTATTTTGTATTCTTACTTTAATTATTCTAAATAATTTATATTGGGGGAAGTATGAGATATATGAGTTACTAATGAAAGATTAATAACCCTTGTGTTTACGGTTTCTTATTTTTGATGTTAGTATTTAATTGTTATTTTTAAGCTCTTTTTTAAATAGAACTGCAAGGAGTAACATTGCCAATGGAGCTGTAATTCCCCAAGGAGCGCCTAATAAAAGTAATTTTTCTGAAAAGGTAGGGTAGAAGTATACAATTGAAATTAAAGGAATTGTAAGGGCATTGGCTATAAATGAAATTTTAACCCATTTTTGAAAACCTTTTTTTGAAAAAACAGGTACGGCTATTAAAGTTGCCAATCCCATAAAAATGTAACCAATGGCGTCATAATCCCAAAATAGCGAATGTGGTGTTTGTTCGAGAATTTGAATTTCATGTACGGCACCTTTAATTTTCATAGGAATTACTGTTGCCAGTTGCACAACATAATTTGCAATTACAAATACGGCATAAATTATTGAAAATATAAGAGCTGCGTGACTCCATATCTTTTTTTTAACAGGTGTTATATAATGAAGTGCAAGTATTTCTAATACAAAAGGAATAACAATGCAAAGAGAAGTGCCATAAATTAAAATTTCATCCATTGGAAAACGTAGAACACGTATTATCTGCAATATTTGAACAACTAAAAACAGCAAGGTTGCTATAAAAGCCATTAATCCAGACCAATAACCAATTTTATATATTGTTTTATTTACCATTTTACTAAAATTTTAAATTATTACCAATCTGCACTATAAACGTGATACGTTTTCAATAAAACCTTACCGAGTTACTTTCTTAGTTTTAGATATCCAAAGGAAATTCAAGTCATTATTTTTTAGAATAAAATAGATTGCTAAAGCTGCTATTAGGGATGAAGGAAAGCCAGAACCAATACCAAGAGGTGCAATTGCCAGAAAAAAAACGATGGCTCCAAAACACGCAATTTTAACAATCCGCCCTTTTAGAAATAATCCTATTGCTATTATACCCTGCCCAATTGCGATAAGTGAAACCATTGTAATAATATGCGATTTAAACCATCCATTAATAAAATTAGCGTATAAACTAAAAGGAGTAAGTGCTGCATAATTCAAATAATTACTAGGATTATTGTGAGCAGTAGTGTAGTTTAACCAACAAGCCCACATAAACAATATGGCAAAAAGCAAACGTGAAATTGTTGTTTTTTTAAGAGATAGTATTAAAACGATAACAGCAATTGTATTTGAAAAAATCCAAGGAATAAAATATTCTCTTAACAAATCCATATGCATAGTAAATTTATTAATTAGGACTCAGCAAGTGTATTGATGAGTTTGGCACAACCACCTTTTTTAATAAATGATGTGTGATCATCAAAATTCATAAAATGTTCTCCTGAGATATCAGAACATAAAATTTTTGAATCTGTTGCAAAGTAAAATGCTTCTAATACGTTTTTTAAATCTGGATTTTTTAACGGCGAGCTCTTTTCTTCTTCTCTGCACCATTCAAGAGATTTTATCCAAATTGCTGCACTTAAAGCACCGCAACCAGAACCACTTAAACCCAGTCCGCCAGCAAAACCTGCTACCATCATCATTTCTTCTGTGCTTGCACCCATTTTTTTTGCAACCTCTGTAGCGCAGCTAACGCAAATTTTAGATAAATAGGTTTCCTTATTTGTCAAACCTTCAATAGCCGATTGTACAGCTTCCGGAGCCCATTTTTCGGCCAAATTATAACAGTGTAAGAATCTTCCAGAGAAAAAATACTTTGCAAAACTCAATTTATTAGAAAAATCACATTTAGTAATTTCTCTACAGTTAATTGTTTGTTCTCTTTTTATAAATGATTCCATGATACTTTGTGTAGCATTTATAGCAACACAAATAGCTTGATTTTGGTTGTTGCATTTGCGATACGCTTCGGCACCAACAGCTAAGGAAGCTCCCCAAAGCATACCGCATTGATACCCTTGCTGCATAATACCACCAGCCAATGGATCGGAAGCACGCTCTTCTTGTTCTTTTGGGTGACCAAATTCTCGATTTAAAATATAAAAGAACGTACGAGAACAGGTTCCTAACTTTCTAAATACTTTTTTCCCGTCTTTAGGACCATCTTTAATATTATATATAGTTGAATCCATTTTAAATATTCTTTTGGGTATAACAAGAAAGATAAAAAGGGATAAAATGTAATCAAATGATATTGATCAGTTTATATATACGTTTTAATTGCTTATAAAGGGTTAGTATATGGAAAGTTGAGGTTTGAAAATAAAATTTACTGTTGTTTTAATTTGGTATTTTTTCTTGTATAGTTGCAGGTTTCTTTCTTATTGATTATTTATTTTTATTAAACAAAAGATCAGCTGGGCAGCCTAGTTCCTTCTGTTTACAATATTTACAGGTCAATTGCCCACGAATATAACTATTACCTATTGTTATTAATATAATTAGCAACAACAATTCAACTAATAGAATACAATCAAATTTTAAAATTAAAAGAACAATCCCAATAACTATAGGTATTAATGATAGTAGCATATCTGGAATCATATCTTTCCAAGTTATGCGCTTAATACAGAATTTAGAAATATCACCTTTTTTAAAAAACCATGAACTAATTTTACCTTTTCCAAATCCACAAATCTTACCCCAATAATAATAATTTGTACAACGTTTTTTTATCAGCCTGTATTCAAAAAATAAAATATACAATAAAAACAGCAATGAAAAAACGAATCCTAATCTAAAAATGATGAGAAAGCCTAGTACATAAATGGCCAAAGAAACTAAATTTGAAAGTATTACGATCCTAATCGGGTAGTTTTTATAACTTTTTATGGTTTCCATATCTCAATAATTTATGTTGCTTTATTTTATTCAATTGCAACGTTAGCGATTATGGGTGATTGGGTTTTGAAATCGTAATTTAGTACTATTTAAATTTAATGCTTTTTTGTTTTAGAAACAACCTGTATTACTGCATTTAGCTAAATTATGGTGTGTTTTAGCTATTAAATTGTCTTTTTAAAGATTTTTATCAATAGCAATTCTTATAAAAAGGAGGGATAAAATAATTGTAATTGGGGTAAAAATTAGGGTTTCTAAAGCGTTTATCGATTGTAAATTCCCAAGGGTGTTTAAAGCGAAAAATGCTGCAAAAAACCAAAGCAACACAGTTATTAAAATTTTGGGAATGTTTAATTTTATATAATTGCCTTTTATAGCAACAACAAAAATAATGAGTAGCGTAATTAATACGC
Source organism: Lutibacter flavus (assembly GCF_900188355.1). GTDB lineage: Bacteria > Bacteroidota > Bacteroidia > Flavobacteriales > Flavobacteriaceae > Lutibacter > Lutibacter flavus. The sequence continues at coordinate 353,394 of NZ_FZNX01000002.1, forward strand.
CTATAGACTCAAAAACCAACATTTGCTTTTTGCTTTCCAGTCTGCCTCCCCAGGCATATTGATAAGAAATAACACCACTTAGTATTAGCAAATGGTAAATTAACATGCAACTTAAAAGTACAATTATAGTTTTAATTGCAACTTTAAAATTGATATATTTAAGTACTCGCATATGATAATAAAACATCTAAATTTTGTTACTTAAATTTAGGGTTTTTATGTTTTAGGAACAAGCTATTTTACTGAATTAAGCAATTTTTTTATGCGTATTGTTGGGCGTTGTTATTTAAATATATTTATTCGATTTTCATTTTTTGGATCTTTGATGTATTCAGAGGAGTTTGATTCACTTTCAATAAATGAGTATTTTTTACTCTCGAAAGGGGAATCATTGACAAAATCAACAATTAAATGTGGACTTTCATTATGATAATAATCTCCAATCTCATCAACAACCAATATTCTGTCAAAATGAATAGATTGTAATTCAAAATAATATGCTTTATTCCGATTATCTAATTTATTCCAAATATCATAAGCTTTGAAATATTCTTCATTATTCTTGTCGTAATAATTCACGGGTAAATGATCTAATTCTAGATGGTTTGGGAATGAATCATCATAGGACTCAATAATGTCCCATTTATTATTTTCCCAATCCACATATGCAAAATGTTTTTTAACAACTAATAATATGCTATCCACGGGCATATAGCCATAGACATAGTAATATCTCCATTGGAAATTCTCATTTGGTGAAACTTTGGGATAATTTTCACAAATTGTAGGTTTTATAAATACGATTTCATTTCTTACTTGTCCTATTTCTCCAATAGCTTTTATTAATTTTCTTTTAGTAGTTAATCTTGATGAAATTTGAGATTTTAAGTTTCTTTTTCTTTTTTGCAATGATATTCCAAAATAAGCAAATAGAAGGTGGTCATATTTTGGAAGAAATAATAAATCTTCTATTTCAGCTTTACCTAAGATAAAAAACTCATTAACACCTAATTTGTTTAGTGTTAATTTGAAAATGTCTCTAGATTTTTTAGAAAAATTAGAAGAAGCAACCAAAATATATCCATATGGAGGTAAATCTTGTTGTTCAATATCATTTTTAATTATAGATTCAACTTTTTTAGGGGTTATTTTTTGTTCCCTTTTGCATTGTATTATCCAATCTCTTTCTTCAAGTTGGTATTCGTTATTTTCAGAATCAGCATTGACCAATGTTACATAATTCTCTATTGCAAGGATGTCAATGCCATTATCAGAACCCATTTTACCTGTAGCTTCAATTGATTTCCATTCTTTAAAATCATACATCAATTGTCTAACTAAATCTTCAAATCTATGAGGTTCTAAATCTTCAAAGTGAAGAGGGTTAATCGTTCTTGTAATTTTCATTTCATTTTTTTTGTTAAAATACCGCCCAACGGTTTTGTGGATGATTTCGTTGCGTGTTTCAGCAACTAAATTAGCAAATACAAACCGAATAGAAAATCCGCGAGGATTTTCGTAAGTAGGCGAGTACTAGCAATGAATTATACACGTTGTTGCCAACAGTTTTTATATTTCATTCGGCTGATAAATTCGGTCATAAACCGAGTCCTTATAACCTCCAAAACTAAAAGTAGGTAGTTTATTGTGATTATATTCGTTTATCGCTTCATTAATTATTCTCTCTCTAAATGGAATATGTAGAGTTTTAACGGTATCATTATCCATTCTGTCTTTCAATGATTTAGGAATTAAATTAATCAAATTTTGAGGACAATGAGTTGATATTCTTGTTCTATGATTAACATAAGAAACAATAACAGGCAAATTACATTTATCAATTGCATATTCAATTTCGTATGGAACAAAGTCAGTATCCAATTTTGTTGTGTTACCAACAAGTAACAATAATCGACTACTGTTATCAAGTCTTGCTCGTAAAGTCCTCTTTATAGTTTCTTCTTTACTCCATTGTCGAAGCATAGCTCCTTTTTCGTGAGGATTGATTAATTTAAAATCCTTTCCTTTCATTTTATTCCAACCTTTTAATAAGTTGTAATACTTAATATCTGATTTAGTTATATCTGTATTTCCATCTGCTGCAAATGCAACATATGTTCCGTTTCTGTAAGCCATAATTTATGTTGTAGATGAAGTTTGTGGTATTGATTTACCTAATATTATTGTTAAGAATATGAAACTTATTATTAGTTGAGTGATAGTCAAATTAATTCCAACTTCAGTAATTGGTTTTACATATTCATAGTCTGCTGTGATAGAATTAGCATAGCTAAACCACAATGATTTAATATTTAAAGCTAAATCGTTACTCCATTTAAAGTCGGTAACATAAGGAAGACGAAATAAATAAGCGAAACATAAATTAGAAAATCCTATCGATAACAATAATGTTATAAATCTTCTCCTTACTCTATCAATAGTATAGTTGTCAGGATTTAATGATTCAGCTTTCCAGACGTGATAATAGAAATAAGTATATATGTTTGATATTATTAAATACCATACAATAAAAGTTAGAAATGAGTTGTTAATAGAATATTTAAGTAAGATAATTACAAAAGTCCACTTTAATATTATAAAAGTATCGACTGCAATTCGAGAAGTCTTTACAATACTCAAAATATTGGATTTATCTGCGAAAATTTTCACAGATAGATTTTTGATTAATTCCACAAGTGATAAATACTTGAGATTATCAAATATAAATTTTAGTATAGTATAAATTATTCCATTTTGCATTGGCTTTGGTCAAATTGTTGGCAACTTGTTATATGTTAATAAAAAGTGTATTTATCCCCAATAAATTTAAACTGCAAAACAGCCAAAAAATGGATTCTAAAAAGTTATACAAACTTGTATGTAATGGATAAAAGCAATTTTTACACGTTAAATATACGTAAAAATAAAATATGTAAACTATTGAAATAGTGATAATTATCAGGGTGTGGTATTTTTAAAGCTACTTTTTGGGTAATTTAGTTGGTTTTATTTTATGTTAAACCTGCTTTCTGGTTTTTAAATATTTTAGCGTTTCCAAAATTACCAACATAACAATAGCTAAGGCAACAGAGCTAATAAAGTGTTTGAAACCTGGGTTGTGAAAATTAAAAAGGCTTTGTAAATAAGGCACGCCAATTATTAAAAACAACATAATAATTGCCACAGATAATATAATAATAACGGCATAATTTTTTTCTTTAAAAACGGCTATAAAACTTCTTGTTTTAGAGAGGTTAGTTAGTATTAAAAAAATATTACCAATTATTAAAGCAGCGAATGTAATGGCACGTACTTCTTGGTTGCTATGCCCTTGGTAAATAGCATTAAAATACACTGAAACCACCATAAAAAACAATAGAAAACCGGCCAGTGCACTGGTAATCATTTTTTGTTGTCCAAAAAATTTAGTGTTGGGGTCTCTTGGTTTTCGGTTCATAATACCTTTTTCTTCCTGTTCGTATTCAAAAGCAATAGCACAAACGGGGTCTATAATTAACTCCATAAAAACAATATGCAAGGGCAGCAATAATATTGGTAGCTCAGCAAAAAAAGCAGGTAATAAAGTAAGGCCAATAATAGGCACATGAATTGCAACTATATAAGACATTGCTTTTTGCAGATTGTCAAAAATTCTTCTTCCAGAACGTATTGCAGCTACTATAGAAGCAAAATTATCGTCTAATAACACTAAAGAAGAAGCTTCTCTGGCAACATCGGTTCCTTTGCTTCCCATTGCAATACCAATATGTGCCGCTTTTAATGCTGGGGCATCATTTACGCCATCGCCTGTCATAGCCACAATTTCGTTATTGGCTTTTAAAGCGTTTACAATTTGTAATTTTTGCTTAGGAACTACGCGGGCAAAAATGGTTGCCTTTGTTATTTTTTCTTGTAGTTCATCGGCGTTCATATTTTTTAGTTCGTCGCCTGTAATTAGTACATCAGATGCCAAGCCAATTTGCCCAGCAATGCTTTTTGCCGTTGCCGGATAATCTCCGGTAATCATAATTACTTTTATTCCGGCATGGTTGCATTCTTTTATGGCTTGTGGTACTTCTGGCCTAATAGGATCTTCAAAACCAATAAAACCAAGAAAATTGAAGTTAAAATCACCTTGTTTTTTGGGAAGTACTTTGTCTTTTACCGAAGCGGTTGCAACTGCAATTACCCGAAACCCCTTTTCAGCCATTTTATTAAGAACCAATAGGTGTTTTTCGGTTGCTGTTTTAGTGAGCTTACAAAAGCCTAAAACTGCTTCTGGGGATCCTTTAATTGAAGCCGAAATTGATTGGTCCTCAATTTTTTCCAGCACATGGGTCATTGTAAATAATTCTTTACTTAAGGGGTATTCTTTCAATAATTTATAGCCATTTTCTTTTTGTGTTACATTTAGACCAAATACATTGTCAATAGCAGTTTCCATTGGATCAATAGAATCCTTTTGCGAAGCAAGTTGTGCGGTACTTATTAAGCCAAAAAGCTGTTTTTGGTTTTTATAGAAGTCTTTTTTTACAAAGGTTTTTTCACCATTGTACAAAGCAGTAACTTCCATTTTGTTTTGGGTAATGGTTCCTGTTTTATCGGTACATAAAACGGTTGCAGATCCCAAAGTTTCAATTACGGAAGGATTTCTGGTTAATACGTTTTTTTTTGAAAGCCTCCAGGCACCCATTGCAAGAAATACAGTAAGTACCATGGGAAATTCCTCAGGTAAAATTGCAATTGCGGTAGACAACCCATTTAACGTTGATTGTACTAGATTTCCTCTGGTGAAATAAAATGCTAAAACAACTCCAATACAAAGTAAAACCCCAATAATAAATAATCTTTTTACCAGTACTTTCATTTCTAGTTGTAATCGGGTTTTATCTTTTACAATTTCCTGAAGTGAGGTTCCAATTTTACCAAATTGTGTTGAGGTACCTGTAGCAATTACTTTTACCAATGCGGTTCCCTGCACAACCAAGGTTCCGCTAAATACAAGATTTGAGGCATTCTTTTCATCACCAACAACACTTTTTGTTACCGGAATTGATTCTCCTGTGAGCATAGATTCATCTACCACTAAGTTTACGGTTTCCTGTAGTTCTGCATCTGCTGCTATGCGATCGCCTTCATGTAAAATAAGAATATCGTCTGGTACCACCTGATTACCGGGAATTCTGGTTTCCGTCCCGTCTCTAATTACTAAAGCTCTTGGCGAAGCCAGTTTTTTTAATGCATCTAAGGCTTTTTCGGTTTTTTGATATTGATAAAATGTGATGGAAATTATAATTAATATGGTTATAAGCAGGATAACGCCTTCGGTGTGGTCGCCAAGAATTATGTACAACATACTGCTGGTAATTAATAAAAGAAACATGGGTTCTTTTACCACTTCTAATGCAATATACCAAACACTTTTAGGCTTTACCGTTGGTAATTCATTACGACCAAAGATTTTTAACTTCTTTTTTGCCTCCGCTGTGGTTAGTCCTCGAATCACGGTGTATAAAATTAATAGTGTTAATTATTCAGCATACAGTGTTGCACCGTATTTTCTGAATAACATTTTATTACAAAATAATATTGCAATAACTGTTAAAGTTAAGAAGCTTAACGTATGGATTTAATGATATTGGTCAACAATTAAGATTAAAGAAGGGTTTTATGGAATATTAATTTCTAATTCTAAAATATGTTTGGCTTAAATTAGAGCTAGATAATCACACTATTTTTTAATATAATTTTAGTGATCGTTTTATTTTGTGAATTGATGATATTTTTCTTTTTAAGTTGATTTTTTACTATGTTTTTTAATTGAACAGAATTAACAGGCTTAGCAATATAATCGTTACAACCTGCAGCAAGGGTTTTTTCTCTATCACCACTCATTCCAAAAGCTGTTTGCGCAATAATAATTACGTCCTTATTAAATTTTCTAATTTCACGGGTAGCCTCATAACCATCCATAAAAGGCATTCTCATATCCATTAAAATTAAATTAATATCTGGGTTTTTACGGCATTTGTCTATGGCTAACAAACCGTTTTCTGCTGTTAAAATTTCTTTACTAAACGTAGTAATTGCATTTGTAATTAAGAATTCCGAAACTTCATCGTCTTCAACAATTAACGTTTTTAAATTTAAGAGTTCATCGTCAGTTTCAGGAGCTTCTATTTCAAGATTATTAATTGTTATTTTTTCTTCTTTTACATAATTGTAAGGAATGGTAAAATAAAATTCAGAACCTTTTCCTTGTTCGCTTTTAACCCATATGCTACCTCCTAACATTTCTACATACGCTTTGCTAATTGCCAAACCTAAACCTGCACCTTCGTAACCGCTGGATAAAGAAGTATCAGTTTGTATAAAACGATCAAAAATAGAGGTATGGTGTTTTTCTGCAATTCCAATTCCTGTGTCTTTTACATAAAATTCCAAGAATTCTCCTTTTTTCTCATAACCAAATTCTATAGTTCCAGAATTACTGTATTTAATGGCATTTTTAACAAGATTGGTTATAATTGCATAGAATTTTTCGCGATCCGTTTTAATAATAGATTCGTTTTTTGACAATCCATAATTAACTAATAACTGCATCTTTTTTGCTTCCACTTCGGGTTTAAAAAAGTTATAAATATATTCGAGTCGGTTATTAATATTTGATTTTGAAATGGAGGCTTCTACTTGTCCCGATTCTACTTTTGAAACGTCAATAAGGTCGTTAATAATATTAAGCAAACGATTACCGCTTTTTTGAATAATATCTATATATTTTGTTTGGTTTTCAGGTGTAAGGTTTGGTGTTTTTAATAGATCAGTAAAACCAAGAATACCATTCATAGGAGTTCTTATTTCGTGACTCATATTGGCTAGAAAGGCAGATTTTAATCGGTCGCTTTCTTCAGCTTTGTCTTTTGTTATTTGAAGTTGAGCATTCAATTCAGTAATTCTATCATTTTCCAGTTCAACCTCATGATTTTTTTTTATATCATCAACCATCATATTAATACCCATAGCTAAGGCATCTAAATGATTGTTTTTTTCTGAAACTTTAATTTGAGCAGAATAATCACCTCTGGCAACCTGCATAATTACTTCAATGAATTCATTTATTCTATCTTTGTTTTCTGTTGAATTCATAGGGAGTGTTTTAATAATTGTTATTTAAAACCTTTGGAGCTTCGATATTATTTTTTTCTGATAAATATTTCAATCCCTTTTCTTTAGTTTTAAAAAAACGCATGTTGTTTTGATTGTAAACTCCAATAACAAATGATGCAATTACTCTTGCAACTGGGTTTAGACCAAAGGTTGCAACTTTATGGGTGTTTTTATGAGAACTAAGCTCTATCCATATTTTTCTTGCTTCAGGAGAGTTTTTTCCACATTTATTAAGGTCTATTAAGTAATTAGTTTTTCCGTTTATTTTCGATGAAAAATTTAAACAAACAGATTTGTGGGCTATTGCCATTTGAGAAGTTTGCTCACCAACGGAAACAACATAAATTATGTTATCATTAATAAGCGAAAGTTTATTTTTACCAACCCAAATTTCGTTTTCACTAATTTGATTTATTTTAATATTTTGTAGCATAGATCATTGAGGGGAAATGTAATATTTTAGTTTACATGGTATGAAGAAACCTATTGAATAAAAGGTCATTCTATTAATTTCAGTAATAAATATATTTAATTAATATTGATTTTATTTAAAAAAATACTAACAAATTAGTAAGGTACAAATGTCTCTTTTTTATTTTAATGATTCTATGATAATTATCAATTATATTAAACCAATTAGCTTGCATAAAGGTTGTTATAATTCCGAATAATTACCTCTTAAAAAATGGAAGATTTTGTTTTTGTAGTAAAAAGTTCTAGGAACCGCATTCCTTTTTTAGAATTTCCTTTTTTATTTAATCGGGGACTCCAAACTACAATACTATATTTATTAGGGTGTATTGCAACTATACCACCTCCAACACCACTTTTACCTGGCAGCCCAACCTTAAATGCAAATTCACCAGCTTCATCATAAAAACCACATAATTGCATAATAGCATTAATTCGTTTTGATTTGCTTTCAGTAAGTATTTTTTTGTTTGTAATAGGATCTATACCATCAGTTGTTAAAAATAAAAAGGTACGAGCAAGTTCTTTACAAGTCATTTCAATAGAGCATAAATTATAATAAAAATCCATAACTATATTTATGTCATTTTTAATGTTGTTAAAAGATTTCATTAAATTCACTAAAGCAACATTTCTAAAGCCAGTTATTTTTTCAGATTCAGCCATTCTTGAACAAAAATCCAAGGTAGGATTTCCTGAGAGTTCTCTAATAAATTTAAGAAAATCACTTTTAGGGCTTTTAAGATTGCTAATAAGAATATCACAAATTACAATTGCTCCAGCATTTATTAAAGGGTTCCGCGGAATTCCATTGTTATATTCTAATTGAACAAGTGAGTTAAAAGGAGTTCCAGAGGGTTCAACACCAATACGCTCCCATAATTTTTCACCTTCTATTTTGTATGCTAAGGTTAAGGATAACACTTTTGCAATACTTTGTATAGAAAATTTCTCGTTAGCATCTCCAATGCTGAAATGTTTATTGTCTATTGTTGTAAGGTGAACCCCAAATTTATCGGGATCAACTTTGCTTAATTCAGGAATGTATGAGGCTACTTTTCCTTGAGCCTTTTTCTTATTTAAAGAATTATTTATTTCTGAAAATAGGTTGTTATAATTCATAATTTAAGAGGAATCAAAGTGTTTTCGTTACTTTTAAAACGATGTTAAATGTATAAAATATTTTAGTGTAAAGTTTATGTGTAGCATTATTTAGTAAATAGATTATAAAAGTTTTTAATGTTTTAAATGTAGTTTTAAGTTTAAGTGAAATTTTATATCTTTATCACTTATGATAAAAGATATAAAATTAGCGGTATTAATAGACGGCGATAATATTCCTTCAAGATATATTAAAGAAATGATGGAAGAAATTACAAAATATGGTACGCCAACTATAAAACGTATTTATGGAGATTGGACCAAACCGCATTTAAGTAAATGGAAAACTATTTTGCTTGAAAACGCAATTACACCTATTCAGCAATACGGATATACAACCGGTAAAAATGCTACAGATTCTGCCATGATAATTGATGCTATGGATATTTTATATTCAGAAAAAGTAGATGGATTTTGTTTGGTTTCTTCTGATAGTGATTTTACAAAATTAGCTACCCGGCTTAGAGAAGCTGGTTTGGTTGTGTATGGAATTGGCGAAAAGAAAACACCAGACCCGTTTATTGTAGCTTGTGATAAATTTATTTATTTAGAAATTTTAGATACAGATGATGAACCCGAAAACGGGAAACAAAAACCTAAAAAGGCGAGTATAGATAAAATAACACCAAAGGTTATTAAATTGCTTAGAAATTCTGTTGATGATGCCGCAGATGATGATGGCTGGGCTTTTATGGGCGATGTGGGTTCCCTTATTTTAAAAAAACAACCAAACTTTGATGCTCGTAATTTTGGCTTCCAAAAGCTAACACCACTGTTTAAATCTTTACCACAATTTGAAATAGAACAAAGAGACAGAACAAGCGGGCGCTTTAAATTAATTTATGTTAGAAATAAAAAGAAATAGTTAGTCGTTTTTTATGTTAGAATAATTAAAAAAAAGCGCATATTTGCTTAAAATTATCGGGGATGTAGCTCATCTGGCTAGAGCGCTTGACTGGCAGTCAAGAGGTAGTGGGTTCGACTCCCATCTTCTCCACAAATTAGGCTATTTCTGCAAATAACACCATATAATTATTTCCATATTTTTTAGCACATTTTGGGCAATAAGCATAATGAACATAGTGGTTTTTAGCCTTTTTCCCTTGCTCACTTAAATATGTATTTAGTTGTTTTATAAATTTTGGTATTGAATTATAAGGGCCATCAAAAACTTTACTCATAAAAACACCAGTTAAAGAAGTGTTTTTGGCATTGGTTACATTACCAGTTACAGATAATAATAAATCTGATTTAAAAGGACTTGGATCTGTAAATAACAACAAAGTATCTTCAATATTTTCATCTATTTTTTTTGATTCTTCCGCAAGTTTCATCATCCTTGTTACTTTTTTACCAATCATTCTGGGAATTGGAATATGAAAAAAAGTAGGTATAGATGATTTTATAAATGGTTTTTGGTTCCAATTAAATGTTTTTTTATCCCATTTTTCTGTGCTGAATTTAGGACAACATTGATTACTTTCTTTTTTCATGAGTTCTAGATTTTAATGCTAAAATTTAGAGTGTGAAAAAAACGTGTGCAATGATAATGATCAGTTTAATAAAAATTAAGTTTACAAGGTTTTGAAATAAGAGAAAACGACATAAAAAAACCTACTACATTGCTGTAATAGGTTTCTAAATATTAGTATTAACAAAAATATTTAATTAGGAGAGAGTCCAAAATCACTATCTACAATAACATTTGTATCACGGTGATCTAAATGTTTTTGAACCGAACATTCAGCTACTGAAATTACGCTGCCTCACAAGTTTTATAGGATTTCAACTAAAAATCTAACTCCTTTTTCTTGGGCTAAAATTACGACGCTGAGGTTTGTTAGTGTTTTCAGCTTCTTTTGTTTTGTTAGTGTTTCCTCCTTGTTTTGGCTTATTACTACTATTCTGCCTTCTGTTTTGTTTTTTACGTTGATTTTTTGAAGGTTTTACAGGTACAGGAATTTCTTCATTTTCATCCAAAGGAAAAGGATGCTCAGTTATTAATGGTATTTGTTGATTTATTAATTTTTGAATATCTTTTAAATATGCTTTTTCTTCCTGATTGCAAAAGGACACAGCAATTCCACTTGCTTTTGCACGTCCGGTTCTACCAATTCTGTGAACATAAGTTTCAGGTATATTAGGTAAATCATAATTAATAACTAACGATAATTCTTCAATATCAATCCCTCTTGCAGCAATATCTGTTGCAATTAAAACATTTAGTTCACCTTTTTTAAAATTACCTAATGCACGTTGACGTGCTCCTTGAGATTTATTACCATGAATAGCTGCTGATTTTATATGGGCTTTTGTTAAAAAGCGCACAATTTTATCAGCTCCATGTTTCGTTCTCGAGAAAACTAGTACACTTGATTCTGGATTTTCTTCCAATAAATGAATTAGTAATTTGGTTTTATTTGATTTACTCACAAAATAAACAGCTTGTTCAACTTTTTCGGCTGTAGCTTGTTTGGGTTTTATAGTAACTCTTTCATATTCGCCAAGAATTTTTGTTGACAGTTCAGCAATTGCAGGAGGCATAGTTGCCGAAAAGAAAAGTGACTGTCTTTTAAAAGGTAGTTTGGCAATAATTTTTTTTATGTCGTGAATAAAGCCCATATCTAACATTTGATCAGCTTCATCTAAAACAAAATATTTAATGTCTTGTAAACTTATAAATCCTTGTGAAATTAAATCTAACAAACGACCAGGAGTTGCAACCAAAATATCGGCACCTCTTCTTAATGCATCTGTTTGTCCGCCTTGTTTAACACCTCCAAAAATCACAACATTTTTTATTCCGGTATATTTACCATAAGCAGTAATACTTTCATTAATTTGAATGGCTAATTCTCTGGTTGGAGTTATTATTAAAGATCTAATTTTTCTTTTTCCATTATGATCTTGTTTGTTATTAAACAAGTGTTGTAAAATAGGAATTGTAAAAGCTGCAGTTTTACCTGTTCCGGTTTGTGCGCAACCTAATAAGTCTTTTCTATCTAATAAAATAGGAATTGCCTGTTCCTGAATTGGTGTTGGATGTGTATAGCCCTCTTCTTTAAGGGCTTTTAAAATTGGTTCAATAATTCCTAAATCTGTAAATTTCATGTAGTAGTTTATAAAGCGGCAAAGGTAGGTGATTTGTTTTGATATTCAGTTTTTACTTAAAATCACTATAAAATTGATACAAATACATCGATTTAGTAGAAATAAAACATAGTTAATGTGGGTTAAAAAAGGTTTGCTTATTTTTGCCAACTTATTAATAATCCGCTAAATGAGTTATCAATTAATTTGTACAGATATAGACGGTACACTTTTAAATAAAGACCGTGAATTATCAGAAATAACGATTCAAGAAGTACAACGAATTTCACCTATTCCGTTTGTATTAATTTCGTCACGTATGCCTAAAGGAATGCGACATTTACAAAGTGAATTTGGAAACACTACTACACCGTTAATTGCATATAATGGTGGTTTGGTGTTAAATAGTAAAAACGAAATTTTACATTCAACAGCAATTTGTAATTTAGTTTTAGCAGAAATAATAAACCAATGTGATAATACAGAGATCCATTTAAGTTTATTTCATGCAGATGAGTGGTATGTGCCTTCAATGGATTATTGGGCAAAGCGAGAAGAGAACAATACAAAAGTAACTCCAGTTGTAAAATCGAGTACTGCTGTTTTATCATCATGGAAAGAAGAAGGAAAAGGAGCGCATAAAATTATGTGTATGGGTGATGCAGAAGAAATAGATGCATTATACAAAACTTTGGAAATATCTTTTTCAAATGAAATTATGTTGTATCGTTCTAAAGACACCTATATTGAAATTTCACATAAAGAAATTTCTAAAAAAACAGCTATTGATGTGTTGTTGAAAAATTATTATACCAATGTTACTATGGATAAAGTAATTGCTTTTGGAGATAATTATAACGACATTGAAATGTTAAAAGCCGTAGGATTAGGTGTGGCAGTTGCAAACGCAAATCTTGAAGTTTTAAAAGTTGCGGATGCAGTAACAGATACCAACAAAAATGATGGTGTTGCCAAAGCAATTAAAGAATTTATTAAGTAGTTATATTTATTTAATAGCAAAAGTTTTTACTGCTTCTTCAGCGCAACGCTCACCATCCATAGCAGCTGAAACAATTCCACCAGCATAACCACCTCCTTCACCACAAGGAAATAAACCTTGTAATTCAGGATGTTCTAAGTTTTCATTTCTTGGAATATTTACAGGTGATGAGGTTCTGGATTCTACACCAACTACATTTGCTTCTGCAGTATAATAACCGTGCATTTTTTTTCCAAAGGCCTCAAATCCTTTTCGTAATTTACCACCAATTAATTTTGGTAATAGCGAATGTAATGGAGCCGATTTCAACCCTGGCTGATAGGAAGTCGGATTTAAATCTTTTGATAACCTACCTTCAACAAAATCGGTTAAACGTTGTGCTGGTGCGGTCTGACTTCTTCCACCTGCATTGAAAGCTAATTTTTCTAAGTCTTTTTGAAATTCTAGTCCTTTTAGTTCTCCAAATTTTTCATATTTAAACAAATCTTTTTCGGCATTTATTTCAACAACAATTCCCGAATTTGCAAATAAATTATTTCTTTTAGAAGGCGACATTCCATTTACAACAACTTCACCATTTGCAGTTGCTGCTGGCACTATAAATCCACCAGGACACATACAAAATGAATATACACCTCTATCATTTATCTGGTGCACCAAGCTATAGGATGCTGCTGGTAATAATTCATCTCTTTTACCTTTGCAATGGTATTGAATGGAGTCTATTATTTCTTGCGGATGTTCAACCCGAACTCCCATTGCAAAAGACTTTGCTTTTATCGCAATATCTTTTCTTTTTAATAAATAATAAATATCTCTAGCCGAATGTCCTGTTGCTAAAATTACCGCATTTACAGTCATTTCTGTGCCATTTTGAAGTTGAATTGCTTTTAATTTTTGGTCTTTAATAACAAAATCAACAACTCGGCTTTCAAAATGAATTTCTCCACCATATTTTAAAATAGTTTCTCGTATGTTTTTTACAACTTTTGGTAGTTTGTTTGTTCCAATATGTGGATGTGCATCTACTAAAATCTGGTCAGTTGCTCCGTGATACACCAAGTTTTCAAAAATTCTTCTAACATCTCCACGTTTTAAACTTCTTGTGTATAATTTCCCATCAGAATAGGTTCCTGCTCCACCTTCACCAAAACAATAATTAGAATCTTCATCAACAATATGAAACTGATTTATTGCACGTAAATCACGACGCCTATCTTGCACGTTTTTTCCTCTTTCCAAAACAACAGGTTTAAAACCTAACTCAATACAGCGCAAAGCGGCATACATTCCGGCAGGACCAAAACCAATAATATGGATTTCTTTAGCTGAAGAAACATCTTTATAATCAAAAGAATATTCAGAAGCATCAGGGATTTGTTCACCTATATAAACGGCAAGTTTATAATTAAAAATAATGGCAGCTTTTCTGGCATCAATAGATTTGCGTAACACTTTTACAGCAGTAATTTTATTGACATCAATTTTTAAATGACGAGCAGCACTTTTTTGAAGAAATCCTTCTTGCTTTTCTTGATAAATTGGAACTCGTATTTGAATCTCTTTAACCATATCGGCAAAATTACTCAAATTTGGTTGAAATAACTATTGCTATAAAAGTGTGTAATAATTCAATTTATTTTTGATTGCAGTTTTTTTGAATTACTTTTATCAATCTAAAATTAGACACGAAAATGAACTACAGAACATTAGGAAAAACGGGACTTAAAATTTCAGAAATAAGTTTAGGAACCTGGCAGGTTGGAGGTAAATGGGGAAGTAATTTTAATGAAAAAACGGCTGAAGAAATCATAAATACAGCAATAGATAAGGGTATTAATTTTATTGACACTGCAGATGTTTATAGTGATGGGTTGAGTGAAAGAGCTGTTGGTAAAGTAGTGCGTTCACGCTCTGAAGAAGTTTATATCGCTACCAAATGTGGAAGGCAGTTAAATCCACATAACAATGCTTCCTATAATGTTAATGTATTAAGAAAATTTGTAGAAGATAGTTTGTCTAATTTAGGTGTTGAACGGATAGATTTAATCCAATTACACTGTCCGCCAACTGAAGTTTATTATCGACCAGAAATATTTGCCTTGTTTGATGATTTAACAAAAGAAGGGAAAATTAGAAATTATGGAGTTAGTGTAGAAAAAGTGGAAGAAGCTTTAAAGTCTATTGATTATGAGGGGGTTGCAACGGTTCAAATAATATTTAATATGCTGCGTCAACGCCCAAGCGAATTGTTTTTTAGAGAAGCAAAAGCCAAAAATGTTGGTATTTTAGCAAGAGTTCCATTAGCTAGTGGTTTGTTAACTGGAAAATTTAGCAAAGATTCTAAGTTTTCGAAAGATGACCATAGGAACTTTAATATTGATGGAGCTGCCTTTGATAAAGGGGAAACTTTTTCGGGAATTGATTATAATTTAGGCCTAAAAACGGTTGAAGAATTAAAACAGGTTTTTGGGGAAGACCAAAGTTTGGTACATAAAGCATTGCAATGGATTTTAGCTTTTGAAGAGATAAGTTGTGTAATTCCTGGAGCTTCAAATGTATCTCAATTATTAAATAATTTAGAAACTTATAATTCTAAACCATTATCAAAAACGGAATTTGAAAAAGTAAATGCTATTTATACTAAAAACATTAAAAATAGCGTGCATCACTTGTGGTAATTAGAAGATTATTACCTTCTAATTAAACTAAAATGACCTTGTTTACTGCGAGATTTTCCTGTTTTATCTGTTAGTTCAACGGTAAACCAATAATCTGTAGAAGGTAATTCTTTGTTATTGTAAAAACCATCCCATCCATTCATATTTGGGTTAATTTGCGCCACTAATTTACCAAATCTATCAAAAATATTAAGTAGAGAGTTTGGGTAATATTCTGAACTAATTCCAATAATATTCCAGGTGTCGTTTTTGCCATCATTGTTTGGTGTAAAGAATTTTGGATAGCCAATAATTGAAACTTCTAAAGGAACAGTTCCACAATTATCGGTATCTCTTACATACAATATATGTAGGCCAGCAGGAACATTATCAAAATAAGGCTCATCTTGAAATGGTCCAAATTCATCGTTTAAAGAATATTCATAATCGTCATCACCTAAATTGTTATTGGCATCATTTATTGTAATTGTATTGTTGTTAGAATCGTCTACAATTGTAAGATCATCCAAATCAATATTTGCAACATCAGATTTTTCAACAAAAATGGTTCTTGGTAAAGATTCGCAACCTAAATTAGAAGTTGCAATAACTGTAAAAAACCCTCCTTCAAAAGTAGGGTAAGAAGTTTGGTTGCTTACAATACTCCCATTGCTATCAAACCATTCATAGGTATAATTTCCGTCTGGATTTATCGGTTCTAAAACTGTTGGAGGTGTGTTTAAGCACAATATTTGTTCAGGTAAAACTTCAAAACTTGGTAACGGATTCACAACAAAATTCAAAGTAGTTGAAATACTACAAGTTGGGTTAATTGGATTTTGAATTTCAACGCTAATAACTTGTGTTTTTGTAATAAACGGATTTGGTAGCGGACTTGGTAATGGGTTATTATTTGAATCAAAATAAAACACTTCCATAGAAGTTTGTCCGCCTAATAATTTAGTCTCAATTGTTGAAGTGTCAAAACTGGAAAAACCATCAGTTGTGTCTTCTCCATCATCACATAAAGGTTCAATAATTACTGGGTAAATTTCAGGAGCGTCATTCACAATAAATTCCAAGGTAGTTTCGTCAAAACAAGCAGGACTAATTGTTGAGGTGCTGTTTTCTACTTTTATAGTAATTACCTGACTTTTTGTTAAAAACGGATTTGGTAATGGACTTGGTAATGAATTTCCAGCTTCGTCAAAATAACTAATTGTAATGTCGGTTTGTTCGTTTCTAACCGTTTCTTCAATTGTTGAAACGTCAAAAGGAAATAGCCCATCC
This sequence comes from Lutibacter flavus, assembly GCF_900188355.1. Lineage (GTDB taxonomy): Bacteria > Bacteroidota > Bacteroidia > Flavobacteriales > Flavobacteriaceae > Lutibacter > Lutibacter flavus. The sequence continues at coordinate 370,233 of NZ_FZNX01000002.1, forward strand.
TGATCATCATCACATTGTCTATCTATAGTTACCGGATTTGCAACTGGTAAAGGCTCCACATATAAAGTTATAACGTGGTTTAAACCTAAACAAGCATTTACATCGTCACTATCAATTCTAATATAAATTTCTTGTTCCCAGGGAGTAGTGTTTTTATAATTTGAAATATCTGGAATTGCATTTATTTCAGAGAGGGCATCTTCTAAACTTTCAAAATAAGAGATTCTAACTTCTTGTGAAGAAAATAGTGGTTTGGTATCAATTAGTTTTTGCTCGGCATCACTAAAATTAAAAGTAGTGCTACCATCTTGGTCGTTTGAAGGGTAATCTTCACACAAATAATATTCTAAATGAAAATCGCTTGGAATTTGAGTTGCACCAACTTTTAAATTAATTTTAGCAAATCGTTCGCAATTGTTTATGGTTTTAATTTTAACAAAAACTGAACTATTAATAACACTTGGATTTTCATAAGCTATTGGATCTTCAATCAAATTGGTATAAGCAGCGTCTCTATAAAATTTAAAAGTTTCATTTTGATAATCTGCAGATATTAATTCATTGGCTTCATTCAAGTTAAAAACACTAAAACCATCATTGGTTTCATCGTTATCGCATTGCTCTAAAGTAACTTCAGAATTAATTATAACAGGTAATTTATATACTTCAATTTCAAAAGAACTTGTAACGCTACATTTAGTTAAATTTTTGTTTTCAATCTTAAAATAAATAGTTTGAGGTCCGCCAATTGTTGTGTTTTTATAATTTGAAGTATTTGTAATTTCCACACTTAATGCTGCATCTGAATAATAATAAATATTAAAATTAGCAGCGTTTTTTCCATTTAAAATAGATGATTCTCTTTGAGTTAAATTAAAAAATTCAATTCCGTCGGTATCAGTCCCAAATGAATTTGAATCACAAACACCTATTTTTTCAATTGGATCAATAGTTTCAGGCATTTCATAAATAAAAACTTTAATTGCTAATCGAGCTGCACTTTCACAACCATTAATAGTTTGTGAAGCAAAATAAGTGGTGTTGTTTTTTAAATCCTCACTGCTAGTTAAAGCAGTTGTGCTTGTTGCATTTGCATACCATAAAATAGCAGTTCCATTAATTGATAAATTAGTTAAAGTAGCATTTTCTATATCACAAAAGTGTTGTTCAGGTTTTGCAGTTGTTGGGGCATCCAAATGAACAACAGTTACAGTTATTGGTTTTCGAACTGTTGTAACACATCCATTATCTGTGGCGTCAACATAATAAGTCGTTGTATTATTTAGAACGGGAGTTGTAAAATTAGAACCAGTAAAAAGAGCAGAGCCACCTGTTAATGAAGTATACCAATTAATTTCCCCAGCTGAAGCTGTTGCAGATAGTGTTCCTATTCCATTTTCACATAATGTATCTTCAGATATGTTTGTGATGGTTGGAATGACATTTACAATAACATCAATTTTAGTTCTTACACCTGTTTCACATATACCATCTGATGACGCCAAAGCATAATAGCTTGTGCTTGTTGAAATTGGTGAAGGGCTTATATAGGTATCTCCACCTCCTAAATTAGTCCCGCCAGTTAAAGCATCAAACCAAAGAACAAAACCTGTATTGGATGTTGCAGATATCGTTGCTTTTCCAGAACCACAAATAGGTGCTGGTGCAATAAGATTTGTAATTTCAGCAACTTTTAAGGTAGTTTCATTAATTCCAAAATCAACCACTGGGTCTCCTGACATTCCGCCGTATTCAACAATATATCCACTAATGCTTGAGTTGGAATTTGGATAATCATTCCATCTTCCGTTATCATATACATGAGCATAATTTTCTTCTCCTTGTATTCCCGAGTTCGGCCAATCATTGGGTTCATTTGAACTCCAATAAGCAAATGGAGGGCTTATATCTGTCCCATTTGTTGTACCGTTAATACCACCTATCCAGAAGGATTTGCCTGCTTCAGGTCCTGTAACCCATTTCCAAGTTCCTTCAACATCATCATCACTTCCACCTATCCAACCCTGGCCAGTTGCTTGTTCACCTGCGAGTTGTGCCTCTTCTAATGAAGTTATGGTTGCTAAATAACCTATTAATCCATAATAATCTTTGGTTTGAGCAGCGATTTTTGCATTTGACCAAGTAATACCAGCAGCGCTAATGTACTCGTAATAGTGCCCAGTTGATGGTAAATAGTTTTTTTCATTAATTGTGAAAGAAAACTTTTTTTCTCCAGGAACTGAATTTGAGCTGGTAAAATAAACATCCTTAACAGCATTTTCCAAATCAGCCACAGCTTCACTTCCTGTTTTTGAAGAAGATAATGTTAATTTTCCTTCAGAAATATTAAAAGTGGCTGATACTGGGTGACTCCCATTTAATTTTAACCTATCCTGAGAACTAATATATCCTTCTGAGATTTGAATAAATAGTTTAGTGATTTCAATATTATCAGGATTTGAAATAGAAAATGAAGTAACTATTTGTTGTTCTGTAGATGGACAAAAGAACGAATTTCCAATAGCATTTATTTGAGGAGGTTTACTTTGTGACCAAGTATAATTAGTAATGCAGCTTAATAGAAATACTAAAAGTAAAAATTTATATAATTTGGTTCTAATAAACCACATAATAATTATAATTGAAATGTAAAAATAAGGAATTATGCACGAATTATAATTACTATTTTATTCTCTATTTTTTTAGTAATAATTAAATAGTAGAATAATTATTAAAACAGCAACAGCGCCAATAATCCAAAAGAGTAATTGCTTTTTATTTTCTAGTAGCGCTTCTTTTCGAATTTTTTTCTTTATTTCTGAGAAATTATAACCGCTAGTTTTGGGAAAATTGTATTCAGTTTTTATGTTTTTTACATTTGAATAATTATTCCCACCTCTAAATTCTTTTTGGCGATTAGCTTTGCGAATTTTACTGTTTCTTAATCTTTCTAGATAACCCGGTATGGAACCTGATCCAAAACTCATAATAAATTGTTTTTTAATTTAAAAATCCATATTTCTTAATACAGGAGATATGGATTTTTAAAATTTTATAAATTAAAGATGGTTACTCTTTTTTATCTGATTTATTTTCAGAAGGCTCTTCATTTGTAATATCTTTAACCTCTTCTCCTTTTAAATAACCAGGTAATTGCATACCAGCCATATTAAACATTTCTTGTAAAGGAGGTACTGCTTTGTACATTCCAGAAATAAAGTTGGAAGTGGAAGTTTTACCATCTTTTCCTCCACCATTTTCCCAAACAGTTACTTTATCAATTTTAATATTTTTAATTGCTTCAGCTTGTGTTTTAACCAATTCAGGTAATTTATCAGCAACTAATAATAATACAGCATCTTTGGCATCATCACCGGCAGCTTTTACAATTTGTTCTAAACCTAAAGCTTGTTTGGTTAAAATCTCATACATACCTTTTGCTTCAGCTTCTTTTTTCATAAAGATTGCATCCGCTTCACCTTTTGCAATACGTCTGATTTGTTCAGCTTCAGCTTCAGCATCAATTTCAATTTTTTGCTTGTCAATTTTAGCAGGCACAATAATATCAGCTCCTTGTTCGGCTTCTTTTCGTTTTGCTCTTGCATTTTCAGCAATTTGCTCAGCGGCATAAGCTTCTTCTAATGCTTTTGCGGCTTGAACTTTTTCTGAAGCAATTGCAATTTTTTCAGCTTCGGCTTCACGTGATCTTCTATCTGCATTTGAATTTGCAACCTGTACTTTTGCAGTATTTTCTCCGTGCACTGCATTTGCATTAGCAGCAGCCACCTGAATACGTTGATCTTGCATTGCGTTGGCTTCACCAATAGAACCATCTCTTACTTTTTGAGCAACAGAAACTTTTGCTTCGTTTATAGCTTTTGCAGCCGCTTCTTTACCTAAAGCTTCAATATAACCTGATTCATCATGAATATCGGTAATATTTACGTTGATTAATTTTAAACCTACTTTTTTTAATTCCGCCTCAACACTGTGTGTAATATGTGATAAGAATTGATCTCTGTCTGAATTAATTTCCTCAATATCCATTGAAGCTACAACCAAACGTAACTGACCAAAAATAATTTCTTGTGCTAAATCTTGAACAGCATCTAATGTTAAACCTAACAAACGTTCAGCAGCATTTTGCATAACACTTGGTTCAGTTGAAATACCTATTGTAAAACGAGAAGGTACATTTACACGTATATTTTGTTTACTTAATGCATTGGTTAAATTAACTTCAATTGACATTGGAGTTAAATCCAAAAACTCATAATCTTGTATAATTGGCCAAATAAAAGAGGCACCACCGTGAATGCATTTTGCCGATTGGCCGCCACCTGTTTTTCCGTATACAACCAGTATTCTATCAGAAGGACAACGTTTGTATCTTCTTATCATAGAAAAGAAGAAAACAACTATTATAAATATAATGGCTCCAACTAAATATACACCTGTTAGTCCAGCTTGTAATGGTAATAAAATTGATAATAAATTCATAGTTATTTTTATTTAGATATTTTTTCAACAAGTAATATTTCGGCACTTACAATTTTAGAAACTTTAACCATTGTACCTGTTTTTAAATCTTCAAGTTCATCAGTTATTGCTTCCAATTCGCGTAAACTTCCTTGTACTTTAATTTGTACTTTTCCCATTTTAGTTCGATTAGCTCCAATTGGTAAATAAACTTCTCCAATAACTCCAATGGCATTTTTCATTTTTAAGGTACCCGATTCAGCTAATTTATGCATCCAAAAGAACAATAAAGTTGTTAAAACCATCATTGCTAAACCTGCAATTGTAGAGATAATTAAAGTTGCAGTTGTTGAAAGGTCGTTATCAACACAAGTAACACCTGTCCAACCAAAAATGGTAAAAAATGCAACTATATTTTTAAATGTAAAAAATTGAAAGCCTACACCACCGTCATCTGCTTCAAAATCAGAAGCATCGGCTTCCATATCTGCATCTCCACCGCCAATAAAAGTTAAAATAAAAACGATTAAAAAAACTACAGAACCTATTAAAGCAATAATCCAATAAGTTTGTTCTAGGGATGACATACCGTCAAAAAATTCTTTCATAGAGTACAATTTTAAATAAGTAATCGAATATACTAAATAATGGTTGAATATTAAATAATTATCCTTTCATATTTATTGGTAGTTATTTTGTTAATATTGTTACGTTTAAAGGCAAAAAATTAATTTAAATTTGTGGTTCAAAAAATAATATAACAATGACAAATAAAATTGAAGTTAGTTGGAAAGGTCAAATGCTTTTTGAATCTGTAGCTCCCGAAGGAAGCGTAATGATTGATGCTGCTGAAGAATCTGGTGGACAAGGAAAAGGATTGCGTCCAAAAGCAATGATGTTAACTGCCTTGGCAGGTTGTACAGCAATGGATGTTGCTTCGTTACTTAAAAAAATGCGTGCTGAAGTCGATGATTTTAAAATTGAGGTAGTAGCAAATCTTACCGATGAACATCCAAAATATTACGATAAAGTACATGTGATTTATAAGTTTTTCGGAAGTGATTTCAAAAAAGATAAAATTGAAAAATCAGTGAACCTTTCTGTTGATCGCTACTGCGGTGTTATAGATATGTTTCGTCAATTTTCTAAATTAACTACCGAAATTATTTATATAGAAAAGTAATAGAATTTACTTTTACCTAAACAGTGATGTAGTTGTTTTGTCATTCTGAATGCAGTGATAACGTAATGAAGAATCTTTGCGAACTGTTATTGAGTGGAATTGACACATTCCACGATGTTGCATTTGCAATGACAGATGTTTCCTGTATTCACAGGAATGACATTTGGTATAAAAACAAACAACCCGAATAATTTTAGTGTTTAAAAATTTACCTATTTTTGAACAAAAAATAATGCTATGCGCTGGAGATTAAAGCCTGAAACAAACCCTGAAATTACACTTAAATTAGCTCAAGAATTAGGAATTGAGTCCACGTTGGCTAAATTATTAGTACAACGTGGAATTGAAACTTTTGAACAAGCCAAAGCCTTTTTTCGACCAAGTTTAGAAGATTTGCACAATCCATTCTTAATGAAAGATATGGATAAAGCTGTTGAAAGAATTGAAACGGCAATTTCAAATGGAGAAAACATCCTTGTTTATGGCGATTATGATGTAGATGGTACAACGTCTGTTTCATTACTTTCTTCCTATTTAAAAACGATTCATCCAACTATTGCCACTTATATTCCAGATAGATATGAAGAAGGCTATGGAGTATCTTTTCAGGGAATAGATTTTGCCGAAGACAATGACGTTTCACTAATTATTGCGTTGGATTGTGGTATTAAAGCAATTGATAAGGTGATTTATGCCAAAGAAAAAGGAATCGATTTTATTATTTGTGATCATCACAGACCTGGAAATGAGATTCCGGATGCAGTTGCAGTTTTAGACCCCAAACGTGAAGATTGTGAGTATCCATACAAAGAATTATGTGGTTGTGGAGTTGGTTTCAAATTGATACAAGCATTGGCAAGTAAAAGAGGTGAAACTATTGACGATTTAATTCCATATTTAGACTTGGTTGCTATTGCAATTGCGGCGGATATTGTGCCAATAACTGGTGAAAATAGAGTGCTGGCTTATTTTGGATTGCAAATAATCAATAAAAATCCAAGAACGGGAATTAAGGCAATGATTCATCAAATTGAAAAAAATGAATTAACGATTACCGATGTTGTTTTTATAATTGCGCCAAGAATAAATGCGGCGGGTAGAATTAAGCATGGTAATTATGCTGTTGAATTATTAACGGAAATTGATTTTGATACGGCAGTTAAATTTGCTTCAGAAATTGAAAAAAACAATAATGATAGAAAAGATTTAGATAAAACGATAACAAATGAAGCTTTACAACAAATTGAAGATAATAATGAGCAACAAAATTTTTCAACGGTTGTTTATGCTGAAACTTGGCATAAAGGTGTTATTGGTATTGTGGCTTCTAGACTTATAGAGAATTATTATAAACCAACCTTAGTGTTTACAAAAAGTGGCGATAAATTAGCTGCTTCGGCTCGTTCTGTTAAAGGGTTTGATGTGTATAATGCTTTAGAGCAATGTGCTGAATTTATAGAACAATTTGGAGGTCATAAATATGCAGCTGGTTTAACTTTAACTGAAGAAAACTATCCAAAATTTAAAGCGAAGTTTGAGGAAGTTGTTAAAGAAACATTGCCCGAAGAATTAAGAACTCCTGAGATTTCTATTGATACGGAGATTAACTTATCAGAAATTTCGCCAAAGTTTTTTAGAATTATGAATCAGTTGGCTCCTTTTGGGCCTCAAAATTTAAGACCTGTTTTTATGGCTTCAGGCTTAAGAGATAATGGGTATGGTAAAAAAGTTGGTGCAGATCAGACGCATTTAAAACTAAGTATTTTTGAAGGAACAAATCAATCAACCTATAATGCTATTGGTTTTAGTATGGGTGATAAATATGAGTTAATTCAAAAAGGAAATTCTTTTAAAGCAGCTTTTAACATTGATGAAAATCATTGGAATGGAAATACTTCTTTGCAATTGATGATAAAAGATATTCAAGAAGGGTAATTTTTAATTCTTACAGATAAAACACTTCGACAAGCTCAGTGTGACAATGAATTCATTAGTCAGTCTGAGCTTGTCGAAGACTTTTCAATGCTATTTCTTCTCCTTAATCAAATACATATATACAGGATAATGATCGCTGTATCCATTTATAAAATTACTTCCTGAAAAACTTCTATGTGGATACCCTTTGTATTTTCCCTTTTGCGTAGTTAAATATTGAGGATTAAAAATGTTGGTTTTATACATTTTATATGTTGAGAAATCTTTTTTTGTAGTTAAAAGTGGTGAAGTAAATAATATCTGATCAAACAAATTAATATTATCTCTATACACTAAGGTGTTTTGTCCACGTCTAAACATATCCTCCATTGGATTGTATATATCACCTTCTTTTACTTTAGATTTTTTAGATTTGGTTTTTAATATCTTTTTTAGACTTGAATTAGTAGGGTCGTCATTTAAATCGCCCATAATAATCACTTTTGGGTTTGTATCTGTCAATTTTATTTTTTCAATTATCTGAGTATTTAAATAAGCTGCTTTTTCTCTTTTCGATCTGCTTTTTTCTTCTCCTCCACGACGAGACGGCCAGTGATTTACTATAATATGTATTAATTCATCATCTAAATAACCTGAAACTAACAATTGATCTCGGGTATAAATTCTAAAACCATTTTCATCCCACAATTTTAGTTCAAAAGTTTCATGTTGAATAGGTCTAAAATACTTTTCCTGATATAATAAAGCAACATCAATTCCTCTTAAATCGGGTGAATCATAATGAATAATGCTGTATTGTTTGTTTTTTAAATGGCCTGTGTTTAATAAATCTTCTAAAACTTTATGATTTTCAATTTCAGCAACTCCAATAATTGCGGGACTATTTTTAGTTTCTTTTGCTCCAATTTCTGAAACAACTTTAGCCATATTGTTAAGTTTTTTTAGGTAAATTTCTTCTCTATTTTCTTTAATACCCATCATAGGGCTTGCTTCGTCGTTTTTTTCTGGGTCATCAACGGTATCAAACAGATTTTCTAAATTATAAAATGCAACGGTTCTAATTTCATAATTTTTTTGACTGAAAACTGTAGTTGAGATAAAAAATATGAAGGTGACGTATAAATAAAATCTTCTCATAAGTAATTTTTAATGGTGTGCTAATTTAATAACAAAATTCGAACCAATAATTGTTTGGTCATCAGTAAATTTTAGTGGGTTTTGTAATTAAACAATAAATTTTATTAAATTGTAGAAAAATTGCAAATGAAAAAACTAATTCTATTAGGTTTTTTGTGTTTCCTCTATGGGCATATCTCAAGGGCACAATCAACTTTTAATATTCGAGGAAAAACTCTTGATGCCATCTCTAAAAAACCTATTGAAGAGGTTGTTGTAACTATTAAAAACACAAAATTTATTACTGAAACAGACCTTAATGGGAGTTTTTTAATTGAAAATATTCCTATTAATAACTTTGTGCTTCTTATAACTAGGGAGGATTATACTTCTATAAAAATTCCAATAACAGTCAATGAAATTAATTCAATTGATTTAGGAATTATCTATTTAGAAAATTCAACTTTAGAACGTCAGGATAATAGTTTAATCTCCTTAACAGATGATGATTTATTAGATGATGGCAATAGCAATTCTGATTATACTGCTGGATTATTCCAATCTTCTAAAGATGCGTATTTAAAAGCGGCATCTTTTAATTTTAGTCAGGCTTGGTTTAAAGTTCGGGGTTACGATTCCGGTTATGGTTCTATTTTAATAAATGGAATCGAAATGAATAAATTATATGATGGCCGACCACAATGGAGTAATTGGGGAGGATTAAATGATGCATTTAGAAATCAAGAATTTTCGGATGGAATAAAAGCATCTGAAAATAATTTTGGAGGAATTTTAGGAAGTACAAATTTTATTACAAGAGCTTCAGAATCTCGACAAGGTGGAAAAATTTCTTATGCCTCGGCAAACAAAAGTTATAATGGTAGAGTAATGGCAACGTATGCAACGGGGCTCAATAAAAAAGGTTGGGCACTAGTTGTTTCTGGTTCAAGAAGGTTTGCTCAAGAAGGTTATTTAGAAGGAACAACTTATAATGCTTGGGCTTCTTTTATAGCGGCTGAAAAGAAATTTAATAGTAATCATAGTTTAAACTTAACGGCTTTTGTAGCGCCAAACCGAAGAGGGAAATCGTCTCCAAACACACAAGAAGTATATGATTTAAAAGGATTAAAATACAATGCTTATTGGGGGAAACAAGAGGGGGATCTTAGAAATTCTAGAATGAAAGAAATAGTTGAACCTGTCCTTATGCTAAGTCATTTTTTCGAAAAAGATAAAACTACATTAAAAACAACTGTAGCCTATCAGTTTGGCCATATTGGGAATAGCAGATTGGGTTATTTTAATGCTCCAAATCCAGATCCAACTTATTGGAAATATTTACCAAGTAGCTTTTTACGTTTTCAAGATGATTTAGATTATTCAAATGCGTATTTAACCGAGCAGGAGTTTTTAAATAATGGACAATTAAATTGGAAAAATTTATATCAGGTAAATGCTGACAATGGTAATTCGCTGTATTATTTGTATGAAGACAGAGTAGATGATAAACAGCTATCTTTTAGTTCAGTTTTAGCATCAAACTTAAATGATAATTTAAATTTAAATGTTGGAGTTTCTTTTAAAAATTTAGTATCAAATAATTATGCAAATATGCTTGATTTATTAGGTGGAAATGGCTTTATGGATTTAGACCAATATGCAGAAGGGACTGCGCAACAAAACGATTTAAACAATCTGAATAATTTGGTTGGTGTAAATGATGAATTTCAATATAATTATACAATAAATGCAAGTATTGTAAACGCTTTTGCTCAATTACAATTTTCACAAAAGAAAGCAGATTATTTTATCGCGTTAAATTATAAAAATACAAATTATCAAAGAGAGGGTTTATATAGAAATGGAACTTATTCAGATAGCTCTTTTGGGAAAGGAGAAAAGCAATCTTTTTCTGATTTTAGTGCAAAAGGAGGAGTTACTTATAAAATAACAGGTCGTCATTTATTAAGTGCAAATGGAGCTTATGTTTCAAATGCACCAACAATAAGAACTGCTTTTTCTAATTCAAGAGTAAATAATAATATTACTCCAAATTTAACAAGTGAAAAAATTATTGCTGGAGATGTTAATTATATTTTTAGGTTGTCAAAAATTCAATCGAGAATCACTGCTTTTTACACAAAATTTAGTAATGGGATAGAAACTTCTTTCTTTTTTGCGGAAGGGTTATTAGGTGATCAAGCCGATTTTGTAAATGAAATAACAACTGGTGTAGATAAGAGAAATATTGGAGCAGAGCTAAGTTTTGAATATCAAGTTATTCCAACAGTAAAATTGATTTTGGCAGGTTCAATTGGACAATATACTTATGATAACAATCCACAATTGTATTTGCAATCGGAAAGTTTAAGGGATGAGAATAGTGATTTCGGGACTACTTATTTAAAAAATTATCGTATTTCCGGAACCCCACAAAGAGCGTATTCATTAGGTTTCGAATACAGAGATCCTAACTATTGGTGGTTTCAAATTAATGGAAACTTATTAAGTCATAACTATTTGGACATCACACCATTATTGAGAACAGATAATTTTTATTTGGATACTGATAAAGTTTCGTTTTTAGATGAAGAAACAGGTGTTGAAGTATCTCAAGAGCAAGTTAATACATTGCTAAAACAAGAAAAATTTGACGATGCCTTTTTGATGAATTTAGTTGGAGGAAAGTCTTGGAAAATAGATGATTATTATTTTGGTTTTTTCTTGGGTGTAAATAATGTGTTGAGTGAAGTTTTTAAAACTGGCGGTTTTGAGCAGGCTAGAAATGCAAATTATCCAGAATTAAAGCAAGATAGAGAACTCAATAAGCCGATTTTTGGTTCAAAATATTGGTACGGGAGTAAAGCTTCGTACTATTTAAATTTATATGTAAGATTTTAAAAAATAAGCTATGAAAATTTTTAAATATTTAACAACAAGTCTATTCGTTATTTTGGCATTTTCAGGATGTGTAAAAGATGCTGATTATTCAACTCCAATTGTGGATTGTAGCGAGCCTTCAATTATGGTAACAAATACAATTAGTCAGGTTAAAGATATGTACACATTTGGAGGTGCTACTAAAATTGAAACCGATGTTGTTATTGAAGGTTATGTGGTTTCAAGCGATAAATCAGGTAATATTTATAAGTCACTTTCTATTCAAGATAAACCAGAAAATCCTACAGTAGCAATAAAGATTTCAATAGACAGAACCGATATTTATACCACTTATAATGTTGGGCGAAAAATTTACATCAAGTTAAAAGGTTTGGCAGTTGGTTATAGTTTTGGAAGTGTCCAAATTGGGTTAGCAAAAGATACTGATTTAGGGAGAATTCCATCGACAGAGGTTGATAAATACATTTTTCGTTCTTGTGAAGTTGCTGAAATTGTTCCAAAAAAAGTAACTATTAATGAACTTGATAAAAGTATGTTAGAAATTTTGGTGGAAATTGAAAATGTTCAGTTTAAAGCCAATGAAATTGGAAATCCATATGCCAATGTTGATAATACAACTACTGTAAATAGGGTGCTTGAAAATTTTAATTCGAGTTGTAATTTGTTAGATGAAGTAATTGTTAGAAATAGCGGTTTTTCCGATTTTAAAAATCAATTATTGCCAGAAGGAAAAGGAAGTGTTGTTGCGATTTTTAGTAATTATTACGATGATTATCAGCTGTATTTACGTGATACGGATGATGTTAAATTTTCCGAACCTCGCTGTGATTATTCCAATGCTTTACAACCAAACATAACAATTGCTGAAGTTGCGGAAATGTATACTGGTAATTTGTTCGAATTTGGAGTAGGTAATAATTATGTTATTGAAGGTTACTTGGTTTCAAGTGATGAAAATGGAAATTTTAAAGAGCGTATTGTAATTCAGGATGAAATTAAAAATCCGACTTCAGGGATTCAATTATTAATTGAGAATGAAAATATTTTTGAACACTATAATATAGGTGATAAGGTTTTTGTAAAATTGGATAAATTGTATATGACAAAAGAAAATGGAGCTTTAACTTTAGGTTACGCCAAAGGAAGTAGTGTCAAAGAAATTAATGAAGAGGAAGTTGATAAGTTTATTTATAATAGTGGAGAAAGATTTATTATTGTACCAACTGAAATAATAGTATCAGATATTCAAAATCCTGCATTTCAAAATACTTTAGTAAAGGTTTTAGATGTTCAGTTAGTTGAAACTGAACTGCAATCTGCTTTTGCATTTTTTAGTGGAACAAATGATGGAACTCGAACATTAGAATCTTGCAATGAGCCTACAAAATTATCAGTATTTACTGATGGGGATGCAAATTTCGCAAATGAATTGTTCCCAACAGGACACGGCTCAATTGTAGGTGTTTTAAACAATCATTTAGAAATTAGATCAATAGATGATGTAATTTTTAATGAAGCTTTTGAAGTATGCCCTATAATTGTTCCAAAAATTATGATAACTGAAGTAGCTGACCCTAAAAACAGTGTTTCTTCAAGGTTTGTTGAGCTTTTTAATGCTGGTGAAACAGCTATTGATTTATCCGGATGGAAATTAAATAAGTACCTCAATGGTTCAACTTCGGTATCAGGAAGTGGAGTTAATTTAACTGGACTCACTATCCCAGTTGGTGGTTTTGTAATTATTGCAAATACAGGATATTTAGAAATATTTAATAGTATTCCAACTTTGGAATCTAATTATATATCAGGAAATGGGGATGATGTTTATGAATTAATTGATAACACAGGAGCAACAATAGATATTTATGGAGTTATTGGCGAAGATGGAAATGGAACAAATTGGGAATATTTAGATGGACAAGCAGTAAGAAATTTAGATGTTTTAGAACCAAATCCAATATTTACGTTTGGTGAATGGACTGTTTATTCTAATGCAACAAATAATTTGATAAATTATCAAAATACTCCAAAAAACGCTCCAAATGATTATAATCCAAATTATAGATAATGCAAATCAAACGCTTAAAATTGTTAAAATATTATCATATTAATACCTTGTCGATTATTTGTAATTAGTGAATGAACTGTGCATTCAGATGTGTAAAATAATTTAATAAATTATCAAAATACTCCGAAAAACGCTCCAAATGATTACATTTAATATTATTAATAATGTAAAACAATAGCTTAAAAATGTTAAAATATTACCATATAAATACACTAAAACGTATTCTAATTACAATAATTATAAATTATGAATTAAACGTTATACATGAATTAAATATTCTAATAGCATAAAATAAAGGTCAAATAGTCGTAAATTTGAGTAGTTAAATTAACGTATCTTAAAATTAAATATTATGAATAAATTTAAATTATTAGCAATTGTCTTAATGATGGGAGTAACAAGTTTATTTGCAAGTTCAAATATAAACCCAGATATATCTAAAGATGAAATTAGAAAACAAATTATTGAATTAGTACAAGATTCAAGTACATCTCTTGAAACACAAACTTTTGTTAAAGTAACATTTACATTTAATACAGAAGGTGAAATAGTAGTTTTAAAAGTAAGTTCTAGAGATAAAGAAATATTAACATTTATCCGTGAAAACTTAAATAGTAAAAAATTGGAAAACCCTGGTAAAGTTAACAGACATTATACTATGGGAATTGACATAAAATAATAACTTTTTAATAATTATTAAAAAGCTCAAACTAATTTAGTTTGAGCTTTTTTTTGTCTTAAAAATAATAAAATGGATATTTTAACATAATTTAAGTTAATAAAATGACTAGTTAAATTTATGGGATCTATCATAATTAAGTTATTAAAAGCAGTATAGCAGTTGTACACATCATATTTACGTTATTTGACAATTTTTTTAATCAATATCATATTATTTTTTTCGGTTAAAAATTTGTTAATCACTTAAAATCAGCAGGTTTTAGGTGTTTTTCATTCTAAATTTATGTAATAATAAATGTTTAACTAAAACCTATTAAAATGAGAAAATTAAAATTATTGGCCTTGGCCTTAGTAATTAGTACAGCTGGATTATTTGCTGCAAATACAGAAACGCCTGATGTTTCAAAAAAAGAACTTAGAAACCAAATTGTAAAACTTTTACAATCTCCAGAATTTATAGTTGAGGAAGATATGACTGTAACACTTAAATTTACATTTAGTTCAGAAGGAGAAATTGTTATTTTATGTCCTGGTTGTGAAAACCAAGATGTCGTAAAGTTTATTCGCAAAAATTTAAATTATAAAAAATTCGAAACTCCTGGTGAAAGAGATAAGGTGTATACGATACCATTAACAATAAAAGCAGTATGAAAAAAGTATTAAAAATTTAAAACTCAAACTTTATAGGTTTGAGTTTTTTTATGAAAAATTTTTAATTCTTTTTTAAATATACATACACAGGAAAATGATCACTAAAACCTCCCTGATACCATTTCCCAATAAAAGTTCTAAATGGATTTCCTTTATATTTTCCTTTCCATTCCTTTAGAAATGTTTTGTCAAAAACTTCGGCATATTTAAAGGAATGTTTCTCTTCCTGAACACTTATAAAGTTTTTAGAAAAAATAATTTGATCAAATAAATGCCAGGTACTTTTATAATTTAAAGTTCCATTTCCTGTATTAATTAACCGTTCCATTGGGTTGTAAAATGTGTCATTAACTAAATGTTTTTTAACGCTCGTACTAGTTGGATCATCATTAAAATCACCCATAATTATTATTTTGGCATCTTCGGTTTCATTATAAATTTTATAAGTAATTTCAGACACTAATTCTGCGGCTTTTATTCTTTTTTCTTCAGTTAAATCTAAGCCACTTCTTCTAGAAGGCCAGTGATTTACTAAAATATAAACCAACTCACCATTTAAATTTCCTTTAACCATTAAAACATCTCTTGTGTAGTCTCTTTCGCCATTTTCAGCATTTAAATAAAGTGCAAAAGTTTCGGAGTGCAGCAATTCAAATAATTCTTTTTTATAAAGTAACGCAACATCAATACCACGTTCATCAGGTGAATCGTAATGAACAATGCCATAATGTTCATTTTTTAAATTATTTGTGTTTACAAGATCAATTAATACAGATTCATTTTCTACTTCTACAACTCCAATAATTGCTGGTGAATGATAAGATCTTTCAGTACCTAACTGAACCATAACACGTCCTAACTTTTTTAATTTTCTTTTATATCGTTTATAGTGCCAGTTTTTTTTTCCTTTTGGAGTAAAATCATCGTCTAATGTTTTGGGATCGTCCTTAGTATCAAATAAATTTTCAAGATTATAAAAAGCAACCGTGTAGGCTTGATTGATTTTTCCAGGAGATTTGAAATATGAAAACATAAATATTTATTAAGTTGAAACGCCTAATTTACTCAATTATATTTTTAGATACTAATGTTACAAAAGTGCCTAAGTTGATAAAAGTCACTTTAAATAAATTAAGAAATTTTTAAATTGCCCGAGATTCTATTTTTTATTTAATAAATATAAACCCCTCGTAGTTAATGACTAAATATATTTATTTTATTTTCTTATTAATTTCAGTTAATATAGTTTATTGTCAAGGCTATAAGGACATCGAGTTAAATAAGTTAAACACTTCTAAAAATGATACTTTAAAAATTCAAGTATTAATTGATAAAGGAGACGAGTATTATCGAACATATCCTGATACTGCTTATACTTTTTATAAACAAGCCTTAGATTTATCCAAAGAGACTAACAGCATAAAAAATGAAGCAACCTGTTTATTGCGAATAGGTAATTTTTTAAATTATAAAGAAGAATATAAAAATTCATTAGAGTATTATTTGAAATCAATTGAACTATATAGATCAATTGACGATGATAGAGGTGTTGCGGATGCATATTACTATATCGGAGAGAGCTTTTCGTATCTTAGTTCATATGACAAATCCTTTGAATATTATTTCAAATCCTTAGATATTTATAAAAAAATAAATGAAAAATATGGGGAAGCTGATGTTTATATTCAATTTGGAAATGCATATTATAATCAAAATGCATATGAAAAGGCAGAAGTGTATTTTTTAAAAGCTCATGAAATATATTGTGATTTGGATTCTAAAGAGGGGCTTGCGACAAGTTCTATTAACATGGGAAATGTAATTGCGGATCAAGGAAGGATTGATGAGGGCATGGTTTATTATTTAAAATCTATCGAGTTATGTGAGGAACTTAATGATTTCGAAGGGATAGCAATAAATTACACAAACATTGGAGATTGTTATTTTGTTAGTGGAGAATATGAAAAGGCTTTAGAGTATTTCAATAAATCTATTGAATTATCTAAACGATTTCAATATAAATCTTTAGATCCATTAAACTATGCGAATATTGCAGTTACTTATTTACAATTAAAAAAATATAGAAAAGCCATTTTATATTCCAACAAGAGTTTAGAAAGTTCAAAACATGTTTCATGGAAGTATAAAGAATATAATAATCATGATTATTTAAGTACCGCTTATGAAGCATTAGAAGATTATAAAAGTGCTTATAAAAACCAAAAGATATTTAGGAAATACACAGATAGTATTGCAACTATTAAAGAAGTAGAGGAATTGGATAAGTTAGAAGTTTTGTATGAGCTTGAAAATCAAGAAAAACAAATTGGGTTACTTACTAAAAATGAAGAAGCAAGAAAGTTGGAATTAATCAATCAAAAAAAACTAAATACGTTCCTTGTAGTTTTAAGTTTACTCTTTTTAATTTTAACTTTTTTGCTAGTTAGACAAAGAAAAGAAAGAAAAAAAGCATATAGTTTATTAGCAATTGAAAAAGAAAAAGTTGAAGAAAGTGATCATTTAAAATCTGCCTTTTTAGCAAATATGAGCCATGAGATTAGAACTCCAATGAATGCCATAATGGGTTTTTCTAGCTTTTTAAAGAATCCAGATTTAGAACCTGTAAAAAGAGACCGGTTTGTAGATATTATTAATAATTCGGGAGAAAGATTAATGACAATTATAAATGATATTATTGATATTTCTAAAATTGAATCAAATCAATTAAAAGTAGATGTACAAGAAGTAAATGTTAAATCAACTTTAAAAGAGATTATTGAAATTCAGAAAAATTCAAATATAGATTTGATAAAAAAGGACATTAAACTTTCGTTAGCGGTACCGCTATATCAAGAGGATTTAATAATTAAAACAGATCAAAATAGATTTATTCAAATAATAAATAATTTAGTTAATAACGCAATTAAATTTACGGATGAGGGTTTTGTTGAGGTTGGATGTAAAATATTGAAGATTAATAACAAACCTCATGTTGAGTTTTATGTAAAAGATACAGGTTGTGGAATTTCAAAAAACAAATTTGAAATTATATTTGATCGATTTTCTCAAGCTGGTGAAAATAATTTTAAAGAAGGCAATGGTTTAGGACTGAGTATTTGTAAAGGACTAGTTACTTTATTAGGAGGAAAGATTTGGTTAGAGTCTGAAAAAGGAGTTGGAACAACCTTTTATTTTAATTTACCTTATTAAAAAATATCATTTGGTGTTTTCAAATAAACTTATTTGTAAATTTGCAACATGATAGAAGAAAAAAAAGTGACATCTGAAGAAGCCGTTTTAATAGGAGTTGTAACTCAACACCAAGATGAAGATCAGGCAAATGAATATTTAGATGAGTTGGAATTTTTAACATTAACGGCAGGAGGTGTTGCTGTTAAACGTTTTACTCAAAAATTAGAAATGCCACACCCTAAAACCTTTATAGGTACGGGGAAGTTAGAAGAGGTTAAGCGTTATATGGCAACTCATCATATTGAGACTGCTATTTTTGATGATGAACTTTCTTCTTCTCAGTTACGCAATATTGAAAAAGTATTGGATTGTAAAGTGTTGGATAGAACAAATTTAATACTCGATATTTTTGCAAAAAGAGCCCAAACAAGTTACGCACGTACTCAGGTGGAATTAGCACAATGCCAATATTTATTACCCAGATTAACCAGACTTTGGACGCATTTAGAACGTCAAAAAGGAGGAATTGGTTTAAGAGGGCCTGGTGAAACAGAGATTGAAACTGATAGACGTATAATTAGAGATAAAATTGTTTTGCTAAAGGCAAAACTAAAAGTAATAGATAAGCAAATGGCCGTGCAACGTAAAAACCGCGGTAAAATGGTGCGTGTTGCTTTAGTTGGTTATACCAATGTTGGGAAGTCAACCTTAATGAATGTAGTAAGTAAAAGCGATGTTTTTGCGGAAAACAAGTTGTTTGCAACTCTGGATACCACCGTTAGAAAAGTTGTAATTAAAAACATTCCTTTTTTATTAACCGATACGGTTGGGTTTATTAGAAAGTTACCAACGCAGTTAGTTGAATCTTTTAAATCTACCTTAGATGAGGTGCGTGAGGCTGATTTATTATTACATGTTGTAGATATTTCTCATCCTAATTTTGAAGATCATATTGCTTCAGTAAATAAAATTTTGGACGAAATTAAAAGTGCAGATAAACCAACTATTATGGTTTTTAATAAAATTGATGCATACCAGCATGAAACTATTGATGAAGATGATATAGTAACCGAAAAAACAAAAGTACATTATACCCTAGAGGAGTGGGAAAAAACGTGGATGAATAAGTTAGATAATAACTGTATTTTTATTTCAGCCTTGAATAAAGAAAATTTAGAAGATTTTAGAGAAAAGGTTTTTAAAGAAGTAAAGAAAATTCATATTACTCGTTTTCCTTATAACGATTTTTTATATGAAGAATATGAAGAAGGAAATTAATTTTCTTCTTCATCTGTCTTTCTCTCTTCAATTAAACCTATTTTTTTAGCTCTGGTTTCCCAACTTTTTCGAGCCATAGACTGTAGATCTGCAACATTATCACTTTCGTCCATTATTTCTAAACCTAACAGCGTTTCAATTACATCTTCCATAGTTACCAAACCACTTAATGAACCGTATTCATCAACAACTAAGGCAATGTGTTCTCTTTTAGCAACAAATCTTTCAAATAAATTAGGAATAGGTAAATTTCTATTTGTTACTAAAATTTCACGCTTAATTTTTGATAGTTTATCATTTCCATTCCCTATAATTATCTCCTCTAAAACTTCACTTTTTAAAATAAATCCGGTAATATTATCAGAAGTATTGTTGTAGATAGGGATTCTGGAAAATTGAAGTTTAGGATATTTTTCAAAAAATGCTTGAATGGTCATTTCTTCTGAAGCAATTATCATAACAGTTCTTGGAGTCATAATGTCTTTTGCCAAAACTTCTTTAAACGAAAGTAAATTTTTAATTATAGCACCTTCACTTTCTTCAAAAACACCTTCTTTTTGTGCAATATCAGTCATTGCATGAAAATCTTCTCTACTTAAAATTGAGCCATGTGCTCCCTTTCCGCCAATTAATTTTGTTGTTAATTGTAAAAGCCATAAAATTCCTGTCCATTTTAAAGGGAATATTAATACAACCAATGCTTTAGCTGTAAAATTAGCCAGTTGTTTCCAATAGGTTGCACCAATTGTTTTTGGAATTATTTCGGAAACAACTAAAATTAAAAAAGTCATAATTGCCGAAACAATACCAACCATATTTATTCCAAAAAAATTGATTTTAAAATCAAGAGTATCGGCTTGAACTCCAACTAAAATAGCACCTACCGTATGAGCTATTGTATTTACAGTTAAAATTGCAATTAAAGGTTTGTCAACATCTTTTTTTAAGGTGGTTAGGGCATCTGCAAAACGTTTACCTTCTTGTTTTTTAATTTTAATAAAAGTAGGAGTAATGCTTAATAATACAGCTTCTAATATTGAGCATAAAAATGAAAAAAAGATAGATAAAGATGCGTAAAGTAAGAGTAATGACATTTTATATATGTTTAATTGCTAAAATAGGTAATTAAATTTAGTTAATATTTTGCAGAAAAATAAATTTTAAATCCTTACTGATATTTAAACCAAAAAAAGACATTCCTTAAAGTTAAAAGCAATGTCTTTTTTTGACTTTTGGTTAATTATTCTTTAATTATTTTTAATAAAACAGGCTCCTCTAAATTCACTTTTACCATATATAATCCGGTAGGTTTAGTTTCAATATTTAATTGAACTTTACCATAAATTATAGGATATTCTTTTATTGAAATCAATTGTGATTGAATATTATAGATTTCAATAGTAACTTCTTTCTGAGAAATTGGTAAAGCTATTTCAAAATTCCCTTTTGAAGGGTTTGGATATGCTAAAATTTCACTAAACGAATCAACTGTTTTAGAAAAAACTCCTTCACAGGAAACACTAGATTTAACTTGGATAATATCTCCATGTTTTGCATTAATTACAAATGTTGGAGAATATGTTTCTAAAGTTTTTTGGTCATTTACAAGCACTATAAAAGGAGCAGTACCTTGTTCAATATCAAACGAAACTTTACCGGAAACAGATGTTGACTTCCCAGAAATTGTTATTCCTTCATCAATTTCAACGTTAAAACACTGCTCATAATTTTCACCTGAAATGGTAATACAAATATCATATGAAGCGGGAGGTAAATTATCAACAGTTAAACCGGACTTTGTAAAATTATAGTTGGTTCCATTAATAGTTGCAACATAATCAAATGTTTCAATAACGGTTATTAAAATTTGACCGTTATTTTTATTTGGACAAGTTTCGCTAATTGATTCAATTTTAAAATTATTAGAAGTTAATTTGAAACATCCATTGGTATCAACATTACTTCCTACTGTACTATTCGGACAAAGGTCATCATAGTTTATAACCCCATCGTTATCATCATCCAATTGCCCATTAGAACAACCAGCTGCATTTACAATTTCTCCATTCGGTGTATTTTCACATAAATCTAAATTATTCATAACTCCATCTTCGTCATCATCTAACTGACTTTCTGCGCAACCAGAAGTATTTACAGTTGCTCCAATTGGCGAACTTGGGCATAAATCGTCACTGTTTTGTACTCCATCATTATCATCATCTAATTGTCCCATAGAACAACCATTAGCATCTACACTTTCGCCAGCGGGTGTTCCAGAGCATAAATCATCTTCGTTCAAAACACCATCATCATCAACATCATCATTATTATCTGCAATAATTTCAAAATTATCAACAGTCCATCGAGTTGGATCATTATTTGAGTAGTATTTAAAAGCAAAATAAACGGTTCCAGTAATAGAACTTATATCAATATCTGAAAAGGAATAAATTTCTTCTGTTCCGCCACCATCAGAATGAACTGGAATTGTAATGTTTGGAACCGATACCCAAGTAAAACTTTCTGGACTACTTAAACCATCATAATCAGTTGAATAAACCAATTCTAAAGGTGTTGTTCCATAAGCGGCATCAGTATAAAAACTGATTTTTTCACCAGTATTTTCGTCAAAATTAATTGAAGTGTTGGTTATTAACCAATCTCTACTAAATACATCTTGTTGATAACCGTTAATACCCATAGAACCTGAATTGTTTTCGCCAAATTGAGTTTCACAAGCCCAGTCTTTATTACTTTCTTCACTGTATGTAAAAAAGTTTATGGTGCTACAATTATTAAAATCTTCTGAAAACAAGACTAAAGGACCTTCAAGAGTTTTAATATTTATTAGATTACTTTCAAGAGATAAATTGGATGCGGCATCTCTCGCTTTTACTGAAATAGTATAATTGGTATTTTCACTTAAACCTGATATAATTAAAGTTGTAGTATATGCTGTTTTAAAATAGATTCCATCTAAATATATTAAATAATCAACCACTCCAATATTATCTGTTGAAGCAATCCAATTTATTTCAACAGTATCATCTGTAATATTTGAAGATGTTAAATTAGTTGGAGCTAAAGGAGCTTCAGAATCTGTAATGTTATTTAAATTCCATGTATCTTCGGCGTTCACTCCTCCCCAAATAAGCGTTGCTAAATATGGGTTATCAATAAAAGGGTTTCTATTCCCTTGAACAGTTTCAATATAATCATTTCTTTGATTTTCAAAATCTGAAACAGGGTCTTCGATATTCCAGTTTAAAAATAGGTCAATCATATTTGAATCTATGGTTAAAGGTGTTCCAAAACCAACATCTATAGGTAAGCACTGAGTTTGAGAAATTTGAGATCCATCACCGTGATATCTTAAATACATGTACATTATTACACGTGCAACATCTCCTTTCCATTCATCACCTGGATACCAGCCACCATTGGTTGATATTATTTTTGAGTCTCCATTTCCAGTAGTAAATTTTCTATTGCTTCTTAATGAATTTCTATCAGCATCTGCTGGTTTTAGATTGTTAACATCTGTACCAGGTCCGGGTTCATCAGTACCCAAATTTGGTTTGGCTAAAGATTTTGCAAAAACATGTTCTCTATTCCATTTACCAGGGTCACCACCACCTGTATCTTGCAAGTTTTTATCTCTAGTTCTATCCGTATCTGAAATTCCATCATTATCATCAAATCCATAAATAAGTAAAACATTATTAGCGTTCGTAGGGTCTTCATCAACCGTCTTTAAAACATCCCATGTGTCAGTGGACCCCGAAGTATAAGGAATTGCGGTATGAGTTGAAGATATTCGATTCGATAACTCTACAAATAATTCATTTTCAGTTTTTGTTAAATCAAGCCCGTTATAATACGATTGAACTTGGCCATAAAATGGAATTACGAATAAAAACAAAAAAATAGAATTCAAAAGATTCTTAAATGCCTTAGTGTTTTTTGTGTTTGTTGAATGCATTAAAAGTATTTTTATTAAAATTCATCTAAATTATAGGATAAGATTTCACAAACTTATTACTAATTTTTGAAAATAAACAATAAACTTAATAATAAGGTTTTTTCATTAGAATTATTTGTAAAATAAAAGCCCTTTCAACTTTAGTAATTGAAAGGGCTTTTTCTAAATTTAAAATAATTTTTTACTCTTTTATAACTTTAAGCAAAACAGGCACATCTAAGTTAACTTTTACAAAATATAAACCTGTGGCATTATTGTTAATGTTAATTCTAACTTTTCCAGAAACCACATTATAATTTTTTATTGAAATTAATTGTGATTGAATATTATAGATTTCAATTGTTACTTCTTTCTGAGAAATTGGTAAAGCTATTGTATAATTACCATTTGAAGGATTTGGATACGCTAAAATTTCACTAAATGAATCAACTGTTTTGGAAAAAACTCCTTCACAGGAAACACTAGTTTTAACTTGGATAATATCTCCATGTTTTGCGTTAATAACAAATGTTGGAGATAATGTTTCTGAAGTTTTTATATCATTTACAAAAATTGAATATGGAGCCGTACCCTGCTCTATATTAACTGAAATTTTTCCAGAATCATTATTTGCTTTACCGGAAATTGTAATTCCCTCTGCGATTTCAACCTGGAAACATTGCTCATAATCTTCACCCGAAATAGTAATACAAATATCATATGAATTAGGAGATAAATTATCAACAGTTAAACTATTGTTTGTAAAATTATAATTGGTTCCATTAATTGTTGCAACATAATCAAATGTTTCAATGGCAGTTATTAAAATTTGCCCATTATTTTCATTAGGGCAGGTTTCACTTATTGTCTGAATTGAAAAATTATCACCAGCTAACGAAAATATTGGACAACCCGAGCTATCCACGGTACTTCCTAATGGTGTATTTGGACAAAGATCTAAATTATTAGGGACCCCATCTTTATCATCATCCTCACTAATCACATCTAATCCACATATTTCTATGCTCCAATTTTCTATAGTTCCAATATCTTCAGGACCAGAATCAACAACTTCTAATATCCATTCTCCATAGGATTCTTCAGTATTAAAACTTGATAAATTTCCTTGGGGACTATAGGTTCCTGTGAATGGTGCTAATCCAGAGCCAATGGTTGAAATTGCATCATCATCAAAAATAGTATTTGTGTATCCAAGACCTTCATCACCATTATTTGCAGATAACAATACTGATGTACCATTTGGACTAACTAATGTTAAGGTTAAGTCACCAACCCATTGATGAGGAATATTTATTGTTAAATTAACATCAGTAATAATTTTATTATGAGTTATATTTATAACAGAACTAGCCCCACTAACATTATTATCTGGAATCTCAACAGGAATGTCTATAGCGTTGAAAGAATCACAAACAATATTAGCAGTAGTAAAATTATAAACAGTTGAGAAATCACTTTCTCCACACTCATTCTTCCCTTTTACTCGCCAAAAGTAGTTTGTATTTAATTCTAATTGTAATGGACTGTAGTTATTTGTTTTTAATGTAGCGGATTCTATAATTGTTGAAAAAGAATTATCAGGTGAAATTTCGATTTCATAGTCAATTACATTTTCATCTATAACCCAACTTAAAAAAATAGGATCTATTAACTCGCTGCTATCATTTTCTGGAGAACTTAAAATTGGTTGCGTAAATTGAGATGAAAATATATTTAAAAAAGAAACTGTATTTTTTTCAATTGATGAAGATGTGCCTTTTACAGAGATATTATATAATCCAGTAGCGGTGGTGTTTTCAATTCCACTAACAACCATTTCTACAGTAGTGTTGTTATCAGTTGCAGTAGCAGGATTAAATGTTACAGTTGCGCCTTCAGGAAAACCTAAAGCTGAAAAAGTTGTTTCCTCATTAAAATTTGAAAAGGTATTATAAGTAAACGTGTAAATAGCATTATTTGGAGCGCAAATATTTAAATTATTAGAATCAAAATCCATAATAAATTCAGAAGACTGAATTTCAATATCAGCAAGATTTACATTATAAAAAACGTTGCCAACACTTTCAACTTTTATTCTTGCCCGTCTAGTTGTTTCGTTAGGAACTATAATTTCTTGGGAGCCATCATTTGGGACATTTGAAGCCAATACTATTGGATAAGTATCACCGCCATCAGTTGATAGTAAAATATTCACATTTGAACAATTAACAGGTGCAATGTTGGTGTTTGCAACATTCCATGTAATTGTATTGGCAGTTCCTGCGCTCCAAGATTCAGCAGCTGTTTGTGAAGTTAGCATAAAACTACCTGAATTAGCATCAAATGTAATAACGGATTCATCACTTGCTGTTTGTCCGCCATTTTCATTATTATCTCGAACAGTAAGTCCAAATTTCATTGTTCTAGAAACAGATGGTAAAACCTCCCAATCGTTTGATGTATTTCCTGATAAAACAGTTTCTGTACTTGGGAAATAACGTGTAGGATTTTCACTTGGTTTTATGGATCTAAACGCAGGCCCTACATTTGAAGTAGCTGTTAGCGGATAGGTAGCTGATTCCGTGTCTAATTGTTCCCAGGTATATGTTAACAAATCACCATCAATATCTGAAGCATCCGCAGTTAAAGCGAAAGGAGTAGAAATTGGAATTGTATAGTTTTGAACCGGATTAATTATTGGAGCACTATTTCCCGTTGCGGTTAATATTCCACAAGTGCTAATACCATTACTAATATTAGCCCACATTTCTCTAATACTTACTAAATGAAAATAATCATCACTTAAACTTACCACATTGTCTGGAGCACACAATCCAGAATATGCCATAATTGTGGATCCACTACCAGTTTCAACTGCTGTACCATAATTGATATTGCCAGAACAATTCCCTGCTTCACTATTAAAAGTATGGTGAGCACCATATTGGTGTCCCATCTCATGAGCCACATAATCAATATCATAACCAGGTCCAATAGGATTTGGTGATCCTGTAATTCCTCTTGCTTTTCCATTAGGAGTACAAGGGGAGTTTAATTGTGCTAATCCTCCACCTCCAGTGCTAAAAGTATGGCCGATATCATAATTTGATGAGCCTATAACACTATTAATAACAGTTTGACTCTCTTCAATTAAATCTGATGAGCTATCATTTGTAAAACCATCTGTATCTTTATTTAAATAAATAATACTGGCATTGTTATCAACTAAAATCATTGTTAGTGCAACATCTCTCTCAAATATAGCATTTACATGGGTCATTGTTGTTGCAATAGCTGATAATACCGCTGATTTTTTAACCTCATCCGTTGCAGTTGGATCAATTCCTTGTTGGTCTAAGTGGAATTGAGAATATTCTCCAGTAGTTGCAACAGCCAATCTAAAAGTTCTTAATTGTCCATCATTTGCATTGTTAGCTTTTGAAGAAGTATTGGAATTTGTTCCTGTAAGATTGGATTTAAGATCTTCAAATTTGCATTCAAAAGGTTCAGTTTCTGCAGGTAAATCAGACTTTTTATAAACTAAATAAGATTCTTTGTTTTTGGTATATGTCTCAATAAAAGCTGTTTCTTTTGAGTTTTGAAAAACCATTGCGTTTAAGCCTAAATCTGTGATACTAAATCGAATGGAAGAAGTAGAATTTTCAATTCCATTTCCAACATAAGATCTTATATTTGGGTACTTCTTTTGAAGACTTTCTTCCAAAATTGAAGCTTCAAAAATTTCATATTTTTCTAATTCCCCTTCTCCATTAGGGAATTGTAAGATAACATTTGATTTTTTTAAGTTACTTTTTCTTTTAGGAATATTATTTAGAGATTTTTTAAGTTTTGCAATATTTAGGTCAAAAACTTTAAATTCTTTTGGTATTGATTTCTTTTCAACAATTAAAGAAGGTTCTTGGATTAATTCCCTTTTCTTTGTCCATAA
Source organism: Lutibacter flavus (assembly GCF_900188355.1). Lineage (GTDB taxonomy): Bacteria > Bacteroidota > Bacteroidia > Flavobacteriales > Flavobacteriaceae > Lutibacter > Lutibacter flavus. The sequence continues at coordinate 397,627 of NZ_FZNX01000002.1, forward strand.
GTTATTTGTTTCCTGAGCAGAAACAGATAGAAACTGAATTGTAAAAAAAAGAAATAGAATTATTAATTTATTAAATATAAATTTCATGTGTTATTTTGTTTTTTTGGATCTTGAAAACTCACAAATATAAAAGATAATAATTTGATTACAATATCAATGCCATTTTTATTATTATTGGTATCTTCATTTTAATTAAATAAAGTATTTTTGTTTTTTATTGTAACCAATTCTGTTTTCAATTTTGAAAATTTTCACCAATTTAGATAATTATAAATCAACTAATAAAACTTTTGTTACCATTGGCACCTTTGACGGAGTTCATATTGGGCATCAAAAGGTTATTAAAAAACTAATAAATAGTGCTAAAAAGAATAAAAAATCTTCGGTTTTACTAACTTTTTTTCCACATCCTAGAATGGTTTTACAGAAAGATTTAGATATTAAATTAATTAATACAATTGAAGAGCGAACTAAATTACTCGATAAATTAGGATTGGATATATTGGTAATTCACCCATTTTCTAAAGAGTTCGCAAAACTTTCAGCGCTGGATTTTGTTAGAAATATTTTAGTAAATATCTTAAATATTTCCAAATTAGTTATTGGTTATGATCATCATTTTGGAAAAAACAGAGAAGGAAATTTTGAGCAGTTACAAGATTACGGCAGAACTTACAATTTTAAAGTCAAAAAAATTTCTCAGCAAGATATCAGTAACATAGCAGTGAGTTCTACCAAAATTAGAAAGGCTGTTGAAAATGGTGAAATAACTAAGGCAAATACTTATTTAGGATATAATTTTATGTTAAATGGTAAGGTTGTTAAAGGTAAAAATCTAGGTGAGAAAATTGGGTTTCCAACAGCTAATTTATTTATTAAAGAAACTTATAAATTATTACCAAAAACAGGTGCGTATGTTGTTAAATCTATAATTGATAATAAAACTGTTTTTGGAATGATGAATATTGGGTTTAGACCAACAGTTAGCGGTAAAAGTCAAACTATTGAAATTCATTTTTTTGATTTTGATGAAGATCTATATACTAAAAACATTCAAGTTGAGGTGCTTACTTTTTTGCGAGATGAAGAAAAATTTGAATCTATTTCAGAATTAAAAAATCAGTTGGGAAATGACAAACAAAAATCATTAGATTTTATAAGTGGCATTTAATTTGATAAAGAATAAATAGTTGGTTTTATTATATTTTTTCTACTATCGATTCAGTTTTTAGATAAGATTACTCCAACTCAAATATAATAAGCTTGTTTTTAACAATTTAAATACAAATAATTATAAAAATTATTAAGATGAAAAACGTTATACCTTTATTAATTTTGCTAGTTGTTTCCTGCAAACCAAGTTTTATAGTTAGTCAACAAATTAGTCAAAAAGCAATTAGTTGTCCAGAAAATGAGAATTGCTCTTTTGAATTAATTCCTAATAAATCCATCGAGTTTGCAAGTGATAATTTTGGTATTTTATATCCTGTTATTTCTGATGGTGAAAAAACCTTATTGAAATATACGTATAAGAAAAACCCAATTGAAAACACCCAAGACAGTAATTATACAGAGATTATTTACGCAGAACTAGATAAAGAATTTTCCGAATTAAATCTCACCAATAAAGATCTTCAAAAGGTAAAACTTTATTTTGGAAGATTATGCTATTGTAAAGGTCAAACGGGTTATTACCCGGTTAAAAAAGGAGAATTTAGAATTACGAAATCCGGAAAAAACACCGTAAATTTTAATCTTAATTTTAATTTAGAAGTTGTGCCTCAAATAATTTCAATTATAAATGAAACTATTTCTTTAAAATCAAATTAAACTAATTCGTTTCTTTTGATAGCAATTTATTAAATTTGGCGTTCAATTAAAGGAGAAGAACTATGTTACAAGTTGGATTTATTCGAGAAAACAGAGAAACTGTTTTAAACGGTTTGGCAAAGAGAAATTTAAAAAACGCGGAAGAGTTAGTTGATAATACAATTTCAGCTGATGAGGAGAGACGAGCAATTCAAACAGAATTAGATATTGTTTTAGCTGAATCTAATAAATTATCAAAAGATATTGGACAATTATTTAAATCTGGAGAGCGTCAAAAAGCTGAAATACTAAAGAAAAAAACAGTGCTTTTGAAAGAAAAATCAAAAGATTTAACTGAAAGTCTTCAAAATAAAGCAAACGAATTACAAGAATTATTATACCTGATTCCTAATATTCCAAATGAAATTGTTCCTGCGGGTTCTTCAGAAGAAGATAATTTAACTGTTTTTGAAGAAGGTGTTATACCAGTTTTGCATGAAGGAGCATTACCTCATTGGGAGTTAGCTAAAAAATACGATATTATAGATTTTGAACTTGGTAATAAAATTGCGGGTGCAGGATTCCCGGTATATAAAGGTAAAGGAGCAAAACTTCAAAGAGCTTTAATTAATTATTTTTTAGATAAAAATACAGATGCAGGTTATAATGAGGTGCAAGTGCCACATTTAGTAAATGAAGCTTCTGGGATAGCAACTGGACAATTGCCAGATAAAGAAGGTCAAATGTATCACGATGCGCAGGATAATTTATTTTTAATTCCAACAGCTGAAGTTCCTGTAACAAATATTTATAGAGATGTTATTTTAAAGGAAACTGAATTTCCAATTTGCAATACAGCTTATACTCCTTGTTTTAGACGTGAGGCAGGTTCTTACGGAGCGCATGTGCGTGGTTTAAATAGGTTACACCAATTTGATAAAGTTGAAATAGTTAGAATAGAACACCCTTCTAATTCTTATACAGCATTAGATGGAATGGTAAATCATGTGAAGGGAATTTTACAAGAATTAAAAATGCCTTATCGTATTTTACGTTTGTGTGGTGGGGATATTGGGTTTACTTCTGCTTTAACGTATGATTTTGAACTATTTTCAACAGCACAAGATCGTTGGTTAGAAATTAGCTCAGTTTCTAACTTTGAAACATTCCAGGCAAATCGCTTAAAACTTCGTTTTAAAAACAGTGAAGGAAAAAGCGAATTGGCTCATACGCTTAATGGTAGTTCATTGGCCTTACCACGGGTATTGGCAGGATTATTAGAGAATTGCCAAACACCTGAAGGAATAAAAATCCCTGAAGTGTTGGTGCCGTATTGTGGATTTGAACTAATTAATTAGCGCTAACTGTTATCATTTTTTTGTAATGATTCATTTCAATTAAGGCATCAAAATATTTATTGATTTGTCCTTTTCTCATGAATTTTAACGCTTTCTTTTTTGCAGTTTCGTATTGTTTGATTAATTCTTTCATTTGGGTAATATTTAGTTGTTTTATATAGTTAAGACAATTTCTGTGCCAAAATGTTACAATGCATATTTTAAAATTGAAACTATTTATAAAAACTTTAACACTTGATTGGTTATCTTTGGTAGAATTTAAAACACAATATGCGTAAAATTTTAATCATAATTATTAGTTGTTTTTCCTTGCAATTATATGCACAGGATGCTGCGATAGCATTTCTGTATTTTAGAAATGGGGAATACGAAAAAGCCGCTTCTACGTATAAAATTTTACATGAGAAAAACCCAATTAACAGCAATTATTTAAGGTTATTAATTGAGAGCTATCAACAGTTAGAAAAATTTGAAGAAGTAAAAAACACATTAGATAAACAATTATTAGAGTTCCCTAATCAATATTATTTATTTGTAGAATTAGGTTATAATTATCAATTGCAACATCAGCAAGATGCGGCAACCTTATTATATGAAAAGGCAATAAGTACTATTGAAAAATCAAAAAATCAGGGTTATTTAATTGGAAAAACATTTCAAAATAATCACCTTCTCGAGTATGCATTAAAAGCTTATAAAAAAGCTATGGAAGTAAATCCAAATGCAAATTATAATTTTCAAATTGCAACTATTTACGGAGAAAAGGGAGAACTGGAAAATATGTTTAATACCTATTTAGATATGGTTGAAGCTGAAGTTAAATATTTACCTTCAGCCAAGAGTTATATTGGTCGATATTTAATTGATGATAGTGAAAATGAAGGAAATGTTCTATTAAAGAAAGCCTTGATTAAACGAATGCAAAATAACCCTCAAAATAGTTGGAATCAATTATTAAGTTGGTTGTTTATGCAGCAAAAAGATTATGATAAAGCATTGGTTCAGGAAAAAGCATTGCATAAAAGAAATCAAGGGGAATTAAAAGGTATTATTGAAATTGGTGAAATTGCTTTTAATGATAAAGCATTTGATGTTTCACAAAATTGCTTTAATTATGTATTAGAAAATACCAATAATTTAGAAACAGAATTAACGGCAAAATTATATTTACTTCAAATTGATATTGAATCTAATAGTGAAATAAATAAAATTGAAACTCAATTTCAAGAATTATTTAACACCTATGGGAAAAATAAGAATACTATTGGAATACAACTTATTTATGCTGAATTTTTAACGTTTAAAAAAAATGAACCAGATAAAGCTATTTCTATATTAAAAGAAGCATTAAAATTGCCGATTAATGAATTTCAAAAAGGACATATTAAAACGAAATTAGCGGATGTACTGGTTTACACAAGTAAATTTAGTAGTGCTTTAATTTATTATACACAAGTTCAAAACGATTTAAAGAGTCATTCAATTGGACAAACGGCACGATTTAAAATAGCACAAACTTCTTATTTTAAGGGAGATTTTGACTGGGCACAATCACAATTAAAAGTACTTAAAAATTCAACTTCACAATTAATTGCAAATGATGCCTTAGATTTAAATTTATTGATAACAGATAACGGAATAAAGGATAGTTTGAAAATTGCATTAAAAAAATATGCAATTGCAGATTTACTTTCATTTCAAAATAAAAATCAACAAGCAATAGATACCTTGCAAGGTATATTAGCAAATTTTAAAGGACAGCCAGTAGAGGATGAGGCATTATTTAAACAAGCCAAATTATTTGAAAAAATAAATCAATTTGAAAAAGCAGCATCTAATTATTTACAAATTATTGAAATTAATAAAGAGGATATTTTAGTTGATGATGCACATTATTATCTTGCTGAATTATATTTGAATAATTTAAATAAAATTGAAAAGGCAAAAGAATATTATCAAAAAATTATATTTGAATATCCATCTAGTATTTATTTAGTTGATGCTCGAAAAAAGTATAGAAAATTAAGAGGAGACGAACTTAATTAAAATTAAAATGTATATCTATAACGTAACAACAAATGTAGACGAATCCATCCACCTAGAGTGGCTAAAATGGATGAAAGAAAAACATATACCAGAAATGCTTTCTACAGGTAAATTTAGTAATGCAAAAATGAGTCAGGTGATGATTGAAGAAGAAATGGGTGGTGTTACTTATTCGGTTCAATACACCACAGATAGTGTGGAAACATTAGAAGCATATTATAATGAAGATGCACAAAAATTAGGGGATGAGGCAATGAGTCTATTTAAAAATAGAATAGTAGCTTTTGGAACTGAGTTAAAAGTAATAAGTGAACAATTTAGTATGAGTGTAAAAAACTAAATTTATGAGTGTAAGAGCAAAAAAACACCTTGGACAACATTTTTTAAAAGATGAATTAATTGCGCAGCAAATAGCTGATAGTTTAACAGAAAAAGGCTATAAAAATGTGCTGGAAATTGGTCCTGGAATGGGTGTGTTAACAAAATATTTACTTAAAAAACCGCTCACAACACATGTTATAGAAATTGATAAAGAATCGGTTGAATATTTACAAGCTCATTACTTAAATTTAGCAAATAGAATTATTTCAAAGGATTTTTTAAAAATTAATTTATCAGATTATTTTGGAGATGAGCAAGTAGCTATCATTGGTAATTTTCCTTATAATATTTCTACTCAAATAGTGTTTAAAACGCTCGAAAACCGTCATCAAATTCCTGAATTTTCTGGGATGTTTCAAAAGGAAGTAGCGAAACGAATCGCTGAAAAAGAAGGGAGTAAGGTGTACGGAATTTTATCAGTTCTTACGCAGGCGTTTTATGATGTTGAATATTTATTTACGGTTCCGCCAACAGTTTTTGATCCGCCACCAAAAGTAGATTCTGGTGTTATTAGATTTATCAGAAAAGAAAATTACACATTACCTGTTGATGAAAAATTATTTTATAAAGTTGTAAAAACAGGGTTTCAACAACGTAGAAAAACACTTCGTAACAGTTTAAAAATACTGAATTTGTCAGATAGTTTAAGAGAAGATAGTATCTTTGACAAACGACCAGAGCAATTATCGGTTCAAGAATTCATTAGTCTTACTTCTAAAATTGAAAAAGATGTCGTTTGAAATTACAAAACAATACATAGAGGATATTCAACATTTAATTGCGGACAATAATAATAAAGGACTTCATACTTTATTAGAAGAAGTGCATTATGCAGATGTTGCTGAAATAATTGAAGAATTAGATACAGAAGAGGCTCTGTACTTAATAAAATTATTAGATAGTGATATTACCTCTGATGTAATTGCTGAATTAGATGAAGATATTCGTGAAAAAGTATTAAAAGGACTTTCATCAAAAGAAATTGCTGAAGAATTAAATGAATTAGATACCGATGATGCCGCAGATATTATTTCTGAACTTTCAGAAGAGCAAAAAAAGGAAGTAATTTCTCATATTGAGGATGAAGAACATGCTAAAGAAATTGTTGAACTTTTACGTTATGATGAAGACACTGCGGGTGGTTTAATGGCAAAAGAGTTAGTAAAAGTAAACGAAAATTGGAATGTGCTTACCTGCGTTAAAGAAATGCGTGCACAAGCGGAAGAAGTTACCAGAGTGCATTCAATATATGTGGTTGATGATCGTGATATTTTAAAAGGGCGCTTATCTTTAAAAGATTTATTAACAACCTCTACAAGATCACCAATTAAAGAAGTTTTTATTAAAAAAGTAGATTCTGTTAATGTAAACGAAAAAGCCGAAGATGTTGCAAGAATAATGCAAAAGTATGATTTAGAAGCAATTCCAGTTATTGATGAATTAGGTAGACTTGTTGGGAGAATTACTATTGATGATATAGTTGATGTAATTAAAGAAGAAGCTGAGAAAGATTATCAAATGGCAGCAGGTATTTCGCAAGATGTAGAAGCTGATGATAGTATATGGGAACTTACGAAAGCACGTTTACCTTGGTTAGTTTTAGGGTTGTTTGGAGGACTTGGAAGTGTATTTATTATGGAAGGTTATGAAGAATTTATGGCCAATCCAGAATTTAAACGCTTATTCTTTTTTACTCCTTTAATTGCAGCAATGGCTGGTAATGTTGGTGTACAATCATCGGCAATTGTTGTTCAAGGATTGGCAAATGACATTATTAAAGGAAGTTTATTTAGCCGTCTTGTAAAAGAAGTTAGTTTAAGTTTAATTAGCGGAATTGTTTTAGGTATTCTAATAATGATTTTTGGCTTAATTACTAATATGGATCCATTATTTAGCTTTACTGTAGCCATTTCAATGTTAAGCGTTATCATTGTCGCATCATTAATAGGAACTTTTGTCCCTATTATTTTAGATAAACGTGGTATTGATCCTGCAATTGCAACTGGACCTTTTATAACAACTAGTAATGATATTTTTGGAATTTTCTTATTCTTTTATATCGCAAAAATTATGTTGAATTATTAATACTTGAACTTTTTAAACAAATCCCAAAGTACTACACCACAACTTACCGAAATATTTAAAGAATGTTTGGTTCCAAATTGAGGAATTTCAATACAATAATCTGAAGCTGAGACAACTTCTTGTTGAACTCCTTTTACTTCATTACCCATTACAATTGCATATTTTTGCTTTGGGTTAATGTTAAAATCTTGTAACATTGTACTGTTTTCAGCTTGTTCAATGGAAGCCACAAGTACATTTTCTGTTTTTAATTTTTGAACTAAAGTTAATGTGTCTTCAACATATTCCCAATCTACAGATTCAGTTGCTCCCAATGCCGTTTTATGAATTTCTTTATGAGGTGGTTGAGCTGTAATTCCACAGAGGTAAACTTTTTCAATTAAAAAAGCATCACTTGTTCTAAACACAGATCCAATATTGTTTAAACTTCTTATATTATCTAATACAACAATTAATGGAATTTTACCCGTTTTTTTGAAATCTTCAACATTTAATCTTCCAAGCTCGCTATTTTTTAATTTTCTCATAAATTCGTTTATCTTTAAAACGGAATAATTAACTTCGCAAAACTAACTTAATTTCCTAAAAAATTGGCAGCAAAAACCAAGAAAGTCACTCCGTTAATGAAACAATACAATGCAATTAAGGTGAAGTATCCCGATGCAATGTTACTTTTTAGAGTGGGTGATTTTTATGAAACTTTTGGAGAAGACGCAAAAAAGGCTTCAAAAGTTTTAGGAATTATATTAACCAAAAGAGGTGCTGGAAGTGAAACCGAAACCGCATTGGCAGGTTTTCCACATCATTCTTTAAATACGTACTTGCCAAAGCTGGTAAAAGCAGGAATGCGTGTTGCTATTTGTGATCAGTTAGAAGATCCAAAAATGACAAAAACCATTGTAAAACGAGGTGTTACAGAATTGGTAACCCCAGGAGTTGCATTGAATGATGAGGTTTTACAATCAAAAATCAATAATTTTTTAGCCGCTGTTCACTTTGGAAAAAAGCATTTTGGAATTTCGTTTTTAGACGTTTCAACAGGTGAATTTTTAACTGCCCAAGGCGATGCTGAATATATAGATAAACTACTTCAAAATTTTAAACCAAGCGAGGTATTGGTTCAAAAACAGCATAAAACAAAGTTTTTTGAGTTGTTTGGAGATCGGTTTTATACTTTTTATTTGGAAGATTGGATTTTCCAATCGGAATATGCGTTTGAAACATTAACCAATCATTTTAAGGTAAAAACATTGAAAGGTTTTGGTGTTGAAGAACTGCAGGAAGGAATTATTTCATCAGGCGCCGTATTGTATTATTTATCTGAAACACAACATAATAAATTAGATCATATTTCAGTAATAAACCGGATTTCAGAAGATAATTATGTTTGGATGGATCGGTTTACTATTAGAAATTTAGAGTTGTATAATTCAACCTCGGTAAATGCTGTTACGCTGTTAGATGTTATTGATAAAACCATTTCTCCAATGGGAGGAAGATTATTAAAGCGTTGGTTGGCATTGCCTTTAAAAGATATCAATCGTATAAAAAAGCGTCACGATATTGTTAAATATTTAATTGATAATGATGACTTTTTTGAACTTACAACCTATCAAATAAAGCAAATTAGTGATATTGAACGCTTAGTTTCTAAAGTTGCTACTGGAAAGGTAAATCCACGAGAAGTTGTACTACTTAAAAACTCTTTAAATGCAATAATTCCAATAAAAGAAACGGCTGAAAAAAGCGACAATGAATCGTTAAAAATTATTGGTGAACAATTGCAAAATTGCAATGCACTTCGTGAAAAAATAACAAAAACTTTAAATGAGGATGCACCGGTTAATATCAACAAAGGAAATGCCATTGCAAATGATGTTTCAATAGAATTAGACGAATTAAGAGCAATTTCAACTTCAGGAAAAGATTATTTAGATGCAATGTTAGCTCGTGAAATTGAACGAACAGGAATTACTTCCTTAAAAATAGCCTTTAATAATGTTTTTGGATATTATATTGAAGTTAGAAATTCACATAAAGATAAAGTTCCTGAAGATTGGATTCGTAAACAAACCTTGGTAAATGCAGAGCGTTATATTACGGAAGAATTAAAAGAATATGAAACCAAAATATTAGGAGCAGAAGAAAAGATAAGTAAGCTTGAAAACGAGCTTTTTGCGGAACTAATTAGTTATTTATTAGATTACATCCAGCCAATACAATTAAACGCGCAATTAATTGCTCAAATTGATTGTTTGTGTGCTTTTGCTGAGGTTGCTAAACAATATAATTATGTGCGACCACAATTAGATGAAAGCACAGATTTAGAAATTAAAAACGGACGTCACCCAGTTATAGAAAAACAATTACCAATTGGTGAAGAATACATTGCTAATGATGTTGTTTTAAATAGAAACCTGCAACAAATTATTATGATAACGGGGCCTAATATGAGTGGTAAATCAGCTATTTTAAGGCAAACTGCATTAATAGTCTTGTTGGCTCAAATGGGAAGTTATGTGCCTGCTCAAAATGCCAGAATTGGAATTGTAGATAAAATATTTACGCGTGTTGGCGCAAGTGATAATATTTCTATGGGCGAATCAACTTTTATGGTAGAGATGAATGAAACTGCCAGTATTTTGAACAATATTTCAGAGCGTAGTTTGGTATTGTTAGATGAAATTGGACGAGGAACAAGTACATACGATGGAATTTCTATAGCTTGGGCTATAGCTGAATATTTACACGAACATCCATCAAAAGCAAAAACATTATTTGCAACTCATTATCACGAATTAAATGATATGACCAATACATTTGAGCGTGTAAAAAACTTTAATGTTTCTGTTAAAGAATTAAAAGACAAAGTTATTTTCTTACGCAAACTTGTGCCAGGAGGAAGCGAACATAGCTTTGGTATTTATGTTGCAAAATTAGCAGGAATGCCATCTTCGGTAATTCATAGGGCAACTAAAATGTTGAAACAATTAGAAAAAAATCATACCAATGTTGAAGTAAAAGAAACCATAAAAAATGCAGCTGAAAACGATCTGCAATTAAGCTTTTTTAAATTAGATGATCCATTGTTAGAAGATATTAAAGAAGAAATTCTTTCAACAAATATTGATACACTTACACCAATAGAAGCTTTAATGAAACTGAATGAAATAAAAAGAATGTTGGTTAAGAAAAAATGATAAACAATTTAGAGCAAGGTTTTTTTGGCATAGGAATACAAAATGGTAAAACACCTGAAAATTTGGGTGTTTTATGGAGGTCTGCCCAAAATATGGGAGCAAGTTTTATTTTTACAATTGGAAACAGGTATGCAAAACAAGCTTGTGATACTCATAAAGCTACGGGTGCAATGCCATATTTTCACTACGAAAATTTTGATGAATTTTACAAGAATTTGCCTAAAGGAGCACAATTGGTTGGTGTGGAACTAGATGAAAAATCTAAATCTTTAGAAACTTTTGTTCACCCAAGACGTTGTGTTTATTTATTAGGTGCCGAAGATCATGGCTTATCAAAAGCTGCAATTGAAAAATCACATTTTTTAGTAAAATTTAAATCTACACTTAGCTTAAATGTTTCCGTTGCAGGTAGTATTGTAATGTATGATAGGCAGTTAAAATTAACATTTTAATTAATGTAATTATATTATCTTTGATAAAAATTATTCTAATGTATCTATTTATTAGTGGAGCTGAAATATTTGTTATTTTGGTAATTGTTGTAATGCTTTTTGGCGCTGATAAACTACCTGAAATTGCTCGTGGATTAGGAAAAGGTATGCGCCAGATTAAAGATGCAACAAATGATATAAAACGAGAAATAAAAAACAGTGCAGAAAAGCATGACATCGATATTGATATAGCTAACAATGTTAAGAAGGAAATTAATAAGGTTAAGGATAATATTGGTGATTTTACAGACCCTGTAAGTAAAGTGAAAGACAATATTTTGGATGACATCACTGGGCCAATCAAAAGAAATAAATAGTTTTGGAGATTCTAAATCCACTTATTGATTACGATAAACAATTATTACTTTTTCTACATTCGCAAGGTTATATTTTTTGGGATGATTTTTGGATTTTTATAACAAACCCATTACATTGGATTCCATTATTTTTTGTGATATATTTTTTAGGATATCGAGCTTTTGGAACTAGAAAATCAATCTACATAGCAATAATTACCGCTTTAAGTGCAGCATCATCTTTAATGCTTGTGAATTTAATTAAAAATTATTTTCAAAGATTAAGACCTTTAAATGATAGTTCAATAAATAAATCTATTAGAGTTTTAGTTGAATATAATGATTTTAGTTTTGTTTCCGGGCATTCAACTGTTTCATTTACAATTGCATTTCTTTCATTTTGGATTTTGAAAAAACAGTATAAATATTCATTCTTTATTTTTCTGTTTCCTTTACTGTTTGCCTATAGTAGAATTTATTTAGCGGCTCATTTTCCCACAGATATTTTATTTGGAATGTTATTAGGGTATTTAATTGCGTTATTTTTTTATAAAATATTAAAACGCTTTATATTTAAACCTAGTTTTATTTAACTCTACTTATAGTTAACCCGTCGCGAATAGGGAGTAATACTGTTTCAATTCTAGAATCAGTATTTAATAATTTGTTGTATTCAAGTAGTGTTTTTGTATCAATATCTTTTGGGTTAAGTTTTTCAATAACTTTTCCACTCCATAAAACATTGTCTGATAAAATTACGCCTCCAGAATTCATTTTGTCAATTATTAAATTAAAATAATTAACATAATTGGATTTATCGGCATCTATAAAAACTAAATCAAACTTCTCATTTATTGTTGGAATAATATCAATAGCATTTCCAATAAATTGTTTTATTTGACTTTTATAGTCTGATTTATTAAAATATTTTTTTGCAAAATTTTCTAATTCTTCATTTTTATCAATGGTAAAAATGCTTCCTTCTTTTTGCATTCCTTCAGCTAAACATAAAGCCGAATAACCAGTGTAAGTTCCTATCTCTAAAATATTTTTTGGATTTATTAATTTCGATAGCATAGAAAGAATACGGCCTTGAAATGAACCACTAAGCATACGGGGATTTAAAACTTTTTGCCAAGTTTCTTTACTTAATTGCTGCAATAATTCTGGTTCATTTTGAGAATGTTTTACAACATATTCATCTATTGCTTCAGGTAAAAAACTCATTTTTTTATTATGAAAAGTAGTTATATTTTAGTTTTTAACTCTTTATTCATTGTCTGTTTTTCTTCATCACACAAACAATCTAAATTATTGATTTCATTTTTTTTATGTTTTTCATAACATTTTGTCATAATGCTATTTTGTTTACTATATAAACCACATTTTTTACATAAAAATAAATGAATATTTAATTTAATAATTTCCCAAAAAGAGGCCTCTTTATATTGGCTTTTATCACAAATAGAGGTTGCTTCATCGCAAGTTAATTTCATTTGTATTTTCTTTAATTATTAAACCAATTATCTTCCATACATTTTCTTAATTGTGTTCTGGCTCTGTGGATAATAACCCAAAGATTGGACGCTGTTATGTCGAGCTCCTTACATATTTCTTCAGTTTCAAATTGTTGGATAGTTTTCATTTTAAAAACTATTGCGTATTTTTCAGGTAGGCTGTCTATACACTTTTCTAATGCAGTACTTAATTCGCTATTTTCAATGTTTTTTTCAATTTCATTTCCCCATGAGTTTGGAACACGTTCTTCAATCCATTCACCTTCTCTTTCACCATCTGAATAAAAATTCATTTTAACTTCTGCTTTTCCTTTTACAGAATTAATTTTTCGATAATAATCTATAATTTTTCGTTTTAAAATAGCGATGAGCCAAGTTCTTTCACTTGCCTTACCTTGGAAGTTATCCATAGCTTTTAAACCTGCAAAAAAAGTATCTTGTACTAAATCTTTTGCTAAATCATGATTGTTAACCCTACTTATGGTATAATTAAAAAGATAATCAGCGTGTAGGTTAACCCAATTATTTGGATTTAAAATATGTTTTTTGGTAGACATTAGTTTAAAAACTTATATGCTAAAATAATTAATTATATATGAAACTTATTATTATATTAATATTATAAAAGTAGTCTAATTACAATTCTTTCTTCTAGTATCTACAATATAAATTATTTCCCAAATGTTTCCATTTTTAAAAAGTTGAAAAGAATTGACACCACAATGACTGAATTCGTTATTGAAATAAAATTTATAAGGAGTCCAAACGGATGCTAAATTTCCATCAATTTTTATATCGTATGAAAGTAACTTTTCCATCCAAATATCATTAGGGTTTTTAGATGAAATCGCAGTTAAAAATGCTTTTCTAGTCTCGTTTCTTAAAATGCCTCTACCTTCATTATTAAGAAATGCTGTTTGTAATTTAAGATTCTTATTTATTACGGAGTTTAAAAGAATTGTATCTCCTTTTTGCAGTCCTTCAAAAAAAGTATGAATACTAGTTTTAATAGCATTTTCTTCGTTTTTAATTTGTGATTTTAAAGTAGAAATGAGAAATAAGCAGATAAGAAAAATAAAAAGATCTTTCATTTACTAAATTTTAACTACAGAACTTATTAATTAAACCAAATAGTATTTTCCTGTCAATTGGTTTTGTTAAATAAGAATCAAATCCTTTTGCTAAAGCTTTTTCTTTATCAGATTCCATTGCAAATGCTGAAAGAGCTATTATTGGTAACTTTGGCTTAGACTTTTTAATTTCTATCATAGCATCATTTCCATTCATAATTGGCATTTTAATATCCATTAATATAATATCAATTTCTGAATGTTTTTGCGCTAACTCAACAGCCTCTTTACCATTTTCAGCTTCAATAACTTTATAATTTGAGTTTGAAAACAGCTCATTCATATATAGCATGTTATATTCTTCATCTTCGGCAATTAAAATTGTGATTTTGTTGCCGTTTACAGTTAATTTCGGGTCTTCTTTTTCTTCAATAACTGTTGTAATAACAGGGTTTTTAACTTTTTTATATGGTATTGTAAAATAGATTGTAGTACCATCTTCATTGGAGTTTAACCAAATTTCTCCGTTAAATAATTCAACAAATTTTTTGGATATTGCCAATCCTAATCCAGTACCTTTCTTTTGATAATTCAGCTCTAGATTCGCTTGTGTAAACCTTTCAAATATTTTATTTTGGAGATTAATATCAATACCCATTCCTGTATCTTTTACATAAAATTGTAAGTTTTCTCCAACAAGGTGATACCCATATTCAATGGTGCCTTTTTCGGTAAATTTGAAAGCATTTGAAAGTAAATTGGTAAGAATTTGATTTAATTTTGTTTTGTCAATACGTATATTACTATCTTTATCACTTAAGCCTTTAAAACACTTTAATATGATGTTGTTATCTGAGGCAATAGGGTTATAAAAAGCAATATGATTATTTAATTGCTCATTTATATTAACATTTTCATAATTAAGTTGCACAACGCCAGCTTCTATTTTAGAAATATCTAAAATATCATTTACTATTGAAAGTAATTGTTTACTGCTGTTTATAACAATATTTGCATATTTTTTTCTTTCATTATTTGATAAATCTGAATTTAAAAATAATTCAGAAAAACCTATAATACCGTTCATTGGAGTTCTAATTTCGTGACTCATATTTGCTAAAAATGCGGATTTTAATTTATCGGACTCTTGGGCTTTTATTAATGCTTTTTTTAAGTCATTTTCTGTATTTTTTCTTTGGATTGTATGGCTTATTTGATTTGCAACAAATTCTAATAATTGAACATCATTTTTACTGTATGCATTCTCATCGGTATAACTTTGTACAACAATAGCACCAAATACTTCATCTTTAATTTTTAAGGGCACACCAACCCAAATTTTGCAGGCAACTCCCAACATTGCAGGAGCCAATCCATTTGTTGACCTTGAACTAGGATTTGAGTTGCAACCAGTCATTAATGGTTTTTTTGAATGAATAACATGTCCAGTTAATGAGTTTTTTGCAGGAAAATCGGTAATATCATCTTTTTCATCAACCATAATAGGAGTGTGAATCATATCTGTCTCCTTATTATACAAAGCAATATAAAAATTAGTTGTATCTATTATTTTATGAAGTTCATTTTTTATAAATAAACCAAAATCTTCAAATTTACTATCGGTTAAAGCAGCTTTTGAAATATTGTAAAGAACAAGTTCTAATTCTTCTTTTTTTACTTTTTCAGAAATATCACAAACAACTATATGAATAGTTGATTGTTCGTCTTTATCATTTATTTTTGTAAAAGTAACTTCAGTAGGGAAAATTGTTCCATTTTTATTACGGTGATACCATCTAAACCTGTTACTTCCTTCTTCCAAAGTTACTTTAATTAACTCTAATGCTTTTGTTCTGGAATTCCTCCCGTCAGGCTGGTTCAGAGGAGAAAGTTCAAATGGATCAATTTTTAAAATAGATTCTTTATCATTAAAACCAAACATTTTAATGGCAGAATCATTACAATCAGTTATTCTTCCATTTTTTGAAATTAAGACAGCATCTATAGATTTCTCAAAAATATCTCGATATTTTTTTTCTGAGTTTTCTAAAAGTTTTTTTGAGTGAATGTTTTCAGTAATATCATTTCCTGTTGAAGCAACACCTATAACATTTCCATCACTATCTTTCAATGTAACATTATACCAATCGCATACAATTTCTCTACCACTTTTTGTTATGTTATTGTTTGTATGTCTATAACCACCTTTTTGATTTAATAAAATACTCCAAATTTCATCAATATCCGAAAGTACATTTTTTGGAATTATTAAATCTTTTCCATTTTCACCAATTGCTTCTTCAGCAGTATATTCAAATATTCTTTCAGCTGAATTATTCCAATCAATTACATTAAAATCTAAATCCCAAATAATTGATGCTAGTGGGGTGTGGTTGAATTGATCTTTTAACCGTTGGCTACTTTCAAAAAATAAATCTTCAGTATTTTTTTTAGCAGTAATATCTTCAACTATTCCTTGTATGTGAGTTACTTTGCCTTCTTCATTTATGGTACTGTCAAAATTGGTATCAATCCATTTAATTTCGCCTTTTTTTGTAACTATTCTAAATGGATCTGGTTTAAATCCTTTACTATTTTTTCTGTTACATATGTTGAAAATCTCAGCCCTAATCCTAGGTAAATCTTCAAGAAGTACTAACTCGTGAACTTTTATTTTACCACTTAAAATTTCATCGTGAGAATAACCAAATAATTTTTTTGAATTTTCAGAAGCAAATACACATGGGAAGTCCCGTTTATTTTCACATAATATTGCTACTGATGAGCTTTTATTAATAATATTATAGGCTTCTTTAATTTTATTTTCAGAAATCTTTTGATTTGTTATTTCATGAAAAAAGATTAACATTCCATCTTTTGAGGGAATTATTCTATTTTCAAACCATCTACCCCATGGTTCAAAATAGTTTTCAAAACTTATTGGCTTTCTGGTTTTTAGGGCGGTTTGATACTCATCATAAAATAAATCGCCTTCCTTTTCTGGAAACTCAATCCACAGATTATTTCCAATAAGGTCTTTGGCCTTTTTACCTAAAAAATCTGCAGCTTTTGTATTAACATACAGGTAGTTAGAGTTATAATCTAAAATAACAAATCCATCTTTTATACTTGAAAGTGTATTTGACAAAAGGTTTTTTGTTCTGTTAAGTTTTTGTTCAGCAAGCGTACTTTCTGTAATATCTTGTGCAATTCCAATAATTTTTGAAATTTTTCTATTTTCAATAATTACACTTCTCTTTTCATATACATATTTTAAATTTCCTTTTTTTGTAACAATTCGGTATTTAAATATCTGAATAGGATTTTCTAATAAAGTTGGTATACTAAAATCATTTACCATTCCTCTATCATCTTTATGTACAAAAGAGAGGTAGAAATCCTTATTTAATTTTTCTTTATTGGGCTCCATTTCAATTAGCCTATAAGCTTCATCTGTCCATTGCAATTCCTTAGTTTTAAAATTGTAAAACCAACTACCTATTTTTGCTATTTCTTGAGATTTTTTATAACTATTTTCACTATCAGCCAGCGCTTTTTGAGTATTAACTCTATCTGTTATATTTTCAACAGAAACAATTACATTTTCAAGTGTTTTTAGACTGTCATCAGCAACTTTAAATTTAACTAATACATGAATTTCTTTACCATCTAATGTTCTATTTATTGATTCAACTTCAGTTTCTTTTTGCCCTAATAAAATATCTACAAGTAATTTTGTAAATCCTTTAGTTGAATTTTCTGTAAATATATTATTTAAGTTATTTAGTAAGTATTCCTTACTTTTTGCGTTGTATAATTCTAAGGATGTTTTATTTACTTCTTTTACAGTAACTAATGAAGCTAATTGAGGTAATATTTCCGGATACTTGTTTAAGTAAGTTTTAATATCGGTGTTATTATCTTTAACAATAGAATCTATATAAACTTTAACTTTTGAAAAATCTTCAATCCAGAGGGAAATAGGTGAATGTTCAAAAAACAAAAAGTATTTTTCATTGAAAGCAATAGACTGTGCACCGATATTAGGGGTATCAGATTTATCGGGAGGCAAGTTTTTCATAGAATCTTCTGACATTTTAATTTTTTTCGAGGGGTTTAGAAAATGCTTAAATATACATAATTTTATAAAATGGAAGGATATTATTTTAAAAGTATTAATACCAGTACTTTATCTAATTGTTTTTTTAATTTTAAATTAGAGGCAATGAAATTTTTACAGTTGAGCCTTTATTAATTATACTATTAATCGAAATTTTCCCGCCATAATACTCAATTATTTTTTTTGCAATTGGCAAACCTAAACCTGTGCATTTTTGCTTGTCACTTGAATACGTATTTACAACAAAAAACTCATTAAAAACGGAAAAAATATCGGCTTCAGATATTCCAATTCCTTCATCAGAAATTGTGGTATTAACAGATTTAGAATTCTCTACAACTTCAATTGTTACTTTAGAATTCTCATTTGAATATCTTAAAGAATTACTAATAATATTTCCTAAAGCAATAGAAATTTTATCTGCATTTACATTTAAATGTATTGCGGAATTAGAAATGTTTTTAACTAAGGTGATATTCTTTTTTAATGCTAACTCGTTAAAATTATCAACAACATTGTTTATAATTTCAATATAATTAGTTTTTTCATTTTCAAAACTTGGAGATTTTAATTCATTAAATAAACCAAAATCGTTTAGTAATTTAATGGAATATGAGGCAGAATTATTTATTACACTTATATGTTTTTCTAATTTTTCTGCTGGATAATTATCAATTGAACCCAAAATAATATCGGAAAATGAATATGCAATCCCAATAGGGTTTTTTAAATTATGAATTAATTTACCTATTTGTTTATTATTAGATTGCTCAATAGATTTTAATTCATTTGATATATTCTTTAATTTTAAACTTAGCTCAACAATTTTCTCTTCTAATTCTGATATGTATTTTTGGGGGTTTTCATTCATCATTTTCTCTACAATTTCATATTTTAGGTAAAAATAAACTTAACTAAGCAATTTTCAAACTTTTATGTTGAATTTTGACTATTAAATTAGATTTGTAAAATTGATAATAAAATCAAAAAAAATGAATTATTTATAAATTCTATTTTATAATCCTACTTAATAAATCCTATTTTTCATTACTTTTACCTTTTAAAAATAAAATAAATAAGAATGTCAACTGCAAAAAAGGACTATAAAAAAATTACTACAAAATCATTAACTGAAATGAAAAATAATGGCGAGAAGATCGCCATGTTAACCGCCTATGATTATACGATGGCAAAAATTGTTGATAATGCTGGGATTGATATTATTTTAGTAGGTGATTCGGCTTCAAATGTAATGGCTGGTCATGAAACTACGCTGCCAATTACGTTGGATCAAATGATTTATCACGCTAGTTCGGTTGTTAGGGCAACAAACCGTTCACTTGTAGTAGTAGATTTACCTTTTGGAAGCTATCAGGGTAATTCTAAAAGCGCTTTAGATTCGGCAATTAGAATTATGAAAGAATCTGGAGGTCATTCTGTAAAACTTGAAGGAGGAAGTGAAATTTCCGAATCAATTTCAAGAATTTTAACTGCTGGAATTCCTGTAATGGGACATTTAGGGCTTACTCCTCAGTCTATTTATAAATTTGGAACTTTTACAGTAAGGGCCAAAGAAGAAGAAGAAGCTAAAAAGCTAATAGAAGATGCCAAATTACTAGAAGAATTAGGCTGTTTTGCGTTGGTTTTGGAAAAAATTCCTGCGAAATTGGCAAAAGAAGTTGCTGAAAGTTTGTCAATTCCTGTTATTGGAATTGGAGCTGGTAACGATGTTGATGGTCAGGTTTTAGTAACTCATGATATGCTTGGAATGACTCATGAATTTCATCCAAGATTTTTACGTAGATATTTAGATTTATATTCTGAAATGACTGGAGCATTTGAAACCTATATTACAGATGTGAAAAGTAGAGATTTCCCAAATAAAAATGAACAATATTAAAAAATGAAAGTTCTTCTAATTGATACCAATCACCCATTACTTAAAACCGGTTTAGAAAAATTAGGTTGTATTTGTGATGAAGATTATACTTCAACAAAACAACAAATAGAAGAAAAAATAAGTAATTATGATGGTATTGTAATTAGAAGTAGATTTAAAATAGATCAACATTTTTTAGAGAAAGCTTCTAATTTAAAATTTATTGCTCGGGTTGGAGCAGGACTTGAAAGTATTGATATTGACTTTGCAACTAAAAAAGGTATTCAACTAATTTCGGCCCCAGAAGGAAATAGAAATGCGGTAGGAGAACATGTCTTGGGAATGATTCTTTCTTTATTTAATAATTTAAAAAAAGCGGATCTAGAAATTAGAAAAGGAAAATGGTTGCGTGAGGCGAATAGAGGAATTGAATTAGAAGGAAAAACAGTTGGAATTATTGGCTATGGAAATATGGGAAAAGCTTTTGCGAAAAAACTTAAAGGTTTTGATGTAGAGGTAATTTGTTATGACATTAAAGAAGATGTGGGCGATGAAAACTGTAAGCAGGTTTCGTTAAAAAAATTACAAGAGAAAACAGATGTGCTAAGTTTACATACACCGTTTAATGAGTTGTCTCATAAAATGGTAAACATGGATTTTATAAATAAATTTAAAAAATCTTTTTACTTAATAAATACGGCAAGAGGTTCTGCAGTTGTAACAAATCATTTAGTTGAAGGACTAATAAGTAGAAAAGTTTTAGGAGCTTGTTTAGATGTACTTGAATACGAAAAATTATCATTTGAAAATTTATTTGAAAATGATGATCTACCTGAGGCTTTTGATTATTTAATTCACGCTGAAAATGTTTTGTTATCGCCGCATGTTGCGGGTTGGACCGTTGAATCTAAAATAAAATTAGCACAAACAATAGTAGATAAAGTTGAGGTAATTTTTTATTCAGAAGATAAAAATATTGAAGAGAAGGATATTAAACGAGTAACAGGAATTGGAGGATTGTTTTTTAAAACAGGGAATCCAGGAAAATTAAAAAAATGGTATAAAACCCATTTAGGATTTAATATAGATGATTGGGGTTGTACGTTTTGGTGGAAAAATAATGATGGAAAACCGGCAAGTACACAATGGAGTCCTTTTAAAAGTGATACAACCTATTTTTCACCATCAACAAAAGACTATATGTTTAACTATAGAGTTGATAATTTAGTCGCCCTTTTTAAAAAGTTGAAAGAGGAAAAAGTTGTTATTGTAGGAGAAATTGAGGAATTTGATTATGGAAAATTTGGTTGGATTATAGATCCTGACGGAAATAAAATAGAGTTATGGGAGCCAATAGACTCGGCTTTTTTATAAATAAGTTAAAAATAAAATAATGGATGTAATTGACGAAAATGGAAATGTAATTCCAAAAAGCACGGAAGAGAGTAAAAGAGTTTTAGCAGGAATATTAGGAATTTTATTAGGCCCTTTTGGTGTGCATAAATTTGTATTGGGCTATACAACACAAGGTGTTATATTATTGGCAAGTACAATTGTTACTTGTGGAATAGGAGCGGCAATAACCAGCATTATTGGTTTAATTGAAGGAATAATATATCTTACAAAATCTGATGAAGAGTTTGTTTATATGTACCAAACCAATAAAAAAGAATGGTTTTAAAAAGATAAAAAACTCATTTTCTGGTGAATGAGTTTTTTTATTCAATTTATTATCGTAATATTGCAATGATAAAATTTTAATTATGGGAGTTACTAAAAGCAAAATATTTACCGAGCATCAAAACAAATTAGCAAAAATTGCTAAAGTTTTAGGGCACCCTGCACGTATTGCAATCTTAGAGTATATTTTTAAAGCAAATACTTGTATTTGTAATGATTTGGTTGATGAAATCGGTTTAGCACAAGCGACAATTTCTCAACATTTAAAAGAATTAAAGTCAATTAGTCTAATTTCTGGAACTATCGAAGGTAAAAAAGTTTGTTATTGTATAAACAAACAACGTTGGGATGAAGTTCAACAAGAATTAGTTAATTTTTTCAAGTCTGATCAAGACGCTTCCTGCTGTTAAAAAAAATTTGATCTTGATAATCGTAATATTACAATAATAAAAATAGAAAATTATGAAAACAAAAAACTTTTTAGAAACATTAAAAAATAACTTAACAAAGGATCTTTTATTTGAATATAGTCCAGATAAATTTGTTGGGGCAAATTATCATATTACTGAAATTAAAACACATTCTATTGAATCTATTGATTGTGGAGGGCTTGAAAATTCATGGAGAGAAATAGTTGTACAGCTATGGGAAAGCCCTTTAGAAGTGGGTAAAAGAACTTTTATGAAGGTTTCAAAAGCAATTGAAATTGTAAATAAAGTGAATGCTATTAAGCCTCTTTTTCTTGATTCAGAAATTAAAATTGAATACGGGAACAAATCATTTCATACCGCAAATTTAGTTGTGCATAGTATTTCAGAAAATGATAAAAGTGTGATTGTTAAATTGCACCCAGATAGCACACAATGTAAGGCTTCAGATCACTGTTGCACACCGGAAAAAAGTGAAAAAAATAAAATTAGTTTAGCACCAATTAATGCTTCAAAAGAAGTGAAATGCTGCTAAATAGCCTTATCCAAAGAAGCTGAAGGTGAAGTTGTTGAAATTTCATCTTTAGTTTTGTCATTTTCAAGACTGTTTTCAAGTTCAGCTTGAAACTCTTCTAAAACTGGTTTAACAGTGCTTTCTGGAATGTCTGCAACCCTTATATACATTAAACCATCAATTGCATTATTAAACTTGGGATCAACATTAAATGCTACTAATCTAGCATTTTGTTTCACATACTTTTTAATTAGTACGGGAATTCGAAGTGCTCCTGGTTCTATTTCATCAATAATTTTATCAAATTTATTCATATCTGCTTTGGTGGCATCAAAAACAAAATCTTTATCCGCATCTTTCAGTTTAACTTTATACTCTTTTTTAGGGTGAATATATTGAGCAATATAAGGATCGTAATAATGAGATTTCATAAATTCAATCATTAAAGATTTAGAAAAATTTGAAAACTGATTGCTAATACTTACTCCGCCAATTAAATATTTATATTCTGGATGTCGAAGAGTAACATGAACTATACCTTTCCAAAGTAAAAATAATGGCATGGGTTTTTGTTGATACTCACTAATAATAAAAGCACGTCCCATTTCAATGGAATTTTCCATCATAGAATATAATTCGGGCTCAAATTTAAATAGGGTATGAACATAAAAACCTTCAACTCCATATTTTTTATAAATATCCTTTCCCAGTCCCATCCTGTAGGCTCCAACTACTTTATTTGCTTCATTATCCCATAAAAATAAATGGTGGTAATAACCATCAAATCTATCTAGGTCAATAGATTCATTTGTTCCTTCACCAACTTCTCTAAAGGTAATTTCACGAAGTCGACCAATTTCAAATTTTAAGTTTGGAATTTTATTGCTTGGAGCAAAAAACACTTCATAATTTTTACTTTGAAGTAATCTGTTATTATTTAATCGTAATGAATCAACCTCTTGAATTATTTTATCCTTATTTTTTTGACTTACAATTTTCTTAGGAATTTTAGGGATTTTTAAAGAAGGTGCGCTTAATGTTTTGTTTTCCTTTTCAAAAGGATTTGCTAACATGTATGTTTTCCTTCTAATAAAATCGCATAAATCTTCAATATTGGTATACTCTTCTTGATCTGAAACAGGAATAGGTTTTCCTATTCTAACTTTAATAATTCTTCCTTTTTGTGATAAGCATTCAGAAGGTAATTTTGCGGTTCTTAAAGTAGGATTCAGTTTAGATAAAAAATAAAATAACCTACTGTTTTTTGCATGAAAATATATTGGAATTACAGGAACTTTTGCTTTTTTAATTAGTTTAATTGCACTTTCTTCCCATGGTCTATCAACAATTAGTTTTCCATCTTTAAAAGTTGAAACTTCACCGGCTGGAAAAACACCTAAAGAACCGCCACCTTTAATATGTGAGAGCGCATTTTTTATACCTGCCAAACTCGATTGGACATCCTTTCTATCTTCAAAAGGATTTACAGGTAAAATAAAAGGCTTCATTGGTTCAATTCTATGCAGTAAAAAATTGGCAATTATCTTATAATCCGGTCGTTTTTCTATGAGTAGTTTTAATAATAGAATACCATCAATTCCACCAAGTGGATGGTTGGAAACAGTTATAAATGAACCATCTTTTGGGATCCTTTTCAAATCTTCTTCTGGAATCTCAAACTTAATTTGAAGATCGTCTAATAATGCGGAAAAAAACTCTAAATCTTTTAAATGTTTATGCTTATTGTAAATGTTGTTTATTTCAGATATTCTAAGAATTTTCATTAATAACCAACCAAAGAAGGTGCCAATAAACCCGTACTTATCCAGCTTTATTACTTTCGAAACTTCCTTTGGTGTTACTAAACTCATTTAAATTAAATTAAGGCTAATAGCAAAAATACACAAAATTATTGCATAACTAGTTGAACAGTTCCTTTTGTAGCTTGTTTTAATAAAACGGTTCCTTTTTTTTCTATTAAATTGATAGCAGTTTGTGTTGAATGTCTTATTGTAAATAATGAAACATTTTTAGTATAATTCACCTTAAAGTTCAATTTTAATTTACTTAAAAACTGTTCGAAATTGTTGAATTTATCTTCAATACAAACCGAAAAACTTAAAGCAGAATTTTGAATAACATTCACTTTTAAGTTGTATTCATGTAATATTTTAAAAATATCACTTAAATTACTTTCAACCATAAAGGAAAAATCCAATGCTGAAATTGAGACCAATATTTGATGCTGTTTTAATATAAAACAAGGAGTTTCTGGAAATAAATCGCTGCCTTTTCCAACAGTTGTTCTTTTTAAATTTAAATTATAAAATGAACGTACAAATAATGGAATATTTTTATTTTCGAGTGGTTTTAATGTCTTTGGATGTATTACAGAAGCACCATAAAATGCCATTTCAATGGCTTCATCATAAGATATTTGCTCAAGTAAAATGGTGTTTTCAAAATATCTGGGATCTGCATTTAAAACTCCATCAACATCTTTCCAAATAGTTACACTTTCCGCATCTAAACAATGAGCAAAAATTGCAGCAGAATAATCAGATCCTTCTCTGCCTAAAGTTGTTGTTTGTTGTTTGTTATTTGATGACAAAAATCCTTGAGTGATTATTAAATTATTGGTATTGAATGTTTTTATATTCTTGCTGGTTTGTTCCCAATTTACAGTAGCATTTCGAAAAGAAGCATCTGTTTTAATATATTCACGAACATCGACCCAATTATTAGAAATACCAACTTCGTTTAAATAATAACTCACAATTTTTGTAGAAAGCAATTCTCCAAATCCAACAATTTGATCATATACAAAGTTATAATCGGATGATTTATTTGATGCTAAAAAACCACTTAATTGTCCAAATAAGTGTTCAACTTCTAGTAAAATTGAAGGGTTTTTGTTATCAAACAAATTATCAATTAAATCCAAATGAAAATTTCTAACAAATTCTATGGTAGCTAAAACCTCATCAGATTTATGATAATATGCATTAATAATATTTTCAAAAGCATTGGTCATTTTTCCCATTGCCGAAATTACTATTAGGGTGTTACCATATCCTTCATGTTCTAAAATACGAACAATATTTTTTACACTTTCGGCATCTTTTACAGATGCTCCACCAAATTTAAAAACCTTCATGAAGTGTTACTTTTTTAAATATTTTTTCATAGATAATCTATCTATTTGAGCAGTATCCCAATCTCTCAAAACCTTTGCGCCAGTACTTTCATAAAACTTAATGGCTGGTTCATTCCAATCTAACACATTCCATTCAATTCTTTCAACCCCTTTATTATAGCCATATTCAATTACTTTTTTGTATAAAGCGCTTCCTATTTTAAATCCTCTTTTATTTTCCGTAACAATTAAATCTTCTAAGTGAATTGTTGGTCCTTTCCACGTAGAATATCTAGGGTAAAATATAGCGATACCAACTATTTCTTCAGCCATTTCGGCAACAAAAATTTTAAATAAAGGAAATTTACCAAAACCATCTTTTTCTAAATCATCAACTGTAATAATTACCGCATTTGATTCTTTTTCAAAATGCGCTAGCTCTTTAATTAATTTTAGCACAGATGGCATATCTTCTTTTTTACCTTCTCTAATTATAAAACTCATTTCTAATCTTATTAATTTTGTGTTAGCTAAAATAAATAATCTTTATTCAAACTATATAACTATCTAAGGTCTTTTTAGATTTTTTTTTCGACCTTTGTTAAAACAACTAACTAAGTAAAAATATGAAAGCTAAAAACCTGACATTGGGTGAGTTTATTATTGAAAATCAAAAACATTATAAATCTACAACAGGGGAATTTTCACGGTTATTAAGTTCTATTAAATTAGCTGCTAAAATTGTAAACTACAAAGTAAATAAAGCTGGTTTGGTTGATATTTTAGGCGAAGCTGGAGATACAAATATCCAAGGTGAAGATCAACAGAAATTGGATGTTTATGCTAATGATGTTTTTATGGAAACGTTAATAAACAGGGAGATTGTTTGTGGGATTGCAAGTGAAGAGGAAGATGATTTTGTTACAATTAAAGGTAAACAGGGAACAAACGAAAACAAGTATATAATTTTAATTGATCCTTTAGATGGTTCTTCAAATATTGATGTAAACGTTTCAGTAGGTACAATTTTTTCAATTTATAAAAGAGTAACTCCAATAGGTACGCCAGTTCAAAAAATTGATTTTTTACAGCCAGGAAGTCAACAAGTTGCTGCTGGTTATGTTGTTTATGGTACTTCAACTATGTTAGTTTACACTTCTGGGCATGGTGTAAGTGGATTTACATTAAATCCAGCAATTGGGTCGTTTTATTTATCGCATCCAAATTTTAAATTTCCAGAGGAAGGACAAATTTATTCTATAAATGAAGGAAATTATGTGCATTTTCCACAAGGGGTGAAAGATTATTTAAAATACTGTCAAGAAGAAAAAGACAATAGACCGTATACTTCTAGATATATTGGATCGTTAGTTTCAGATTTTCATAGAAACATGATTAAAGGTGGTATTTATATGTACCCAACAAGTGCAATAGGACCAAAGGGGAAATTGCGTTTATTATATGAATGTAATCCAATGGCTTTTTTAGCCGAACAGGCAAATGGAAAGGCTTCTGATGGATATAGAAGAGTTTTAGATATTAAACCAACTGAATTGCACCAACGTGTTCCTTTTTTCTGCGGAAGTAAAAATATGGTTACAAAAGCTGAAGAATTTATGGCAAAGTACCCTAAAGATGGTAATTATTAGATTATTTTAAATAAGAGCAAACAAAAAACAAATAAAGTTTAGCAATACCACTATAAGAACATTCGATTTTTTAGAATGAAAACCGTTCGCTACCTTTGATTATATTTAATATTAATCTAAAAAAAAATAATTATGGCTTTTGAATTACCGAAACTTCCCTACGCTTATGATGCGTTAGAACCACATATTGATGCAAGAACAATGGAAATACACCACACAAAGCATCATGCAGGATATACCAACAATGTAAATAATGCAATTGCTGGAACAGATTTAGAAGGAAAATCTATTGAGAATATTTTAACTGGATTGGATATGAATAATACGGCTGTTAGAAATAATGGTGGTGGTTTTTACAATCACTGTTTGTTTTGGGATGTAATGAATCCTGAAGGAAAAGGATATTTATCTGGAGAATTAAAAGATGCAATTGTTGCTGAATTTGGTTCAGTTGATGCTTTTAAAGACGCTTTTGCTAAAGCTGCAGCAACTCGTTTTGGTTCTGGTTGGGCTTGGTTATGTGTTCATAAAGGTGGAAAAGTAGAAATTTGTTCTACTGCAAATCAAGACAATCCATTAATGCCTGGAGTTAGTTGTGGAGGTTTTCCAATTTTAGCTTTAGATGTATGGGAACATGCTTATTACTTGCACTATCAAAACAGAAGACCAGATTATATTAATGCATTTTTTAATGTAATTAACTGGAATCATGTTGAGAAATTATATGCTGAGAATAAATAGTATTTTTAATAAATAGGTTATAAAAAAACTCGCCAATTTGGCGAGTTTTTTGTTTTTAGTATTTTTCTTATTCTAAACTTACACTTATAATTGAAATACCATGTTTTTCTTCTAAATCACTTTTTAGAATTTCTGGTCCAATTGAAAATTGAATACTTTCAATTTTGCTAATATCAAATTCAGAATTTATATTGTGATCTAAATAATATGGTAAAAAGCTAGGATAAGGTCTTGGCAATGTTACAGTTTTAACAGGCTTTAAATCTTTAATTAATAACTTGTATTCTTTTGTTTCGGTTCCAATTTCAACTACATTACCAAAAGCAGCACCATCATTCATTACAAATGCAATTTGAAGTTTACAAGGTTTGTCATTTAATGCATTTCCTTTTAAAACAATTATTTCTTTTGAAGAAAGGTTTTCTTGTCTACCTTTAATTTTATCTAAAATAAACGCCTTAAAACTATAGTCATAATTTGGTTTTGCATTTAAATTTTCATTATCAGGCACAAATAATTTTTCAATATTTATTTGATATGCATCTTCATTTTCATTTTCAGTTGGAACCAATTTTAAGGTGTTTCTCCATTCTTTAACTAATAAATCGGCATCATTTTTTGCATTAAAAAGAGTAATGTTATTTTTTGCAGGTACTACTCGAATATCATAAGTGCTTCTATCATAAAAACCCCAATCACTAGGCAATCCAATTTCATTTGCTGGATAGGTTCTAGTTTCTTTGTTATTTTTTACAATTATTTGGTATTTAAGATATCCTGTTGTTATTAACTTTTCAGGAACAATTGCAGTGTAATTGTAACCAATTCTATTCATTTTTATAACTTCTCTTTTATAACCTGAATATGTCCATAATTCAACTTCATCTGGCATATTTGGAGCTACAATTTGTGTTTTAATTTCTATAGGAGTCCCTTCAGAGATTGTTTTTAGAGGAGTATGTTTAAAGTAAGTTTTAGTAACTGTAGTTTCAGGAGCAAAATAATCGTTAAGTTTTATATTTTGAAAATCATCATTAGGTAACCATTTTTTAGAAACTCCCTTTTTACTAAGAATATAAGTTCCTGGCTTAATTGAAAATGAATTCCCCGCAATTTTAGCCGAAAAGTTATTTCCTTCATTTATTGCTTCAATGTTAAAATCTAAACCTAAATCTTTCAAGGTTATATTCATTATCCATTCTTCCCATTTAATAACTCCAACTGTTTTTTTAGGGCTATTTCTACCAAATGGATTGTCTACCCAAACAGCATCAGGCATTACTTCTAATCTCCAAACACCTTTTTTAACTTTGTCTAAAAAGTATGCTCCATAACCGTTGTATTGAACAAGATTAGAATTACCAAAACCGGCAATTTTATGTAACTTTTTCTCTTTAACAGGCTTTGAAATAGTGTTATTTGTGTAAATAAATTTTTCTTCAGAATTATATTCGGCTAAATCTTTTTTGTAGTCAACATTAAACGCATCGAAAGTTGTGTTTTCTGGATACTTTCCATAATTTTTATACATTGGTACTTCATGAAAAACTTCCGAAGAAATCATTAAACTCAATGCTTTTTGTGGAGTGTACGCCAAGTTCATATAATGGGTATTATACTCGGTATTTGCATATGCTAAATAGGTTGGGTCATAAGCAAAATGAGTTCCTATTTGAATTCCTGCTTCTCTAAAACTTCTAGCCATAGCCGGATAAATATATGATCTACCAACATCTGCTGCATCAAATTCATAAACCAATTTAGCACCTTTATGCTTTTTAATAGTTTCATCAAAAGTGATATCGTAATCATTTACATTTGGTAATAAATTTCCAGAAAGCTCACGTTGATAACCTAATCCTGAAGGATACCATTGAAATGTTCCTCCTTGGATACCAGCATTAAAATAAGCATCGGCAAAATGTACACCATGACTTATATTATAAAAGATAGGTTTTTTTGTGCCGGTTTTACGCATGGCATCAACCATTGCTTTTACAAATTCTGTTACTTTTTCTGCTTCACCTCTATGGTGCGGTTCGTTACTAACTTCAAAAGCAATAAGACTTGGATCGTTTTTATAAGCAACACCTGTATATGGATTTACATGGTTTAAAAATTGATATAAGTAATTTTGTTGCGCTTTAATGGCGTCTGGATTTGACAAGCAATCTCCTTTTCCATATTTATTTGAAAAACCTGGAGTTTCAGTATTTGGTTCTGGCCATCCATCTCCCCAAAATGCAATAGGCGTTATTACATAATTTATTTTTTTCTCTTTCAATTTTTTAAGTAAATAATCGAAAGTATCTAAATGTTCGTTTACTATAAGATTACCAAGGGTGTCGCTTATTTCAGTATCCCAAACGTGAATTCTGTATAAATCAAAGCCAAGACGTGAAAAATGATACACATCATTGTCGATGGCTTCTTTAGGATCAATTCCCATTCTTTTTGCAGAACGAAATGCATGTGCAAAAGGCACCGTATAATTTACACCAAACCCTTTTACTTCTTCGTTGGTTTTTTTCCAACGCATTACACCATTGTCATCTACTCGAACATCATTATTTTGAGCAGAGAAGTTGATTGTACATAAAAACAGTACAAAAACTAAAAATTTATATTTTGTTTTCATACCATCAAATTTAAGGATTAAAGTTTATTTTTAATAGGCTCTTTTGCTACTTCCCTCATAAAAATTAATAAAAGACTCATTTACAACACGATTACCACCTGGTGTTGGATAATCTCCAGTGAAGTACCAATCTCCTAAGTGATCTGGACAAGCTTTATGTAAATTTTCTACAGATTGATAAATAATTTCAACTTCAGCATTTATCTCTTCTGTTTTTAACATTTGCGCTATTTTATCTGAAATTTGTTCATCAGAAAAAGATGCATAAATTTCTTTAACAGAATTTACAATTTCAGGATCTTCTAATTGTTGTTGATTTTTACATTTATGATAAACTTCTTCAACTAGATGGTATTGATTTGTTTCTTTCAACAATTCTAAAGCAGCTCTAAATGCTATGAAATCACCCATTCTCGCCATGTCAATTCCGTAACAATCCGGATAGCGAATTTGGGGTGCGGACGAAACTATAATAATTTTTTTAGGATGTAATCGGTCTAATATCTTAATGATACTTTTCTTTAAAGTAGTACCTCTAACAATACTATCATCAATTATCACCAAATTATCTTTTGGTTTAACAATACCGTAAGTAACATCGTAAACGTGCGCAACTAAATCATCTCTACTATTATCATCAGCAATAAATGTTCTTAGTTTTGCATCTTTAATTGCGAGTTTTTCTATTCGAGGTCTTTCAGATAATACTTGAGTAACTTTTTCAGCAGATAAAAGATTTTTACCGTTTAAAATTGCTTTTGTTTTTTGAAGGTTCAGAAAATCCTCGGCAGCTTCTCGCATTCCATAAAATGATGTTTCTGCGGTATTTGGAATGAATGAAAAAACGGTATTTTTCATGTCATTTTTAATTTTTTTCAAAATTTGAGGAAATACTAATTTTCCTAAATTTTTTCTTTCGGTATAAATATCTTTATCACTTCCTCTAGAAAAATAGATGCGCTCGAAAGAACAAGATTTTTTTGGAAGAGGTTCAATCACTTTATTCATTGAAATAGTGCCATTTTTTTTAATAATTAGTGCGCAACCTGGCTCTATTTCTTTTACATCGTTAATAGCTACATTAAAAACAGTTTGTATCACTGGACGTTCAGAGGCTACAACTACAACTTCGTCATCTTTATAATAAAAGGCCGGTCTAATTCCAGCAGGATCACGCAAAACAAAGCCATCTCCATGGCCTAACATACCAGCCATTGCATAGCCACCATCCCAGTTTTTAGCAGATTTCTTTAATATTTTTTTAATATTTATGCGTTCTTCAATTAACGGGGAAGCATCCTTCTTACTTACGCCTGTTTTATGTTTTATATTTTTATATAATTTCGCAACCTCATCATCAATAAAATGACCGATTTTCTCCATTACAGTAACGGTGTCTGTCATTTCTTTTGGGTGTTGACCAATTTCAACTAAATCGTTAAACAAGCGTTTAGAGTTGGTCATATTAAAGTTACCAGCAACAATTAAACTCTTGTGCATCCAATTACTTTGTCGTAAAAAAGGATGAACTGCTTCAATACTATTTTTCCCAAAGGTTCCGTAACGTACATGACCTAAAAATAAATTTCCAATATATGGAGCGTTGTTTATTTGCCAGTCAACATCATCAACCTTATCAGGATTTTCTTCATTTAGCTCGTTTAAACGCCCATTAATTTGTGCGAAAATATCTTGTATTGGTTGGTCGGCATTAGAACGAACTCTACTGATATACCTTGTGCCTGGAGCTACATCAAATTTTATACTTGCCAAACCAGCACCATCCTGTCCGCGATTGTGCTGTTTTTCCATTAACAAATACATTTTATTTAAACCATAAAACGCAGATCCATATTTGTCTTTATAATACTGTAATGGTTTTAGTAATCTTACCATTGCAATTCCACATTCGTGTTTAATAGCGTCGCTCATAGTATTTGTTTTATTATAATGGTTTAAATAAAAAATTCCGCATGGGTGCGGAATTTCATTTCATATTAATTTAATTCAATTTCAAATTGAGTTAATAATTTAAATTGTAATAATCGTTCTTGAATGTCATCGTATGTTAGATTCTCCATTCTTTCAGTTCCAAATTTTTCAACACAAAAGGATGCCAAATTGGATCCTGAAATAACAGCTCTTTTCATATTTTCAAATGAAATATCACCAGTTCTGGCAATGTGTCCAATAAATCCACCAGCAAATGTATCGCCAGCGCCTGTTGGATCAAAAACTTCTTCTAATGGTAATGCAGGAGCAAAAAACACATTGTCATCATTAAATAGTAAAGCACCGTGCTCACCTTTTTTAATAACCACATACTTTGGTCCCATTTCTTGGATTTTTTGGGCAGCCTTAACTAAAGAGTACTCGCCAGATAATTGTCGTGCCTCTTCATCGTTTATTGTAATTACATCAATCTTAGCAATTACCTCCATCAATTCAGGTAACGTATTATCCATCCAAAAATTCATAGTATCTAAAACTACTAATTTTGGTCTAATTGGAATTTGTTTTATTACATCCATTTGAACTGAAGGATGCAAGTTTCCTAACATTAAAAAATCTGTATCTATAAATTTTTCTGGAACTACAGGTTTAAAATCAGCTAATACATTTAAATCTGTAATTAAGGTATCTCTCGTATTTAAATCGTTGTGATATTTACCTTTCCAAAAAAATGTTTTACCATCTTCAATTATATCAATGCCGTCAGTATTTATGTTTTTATCATTTAATTTTTTTAAATACTCTTTTGGGAAATCACCTCCAACAACTGAAACAATTCCGGATTTTACTCCAAATTGAGATGCAGATAGTGAGATGTATGTAGCGGCACCACCTAATATTTTATCAGTTTTTCCAAATGGAGTTTCAATAGCATCAAAAGCAACTGTGCCAACAATTAATAATTTACTCATAGTTAATAGATCTTATTACACATTCAAAAATGGTATAATTAGTGTTTATATTTTTTTTAAACACAAGATGTGTTATTTTTGCAAAAATAAGTTTAAAAAATGACTATCAAAGAAATACAAGAAGAAATTATAGATGAGTTTTCAATGTTTGATGATTGGATGGAACGTTACGAATATATTATTGAACTTGGAAAATCATTGCCTCTAATTGATGAGGTTTATAAAACCGAAAATAATTTAATAATGGGTTGTCAATCAAAAGTTTGGTTGCATTCTGAGATAGAAGATGGGAACATTAAATTTACTGCAGACAGTGATGCCATTTTAACTAAAGGGATTGTAGCTATCTTACTTCGTGTTTTTAACAATCAAAAACCTATTGATATTTTAGAAGCGGATTTATTTTTTATTGATGAAATTGGTTTAAAAGAACACCTTTCTCCTACAAGAGCAAATGGCTTAGTTTCAATGATAAAACAAATTAAATTATACGCGCTAGCTTTTCAATCAAAATTAAGTTAATAATTGTATATTTGCCCTTATTTAGAATGAATATAAAGAAAGGTTTTAAACATGAATAGTAATCGCGTTGAAGAATTAGGTAATAAAATAGTTGAAGTATTAAAAACTATTTACGATCCTGAAATTCCTGTAGATATATTTGAATTAGGCTTAATATATGATGTTTTTGTAAGTGAAAACAACGATGTTAAAATATTAATGACCTTAACTTCTCCTAATTGCCCGGTGGCGGAAACATTACCAGTAGAAATAGAAGAGAAAGTTAAAACACTTGAAGAAGTAAAGAACGCAGAGGTTGAAATTACTTTTGACCCAATGTGGACTCAAGATATGATGAGTGAAGAAGCTAAACTTGAACTTGGTTTTCTATAAATGGCTGACGAAATTGTAAATAGAGTTGCTAATAGCAAGTTAAAAACAATTGACCTTGAGGATTATTACCCAAAAGGTGAAAGAACTATTATAGATATAAAGCAATGGTTGTTTCATGAGCTCATTCTAAAAGAAACAGAATTTAGAGCATATTTAGCATCTCATGATTGGAGTCAATATAAAAATCATTATATAGCATTAACATGTACTTCAGATGCTGTTATTCCTTCATGGGCATATATGTTAATTACTACTTATGTTGCTCCTTTTGCAAAAAAAATTGTTGTAGGCACTTTAAAAGAGTTAGAGAATTCTATTTTTCAGGACATTATAAAATCAATTGGCACTGAAGAATTTAGGGATATTCCTGTAATTATTAAAGGTTGTTCTAATAAGCCAATTCCAGAAACGGCATATATTTTTCTTATTGAAAAATTACAGCCAGTGGTAAAATCTATTATGTTTGGAGAAGCTTGTTCTACGGTACCATTATTTAAGCGTAAATAATTAAATTTTTATAAAAAATTTAATTATTCTTTGTTATTTTTGCTTGCTTTATTAGTAATTTTCAAATAGTAGATTTTGAGAAACTTTTTTTTATTAATTATAGCTTTATTATATATCACGTTTTCTTTTGCACAAGCAAAAAAAGCTGAACCACCAAAACAGGGTTGGACTTCAAAAGGAAAAATATCTTTTTTATTTAATCAGTCTGCATTTTCAAATTGGGTTGCAAGAGGTGAAAACACTTTGGCAGGAAATATTGGCGTTAATTATAATTTTAATTATTTAAAAGCTAAAGTAACTTGGAAAAACAATGTTGTATCATCTTATGGCTTAACAAAAAGTAAGAATACAGATTTTGAAAAGAAAACTGACGACCGTTTTGAGTTTAATTCATTGTTAGGAATTAAAGCAGAAAGTAATTGGTATTATTCCTTGCTTTTTAATTTTAAAACTCAATTTACAAGAGGTTTTAAATATTCAAAAGATACAAACGGGAAAGAAATTCGAACGGAACATACCAATTTTTTCTCGCCGGCCACTTTTTTATTAGGACCGGGTATGTTATGGGAAAAAAATGAAAATTTTAAATTTAACATTGCTCCGGCAACTACCAAGTTAGTTATTGTTGACAGAAATTTCACTTTGCCAAAAGAAGCTTATTTTGGAGTTGAAGAAGGGAAAAGTACTCGTTTGGAATTAGGGTTGAGTGCCACGGGACGATTAAAAATTGATTTAGCTGAAAACATGTCAATGGAAAATATTTTGAATTTGTATTCGAATTATTTAGAAAGCCCTGAAAATATTGATATTGATTATACGATGAATTTAATAATGAAAATCAATAGCCATTTTACTACCAACCTAATTTTTCAAACAATTTATGATGATAATGCCTTTGAAGGATTTCAAATAAGGGAGGTTTTTGGACTCAGTTTTAACTATGGATTTTAGTAAAGACCCTATTATTTTTCTTTAGATGAGCTAATTAGCTCATTTTTTTTTTCACTAACTTTAACTAATTAAATATTTTGTGATATGAATGCAAGATTATTTTATTAGAAAAATTGAAATATTTTGTGACTTTTTGAGTGGAAAATAGTCTTATAGATATATTTATACATGCTAAAAAAATAAATTAAAATTAACATTATGAAAAAAGTAGGATTGGTATTATTAATGGTGTTTGGAGTTACTTTTATGTATGCTCAAACATTGGAAGAATTAAAGGCTGAACAAGGACCTAAAAATGATTCAATAGCAGCTTTACAAGCTAAAGTAAATGCTATTCAAGGTAAAATTGATGCCCTTCCAGGATGGAAGAAAGGTGCATTTGGTACTATTGGTGCAAACCTTGCTGGTTTTGACAATTGGTATTCAAAAGGAACACCAAACTCGTCTAATGGGAATATTGGCTTTACAGTTAACGCTTTTGCAAATCTTAAGCAAGAGAAATTTTTCTGGAGAAATTCAGCAAATGTAAATTTAGGTTGGGTAAAGTTTGATGATAAAGACGATGAAACTGACAAAAAAGATTTTCAAGAAGCATCAGATGTTTTTAGTATTACTTCATTGTATGGACATAAATTAAGTGAGAAATTTGCAATTTCAACTTTAGGAGAGTATAGAACTACTATTTTAAGTAATTTTAATGATCCTGGATATTTAGATCTTGGTTTAGGTGCTACCTGGACACCAATTGCAGATTTAGTTGTTGTTATTCACCCATTGAACTACAACTTTGTATTTAGTAAAGGAGAAAGTGTTTTTGAATCTTCTTTGGGTGCAAAAATAGTTGCTGATTATACGAAACAACTAGGTGCTGTAAAGTTTAAAACAAATCTTTCTGCATTTCAAAGTTATAAAAGTTCAGATTTTTCTAACTGGACTTGGACAAACTCTTTTGGTTACACGTTATGGAAAGGGATTGGTGTAGGATTTGATTTAGGTTTAAGAAAGAACAAACAAGAAGCTTTAAATTATACACTTGCAGATGATCCAAGTGCAACATTTGAAACTGTAGATAATAAATTGCAATCTTATTGGTTGTTTGGTTTAAACTATGGATTCTAATAGCTATTAAAAAATAATAGAAATTAAAAGCCTGTAAGTAAAACTTACAGGCTTTTTTTATCAAATTTTTAATGACTCTTCACTTTTATTATGTTTTGGATGCTTTTATTATTTTGGTGTTTTAGTTGTTAACTTTATTGGAATTAAGGGTAAAACACATTTGAAATTAAGCTTTAGCTGTAATTGTGTTTATTAAATCATATTGTCCGATATTTGTATTAGATAGAAGTGCCTGTATGCAGTCAATTTAAAATAGATTATCGAATAACCTTTTATTAACGAAAGGTATATTTTGAGTTTTTGTCTATTATTATTGATGTATAAAAAAAGACCGCAATACAGCGGTCTCTTTTTAAATATAAAAATATATTATTTATTGTAGTACATAAGCACCTCCACTTAAAATAACTTTCATTTCCCAAATTTCAGCAGCACCTGAATAAACATTATAGCTAACAACATATTTTTGTCCTTCAGCACTTGAAGGGAAGTTGTTAAGTAAAATAGTGTTTATTTTATCTAATCTTACTTCAACAGATTCTTCAGCCTTTCCACCTCTAACATCAAAGTTACCATAATTACCATTACCAACTAAATCATAATCAGCTGCAGTAAGTGTATACTTAATAGTGTTGTCAGGTACCCAAGTAGATCCATCATGACCAAATTTAATTGTTTCTTCAGCAACATTATTATATGTAGACCAAGTTGAACCATCAAAAACGTAATTATTTACATAACTTTTTGTAACACCACCACCTTTATATAATTCATACATAGCTTGTACAATGTCTCCTGCGCTTTTTGGGCTAAATTTAAAAATATCTGGTAATGCTAATGGTATTTTTAGAGCAGCTTCATCATGACTTGAAAAGTTAGGGTAGCTTTCTCCCATTGATTTGTACTCATCTTCAGTAAATCCAGCAAATCTACTCCATTCACCATTTTCAAATAAGAAACCATCGGTTAATGTACTTTCACCACCTGCGTAAAAACGATATCTTAAAGAATAGAAATCACCTTCACTTGGAGATGTGTATGTAGCTTCTAAATAATCAAAAATATGGTAATCTCTATCAAAATTCCCATACGTTTTTCCAGTAATTGCGTTGTGTTCATCATCACTTAATTCATAAACTTCAGCACTTGGAGAACTTATTGGGTTGTATAATTTAAAAGTAACGGTTGCTAAAGAACCATCTCCCCATACTGGGTATTTGTCTGTTAAAAGCTCAGGAATCATTGATTTAGCATCATCAATTGAGCTAAAATTTCCGTAAGATAAATCTAAATCATCGTAATCGTCATCACTTAAAGAAAACTCAATCTCACCAGTAATAATTTCCTTTTGAGCATCGATTTCATTGTAGATATCTTCCATTGGGTCACAGGCTGTAAAAACAAGCCCTAAAACCATAAATAAATAAATAAATTTTTTCATTGTTTTTTATTTTTTAAATTAAAATCTAATTTTAGCACTAACATCAAATGTTCTTCCGAAACCAAACCATACTAAAGCAGTTTGATCAACAGAACCAGCACCATCTAAAGCATCTGCAATATATTCCGTGTTGAATACATTGTTCATTCTACCTATTAATGTAGTGTCCAAATCACCAATTTTGAAACCATATCTAATACTCGCATCAAAAGTACTATAAGCTGGAGCTTTCCAAGCTTGAGGTGCACCTTGCGTACCTCTATCATTCGGATCATATTGAGCATATAAATCATCAAAATAGTTAAAATCTACAGTGAAGTGAGTTTTAGGCATTAATTCATAATCTAAACCTAAAGCGGCTGTTGTTTGAGCAGCATCAGACACTTTTAATCCAGCAATATATAAATTAACAGTGTCAATTAAATTTTGCTCTTCATCATATATATTAACATCTTCAACATCATTATCCCATTCCCAGTTTCCTAAAGAAAGCATACCAATTATAGATAATTTGTCAGAAGGTTTATAAGTGAAATCAAATTCAATACCTTGATGAAGTGCATTAACACCTAAAATATTAGCGGTACTAAAGGTACCATCAGGATTTTGAAACCCTTCAGTTAATGTTCTGTCATTCCACTGTGTTCTATATACATTTAAATTCGCTGCAAACTCTGCACCTCTAAATCCATATCCTAATTCAGTACTAAATATTTTTTGATTTTCAGCATCTTCATTAATATGATCATTATCAAATTGTAAAAATACAGAGTCAAATCCTGCTGCTTTTTCAAAATAGCCAATATTAGCAAATACATTATGTTGATCGTCAATTCTATAGTTAGCACCACCTTTTACGCTATATCCTGTAAAATTATATTTGTCTGTTTCTTGATTTCCTGGAACATATTGGAAATAATCAATTCTTCTGTAAGAAGTATTAGATACTGCGGCTGAAACAAAAGTTGATAAGTTGTCAGTATTATACTCTAATTGAGTAAAAAGACCTTGCCATCCAACTTCACCATCATTGTAATAAGAAAATTTATCACCAACTTTTAAAGCGGTATTTGGGTTGTTTATGTTTGAATTGTCTTCAACATAGTTTCCTCCTAATAAATCTGTTACTTCTCTAAAGTGTTTTCCAGTATAATCTCTTAAATCAAGACCTGCAATAAAAGATAAGTTGTCGTTGAAATCTGTTTTAAATGTTGATAAAGCACCAAACCAACTATGGTCGTTACGTGAAGCTCTTAAAAATGCTTCAGAACCTAAACCTTGAGTTCCATTAGCTCTGTTTATTGCAACAATATTGTCTAAATCCATTGGTTGGTCATCACCACCTATTCTAACATTAAATAAATCTCTGTTAGAACCAGCAGTACCACCACCACCTCCTGTACCCCAAGAAGCATAAAGTGCAGTTGATAAATTAGTTTTATCACTAATAGTCCAATAGTGATTTAAAGAAGTTTGTGATTTGTGATAAAAGTTATCTTCTACATGAACAACTTGTCCGTTTTTAATACCCCAATCTGGGTTAAATTTGTTACCACTTTCAGCATTTCTGTATTTTGAAATTAAACTTCTGTTTTGTCTTTGACCATGTCTTTGTGGTGCTCCAAAAGAAGTTATCGCTAATTTGTGATTGTCATTTATTTGTTTAGAAATGTTTACAAAGTAGTTGAAACCATCAAACTCAGTTCCATCAACATAACCATTTCCTTGAGTTCTAGAAGCTGCAACTGTCGCTGCAAAACCATTATCTAATAATCCTGTAGAAACTGTCGCTCCATATTTTTGGTAACCGTCATTTCCAACAGCTGTGAAAATATTACCTCCTTTTTCTACATCTGTAGTTTTAGATAAAATGTTTACGGTACCACCAATTGAAGGAACAGCAAGTTTTGAAGCTCCTAAACCTCTTTGTACTTGCATAGCACTTGTAACATCAGCTAAACCAGCCCAGTTAGACCAATAAACTCTACCGTTTTCCATATCATTAACAGGCACACCGTTAATCATTACAGCTACATTTTCAGAGTTAAAACCTCTTAGTGTTAATCTACCATCACCAAAACCTCCACCTGACTTGGTTGCATAAACACCTGGTGTAGATTTTAAAATTTCAGGGAATTCTTGTGATCCTAATTTGTTTTCAATTACATCTGCTTTTATTGTAGATACAGCAACAGGTGTTTTTCTGTCAATTGCAAAAGAAGTTGCTGTAATAATAATTTCCTCTAAAGACTCTGCCGATGGTTTTAATGCA
Source organism: Lutibacter flavus (assembly GCF_900188355.1). Classification (GTDB taxonomy): domain Bacteria; phylum Bacteroidota; class Bacteroidia; order Flavobacteriales; family Flavobacteriaceae; genus Lutibacter; species Lutibacter flavus. The sequence continues at coordinate 438,773 of NZ_FZNX01000002.1, forward strand.
ACTGAACCAAAATTGGTAGTTCCATTAAAAGCAATAGTTTTAGATTCGTACCCAACAAATGAAACTAATACGTTTCCACTTGTAGTTGAAGACTCAAATGAAAAGTTTCCATCAAAATCAGTTGAAGATCCAGTTTGTGTTCCTGTAATAACCACAGAAGCACCTGGTAAAGGTTGATTTGATTCATCAACTACTTTTCCAGAAAGTTTAGTTTGAGCAAAAATGGTAGCTGAAGAACATATCAGTACTACCATTAACAAATTTTTAAATTTTCTCATGTTTTAATTTTAATTTGAATTAAATGTGGTGCAAAAATGCAATTTTTTGTTGATTAACATTTTAATTAAATGTTAAAATTTAACAAAAAATTAAGAATGTCTAAATTTACAAAAACCAACATATCTGATTGCTTAAAAAACAAATAGATATTAACAAAAACCAACAAAAAATCAATGAATTGTTGAAAACAATGAGGATAACATTTTTTTTACATATAAAACATAATAATACTATTATTTATATAATTATGAAATTATTTAATAATTAACAGAAATGTTAAATTAAGCCAAGTAAAATGTTAAAAAAAGCGATGTTTATATGAAAAAAATATAATTTATTTATTTTGATTTAAAAACTTGTTTGCAAGTTCTTTTCCAAGCTCAACACCAAACTGATCAAAACTAAAAATATTCCAAATAATACCTTGAATAAATATTTTACATTCATAAAAAGCAATTAAGCTACCTAGAGATTTTGGAGTTAATTTTTCAATTAAAATAGTTGTACTAGGTTTATTCCCATCAAAAACCTTAAAAGGTAATAAGGTTTCAATTTCTTCTAATTTACCTTGAGTTTTTAAATCTAAATGCGCTTCTTCTTTGGTTTTTCCCTGTGCTAGGGCTTCCGTTTGGGCAAAAAAGTTAGCCATTAGTTTGTTGTGGTGATCTTTATCTCCATAAAGTGACTCTTTAAATCCAATAAAATCTGCAGGAATTAATTTAGTCCCCTGATGTAATAACTGCATAAATGCATGTTGAGAGTTTGATCCCGGAGCACCCCAAATAATATTACCAGTTTGATAATTTACTTTGCTACCATTTCTATCAACACTTTTACCATTGCTTTCCATAATAGCTTGTTGAAGGTAAGGTGCTAATTTACTTAGGTATTGTGAGTAAGGTAAAATAACTTCAGTTTCACATTTAAAAAAGTTTGTATACCAAATGCCAATTAAACTTAAAATAACCGGAGCGTTTTTTTCGAACGGAGTATTTTTAAAATGCTCATCCATTTCAAAAGCGCCAATTAATAAATCTTTGAAATTATTAAAACCAACAGCCAAACTGATAGTTAAACCAACAGTACTCCATAAAGAGAAACGGCCACCAACCCAATTCCACATTGTAAAAATGTTGTCATGGTCTATACCAAATTCACTTACAGTTTTTAAGTTTGTTGAAACAGCTACAAAATGTTTTGCAACGTCTTTTTCAGATGCTGATTGTAAAAACCACTTTTTAATGGTTGTTGCATTTGTAAGTGTTTCTTGGGTAGTAAATGTTTTTGAAACGATTACAAATAAAGTTGTTTCAGGATTTAAATTTTTAATTACTTCCTGAACATGGTCACCATCAATATTTGATACAAAATGTATATTTAAGTGATTTTTATAAAATTTTAAAGATTCAACAACCATATCTGGCCCTAAATCTGAACCTCCAATACCAATATTTACAACATCTGATATTGATTTATTAGTAAATCCTTTCCAATCTCCAGAAACTACTTTGTTAGTAAAAGATTCCATTTTATTTAAGGTTTCTCTTATTTCGGGCATTACGTTTTTCCCATCTACTAAAACCTCACTATTAGATTGATTTCTTAAAGCAGTATGTAAAACAGCCCTTTTTTCTGTTTGATTAATTTTTTCTCCAGAAAAATAAGAATCCATTGCACTTTTTAAATCAACTTCATTTGCTAATTCTAATAGATAATTTAATGTTTCATCAGTAATTCTATTTTTTGAATAATCAAATTCAAACTCATTAAAATTAATAGTGTAATTATTTTTCCTATTACTATCATTATTAAATAATGATTTTAAATGAGTGTCTTTAGTTTCGTTATAATGTTTGGTAAGTTTTTGCCAAGCTTTAGTTTGGGTTGGATTTACATTCTTCATTGTAAAAATTTATGGTATTAGTTTCTAATTAGAAACAATAATTTCGTTATTAATTGTTGAATATTTTATTGCGTTTAGTTCTTCTTTTATAGGTTTAATAAAATCAAAATAAACTGGTTTTATATTTTCTTTCATTGGTTCTGCTGCGGGTAATTTTTGTTTTAGTGGATCAACTTGAGCTCCATTTTTCCAAAAACGATAACAAACATGTGGGCCTGCAGTATTTCCTGTCATGCCAATATATCCAATTACATCACCTTGTTTAACAACATCACCAACTTTTACAGCCCGTTTACTCATATGTAAATATTGGGTACTATAGGTTCCGTTATGTCTTACTTTTACATAATTTCCATTACCACCTTTTCTTGCGGATTCTACAACAGTTCCATTTGCAGTACTCATAATTTCAGTTCCAATTGGTGCTGCAAAGTCTGTACCTTTATGTGCTCGTATTTTATTTCCGTAATAAGCAATTCTTCTTTTTAAGTTGTATCGAGATGAAATTCGGCTAAACTTAACAGGCATTTTTAAAAATTGACGACGCAAATTCGTTGCTTCATCATCAAAGTAATCTGGAATGTCTAGAATTGAATCAGCTGTATATTTAAATGCATAAAAAGGTTTTCCACCATGTTCAAAATAGGCCGCTTTTACTTCACCAATACCAACAGGAATAGTATCGTTAATATAAAGTTGTTCGTATATTAATTTGAATTTATCTTCTTTTTGAAGTCGTGAAAAATCAATGGTCCAAGCATAAATATCATCAGCCATTTTGAAAGTTAAATAAGAACTAAGTCCTTGCTCTTCCATTGCTTCAGATAGATTTGTATTTATAACACCTGAAGCCGTTTTCCATTCAACTTTTACAGGTACTTTTCCATTATATGCTGCAATTATTGAATCTTTAAAATTAACTACGGTATATTTTACCTTTGAATGTTTGTAAATAAATATTTCAGCTTGTTCAGTAGAATCTTTTTTAGCTAAAATAGTATATGGTATTCCACTTCTAATTCTTCTAACATTAAAAGTGTCTTTTATTTTATTTACTATTTCTAAAACTTTTGGAAAATCAATATGATTTCTATCTAGGATTTCACTAAAATTTTCCCCTGGTTTTATAGTATCATTTATAACTTTAAAGTTATTTAAGTTAAACCCATACTTATAAACATCTTCTGGTATTGAAAGAGATGAGGCTGCATCTGAAATGGATATTTTAGAATCCTCTTTACAAGAAAAAACTAAGATAAGGGTTAGGAGAACTATTAATTTTTTCAAAAGTAGTTGTATTACGTATTAAAGGGTTAAAAAATAAAACGCAAAAGTACAAATTAATTGTCAAAAATAATGTTAAAAGGGTGTGCTAAACCTTTAAAAGCATCTAAATCTGCTCTAAGTGAACCAACCTTTAAATCTGCTTTAATACGCAATGGAATTTTATTTTGGTCATCACTAACCCAAATGGTAAGACTTTCTTGCTCTTTAAAAACACGACCAGCCTGAACCATTGGTCTAAACGCAAGCGTATTTATTTTTCCAAACTTTGTTTTAATAACTTCTTTACCTAAAAAATGAAGTTTAAAATTATTTATTTCTTGATCAAAAAACATTTGTAATTCTATTTCTTGACCAACTTCTAAATTGTTTAAGTTTTGATTTCTTAAAAAATATAAAGATGACAATATGTCTTGTATATCGCTGCTAATTGGATGTTTTGTTTCAGTATTATGCTTGTAATTTTTTACAGTTGCCTCATTTGTACTATAATCAAACAATATTTCCTGATCTTTTGTATATCCACCCTCATCAATTTTTCTAATAAAGCGATATGGTTTTAAAGTCTCTTTATACATATACGTTTGGTAATCGTCTTTTACCTTAAAAAATAAACTAACCAATCCGGTAGATTTCCCATTTCCAGTAATGTGAAAAGCCGGTAAACCCTCATTTTTAGTCTCTTTTACTTCAATTGTAGAAAAACCAGCATTTAAAAAATTACTATAACTCAACCTAAATTTTAACCACTCACCATGTTGAAATGCTAATTTTTTTTCAGATTTTTCTGATGGAGCTATTGCACTAAATGACGTTTTTACAGATTGACTAAATGAAGCCACTGTTATAAACAGAAATAATATTAAAAAATGTTTTTTCATTTAATAGTTAATAATGATTTATTATAAAATTGCAATTATTGTTCCAAAAATAATAAAAGCCTAACGTTTAAAAGTTAAGCTTTTATTAAAATTAAGTTTTTAAAAACCTATTTATAATTTTTTGAATAAAGATTAAAACGTAATTCCGCTTATTTCAATAACTCGCTTAATTTGCGGTGCATGTCTTTTTATTGTAGCTTCTACACCATTTTTTAATGTCATTTGATTTACAGAACAGCCTAAACAAGCTCCTTCTAACTGAACGCTCACGGTATCATCAGTTATTTCAACTACAGAGATATTGCCTCCATCAGCTTCTAAATAAGGTCTTATTTCTTGTAGCGCATTTTCTACGCAAATTTTAAGTTCTTCTGGGTTCATTTTTTAAAATTATTTGGTGCTACAGCCACTCATTGTTGTAATTCGTACAATTTCAGTTGGAGGCAAATCCTTATTTCTTTTTACCAGTTGAGATAATGCATTTTTAGTTATTTCAGAAAAAGCATTTTCCAAGACTGTATTGTCTTGTAACGCTACTGGATGTCCAACATCTCCTGCTTCTCTAATACTTTGTACCAATGGCACTTCACCCAAAAATGCTGCGCCAATATCTTCTGCTAAATTTTTAGCTCCATCTTTTCCAAAGATATAATATTTATTATCAGGAAGTTCATCTGGTGTAAAGTAGCTCATGTTTTCAACAATCCCTAAAACTGGGACATTAATGTTTTCTTGTTGAAACATCGCAACTCCTTTTTTAGCATCTGCTAAAGCAATGTTTTGAGGAGTACTTACAATTACCGCTCCAGTTACTGGAACTGCTTGTACAATTGATAAATGAATATCTCCTGTTCCTGGAGGTAAATCAATTAAAAGGAAGTCTAATTCTCCCCAATGTGCATCGAAAATCATTTGATTTAAGGCTTTTGAAGCCATTGCACCACGCCAAATTACAGCCTGGTTTGCATCAGTAAAAAAGCCTAACGATAATATTTTTACTCCGTAGCTTTCAACAGGTTGCATTTTTGATCTGCCATCTATTTCAATAGATAAAGGTCTAGCAGTGGCAACATCAAACATTAAGTGAATTGAAGGGCCATAAACATCTGCATCTAAGATTCCAACTTTGAAACCCATTTTCTGCAATGAAACAGCCATATTTGCCGTAATTGTAGATTTTCCAACACCACCTTTACCTGAAGCAATTGCAATAATATTTTGAATTCCTGGAACTTTTGGTTTTGTGTTGTCTATTGGTTGAGCAGGAGGTGCAACAGCTGTAACATTTACTTTTACATCTATTTTTTGGCCAACATGTTCATGAATTGCTTTCATGATTTCAACTTCAACCTTCTTTTTAGCTTGTAATGTAGGGTTGCCAATGGTTACATCTATAATAACTTCTTTGTCAAAAGTTACAATATTTTTTACTGCTCCACTTTCAATTAAGCTTTTTCCTTCACCAGGTGCTGTAATTGTATCAAGTGCTTTTGTTATATCTTTTTTACTTATTGTCATAATTGTTTATGTAAAATCATTCTAAACAACAAATATACAGAGTTCAAACGGATATAAAAAAAATCACATAGAAAAGAAATGTAGTAGTGGTTACATTCTAAAAAGAGGTTATTGAATGCCTAATTCTTTAAAAGGATCCCAAAAGACTGTTTCAAAATTTTGAATTTGATTATCATTAACAGTAATACCTTCACTTTCTAACAATTGTTGCATTAGATTTGTGCCGTCAAAGTGTAGTTTCCCAGTTAAAAGACCTTTTCTATTTACTACCCTATGTGCTGGAATTTCATCGTTATTATGAGAAGCATTCATTGCCCAACCCACCATTCTTGCCGATCGTGCGGCTCCTAAATATTTTGCAATTGCACCGTAGCTAGTAACCCTTCCATATGGAATCTGTTTCGCTACTTTATAAACTTTTTCGAAAAAATTTTCGGATGTACCCATTCGTTAAAAATAATAATTAATAACGAATTTTAAATTTTATATAGGTTATTGGTTTTCCAACTTCTAAATATTGGGCCTCATAAAATGTTTGTGTTGAAGTAACTTCTTCAGGAGCATGAAAATTTTTGTAAATATCATGGTGTGCATATAAAATTTCATGACCAGCACCATGCAATAACCCTAAAGTGTAACCATGCATAAATTCACTATCAGTTTTTAAATTTACGATACCTTCTGGTTTTAAAACGTGATGGTATTTTTTTAAGAACTCTGCGTTGGTTAATCTATGTTTTGTGCGGGTGTATTTAATTTGTGGATCTGGAAATGTTATCCAAATTTCAGAAACTTCATTTTCACTAAAAAGTAAATCGATTAGCTCTATTTGAGTTCTAATAAATGCTACGTTGGTTAAGTTTTCTTCTAATGCTGTTTTAGCACCTCTCCAAAAACGTGCACCTTTTAAGTCTATTCCAATATAGTTTATATTTGGATTTTTTCTGGCTAAAGCAATCGTGTATTCGCCTTTTCCACATCCTAATTCAAGAACAATAGGATTGTCATTTTCAAAAACAGCATGCCATTTTCCTTTTTTTGAGAAACCTTCAAGAACTTCTTCTCGCGTTGGTTGAATTACATTGGAAAAAGTATCGTTTTCACGAAATCTTTTAAGTTTATTTTTGCTACCCACAAATGGTGTATTTAAAAAAGGAATATGAAATTATAATTATAACGAATTATTCGTTACCCGCTTTTTTGTATTTTCTTATTTCGCCAATCCAGTAAAAGAATGCAATAAAAGTAATTACAATAAATATCCAACTTACCGTATTTTGAGCCCACCAATTATCCATAGATCTAATTGAATTGTAAGGAGCGAATAAAACATCTGTACAAAAATCACCTATCGCTTTAAAAATATTGTTTGCAATCATTTCTTAGTTATATTTACAGGCAAAAGTATGAAATATAGTAATGATAGCAAATTTTTTTAATAAAACTAAACCGGCGATTGTACTAAATCTAATAATGCTTTTTGCTTTATTTTATTTTACCTCAGTATTTTTATTTCATTCTATTGATATAAGTATCGCTTCTATAGGCCTAATTATTGGTGTTTTTTTATGTTTTGTATTTATGTTATTGCTCTTAAATTTTATTTTAAGAAAAAATAATTTAACGGAAGATAACTCATATGCACTTTTAATAACAATACTATTGCTTGGAAGTTTTTATGAAACTATGTTTGAACTGAATATTTTTTTTTCAAATTTAGTTTTACTACTAGCGTTTAGAAAAATTTATAGTATTGGGTCCGGAATTAAAATTAAAAGTAAATTATTTGATGCTGGTTTTTGGGTAGGAATTGCAACATTAATATATTCCTGGAGTATTATATTTTTAATTTTGGTTTATGTTGGAATGCTTGTTTTTAGAAAAATGAATGTAAAAAATTTATTTATACCTATAGTTGGATTTATAACTCCATTAATAATATATTTTACCTATCATTTTTATTTTGATAACCTTAATTTTTTCTATGATACACTAAATTTTGATATGAGTTTTAATTTTGTTACATATAATGCATTAAAACTTCTAATCCCAATAACATTATTGTTGGCTCTGATAATTTGGTGTGTTGTTACACTTAGTCCAAAAGTGGTGTTAATAAGTAATAATTTTAAATTATCATGGAAAATAATTATGATCCATCTTATAGTTTCAATAGTTATTGTAGTTGTTTCTCCTTTAAAAAATGGTTCCGAATTATTTTTCTTAATAATTCCTGTAGCAATAATAATTGCAAATTTTATTCATAAAACAGGATCTTCAACTTTTAAAAACTTAATCTTATACTTGTTTTTAGCTATTTCTATTGGCGTTTATTTTTTATAATTTCACACCAAATGCTAAATCTCCTGCGTCTCCTAATCCTGGAACAATGTATCCTTTATCGTTTAAATTATCATCAACAGTTGCAATCCATAATTTGGTATTTTCAGGAAAGTAATTTTTAATATATTCAATTCCTTCAATTGAACCAATAACACAAGCTAAATGAATTTCTTTTGGTGTTCCGTGTTTTTTTAATCCTTCATAAACAGCAACAATAGATTGACCTGTAGCTAACATTGGATCAGCAAGAATCAAAGTCTTATTGTCTAAATTTGGTGAGGCAAAATATTCAACTTTAATTTCAAATTCAGTATCATTTCTATGTTTTCTATATGCTGAAATAAAGGCATTTTCAGCATCATCAAAATAATTTAGAAGTCCATCATGCAATGGTAAGCCAGCTCTTAGAATTGAACATAAAACAATGTCTTTTTTTGGTGTGTCAACTATTTTGGTTCCTAATGGTGTGGTAATCGTATTTTTTTCAAAAGAAAGAGATTGACTTAATTCATAACCTATTATTTCACCAATTCTGCCAATATTTCTCCTAAACCTCATTGAATCCTTTTGAATATTGACATCTCTAATTTCTGAAATAAATTTATTTAATATTGATTTTTTTTTATCTAAAATATTGACAATCATATAAAAGTATTTTCTGCAAAAATAAAACATTAAAATGATTTTTGATAAATAAAGGTTTGGTTTAATTTTTGTATATTACAATCTGATAATAAAAACAATTAATTAATTAAAAAAAGAAAAAGACATGGGATTATTTTCATTTATAAAGAATGCTGGAGCAAAAGTATTCGGAATTGGAAAAACTACAGCTGAAGAAGCTGCAGACAAAGCTGTTGCAGCTGCTGCAGAAGCTAAATTTAAAGCATCTAAGCTTACTAATGCTGTTGAAACTTTAGGTTTTGAAGTGTTAGATTTAAATATTGAAGTTACAGGAGACAATGCTACTGTATGGGGACAAGCGGCTTCACAAGCAACTCGTGAAAAAGTGGTGTTGGTTATTGGTAATACAGAAGGTATTGCAACAGTTGACGATAGAATGACTGTTGAAGTTGAAGAGCCTGCGGCACAGTTTCATACTGTTGTTAGTGGTGATTACTTAAGTAAAATTGCGAAAAAATATTATGGTGATGCTATGAAATACCCAATTATTTTTGAAGCTAACAAACCAATGCTTTCAGATCCAGATAAAATTTATCCAGGGCAAGTATTAAGAATACCTGCTTTAGATTAAAGGTTTAAAACAAAACTTAAAGGCTTGCAATTTGCAAGCCTTTTTTATTTAATAGTGTTTATTAATTTTTGAACTACATCCTTTGGAGAAATTGTTCTCATAACATCTTCATAACCTTCACAAACTTTATTTCCATAAATAGAACAGGGAATATTTGGGTATTTTTCTAAGTCTGGTAAGAGAGCATTTTCAAGTGGTTGATTAAATGGGGCAAAACCAGTAAACGGATGTGTAATTCCCCAAATTGTTATTGTTGGCACTCCAAACATTGCCGAAAAATGGGCATTTCCAGAATCCATACTTAACATACAATCTAAATTAGAAATAAGATTAAGTTCAACACCAAATTTAATTTTTCCAGCAACATTAATGGTATTAATATAGTTGTTTGCAATTTTATCTAAAAAATCAACTTCTTTTTTACCACCACCAAATAACAAAACTTTTAAGTTTTCTTTTTTTGATAATTCAGAAATTACTTGTTCCATTAAATCTAATGGGTACATTTTAGAATTGTATTGAGCAAAAGGAGCAATTCCAATCCATTTTTCAGTTTTAGCGCCAGTAATTTTAATAATTTCTTGAGTTAATTGTAATTGTTGAGGAAATTCAGGATTTGATAAATCTAATTGAAAACCTAGATTTCTAAAAACATCAGCATAGCGTTCATGAGTTGTTTTTAGTTGTTTAAACACTTTGTTTTTAGTGCTTGTTAATGCTTTTTTCTCGGTTCTTCCTTTATCAATAAAGCTTACATTTTTAATGGATAGTTTAAAAAATGTGCGTACTATTTTTGAGCGTAGAACATTATGCAAATCGGCAACAGCATCAATATTCAGCAATTTTAGTTCTTTATAAAGTTTTAAAAGTCCAAAAAAACCTTTGTGTTCTTTAGTGACATCTGCTGCATAAAAGTTTACATTTTTAATATCTGCAAATAATGGCTTTAAAAAAGGTTTTGAAAGAACGGTTATTTTTGTGGTTGGATGTTGTTTTACAAAAGCTCTTAATACTGGAATTGTCATAGCAACATCTCCCATTGCAGATAACCTAATAACTAATAAATGTTTGTAATTACTCAAAATAATGCTAATTATAGTTTGAATTAGAAGCAAAAATACGTAATAGTTTTTGTTCAAAAACAGATACTAGTGTCATAAAATAGGTCAAGTATTGAAAATGCATTAAATTTGCCTAAATTTTTTGAATAGATGATACAATCAATGACTGGTTACGGGAAAACCGTATTACAACTTCCAACTAAAAAAATTACGATTGAATTAAAATCGTTAAACAGTAAAAACTTAGATTTAAGTGTTAGAATGCCTTCTTATTATAGAGAAAAAGAACTTGATATTCGAAAAAAAATGGCTTCAACATTAGAAAGAGGAAAGGTTGATTTTTCTATTTTTATTGAAAATAATGGAGTGGAACTTTCATCAAAAATAAATGAAAATGTGGTGAAAGAATATATGAATCAATTAAGAAGTATAGTTGATACTATTGAAATTGAGTTATTAAAAATGGCCGTTCGTTTACCAGATTCGTTAAAAACCGAAAGAGAAGAGTTAGACGAAAAAGAGTGGGCTCAAATTGATGAAGCAATAAATCAAACCATTTTAGAAATAAACAAATATAGATCTGATGAGGGAGAAGTTTTACTTGCTGATTTTGTGGGGAGAATTTCTAATATAGAAGAATTATTAATGAAAGTTGTTGAAATTGATCCAGAACGTATAGAAGCTGTAAGAGAAAAAATAAACAAAGGTATTGCTGAATTAGAAGTTAAGATAGACCAAAACAGGTTTGAGCAGGAACTTATTTATTATATTGAAAAATTAGACATTACAGAAGAAAAGGTTCGTTTAAAAAATCATTTAGAATACTTTAAAAAAGCATTAAAATCGGACGATTCTAATGGGAAAAAGTTAGGTTTTATAACACAAGAAATAGGAAGAGAGATTAATACAATTGGTTCAAAATCTAATTTTGCACCTATGCAAAAACTGGTTGTACAAATGAAAGATGAGCTTGAAAAAATTAAAGAACAAAATTTAAACGTATTATAATCCTGTGAAAAAAGAAGGAAAACTTATTGTTTTTTCAGCTCCTTCAGGTTCTGGTAAAACTACTATTGTACATCATTTATTAGCACAACCTGAATTAAATTTGGATTTTTCAATTTCAGCTACTTCAAGAAAAAGCAGAGGTAAAGAAATAAATGGAAAAGACTACTATTTTATTTCGGCAAAAAAGTTTCAAAAACATATTGAAAAAGATGACTTTATTGAATGGGAAGAAGTCTATACCGATAATTATTACGGAACCTTAAAAAAGGAAGTTAAGCGTATTTGGAAACTTGGAAAACATGTAATTTTTGATATTGATGTTGTTGGAGGTTTGTCTATTAAAAATAAATTTCCAGATAAAACATTGGCTATTTTTGTGCAGCCACCATCTATTGAAGAGATGGAACGTAGATTAAGAAATAGAAAGACTGATAGCGAAGAAAAAATAAAAGAACGCGTTGCTAAAGCTGAAAAAGAATTGAAGTTTGCTAAAGATTTTGATGTTATTTTAGTAAATGATAATTTAGAACAGGCAAAAGAAAAAGCTTATAAATTAGTTGAAAAATTTATAAATAAATGAAGGTAGGGTTGTTTTTTGGCACTTTTAATCCAATTCATGTTGGGCATATGATTATTGCAAATTATATGGCAGAATTTTCTGATTTGGATGAGGTTTGGTTTGTTATAACACCAATGAGTCCATTTAAACAAAAAAGCTCAATGCTTAGCAATCTGCATAGATTGGCAATTGTTAATGTTGCTGTTGAAAATTACCCAAAACTAAAAACTTCTGATATTGAGTTTAAATTACCACAACCAAATTACACTATAAATACATTAATTCATATTGAGGAGAAATATCCAGAACATCAGTTTTGTTTAATAATGGGCGAGGATAATTTAAAAGGGTTTCATAAATGGAAAAACTATGAAACTATTTTAGAAAATTATGAATTGTATGTATACCCAAGAATTTCTGAGGGTAAAACGGAGAGTCAATTTTTAAAACACCCAAAAGTTCATACGGTAAACGCTCCAATAGTTCAGGTTTCTTCTACTTTTATTAGAAAAGCAATAAAAGGCAAAAAAGATATAAGTACTATGTTGCCTTCAAATGTTTGGAAATATATAGATGAAATGAACTTCTATAAAACATAATTTTAGCGAAGTTTTAACACTTCAAAACAAATAAACTGAAATTATAATAATATAAATTCGTTGTATATTTGTTTTAGAGAAAAATATGGTAAAAAAATCCAAAAATAAAGGAAAATTCAGGCAAAAATTAATTAATAAGTACCGTTTGGTGGTGTTGAATGAAGATACTTTTGAAGAAAAAGTATCATTTAAATTAACAAGATTAAATGTATTTATATTAGGAAGCATATTTTCTATTTTATTAATTGTTGGAACTATTTATTTAATAGCGTTTACTCCTTTAAAAGAATATATTCCAGGTTATTCTTCAACAAAACTAAAAAAAGAAGCTACTCAATTAATTTATAAAGTGGATTCTTTAGAACAAACTCTTCAAGTAAATAATGTTTACATACAAAAAGTTAGAGAATTATTAACTGGTGAAATTTCTGAAGTCATGTTTGATACAGATTCAGTTTTGGAAGCAATAAAATATGACAAAGACACAATTAATTTAAGTCCTTCAGAAGCAGATTTAGAATTTAGGTTAGATATTGAAAGTGAAAATAGATACAGTATTTTTAGCGAGGCCACAAAAGATGTAGATATTGTGTTTTTTGCCCCAGTTGTTGGAACTTTATCAGATGGATATAACCCAAAAACCAAGCATTTTGCTGTTGATATTGCAGTAGAAATGGGAACGCCAGTTAAGTCCGTTGCAGATGGTACTGTAATTTTTGCAGCTTGGACATCAGAAACTGGTCATGTTATTATTGTAGAACATTCGGGTGGATTTATATCAGTTTATAAACACAACACAGCATTACATAAAGAGCAGGGAGATTTGGTAAAATCTGGAGAGGTTATTGCCTCAGCGGGAAATACTGGTGAATTTAGTACAGGGCCGCATTTGCATTTTGAATTGTGGAATGAGGGCTATGCAGTTAATCCAATAAATTACATTGACTTCGAATAAATTATGAATATTAAATCAATATTAGCAAAACCTTTTGCAAAAAGAATTGCAGCTAGATTTTACAAACAAAGCAATAATGCCGTAAAAGTTCAACAAAAAGTTTTTAAAAAATTAATTTCTCAGGCACAACAAACAGCCTTTGGGAAAGATCATAATTTTGATAGAATAAAAACCTACCAAAATTTTAAAGAACAAGTTCCAATTAGAGATTATGAAGGTTTAAAAACCTATGTAGATAGAGTTGTAGATGGCGAGTCGGACATATTATGGAAAGGGAAACCACTTTATTTTGCCAAAACATCAGGCACAACATCAGGTACAAAATACATTCCATTAACAAAAGAATCTATGCCAATGCATATAAAGGCAGCGCGTAATGCATTGTTGTTATATATTGCCGAAACTAAAAAAGTAGATTTTTTAAAAGGGAAAATGATTTTTTTGCAAGGGAGTCCAGAGTTAAAAGAAAAAAATGGTATTAATATTGGAAGATTGTCTGGAATTACCGCACATTATATTCCTAAATACCTGATGAAAAATAGATTGCCAAGTTGGGAGACAAATTGTATTGAAGACTGGGAAATCAAAATTGAAGCTATTATAGATGAAACTATAAATGAAGACATGACGTTAATTGGAGGGATTCCTCCTTGGGTTCAAATGTATTTTGAAAGAATAGTTGAAAGAACTGGGAAAAAGGTTGGAGAGGTTTTTCCTAATTTTAATTTGTTTGCATATGGAGGTGTTAATTATGAACCTTACAGAAATAAATTTGAAGAATTAATTGGTAGAAAAGTTGACACTATTGAAATGTATCCTGCATCAGAAGGATTTATTGCATATCAAGACTCTCAAACTGAAACTGGAATGATGCTTTTGGTGAATGGTGGAATTTTTTATGAATTTATTCCTTCAGAAGAATTTTTTAATGAAAACCCTACACGAATTTCTTTAGCCGATGTAAAAATTGGTGTAAATTATGTAATTATATTAAATACGAATGCAGGTCTTTGGGGTTATAACATTGGTGATACAATAGAATTTTTATCTATCAATCCGCCAAGAATTGTTGTTACTGGAAGAATAAAACATTTTATTTCAGCTTTTGGAGAACACGTAATTGGTAAAGAAGTTGAAGACTCTATAAATGCGCATACAATTGATACTGGAATTAGTGTTAGCGAATTTACGGTTGCTCCGCAAATTACACCTAAAGAAGGACTTCCATATCATGAGTGGTTTATCGAATTTGATCAAAAACCAGGGAATGTTAAAGAATTTTCTGAAAAAATTGATGCTTCTTTACAGTTGCAAAATAGTTATTATTTCGACTTGATAAAAGGGAAAATATTACAGCCATTAAAAATTACTGTAATTGAAAAAGGAGGTTTTAATAAATATATGAAATCAGTTGGTAAACTTGGTGGTCAAAATAAAGTTCCGAGGTTATCAAATGACCGAAAGATAGCAGATGAACTTTCAAAATTCGAAGAAAAATGAAAGTAATTTCGGTAAATTTAGGAGAGAAAAAATCAATTAATTATAAAGGAAAAATAATTGAAACCGGAATTTTTAAATACCCCGTTCAATTTCCTATATTTTTAGGGGAAGAAGATGTGGAAAAAGATGCTGTTATTGATAGAAGATATCATGGAGGGGTTGATAAAGCGGTTTATGCATATTCTGAAAATCATTATGAATATTGGAAACCTTTATATCCAAATTTAGATTGGAAATATGGAATGTTTGGTGAAAATTTAACAATTTCTAATTTAGAAGAAACTAAAATTCATATTGGCGATACTTTTAAATTAGGAGAGGTTATTTTAGAAGTAACCAAACCAAGAGAGCCTTGTATGAAATTAGGTTTAAGATTTGGAACTCAAAAAGTGTTGAAACAATTTTGGAACTCAACTAAAAGTGGCATCTACTTTAAAGTGCTACAAACAGGAAATGTTTGCATAGGAGATGAACTAGTTTTGATTAAAAAAAATGAGATATCTCCAACCATAGCAGTGGTTTATGAAACTAAAAAAAGTTAATAAAAAAAAGGCTCGCAATTGTGAGCCTTTTTAATTAAAAAAAGTTTGGTTTTATTTTTTCTTCAATAAATCTCTAATTTCACCTAATAAATCATTATCAGATGGTCCAGCAGGTGCAGGGGCCTCAACTGGTTTTTTAGTTTTGTTATAAGCTTTTACAATTATAAACATTACAAAACCTACAATTAATAAGTTTATTATAGTGTTTATCCAGGCACCATATGCTATTACTGCTCCACCAGCTTCTTTTGCAGCAGCAACAGTTTCATAATCACTACCATCCATTGCATAGTGAAGATCAGCAAAATCAATACCTCCAGCAAAATACCCAACAAAAGGCATTGCGATATTATCTACAAATCCTTTGATAACACCACCAAGTGCTCCGGCCATAATAACTGCTACTGCAAAATCAATAACATTCCCAGTCATTATAAAATTCTTAAATTCTTTTAACATAATTTATTATTTAATTGGTTAACAAGGAGCTAATATAGTAAATTAACATTTATTTAACAATTCTTTTTACACGTTGAGAAATAGCTGTTAGCAATTCATAAGAAATGGTATCAATTGCTTTGGCTAAACCTTCTAAATGTTCTTGATTTTTATAAATAATTACATCATCACCTTCATTACAATTAATATTTGTAACATCAACCATTACCATGTCCATACAAACATTTCCAACTATTGGAGCTTTTTTATTATTTATAAAAACAAAGCCCAGACCATTTCCAAATTGTCTTGAAATTCCATCTGCATGACCAATTGGAATTGTAGCTGTTTTTATAGTTGATTTGGCAGTAAACGCTCTGTTATACCCTACAGATTCACCTTCGTTTATAACATTAATTTGTGATATTACCGATTTTAAAGTGAGTACGTTTTTAAGCTTAGAAGTTTCAATATTGTTATTTCCAAAGCCAAATAATCCAATACCTAATCGTACCATATCAAATTGCGCCTCTTCTGCATAATTTATAATACCTGAAGTATTTAGCATATGTTTAAACGGAATGTTGTTTAAATGTTTAATAAATTCGTTGGAAACAACGTTGAATTTATATATTTGTTGGAGTGTGAATTTACGTTCATTTAAATCTTCACTTGCTGCAATATGAGAAAATACAGAAGTTACTTTTAAAGCTGATTGATTGTTTATAATTGACAGTAATTCTGAAATATCCTTTTGGTTAAAACCCAATCTATTTAATCCAGTATTAAATTTTATATGTATTGGATATTTTTGAAGACCTAAGTTGGTGGTTTTTTTAATAAATGCTTTTAATAACTTTATGGAATAAATGTTAGGCTCTAAATTGTATTTAATAATTTGTTCTATATTCGCTTCTTGAGGATGTAATACTAAAATTGGAGTTTTAATTCCAGCATTTCTTAAAGCAATACCTTCATCTAAATAAGCAACAGCAAAATATGCTACTTTTGATTCTAAAAACTTTGCTACTTCAACAGCACTAGATCCATAGCCAAATGCCTTAACAACTACTAATATTTTAGTGTCTTTATGAAGTTTAGACTTAAAATAATTTAAATTAAATTCAATAGAGTTTAGGTCTATTTCAAGAACAGTAACGTGGTTATTTCCCATTGTTATTTTGTTCAGCTTTTTTCTTTTTTTCTTGTTGTATAGCCTTGTAATATGCGGCTCTGCTTAAAGGCTCATATTCTTGAGTTTCACCTAATAAAACCAAGTCTTCACTGGCGGCTTTCCTATGACTAAAATGTGCTAAATTACCGGTTCTTGTACAAACGGCATGAACTTTAGTTACATATTCAGCAGTTGCCATTAATGCAGGCATTGGACCAAAAGGATTTCCTTTAAAATCCATATCTAAGCCGGCAACTATAACTCTTACACCTCTGTTTGCCAAATCATTACAAACGGCTACAATTTCGTCATCAAAAAATTGAGCTTCATCAATACCAACAACTTCAACATCTGAAGCTAATATTCTTATATTTCCAGAAGAAGGAACAGGCGTAGATCTTATTTCGTTTGCATCATGAGAAACAACCATTTCCTCATCATATCTTATATCAATTGCAGGTTTAAAAATTTCCACTTTTTGTTTTGCAAATTGTGCTCGTTTTAACCTACGAATTAACTCTTCTGTTTTACCAGAAAACATAGAGCCGCAAATAACTTCTATCCAGCCAAATTGTTCGGTATGATTTACTGTATTTTCAAGAAACATTTTGTAATTTCACGCTTCAAAGGTTATTGTATTTTTAGTTTTAATTTAATGCAATAAGATAAAATTATATTTTTTCACATTAAATTGTTAAAATTGTAAAACAGGAATGCTGTTTTTTTAATTTTTACAAATTTATTAAAAATAACACATCAATAATCATAAAATAGATCAACTTATGCACAAAAAATTAGAAGCGGAACTTGTTAGTTTGGCACACAGTATTTTACAAATGAAAAATAAAGATGATGTAAATGCACTGCATAAAAAAGCTCATGATATTTATGAAAAGTTATCTGTATTAAAGTTTGTTGATGAATATATTAATACGACTCCAAATGCTATTGAAACAAAAGAAGAAATTATTGATAAAATTGAAACAGTTTCAACCGAAGATATAAAAAAGGATTTATTGGAAGAAGTTGAAATTAAAGAGGAGGTTTTTAAAGTTGAAGAAGTTGAAGAAAAAATAACAGAATCTATTGAAAGAAAGGCACTTATTGAAGAGGAAGTTTTTAGTGCTGATAATGACATGATAAAAGATGACAGAAAAGAATTATCTTCTATTCAAATTACTTTAGAAGAAGAATTTAAAGATGCTATTTCTGCTGATGTTGCTACTCAACTTTTTGAAAAAGCAACTAAAGAAAACCCTGTTATTGAGGAAGAAACCAATCAAAAACGTTCTTTAAATGATACCATATTTAAAAATAATTTACAAATTGGGTTAAATGATAGAATTGCCTTTGTGAAGCATTTATTTGATGGGAGTCAGGAAGATTTTAATAGAGTTTTGTCACAATTAAATTCTTTTAAAACAGAAGAAGAAGCATTAAGTTTTATGAGCGATTTTGTAAAGCCAGATTATGATTGGAGTACTAAAGAAGATTATGAGCAGCGACTAATGGATATTATTAAGCGTAAATTTTCTTAATTGTAAATGGATTATAATTTGCTTGAAAATGAATTGAAGAAAAGATTAAATTACCCATACATATGGGGGCGAAAACAAGCAGATAATTTTGATAAGCAAACTAATTTTATCTATGAAACTTTCTTTTTTGAAGAATTATTAGATAAAATTGAGAGTAACTTTAAAGATGAATTAGATTACGATCAACTTAAAAATTACACATTAAATAGATGGTTTAATTTTTGGTCTGCCAAAGCAATTGAATCTATTTTTTGTGAACATGAGAATGTTGAAGCGCATTTAAATTCGAAAGATAAATATACAGATTTTTATATTTCAAGCGTTCCATTCGACCATAAAACAACTGTTTTCCCAAAAGGTTTTAATAAGTCGGTTCCTTATGCAATTGAGCATAAAAATGAATTAATAGAATGGCTATACATTAACCAGAGTCAACAAAAAAGACAACACACTAAAAATAGACTGTTTTTAGTAGTTTTAGACTATTTAAATCCAAAAGACAATTGGAAATTAAAAGCCGAAATTGGTTGGATGAGGGAAATTATATCAGCTTATTTACGTAGTTTTGACAACTCAAAATTATACAATATTTCAATTGAAAATTCAACAATAAACGCCGATATTATATGGGCAATTAAATAAATTAAGTGAATTATATAGGTTCTAAACATAGGTTATCAAAATTTATAAAAGATACCATTACCAATACTGTTGAAGGTGACTTAACGAATCTGGTTTTTTGCGATTTATTTGCCGGTACCGGGATAGTGGGTAGAACATTTAAACCGTTGGTAAAGCAAGTTATTTCTAACGATGTAGAGTTTTATAGTTTTGCGTTAAATAGAAATTATATTGGTAATTTTAAGGAAATAAGTATTCAAGATAGGTTTATTTTTTTAAATGAATTGATTGGAGTAGAGGGTTTTATTTATAAAAATTATTGCGAAAATGGAAGCGAAGGAAGATTGTATTTTTCAGCTGAAAATGGAAAAAAGATTGATGCAATTAGAATTCAAATTGAATCTTGGAAAGCTAAAAATGAAATAAATGAAGATGCATATTTTTATTTATTAGCATCATTAATTGAAAGTGCAGATAAAGTTGCAAATACAGCTTCAGTTTATGGAGCTTATCTAAAAAAAATAAAAAAATCAGCGCAAAAAACCATTGTTGTTGAGCCGGCAAATTTTGACATCACAAAAAAAAACCATCAAGTTTTTAATTTAGATAGCAACAAACTTATTAAAAAAATTAAAGGGGATATATTGTATTTAGACCCACCGTACAATGCCCGACAATATGGTTCAAATTATCATTTATTAACAACCATTGCAAAATATGATGATTTTGTTCCTCAAGGAAAAACAGGTTTAAGAAATTATTATCGTTCATCTTATTGTAAAAAAAATGAAGTTAAAAATTCCTTCGAGGAACTAATAAAAAACGCTAACTTTAGATACATTTTTTTAAGTTATAACAACGAGGGTTTAATGTCTGAAAATGAAGTGAGTGAGATAATGTCGGCTTATGGAAAATACAGCTTAAGAACAACAAATTATCAACGTTTTAAAGCAGATAAAACAGAAAACAGAAATCACAAAGCAACTTCAACAGTTGAATATTTACACATTTTAGAAAAATAAGTATGAGTGCACAAAAATACAACCAGTTATTTGATGAAGTAATTAAAAAATATCACATTTTAGATAATGTAGATCAACCATTTAAAAATCCATTTGAATCAACTTCTTTTGAACATTTATTATATAGAAAAAGTTGGATTGATACTGTACAATGGCATTATGAAGATATTATTCGATTACCGGATATTGATCCTATTGAAGCCTTAGTTTTAAAACGTAAAATTGATGCTTCTAACCAAGATAGAACTGATATGGTTGAATATATAGATAGTTACTTTTTGGATAAATTTAAAGATGTTAAAGTTAAAAAAGGAGCTAAGATTAATTCGGAAACTCCGGCTTGGGCTATTGATAGACTTTCTATTTTAGCTTTAAAAATTTACCATATGAATGAGGAAGCAACAAGAGAATCTGCTTCTGATGAACATAGAGCAAAATGCCAGGAGAAATTAAATGTGTTGTTAGAACAGCGTGTTGATTTATCAACAGCAATAGATGATTTGCTAAATGATTTTGCTGCTGGAGATAAGTATGTAAAGGTTTACAAACAAATGAAAATGTATAACGATGAGGATACAAACCCTATGTTGTACAAAAAGAAATAAATTTGATTAAAAGATTAAAATCTTATTTTAAATTTCTTGCTGCAATTGTTTTACTAATTAGTTTAGGTAGTTGTAAAACAATTGCTTTGCCTCTTTTTTCATCTCAACCTTTCCCACAAGTACCAAATTATGAAAATGATTCTGCATGGGCAGTTTTGCCTTCTAATTACCCAATAGATTTATTAGATAAGCAATCAAATACAGCTAATTTACCGGCAGATGTATTTTATATTTATCCAACTTTAAATATTGAAAAGAAAGATTTACGTTGGAATGTTCCAATATCTGATACTGTTCAAAATGAAAAAGTTATAAATACTGCTGTGAAATTTCAAGCTTCTGCCTTTGTAAATGCGGGAAGATTATATGTTCCCTATTACAGACAAGCACATTTAAGATCTTATTCAAATATAGAAAAAGGAGGCGAATCTGCTTTAAATTTAGCTTATAGTGATATTAAAATTGCCTTTGAGACTTATATGGAAAAATATAATAATGGCAGGCCAATTATTATTGCTTCTCATAGTCAAGGCACTACTCATGCAATAAGATTATTGAAGGATTTTTTTGATGATAAAGAGTTACAGTCTATGTTGATTGCTGCATATTTACCAGGAATTGGAATTTCCAAAAATGAGTTTGAAACAATTAATTTAATGACTGAACCATCAGAAACAGGTGGTTTTGTAACCTGGAACACTTTTAAAAAGAACTACTATCCTAAAAATTATTCAAAATGGTTTGAAGGAAATGCTGTTTCAAATCCGATAACTTGGGATTCTGAAATTAGTTCTAGTAGAATGGATCATAAAGGTTTTTTATTTACTAATAATAAAATATATGAACAAGCATTAGAGGTGTTTGTAAAAGATGGAATTTTATGGACGAGTTTGCCACATTTTCCCTTTAGAATTTTTCTAATGGGTAAAAAAAACTATCATGTTGGGGATATTAATTTATTTTGGGAGGACATAAATTCAAATGCTGTTTTAAGAGTTAAAACTTACTTTAATACTAAAGATTAATTAGTTAAAAGTTACAAAAAAGTGATTTAATCGTCTTAAATGAAACACCTTTTTTATGAAAAATAGAATTTTAATTTTAGCAGTTGCTCTTATTTTAAGTTCCTGTGCAACAAAATCATCGTTTCATACTTTTTACCAAGAAAATAAACAAGAATCAGATTTCTCAATAAGCGTCTCAGCTTTTATTGGCAACATGTTTATTCCTAAAAAAGATTTGGGAGAATATAAAAGTTTGTTGAGAAAAGCCCAAAATTATGACTTGATGGTTTTTTCTGATTCAGAAGCTATACTAGATAAAAAACTAAACAAATTTATTAAAAGAAAGAAGTATTCAACCATTTTTAGGGTAGCTGAGAATGGTGATAAGGTTCAACTTTATTTTTTGAAAGATAATAATATGATAAAAGAAATTTTATTGAAGGTGAAAAGTGAAAATGATTATGTTTTGATTGGTGCAAAAACTAAAATTTTAGAAGAGGATTTAAATAGAATTATTAAAAAATCAGAACTAAAGATAACAAGTAATTAGATGTTATCTAATAAAAAAGCCGGTTGTTTTAACAACCAGCTTTTTTAGTTTAAAGAATTAGTTTTTGAAATGAATTTCATTTAGATACTTTTTGCTCAAAAGTGCAAGTTATTCCAAAATTAATCCCAAAAGAAGAGTATGGAACTCGTTGAGCTAATTTTTTAGAAGGATCTGTATTGTTATGTGGTAATTCATCAACATAGTCTGATTTTATTACATAGCCTGTTGGTAAGTTTTCTAAAGAATATAATGAAGATACGGCAACAGTGCCATCAGGCAGCATAATATTAGTATTGAATTCACTAATTTCTGAATCTTTTCTTTTAACACTAATACCTAAATATTCAGCTTCAATAAACAAACCGAAATTTTTATTAAAATCAAGTTTATATCCAAATGCACCTACAAATCCTAACGGTAAAACACCATGATAGTCTTCTGTATATTCTGTTACGGAGTAAGATCCTGAAGGAAGCCCTTGTGCAGAGGCTTCAGAATCTGAGAATGAGGTTTTGTTGTATACAACTGCTTCAGTTTTTCCTCCAGCTTTTATTAAAGCTCCAAAACGACCATAAATTTTATTTGAAAATTTATAAACTAATGAAGGAGATAAACCAAAAGCTCTTGCTCTGGCAATTGCATTAATTTCTTGATTTGATAAGCTTACTTTTGTAATTGTTTGATCTGCTCCATGTAAGTATGCAATACCAAAATCCACCCCAAATGTTTCATTAAAAAAGTAACCTGCTCTAAGTTGAAAGTTAGTTCCTTCTCCATAACTCCCATAGGAGTTCTCAGATTGTGATGGAGTTACAATCTCTCCAAATTTCACTTCAGCACTTCCAATTGTTTGGCCAATACTAGATGAAAAGTATATTTGACTAAAAGATAAATTTATAGAGCATATTGCAACTATTAATAATAAATGTTTTCTCATAATTTTCTTATATTTTAAAGCGGACTAAATTACCTTTATTTATAAGATGTATTATGATTTAACTCATTTCTTTTTCACTAAAATAAATTTATAAGAACTTTGTAAAAAAATTGTAAAAAACGATATTATTTTATAAAAATATCAACTCTTTTTTGAGTATTTCCAACATAAACTTCACCATCGTTAATAATAACAGGGCGCTTTAAAAAAGTATATTCATCTAAAATAAGTTGTCGATAATCTTTTTCAGTTAAAGTTTGATTTTTTAAATCCATTTGTTTGTATTTTTTTGCTCTTCTGCTAAATAATACTTCATAAGATTTTGTAAGCGCCACTATTTCTTCAAGTTGATTTGCAGTAATTGGTTCTGTTTTAATTTCCTGCAAAATAAATCCGGTAGTATCTATTTCTTTTAGAATTCTTCTACATGTATCACAGGTTTTTAAGTAGTATATTTTTTTCATCTTTAAATTATAGGTTATTAAAGTAAATTTACGATGTTTTTATTTTAAATTTGAGCGAATCTAATAAATACTATGAAATGCAAAAACAATTTGAAGATTTACTTAAGACAAGGCAATTTTTATTAAAAGTGACAGAAAAAGCAACTATTGATCAATTAAATAAAATTCCAAAAGGGTTTAAAAATAACATAGCTTGGAATATTGCCCATCTCGTAGTAACTCAGCAACTATTGTGTTATAAATTATCAGGTATAGAATGTTTGATTTCTGAAGAAATGATTACCAATTTTCAAAAAGGAACCAATCCAAATTATTCGGTTTCAGAAAGCGAAATGGGAACAATTAAAACTCAATTAATTGAAATACCA
Source organism: Lutibacter flavus (assembly GCF_900188355.1). Classification (GTDB taxonomy): domain Bacteria; phylum Bacteroidota; class Bacteroidia; order Flavobacteriales; family Flavobacteriaceae; genus Lutibacter; species Lutibacter flavus. Next base: position 463,181 of record NZ_FZNX01000002.1, read on the forward strand.
GTTAAATTAGAGGAAGATTATTCAAAAGGGATATTTAAAAGTTACAATAAGTATACTACAAGCATTGGCGTGTCTTTAAACTCTATTGATGAAGCAATTGCTTTTAATGCCTACCATGAGGGTATTCATCTTGGAGTTATTTTACAATTATTAAAATTTATTTAAATGAGTTTGTACGCTATAGCATCAATCCTAATAGTGATTTCAGCACTTTTTGGATATCTAAATGTTCGTTTTTTAAAATTGCCAACAACAATTGGTTTAATGGTAATTACCATTGTTTTTACATTGTTAGTTTTAGCAACAAGTATGTTTAATGATACACTTTTAGAACAGGAGCGATTATTTATTTCTCAAATCGATTTTGAAACAGTTCTATTAGATGTAATGTTGAGTTTTTTGCTTTTTGCAGGAGCATTACACACTAATTTTCAACAATTAAAAGTTCAGAGGAAACCAATTATGGCATTTGCTACTTTTAGTACTTTAACGTCTACTTTTTTGGTTGGAATATTTTCATATTTTCTTTTAAAATTAGTAAACTTAGATGTTGATTTTATTTATTGTTTACTGTTTGGGGCATTAATATCACCTACCGATCCTATTGCGGTTTTAGGGATTTTAAAACAGGTTGGAGCTCCAAAAAAACTGGAGACTAAAATAGTTGGTGAATCTTTGTTTAATGATGGTGTAGGAGTTGTGGTGTTTTTAACTATTTATCAAATTGCAAAAGGTGGAGGGAATATTACTTTTAGCCATGTTGCTGAAATGTTTTTGGTTGAAGTTGTGGGAGGAATTGCGCTGGGATTATTATTAGGATGGATTACATACAGACTTTTAAAATCAATTGATGATTATGATGTTGAAGTAATTATAACAATAGCGGCAGTAATGGGAGGAACAGTTCTAGCGCAATACCTGCACTTATCTGCTCCATTAGCGATGGTTACTGCGGGATTAATAGTTGGTACAGACACTGTAAGAGAAACATCTATGAGTAAAATAACAGAACAATATGTAGATAAGTTTTGGGAGTTGATAGACATTCTTTTAAATACTGTTTTATTTGTAATGATAGGTATGGAAATATTAATTCTTACATTTAATAATCAATATATTTTAGCAGGATTATTGTTGGTTCCTACATTATTATTGGCACGATTTTTATCTTTAATGTTGCCAATAAAGTTATATGCTAAAAAATTAGATTTTGTACCAAAAACCAATTTAATTATGACTTGGGGTGGATTGCGTGGTGGAATTTCTATTGCATTAGCATTAAGTTTAACACAAGAAATGCATCGAGATTTATTTTTAGTAATTACCTATATTATAGTGGTATTTTCTATAATAGTACAGGGTTTAACTGTGGGTAAATTAATTAAAAAATTTACTAATAAATAGATTTAGTTTAAGTAATAAATATAGCCTACGTGAATCCATAACAGCCAATCGTTGTATTTGTTTTCAGGAGCCTGTCTTGCATTTAGTCCATCAACATAGTTTGAGAAAAAATATTGCCATCGAGATTCAATTAAAAGGTCTGAATAGTAACCTAATTTTCGACGAGTTCCAATACCTAATGTGGCTGACATAGTTATTCCTGGTGTTATACGTGCGGCATCTGGAAAATTATTAGGGTCCCATTTTGGGTATAAAACACCCGGATCTCTCCAGTCACCTAAGTCTGAATAAATTGAAGGATTATAAAAATCTACAAAAGCTCCAGCACTAACATAAGGAGACCATTTTAAATCTGGAATTCTTCTTGACCCAAAATCGACAATATCTACCCAGTGAAATTCTAATTGTGCGCCAAGATTTACTAAGTAAGTTTTTCCGTGGTGAGCTCTTAGTAAAACTCCTCCATCAGTAGATAAATCATCAGCCCATTGTCCAAAATGATCTAATTTTGAAGACATATATGATAATTCTGCACGAACTCTAAAGTGTTCTGCCCAATAATTTGTACGTTGATTCCAACGATATCTATAATCAGTAAAATTTAAATAGTAAATAACACCCATTCCCATACCTACATTCCCACCAACATTACTCTGAAAGTTATTTCTTTCGCCGTAATCTGTTGTAAATGATGCTGAGCCAGAGATGAATCCAATTTCATGACTGCTTTGGTCTTGTGCTTGTAAATTTACCATAAAGAGGCAAATATAAATTGGGGCTATTATTTTGAAAATTTTATGCACAAATAGGGTTTGTTTTATCAAATGTACTAAATTCTATATAATTAAGGTTATCTAAATGAAAAATTCAATTATTCAACAATAAAAGGTTCTGTTATATCCCAATTTGCTCTAAGTTCAATTAATTTGTCAAAAAACTTAACTATTTCCGGTTGACGTTTCTCTAAAAAACTGCCTGTATCCCAAATACCATTATTGTTTTCATCTATTGTAATTCTAACAAAATAACTACCTGGGTCTAAAGATTCAAAATTAACAATGCCAGGTTTATTTATTTTACCAATTCTAATAACTGCATCTTTACTGTCTAATAATTCAACTATAAATGATGATTTTTTAGCACTAACTACTTCTATATTTAAAATTCCATAATCTTCAGGTGTTTTAGTAGAAACTTGGAAAGACAAAGTGTCGTTTGGCATTTCGTAAATATCAGTAATTGCATTTGGAAGAATATCAATAGTATATTTTGATGCTGGTTTTTTATCAAAATTTAAATACAATTTAGATTTAGATTTTGCCAGAATTGTTTTAAAGGCAACATTTAAAGTATCTTGATCAATTATAGAAATTAGTGTTGTGTCTATATTAATAATTGGTGTATTACTTAATATGGTAAGAGTATCAATTAAATTTAGTGTGTTTCCTCCTTTACCTTTCGTAATTTTTAAGGTATCCAATTTAGAGCTTCTAAGTCTAGTAGTAAGCTCTTCAAAATAATCTCCTTTGGAAACTGAAAAATTTAATGAATCTGCCTCAAAAGGAGTATACCAATAATTAATAGTATCCTTATCAACTTCATAGATAATTTCAGATTTAAAATTAGCAGGTGTTTCTGATGAAATTTTAATATCTAGATCTTTTGGGTTTCCTTTATAGCCAAAAATTAAGTGTCCTTTGGTGACTTCTTTTGGTTTAATTATCTTAAATTCAGGAATTTCCTTAAAAATGGAGAAGTTGAATATTTTTTCTGTAGGCAGAGTTATCGTGTCTTTAACAAAGCCTATTTTGTCAATATCCGGATCATATACTTTATTATTATTAGCATCTTTTAGTGCAATAAGTAAATATTTTCCTTCACGAATATTTGTAATTTCAAATAAGGTACTATCAAGTGTATTTGCAATATATCGAGGTTTTTGTTTAAAAACTATGGAGTCTGTAAATGTACTATCATATTCATACAACATTACATCTAGGTTCGTTGCAGATTCTTTTACTGATGGATCCGTAACTTCTCCACTAATTAATAGAGAATCTATATATGTTCCTGTTGAAAAAATATATTTAAAGTTCCCTAGCTTATTTTCTTCGTTATTGTCAACAATACTATTTCCAAAATTATACACGTAAGTGGTATTTGCATCTAAAGTGTCTAATATTTTTATTGAAATAAATTTACTTGCGGTTCCAACTGGTGTTATTATAGGTTCGTTTTTTTGTGGAGGTGAAATAACAAGCTGAGTTTTAACATCTTTAAGTTTTATATACTCGTCAAAGTAAATTTTTATCTTTTTATCTTTAAAGTTAACGCTTTCATTTATTGGCAATGATTTCACTAAAATTGGAGGAATAGAGTCTTTTTCCCCTCCAGTTGGAGTGCCTCTTCTAGCACAACTTGCAAGGATACTTACTATAAAAAATAGGTGTAATAACTTAGATAAAGATAGCCTCATATAAATTTATTTTGAATACAAAATAACAATTATTTTATTTAAAAAACGCAGTAAATAATTTTGTATTATAATTTTGCACATTTTATTTTGTATATGCCATTGCAGCAATACTAATTGTGCTGTTTTTTGCATTTTTTATTGAAAGAACACATGCTTCTAATGTCGCTCCTGTTGTAATAATATCATCAATAATTAGTACATGTTTATTTTCAATTAATTCTATATTTTCAATTTTAAATAGATGTTCTGCATTTTTCCATCTATCTAACCGTAATTTTTTAGTTTGAGTTGTGGTTGAAGTAGTTTTAGTTAAAACATTTTCATAAAAAGGAATGTTTAGCTTTTGGGATAAACTTTGTCCAAAAGTAATAACCTGGTTGTAACCTCTTTGTTTTTGTTTTTTCTTGTGAAGAGGCACAGGAATTATACAATCAATAGTTTTAAACCTTTCGGATTCTAAAATTTCTTCACTTAACCATTCACCTATAAAAGTACCAACTTGTTGTTGTTTGTTATATTTTAATTCATGTATAAGTTGTTGAACCTTTCCTTTTTTTAAAAAATAAAAGAGACTTGTAGCTTCCTGAATAGGAACCCTGCCATAAAATATTTTTTCAACTAAGTTATCTTTTTCATCAGTAAAATTAGTAACGGGTAAATCATGTCTACAAGTAATACAAATTGTTTTTTCATTTGTTGTTAATTGATTCTTACAGCATACACATATTTCTGGATAAAAAATATTAAATATTTCTTTAATAATATTCATAGTAGTTTTTTTAAATTTAGAAAAAAGATTTAAATATGCTCTTTTTTTTTATATAAAATTATGTTTTTTAATAAAAAAGAATTAACTTTAGTATTCCTCAAGAAAATATTCCTCAAAATTTTCATCGCTCTTTTATAATTTAATTAAACGTTTAGCGTTCAATTAAAAAATAACCCCTTAAAAACCTTATCAATGGAAGAAAATAAAAAATCAAACAGTAAGCTTATTGTAATTGTGTTAGCACTTTTACTAGTTGGTGCTTTGGCATATACTTTTTATAATAACAGTCAGCATAAAGAGTTAACAGATGCCATACAAGAAGAGAAAGAAGAAATTGAACAAAATTTGGATGGAATGATTGTTAAATATGAAGATGCCATCGGTCAAAATACTTCAATGTCTAATGAATTAGCCTTTGAACGGGATAGAATAATTGCACTTAGAGATTCAATTAAAGAATTAAAAGGAACAAATTATAATTTAATAAGAAGATTCAGAAGGGAAATAGCAAAATTAGAAGAAAAGAACAAAGAATTATTTTCATTGAATGAAATGTTAACTAACAAAAATATCTTACTCACTAGTAATTTGGATAGTGCTAGAGTAAATATTTCACGACAAATTGCAGTAAATGATACTTTAGCAATGCAAAATACTAATTTGGCAGAAAAAGTTGCTATTGGGTCTGTTTTAAAAGTGAATTCTGCTAAAGTTTTAGCAATGAGAGAAAGATCAAGTGGGAAATTGGTTGAAACTGCCAGAGCTAGAAATACAGATGCTTTTAGAATTAATTTCACAATAGCCAAAAACGAAATTTCAGAACAAGGTGAGCGTCAAGTATTTATTCAAATTGTTGATGTTACTACTGGAAATACTGTTGCTAGTGTTGGAGAATTGACATTGTTAGATGGTAAAACAGTAAGTTATAGCGACACAACAACAATCAATTATTTAAATGAAGCAGTAGATATTGTTTCTTTGGTTGAAGTTGATAGAGATTTAATAGAAAGAGGAGTTTATGCAGTTAATATCTATGCAGAAAATAGATTAGTTGGTGTAAGTGATATTACACTAAAGTAAAATAAGTAACTCCAAATTAGTATTATTTAATGTTAATTGGGTGGAAATAGTTTCGGCTATTTCCACTTTTTTGTTTTTTAGTACTAAAAGCTTTACTATTTTTGCACAATGGCAAATCAAGATGATCAATTTAAAAAAGTAGTTTCACACGCAAAAGAATACGGATACGTATTTCAATCTAGTGAAATTTATGATGGTTTAAGCGCAGTATACGACTACGCTCAAAACGGTGTTGAGTTAAAGAAAAATATTAGAGATTACTGGTGGAAAGCAATGGTGCAAATGCATGAAAATATTGTAGGTTTAGATGCTGCAATTTTTATGCACCCTACAACTTGGAAAGCTTCAGGGCATATAGACGCATTTAACGATCCATTAATAGATAATAAAGATTCTAAAAAAAGATATAGAGCAGATGTTTTAATTGAAGACTATGTTGGTAAATTAGATGCTAAAATTGAAAAGGAAGTTGCAAAAGCAGCTAAACGTTTTGGTGATTCTTTTGATAAAGAACAATTTTTAGCAACCAACCCTCGTGTTGTAGGTTATAAAGAAAAAGGCGATGCAATTTTACATCGTATGGGTAAATCTTTAGAAAATGAAGATTTAGCAGATGTAAAATTATTGATTGAAGAATTAGAAATAGGTTGCCCTTTGTCAGGTTCAAAAAACTGGACGGATGTAAAGCAATTTAATTTAATGTTCGGTACTAAAATAGGTGCATCAGCTGATACAGCAATGGATTTATATTTACGTCCAGAAACTGCTCAAGGTATTTTTGTAAACTTTTTAAATGTTCAAAAAACTGGGAGAATGAAAATTCCTTTTGGAATTGCTCAAACAGGTAAAGCATTTAGAAATGAAATAGTTGCACGTCAATTTATTTTTAGAATGCGTGAATTTGAACAAATGGAAATGCAATTTTTTGTACGTCCTGGCACGCAAAAAGAATGGTACGAGCAATGGAAAGAAACGCGTTTAAAATGGCACTTATCATTAGGAATGGGTGAAGATAATTACCGTTTTCATGACCATGAAAAGTTAGCGCATTATGCAGATGCTGCAGCAGATATTGAATTTAGATTTCCATTTGGGTTTAAAGAATTAGAAGGGATACATTCTCGTACAGATTTTGACTTGTCAAGTCACGAAAAACATTCTGGTAAAAAAATGCAATATTTTGATCCGGAATTAAATGAACGTTATGTGCCTTATGTAGTTGAAACTTCTATTGGTTTAGATAGAATGTTTTTGGCGGTTTTTTCACACTCTTTAGTGGAAGAAGAATTGGAAAATGGAACTGTAAGAACAGTATTGAAATTGCCAGCAGTTTTGGCTCCAACTAAAGCTGCTATTTTACCATTGGTAAAAAAAGATGGTTTACCTGAAATTGCTCGTAAAATTGTTGAAGATTTAAAATGGGATTTTAATGTAGCGTATGATGAAAAAGATGCCGTTGGAAGGCGTTATAGAAGACAAGATGCTGCAGGAACTCCATTTTGTATTACAGTTGATCACAATACATTAAATGATGACACTGTTACTATTAGACATAGAGATACTATGGAGCAACAACGTGTTAAAATTGCTGATTTAAAAGCAATCATAAAAGAAGAAGTTGATGTAAAAAACTGGTTAATGAAAATGTAGAATTTCAGTTTTATATTATTTAAAAGGCGTTTCATTTATTTGAGCGCCTTTTTTTGTTAAAAAAATGATAAAATTGAATATCATAATGGCTATTTAAATAGTTTTAAGGAGATTTATAGTTAAATCAATTTTTAACCAAATATTAATTATGAAAAAAATAATAGTATTGTTATTTGTAATGGGTACGTGTGTAGTTTTTGCACAAAACTATGAAGCTACAAAAGTACCTACTCCAAATTACAGATTGGCCTCAAAATTTTCACCAACAAATCTGGCAAAATTAGTTCATTCAACAAATGTTCGTCCTAATTGGCTAAAAAAAGGAAACCGTTTTTGGTATCAATATAAGACTACCAATGGTTCTAATTATTATTTAGTTGATGCAGATAGAAGAACCAAAACCAAATTATTTGACAATGATAAAATGGCTGAATGGTTAACTGAAATAACTAAAGATCCTTATGATGGTCAACACTTGCCAAAATTTGATTTCAAGTTTGTAAAGGATGAAACTGCTATACAATTTCGTGTAACTTCAACAGAAGAAGTAGAGGCAAAAGATGAAAAAAAGGATGAGGATACTGAGGATGAAGAAAAGGAAGATGTAAAAAAAGATTCTACCGACACGAAAAAAGCAAAAAAGAAAAAGCCTAAAATGGAGAAAAAGGTATATCACCTTGAATATCGTTTAGGTGGGCGCGGTTTAACTGTTATAGGTAATTCAAAAAAAGAAGATAAATTAAAGCGATGGGCAAATATTGCACCCGATAGTTCAATCGTTCTTTTCTCTAAAAATTACAATCTATATTGGATGGATAAAGAGAACTTCTTAAAAGCTATTAAGGATGATAAAGACACAACAATTGTTGAAAATCAGTGGACCAAAGATGGTGTAGAACACTATGGTTATGGTGGTAGTGGAAGAGGTGAAAACAATGAAACAAAAGAAGAGAAAAAAGACGATAGAAAAGGAGTTAGGGGTATTTGGACGAGAGATTCGAAAAAATTCATTTATGAAAGATCCGACTCAAGACATATTAAAGATTTGTGGGTGATTAACTCTGTATCTAAGAAAAGACCCACTCTTGAAACCTATAAATACCATATGCCAGGGGAACAAGAATATTATAAGTTTGAATTACAAGTTTTTGATATTCCTTCAAAAAATGTTATGAACGTAAAGTTAGATACTTCGAAGCAACAGAGTATAAATGTTTACAGACATCGATATAAAAAATCAGAAGCTAGTGATGAGTTTAAACCGTCGTTATTACTTTCAAAAAAAGGTAAAATTTATTTTAGTACCATAAGCAGAGATCGAAAAAAATTAGACATCTGTGTTGCCGATATTTTAACCGGTGATGTTGAGGTTTTAATTGAAGAGCGTTTCAACACTTATATTGAAGAACAACAATTAGTATTGTTTAATAACGAAACTGAAATGTTATATTGGGCCGAGCGTGATGGTTGGGCACATTATTATTTATATGATTCCAAAGGGAATTTAAAAAACCAAATTACAAATGGTGCTTATCATGTAGATGGTTTTAATGGAATTGATGAAAAAGAACGTGTTTTATATTTTACAGCCAATGGTGTAAATAAAAGTATTGATCCATATTATGCTCATTTATATAGAATTAATTTAGATGGTTCTGGGCTTAGAAATATAAATTCAGGAGACTTTACAACAAATGTAAGTACATCAGATTCTAACAAGTATTTTGTAAGTAATTTTTCTAGAGTTGATAGCACCCCAAAATCTGAATTAAGAAGTAATACTGGTGCGCTTATTATGAGTTTAGAAGAGGCTGACTTAACTCAGCTATTTGCAACAGGTTATAAATTTCCAGAAACCTTTAAAATGAAAGCGAATGATGGTATTACAGATATTTATGGTGTTATGTACAAACCATTCGATTTTGATGCCACAAAAAGTTATCCTTTATTAGAGTATGTATATCCTGGTCCTCAAACAGAAGCTGTAAATAAAGCATTTTCAGTACGAATGGATCGTTTAGATCGAATGGCTCAAGTTGGATTTATTGTGGTTACTATGGGGAATAGAGGAGGTCATCCAGATCGTTCAAAATGGTATCATAATTATGGATATGGAAATTTGAGAGACTATGGTTTGGCAGATAAAAAATATGTTGCTGAACAATTAGCAGACAGCTTCGATTTTATTGATATTAACAAAGTTGGAATTTATGGTCATTCTGGAGGTGGATTTATGTCTACTGCGGCAATGTTAGTATATCCAGATTTCTTTAAGGCAGCTGTATCTTCAGCTGGAAATCATGATAATTCTATGTACAATAGTTGGTGGAGTGAAACACACCATGGTGTAAAAGAAGAGATTGAAGCTGATGGTAGTATCGAACACAAGTATGACATTGATAAAAATCAATCATTAGCAGCAAATTTAAAAGGGAATTTAATGTTGATTCATGGAGATATTGACAATAATGTTCATCCTGGAGGGACTATTAGGATGGCTGATGCTTTAATAAAAGCAAATAAACGTTTTAAATTTATGGTAATGCCAGGTCAACGTCATGGTTTTGGAAAAATGACGGAATATTCATTTTGGTTAAGAGCCGATCATTTTAGTAAATACTTTTTAGGTGAAGAAGCTACTAGTGTTGATATTTTAGAAATGAATAGAGACAAGCCAAAGAAATAAAAGCTTAATTAAAAAGAGGCTGTTTAGAAAGTATTGAAAACCGTCATTCTGAATTTATTTCAGTTTAACGAAAATTTCACTTTTAAACAGCTTCTTTTTATTCTATTAATTGAGTATTTTATTGAAATCTATATCCAATTGAAACACCACCTCGGCCAACAACTTCAATATCACTGTTGCCCAACATATCTCTTCCAATTCCTAGGTAAATCTTAGCTATAAAACCTCTTTTTGTAACAAATTTAGCTCCAGCAGAAATACCTACAGCAAAGTAGGTATATTTGTTCCTTTCGTAATTGCTATAATAAGTGTCAGTTGCTGATTCGTAATAATCATTATAAATTTCTTCATCCCCTGTGTGCAGCATTGTAAAAGCTTCAACAAAAAATCCTTGTGCATATTTACTTGAAAAAAAATATCTGTAATAAGGTGTTATAGAAAAAGTTCTGTATTCATCTATTCCTTCTATTTCTGAGTCTAAGCTAACCAATGTACCAAAACCAATTGAAGATTCTTCATTTAATTATTCTCTCATAACCTAAGTCTAACCATTTGAAACCAATTAAGTTCGACATATTAATTTTCAACTCATTTTTAGGTTAAAAAGTTTCTTGGGCATTTAAATTGAACCCAATAAAAATTATTAAGGTGAAAAGTAGTTTTTTTATAGGTCTAGATTATTGGGTTTATGATTAAACAATTAATTATTTAAAACACTTTATGATGAAAATAATTTCACAATATCATTTCCATTTGCTAATAAAAGTAAGGCGATTAAAATTAAGAACCCAGTAATTTGAGCATATTCTAAAAATTTATCATTTGGTTTTCTACCAGTTATCATTTCATATAAAGTGAATACAACATGACCACCATCTAAAGCAGGAATAGGTAATAAGTTCATAAACCCTAGCATAATAGATAAAAACGCTGTGATGCTCCAAAAAGATGACCAACTCCAAGTTGCAGGAAAAATATTACCAATGGCAATAAAACCACCAATACTTGTAGCGCCTTTTTTAGTAAATACGTATTTAAACTGTGAGATATAATCTTTTAAAGTCCAGATTGCTAAAGAATTTCCTTTAGAAATACTTTCTAAAAATGAATAATCTTTATGTTCAATTGTCATTCCACTTTGTCTATAGTTAGAAACGCCAATTGTTTTATCTTCTCTTGGAGTAATTGTTATGCTTTTTGTGATACCATCTCGTTGAATATCTAAAGTAATATCGTTTTCAGATTTGGCGGCAATTGCTGAAAATTCTTGCCAATAGTTAATAGGAGTATTATTTACAGCAATTATTTTATCATTTTTTAAAAGTCCAGCTTTTTCGGCAGGAGACGCAACAACAACTGTATCTATTACTGGAAGAGTTCTTACAGAAAATGGTTCCATAACACCTTTTTCCCACATAACATCTCCAACATTTTCAGGTAAATTTAATACTTCTGTATTTCCATCTTCATGAATAACTTCTAAAGAAGTAAGTCCTCTTAAAAATAAATGTTTATTTACATCTGTAACATCTAAAGGTGTTTCGCCATTAAATTTTATGATTTTATCACCGTCCCTAAATCCGAATTCTTTAAAAGATTCGTGAACAGCAAATCCTTCTTTTACTCCTTCAGGTTTTACAAAATCAATTCCCCAAACAAAGGTGATCATAATATAAATTAGAATACCTAAAATAAAATTAACAACTACACCACCCAACATAATAATTAAACGTTGCCAAGCTGGTTTAGATCTAAATTCCCACGGTTGAGCAGGTTGTTTTAGTTGTTCGGTATCCATACTCTCATCAATCATTCCAGATATTTTCACATATCCACCAAGTGGAATCCAACCAATTCCATATTCTGTATCTCCAATTTTCTTTTTAAGTAACGAGAATTTGTAATCAAAAAATAAGTAGAATTTTTCAACACGTGTTTTAAATATTTTTGCAGGAATAAAATGTCCTAACTCGTGCAATACAATTAAAAACGATAAACTTAAAATAAATTGGGAAGCCTTTATTAATATTTCCATATATGTTTTTTCAAAATAAAATCGCACAAATGTACGGTTTTATATACAGTTTATAAAAAGGATTAATTAAGAACTGGGCGTTTTAACAAAGTTTTAAAACACTTAGTGAGTAATGATTGCTTATTGTATTAAATTTGTGTTTTTAAAATATAAAAAATGGATTTAAAATTCTTCAAAAAATCAATTCCAACCTTGGCAGTAATGGGTGTGTTTTCAGTTATTATGATTTATGCCATATATTCTTTACTTACTCCAGAGAAAAAATTACCAGTTTATAATCCTGCAGATGTAAATCCAAAGTTAGTAGATGAAAGTTTGGTGCATATTAGAAGAAATCATAAAGTAGCAGATTTTGAATTGATAAATCAAAACGGTGAAACAATTACTCAAAGGGATTATGAAGGTAAAATTTATGTTGCTGACTTTTTCTTTACAAAATGTATGACTATTTGCCCTGTTATGACTAATAATATTGGGAAATTACAAGAGGTTTTTATTAATGATGATGATGTTAAATTTTTATCACATTCGGTAACACCAGATATTGATAGTGTTTCGGTATTAAGAGCATATGCTGATGAAAAAGGAGTGATTGATAGCAAATGGAATATAACCACAGGCCCTAAAAAACATATTTATGAATTGGCACGTAAGAGTTATTTTGCAGTTTTGGATGAAGGAGATGGGGGCTTACAAGATTTTATTCATACAGAAAATTTTATTCTAGTAGATAAAAAAAGCCAAATCCGTGGCTTTTATGATGGTACAGACACTGAAGACATACAAAGATTAATTGCAGATATTAATATTTTGCAAAATGAATCTAGGGATTAATGATATTTATCATTGTTTAGAATGATTCTAATTTAGTATATTTGCTCATATTATTTATAATAATTCTTAATAATGGGCGATACAATTGGAAGTTTAAAGATTGGAGAAGTAGGAGTGATTGAAGATTTTTCATTAGACATTATTCCTCTATGCCTATTAGAAATGGGTTGTTTGCCAGGAAAAGAGGTGCGTTTATTACAAGTTGCACCGTTAAAAGATCCTTTATATATTAAAGTTAATGGTAGCCATTTAGCCATAAGAAAAGAAATGGCCTCTCAAATTAATATTACTAAGCTATAAAAATGAAAAACAATTCGGTTGTTAACATTGCTTTAGTTGGGAACCCTAATACTGGTAAAACATCACTATTCAATCAACTTACAGGTTTAAAACAAAAAGTAGGAAATTATCCAGGAATTACAGTAGATAAAAAACACGGAAAATGTAAAATCTCTGATAAATTAACGGCCGAAATAGTTGATTTACCTGGAACATATAGTATAAATCCTCAAACTTTGGATGAAACTATTGTTCTTGATACGCTTTTAAATGAAGAAAACGATTCATATCCTGATTTAATTGTTGTTGTAGCAGAAGTTGAAAACTTAAAACGAAACTTATTATTATTCTCACAAATTAAAGATTTACAAATTCCAACTATTTTAGCTATTAATATGGCTGATCAAATGGAAAGAAAAGGAATTTCTATAGATCTTCAAAAACTTAAAGAGGAATTAAAAACTGAAATAGTTTTAATAAGTGCTAGAAAAAATATTGGGATTGGTCAGTTAAAAAACGAAATTGAGAATTTTAAAAATTGGAATACAGAGCCTATTGCTAATATATCTACTAAAATTGATGCTGAATTTTTTAAAGATTTAGAAACTAATTTCCCTAAAAATACATTATATAAATCTTGGTTATTAATAACCCAACAAGATTACTGTCATTTTTTAACGAATGAACAACATGCAAAAATAAATAGCTTTAAAGAAAATACTGAAAAAATTAAAAAATATCAGCATAAAGAAACCATTTATCGCTATCAAATAATTAATGATATTTTAAGGAAGACCTATAAAGTTGATAAATCTCAAGCTACTGATTTACGTTCGAAACTTGACAGGGTTTTAACTCATAAAATATTTGGGTATGTAATATTTGTGGGCATTTTATTGCTCATTTTTCAATCTATTTTTGAATGGGCTAGTTTCCCAATGGATTTAATTGATGGGCTATTTGCAAATTTGAGCGAAATAGCCAAAAATAATTTACCAGAAGGTGCATTTACCAATTTAATAGCTGAAGGAGTAATACCGGGTATTGGTGGAGTTGTTATTTTTATTCCTCAAATAGCCATTTTATTTTTGTTTATTTCGGTATTAGAAGAAACGGGCTATATGAGTAGAGTTGTTTTTTTGATGGATAAAATAATGCGTAAATTTGGAATGAGCGGAAAGAGTATTATTCCATTAATTTCGGGTACGGCTTGTGCTATTCCTGCAATTATGGCTTCCAGAAATATAAGTAGTTGGAAAGAGAGATTAATCACTATTTTAGTTGTTCCATTTACAACCTGTTCAGCACGGTTACCAGTTTATGCAATATTAATTGCATTAATAATACCTAGTAAACGCATTTTTGGAATTTTTAATTTACAAGGTTTAACATTAATGGGGTTGTATTTTCTTGGTTTTCTAGCTGCGATTTTATCCGCTATTTTATTGCATAAAGTTTTAAAAATTGAAAATAAAAGTTTGTTTATAATTGAAATGCCAAATTATAAATTACCATCTTTTAAGAATGTTTTTTATGAAGTTGTTGAAAAAACAAAAGCATTTATTTTTGGAGCTGGTAAAATAATTTTAGCCATTTCAATTGTATTATGGTTTTTAGCTTCAAATGGAACATCATCTTTTAAAAATGCTGAAGAATTTATAACTTCCAAAGAAGAAAATAAAAATTTACCTGAAGAAGCACTTCAAAAGAAAATAGCATCCTATAAGTTGGAGAATTCTTATATTGGTAAAATGGGAAAAACTATTGAACCTGTTATTAAGCCTTTAGGTTACGATTGGAAAATAGGAATTGCTTTAATAAGTTCATTTGCCGCCAGAGAGGTTTTTGTTGGTGCTTTAGCAACAATTTACAGTGTAGAAAGTGAAGGAGAAGATGTTGGAACCATAAAAGAGCGTATGGCATCTGAGGTTAATTCTGTAACTGGTAAAAAAAGGTTCAATTTACCAACAGGTATGTCCTTACTTATGTTTTATGCTTTTGCTATGCAATGTATTGGTACCTTAGCAATAGTTAAACGTGAAACAAAAAGTTGGAAATGGCCAATTTTACAATTAGTAGGTATGGGAATACTAGCCTATGTTTCTGCCTTTTTAACCTTTATAATTTTTAGTTAATGCAACAATTTTTAGTATACCTAACAGTTATTTTAGCCATAGGCTTTTTAGTTAAAAAGTACTTCTTTAAAACTAAAAAGAAAGGTAACTGTAGTTCAGATTGTGGTTGTTAATGTTTTCAAATTTTTGAAATGTTTACTATTATCCTAAACCAACATCTAAAGTCATCATAATAATAAAACCTCCAATAAATCCTAAGGTTGCAATATCTGTATATTTGTCTCGTTGAGTTTCAGGAATAACTTCTTCAACTACAACAAATATCATTGCTCCAGCTGCAAAAGATAAAGCATAAGGCAATATAGGTTGAAATGTCATTACGGCCCAAGCTCCAATTACAGCGGCAATTGGTTCAACTAAAGCTGAAGATTGTCCATACATAAAGCTTTTCCATTTGCTAGCACCTTGTCTTCTAATTGGCATTGAGACAGCGAATCCTTCTGGGAAGTTTTGTAAACCAATTCCAATAGCTAAAGCAACTGCTCCTCCAATTGTTGCTCCATCAAATCCAGCAGCTACACCACCAAATAGAACACCAACGGCTAAACCTTCTGGGATATTATGTAGGGTAATTGCTAAAACTAATAAAGTTGTTTTGTGCCAAGGTGTTTTAACACCTTCTTTTTCAGATTCTTTAAAGTTGACATGTAAATGAGGTAAGATTTTATCCAGACCAAAGAGAAACAAAGCTCCTAAACCAAAACCAACAACCGCAGGTATTACCTTAATAAAGCCTTCACCAGGGCTCATTTCAATTCCTGGCGCTAGCAAGCTCCAAAAGCTGGCAGCCACCATTACACCTCCAGTAAAACCTAGCATTCCATCAAAAAAAGCTCGATTCAATCCTTTAAATAAAAACACTAATGCAGCTCCTAAAGCGGTTAAAGCCCAAGTAAATAAAGTTGCGTAAAACGCAGCTAATATTGGATCAATACTTTCTAAATATGTTATAATTTGTTCCATTTTTATATTTTTTTAACAAATAAATTTTTTGAAATCTGATGTGATATTGAATAGTTATTTTTATTATTTTCAATAACCATTGAATTGTCAAATTCCTCTTTTGATATCACTTTTAAAGTACTCCCTAATTTAATGTTTTTTTTATCTAAAAACTTTAAAAATATTGAAGATGAATCCTTAACACCTATTACAGTGCATTCATCAAGGATATCAACAGAAGAAAGCATTAAGTTTTTATGATGTTCAATGTTGCCATCTTTATCAGGAATTGGATCTCCGTGCGGATCAAATGCTGGGTAATCTAAAAACTCTTCTAGTTTATCAATTAATGAATCAGACTTAATATGTTCTAATTGCTCGGCTAAATCATGTACTTCATCCCAGGAGAAGTCAAGTTTGTTAACTAAAAAAGCTTCCCATAATCTATGTTTTCTAACAATTTTAACTGCTATTTTTTTTCCTTTTGAAGTAAGGCTAGTACCTTGATATTTTTTATAATTAACTAAGTTTTTTTCAGCTAATTTTTTAATCATATCTGTAACAGAAGAAGCTTTTGTTTTTAGTTTTTCGGCAATATTATTTGTGCTAACACTTTTTCCATTGTGTAGCTCAATACTATAAATTGCTTTTAAATAATTTTCTTCTGATTGAGAGTGCATTATTCGCTTTATTTTAGACAAATATAATCAAATATTTAGACTTGTCTAAAAAATATTTATAGATTTGCATAAAAATTTAAAATGATACAAAACAAAACAATAATTTTTATTCTGATTTTTTTTACTTCAATAGTTACGTTTTCTCAAGAAATAATTACAGATAGACCGGACCAAACCGAATCAACAGTCACTGTTGGGAAACAAAATTTTCAAATAGAAAGTGGAATTATATTTCAAAATACAAACGATAATTCAGTTAACAGTTTTTTTGGACCTTCAACCCTTTTGAGGTATGGAATTTCAGACGGAGTTGAACTTCGTTTCGTTTCTCAATATGAATCAACAGAAATTGGGTTAAATGGAGCTAATATTGATTATTCCGGGTTTAATGATTTAGAATTAGGGGTTAAAATTCAGGTTTTAAAAAAAGAGAACTCAAATACCGAAATTGCATTTTTATCACATATAATTATACCAACAGGTAAAGAAAATTTAACAACAAACAATTTAGGGGTTGTAAATAAATTAGCTGTATCTCATGTATTAATTAAAAATGTTAGTGTTGGTTACAATATTGGTTATGATAATATTGAAAGGAAAAGTTCAATAACATACTCTGTGGCTTTGGGAATAAGACTTTCAAATACTGTTGGTTTTTATATTGAACCTTATGGAGCTTGGGGAGAATCAAATACTTTTGAAAGCAATCTAGATACAGGTTTCACATATTTAGTGAATAATAATTTTCAATTAGATGTTTCTTATGGGGTTGGTTTAAATAACGATATGAAGTATTTATCGGCAGGATTTAGCTGGATAATTCCAAAATTTTTAGCCCAAAATAAACTCTAAAACTGTATTTTTGATATTAAATAAATATCTAATGAATATTGTAATTTATGGAACGGGTGGTGTTGGTGGTTATTTTGGAACTCGTTTAGTTCAGGCAGGAAACAACGTTACTTTTATTGCCCGTGGAAGGCATTTGGAAGCAATTCAAAAAAATGGTGTACAACTTAAAAGCATTAAAGGAGATTATTTGGTAAAACCAGCAAATGCAACTGCTAGTATTTCTGAAGTTAAAGACATTGATTTAATATTAATTTGTGTAAAAACTTGGCAATTGGCTGAAGTTGCTAAACAAATAAAGCCTGTTTTGAATGACAATACAATGGTAATTTCATTATTGAACGGAGCTGATAATGCAGCTATTTTATGTAATATTATTGATGCAAAACATGTGTTAGGAGGTTTATGCAAAGTAATTAGCAAAGTTGAAGATTTCGGTATTATTAACCATATTTCTTATGAGCCAACAATTATTTTTGGAGAGTTAAATAATGAGAAAACAAAGAGAGCTCATTTATTAGAAAGAACATTTTTAAATGCTGGTATAAAAACTGAACTAGCTGAAGATATTCAAGTTGCTATTTGGACTAAGTTTTTATTTATTTCAACTATTAGTGCAATTGGCGCTTTAACTAGAGCTACTTTAGGAGAAATGATTATAATTCCTGAAATAAAAAAAATGATGCGCAAAACTGCTGAAGAAATTGCAATAATTGCCAAAGCTAAAGGAGTTAATTTACCTGAGGATACTATTGATAATCAGTTTAAAATAATTGAGAGTCAACCTTATGATGCAACTTCTTCTTTACAAAGAGATGTTTTGGATGGTAAACCTTCAGAGTTAGAAGCTCAAAATGGAGCTATTGTAAAAATGGGTATCGAATTGGAAATTCCAACTCCAGTAAATGACTTTATTTATTATTCTTTATTACCACAAGAAAAAAGAGCGCGAAAATAATTTAGGTTAATTTTATTTTTGGCTTTTTGCTAATCATGAAAACACCCAAAATTACCATAAAGCAACTTAGTATTTTTATCAAATTAATATCTTGTGAATATTCTTCGTGTCCAAAGGCAAAAGCATAAATACTAACTATAATAAAACTCAAAACCGGCTGCAAATAAATATAGCTTCCATTAACAGATGGCGGCACATGACTTAATGCATAAATGTTAAATAAGTAAGTTAAAAAAGTAGTTCCAATAATTACAAAAGTTAATGCTAAATAAGTATTGGTTGTGAAAGTACTAAAATCTATTGTTGCTAAATCACTAATTCCAAAAGGAATTATAAAGATAAGCCCAAACAAAAACACCCAACTTATAACCGTAATAGCTTTGTATTTTTTCATTAAAGGTTTTACTAAAACCAAATACAAACCATAAGAGCAAGCATTTAAAAACACAAATAAATTACCTAAAAAAGAACTGGTTCCTTCTGAAGTTTTTCCATATAAGATTAGAAAAACAGCTCCAATACCTCCTAAAATTATACCTAAATATTTGTTAGTTGTTATTCTTTCTTTTAAAAGAAAAGCGCTTAAAATTAAAACAATTACCGGGGTTGTTGTCATAATTATTGAAGCATCAATAGGTGATGTTAAACTAAGTCCGTGGAAAAAGAGCAGCATATTTGTAGAAATTCCAAATAATCCGCAAAAAGCAAGAAGCTTAAAATCTTTCTTTTCTATCTTTTCTTTTACAAATTGTTTTACTATCCAAAATAATAATCCAGCAGCAATTACTCTTAATAAAACCA
Organism: Lutibacter flavus; assembly: GCF_900188355.1. Lineage (GTDB taxonomy): Bacteria > Bacteroidota > Bacteroidia > Flavobacteriales > Flavobacteriaceae > Lutibacter > Lutibacter flavus. Next base: position 482,759 of record NZ_FZNX01000002.1, read on the forward strand.
ATGCTGAAGGTTTAAAATAATTTGGCATTAATCCTTTAGCTATTAAAAAATTAGCACCGTATATAATGTTTGCTCCAAGTAATGCTAAATGAGCTTTTATGTTCTTGTTTTTCAAACTGAAATGTAAAATAATTTTAAGCGAAATTAAACAATATTATGAAAGGAGATTAATTTGGGTTTAAACTTTCGCAATTTATCCTTTAACAAAAAATGCATTTGTAGTTGCTGTTTTAGCAATGGGATTAATGTTTACAAATGAAATTACAGCTCAAAAATTTACAAAATTAGATGCAAGTCCAATGGACGCGGCTTCTTACCCTTCAAGTTATAAAGAGGCTAACAAAATGGTTAAAATAATTTATAGCAGACCTCAATTAAAAGGTAGAACTGTTGCAGAATTAGCGCCAAATGATAAAGTTTGGAGAACAGGAGCAAATGAAGCAGCTGAAATTACATTTTATAAAGATGTTACTTTTGGAGGTGAAGCTGTAAAGGCCGGAACGTATACTTTATTTACAATTCCAGGTGATGGTGAATGGACTGTAATATTAAGTACAGCAAAAAATGTTTGGGGATCTTATTTCTATAAAAAAAGTGAAGATGTTGTAAGAGTTAAAGGAACAGTTTCTAAAAGCGAGGATTCTATTGAAGCTTTTTCAATTGCTTTTGATGGAACTGATAGTGATGTAAATATGTATCTTGGATTTGGAAATACAGTGGTTACTGTTCCGATAAAAGGATAGCCCATCGAATAATAAAATAGTTAAAAGAGGCTGTTTAAAAAGTATTGAAAACCGTCATTCTGAATTTATTTCAGAATTTCATCATACTGATAATTAATCAATATTAGAACCTGAATCAAGTTTAGGTTGACGAAAATTTTACTTTTTAGACAGCCTCTTTTTTTATACAAATGTTACAAGAGTTTTATTATTATTTTAAGGTGTTTTATTATATAAGTTAAACGCTTTATTGTTTTCTATTTAAAATGTAACTTTGCGCTTTCAAAATTTGAATAGAAAGAATGGAATACAATTTTAGAGAGATAGAAGCCAAATGGCAAAAGTATTGGGCAGAAAACCAAACATTTAAAGCTGAAAATAAATCTAGCAAACCAAAGTTTTTTGTACTTGATATGTTTCCTTATCCATCAGGTGCAGGTTTGCATGTTGGGCATCCGCTTGGTTACATAGCATCAGATATTTATGCTCGTTATAAACGTCATAAAGGTTTTAATGTAATGCATCCTCAAGGTTATGATTCTTTTGGGTTGCCTGCCGAACAATATGCTATTCAAACAGGACAACATCCGGCAGTTACCACTGAAGCCAATATTAAAACATATAGAAAACAATTAGATCAAATTGGTTTTTCATTCGATTGGTCTCGTGAAGTAAGAACTTCTGATCCAAATTATTACAAATGGACCCAATGGATTTTTATTCAATTATTCAATTCTTGGTACAATAAAATAAGTGATAAAGCGGAAGATATTGAAACTTTAATTGCTATTTTTTCTTCGGAAGGAAATGCTGCGGTAAAAGCTGCTTGTGATGAAGATATTGAAATATTCACTGCTAAAGATTGGAAAGGTTTTTCAGAAGAACAACAACAAAATATATTATTAAAATACCGATTAACATTTTTATCTGAAACAGAAGTGAACTGGTGCCCTGCTTTGGGAACTGTGTTAGCAAATGATGAAATTGTAAATGGTGTTTCAGAGCGTGGTGGACATACTGTAGTTCGTAAAAAAATGATGCAATGGAGTATGAGAATTACTGCCTATGCTCAACGATTATTAGATGGTTTAGCTAAAATTGACTGGCCACAACCTTTAAAAGATTCCCAAACATATTGGATTGGTCGTTCGGAAGGAGCAATGGTAACATTTAAGGTGTTATCAACTTCAACAAATTCTGATATAAGAGATATGAAATTGTCTTTTAAAGAGTTTGAAAAATTAAAAGAAAACAGATCGAACCCTTCTAAAGTAGAGGGATTATTATGGGATAGATTAAAAAAGAAAAAAGGATCTTCAAAATTTAGAGCTAAATATATGGTTGGTTCTTTTCTTGTAGATTTTGTTTGTTTTACAAAAAATACAATTGTCGAATTTTCAGGAAAAGAAGACGAAAAAGAAAGAAGCAAATTTTTTGAAAGCGAAGGTTTTAGCGTTGTTAGAATTTCTCCAGAAGATATTTTAGAAAATATAGATGCGGTTGTTTCAAAAATTGATTCGGCATTGCAATTTCCTGTAATTTCTAAGGTAAATGAGAATAAAAGCGGAAATGAAATTCCAGTTGAAAAAGATTCAGGAATGGAAATTTCTGTTTTTACAACGCGTCCTGATACTATTTTTGGTGTTAGTTTTATGACCTTGGCTCCAGAGCACGAATTGGTTTCAAAGATTACAACTGCCGAGCAAAAAAAGGATGTTGAGGCTTATGTAAAAGCTACTGCAAAACGTAGTGAGTTAGAGCGTATGGCTGATGTAAAAACCATTTCAGGTGTATTTACTGGAGCGTATGCAAAGCATCCATTTTCAGGTGAAAAAGTACAGATTTGGATTGGAGATTATGTGTTGGCGGGATACGGAACTGGGGCTGTAATGGCGGTTCCTTGTGGCGATGAACGTGATTATGCATTTGCAAAACATTTCGGATTAGATATTCCTAATATTTTTGAAGGAGTAGATATTTCTGAAGAAGCTTGTTCAGATAAAGAAGGAGTGAAAATTGCTAATTCAGATTTTTTAAATGGGTTGACCTATAAAAGGGCAATGAAAACCATTATTTACGAAATTGAAAAACGTGGTATTGGTTTTGGAAAAATAAATTATCGTTTACGTGACGCTGTTTTTAGCCGTCAACGTTATTGGGGAGAACCTTTTCCAGTCTATTATAAAAATGGTTTGCCGCAAATGATTGACAAACAATATTTACCAATTGTATTGCCGGAAGTTGAAAAATATTTACCAACTGAAGATGGAAAACCACCTTTAGGAAACGCAGCAGTTTGGTCTTGGGATACTTCAAAAAATAAAGTAGTTTCAAATGATTTAATTGATAATGTAACTATTTTTCCTTTAGAATTAAATACAATGCCAGGTTGGGCAGGAAGTTCTTCATATTTCAATAGATATATGGATCCTGAAAATACTGAAGAATTTGTAAGCAAAGAAGCGGTTGAATATTGGCAAGATGTTGATTTATATATTGGAGGTAGCGAACACGCAACGGGACATTTATTATACTCTCGTTTTTGGCAAAAATTCTTGTTTGATAAAGGAATTGTACCAGTTGATGAATATGCTAAAAAGTTGATCAACCAAGGTATGATTACTGGAACTTCAGCTTTTGTTTATAGAGTTGAAGGAGAAAATAAATTTGTTTCAAAAGGATTAATTGAAGGATTAAAAGTACAACCAATTCATTCGGATGTATCATTTGTAAATGGTTCTGATGAGCTAGATGTCGAAGCCTTTAAAAATTGGCGTGAAGAATATAAAGATGCAGAATTTGTTTTAGAAGATGGTAAATACATATGCGGGCGTGAAGTTGAAAAAATGTCAAAATCTAAATACAATGTTGTAAACCCAGATACTATTTGTGAAAAATACGGAGCGGATAGTTTACGATTATTCGAAATGTTTTTAGGTCCGTTAGAGCAATCAAAACCTTGGAAAACTTCAGGAATTTCAGGAGTTTATAGTTTCTTGAAAAAATTATGGAAATTATATGTTGTAAATGGTGAGTTTTCAGTTTCTGATGAAGAACCAACAGCAGATGAGTTAAAAACTTTACATAAAACAATTAAAAAAGTAGAATACGATATTGCTAATTTTTCTTTTAATACATCGGTTTCTAATTTTATGATTGCTGTAAATGAGTTAACCGCTTTAGAATGTAATAAACGTGCAATTTTAGAACCATTGGCTATTATAATTGAGCCTTATGCGCCACACATTGCTGAAGAATTATGGAATAAATTAGGACATAAAACTTCAGTTTCAACAGAGGAATTTCCGATATTTGAGCCTAAATATTTGGTTGAAAGTAGTAAAGAATATCCAGTTTCTTTCAACGGAAAAATGCGTTTTAAAATAGAACTATCTTTAGATTTGGGAGTAAAGGAAATTGAAGAGATTGTTATGGCACATGAAAAAACACAAGCGCAATTACAAGGACGTACTCCTAAAAAAGTGATTATAGTTCCTGGTAAAATAATTAACATTGTTGGGTAAAATAATTTATTGAAGGCTAGACATACTTAACTTTAAAATATCATATTTGTCATTTTGAGCGGAGCGAAAAATCTCTTCAAATTAATGAGGATTATTCAAAAGATTCTTCATTTCATTCAGAATGACATTTTTTAATTAAATTAATAAAAATGATAGATTCTTACGAAATTGTAGGCCTAATAGCCGCCATTTTAACAACGTCTGCATTTGTGCCTCAAGTAGTTAAAGTTTGGAGATCGAAATCTACCGAAAGTTTATCATTAACAATGTATCTTGCTTTTTTTATTGGAATTGTATTATGGCTAGTTTATGGAATTCATTTAAATAGTTTGGCAATGATACTTTCGAACATCGTTACTGGTGTTTTGGCTTTAATTCTTATTATTCTTAAACTTCGATACAAATAAATTTCTTGGTACATTTGTTGTGAGGTAGGCTATAAATTAATCTGTATATTTACGTTTAGTATAACCATGAAAATTAAGCAACTTTCACTTCGAAATCGAATATTTTTAGCAATGATATTGTTAATATTGTTGGCATCTGTATTAATTGCAGCTGTTACAATATATCAATATAAGGAACAGACAGATGAATACAACCAAGGTAGATTAGAGCGTAAAGAAGAATCTGTAAAAGCAGCAATTAATTATTGGTTAAATAGTGGAACCGGAAATACATTCCCTATAATTGAAGAAAATTTACCTTACATTTTTAGAGAAAAGATTTATGAAATTTCTGATATTGAAAAATTAGAAATTAATATTTATGACTTGTCTGGTAATATTGCCAAAACTTCGCATTCCGGATTTGTTCAAAGCGATGCTTTAATTAAATTAAGTGATACAATTTTAAATAGTGTTGCCAATAATTTCGACCATCGATTTGTTAATACAAGAATAATTAATGATGTTAATTTACAATCTTCATATTCATATATTACAGATAACAAATTTAAGCCAATTGGAATATTGAATTTACAATATGTACAGGATAATACAGCTCAAGATAAAGATTTGGAAGAGTTTTTAGTTAGGATGGCTTATGTTTATATGTTAATGTTTTTGTTGGCAATTGGCTTGGCTTATTTTATTTCTAGTTATATCACAAGAAATTTAAAAGCGATTACAGAAAAAATGAGTCGCACTAGATTAAATACTTCAAATGAAAAAATTATTTTAGGAAACGCAAGTTCAGAAATTTTTACACTTGTAAAAGCTTACAATAATATGGTTGATGAACTTGAAAAAAGTGCGGTAAAATTAGCAAAAGGAGAACGTGAGCAGGCTTGGCGGGAAATGGCAAAGCAAGTGGCACATGAAATTAAGAATCCACTTACTCCAATGCGACTTACAATTCAAAGTTTTCAACGAAAATTTGATGTAAATGATCCGGATATTTATGATAAATTAAATGAATTTAGTAAAACCTTAATTCAGCAAATAGATACCATGAGTTCGATTGCTTCTGCATTTTCCAACTTCGCAAAAATGCCAAGTCAAAATCGTGAAGAATTAGAAGTAGTAGAGGTAATAAAACATGCGTTAGATATTTTTACGGAAGATTATATTTTTTATTTTCCGAAAAGTGAAAAAATAATAGCCGAATTGGATAAAACACAACTTATAAGAGTGCTAACTAATTTGGTGAAAAATGCGACACAAGCATTGGTTGATGTCGAAAATAAAAAAATTGAGGTGTCTGTATGTGAGGATAATGGCAATGTTGAAATTATTGTTGCAGATAATGGAAAAGGAATTTCTGAAGAGGATAAAGACAAAATATTTGAGCCTAAATTCACAACTAAATCTAGTGGGATGGGACTAGGTTTGCCAATGGTGAAGAATATTGTTGAAGCTTATAACGGAACAATAACTTTTACAACACAACATAATAAAGGAACAGTTTTTAAAGTAGTATTACCTAAAAAATAAAAATATGGATTTCGAAAATATACTAATTAAGGAAAAGGGAAATTTAGCAATATTAACAATTAATAGACCTTCAAAATTAAATGCGCTAAATAAGAATACAATTGAAGAATTACATCGAGCATTTAAAATGTTGAATGAAAATAAAACTATTAAAGTAATTATAATTACTGGTAGTGGAGAAAAAGCTTTTGTTGCTGGTGCCGATATTTCTGAATTTGCAAATTTTAATGTTGAAGAAGGTACAGAATTGGCTAGAAAAGGGCAAGAAATATTATTTGATTTTGTTCAAAATTTAGGCACACCCGTTATTGCTGCTGTAAATGGTTTTGCTTTAGGAGGAGGATTGGAATTGGCAATGGCAGCGCATTTTAGAGTTGCAAGTTCTAATGCCAAAATGGGATTGCCAGAAGTTAGTTTAGGCGTTATTCCTGGTTATGGCGGTACTCAACGCTTGCCGCAATTGGTAGGTAAAGGAAAAGCAATGGAAATGATAATGACTGCAGGAATGATTTCTGCTGAAGAAGCCAAAGACTGGGGATTGGTAAACTATGTTGTTGAACAAGAAGAGTTATTACCGTTATGCGAAAAATTAGCTATAAAAATTATGCGAAATTCATCTGTAGCAATTGGTGCAGCAATAAAAGCAGTAAATGCAAATTATACGAATTGTGTAAACGGTTTTAGTGTCGAAATTGAACAATTTGGAGTTAGCTTCGGAACCATTGATTTTGAAGAAGGTACAACTGCTTTTTTGGAAAAGCGTAAACCAAATTTTGAATAATATTTTGGGATAAAAAAGGTTATAATGTTACTCCAATTTTAAATTAAGAGTTTCCATCCCATTCATTATAAAATTGCTGAAGAAAGGTTTCCATATAATTATGTCTATCTGCAGCGATTCGCTGCCCTGTTTTAGTATTCATTTTATCTTTTAGTAAAAGTAGCTTTTCATAAAAATGGTTTATAGTTGGAGCTTTAGATTTTTTGTACTCCTCTTTACTCATTGTTAAATTTGGAGTGATTTTTGGATTGTATAAAGGTCTGTTTTTAAAACCACCATAATTAAAACAACGTGCAATTCCTACTGCTCCAATTGCATCTAGTCTATCTGCATCTTGTAAAACTTCTAGTTCTGGGGAGTTAAATTTTTGTTTAAAATTCCCTCCTTTATAAGAAATATTTGAAATGATATTTTCAATATGAATGATAACTTCATCAGGTACATTTTCATTTTCTAAAAATTCACGAGCAACTTTTGGCCCAATTGTTTCATCCCCTTTGTGAAATTTGGAATCTGCAATGTCATGTAATAAAGCACCTAATTCAACTATAAAAATATCAACGTTTTCATTTTTGGCAATTTGTTTTGCATTGTTCCAAACACGTAAAATATGAAACCAATCGTGGCCACCTTCAGCATCTTTTAAAGTTGATTTTACAAATTCTACTGTGTTGGATATTATTTCTTTTTTATTCATTTTTTAAAAATAAAAAATCCGCTTTAATTAAAGCGGATTTTAATTTAATTTTTTGTTTTAGGAAATACTAAAGTTCTATTATTTTTATATTTCTAAATGAAACAGTATTACCGTGATCTTGAAGACCAATTTTACCTGTTTTATAAGTGCCAAAACCCGGCCAATCTTTAAATTTTGATTTAGATATCATTGCATCCCATTCTTTACCGCTAACTTGAAAAGAAACAATTTCCTTATCATTCAACCAAATTTTACCAGCATTGGTTTTATGATTAATTTCAATAATGCAAGTATTCCATTCACCTACTTTTTTAACTGCTTTTTCTGACGGTGCAATCATATCATACAACGCTCCAGATCTATGTGTTTCTTTTTCTTTGTCTGGATGATTTAGATCATCAAGAATCTGAATTTCAGGTCCGGTTTGATAAGGCACACTAAATTGTTCATCTTCAAAAACTCCATAGAAAATACCACTATTTCCGCCTTCAGAAATTTTCCAATCTATAGAAAGTTTAAAATTTGTATAATCATTATCCGTAACTAAATTATTAATTCCTCCATCTTTGTTTGGGTCTGGAGTAAAAACCATAGCTCCATCAATTATTTGCCATTCATCAGAAATAGTTTTGGTTTTATAATTGTGCCAACCATTAAAAGTTTTACCATCAAATAACGAAACCCATTCTTCGGTTTCTGTTTGTTGGTTTTCTGAATTTTTTGAAGAATCGTCATCTTTTTTAAATAAGTATTTAGTTCCAAAAAAACCAATTGCAAAAACAATTATAAACAGTATTATTTTTTTAAGATTCATAATATCCTAATGTTTTTATTTTTAAAATTATTTGTTTATAGTTTTCTAATCCAAATATTTCTGTAACTAACTTCACTATCATGGTCTTGCAAAGCAATTGGAGCATCACCGTGCGCATTATTTTTTGGCCAACCAATATATTCTGTTGTACCTTTTATTGTAACGTGATCTTGTACTAAAATACCATTATGTATAACAGTTATAGTAGCCGATTTTGTTTTAGTTCCATCCGCATTAAATTCAGGTGTGTGGTAAATAATATCATAAGTATTCCATTCACCAGTCGGGGCAGACGCTTTAGCTAATGGGATAGATTGTTTGTATAAAGAACCTACTTGTCCGTTTACATAAGTATCATTATTGTTATTATCTAAAACTTGAATTTCGTATCTGTTTTGAAGAAAAACACCACTATTTGCTCTATTTTGACCATCTCCTCGAATTTCTGAAGGTGATTTCCATTCAATATGTAGTTGAACACTTCCAAATGCTGTTTTAGTTTGAATATCTCCAGAGCCTCTATTTACAGTCATACTTCCATCCTCATTTATATTCCATTTTGCTGCTGTTGAATCTTTTGCACTTATCCATTCGTCAAGATTATTTCCGTCAAAAAGCACAATTGCATCAGAAGGTGCTGCATTATTTTTTGAAGGAATTACAATTGGAGGTTTTGGCTCCCAAATTTCAGTTTGTTCGGGTTTTGTAGGTTCTTGTTCATTAATTTCATCAATTAATATGGTATCAGTAGTTTCTTTTTTGATATCATTATTACAAGAAATAATGAAGAGCATTAGAGCTAATAAAAAGATTATTTTTTTCATAATTATGTGGATTTAAATTCCCAATATTTTTTTAAGTTTTTCTTTATCAACTTCAGCGCCTGCAAAGTCGTCAAAAGCTTTAGTAGTAGCTTCAATAATATGTTTTTGTATAAATGGAGCACCTTCCAAAGCTCCTTGTTCAGGACTTTTTATACAACATTCCCATTCCATAACAGCCCAAACATCACAACCGTATTGAGTTAATTTTGAGAAAATTGTTTTAAAATCTATTTGTCCATCTCCTGGAGAGCGATATCTTCCAGCTCGATCTTTCCAGTCTTGATAACCACCAAATGTTCCACTTTTACCAGTTGAATTAAATTCAGCATCTTTTACATGAAACATTTTAATAAACTCGTGGTAATAATCTATGTACTGAATATAATCTAGTTGTTGTAAAACAAAATGACTAGGATCGTATAAAATATTTACTCTTTTATGATTGCCTGTTGCTTTTAAAAAGCGTTCAAAAGTTATACCATCGTGTAAATCCTCTCCAGGATGAATTTCATAACATACATCAACTCCATTTTCGTCAAATGTATTTAATATAGGAAGCCATCTTTTAGCTAATTCTTTAAACCCTAATTCAACCAAACCATCTGGTCGTTGTGGCCAAGGATGTGCAGTATGCCAAAGAAGCGCTCCAGAGAAAGTACCATGTACATTTAAACCAATATTTTTACTTGCTTTGGCGGCATTTTTAACCTGAGAAATAGCCCATTCTGTTCTTTTTTTAGGGTTGTTTTTATAATTGTCTGGAGCGAAATTATCGAACATAATATCATAAGCTGGATGCACAGCAACTAATTGCCCTTGTAAATGCGTGGATAGTTCAGTAATTTCAAGACCAAAAGATTCGACCGTTCCTTTTAATTCATCACAATACGTTTTACTTTCAGCGGCGGTTTCCAAGTTTATTAAACTTGTTTCCCAAGTAGGAATTTGTATTCCTTTATAGCCCAGATCAGCTGACCATTTGCATAAATTTTCTAAGTTATTAAATGGAGCTTCTGTACCCATAAATTGAGCTAAAAAAATTCCAGGTCCTTTTATCGTTTTCATGTGTCTATATTATTTTTTTTAATGGTCACATGCTGTTCGCAAATAATCATTTCCTTGTGTGATAAGTTTTTTAGCATGCTCGTTTCATATTTTAATTTTTAAAGTTGAACCCAGCTATTCCCATTTTTATGAGAATTTACACATTGTTCAATAAATTTCATACCTCGTACACCGTCATTCATTACTGGAAATTCACTAGAATCATATGGTTCATTTCTAATCGCTTTTGCAACTCCAAGATAAATATTTGCCATAGAATCAAAAATTCCTTCAGGATGACCTGGTGGCAGTTTTGTTCCGTTTAAAGATAATTCAGAATTATATGAATGTCCTGGTTTGTAAACCTGCATAGGTTTATCTTCAGAAAGCAGATATAAAAAATTAGGATTTTCTTGTTCCCATTTTAAACCTCCTTTTGTACCATAAATTTTAACTTGAAGTCCGTTTTCTTCACCAGTAGCAATTTGACTGGCTCGTATTACCCCTTTCACATTTTCTGAATATCTTATTAATACAGTTCCGTCAATATCTAGTGTATTGTCTTCATATAAATAATTTAGATCTGCTAACAGAGATTTGACTTCAAGTCCTGTTAGGTATTCAGCCATATTAAAAGCATGTGTTCCTATATCTCCAATGCAACAACTTATTCCACCTTTTTTTGGATCTAATCTCCAAATTGTATTTCGAAGGTTTTTGTCGTGGATAATTGTATTTATCCAACCTTGATAATATTGAATATCAACTTTTTGAATGGTTCCAATTTCACCGTTTTTAATCATTTCACGCATTTGACGAACCATTGGATATCCAGTATAGGTATAGGTAACAGCAAATATTGTGTTGGATTTTTTAAGTGATTTTTCTAATATTTCAGCTTCTTCATAAGTTGTAGTTAATGGTTTTTCACAAATTACATGAAAACCATTTTCTATCAATTTTTTAGCCATTGGAAAATGTAAAAAATTTGGAGTAAGAACTGATACTACTTCAATTCTTTTATCTTTTGGTAGAGCAGTTTCTTTGGCTATAAAAGTGTCAAAATCAGGATAAATTCTTGAAGTATCTAAATCAATTTTTTTTGCAAAATTGATATTGTCTTCCCAAACAGGATTAAAAACAGCACCAACAATTTCGTAATTGTCATTCATAAAAGAGGCAATTCTATGTAAAACTCCTATAAGAGAATCTCCACCGCCACCAATAATCCCTAATTTTATTTTTGAATTCATTTTATTGATCTTTATAAGTTACTTCTTCATTTTTGAAAAATATTGCAAATAGAATCATTACAGCTAAAGCAAAAATTGCTGGGAACATCCAAATATTTTCCCAGTTGTGTGAATTTTCTGCAATTAAATAGGTGTCAGAAATTTTACCAGCAACCCAGAAACCTATTAACATTCCAACACCATAAGTTGCGAGTGTTATTAATCCTTGAGCGGCGCTTTTAAATTTTTCACCTGCTTTAGAATCTGTATAAATTTGACCAGAAACAAAGAAGAAATCATAACAAATTCCGTGCAATGCAATACCAATTAAAAGCATAAACGATAACTCACCTGAATTCCCATAAGCAAATAATACGTACCTAATTGCCCAGGCAATCATTCCAAATAACAATGTTTTTTTAAACCCGTATTTTTTAAAGAAAACAGGTAATAAAAGCATAAAAAGAACTTCTGAAATTTGACCAATTGTCATTTTTCCAGTTGGATTATTTACGCCAATTTCAGATAAAAACGGATTTGCGTTTTGATAATAGAATGCTAAAGGGATACATATTAGTACAGATGATAGAAAAAACACTAAAAAGTTTTTGTTTTTTAATAATTTTAAAGCATCCAAACCTAAAATATCTGAAATAGTAATTTTCTCATCTTTAGAAGCTTTAGGTGGTGTTTTTGGTAAGGCAAAGCTAAAAACCCCAAGAATTGCAGATGCAATTGCCGTCATTAAAAAAGTGTTTTGTAATAAACCACTTTTTAAACCTTCCGCTGAATCCCAATGAAATAAATAACTTATAGCTAAACCAGCTACAATCCAACCAATTGTTCCCCAAACTCTTATGTAAGAAAATTCTTTTGCAGGATCCTTCATTTGATTAAATGACACTGAATTCACCAGAGCAAGTGTTGGCATATAGGCAATCATATATCCTAAAACGTAAGGGTAAAACACGTTAAAATCGGTGGTTTTCGACATTTGAAACATTAAAATTGCACCAATAATATGCAACACACCCAATATTTTTTCGGCATTAAAAAATCGATCAGCAATCAAACCAATTATAAATGGTGCAATTATAGCGCCCCAGGATTGTGTGGAATATGCCATTCCCGTTTCTGCTCCAGTTGCATTTAAATTGTTACCTAAAAAAGTTCCTAGTGTTACAAACCATCCACCCCAGATAAAAAACTCAAGGAACATCATTATGGATAATTTAATTTGTGTTGATTTATTCATGGTTGAAAAAAGTATTAGTTAGTTTAGATTTTTTGTTGCGTTTAATAATAAATTCTTAGTAGCAATAATACCATCAATTTCACCTAAACGACTGCCTTCATATTCTACTCCTATAAAACCATTATAACCTGCATCTTTTACTATTTTTAACATTTTACTGTAGTCTATAGTTGTTTCAATTCCATTTTCATCAAAATCATATGATTTGGCGCTTACTGCTTTTGCTACAGGCATCATTTCTTTAACACCTTGGTATTTATCATATTCTTCAATACATGTTGCTCCCCAAAGTTCATCACCTTCACGCTTTAAACAAAAATTACCAAAATCTGGAAGTACTCCACAGTTAGAAGCATTTACAGCATGAATAACCTCAACAAGCAAGGCTGCATTTGAAGATAAATAACCATGGTTTTCTACAATAACATTTATGTTTTTTTCTTTAGCATAAGTAGCTAATTTTGAAAGGCCATCAGCAGCAGTTTTTTTCCAAACTTCAGGATCATTTGTTCCGAATAGGTTTACTCTTATTGAATGACAACCTAAAAACTGAGCCGCATCAACCCATTTTTTATGATTTTCTACAGCCTCATTTCTTTTTTCTTCTTCCATAGCTGCTAAATCGCCCTCATTATCAACCATAATTAATAAATTTTGAACACCAAATGTTTCACTTTTTTCTTTTAAAGTGTTTAAAAGATCTGCCATAGCTGTTTTTGAATCAGGATTCTTTTTTAATTCTTCGGTGTATAATTGACTCACATATTCAATTCCTTCAAAACCTAGTTCGCTTGCTTTTTGAGCAAAATCTAATGGGCTCATTCTTCCTTCTAAAATTTCTTTATGGAGTGACCATTCAGCCAATGAGAGCTTAAAAAAAATTGAAGTATCTGCTTTTTTAATTTCTGAAACGTCTTCTACCGGTTTATTTTTTTTTGAGCTATTACATGAATATAATCCAAGTATTGCAAAAATTACTATTATTAAGGTCGTTTTAAAGGGGAATTGTTTGCGTATCATATTTTATAAATTGAAGTGAATCTGTTATGTGAAAGTAAAAAATCAAATCTTGAGTTTTGTTTATTTTTATTCAGTGAAAAAATTTGAACAAAGTATGTTATTTAATTTTGATAAATTTATTGCAAGTTAAATGATTTTTTGCCTGAATTCCAAAGGGGTGCACTTTTCATGTCGTTTAAAAATAGTTGAAAAGTATTGACTTGTAGCGAATCCGCAACTATAGGCAACTTCAGCAATGCTTAAATTTTTATTTTCCATTAATATATTTTTAGCCATTTCAACTCGTTTCATACTAAGATATCTCATTGGAGTTAGGTTAGTTAGTTGTTTGCAATGATGTGTAAACCTTGTGATTCCTACGCCTGCAGATTTAGCCATTAGTTCAATAGTCCAAGCTTCTGGAAGGTTGTTTTTTAATTCATTTAGAAATAATTTAACACTTCTGGAGCTATCTGTAAGTGATTCATTTAAAACGACTTCATTAGTATTTAATAAGTCTAGTAATAGTATTAGAAGATAATTAACTAGCAATCTGATTCTTGAAGAATTACTCCCTTCATTATCAGTATCAACGGCTTCTCCAATTCTTTTAAAGCAATCTCTAATTTTTTTATCAGCCTTCCAAAGCCATTTTTCATTTTGTCTTAAAATAGTAGTAAGTCTTAAAAGGTCATTTGGCGCAAGCATGATCCAATCTGGCCAATCCCAATTTTGATGCGGTCTTCTTACATCTAAATCTATAATTACCCAATAAAATTTCCCCATTCCAATGGATGGATTCCCAACTTTATGTGCTTCCCATGGGCGAGTGATTGTTAGGTGGTTAGGTGATAATTCTAATTCTTTATTTTCTTGTGAATATGGCATTGTGCCTGATTCTAAAAAGTGAATTTCAATTCCTTCATTTCTGTGCCAATCTAATCCCCAATCTTGTGGTTCATTTGCATCCCAATAGCCTACGCTATTTAGACCAAGCGTATCTTCATTTAATCGGTCACCAGGATATGTATATCGGGCAAGTGCTTTAAACTTTAATTTTTTTCTTTTAACTGCATCAACCAATGGTAAGCACGTGTCTGCATGGTACACAACTCCATCGGCTTCATAAGGTTGAATTTTCTGTATATTTATTTTCACTGAAAAAATTTGAACATTATTAATATGCAAAATACATAATTTGGACATTAATAATATATTCTTTCTTAAATTTATTTGATTATTTGGATTCGGATTTAAAAATTTAATTTAAAAAAATTGATGAAATTTCTTTTCGAAAACGTTTTCGCTTTTACCGAAAACGTTTTCGATAGAAAAGAGACCAACTAAAGAAAGTTTTGTATGTACTTTAGAATATGGGAATTAGATATTTTTTATAGCAGTATTTGCTATCGTTTTTAACACTTTAATTTTTGAATATTTAAAATGAATGAAAATTTAACAACAAATAGCATTGAAAGTTTTGATGCGATTGTAATTGGAACTGGAATTAGCGGCGGTTGGGCAGCAAAGGAACTCTGTGAAAACGGATTGAAGACATTGGTACTTGAACGAGGAAGAATGGTTAAACATATTGAGGATTATCCAACAATGAATATGGATCCTTGGGATTTTGAACATAGAGGCAAAAAAAACCCAAAAGAACTTGAGCGTCAGCAAGTACAAAATAGATCGGGTTATACCACAAGACCTGATACCAAGCATTGGTTTGTTGATGACATTAAGCATCCTTATAGTGAAGAAAAAAGATTCGACTGGATGAGAGGATATCATGTAGGAGGTAGATCTATAATGTGGGGTAGACATTCTTATAGATGGAGTGATTTAGATTTTGAAGCCAATAAAAAGGATGGTCATGGTGTAGATTGGCCTATTCGCTATAATGATATTTCAAAATGGTACGATAAAGTAGAAGAATTTATTGGTGTATCAGGCGAGAATTTAGGACTTCCGCAATTACCTGATGGTAAATTATCAGAGCCAATGGAGTTAAATTGTGTTGAGCAAGATTTAAGAAAAAGTATGGCAGAAAATTTTGATGGTCGTGTTTTAACTATGGGTAGAATTGCACATAAAACTGGAAATGCAATTCACGAAGGAAGGTCTAATTGTCAATATAGAAATAGATGTATGAGAGGTTGTCCGTTTGGAGGTTACTTTAGTAGTAATTCTTCAACTTTACCAGCTGCAGACAGAACTGGAAATATGACGCTTCGTCCAAATTCCATTGCTTATGAAATTGTTTATGATGATGAAACTGGTAAAGCTTCTGGAGTAAAAATAATAGATACACTTACAAAAGAGAAAATATTTTATAAAGCTTCGATTATTTTCTGTTGTGCTTCAGCAATGGCTTCATCGGGTATTTTATTGCAATCTAAGTCAAAAAGATTTCCAAATGGACTTGGAAATGATAGCGGTGAATTAGGACATAACATTATGGATCATCATTTTAAAGTGGGTGCATCAGCAACGGTTGAGGGTTTTGATGATAAATATTACAAGGGAAGAAGACCAGGAGGAATTTATATTCCACGTTTTAGAAACCTTGATGAAAAAAGTGAGCAAAAAGAATTTTTAAGAGGTTATGGTTATCAAGGTTCTGCAAGCCGGTCTAATTGGCAAAGAGCAGTTTCTGAAATGAGTTATGGAGAAGATTTAAAAGAGGAACTAACAAAGCCAGGACCTTGGACAATTGGACTAACTGCTTTTGGAGAATGTTTACCATACCATGAAAACAAAGTGACTTTAAATTATGATAAATTAGATGAATGGGGATTACCAACTTTACATTTTGATGTTGAGTATAAGGAAAATGAAATGAAAATGAGAAAGGATATGCAAGAGCAGGCTGTTGCCATGTTAAATGCCGCAGGATTTAAAGACGTTCAGGGGTATGATGCTCCTTGCCATCCAGGAATTGGTATTCATGAAATGGGAGGCGCAAGAATGGGACATGATCCAAAAACATCTATATTAAATAAGTACAATCAAATTCATACGGTACCTAATGTATATGTAACAGATGGAGCTTGTATGACTTCAGCCGCTTGCCAAAATCCGTCATTAACATATATGGCATTAACAGCAAGAGCGGCAAATTATGCAGCTAAAGAATTTAATAAAAACAAGAAATAGACTTATGAAACGTAGAACAGCACTTAAAAATTTGACATTAAGTATTGGATATGCAGTTGCAGCGCCAACTTTGTTTAATATGCTTTCATCTTGTACTGCTGAAGTAGAGACATGGAAACCCATATTTTTATCTTCAAATGAAAAACATTTGGTTACGCATTTGGTTGATATTATTTTACCATCATCAAATATTCCCGGGGCATTAGATGTAAATGTGCCTCAATTTATTGATAAAATGTATAAAGACATTGAGTTAGAGCCAAAGCAGAAAATATTTCAACAGGGGGCAGCAATTTTTAGTAAAAAGTTTGAGGATAAATTTGGAAAAAGGATTTCAGAGGTATCAAAAGAAGATATTCATACATTATTTGATTCTTATTTTAGATTAACCGAAGAAGAACAGAAACAAGTTATGAATGAACAACGGCAATCTGAAAATGAAATAAATGAAGGCAAAAAGGAATCTTTTTTAATGTATAAATTTTTGTTTTCAGTAAGATATTATACCTTGTTTGGATATTATTCATCTGAAAAAGTAGGAACGGAAGTATTAAATTATGATCCTGTTCCAGGAGTGTACCAAGGATGTATACCGTTAGAAGATGTTGGAAATGCTTGGTCGCTATAAGTATTTGATTACTAAAAAAATATGAAATTAAACTCAATTACAGTCTTAGAGAGCAGAGCTTTATTACAAAGAGATAAAATTATGTCTTATAACTAACATTCCTTCAAATATTTTACAATAAAGTATGGAAAGAAGATCATTCATTAAAAAAACTACTGCTTTAGCATCAGTTGCAGGTTTGGGATCTGTTGGACTAAATGCAATGAGTCTTATTTCTGAAAAAAAAATAGATTCAAAACCAGCATTTAATTTAAATTATGCTCCGCATATTGGAATGTTTAAAAATCATTCTGGAGAAAATCCTATAGATGAAATTAATTTTATGGCTAATCAGGGATTTACAGCGTTTGAAGATAATGAAATGCGAAACAGACCTGTTGAGTTACAGAAAAAAATGGGTGAGTGTTTGTTAAAGAACAATATAAAAATGGGTGTTTTTGTTGCTCATAAAATTTATTGGAACAAACCGAGTTTTGCTAGTGGAGATTCATCACATCGCAAAGAATTTTTAACGGATATTATAAACTCAGTTGAAGTAGCAAAAAGAGTAAATGCTACTTGGATGACAGTTGTTCCAGGGCATTTAGATTTAAGGTTAGATCTAAATTACCAAACAGCAAATGTTGTTGAATCTTTAAAGTATGCTTCTGAAATATTAGAAAAAAATAATTTAGTAATGGTTCTGGAACCATTGAATTTTTACAATCATCCAGGTCTTTTTTTAACTGAAAGTCCGCAGGCATTTCAAATTTGTAAGTCTGTAAATAGCCCTTCTTGTAAAATCTTATTTGATATTTATCATCAACAAATTCAAGAAGGAAATTTATTACCTAATATTGAAAAAACTTGGGATGAAATTGCTTATTTTCAAATTGGAGACAATCCAGGGAGAAATGAGCCAACAACGGGAGAAATCAATTATAAAAATATTTTTAAGTTTATTCATTCAAAAGGGTATAAAGGTATTTTAGGAATGGAACATGGCAATTCACTACAAGGAAAAGAAGGCGAATTAGCTGTAATTGATGCTTATATAAAGACAGATGATTTTTTAAATTAAAAAATTATGAAATCTAATACAAATAAGGGTAGAAGAAAATTTATTAAAAAAACAGCAATTGTGGCTGCCGGAATCTCAATAGTACCTAGAGCTGTTTTAGGACGTGGATTTATAGCACCAAGTGATAAATTAAATGTTGCTGTAATTGGTGGTGGAGGTAAAGGTTATAGTGACGCTGTTAATGTTTGGAATAAAGGAGCTTCAAATATTGCGGCAATTTGTGATGTTGATTGGAAAAGAGCTGCAAATGCATTTGAAAAATTTCCGAAGGCAAAACGATATAAAGATTTTAGAAGGTTATTTGATGAAATGACTGATATTGATGCGGTAACAGTGTCAACACCAGATCATACACATGCAGTAATTACACATACAGCCATGCAAATGAATAAGCATGTGTATGTTCAAAAACCTTTAACGCATAGTATTCACGAAGCAAGATTTCTAACAGAGGCTGCAAATAGATATAATATAGTAAGCCAAATGGGAAACCAGGGAGCTTCAGGTCAAGGCGTAAAAACCATGGAAAATTGGTTTAATGCCGGAACTATTGGAAAAGTTAGTGAAGTTCATGTGTGGACAAACAGACCCGTTTGGCCACAAGGAATTCCAACCCCAACGGATAAACCAACAATGTTAAACGGTTTGGATTGGGATAATTGGGTTGGACCGGCAAAATGGGTAGATTATCATCCGTTGTATCATCCATTTAAATGGCGAGGTTGGTGGAATTTTGGAACAGGAGCATTAGGAGATATGGGATGTCATTTAATAGACCCTCCATTTAGAGTTTTAGGATTAGGATATCCTACAGAAGTTGAAAGCAGTATTGGTGCAATTTATTCAAAGGATTGGGTACCAGATTATTTTCCAGAATCTTGTCCGCCTTCTTCGCGAACACAGCTCAAATTTCCGGCAAGTGAAAAAAATGCTTGTGAAGTCAAAATGAATTGGACAGATGGAGGCTTGAGACCATTTCATCCGGAGTTAATTCCTGCGGATCACTCAATTGGTGATGATGATAGTTCAAATGGAGTTATTATGATAGGTAAAGAAGGAATTATTACCTGCGGAACTTACGGTAGAAATCCGAAATTATATTTAAATTCAGGTGAAATTATTGAAGGTGATTCAGAAAATGAGCTTGTGAATTTGCCAGAAAATGGACATCCAACTTTTTGGGTTGAAGCATGTAAAGATGGATTTGGAAGCTCTAAACATAGAGAATTAACATCTTCTTTTGATTTTGCAGGGCCATTAACGGAGTCTATTTTAATGGGGAATTTGGCAATTAGAAGTTATAATTTACGTGAGAAAAGAGGAAACGGTTATAGTTATCCAGGGCGTAAAAAATTATTATGGGACGGTGTTAATATGAGAATAACTAATTTTGAGGATGCCAATCAATTTGTAAGAAGAGAATATAGAAAAGGTTGGACTTTATAAACTAAAAAATTGCGATACATTTTCCATTAATACACTCAACATTCGAAGGAGGTGAAACAGCCATACAATCAGAAATAATATTCCATTTTATGTTGTATTCATTTTCAAGTTTATTATAAAAATTCACTTTTTCTTTTAATAGAGCAACATTAATATTGCTGCTATAGACTAAATAACTCCAAGCACCGCCACAAGGTTTACTGCCAAATGCAATAAATTCGCAAGTAGTCGTTTCTGAACAATCTTCTGAATTTATAATTTGCTCAATTTCATTTTTTAAATTTAATAATTCAAGCTTTTCTTCTTCTTGACTAGGTTCAGAGTTTTTTGAACAACTAAAAACGATTGCCATAAAGACAATCGTTTTTATAATATGTTTAAATACTTTCATAACCTTAATTTAAATAGTTTTGATATTTAACTATAAAATTAACAAAATATTTTAGCAATATTCGTCGTAAGCTGCAGCTAAATTAGATGCAATAACTTCAGCAGGTCTTCCTTCAATGTGATGACGTTCAAGCATATGAACTAATACTCCATCTTTAAATAAAGCAATTGCAGGGGATGAAGGAGGAAAAGGAACCATATGGTCACGGGCAGCAGTAGTAGCTTCAGTGTCAACTCCTGCAAAAACAGTTACTAAATTGGTTGGAACTTTATCAAATTGTAATGAAACTACTGCTCCTGGACGAGCAGTACCTGCGGCACAACCACAAACAGAATTAACTACAACTAATGTAGTTCCTTCTTTTTTTAGGGCTTCTTCAACATCTTGTGCTGTATGTAATGATGTAAAACCTGCACTTTCTAATTCTTGCTGCATTGGTTTTACTAATTCTGGTGGATACATATATTTTATTTTTTTAGTTATACTTTATTATAATGGTGCAAATATAACGGATTAAATATGAAAAGACTAAACAGGAAATTTAATTATTGGAAACATAAAAAAGTTTATAAATATTTTAACAACTGTAACATTGCTAATTTTAGGGCGTACTAATAATTCAATTATCTTTGCAGCACTAAAATAAATTATGGGAAATTTTGTAAAATGGCTTGGCGCTGGATTAGGATTTACTTTTGGAGGGCCAATTGGAAGTGTATTAGGATATGTAGTTGGTAGTTTTATTGATGGTTTTACCACAGAGGATGTTGAACGAGCAAGAACTTATAGAACATCAGGAAGTAATTCGCAATCTGGTGATTTTGAAATTAGCTTGCTGTTATTATCTGCTGTTATTATAAAAGCAGATGGTAAAATTGATCAACGGGAGTTGTCTTATGTACGAAATCATTTTAAAAATATGTATGGTGAAGAAAGGGCGAGCCATGCTTTTAAATTATTTAATGGTTTTATAAAAAACAACAACGTTTCTACAAGACAAATTTGCATGCAAATTCGTCAAAATATGACGCATGCTTCACGGTTACAATTGGTACATTTTCTTTTTGGAATTGCAAAAGCTGATGGTATTGTTAGCGTAACAGAAGTTCATTCTATTAAAACAATAGCAGGTTATTTATATATAAGTCAGCAAGATTTTGAATCTATAAAAGCTATGTTTTATGATAGTTCAGATAGTTCCTATCGAATTTTAGAGATTGAAAAAACGGTATCTAATGATGAGGTTAAAAAAGCCTATAGAAAAATGGTTAAAAAATACCACCCTGATAAATTGCAACATTTAGGTGAAGAGCATGTTAAAGGTGCCGAAGATAAATTTAAACAAGTGCAAAAAGCATACGAACATATTCAAAAAGAAAGAGGAATGTAATTTTTTTATTTTTTTGTGACCAATTAAAAAATGTGGTGTCTTATTAATTGGTTAGTGATTAGTTAAAGGGATTATTTAAACCTCAAAGTTTAAATGTAGACCCCAAGATTAGTGAAGCGTCTCTCTTGAGGCGCTTTTTTTTGACATATTTTTAAAATATATTTAATAATGTGACTTCATAAATAATTAAGTGTCATATTAATAGTTAGTTAATAATACTAGTATTAAATAGGTAAACCCCAAATTATATTCAACCCCACAAGATTGTAAAAAACACCTTTTTTTAGGTGTTTTTTTATTTTAAATAGGATGCAATATCTTGAGGATCTTCTAAAACAGTTTTAATTATTTGAAGTGTTCCATCTTCATTAGAAATAGTATGCCATTTAATTAATGAAATTTGCATATCAGCTATTTCAATTCCTGTAATTGATTGAGGATGTACACAACTTCCATCATTAAAATATGGTAATTCATTTGGTTCTGGAAATCTTGGTCTATGAGTATGTCCCGCAATAATCATTTGGTTGTTATTTGCTAAGATCCATTTTTTTAAACGCCTTTCAACTTTTATTAACTCTTTATAATTTTTTGCTGGACTTGTTGGATCCTTTATCCCAATAATTTGAAGAGGTTTCCATAAAAACTGGACTAAAAACCGACTCCATTTCCATAAAACATAATTAAAAAAATCTGCTTGATGACCGTGTATGAGAAATATATTTTTATCAAAACCCTCAACATCCAAAATAATTCCTTCATTATAAGTCAATCCTTTTAGTAAATCCTTTTTAGTCGAATTTATTTCATCAAAATAGGAGCCTAAAAGTTTAGCTACTTTTTTATCTTTTCTTAAAACCATATCATGGTTTCCCCATAACATGTGCAGTCTGTTTTTTAAATGAAATTCGCGCAACAATAAAAAATTATTTTTATGAGCTTTAAAAATTTCATTAAAATCGCTATTCTCCCATAATTCTATACCATCGCCTAGCTCAATATAGGTAAAATCATCGTTAAAATAATCTCGTAATGCGTGGTAATAAATAGTTCCGTTATGTGTAAAATCATCGGTATAACTGTTATCCCCTCTGTGGCAATCACTAAAAATAATAAATTTAGAATCACAATTTAAAGGAATTATTTTTGCTTTTTTGAAGGAGTTAGATATAATTTGTTGAACCATATTTCAATAAAAATAATTATAAATGTAAACTTAAAATAATTCTTCTGAATTCATTGGTTTTAAACTGTCATTTTTTTGCCTTTTATAACAATGATATTTTCAAGAAAATACGTAATTTCGCAAACTAATTGATTTAAGGGTAAAAATGAGCAAAAAATTTAGAGAATATAAAGGATTGAATCTCACTAAAGTAGCAGAAGAGACTTTGACTTTTTGGGAGACTTCATCTATTTTCGAAAAAAGTATAACAACAAGAGATGAAAATAAACCATTTATATTTTTTGAAGGTCCGCCTTCTGCAAATGGTTTGCCAGGTATTCATCATGTGATGGGACGTACAATTAAAGACATTTTTTGTAGATATAAAACGTTGCAAGGGTTCCAAGTTAAGCGTAAGGCAGGTTGGGATACACACGGATTACCAATTGAATTAGGTGTTGAAAAAGAACTGGGAATTACCAAGGAAGATATTGGAAAAAAAATTACTATTGAAGAATATAATGACGCTTGTAGAAAAGCGGTAATGCGTTATACAGATGTTTGGAATGACTTAACAAAACGTGTTGGTTACTGGGTTGATATGGAAGATCCTTATGTAACTTACAAGTCAAAATATATGGAGACAGTATGGTGGTTGTTAGCTCAAATGTATAAAAAAGGGCTAATTTATAAAGGGTATACAATTCAGCCTTACTCACCAAAAGCTGGAACAGGTCTTAGTTCTCACGAATTAAATCAACCTGGAACATACCAAGATGTTACAGATACAACGGCTGTTGCACAATTTAAAGCTATAAAAAATACATTACCAGATTTTTTACAAAATATAGATGGAGATATTCACTTTTTAGCTTGGACAACAACTCCTTGGACTTTACCTTCAAATACGGCTTTAACTGTAGGGAAAAAGATAGCGTACGTTTTAGTTAAATCTTTTAATCAATACACTTTTGAACCAATAAATGTAATTTTAGCTAAGAATTTAGTAGAAAAACAGTTCTCTAAAAAATTCTTTGCTGTTGAAGAAGAATCATTACTTTCTGAATATAAAGAAAGCAATAAAAAAATTCCATTTATTGTAATTCAAGAATTTAAAGGAGTAGATATATTAGAGGCGAAATACGAACAATTATTGCCATATGCACTTCCGTATCAAAATCCTGAAAATGCATTTAGAGTAATTGCAGGAGATTTTGTAACAACGGAAGATGGTACAGGAATTGTACATACTGCTCCAACTTTTGGTGCAGATGATGCAATGGTTGCTAAACAAGCAAAACCTGAAGTTCCGCCAATGTTAGTTTTAGACGACAATGGAAATCCAGTTCCTTTGGTTGATTTACAAGGAAGATTCACCAAACATATGGGTGAATATGCTGGTAAATATGTGAAGAATGAATATTACAATGAAGGAGAAGAGCCGGAGCGCTCAATGGATGTTGATATTGCAATTAAATTAAAAGAAGAAAACAAAGCTTTTCACGTAGAAAAATACCGACACAGT
The DNA here is from genome assembly GCF_900188355.1 of Lutibacter flavus. Taxonomy (GTDB): domain Bacteria; phylum Bacteroidota; class Bacteroidia; order Flavobacteriales; family Flavobacteriaceae; genus Lutibacter; species Lutibacter flavus. The sequence goes on from NZ_FZNX01000002.1 coordinate 507,346, forward strand.
TATCCGCATTGTTGGAGAACAGATAAACCAATTTTATACTATCCGTTAGATTCTTGGTTTATTAAAGTGACTGATAAGCGTGATAGAATGTTCGATTTAAATAATACAATTAACTGGAAACCAAAATCAACCGGAGAAGGGCGTTTTGGAAATTGGTTAAAAAATGCAAACGATTGGAATTTATCGCGTTCTCGTTATTGGGGAATTCCTTTACCAATATGGAGAACAGAAGACGGTGCTGAAGAAATTATTTTAGGTTCTGTTGAAGAATTAAAAGCTGAGATGAAAAAATCAGTTGAAGCAGGATTCTTGGAAGCTGATATTTTTGCTGATTTTGAAGTTGGAAATATGAGTGAAGAAAACTATGATAAAATAGATCTTCATAAAAATATTGTAGATGCCATAACGTTAGTTTCACCAAAAGGTCAGCCGATGAAACGCGAAAGCGATTTAATTGATGTTTGGTTTGATTCTGGTTCTATGCCATATGCACAATGGCATTATCCGTTTGAAAATAAAGAACTAATAGACGATAATAAATTTTTTCCAGCCGATTTTATAGCTGAAGGAGTTGACCAAACTCGTGGATGGTTTTATACGTTACACGCAATTGCAACAATGGTTTTTGATTCTGTTGCCTATAAAAATGTGGTTTCTAATGGATTGGTGTTAGACAAGGAAGGTAAAAAAATGTCGAAACGTTTAGGGAACGCTGTTGATCCGTTTGAAACAATGGATAAATACGGAGCAGATGCCACGCGTTGGTATATGATTTCAAATGCAAATCCGTGGGACAATTTAAAATTTGATATTGAAGGTATTGATGAGGTTCGTCGTAAATTCTTCGGAACATTATATAATACATATTCTTTCTTCGCATTATATGCCAATTTAGATAATTTCACATATGCTGAAGATGACATTGCAATTGAAGACAGACCAGAAATTGATCGCTGGGTGTTATCTGAATTAAATACATTGGTTAAAAATGTGGAAAAATTCTATGAAGAATATGAGCCTACAAAGGCGGCGCGTGCAATTCAGGACTATGTAGGTGAAAATTTAAGTAACTGGTTTGTGCGTTTAAGTAGAAGACGTTTTTGGAAAGGTGATTATCAGCATGATAAAATTTCAGCGTATCAAACTTTGTATACTTGTATGTTAACGGTTGCTAAATTAGGCTCTCCAATTGCGCCATTTTTTATGGACAATCTTTACAAAGATTTAACTTCAGTTTCCGGAAAAGAAAATTTTGAATCAATACATTTGGCCGAATTTCCAAAGTACGATGAAAGTATGGTTGATAGTAAGCTGGAGCATAAAATGCAACAAGCCCAAAAAATATCTTCAATGGTTTTATCATTACGTAAAAAAGAAATGATAAAAGTGCGCCAACCATTGCAGAGAATTATGATTCCAGTTCTTAATCAGGAAGATAGAGATGAGATTTTAGCTGTTGAAAACTTAATAAAATCGGAGGTAAATGTTAAAGAAATTGAGTTAATTGATGATGCTTCCGGGATATTGGTTAAAACAATAAAGCCTAATTTTAAAGTGCTTGGGCCTAAGTTTGGTAAGGATATGAGGTTTGTTTCTCAAGCAATTCAAAATCTAACTCAAGAAGATATAGCAAATGTTGAAAAACAAGGTGAAATTTCTTTAAAAGTGAATGAAAAAACTGTAAATTTAACACTCAATGAAGTTGAAATCACTTCCCAAGATATTGAAGGTTGGTTAGTTGCTAATCAGGGTAGTTTAACAGTAGCATTAGATGTAACAATTACCGACGAATTAAGGAAAGAAGGGAATGCAAGAGAACTTATAAACAGGGTTCAAAATTTAAGAAAAGAGTCTGGTTTTGATGTTACTGACAAAATTAAGTTAATTATTCAAAAAAATGATATATTAGAGCGCTCAATTAAGGCAAATGAACAATATATAAAAACAGAAACGTTAACAAAAGAGTTGGTGTTTGAAGAAGTTTTAGAAAAAGGCACGGAAATTGCTTTTGACGATGTAAACACCAAAATTCTAATAGTAAAAATGTAAGGTTATGAACGATAATGAAAACAATAGATATTCTGACAAAGATTTAGCTGAATTTAAAGAACTTATTCTTAAAAAAATAGCATATGCAGAAGAAGATTTGGCATTAATAAAAAGCGCGTTTAAAAACGATAGTAATAATGGTACGGATGATACATCTCCAACTTTTAAAGCTTTTGAAGAAGGTTCTGAAACAATGTCTAAAGAAGCTAATGTAGCTTTGGCAATTCGTCAGGAGAAGTTTATTAGAGATTTAAAAAATGCTTTAGTTCGTATAGAAAATAAAACCTATGGTATTTGTCGTGTAACAGGAAAATTAATTGTTAAAGAACGATTAAAATTAGTTCCTCACGCAACATTAAGTATTGAGGCTAAGAATATGCAGCAGTAATAATTATACCTTTAAGTAAATTGAAGTTTAGTTATTTGGCTTCATTTTGTAATACACCTTAGAAAAAAATTAAATTTGAAGAAAGCTATATTTATTATTATTACTGTATTATTAATAGATCAAATTAGTAAAATATATATAAAAACTAATTTTTTATATGGTGAAGAAGTAGTTGTTTTTGACTGGTTTAGAATCCATTTTATTGAAAATAATGGAATGGCCTGGGGCGCTGAGTTAGGAGGGAAAACAGGTAAATTATTCCTAACGATTTTTAGGTTGTTTGCAATAGTTGGTATAGGTTATTGGCTTTATTCTTCAGTTAAGAAAAATGCCCATACTATTTTAATTGTTGCCATTTCACTTATTTTTGCAGGTGCAATGGGTAATATTATAGACTCTGTTTTTTATGGAGTTATTTTTGATACGCCAAGAAATGCAACTGCAACCTTATTTGCAAGTGAGCCTTATGGAGAATTACTATATGGTAAGGTAGTTGACATGCTTTATTTCCCAATTTGGAGTGGAGATTTACCAAGTTGGTTGCCAATTTGGGGAGGTAAACCTTTTACTTTTTTTAATGCAATTTTTAATGTTGCCGACACTGCAATTTCTACTGCAGTTGGTTTGTTGATTGTCTTTAATAAAAAGGCATTTCCAAAACACGATTAATTTATAATTAAGAAATTAAAATTGATAGTTTTAAATAATTATATTAATCGTACATTTGCGATGAACTTATGAAAAGAACAAAAGAAAATATAGTATATCAAGTGGAAACAGAGGAAATCGCAAAATTTGCGAAAGCTTTGGGGCATCCAACTCGTATTAAAATATTAAATCATTTAGACGATGCTAGTTGTTGTTATACAGGTGATTTACTAGAGGTTTTACCTTTGGCTCAATCTACAATTTCACAGCATTTAAAAGAGTTGAAAGACGCTGGATTGATCCAAGGAACTGTAGATCCTCCAAAAATTAAATACTGTATAAATCAAGAAAATTGGATAAAAGCAAAGGCGTTATTCAATGAGTTTTTCAGTAAAAATATGAATGAAATTTCGTGTAAATAAGAATATTAAATTATAGAATATGAAAATAATTAAAGTATTAGGTACAGGTTGTCCAAGCTGTGTAAGTGCAGAAAAAGTGGTAGCCGATGTTGTAAACGAATTAAATATTGACGCTCAAATAATTAAAGTAACAGAAATTATGGATATCATGATGTACGATGTTATGAATACACCTGCGATTGTTATTGATGAAAAAGTTGTGATAAAAGGGAGAGTGCCAAATAAAGATGAAATGAAAGCATTTTTAGTAGATAATTTTGCTAATAATGCTTGTTGTTCAGATGAAGATATAGAATCCGGTTGCTGTTCTACAGAGGAAAAAGAATCTGGTTGTTGTTAAGAAAAGTTAATTTATGGTATTTCAAAAAATAGAAGATAAAATTGATTCATTGATAAAAATTGATTCAATCTCAAACGGAAGAAAGGGAGAATTAAAACCGTTAATAGATTTTATTCAATCTAAGGTTTCAAGTAATAAGAATGTAAATCTTAATTTTATTTGTACGCATAATTCCAGAAGAAGTCATTTGTCGCAAGTTTGGGCTCAAACAGCTGCGCATTATTTTAAGGTAAAAAATGTGCATTGTTATTCTGGAGGAACAGAAGCTACGGCTTTGTTTCCAATGGCTGCTCAAACATTATCTTCAGCTGGTTTTCAAATTGTGAAATTGTCAAAAGAAATCAATCCAGTTTATAGTATTAAATATGCCGAAAATGAACCTTCTATTATTGGGTTTTCTAAAACTTACGATGATCAATTCAATCCAAAAAGTGAGTTTGCAGCTATTATGACTTGCAATAATGCTGATGTTGGATGCCCTTTTATACCTGGAGCGGATAAGCGAATTCCTGTAAAATACGATGATCCCAAAGCCTTTGATAATACGCCTCAACAGGAAGAAAAATACGAAGAAAGAAGTAATCAAATAGCTTCAGAAATGTTATATGTTTTTTCTCAAATTAGATAAATTAAATGAAAACAAGACTTAAATTTTTAGACCGGTTTTTAACATTATGGATATTTTTAGCAATGGCCATTGGTGTTGGACTTGGTTATTTATTCCCTCAGATAGGAACTATAACTGATTCACTTTCGGTAGGGACTACAAATATTCCGTTGGCAATCGGCTTAATTTTAATGATGTATCCACCATTGGCTAAAGTTGATTATAGTTTGATTCCAACAGTTTTTAAAGACACTAAACTAATGTCAATGTCTTTATTTTTAAACTGGATTGTTGGACCAATTTTAATGTTTGCACTTGCAATTATCTTTTTAAGAGACGAACCAGGATATATGTCGGGTTTAATTTTAATTGGATTAGCGAGATGCATTGCAATGGTTATTGTTTGGAACGATTTAGCCGGTGCAAGTAGAGAATATGGAGCAACTCTAATTGCATTAAATAGTGTTTTTCAAATTTTGACCTATAGTTTTTATGCTTGGTTATTTATAACCGTTTTACCTGCCTATTTTGGATTAGAAGGTTTTGACGTGGATATTTCAATTTATGAAGTAGCAAAAAGCGTTGCAATTTATTTAGGAATTCCATTTTTAGCAGGGTTTTTAAGTAGAAAATATTTGGTAAAATATAAAGGAGAAGATTGGTATAACCGTAAATTTATTCCAAAAATTTCACCAATTACATTAATTGCCTTATTGGGAACCATTGTTTTAATGTTTAGTTTAAAAGGCGACTTAATTGTTGAAATTCCTTTTGATGTATTAAAGATTGCAGTGCCTTTAGTAATTTATTTTGTACTTATGTTTTTTGTCAGTTTCTTTACTGGAAAGGCTATGGGTATTGATTATAAACGTAATGCAGCTGTTGCTTTTACAGCTACTGGAAATAATTTTGAATTAGCAATTGCTGTAGCTATTGCAGTTTTTGGAATCAATTCTCAACAAGCTTTTACAGGAGTTATTGGACCTTTAGTTGAAGTTCCTGTTTTAATTCTTTTGGTAAAAGTTTCGTTATGGCTTAAGAAAAAATATTATAATTAAAATATGTTTGATTGGATTGAACATTTAGCTGATTGGTTAGTTTTTGATGTTTTTAATTTAGAAAAAGGAAAGCATTTAACAGAAGCATTGCATTTTTTTATTTTTGATTCTGTAAAAATATTATTACTGGTTTTTATAGTTATTTTTTTTATGGGAATTGTAAATAGCTATTTCCCAGTTGAAAAAGTTAGAAACTATCTATCACGTAAAAAGCTTTATGGTTTTGAATATTTAATGGCTTCATTATTTGGAACAGTTACACCATTTTGCTCATGTTCATCCGTACCTTTATTTATAGGCTTTGTAAAAGGAGGTATTCCTTTGGGAGTTACATTTTCTTTTTTAGTTACTTCACCTTTAGTAAATGAAGTTGCAATTGGTTTGTTTATTGGCTTGTTCGGTTTAAAAACAACTATAATTTATGTAATTAGTGGAGTCTTGTTGGGAACAATTTCTGGGGTAATCCTTCAAAAATTAAAACTCGAAAAATACTTATCTCCTTGGGTGCAACAAGTATTGGAAAATAGTCAAAAAGAAACGGAAAAATTTGAAATTGAACATACTACTTTTAAAAATCGTTTACCCTCAATTTGGAATGAAACCAAAACTATTTTAAAAGGGATTTTACCTTATGTAATTATAGGAATAGCTATTGGAGGATTAATGCACGGTTATATTCCTGAAGGTTTTTTTGAACAATATTTAAGTAAGGACAATTGGTTTGCAGTACCAATAGCAACTTTATTAGCAGTACCAATGTATTCTGGAGCTTCTGGAGTGCTACCCGTTGTACAAGTATTGGTTGCAAAAGGAATACCACTTGGAACTGCAATTGCCTTTATGATGGGTGTTGTTGGTCTTTCTTTACCTGAAGCAATGTTATTAAAAAAAGTAATGACACTAAAACTAATAGGAATATTTTTTTCTGTTGTAACTTTATGCATTATAATTTCAGGTTATGTTTTTAATATAATTTTTTAAATCTATAAAATTCACAAAATGAAAAATTTACAGTTAGTAGTAATATGTTGTTTGCTTTTTGTTTCAGCCTATGGACAATCGGTTAACAAAATTGAAGTAATTGATTTTCACTCAACACACCGATGTATTACTTGCAAAGCAATTGAATCAAATACTAAATTAGTGTTAGAAACAAATTTTGCAAAAGAATTAAAAGATGGTGTCATTAGCTTTCAAATAGTAAATGTTGATGATGAAAATAATTATAAGCTTGCCGAAAAATTTCAAGCAACTGGTACTGGATTATTTTTAAATGTAATTTCTAATGGAGAGGAAAAACAAATAGATTTAACGCAGTTTGGTTTTATGTACGGAAAAAATACAGCGGAATTTACAAAAAGATTGAAGAGTAGAATTGAAAAACAACTGAGTAAAATTTAATGGAGTTTTTACAGGAACTACTTGAATCTTATAATATTCCAATACTATCGGCTTTCCTATTGGGATTAATGACTTCAATTAGTCCCTGCCCTTTAGCTACAAACATTACTGCAACTGCCTTTATTTCAAAAAATATATCTAATAAAAAAAAGGTTTTTTTAAGTGGAATTATTTATTCTTTAGGAAGAGCATTCAGTTATACAACAATTGGATTGATTTTATTTTTTGGAGCAAGTAAGTTTCATGTGGCCCGTTTTTTTCAGCAAAATGGCGAAAAATATTTAGGTCCACTGTTAATTATTATTGGTTTAATAATGCTAAATGTTATTCGATTAAATTTTTTAGGTAAAATTAATTTCACCCAAAAACTAGCTGAAAAATTGGCAACAAAAGGAATGTGGGGCTCTTTTTTGATAGGGGTTTTATTTGCCTTGGCTTTTTGCCCATATAGCGGAGCTTTGTATTTTGGAATGTTAATTCCTATGACTATTTCTAGTATTGATGGCTTGTATTTACCAATTATTTTTGCTTTTGGAACTGGACTTCCAGTTATTTTATTTACTTATTTATTAGCATTTGCTGCAGGAAACATTAGCGCTTTTTACAATAAAATTTCAAAAGTTGAAAAATGGATGCGTACAATTGCAGGAGTTGTTTTTTTACTAACTGGAATTTATTATGTGTTAATATTTACTAATTTAATTTTTTAAGTTCATCAACAAACTTTAATAAATCATCAATTTCAACATGATCCATTATAATAACTTTATACCAGCTATTTTTCCCACTATGGGTATCAGGTACTAAACCATACTTTTGTGCTAAATGTTTAGGAACATATTGAGACTTAAGGGTTACAATATTAAGAAATGGATTTCTAAAATATTCAATATTTAATTCGTCCAATTGTGTGCAAAACCATTCGGTACGTAATAAGAGTTTACTTATTTTTTCAAACCAACCATAATAACCATAACTAAATAAAATCATCCAAACTGCAATTGCATTGGCGCCAGAACGGCTACCTACAATGGTTAAATCCATTCCGTCTACATATTGAGCCTCTTTGGTAAGTACATTTTCAATCAAGCCCTTTCTGCACAAAAATATACCAGTTCCATAAGGAGCTTGTAACATTTTATGAGCGTCAATTGTTATTGAAGATATGTTCGGGTTTTGGAAATTAACCGTTGAATTTCTATTGGAGATTGGATAAATAAATCCACCAAAAGCGCAATCAATATGAATTTTAAATTCAACATTATATTTGGTTAAAATTTCAGCATATAGATCTGGATCATCAACTGATCCAAACATAGTTGTAGCCATGTTTGAAATCACCATAAAATATTTTTTACCTTCAGAGATTAACTTTTTTACAATTAATTCTAATTCTTCGGCAATAATTTCTCGGGAATTAAAATCTATAGGAATACTAACCGTGTCAACACTTAATAGATTTGAACCTTTATGTACAGAATAATGTGTGTCTTCCGAAGATAAAATTACCATCTCATCTAAAGTAGCGTTAAAATCTTTTTTGAACTTATTTCTATAAATCCAAAGCGCTTGAATATTAGCTTCTGTTCCACCAGTAGCAATATAACCGTCATAAGATTCTTCTTCAGCTCTAAAAATATCTATAGCTAAAACTTTAATCACTTCTACTTCAAGTTCTTGGGATCCTTTAAATGCTTCTTCACTTTTCCCTAAAGTATGGCAGCCAATATTATTTGGATTTGCTATAAAGGATTTTAATAAAGGAGAATCGTTTAGAAAAGCACCACTTGTGTTAAAAACATTTTCATCTAGTTTAGAAACAGGGTATCCTAAATAATTACTATTTTGAAAATCTACCGTTGATTCTAAAGCTAAATCAATTCGTTTAATCAGTTTTTCTTTTGAATATTTTTTCCAATATTTCATTTCAGTGTAAATTATGAATTATTTAAAAAATGATTAAATATTTCAGCTAATTTTAATATTTCGCAAAAATATAGAAATAATTTGTATATAAATTAAATTACTATAGATTTTTGCAAGAAAACTGAAATCTATATAAAAAGTAGTACTTTTATTTTTCAAATCATTTAATCTTTTTGGAACTAGAAATTCAAATAAAATCGCTACCAAATCAGCCTGGAGTTTATCAATATTATGATAAAAATGGGACTATTTTATACATAGGAAAAGCTAAAAATTTAAAAAAAAGAGTTGCTTCCTATTTTAATAAAAATCATGATTACGGTAAAACTAAAGTATTGGTTAAAAAAATTGCCGATATAGAGCACATTGTGGTTAATACAGAAACGGATGCGTTGTTATTAGAGAATAATTTAATAAAAAAATACCAACCAAGATACAATGTAATGCTGAAGGATGATAAAACATATCCTTGGATTTGTATAAAAAAAGAACGTTTTCCACGAATATTTTTAACTAGAAATATTATTAAAGATGGTTCTGAATATTATGGCCCTTATACTTCAGTAAGAACAGCAAAAGCATTATTAGACCTTATCAAGGAGCTGTATCAACTGCGCTCGTGTAATTATGATTTAAGCGAAAGAAATGTTGAAACAAAAAAATATAAGGTGTGCTTAGATTTTCATATTGGAAATTGTAAAGGCGCTTGTGAAGGTTTGCAAGCCGAGGAGGATTACGATAGGGATATTTCAGCTATTAGAAATATTGTAAAAGGTAATTTTAAAGAAGCTATTGTATCCTTTGAAGATTTAATGATGTATTATGCAGGAGAAATGGAGTTTGAAGAGGCTCAAAAAATCAAAGAAAAAATTGATTTATTGGCCAATTATCAGGCGAAATCTACTGTGGTAAACCCATCAATTACAAATGTTGATGTTTTTTCAATTGTTTCTGATGAGAGTTATAGTTATGTGAATTTTTTCAAAATTTCTAACGGGGCAATTATTCAGTCTCATACTTCTGAAATTAAAAAGAAATTAAATGAAACTGATAAAGAATTATTGGAGCTTGCAATTGTAGAACTTCACCAACGATTTAATTCGCAATCAAAGGAAATTTATGTGCCTTTTGACGTTGATGTAGGTGAGAATTTAAAAGTAACTGTTCCTAAATTAGGTGATAAATTACGAATCGTAGAGCTGAGTATTAGAAATGCTAAATACTTTAGACAAGATAAATTAAAGCAAATTAAAATTATTGACCCTGATAGACATGTAAATCGAATTATGGAACAAATGAAAAAGGATTTGCGTTTATCAAAAGAACCAAGACATATTGAATGTTTTGATAATTCTAATATTCAAGGAACCAATCCAGTTGCAGCTTGTGTAGTTTTTAAAGATGGAAAACCCAGTAAAAAAGATTATCGTAATTTTAATATAAAAACGGTTGAGGGGCCAGATGATTTTGCGTCTATGGAAGAGGTTGTTTTTAGGCGATATAAAAGATTAAAAGACGAGGGACAGGCATTGCCACAATTAATTGTAATTGATGGAGGAAAAGGGCAATTATCATCAGCATTAAAAAGTTTAGATGTTTTAGGGTTAAGAAATAAAATTGCAATTATCGGAATAGCAAAACGTTTAGAAGAAATATATTATCCAGAAGATCCTGTTCCAATGTATTTAGATAAAAAATCTGAAACTTTAAAAATAATTCAACAACTAAGAAATGAGGCACATAGATTTGGAATAACACACCATAGAAATAAGAGAAGTAAAAGTGCTATTACAAATGAATTAGAGCATATTTCTGGAATTGGAAAGCAAACTATTGTATCTTTATTAAGTCATTTTAAATCGGTAAAAAGAGTGGGTTTAGCTTCTCTTGAAGAGATAGAAAGTGTAGTAGGAAAAGACAAAGGGAAGAAAGTATTTAATCATTACCAAAAAAAATCAAAAAAGTGAGAAAAATTATAATTTTGATGTTTTTATTTTCTGTAGCAATTTCTTTTTCACAAGAAGTTTCTGAAAAGAAAGATGTTAAAGTGGGTCTGGTTTTAAGTGGTGGTGGAGCAAAAGGATTGGCACATGTAGCTGTATTAAAAGTCTTAGAAGAAGCAGGCATTAGAGTAGATTATATTGGAGGCACAAGTATGGGAGCTATCGTAGGTGCATTATATGCGTCTGGTTATAGTGCTTCTCAATTGGATTCAATAGTAAGAAAAATAGATTTTAATAGAATATTAACCGACCAAACACCAAGAAAATCGAAACCCTTCTATGAAAAAGAAAGTGGTGAAAAATATGCGCTAACATTACCAATTATTTATAAAAAAGTTGGAATTCCAAAAGCAATTTCTGAAGGTCAAAATGTATTAAACTTACTTACAAAACTAACTGAACATGTTGGTGATATTACTAACTTTAATGAGTTGCCAATTCCGTTTGTTTGTATTGCAACAAACTTAGAAACAGGAAAACAAGTAATATTAGATAAAGGGTTTTTACCTGAGGCGGTTAAGGCAAGTGGATCTTTTCCAACGTTATTAGCTCCTGTTGAAATTGATGGAAAATTATTAACTGATGGTGGAATTGTAAATAATTTCCCAGTAGATGAAGTTAAAGCAATGGGTGCGGATATAATTATCGGTGTAGATATTCAAAGTGGTTTAGATAAAAAGGAAAATTTAGACTCGGCAGTTAAAATATTAAATCAAATTGTTGGGTTTCAAATGTATAAAACTCTAGAGTCTAAATATCAGAATGTAGATGTACTCATTAAACCAGATTTAACAGATTATAATGTAGTTTCCTTCGATAAAGTATCTGAAATAATGATTGAAGGTGACAGATCTTCTCGTGAAAAATTTGATCAACTTAAAGCTATTGCAAAAAATCAAATATCACATAGATCTTCAATAATAAAAACAAATCAAATTCAAAAATATCATATTAAAAACATAAGTATAGAAGGAAATCAGAACTATACTAGAGCATATATTTTAGGAAAACTTAATTTAAAAAAACAAGATACAACTAGTTATAATAGATTAATTGAAAGTATAAATAACTTATTTGCAACTGGTAATTTTGAAAATATTCAATACAAAATGTTGGATAGTAATGTTTTAAGTTTGAAAGTAAAGGAGCATAGAATAGCCAATTATCTTCAGTTAGGAGCTCATTTTGATGATTTATATAAAACGGGAATACTAATTAATTCTACATCAAAACACCTTTTAAATAAAAATGATGTGTTATCAGCAGATTTAATTTTAGGGGACAATATTAGATATAATTTTAATTATTTTATTGATAATGGTTTTTATACAAGTTTTGGAATAAAATCGAGGTATAATAGTTTTAATTCTAATGTTAATTTTGATGATGCCAACGTAAATAAAATAAATTTAGTTTATGAAGATTTTACAAATCAAATCTATTTTCAAACGGTATTCAGTAGAAAATTTGCAATTGGAATTGGTGGAGAACATAAACATTTAAAAGCTTTTACCGAAACAATTTCATCTCTTGATAATACTAATATAACTGCTAGTCGCAATAAAAGATTGAATTTTGACAATTCGGATTACCTAAATTTGATAGCTTATTTAAAACTTGACACTTATAACAAAAAGTATTTTCAAAAAAATGGCGCTTTTTTAGATGTTGATTTCAGGTGGTTTTTGAGCTCATCAGATTATAATAATAATTTTAATTCTTTTTCTCAATTAAAAGGTAAAGCTGGATTTGCGCACACTTTTTTTAATGCATTAACTGCACACTTTAATACAGAAGCTGGAATTACTATAGGTGAAAATGAAAATAGAGCGTTGGATTATAATGTTGGAGGTTATGGAGAAAATTTTATTAATACATTTATACCTTTTTATGGCTATGATTTTGCAGAATTAAATGCGAATTCTTTTTTAAAATCAGGATTAACTTTAAGATTTGAGTTTTTGCCAAAAAATTATTTTTCGGCAACAGCTAATTTTGCAAGAGTTGGAAAGGATTTGTTTAATAAAGGAAAGATTTTTGAAAATACCAAAACAGGTTATATGTTAGGCTATGGGTTGGATACTTTCTTAGGCCCAGTTGAAATCAACTACACTTGGTCACCTGATCATAATTTGAAATATTGGTATTTTAATGTTGGGTATTGGTTTTAAAAAAAGCCCTGCTTTTAAACAGGACTTTATAGATATTGTATGAGCCTTAATTTAATTAATTGGTTCACCAGTATTATTGGTGAATTCAAAATTTAAATATTGGTATGCATCTCTTGGTAAAATTTTAATCCACTTTTTGTATTTTGTAAACCATCTATGTTGTATCGATGGAATTCCTTTTTTTAAGTATGCAGCAATAAAAGGATGTACATTAAGTAGTATCTTTTTATGCTCTTTTAAAGTAATAAGTTTGTCAAGTTCAGCTTCAATTTTATCAATTATTACAATTGGAGCTTCTACTTCTCCTAAACCACTTGGATTAGGTTCTTGTGTTTTTATTACTAATTCAGGTCTAACTCTTTGTCTTGTAATTTGAACTAAGCCAAATTTACTTGGAGGCAATATTTTGTGTTTTGTTCTATCGAATGCCATCTCCTTTCTTAAATGATCATAGAGTTTTTGTCTATGTTCTGGAGTGTGCATATCAATAAAATCTACAACAATAATTCCACCCATATCGCGCAATTGCAACTGTCTAGCAATCTCTGATGCCGCTATTAAATTAACTTCCAGCGCGGTATCTGCTTGAGACATTGCTTTATTTGATCTGTTACCACTATTTACGTCAATAACATGAAGCGCTTCTGTGTGTTCAATTACTAAATAAGCTCCTTTACTCATAGATACTGTACGTCCAAAAGAAGTTTTAATTTGGCGTTCAATACCAAACTTCTCAAAAATGGGAAGTTTAGATCTATATAAGGATACAATAGATTCTTTTTCTGGCGCAATTTCTTGAAGATATTCTTTTGTTTCTAAATACATTGTTTCATCATTTGTTACAATGCTTGTAAAAGAATCGTTAAAAATATCTCTTAAAATTGAGGAAGCTCTGTTTAATTCGCTTAGTACTTTTATTGGTGTTTGTTGTGCCTTAGATTGTCTAATCTTTTTACACATTACCACCCATCTTTCTAAAGAGTTTTGTAGGTCTTTATCTAATTCTGCTACTTTTTTGTTTTCGGCAACAGTTCTAATAATAACTCCAAATCCTTTAGGTTTAATGCTTTTTATAAGCCTTTTTAATCGTTCTTTTTCCAAAGGATCCATAATTTTTTGTGATACGGATACGCGATCAGAGAAAGGAACTAAAACTAAATATCTACCAGCAATTGAAATCTCAGAACTCATTCGAGGTCCTTTGGTAGAAATAGGTTCTTTTACAATTTGTACTAATGAACTTTGACCTGATTTTAATACATCAACTATACTTCCATTTTTATCAATGTCTTTTTCTAGTTGAAAGTTTTTTAAAGTGTAATCTTTAATTTTACCTGTTTTGATACCATTTATAAATTTATTTAATGATTTTAACTGTGCTCCTAAGTCATGATAATGTAAAAAACCGTCTTTTTCATAACCTACGTTAACAAACGAGGCGTTTAATCCGGAAAGTACTTTACCAATTTTAGCTAAAAATACATCACCAACGGAAAATTTATTTTCGTTAGATTCATTATTTAATGCAGTTAATCTACCATCTTTTAATAAGGCAAAATCAATATCAGAGGAATTTGATCGTATAATTAATTCTGTTTTCACTCTGAATTGTTTTTGTGTTCAAATAAAAAATTTGAACGATTTATAATAAGTTGTACAGGAATGTTTACCCAACAATATTTGCATTTTGCAAATATCTATTTCAATGAACTTTTTAAAGTTAAAGAAAAAAGTAAGCTTAGCTTACTTTTTCTTTTTGTGTCTGTTAGCTCTAGCTCTCTTTTTACGTTTGTGAGTAGAGATTTTAGCTCTTTTTCTTTTTTTACCACTTGGCATAATAAAATGTTGTTTTGTGTTAATAATTTCTTTTAAACTAAGCTACTTTCACTTTGCTTTTTACACCCTCTACAAATACTTTTGCAGGTTTAAATGCAGGAATGTTGTGAGCTGGTATTTTAATTGTAGTATTTTTAGAAATGTTTCTTCCAGTTTTTTCGGCTCTAGTTTTAATAATAAAACTTCCAAATCCTCTTAAGTAAACATTGTCTCCTTTTTCTAAAGAATTCTTTACCTCGTCCATAAACGCTTCTACAGTTGCTAAAACATCTGCTTTTTCTATTCCAGATTTATCTGAAATATTTGATACGATTTCTGCTTTCGTCATTTTTAATATAGTTATATATGTTATTATAAAATTAAGACGGCAAATATAAGATATAATAATCAAAATCAAAAAGTTAATTCATTAAAATTTAATCAATTAAAAGATGTATTATTGCGTTTTACGAAAAAACGGATGAATTTTTCTAAACAACTCATATACTGGTATTTAATTAATAAAAGAGATTTGCCTTGGCGCACCACAGATAATCCATATTATATTTGGTTGTCAGAAATTATTTTACAGCAAACCAGAGTAGACCAAGGAATGGCATATTATTTCAAGTTTGTTGAGAATTTTCCAACTATAAAAGATTTGGCTGATGCTCAGGAAGAACATGTTTTAAAACTGTGGCAAGGGCTTGGTTATTATTCAAGAGCTAGATATTTACATTTTTCTGCAAAATACATTGTTAATGAGCATAATTGTATTTTTCCTTCTTCATATAATACTATACTAAAATTAAAAGGTGTAGGGGATTATACCGCTTCAGCAATTGCTTCAATTTGTTTTAATGAACCAACAGCTGTTGTTGATGGAAATGTATACAGAGTGTTGTCTCGTTATTTTGGAATTTTTACTCCTATTAATAGTACTAATGGAATTAAGGAATTTAAAAAATTAGCCCAGCAATTAATTGATGTAAAAAAACCAGGAATACATAACCAGGCGGTTATGGAATTTGGCGCTAGAATGTGCAAGCCTCAAAATCCTGACTGTAACAATTGTCCGTTAAACGATAGTTGTTTTGCATTATCCAAAAATAGTATAAAAGAGTTGCCTGTTAAAGTGAAAAAATTAAAAATTAAAAATAGGTATTTCAATTATTTAGTAATTCATTCAAAAAGCAATACAACAAAAATGGTTAAAAGAGAAAAAGGTATTTGGCTTAATCTCTATGAATTTCCATTAATTGAAACTTCGGAACCTATTGATAAAAATCAGTTAATAAAGCACGAAATTTTTAATGATTTATTTGATTCAAAAGAATTAAATGTAAAACTTTTCACTAGAGAAGAAAAGCCTCATAAACTTTCACATCAACATATTTTCACTAAGTTTTGGATTGTAAAAACTCGTGATTCCAAAAATTTTAATAATTCTTGGGATGATATTGAAAAATTACCTGTTCCAGCTTTAATAGATAATTTTTTAACCCAGTATAAAAGCAACTAAATTTTTTAGTACTTTTGATTATTAAATAATACCTTAAAAAAATGGCTGGAACAGTAAATAAAGTAATTCTTATTGGGCATTTAGGAGACGAAGTTAAAATGCATTATTTTGATGGAGGAAATTCTATTGGTCGTTTTCCTATAGCCACAAACGAAACTTACACAAATAAGCAAACGGGTGAAAAAGTAACCACAACAGAATGGCATAACATTGTGGTTAGAAATAAATTAGCAGAAATTTGTGAAAAATATTTGAATAAAGGGGATAAAGTGTATTGTGAGGGAAGAATAAAAACTCGCCAATGGGAAGGAGAGGATGGTTCTAAAAGATATACAACAGAAATTCATGTTACAGATATGACTTTTTTAACAACTAAAAGTGAATTAAATTCACAAGCTCCAAATGCTGTGCCTGAAAAAGCTGAAACACCAAAAAAAGAAATTTCCCATAAAGAAAAAGAAGTAGATGATGATTTACCTTTTTAAGTTTAATTAAATTGAAAATAATTGGATCCTGAACCCGAATTTTTATTAATTAATTTAGCGGAAAGTTTTAATCCGTGGCTCATTCTTAGCGTTTTAATGTTAGTTATGTTGCTAATTCTTTCAGCATTAATTTCTGGTGCTGAAGTGGCGTTCTTTTCCTTATCACAAAAAGCGATAACAAAAGCTTCAGAATCTAATTCCAATAATCAAAAAGCAGTGGTAGAATTATTAGAAAAACCACAGAAACTTTTAGCGACTATTTTAATTTCAAATAATTTCATAAATATTTTAATAGTATTAATCTTTGCTTTCATAGGCGAAATTGTATTTAGTAATATTTCATCGGAAATTTTAAAGTTTTTGATTGAAGTTGTTTTGGTAACCTTTTTGATTTTACTTTTTGGAGAGGTTTTACCTAAAGTATATGCAACAAGAAATTCGTTAAAGTTTGCTGTATTTATGGTGCTGCCAATTAAAATTTTAAACTCTCTTCTAACAGTAGTAAGCTTGCCATTAATGAGTTTAACTTCTGTTATTGAAAATAGATTGAGAAAAAAACAATCTAATTTATCTGTTGAAAAATTATCTCAAGCCCTAGAATTAACCTCAGATGAGGCGACAACAAAAGACGAGCAAAAAATATTGCAAGGAATTGTAAATTTTGGGAATACCGAAACCGGTCAAATAATGACACCTCGTATAGATGTTTTTGCAATTTCTAATAGTGAATCATATGAAGAAGTTATTGATAAAATTGTAAAAAAAGGGTATTCTAGAAATCCAGTTTATAGCGAAAGTACAGATGATATAATTGGAGTATTATACGCTAAAGATTTATTGCCGCACTTAAATAAGAAAAATTTTAAATGGCAGGATATAATTAGAGAACCTTATTTTGTTCCGGAAAATAAAAAATTGGATGATTTATTGAAAGAATTTCAGGAAAAGAAAAATCATTTGGCAATTGTGGTTGATGAATATGGAGGAACAAGCGGTGTTATTTCCCTTGAAGATGTTATTGAAGAAATAGTAGGAGATATTAATGATGAATTTGATGATGATGATATTTCATATTCAAAATTAGATGCCAATAATTATTTATTTGATGGTAAAACCAACTTAAAGGACTTTTACAAAATTTTAGAAATTCAAGATACAGAGTTGTTTGATAAAAAAAAGGGAGAATCTGAAACTATTGCGGGATTTCTTTTAGAGATTCATGGTAAGTTTCCAAAGAAAAACGAAGTAATAATTTTTAAGCCTTATACGTTTAAAATAGAATCGATGGATGTTCGAAGAATAAAACAAATTAAAGTTACAATTAATTGAAAAACAGATTATAGTTAATGAAAAATTTTATTTTACTAATACTCTTTATTTCAATATTAAATTCTTGTGGAAGTGATTCTTTACCAAAACCAAAACCATATTTAAAACTTCAGTATCCAGAAGCTTCATATATAAAAGTTAGTCCTGATTGCCCTTATAATTTCGAAGTTTCAGAATTAGCAACTATTAATTTTAAAGATAAATGCTGGTCAACAATTGCATATCCAGAGTTAAAAGCGACTATACATATTACGTATAGGCCCGTTAATAATAATTTGGATGAGATTTTAAAAGAAACGGAAAAATTAACCTATGAACATACAATAAAAGCGGATGCCATTAATATGATTCCTTATGAAAATTTTGAAAAAAAGGTTTTTGGGAAGTTATTTAATGTTGAGGGTAATGTTGCTACAAATATTCAGTTTCAGGTTACTGATAGTGTAAAACACGTGTTGGCTGGAGCATTATATTTTTATACAAAACCAAATTATGATTCAATAATACCAGCCATAAAATATATTGAAAAAGATATTATTCATTTGGTTGAAACATTAGAATGGGAATAAATGAGAAGTAAAAGTTTTAAATACACAAAGGTAATTAGATATTGGCTATTGCTAGGTTTAGTAATGTTAATAGGTCAAGTGATTTTAGGAGGGATAACACGACTAACTGGTTCTGGGCTGTCGATTACGCGTTGGGATGTAATTACTGGTGTTATACCCCCATTAAATGCAGAAGAATGGATTGAAGCTTTTGAATTATACAAAGCTACACCTCAGTATCATAAAATCAACTCTACTTTTAATATTGCAGATTTTAAATTTATTTATTTTTGGGAATATTTTCATAGGCTTTGGGTTCGTTCACTAGGCTTTATTTTTTTAATCCCCTTTGTATTTTTTCTTGCTAAAAAGAAAATTAATTTTTATTTAGTTAAGCGATTAGGGTTGGTGGTTTTACTAACAATATTAACAGCTTCAGCTGGTTGGATAATGGTACAAAGCGGATTGGTAGATAGACCTTGGGTAAATGCATACAAACTTACAATTCATTTTATTTTAGCAATTTTAGTAATTGCAGCAATGGTTAAAACTGTTGCGGATGTTTATAATTATGGAGGTGAGAAGATTTTAATTTCGACAAAATTAGTACCAATAATTATTCTTATAACTTTTGTTCAAATGATATTTGCCGGATTAATGTCTGGTATGCGAGCGGGTTTATATTATCCAAGTTGGCCAGATATGAACGGGGAATTTATTCCAGATGTTTTGTGTATTTCTGAAAATTGGACTTGGGGCAATATGATTAATTACGATAGTTATTTATTTGCTCCTGCTTTTATTCAATTTTCACATAGAATGTTAGCCTACCTTTTGTTTGTATTAACCATTTATATGTTTTTTAATTTAAAGAGTATAGTTCAAAATAGAGGTGGTATCTGGCTAAAGTCATCTCTTTGGTTGTTAATTGTTCAGGTAGTTCTTGGGGTTTTAACAGTATTAAATGTACAAGGTAAAATTCCTTTGTTTCTTGGAGTAAGTCATCAACTAGTGGGAGTATTATATTTTATAAGTTTATTATTTTTGTATTATTCATTAAGAAAACAAAAAGCATAAAAAAAACTCCAATTATTAATTGGAGTTTTTAAAATGTGTTTAAAATTAAATCTTACTGTTTTGTAACATCTTTTACAGCGTCAACACCAGCTTTAACTTCTTTTTTTACAGCTTCAGCTCCATCTTTTACAGCTTCAGCACCTTCTTCTAATTTTTTCTTAGCAGCTTCAGCAGCATCTTTTGCGTCAGCAGATAATGAATCTACAGCTTTTTCTACACCTTCAACAACACCTTCAGCAGCTTCAGTTGCATCACCAGCAGCTTCTTCTACAGCATCTTTTGCAGCTTCTACTTCAGTAGATATAGCATCCTTAACTTCTTCTTTTTTAGTTTCTTTACAAGAAACAGCAATTACACTAATTAATGCAATAGCAATTAATAATTTGATTGATTTCATAATTTAGATTGATTTTTTATTATAACTACAAAGGAACCACTTTTTTACCTTTTTTAACAAAAATTTATTCATTTATTTCAATAATTGGGTCAATTTTTGCTGTTTTTTCAATAATTTCATCTAATTCTTTGGTTTTTGTAACAGAATACAAATCTCCACCAGCTATTTTACTAATATTTTTAACGATATCTTTTTTGCTTAATTTGTCAGAATCAAATGTAAATATGCCTTTTTTAGATTCAAAATCAACATTTGTGTATGTTACGCCTTCAACTTTTGATAATTTGGATTGAATTAATCGAGCACATCCAATTTCGCAAGTCATTCCTTCAATATCCACTTCAATACTTTTAAAGCTTGTAGCAACTTCTTGTGTTTTTGTTGCAGGGCTTTCAATTAAGTCCTTTTTTTTAGACTCGTTGCAAGCTGAGGAGATAAAAACAATAAATAATAATGTTACTATTTTTTTCATAATTGGTTCCTAATTAATAATTTATGCGAATTTATAAACTATAAACTATAAAACCGAATATTTAACCGAATTTTGCATTTTATTAAGAAAATGGAAAAAGGAAAATTACGTTGGATATATTTAGTAATTCTTTCATTAATTTGGGGGAGCTCATTTATTTTAATGAAAAGAGCTTTATTAGGTTTATCACCAATACAAGTTGGAGCTTTAAGAACATTATTTACAGCTATATTTTTAATTATAATTGGAGGTAAAAAAATATTTAAAATTAAAAGGAAACATTGGTATTATTTAACCTTAAATGGATTTGTAGGCACTTTTTTTCCTGCTTTTTTGTTTGCCTTTGCCATTGATAAAATTGACAGTTCTATTGCTTCAATTTTAAATTCTTTAACACCACTAAATACGTTAATTTTTGGTGCTTTAGTTTTTGGGTTTAGTTTTAGAAAACGACAATTAATAGGTGTTTTAATTGGCCTAATTGGTACATTAATGCTTATTTTAAAAGGAGCTGAGGTAAATCCGAATCAAGATTATTTTTATGCAAGTTTTATTTTAATAGCTTCAATAGGCTACGCTTTAAATGTTAATATATTAAAAAAATATTTGTACGATTTAGACGCTTTAAGTATTACAGTAGCTAATTTTGTATTGCTTATAATACCTACGTTAATTGTATTGTGGTTCACAAACTTTTTTGAAACTTTTGAACTTAATCAATCCACTAAGTCAGGAATGTTTTATTTAGCAATATTAGCTGTTTTTGGAACTGGTTTGGCTAAAATTATGTTTAATAGGTTAATTCAAATATCTACTCCTATATTTTCTTCATCAGTAACTTATTTAATTCCTATTGTTGCAATAACCTGGGGTATTCTTGATGGTGAAAGAATAACCTTATTTCAGGTTGTTTCTGGTGCTATTATTATGTTTGGGGTTTATTTAGTTAATAAAACTAAATAAAAACGACTCAATTTCTTGAGCCGTTTTATTACCTTATTAAGGTGATAGTTATTGAAAGTCAACTTCTGTAACTCCTTCATTTATTTTTACTTCCTTAACTTCAAAAGTAAATTGTTGAGGACCAACTGACATTCCCATAGTGTGTGGAATTTTTATTCCATTTACTTCTTTATAATTACTAAAAGTTAATGCTTGCTCCATAGTTTGTCCCATTGCTTTTAACACAGTTACTTGTTTTGTTTTTAAACCAGTTGTTGTGTCATAATATACTGTAATATCCTCGCCAACTTTTACTACATAAGAGTCACGGCCATCCATTGGTTCTATTTTTTCAAGAGTAACTTTATCATCAGTTTTATAACCCATTTCTACAAAAGGTACTGTTGATGATTTAGATTTCTCCAATTCGGCTCCTTCTAATTCTTTTTTCATTCCTTGTTGTTCAGAATAACCTTTTTCACCATCAAATTTCATTTTAGATAAAACCATTCCCATACCTGAAACTTGAACGGATTGTTTGTTAGGTATCATAGATTTAGATTCCATTGTTAACGCCATCCCTTGCATTGTTGCTTCCGCTTTTGTGAATGTGGTTTTAATAGCATTAACCCTATCTAAACCACCAATTGCCTTAAGGTAATTATTAAATACAATTTCCTTTGTAATATCTGCAGGAATTGGTTTTGTCATTTCTGGTTTTGATGTTTTTGTAGCTTCTTTATCAAAATAAGAAATACCATATGGTAATTTTTCTAGATTTGGCAATACATCCAAAGCTTTTCCAACAATTACAACTCTTGCATTATCTGCACTAAAATATTTTTGAGCAACACGTTGAATATCATCAACAGTTACGGCATTTAGTTTTTGTAAGTAAGTTTCATAAAAGTCCTCAGGTAAGTTTTTAGTTACAATATTTAAAGCGTAACTAGCTGCTGTTGATGGCCTTTCTAGAGCCATTACAAAGTTACCAACATAGGCGGCTTTAGCATTTTTCAACTCCTCTTCAGTTACTTTTGTTTCTCTGAAATTTTTGATTTCTTTGATAAATTCAACAACTGAACTATCTGTAACCATATTTCTTACACTAGCTGATGATTTAAATTTAGAAGAAGTTCTTTCGTTTGTGCCTAAACTTGAGTAGGCGCCGTAAGTATATCCCTTATCTTCACGTAAGTTTAAGAAAAGTCTACCTTCTCCACCACCACCAAATATTTTATTTGCTAATCTAGTTGCAAAATAATCTGGGTGTCCCATTTTTAAATCAACAGTATTTACAACAGCAACACTAGATTGAACAGCATTTGGCATGTTAACAAAATTGATTTCAGTTTTTGCAACATTATTTACAGTTGGAATCGTATATGCTGGTAAATCTCCTTTTTTCCATTTACCGAATTGTTTCTTTACAAGCTTTTTAACATCCTTAAAATTAACATCTCCAATAATTACTAAATAAGCATTATTAGGTTTAAAGTATGTACTATAGAAATCCTTGACGTCAGCTATTGTAACATTTTTAACTGTAGTTTCAGTTTCAAATTCTCCATAAGGATGGTTTTTACCATAAACTAATGCACCTTCAACTTTACCCGCAATTTCTCCAACACTGTTTTCCCCGGATTTGATTCCTTCAAGAAGTTGTGCTTGTTGTTTTTCGAATTCTTCTTGTGTTAATAATGGATTTTGAATTGCATCAGCCATTAAAGTTAAAATTCGAGGGAAATATTTAGATAAGGTATTAAAACTTGCGTTTTGGCTACCAATGTTAAGCGAAGCACCTAAAAAATCAATTTCTTCAACAAAAACATCTTTAGGCATTGATGTTGTTCCATTTCCCATCATTCCAGCAGTGATACTAGAAACTCCAGCTTTTTCGCCTTCAAAAATAGGTCCATTATCTAAAATTAAACTAGCTGTTACTTTTGGTAATTTATGATTTTCTACAACCATAACTTTTAATCCGTTTTTAAGATCAAATGTTTGAGGTTTCCCTAAATTAATTTTAGGTGCTGGTCCGGCAACTGGTTGTTTTGTTCTATCTATTTGTGCTGTTACTCCTAAAGAAAGAAGAAACAATGCAATTAATGTTGTTATTTTAGTTCTCATATGTTTTTTCATCTTTAAAATTATTCACTTTTAGTTTTTAAGTAGTCCATTTCAACGCGTTTATTTTTGTTTAAATATTCAGTTGCAACACGTTTGATGTCTTCTCTTGTAATTGAACGATAAATATTAATTTCGTCGTTAATTAATTTGGTATTTCCTTTAAGTGTATAATTTGCAGCTAGTGTATTTGCTATATTTTGAACTCCGGAATTTGAATTCACAAAATTATTTTCAAATTTGTTTTGCAATTTTTGATATTCTTTTTCAGAAATTAATTCTGTTTGAAGTTTTGTGATTTCATCATCCATTTCTTTTGCTAAATCATCTAAAGAAGTTTCACCCATAGGTAAAGCACCCATAATATATGTGCCATAATCTTCTTGCGAGTCATTAAAAGCTAAAACTTGAAGCGCCTTTTTTTCTTCAACTAACTTTTTATACATTCTAGAACTTTTTCCACTTGTTAAAATAGAAGAAACCATATCCAAAGTATAAGCATCTTTGTCTTTATTAGAAGGAGTTCTAAAAATAAATAATTTAATAGGTATTTGAATGTTAGAGTCAAACTCCGTTACTTTTACAGAAGCTGTAATTGGGTCTTCTTTTATATTAACTCTTGTAACTTCTTCTCCTTTTGGAATATCACCAAAATAATCTTGAATCATTTTTTTGGTTTCTGAAGTTTTAAAATCCCCTGCTACAACAAGTACTGCATTATTAGGAGCATAGAATTTTTTATGAAATGCTAAAAACTCATCTAACTGAGCGGCATCTAAATCTTCCATACTTCCAATTACGGAATTTTTGTATGGATGTTTTTTAAAGATGTGTTGGTTAATACCTGTTCTATAAATAATTTTACCATAAGGAGCATTATCTATTCTTGCTCTTTTTTCCTCCTTTACAACTTCATTTTGAGTATCAACACCATCTTGATTTATTACAGGGTGAAGCATACGTTCTGACTCTAACCATAATCCAAGTGCTAAATTGTTAGATGGAAAAGTTTCATAATAGAAAGTTCTGTCTTGTGTAGTGTTGGCGTTATTACTTCCTCCATTGGCAGATACAATTTTAAAAAATTCACCTTTAGGAATATTTTCAGTTCCTTCAAATAATAGATGCTCAAAAAAGTGAGCAAATCCGGTTCTTCCTTTTACCTCATCCTTTGCCCCAACATGATACATTACTGCAGTGGTAACAACTGGTGCCGCGTTATCTTGGTGTAAGATAACATGCAGGCCATTGCTTAAATCGTACTCTTCAAATTCTACTTTTTGCGCAAAAATACTTACACTTAAAAATAGTGCTAAAAAGCCTGAATAATAAATTTTTCTCATAGTTATTAATGTGTTTTAATTGAAATGAATAATACATACTTGTCGCATGTTATTGTGTAATGTTACAATTTTAAAATGAAAATTAAAAAATGAATATTAATTAATTGTTTTCTCATAGCAAGATTGATAGCCAAATTTAACAAACGATTATGTTATTAAAAAGAATCTAAAAGGAAATTAACGAAACATTAATATAAATTTTATAAGTAGCTAAAAATGAGTATTTTCTTTATGAAAATTTTGTTTTGTTGAATGAGAAAAAATCTATATATTTGCACCCGCCTTAATAGAAAAGGTAATTATTTATTAATAAAGCGAATAAAAACTATACGTATGTATGCAATTGTAGAGATAGCAGGGCAGCAGTTTAAAGTTGCAAAAGACCAAAAAGTTTTTGTACATCGTTTACAAGAAGAAGAAGGATCAAAAGTTTCTTTTGATAAAGTTCTTCTTTTAGATAACGAAGGTGCAGTAACAGTTGGCGCCCCAGCTATAGAAGGAGCCGAAGTAACGGCCAAAATCTTAAGTCACTTACAAGGTGATAAAGTAATCGTTTTCAAAAAGAAACGTAGAAAAGGATACAGAAAAAAGAATGGTCATCGTCAGGCTTTAACTGAAATTCAAGTTGAAAGTATTGCCGCAAGTGGTGCTAAGAAAAAAGCTCCAGCTAAAAAAGCAGCTCCTAAAAAGGAGGAAGCTCCAAAAGTAGCAGTAAAAGCTCCAGCTAAAAAATCAGCAGCAAAAGCCGATGATTTAAAGAAAATTGAAGGTGTTGGACCTAAAGCTGCAGAAGCAATGGTAAATGCAGGTTTAGAAACTTTTGCTAAAGTAGCAAAAGCTGATCCAGCAAAATTAAGTGAAATTTTAACTGAAGCAAGTTCAAGATTAGCACATTTAGTTACAGACACTTGGCCAAAACAAGCTGGTTTAGCTGCAGATGGTAAGTGGGATGAATTAAAAGAATTACAAGATAGATTAGACGGAGGCGTTGAAAAATAAATCTGTAAAGTTTAACAAAATAAAACCATAACATCATGGCACATAAAAAAGGAGTAGGTAGTTCGAAGAATGGTAGAGAATCAGAATCGAAACGTCTTGGAGTAAAAATATTTGGTGGACAAGCTGCAATTGCAGGAAATATTATTATCCGTCAAAGAGGTACTTCACACCATCCTGGTGAAAACGTATATATGGGAAAAGATCATACTTTACACGCAAAAGTGGACGGTTTGGTGAAATTCCAAAAGAAAAGAGATAATAGATCTTACGTTTCTATTGAGCCTTTCGACGCTTAAGAAACGAATCTTTTAAAATTTAAACTCCCAAACTGAAAAGTTTGGGAGTTTTTTTATTAGCTTATTTTGTACATTTGTGCTCTTATGTATTTTTTATATAGCATACTCGTTTTTAAGGTTAGTTTAGGGTTAAAAATAATTACACTTTTCAATAAAAAAATTAGACTTTTTGTTGAAGGAAGAAAACAATCTTTTTCGAAACTACAAGAAGTGATTTCTGAAAAAGATTCGGTTATTTGGATGCATTGTGCCTCACTTGGGGAGTTTGAGCAAGGAAGACCAATATTAGAAAAATTAAGAGAGAAGTATCCGGCAAAAAAAATAGTGTTAACTTTTTTCTCTCCTTCTGGCTATGAAATTAGAAAGAATTATGAAATTGCGGATGTTGTTTGTTACCTACCTATAGATTCTATTAAAAATGCTAAAAAATTTCTTAATTTAGTCAATCCAGAAACTGCTATTTTCGTTAAATATGAATTTTGGCCTAATCTATTGAATGAACTCAATAACAGAAAGATTGATACAATTTTAGTTTCTGGAATTTTTAGAAAAAATCAACTGTTTTTTAAATGGTATGGGGGCTGGATGCAAAATTCTTTAAAAGCATTTTCTCATTTTTTTATTCAAGATGAAATTTCTAAAAGTTTATTAAAGAGTATTGATTTTACGAATGTTACGGTTTGTGGAGATACACGATTTGACCGTGTTTATGAGATTACAAAGCAAAATAATCAATTAGATTTTATTTCAGAATTTAAAAATGATTCACTTACATTAGTTGCTGGTAGTACTTGGAAAGAAGATGAGGATTTATTGGTAAATTATATTAATAACCACGCTACAAGCGATCAAAAATTTATAATTGCTCCACATAATATCATTGCTAAGGATATTGAAGTATTAAAAAATTCAATATCAAAAAGTGTTGTTTTATATTCAGAAATAGGAGCTAAAAATTTAAAAGATTTTCAAGTGTTTATTATAGATACAATTGGAATTCTTACAAAAATATATAGTTATGCCGATATTGCTTATGTTGGTGGAGGTTATACAAAATCGGGAGTTCACAATGTCCTAGAACCAGCAACATTTGGTGTGCCAATTATAATTGGTCCTAATTTTCATAAATTTAATGAAGTTATTGACTTAGTTAAAAAGGAGGCCTGTTTTGTTGTTGATGATTCTCAAAAATTATCCGTACTTTTATCAGAGCTTTTTAATGAAAATCAAAAAAGACAAAAAGCAGGTTCAAGTGCGTTGAATTATGTAAAAAATAAAACAGGAGCTACTACTAAAATTATAAATTACTTAAAATGATTAGAGAAAAATTAGATAACTTTTATTCATACGTTTTTGAAAAAGAATTATTAGATGAAATTGAGCAAGTTGGTGTTTATAAAAAACTTCGAGAAAATGAATTATTAGTTGATTTAGGTGATCAAATGAAAGGGGTTCCGTTGTTATTAGATGGAGCAATAAAAATTGTTAGAGAAGATAAAAAAGGGGAAGAAATATTATTGTATTTTTTAGAAAAAGGAGATACTTGTGCAAGTTCATTTGCAAGTGCTATTTCTAATGGAAAATGTGGAATTAGAGCTATAGCAGAAAAAGAATCAGAAATAATTTTTCTTCCAAAAGAAAAGCTAGATGAATGGTTAGTAAAATATAAATCATGGAGAAATTTTGTAATTGATAGTTACAATATTCGTTTAAACGAAATGATGGAAACTATTGACACTTTGGCTTTTATGAGGATGGATGAGCGTTTGTATAAATACTTGACGGATAAAGCTCAAATAATGCGAGAGACGTCATTAAATACTACTCATCAAGACATTGCATATGATATGCATACATCACGAGTTGTTATTTCTAGATTATTAAAACAACTTGAGAATGAAGGGAAAATTAAGTTACACAGAAATAAAATTGAGATTTTAGAATTTTAGTTCCTGTAACATTTGTTACAGAGTAGCATAATTTATACGATACTTTTATAGTTCTAACTAATAAAATAAATTATGGAATTTATTTCTCAACCTTGGGCTTGGTATGTTGCCGGGCCTGTTATTGCGTTTGTCATGTTTTTATTATACTACTTTGGCGAACGATTTGGACTTTCTTCAAATTTAGAAACGTTTTGCTCTATTGCAGGAGCTGGAAAATTTGTTGACTATTTTAAAATAGATTGGAAACAGAATTCTTGGAATCTGGTTTTTGTTGCTGGTGGAATTACAGGGGGTTTTATTGCTTCACAATGGTTATCACCTACAGATATGGTTGCTCTAAACCCACAAACTATTCAAGATTTGGCTGATATTGGAATTCAAAATGCAGGAGCTTCTTATCTCCCTGATGAAATTTTTAGTATAGAAACCATGTTAAGTGTAAAAGGCTTTTTCATTCTATTAATTGCTGGTGTTATGGTTGGTTTTGGAGCCCGTTGGGCGGGCGGCTGTACATCTGGCCATGCAATTGTTGGTTTAAGCAATTTGGAGCTTCCATCATTAATTTCTGTTATTGGGTTTTTTATTGGAGGTTTAATTATGACCTGGTTTATTTTACCACTAATTTTTTAATTGAAGAGATATGAAATATATAAAATTTTTTTTAGTAGGAATTCTCTTCGGAATAGTGATGAGTAAAGCTGAGATTATTTCGTGGTTTAGAATCTATGAAATGTTCAAATTTCAATCTTTTCACATGTATGGAATTATTGGTTCAGCGGTTATGATTGGAATGGTAAGTATGTTGTTGTTCAGAAAAAAAGTTGTTAAAACATTTGAAGGTCAAGAAATTCACATACCACCTAAAAAAAGCGGTTTGTATCGTAATTTGTTGGGAGGAATTTTATTTGGTTTAGGTTGGGCCTTAGCAGGTGCTTGTCCAGGACCAATGTTTGTATTGTTAGGTAAAGGAGTTGTCTCTATTTTGGTTGTAATATTTGGAGCATCATTGGGGGCCTTTTTATATGGAACTTTTAAAGATAAATTGCCACATTAACAACAACTTTCTCTTAAATGAAAATAGATGAAATAGTTGATGAATATTTTTTAAATATTTTTGAGAAAAATTTACGAAATGAAATTTGTAAATATGCTGTATTAAAACATGCAGAACCGGATAAAATAATTTTAGAAATAAGAAGGGAAATAAAGTTTATCCCATTAATAATTTCTGGAGTTGCAAAAGTAATGCGACGAGATGGAAAAGGAAATGGTATTCTTCTACATTATTTAGCTGCAAAACAAACAAGTGCAATAGCAATAACTTACGCTATAGAGAATAAAAATAGTGAAATAAGAATTAAAGCTGAAAGCAATATTTCTTACATTGCAATACCCTCAAAAGTAGTAAATTCGTGGTTTGAAAAATACAAATCTTGGCGAGACTTTTATTTAAAAGAAAATCAAAAACAAACATCTCTTTTAATTGAAAAGATTAATAATATTGCTTTTGAAAATCTGGAATTTCGAGTGTTAAAATATTTAGAATATACGAGTTTAACACATAAAGATAAAACTATTAATCGGAAACATTTCGATATAGCTAGAGATTTAAAAGTTTCAAGAGAAGCAATTTCAAGAGTATTAAAAAAGTTGGAGAAAGAAGAAATGTTATCTTTAGGAAGAAATAAAATCACCCTCAATTAATGGAGTTAAGAGATAAGTTTGGAAGAAAAATTTCGTATTTACGATTAGCTATAACAGATCGATGTAATTTACGTTGTCAATACTGTATGCCTGCCCAAGGTATTAATATTGTGGATAGAACAGATTTACTTTCATACAAGGAGATGTATCGTATTGCACGGGTACTTTCTGAGCTTGGCGTTAATAAAGTGAGACTAACAGGAGGAGAGCCATTTGTTAGAAAAGATTTTATTAATTTTTTAGAATCGCTTTCATTTAATGATAAACTAGATGAAATTAATATTACTACCAACGGAGCTTTAATTTCAAATCACATAGATAAATTAGAAGAATTAAAAATAAATTCAATTAATCTTAGTATAGATAGTCTTCAAAGAGAAAAATTTGCTCAAATTACAAGAAGAGATGTTTTTGAAAATGTGTATGATACCTTTGAAAAATTAGAAAAAAGCAACTTAAATTTAAAGCTAAATATAGTTGTTCAATCTGGGTTTAATACCGATGAGATTATTGATTTTGTAGAGCTTTCAAAAAACAAGAATATTGCTGTTCGTTTTATTGAAGAAATGCCTTTTAATGGGAAAGGGCAAAGAGATATGAAAGAAGAGTGGAATTATAAAAAAATAATAAAACATATTAGAGATTATTATCCGGAAATAGAAACACTTATTTCTGAAAAATCATCAACTTCAAAAAACTTTAAAATACCAAATTATAAAGGTAATTTTGGTATTATACCTGCTTTTACAAGAACTATTTGTAACGATTGTAATAGAATTAGAATTACTGCAACCGGTATGTTTAAAAACTGTTTATTTGATGGTGGTGTTTTTAATGTAAGAGATTTTATTAGAAATGGTGCGAGTGATGAAGAATTGAAACAATTATTTATTTCAACGGTACATCATAAACCTGAAAATGGGTTTGTAGCTGAAGCTTCTCGCGGAAATGATGTCTCTGAAAGTATGTCTACAATTGGAGGGTAATCTTAAATAACTTAAATATTATTTCTGTGAAGACAGAAAACTTAAATATGAATTTAACTACGGTACAAGAAGCGCTGGAAATTATTTTAAATAGTTCTGAAAACTTCGGAACTGAAGAAGTGGATTTTATAAATTCTGTTGGAAGAGTTTTAAAAGAAGATATAGTTGCAGACCTAGATTTTCCACCATTTAACCGTGTTAGTATGGATGGAATTGCAATTGCTGCTGAAGCTTTTAATAAAGGTATAAGGGAATTTAAAATAGAAGATATTCAAGCAGCTGGAAGTCCACAATTAACACTTCAAAATACTAATAATTGTATTGAGGCAATGACCGGTGCAATGCTTCCTAAAAATGCGAATGTGGTGATTCAATATGAATTATTAGATATTCAAGATGGAGTAGCTAGGGTAAATTTAGAAACTGTTAGAGACTTTCAAAATATTCACTTAAAAGGATTGGATAGAATTAAGGGTGATATTTTAATTGAAAAAAATAAGATGATTTCTTCTGCTGAAATTGGTGTGTTTGCAACCATAGGAAAATCAAAAATTAAAGTTGCAAAACAACCAAAAGTAATGATTGTTTCTACAGGAAATGAATTGGTTAAAGTTACGGAAACACCGGCCGAACACCAAATTAGACGAAGCAATGTTTATACCTTAGTTTCATTATTAGAAAGGTTGCATGTTAAAGCAAAAACAGCTCATATTTTAGACGATAAAGAAGTTCTAAAATCTAAAATTGAAGGCTTTTTAAATGAATATGATGTGTTAATTTTTAGTGGAGCAGTTTCTAAAGGGAAATTCGATTTTATTCCTGAAGTACTTGATGAACTGGGTGTTGAGAAACTTTTTCATAAAGTAAAACAGCGTCCTGGAAAACCATTTTGGTTTGGAAAAAAAGCAAACAAAACAGTTTTTGCTTTTCCTGGAAATCCAGTTTCAACTTTTGTAAGTTGTTTAAAATATTTTTATCCTTGGTATAGTAAAACAATGAGTACTTCTGAAGAATTAAATCAAGCTATTTTATCAGAAGACTTCTTTTTTAAACCAGATTTGACCTATTTTTTACAAGTAAAACTTACTCAAAAAGAGGGCAAAATATATGCGACTCCAATAGCAGGAAAAGGTTCAGGTGATTTAGCTAATTTGGTAGATTCTGATGCTTTTTTGGAATTACCAGATGATAGAAGTAATTTTACCAAAGGAGAAGTATTTCCTTTAATCACTTTTAGATAAAACTACGTCATTCTCAACTTGATTCAGAATCGTTACTTATGGAAAACAAATTCACGCATATAGGAGAAAAAAACCAACCTAAAATGGTAAATGTTGGTGATAAAAAAATCACCAAGCGCCAGGCAACTGCAAAAGCATTGATGTTTTTGGGTTCTGAAATAATTTCTCATTTTAATAATGAAGAATTGGTAACTAAAAAAGGACCAGTTTTTCAAACGGCTATTATTGCCGGCATTCAGGCGGTTAAAAAAACTTCAGAATTAATCCCAATGTGTCATCCACTTTTAATAAATGGAGTTGATATTGATATTGACATTTTAGATAAGGAGCATATTGAAATTTTATGTACAGTTTCAATAGAAGGAAAAACAGGGGTAGAAATGGAAGCTTTAACTGGAGCAAATATTGCTGCATTAACGGTGTATGATATGTGCAAAAGCATTTCACAAAAAATGGTGATTAAAGAAGTGAAGTTATTAGAAAAATCTGGGGGTAAAAGCGATATTAAAAATGGGTAAACATCAAAAACACGCAAAGCTACACTTAAGAGATAATGATAATTTTGCACCTAATGAAGTTTCATTTGTTGGAACAAAATGCGATGTTATTTCTAATTTAGTAAGTAAAATTTCACAAGAACTAGCGCAATATAAATTGGCTTATTTTGATGCTTCTCATAATGATTCAATAGCATCTGAAACTTTAGAAAAGTTTGTATTTCATCATAAAGGAACTGTAAAAATTGAAATGAATTCAAGCGTAAATAAATTCAATCAGCGTGTTCAATTTTCGCAATATGATCTTTTATTTATTAATGGAAACCATTATCAAGGTGCTAAACAGATTTTAATTTTAGATAATCAAAAAGAAGCTTCAGTTTTAAAACGACTAGATCAGTTAAATAATATACAATTTGTTATAAAATTAACAGAAGATTCCAAATATTTCGACTTTTTAGAGCAACACAATCCTCAAATAAAAAACTTAATCTGTTATCATATTGACGAGGTTGCTGAAATTTCAAAACATATAGAAAATTTAATCAAAGAAAAAATTGCTCCAGTACAGGGGTTGGTATTAGCTGGTGGGAAAAGCACACGAATGGGTACCGACAAAGGAACCTTAAACTTCTATGGAAAAAACCAGAGAGATGTTGTAATTGAATTACTTGAAAAGCATAATTTAAAGACGTTTTTATCAGTAAGAGAGGAACAGGAGATTGGAATAGAAAATAAAATAACCGACAAATTTTTTGGATTAGGTCCGTTTGGTGCAATTTGTTCGGCGTTTCAGGAAAATCCAGATGTAGCCTGGTTGGTAATTGCTACAGATCTACCATTTGTAAATGATGATGTAATTCAATTGCTGTTAAAACATAGAAATCCTTCAAAAGCAGCAACCACAATTAAAGGAAAAAACAAACAATTTCCAGAGCCTTTAATTGCCATTTGGGAGCCAAAAAGTTATACTTTATTATTAAATTATTTAGCTCAAGGATATTCTTGTCCGCGCAAAGTTTTAATTAATTCTGATGTTGAAATTGTTGAAATAGACGATGACTTCATTAGAAATATTAATACTCCCGAAGAATTTAAGGATGCTCACAAAGAAATAAATGGATAACATAATTCATATACTTAATGGAGATAGTACTTTACCAATTTTAGAACAATCCGGAATAAAAGGGGATGTTGTTGTATGGAGAGAAATGTTATGTGAAGGACGGCTCAGTATTGATTTTGCGAGTGATGAATTCTGGAATAATAGATATACTTATTTTGAAACTGAAATTGGAGTTAAAAGACTAGATTATTTTGATAAAACAATAAAAGAAATTCTAAAATTAAAAGATTTATCTGATTATAATGAAGTGGTTTTATGGTTCGAATTCGATTTGTTTTGCCAGATTAATTTATTAGCAGCTTGTACTTATTTATTAGATAATTATGTGAAAAAAGCAAACTATTATTTGGTTTGTACAGGCAAGGAAAAAGGAAAAGAAGGCTTACAATCTTTATCAAATTATTCGCCTAAAGATTTTAAAAAATTGTATGCGAATAAATCACCTTTAAGTAAAGCTAATTTGATGTTTGCTAAGGGTTGTTGGAATGTTTATGTAGAAAATGATTTTGAAAAGTTAAAAGCATACAATTTTAATCAAAGTGCAAAGTTTGAGTATTTGGAATTAGCAATAAATCAACATTTAAAGCTGTTTCCAGGAACAAACGGATTAAATCATATAGAAAATAAAATACTGGAAATAATTAATTCATCAGCTTTAGCTGAAAATGAAATAATTAGGGCATTACTTATTTGGCAAAGCACAGAAACCGTTTATGGTTTTGGAGATCTACAGTATTTTCAATATTTAAAAAAGTTGAATAAATATTATAAAATAGAAGATTCGAAATATTATTTAAATAACTTTGGGAAAACTATTTTAATTTTTGATGAAAACAAGTAGCCAAGAATATTTTAAAAGACAAACTACTTTATCTGAAATAGGTTTGGAGGGACAAGAAAAGCTTCAAAAAGCCAAAGTTTTAGTAATTGGGTGTGGAGGTTTAGGAAGCCCCGTGGCTGTTTATTTAGCTACAAGTGGAATTGGAAATTTACATTTAGTTGATTTTGATACAGTTTCAATTTCTAATTTACATCGTCAGGTTTTTTATAAAGTTGAGGATGTTGATAAACCAAAAGCTGCCGTTCTAGCTCAAGTTATTAAAGAAAGAGCACCATTTACAAAAGTTTCATTTTCAACTAATGCTGTTGATAAAAGTTCAATATTAGAATTAATTTCAGATTTTGATGTTGTGGTTGATGGCACTGATAATTTACAAATTAAATACTTAATTAATGATGCTTGTGTGCTGTCTAAAAAACCGCTGGTTTATGGATCTTTATACAAGTTTGATGGGTATGTTGCTACTTTTAATGTGTTAAATGGAGAAGGTGATTATACAAGTAATTTGCGTGATGCATTTCCTAAAATTGCTACAAACATTCCAAATTGTGAGGAAGCGGGAACATTAAATCCTATTGTGGGAATAATTGCTTTATTACAAGTTAATGAGGTGATTAAATTAATTACAAAAATTGGGAAACCTTTATTAAATCAGCTTTTAATATATAATTCACTTGATAATTCACAATTAAAAGTAAAGATAAAACGAAATAAGTCGTTGATATTTAAAGATATTTTTAATGATTCTACTTATTTGAGTGAACAATGCGAAACACAGGATAGTTCACTTTTAATCACTTGTGATGAATTAAAAAGTAGGTTAATTGATGAAAATATTAAAATTGTGAGTGTTGTAAACGATATTAATGCTACACTTCCCTTTGAAGTAGATCAAAAAATACCTTACACAACATTTAATGTAGATGATTTTATTCCGGATTTTAAAAAATACTATGTTATTGTTTGTAACAAAGGAATTACAAGTTACGATGTTACTTTAAAATTAAAAGAAAAATACCCTTTGCTATCCATTTTTAGCTTATCAGAAGGAATAGACAATTATTAAATGCAACAACCATTAGAATTTTATACGAATCAAAAATTAATTTTTGAATTAGAATTATCTAAATTAAAAAAGAAATTATCAGTTTCAAGTGTCTTGAGATTGCTTACTTTTTCAGCTATAATTTTAGGGGTTTATTTATTTTTTGGAAACCTTCCAGCCATTTTTTCAATAATAGGAGTTGGGGTTATTTTATTTCTATATTTATTATTTAGACATAGTAATTTACAGTACAAATACAATCTAAACAAAGCATTAATTGAAATAAACAACATAGAAATTAAAGTTTTAAATAGAGATTATCTTCATTTAGATGATGGAAGTGAATTTATAAATCCAAAACATCCTTTTAGTTATGATATTGATTTGTTTGGAAAAGGCTCTTTTTTTCAATACTGTAATAGAACTGTAACTTTTGAAGGTAAAAATGAGTTGTTTTCTGAATTAACTTCAAACACTATTTTATCTATTGAAAACAAACAAAAAGGAATTAAAGAATTAAGCGAGAAACCTAAATGGAGACAACATTTTTCAGCAATTGCAAGTTTGGTGAAAGTGGAGCATTCAGCAAAAGAAATTGTTAATTGGATTCATAATTATAAGTCTAATTTCCCTAAATACTTTTCTTATTTACCAAAGGTGTTTTCTTTAATATCATTAACATTGATGGTACTTTTAGGACTGCAAATTATTCCTGAAATTGTGTTGTTGCTATGGTTTTTTATTGGTTTAGGGATTTCGGGTTCTTACCTTAAAAAAGTAAATGAATTGTATGAAAATTCGGGTAACGCTAAAGACACGTTTAAACAAAACCACAAATTATTAAATGAAATAGAAACAACTTCTTTTTCATCAGGTGTTTTGAAGAATAAACAGTTAGAAATTAAAAATGAAAATGAAAAAGCATCCATAATTTTTAAGAAGTTCTCTAAATTATTAGATGCTTTGGATCAACGAAATAATTTAATAATTGGCGTTATAGGAAATGGTTTTTTTCTTCGGGATTTACAGTTAGTTTATAATATAGAGAATTGGATAGGTAGTTATAAAAATAACGTTGAGAATTGGTTTAAAGTTATTGCGTTTTTTGATGCTCAAAATTCGTTGGCCAACTATGCGTTTAATCATCCTAATTATAATTTTCCTAAAATTAATAAGGATAAAAATGTAATTTCTGCTAACAAATTAGGACATCCTTTATTGAAAGAGAAACAACGAATTGATAACGATTTTACAATTGAAAATCAGCAATTTTTCATTATTACCGGAGCCAATATGGCTGGAAAAAGTACTTTTTTAAGAACTGTTTCCCTATCAATTGTGATGGCAAATATGGGATTGCCGGTTTGTGCCAAAAGCTTTGAATATGCTCCAATTAAATTGATTACAAGTATGAGAACATCGGACTCTTTGGCGGATGATGAATCGTATTTCTTTTCGGAATTAAAAAGGTTGAAGTTTATTGTTGATGAAATAGAAAGTGATGATTATTTTATCATTTTAGATGAAATATTAAAAGGTACAAATAGTACAGATAAGGCAATTGGATCTAAGAAATTTGTTCAAAAATTAGTAGCTTCTAATTCTACTGGAATTATAGCTACACACGATTTAAGTTTGTGCGAAATTGAAAAAGAATTAACAGAAGTTAAAAATTTCTATTTTGATGCAGAAATTATAAATGATGAATTACATTTCGACTATCAGTTAAAAAATGGAATTTGTAAAAATATGAACGCATCTTTTTTATTAAAAAAAATGAAGATAGTTTAAGGATGCGAATTCACTCCTAAACTATCTTCATTTTAAAATATCTACTCTTTTATAATTTTAACGGAAACAGGATTCTCTAAATGCACTTTTATTAGATATACTGCATTAGGTTTATTTCGAATATCTAATTGTACTTTTCCATTAATTACTTGATAAACTTCAGAAGAAATAAGTTGTGAGTTTAAAGTAAACAAATCAATTTTTACTTCTTTTAATGATAATGGTAAGGCTACTTCAAAAATCCCTTTTGTAGGATTTGGGAAAACTACAATTTCTTCAAATAAGTTTATAGTTTTTGAGAAAATACCTTCACAACTAATTGCTGTTTTTATTTCAATTAAATCTCCATGTTTATTATTTAAATCAAATGTTGAAGACATTGTTTTAAATACTAATTGTCCGTTTACGATTACATCAAAAGGAGCAGTTCCTTTTTCAATTACAATAGCTGTTTTATTTGCGGTTGTACTCGCTTTTCCAGAAACTGTTTCACCTTCTGCTATTTCAATGGTATAACATTGTTTAGAAGTTACGTTAGGAACAGTTATGCAAATATCATAAGTCCCGGGTTCTAAATTTTCAATTGTTAAATCATTGGTTAAATTGTATTCACTGTCATTTATAGTTACTAAATAATCATATGTAATTGTTGAAGCTATTTTAATTTGACCATTGTTTTTATTTGGACAAGTTTCATTAATAGTTTCAATTTTAAAATTGTTTGAAGGCAATACTATACACCCGTTAAAATTAACAATTTCTCCTTCTGGAGTTTCTGGGCATAGATCTTTATCATTCATTACACCATCATTATCATCATCTAATTGACTTTGAGAACAACCATTTTCGTTTACGGTTTCTCCTTCTGGAGTTTCTGGGCATAAATCATTTTCATTTAAAATTCCATCTCCATCGATATCAATACTTGAACAATCTTCAGAAAAGATAGTAAGAGTGTCTTTATACCATTCTTTGTAATTACCTTCTTTATTGTTAGCCGCTGTTTCATTAGCGACTTGAATACACCCTAAACTAGAATTCCCTCTAGAATCCATATTTATTAATTCAAAATTATAGCTTAAATCTAAATTGGTTAAGTAATTATTAAAACCATAAAACTGTTCTAGTTTACTATTCGCAGTTAAATTAAGAGTCTCAAGTAGATTGTCATTTAAAATAATTCTTACCAATTTTAAGTTTTTACTCAAATCTAAATTAGTTAATTGATTACCATATAGATATAGGTATTCGAGTTTTGAATTTTCAGTAATATCTATACTTGTTAGTTGATTGCCATAACAAAATAAAGATATTAAATTCAAATGTGCACTTATATCTATACTTGATAAACTATTAATGCCACAATCTAAAAATTGCAACTCTATGTTATTATCTACATCTAATTCTGTTAGTTGATTCCAGGTACAATCCAGATGTAACAATTTAGAATTTTTGCTTAGGTCTAAGTTTGTCAAACTATTTTCTCGACAAACTAATATTTCCAAATTTATATTATTATCTAAATCTAATTTTGTTAGTTGATTCCTAGAGCAATGTAATTGTGACAATTTAGTGTTTTTGTTTACATCTAAGTTTGTTAGTTGATTATCATTACAATTAAGCAAACCTAAATTCTCATTTTGACTTATATCTAAGCTTGATATCAGATTTCCATAACAGTTAAGGTTTTCTAACTCTGAATGCTGACTGACATTTAAATTTTGTAACTCATTTTTAGAGCAATTGAGTTCTGTTAAATTTTTAAAGGCCTCTATTCCTGTTAAATCTTTAATTTCTTTTTCTGATACATTTAAATTACTTACTTTTAAAGCATCTTCATTGTTTATTTGTTTATTTATAATTCCATCACTATCAATCCCTAAATCTATTAATGCCTGTTCAAAATTAGCATCTGGTATGTAAACAATTTGATTAACTGAACAACCATTTTCATCAACGGATTCACCTATTGGTGTTTCTGGGCAAAAATCATTCTCATTTAAAACACCATCACCATCAAAATCTGTATTTGAACAATTTTCAGAATAAAAAGTAAAAGAATCTTTATACCATTCATTATAATTATCTACTCCATTATTAGCATTTACCTCATTGTCTACTTGAATACAAAATAAATTAGGATTATTCACAGAATTAAAATAATTTAACTCAAGATTATTACTTAAATCTAAAGAAGTTAGCTGATTATTTTTACAGCTAAAACTAGCTAAGTGCTTATTATATTGTAGGTCTATATTAATAAGTTGATTATTATCGCAATAAAAATACAATAATTGCACATTATTACTCACATCCAAGCTATTTAGCGGATTATTATAGCATAGAAAATTGGTTAAATTAATATTGTTGCTAACATCTAAACTACTTATTTGATTATTAAAACATTGAAAATTAGTTAAATTAATATTATTACTAACATCTAAATTTACCAATTGATTCGTATGACAAAACAAATCCTCTAATTCAATGTTTTCTCTAACATTTAATTCAGAGAATTGATTATTATAACACCAAAATGAACGTAGTTTAGTATTTTTACTTACATCTAATTTGGCTATTTGATTGTCATTACACCATAAAGTATGTAATTTAGTATTTTTACTTACATCTAAATTTGTTAACTCATTAGTATGGCAAACAAAACTTTTTAATTTAGTGTTTTTACTTACATCAATATTTGCCAAATTATTATTAGAACAATGAAAATATTCTAGATTTATATTGTTACTAATATCTATACTGGTTAGTTGATTATTACCACCATAATAATAAGTCAGCTGAATATTATTGCTTAAATCTATACTAGTTAATTCATTGTCTGAGCATGAAAGTGTTCTTAGATAATTACTTTTACTAACATTTAAGCTACTTAATTGATTAAGAGTACAATTAACTCCAATTAGTTGTTTGTTTTTACTTAAATCTAAATTTGTTAATTCGTTAGAGCCACAATATAAATATTGTAAATTTTCAAAGGCTTCTATTCCTGTTAAATCTTTAATTTCTTTTTCTGAAACGTTTAAACTATTTACATTTAAAGCATCAATCTTAGAAATTTGTTTATTAATAATTCCATCACTATCAATTCCTAAATCTATTAATGCCTGTTCAAAATTAGCATCTGGAATTACTACAATTTGATTGACTGAACAACCATTTTCATCTACAGTTTCACCTGAAGGTGTGTCTGGGCAAATATCAATGTTATTTAATACACCATCATCATCAAAATCTGTATTTGAACAATTTTCAGAATAGATAGTGAAAGTATCTTTTTGCCATTCTTTATAATTACCTTCTTTATTATTAGCAGCTGTTTCGTTTCCTACTTCAATACAAAATAAATTAGGGTTGTTAGAAGAATTAAATTCAACTAATTCAAGATTGTTTTTCAAATTTAAATTTGATAATTCATTATCAGATATGTTTACTTCTTCAAGATTTGAATTAAAGCTAAAATCAATATTTTTAAACTGGTTAGATTTACCTAGAAAAACTCTTAAGGCTACATTTTGACTTAAATCTAAACTCTCTAATTTGTTTTCACTACAATAAATAACGGCTAAGTCTTTTTGGTTAGATAAATTTAATTCTGTAATATTATTTCCAATACAATTAAACCCAGTTATTTTTTTATTTTGAGAAATATCAATTGAAGTAAACTGATTATATTCTATTTGGAGTCCTGTTAACTCTGTGTTTTTACTAACATCCAAATTATTTAATTGATTTGCAGAACAGTCTAAATTTATTAATTTTATATTATTACTTACGTTTAGACTTGTTAGATTATTTATTTGAACATGTAAATATTCTAAATTTTTAAAGGCTTCTATTCCTGATAAATCAGCTATATTTTTTTCAATTAAAATCAATTCACCAACATTTACGGCATCATATAGAAACATCTCTCCATTTATTTTGCCATCGCTATCAATCCCTAAATCAATTAGTGCTTGTTCAAAATTAGGATCTGGTATATAAACAATTTGATTAACGGAACAACCATTTGCATCAACCGAATCACCTAAAGGAGTATTAGGGCAAATATCATTTTCGTTCAAGACTCCATCATCATCAAAATCTGGATTGGAACAGTTTTCTGAATAAAATGCTGATGAATCTTTATACCATTCTTTATAATTACCTACTCCTTCATTCGCTGCCGCCTCATTTAAAACTTGAATACAACTTAAATCTAAATTGTTTGTAGAATTAAATTTTCCCAAATCAATACAGCTACTTATATCTAGATTTGTAAGTTGATTGTTGTAACAATGAAAACGAGTTAACTTACTATTTTTTATTAAAACAAGACTTGTTAGTTGGTTATTTGAACAATCAAAATTTTCTAACTTACCATTTTCACTAACATCTAAACTCGTTAATTTATTATTATTACAAATGAGCTGAATCAATTGATTATTATTTTTTACATCTAGTAGTTGAAGAAAATTCTTCCAACAATAAAATAAACTTAATTTAGTGTTTTTACTAACATCAATACTAGTAAGGTTATTGTTGTAACAATAAAAATCGATTAATTTTGTGTTTTTAGTTACATCTAATTCTGTAAGGAGATTATCATAACAGTATATAGAAGTTAAATTTGTATTATTAGTAACATCCAAATTTTCTAATAAGTTTTTTGAGCAATTAAGTAAAACTAACTGTCCATTAATACTTAAGTTAAGGTTAACTAACAAATTGTTTTCACAATGAAGGAAATTTAATTTATAGTTTTGATTTGTATTTAATAATGAAAGTTGATTATTGGAACAACTTAATTGAATTAAGTTACTTAACATAGTTACGTCTAATTCTGTAAGCAAATTGACTGAACAACCCAGATCAACAATTTCCTTATTTTGACTTAAATCTAAACTTGATAATTGATTATTATAACAATTTAATTCTAATAGCTTTAAATTCTTGCTTACATCTAAACTTTTCAAGTTATTAGAAAAACAGGTTAATTCTAATAAGTTTTCAAATCCTTCAATGCCTACTAAGCTTTCAATTTCTTTTTCTGAAACGTTTAAATTATTAACATTTAAAGCATCAACCTTAGATATTTGTTTGTTAATAATTCCGTCACTATCAATTCCTAAATCTATTAATGCCTGTTCAAAATTAGCATCTGGTATGTTAATTTTTGAATTTGACAAAGTACAACCAACATCATTAACCGCTTCTCCTAATGGAGTTCCTGAGCATTGATCTATGTCATTTGTTACACCATCACTATCATCATCTAGTTGACTTTGTGAACAGCCATTTTCATCTACGGTTTTTCCACTTAGTGTATCTGGACATAAATCTATTCCGTTTAAAACTCCGTCATTATCATCATCCAACTGACTTTCTGAGCAACCATTAGCATCTACAGATTCTCCAATTGGTGTATTTGAACATTGATCTGCATCATTCAAAACACCATCTCCATCATCATCTAACTGACTTTCTGAGCATCCTGATGCATCTACAGTTTCTCCTGTTGGTGTATTTGAACATTGATCTGCATCATTTGTTACTCCATCATTATCATCGTCTAACTGGTTATCTGCACACCCATTCTCATTTACAGTTTTTCCACTTAGTGTATCTGGACATAAATCTATTCCATTCAAAACGCCATCACTATCATCATCTAATTGACTTTGTGAACAGCCATTTTCATCTACCGTTTCTCCTGTTGGTGTATTTAAGCATTGATCTGCATCATTCATAACACCATCGTTATCATCATCTAACTGACTCTCTGAGCATCCTAATGCATTTACAGCTTCCCCAGTTGGTGTATTTGGGCAAATATCAATATCATTCATAATACCATCTAAATCATCGTCTAAAAGTTGACTTTGTGAACAACCATTAGCATCTACAGATTCTCCAATTGGTGTATTTGGACATTGATCATTATCGTTTATAACGCCATCTCCATCATTATCTCCATTTGAACAATATACTGAATAAATAGAAAACGTATCTTTATTCCAATTACTGTAATTACCTTCACCATTATTAGCCTCTATTTCATTCGCTACTTGAATACAAACTAAATCGGGATTATCAGTAGTATTTAAATGTTTTAAACTTAAGTTATTGCTTAAATCTAAACTTGTTAAATTATTGTCATGACAATATAAACTTGTTAATTGAATATTCTTTCTAACATTTAATTCTTTTATTAAATTAAAATAACAAGAGATAAAAATTAACTTAGGGTTATTAGTAATATCTATAACTTGTAATTGATTACTATTGCACACGAAGCTAGTTAATTCTTCGTTTTCACTTACATCTATACTTGTTATCTTATTAAAGCCACATTGAAATGAAGATAGTTTTAAATTTCTACTAACATCTAAACTTTTAAACTCGTTGCTCGTACATAACAAAACCCTTAAGTTTAGATTCTTACTAGTATCTAGGTTGGTTAACTCATTTGAACCACAGTCAAAATAATCTAATTCAAAATTATGAGTAATATCAATACTTTTTAATTGATTATTACTACAATTAAGACTTTTCAATTCACTATTTTTACTTAAGTCTATACTTGTTAGTTCATTGCTATTACAATAAATTGATAATAAATTTTTAAAACCTTCTATTCCTGTTAAATCTTTAATTCCATAACGGGAAACATCTAATCTATCAACTAATAATGCATCATCCTTTAGAATTTGCTTATTAATAATTCCATCACTATCAAAACCTAAGTCAATTAAAGCTTGTTCAAAATATGTATCGGGAATTATAATTATTTCATTTAAAGAACAGCCATGTTCATTTACCTCATCTCCAAAAGGTGTATTTATACAAATATCAATATCATTCATCACTCCATCTTTATCGTCATCTAATAGTTGGCTTTCTGAACACCCAACAGTATTTACTTCTTCTGCAGAAGGAGTATTCGGACAAATATCAATATCATTCATCACACCATCTTCATCGTCATCTAATTGACTTTCGGAACAACCATTTGAATCTACTATCTCTCCTAAAGGAGTATTAGGACATTTATCAATTAAATTTAAAACTCCGTCTCCATCCAAATCATCTTCACTATTATCTGAAGTCATATTACTTGGT
Source organism: Lutibacter flavus (assembly GCF_900188355.1). Lineage (GTDB taxonomy): Bacteria > Bacteroidota > Bacteroidia > Flavobacteriales > Flavobacteriaceae > Lutibacter > Lutibacter flavus. The sequence continues at coordinate 552,013 of NZ_FZNX01000002.1, forward strand.
GTTGTAACATATAATTCAGAACCGCTTTTACTATTGCTAGCTCTAAAATAGATTTTATCACCACTTACTCCAAGTGATTCTATTCCATTATAATTATCAAAGTATTGATTATTTTCAGTTTGAATATTAACTTTATATAGTTCATTTTGCTTCCCACTTGTCATCCAAAAGTTTAAATTAGGAGTTGTTTTAAAAATTAAATTATCTTTAAATGGAAGCATTTGGTAAATTTTATCACCTATTTCACTCTCATCTGTAATTTTAATAGTTCCATCAACAGTTCCATCCGTTCTCCATAGTTCATCACTTGGAGCGGTGTAATTTGTTGATGTTGTTTGAAGACCAAAGTAAACATATTCTCCAGAAGCTACTATATCTTCAATATCAAGTGATGGAATAGAATGAGTGGATGCATCAAATAATAAAATAGTTCCTTCAACAGTACCATTGGTTTTGTATAGACCTCTTCGATATTTTTCGGGATCTTGTGCAACAAAATATAATTCATCATTTAAATTTAAAAAACCAGTAATGCCAGAAAAACTATCGTTAAACGTTTTAATAAAGTAGGTTCCCTCAACTGTCCCATCGGATGCCCATAAATCATTAGAACCATAAGATGAATTTGATGTGTTTGCAAAAAAGATTAACTTCTCATTAGCTACATTTAACCTCTCAGGATATTTAATATCTATTATTTTTAAAGTACCCGAATAAGTGCCGTCGGTTGTCCATAAAGCTCCTCCATTAGCTTCGTAAGCAGTAAAATAAATTTTTTCATTAAGAATCACAAGATTACTTCCTCCACCACTATTTGCCCCTTGCCTTATATCTTTAATCATATAGGTTCCTGATTCTGTTCCACTACTTCTCCATAACTCAAAACCATTTATACCGTTGTCAGCTTTAAAATAGAGAATGTCGTTAATTACTGTGAACGACTGTTTTTCATTATAATTCCTCATACTACTTCCTGCACCCGGTTTAATATCTTTAACCATGTATGTACCATCTTCCGTTCCATCGCTTCTCCATAATTCATATCCATGATTACTACTTGAGGCACTAAAATATAGAATACCATTGATGTCTCTCATATCAGTTTTATCATCAATATATATATTAGATTTTATCTTTTTAGTACCATTAATTGTACCATCACTTTTATATAATGATTCATTGGCTCTAAAAAAAAGTTCTCCATTAACATCTTTAAATCTTGCAGGATAGCTTCCTTTTGAATGAACTAAATCTAAAAAAAGCGTTGTTCCAGAAATCGTTCCGTCAGTAATCCATAATTCATTTCCATACGTATCATCTTCACCTGTAATAATTGTATTGTTATTAATACTGACAAAACTTTCTTCTAATCCAGAACTGTTACTATCTTTAATATTTGATAATTCAAATGTTCCTGTAGAGGACCCATCACTAATCCATAAAGTTTTATTAGAAGAATTTGTACTAGTTGAAAAAAATAAAAGCTTATTATTTACTTCATCTACATGAAATTTATCTATCCATACTCCAGCATTTCCTATATTAATATCTTTTAATAATTCTGTTCCATTTGAAGTTCCATCAGTTTTCCATATTTCATCTCCGTCAATACCATTATTAGCAACGAAGTATATAAAATTATTAAATTTCACAAACTTACTATTATAAGAAATACTATTGAAATTTGTGTTGTTTATGTCCTTAATCATAGTTGTTCCAGACTCAGTTCCATCACTTTTCCATATTTCTGTTCCATTTATTCCGTCATTTGCTTCAAAAATTATTATGTTGTTAAGAACACTCCCTTTTAATGCATTTGCACTGGAGTTGTTGCCAACCATTATATCTTTCATTATGCTTGTGCCTATTTCAGTTCCATCACTTTTCCATAATTCTGTGCCATTTATTCCATTATTAGCGAAAAAATAAAAGTGATTATTCATTATTAAGAACTGATTTCCACTATTCAATCCTGAATAGTTAGGGTTAATGTCTTTAATCAATTTTGTTCCAGATTCAGTTCCATCACTTTTCCATAATTCTGCCCCAATTATTCCATCATCAGCAATAAAATATAGCTCATTATTAAAAACAAATAGATCTCTTGGAGAACTACTTGCTTCATTTGGATTGATATCTTTGACTAGCCTCGTACCGGACTCGGTTCCATCACTTACCCATAATTCAATTCCATTTATACCATCAGTAGCAGTAAAATATAATTTATCATTAAAGCTGACAAAATTATTAGGGCCGTTGTATGCATTTGTGCTATTTGGATTTATGTCTTTAACCATGTTTGTACCAGCCTCAGTCCCATTACTTGTCCATAATTCTACACCGTTTAAACCGTTATTTGCTGTAAAAAATAGATTACCACCTATTATTACAAGATTTTTAGGGTTAGAAGAATTCTTTCCTGAATAAATGTCTTTTATTAATGAAGTGCCTTCTGGAGTACCATCTGAATACCACAACTCCCTACCAATAGGTCCTGAGTAGTCATCATCTGTGGCTGTGAAATAAAATCCTGATTGATTGAGTGTAAAATCCTGTGGATTACTATCTGCATGGAAATTTAATTCTATTAAAGTAGCTTTTAAAACTGCATTTTGAGCAATCGTAAATTTAAAACTTAATAAAAAAAATAAAAAGATTAAAACTCCATGGGTATGAATTTTTTTCATAGTATAGCAATTTTCAACCTCAAATATAATTATATTATTGTTGGTGTTGGATGACTTATATCAATTTACTTGAAAAGCAGTTTATTAAAATGTAAAAACAAGAGCTAAAACTGCTTGTTCAGAGATAGAGGATTGTTAAAAAAATGAAGATAGTTTAAGGATGTGAATTCACCCAAACTTCACCATCTTCAAAATGTTCTTTTTTCCAGATTGGTACAGTTTCTTTTAGGGTGTCAATAGCAAATTCACAAGCTTCAAAAGCGGCTTTTCTATGTGCAGAAGAAACAGCAATTATTACTGGAATTTCACCAATTTTAAGTTCACCAAGTGCATGGTGAATTGCAATTTTGTGAATGTCGAATTTTACCATAGCTAAGTCAGCAATTTTTTGCATTTCTTTAATTGCCATTGGTTCGTAACCGCTAAAATCTAATAAGGTCACTTCTTTATTTTTTGTTGCATTTCTAACGGTGCCAACAAATAAAGAAATCCCTCCACAAGATGCATCTTGCACAAAACTGTAACAATCTTGTAAATTTAATTTTTCTGATGTTATTTTAATAGAGGTATTTATTGTCATTTTTAACAAGATTTTCAGCAAATTTAAGAAATATAAACAGTATTTTCGCCAAACTACTATTAACTATAGAACAAATGAAAAATACCTTTAGAATTGTAAGTGTACTTGAAGGAGTTTCTTACTTATTATTGCTATTTATTGCAACACCAATTAAGTACTTATTAGGAATTGATACCTATGTGAAAATGTTGGGAATGCCACACGGAATTTTATTTATAGGATATGTTATTTTGGCATTTATGTTGAAGTCTGAATTGGAATGGAAATCTAAAACAACTTTAATTGTGCTCTTAGCTTCAGTTATTCCGTTTGGAACATTTTATATTGATAAAAAATATTTAAGAGATTAACCGCCACTAACTGGTGGAATTATAGCCACAACATCCCCATTAGTTATAATTAAATCATCATCAGCATATTCTTCGTTTACAGCTATTGCAAATTCATTAATATTTTTTAATTCTGAAAAATTAGAGATGAGCGAATTTTTCAATTCAGCAATAGTTGTGTTTTCTTCAATTGTATAAGGCAGCGAGTTTTCACCAACCAAATCTGTAGCAATTCCAAAAAATAAGAGTTGAATTTCCATTATAATTATTCAATTTTCAACAAAAGTACATGATTTCTATTTAGAATCATTTTAAATAAATTTTAACAGCCGTGTTATGTGAGCTAAGTTACAAAACTAATATTTCTATTCCCTAACTTTGATAGAAGTTCAAAATATTTTATAAAAAATGAAGTATGGTTTTATAATTGACAATCGTAAATGTATAGGTTGTCACGCTTGTACAACGGCCTGTAAATCGGAACATGATGTTCCAGTTGGAGTAAACAGGACCTATGTTAAACAAGTTGAAAAGGGAGAATTCCCTGATACTCGAAGAATTTTTTCTGTAATGCGTTGCAATCATTGTACGGATGCACCTTGTGTGGAAATTTGTCCGGTTGAAGCACTTTATACTCGTGAAGACGGGATCGTTGATTTTGATAACAATCGTTGTATTGGTTGTAAGTCTTGTATGCAAGCCTGTCCTTATGATGCTTTGTATATTGATCCTGATAATAATACAGCTGCAAAATGTAATTACTGTGCACACAGAGTAGATGTTGGTCGCGAGCCAGCATGTGTAACTGTTTGTCCGGAACATGCAATTATTGCTGGTGATATGGAAAATCCATTAACAGAGATTTCACAATTGTTAGCGCGTCAGGCTGTTAAAGTTCGTAAGCCTGAAAAAGGAACCAATCCTAATTTGTTTTATATAGATGGAGATGATGCTTCTTTAGTGCCTGAAGCAACAGATAAATCTGGTCCTGGTTTATGGAATTCACAAGCACGTGGTGTAGGTCATTTTGCGAAAGCTGCTGAAAAAATGATGCATACGAATGATGATGTAGATTTACTTCAAATGACAATAGATAATGATATTGAGGCTGCGTATCAAAGAAAAGATACTGAAAACCCAAATTATATAGATGTGTTATCTGGAAAAGCTCGTAGAGTTTATGATACACCAGATAAAGGAATATTATGGGGATGGGAAGTTTCCGCATATGTGTTTACAAAAGCAATTTCTGCCGGTGCATTTTTAATTCCATTTTTAGCAATTATGTTGGGTTACGAAGTTTCACCAACAGCTAAATTATGGTCAGCTGGTATTTCGCTAGTATTTTTAGCTTTAACTGGATTATTTTTGGTGATGGATTTAGATAGACCTGATAGATTCTTAAATGTTTTATTACGTCCGCAATGGAAGTCTTGGTTAGTAAAAGGTGGCTATACTATAACTGTTTTTGGATTGTTAGTAACAATTTGGGGAGCAATGACATTTTTTGAAATACAAGCTGGGGAAACCATTTTACTTTGGATAACTGCTGCATTTGCAATATTATTAGCAATTTATACGGCATTCTTATTTGCACAGGCAAAAGGTCGCGATTTTTGGCAAAGCCCAACGTTACCATTACATATGTTAGTGCATAGTGTTATGGCAGGAGTTTCAATTTTTGTGTTAGCTGCGTTAATATTTGGACAAGAAGATTGGATGAGTATTTTAAAAAACACACTAATTATTGCATTGGTTGTAAACTTATTTACATTAATAACTGAGTTGACAATTACACATCCAACTACTTCAGCAAAAACTGTGGTAAAAATGATAACTAAAGGAAGATATAAAAATCTATTTTGGTTTGTAACTGTATTAATAGGAAACATTATTCCATTAGCACTGTTATATTTTGGAAATGGAGAAATGTTAGCAGTTGTTTCAGGAATTTGTGTATTAGTTGGAATAGTAATTACGGAGAAAATTTGGGTGGAAGCACCACAAAGAATTCCATTAGCTTAATTTAAATTATAGAAAGTCATGGGATATAAAAAACCATCATTTATAGAAGGAATAGCAGAAAAATTAGGAATTATTCCAAATTTACATAAAGAAGGTTATCAAGAATTTGATAATGATATGCGCCATTTTACGGATGAAGAAGTGGCTCAAATGTATGAGAATTTTCCTCCACCAGAAAAATGGGATAATTGGGTTGAATACGACCCAAAAGTTTGGCCTAAAAAAGAGAAAAAAACCTATCAGATTGTTCCAACAACTTGCTTTAATTGTGAAAGTGCTTGTGGATTAACAGCATTTATAGATAAAGAAACTCAAGAAGTTAAAAAGTTTGAAGGGAATCCATACCACCCGGGAAGTAGAGGTAGAAACTGTGCAAAAGGTCCTGCAACAATCAATCAAATTACAGATCCAGATCGTATTTTATTTCCTTTAAAAAGAAAAGGAAAAAGAGGTGACGGTGAGTGGGAACGAATTTCTTGGGACGATGCATTAGATACCATTGCTACAAGAATTAGAAAAGCAATTTTAGAAGATAGACATAATGAGATAGCTTACCACGTTGGAAGACCAGGGAATGAAAAATTCATGAACTGGATTTTGCAAGGTTGGGGAATAGATGGGCATAATTCGCATACTAATATTTGTTCTTCAGGAGCACGTTTTGGATATAATTTATGGTATGGTTACGATAGACCATCACCAGACCACGCTGAAGCAAAATTTATTTTGTTGGTTTCGGCACATTTAGAATCGGGCCATTATTTCAACCCTCATGCACAACGTATTATTGAAGGTAAAATGAAAGGAGCAAAATTGGCTACAATGGATCCTAGATTATCTAATACGGCAAGTATGTCTGATTATTGGTTGCCTTCTTATCCGGGAACAGAAGCTGCCGTTTTATTGGCAATGGCCTTAATTATTTTACAGGAAGGTTTATATAATCGTAAGTATTTAGAAAATTGGACAAATTGGCAAGAATATTTAAGAGCAAGACATTCAGATAAAGAAATCACATTTGAGAATTATATTGCTGCAATGATTGAGGAATATAAAGAATTTACCCCAGAATTTGCAGAAAAAGAATCAGGTGTAAAAGCTGAAATGATTGTTGAAATAGCACACAAAATTGGTGAAGCAGGAGAGCGTTTCGCTTCTCATAACTGGCGTGCTGCAGGAGCTTCAAACCTTGGTGGTTGGGCAGTAGCTCGTTGTTTACATTTTTTAACTGCTTTAACTGGAGCAGTTGGAGCAAAAGGAGGAACATCTCCAAATAGTTGGAATAAATTCAAGCCTACACAACCAAATCCACCAAAACCACAAAAGAAATGGAATGAATTACATTTTCCAAAAGAATATCCTTTAGCATTTTTTGAAATGAGTCAGTTATTGCCACATTTCTTAAAAGCAGGAAGAGGAAAAATGGATGTTTATTTTTCACGAGTATTCAATCCAGTTTGGACCTATCCTGATGGATTTACTTGGATGGAAATGTATTCTGACGAAACAAAATTTGGATTACATGCGGCTTTAACACCAACTTGGAACGAAACAGCTTTTTATGCAGATTTTGTGCTACCGATGGGATTAGCATCTGAACGACACGATTTAAATAGTTATGCTACACATGGTGGAACTTGGATTGCTTTTCGTCAGCCAGTTTTAAGAGAAGCAGCTCGTAGAAATGGGAAACCAGTAAAATTAACGTATGAAGCGAACCCAGGGGAAGTTTGGGAAGAAGATGAATTCTTTATAGAACTATCATGGAGAATTGATCCAGATGGAAGTATGGGAATTCGTAAACATTTTGAATCTCCATACAGACCAGGAGAAAAAATTACAATAGACGAATATTACCAATATATTTTTGAAAGAGTAAAAGGATTACCTGAAACTGCTAAAAAAGAAGGATTGACCGAATTGCAGTATATGCAAAAATATGGTGCCTTCGAAATTGAAAAAGGAGATTCATATAAAATGAATGAAAAACTTCTTTCAGAAGAACAGTTGAAAGGCTCCAAAGTGGATCCTGTAAATGAAGTGATTTCTAAAGATGGAAAAGCAATAGGTGTTATGGTAAATGGAAAAGCCTGTGTTGGTTTTCCAACACCATCACGAAAAAATGAGTTTTATTCACAAACCATGGTCGATTGGAAATGGCCTGAATATGCAACACCAGCTTATATAAAAAGTCATATTCATAATGATAATTTAGATAAATCAAAAGGCGAATATGTATTGGTTCCTACTTTTAGATTACCAACATTAATTCATACACGTTCTGGAAATTCAAAATGGTTGATTGAAATTTCAAATAGGAATCCAATTTGGATGCATCCTGATGATGCTAAAAAATGGGGATTTCAAACAGGAGATTTGGTAAAATTAAATACAGATATTGGTTATTTTATAGATAAAGTTTGGGTTACGCAAAGTATGAAACCTGGAGTTGTAGCTTGTTCACATCATATTGGGCGTTGGCGCCGACCACAAGATAAAATAGGAAACCGTTGGGCAACAAATACAGTAAATATTGAAGGTGATGGAAAAGGTGGCTGGAAAATGAATACCATTTCAGGAATTAAACCTTTTGAATCTGATGATAAAGATTCTAAAAGAATATTCTGGAAAGATGGAGGTGTTCATCAAAATATAACACATGCAGTTCATCCAGATCCAATTAGCGGTATGCACTGTTGGCATCAACGAGTACGGATTGAAAAGCCAGGTAAAGATGAAAAATATGGCGATATTTTTGTAGACACAAACAAATCTCATGAAATATTTAAAGAATGGATGGCAATGACACGTCCTGCACCTGGTCCAAATGGAGAACGTCGACCACTTTGGTTTAACAGAGCGTTTAGGCCAGATGATTCAACATATTATATTGATGACAAAGATGCTTAAAAAAGTCCCGCAATTGCGGGACTTTTCGTTTTTTTTAACTTAACTAAATGTAGTTTTTCGTTTTATAATCTTTGTTTTTAAGACAATAGTTTTTGGTTCAAAGTCTATACCTTTATTAGAAGAGTTGATTTCTTCGAATAATAATTTTACGGCTTTCTTTCCCATTTTATATCCAGGTTGCTCAACAGTAGTAAGAGGTGGTGAAATTACAGCAGACATGAACCAATTACTAAAACCAATTACAGATATTTCATCTGGAATTTTAATACCTGCTTTATTAAGATATGCAATTGCTCCTACCGCTACAAGATCAGTTATTGCAAAAATAGCATCAACGTCTTTGTTTTGCTCATGAATCTCTTTGGCAAATTTATATCCCTCTTCAAAAGTTACATTTTTACATGTATAAATTAAAGACCTATCAAATTCTATGTTATTATCCTCTAATGCTTTCCGATAACCTAAATATCTGTCAATAGAATTTTGAGGATTTAATGGACCTCTAAAATGAGCAATTCTTCTACAACCTGAATTGATTAATAATGTAGTTGCATTATAGGAAGCTTCTCTATCATTAATTACAACTTTTGAACAATTTGATATTTTTGAAATTTTATCAAATAAAACCAATGGTATTTTAGCATCAATTACTTTTTTCAAATGTTTGGAGGTGTCATTATCTGCAGCTAAAGACATTAAAATTCCATCAACCCGCTTATTCATTAATAATTTAATAAGTTTTTTTTCCTGTTTTACAGATTCTTCCGATTGTAAAATTATTACTAAATAGCCATTTTTTTCAGCTTCTTCAATAATTCCATCAATAACCTTCGAAAAAAAATGATGCGTAATTGTAGGAATAATAGCACCAATAGTCTTAGTCTGTCTGGTTCTTAAATTTACAGCAACTGAATTAGGTGAATAATTCATTTTTTCAGCTTGTTCAAATACGGCAGCCCTAGTTGTTTTACTTACATCACTATAACCTTTTAATGCTTTAGAAACAGTTGTAACTGAGATGTTTAATTTAATCGCAATGTCTTTTAGCGTTGTAGGTTTCATTTTTATTCTAGAAATAAGATTTTAAATGTATGGTTTTTATTGTATTCTAATTTATTATAAACTGGTTAAATGTAAAACTTTAGTTAGGTTAATGTACAATATAAACTTGTTAAATATATACAATTTTAAGTTGAAATTACAAAAATCGAAAACGTTTTCGGCATAATCGAAATCGATTTCGATAAAATATAATAACAAATATAGGTGAGAATACTTTTTTTTTAGGAAATCTTAAATAAATGTTAAAGTGTTTTTTAAATAATCTTGTAACAAGTATAAAAATCACACTTATTTGGGAAGCCTAATTATAAAGAAAGGTAAAATCTCTTTCTTAAATTTAAAATAATTAAGTAAAAAGGAATTTTAAATCATATAATAATAATGTTACGTTTTTCAAACTTTTAACGAGACTGGATTATTTTATGATATGTGAATAACAATCTAACTAAGAACAATTAAATAATATTAAAATCAAATTCAACACATGACCTAAAAATACCTATAACTAAACAAATTTCACATTTCTCAATTTGATAAAAAAATTAAACTTTTTAATGTGATTAAACCTAATTATTACTAACAAATTTTTTTAATATGAAAAAACTAATTATTAGAGGATTTTCGTCAGACAATCCAATCAATTGGCATTTAAAAATAAAGCTATCGATATTTTTATTTGCGATTACATTTGTAAATATTCATGCAAATTCACTTAATTTAAACGAAGATACCAAAGAAAATATTGAAACAGTTCAGCAAACTATTAGTGGTGCTGTTACAGATGTAGATGGTGTTCCGTTACCAGGTGTGAATATAATAATACAAGGAACAAATAAAGGAACTCAAACCGATTTTGACGGTAATTACTCAATTGAAAATGTAGCTTCAGATGCTATTTTATCATTTAGTTATGTAGGTTTTGCAACTCAAAATATTTCGGTTAATGGAAGATCTAATATTAATGTAGTGTTATTACAAGATGCCGCTCAACTTGATGAAGTTGTTGTAGTTGGGTATGGTAGTACTACTAAAAAAGAAATCACATCTTCTGTAACTCAAGTTGGAGAAGAAGAATTTAATAAAGGAACAATCAATAATCCTTCTGAATTGCTTCAGGGTAAAGTAGCTGGTTTAAGTATCTATAATAAAGGAGGAAATCCTAATGATGATGCAGTTATCCGATTAAGAGGTATTTCTACTGTTGGATCAAACTCATCACCGTTAATTGTAATTGATGGTGTAATTGGAGCTTCTTTAAACAATATTGACCCTAGTGATATTGCTAGTATGACTGTTTTAAAAGATGGTTCTGCTGCTGCAATTTATGGTTCTCGTGGTTCTAGTGGTGTTATTATAGTAACAACTAAAGCTGGTAAATCTGGTAGTACTCAGGTATCTTACAATGGTTCTGTTGCAATTGCTACTATTAGTAATAGTATAGATACATTAACCGGAGATGAATTTGCTGCTGCTGGAGGTACCGATCTAGGAAGCAGAACTGACTGGACTGATTTAGTAACAAGAGATGCTGTTTCAAATATTCATAATGTTGCTATTGCTGGAGGTTATGATCAAACTAAATTTAGAGTTTCTACAAACTTTAGAGATGCTCAGGGTATTTTAGATAAAAGTGGTTTCAACCAATTTAATACAAGAATTAATGCTGGAACTACTATTTTAGATGATAAATTAAAAGTAGATTTTAACGCTTCTTATACAAAAAGAGATTCTGATTTTGCTTTTAATGAAGCATTAAGATATGCGGTTCTTTATAATCCAACTGCTCCAGTTTATGGTGTAGATTCTCCTTATCCATTTAATGCAGATCCTTATGGAGGATATTTTGAAACATTAGGGTTGTTTGATAGTTTTAATCCGGTTTCAATAAATAATCAAAACACCAATCAAGGTAGTAGAAACGAATTTACATACAGCGCTAAGTTTAAGTATAATCTTTCTGATAATTTATCTTTAAATACGTTGTATTCTGAACAAAGTAAGAAATACACAAATAGTGAGTATTATAGAACAACTTCATTATTTAGAGGGAGTGCTTCAAGTCCAACACGTAAAGGTTTAGCAAGATTAACTTCTGGTGAAGACAGGTTTAAATTACTTGAAATCTATGGAGATTACAATATAACTGCTTCTGACAAGCTAGATATGAAATTTACCGGTGGTTATTCTTGGCAAGAAGAAAGTTACAATAACTATTTCTTATCGGCAGGAGATTTTCCAAATGACGATTTAGAATATTTAGATGCTTTAGAATGGTCTCAAGATCAAATTAACGCTGGTCAAATTGAGATAAACAGTGATAGATCTCCAGAACAAAGAATTATTGCATATTTTGGTAGAGTGAGTGCTACATTTGATGATGCCATTTACTTTAATGCATCTGTACGTAGAGAAGGGTCAACTAAATTAGGAGAAAATAACAAATGGGGAACTTTTCCAGCTTTTGGTTTAGGTGTTGATTTAAATAAATACTTACAACTAGATAATACAGACTTATTTAAAGTTCGTTTAGGATATGGTGTAACAGGATCATTGCCATCCCAATATGGTTTGGCCTTTGCAAGATATAGTCCTGCATCAGATTTATTAAGCACGAACCAAGATACGGATGCAAACCCAGATTTAAAATGGGAAGAGAAAGCAGAAACTAACTTTGGTATTGAATATTCAGCGGGTCGTTTTAACGCAACATTAGATTTATATACGCGTACAGTATCTGACTTCATTTTAGAAAGAACAGTTGATGTTGCTGTATATCCTACAGGATCTCGTGTTGAAAATGGAGGTGATTTATCTACAAAAGGTTTTGAACTTGCTTTAAATTATGATATTGTTAAAAAAGAAAACTTAACGTATAATTCTGGATTAGTTTTATCGAGTTATAAAACAACTTTAGACTCATTTGATACAACTACATTAAGAGGTATTTTAGGAGCTCCTGGTCAAAATGATACTCCAGTAATATTAGTAGCGCCAGGTGAAGAAATTGGTCAAATTTATGGAGCTGTTTGGACTGGTGAAATAGTTGACGGTAGCCAAGTATTTGCTGATGTAAATGGTGATGGTAATACGGATGCTGCTCAAACATCTCAAATAATTGGAAATCTTATTGATGCTGATGAAGATGGTGTAATTGATGGTGATTTAGCTAAATTAGGAAAAGGTATTCCAGACTTTGAGTTAGGATGGTCGCATACACTTACATTTAAAAACTGGGATGTGAATGCATTCTTTAGAGGAGCATTTGGACATAGCTTAGTAAATAACTTTAGAGTATTTTATGAGCCTAGAGTTGGAAGTCAAGGGTCTTATAATTTTGTTAATACAAGTTTAGCAGAACCAACGATAACAAATGCTAAATTTAGTTCATTGTATGTTGAAAAAGCTGATTTTGTTAAATTGGATAATTTTTCAGTAGGATATACTTTTGATATTGCTGAAGATAATAAATATTTTAAAGATGTTAGATTGTCATTAAGTGGTCAAAACTTATTTACTATTACAAATTATACAGGTGCGGACCCAGAACCAGCTTTACAAGATAGAGGTGCTGTAGATAATGGAAATTTCTTAGACGCAGGCTCTGATCCATTAACACCAGGTATTGACAGAAGATATAATTATTTTGCGTCAAGAACAATTACGTTTGGTGTAAATATTAACTTTTAATTAAAAAAACAATGAAAAATATTTATAAATTATTTTTAATGTGTTGTGCGCTTCTTACAGTGAGTGCCTGTACAGATTTAGATGAAGTTTTAGTTGGTGAAGTTGGCAACTCATTTAATGGTGAGGAACCTAGCTTTGGAAGTTTTGACGGTGGAGGTTCTGGACCTAGTGATGCAGTTAGTTCAGCTTATAATCAATTAAGAGAATCGGGTTCTGCAAATCACGGTGGGTACTGGTCTATACAATCTGTATCTTCAGATGAAATGGCAATTACTCAAAAAGGTGGTGACTGGTATGATGGAGGAATCTGGATTGATATGCACAGACATACTTATGGACCTGCGAATGGACCAATTAACGGAACTTGGGGAGCGCAATATGCTGCTATTGGAGCTTGTAATACGGCTTTAGCTGCAGGTAGTTTGGATGCAAATCAAACAGCTCAGGTAAAGGCATTACGTGCTTTCTTTTACTACCGTTTACTAGATTTATATGGTAGAGTAAAAATTGTAACTACACCAGGTGCAGATGCACCTCAATCTTCAAGAACTGAAGTTTTTAACTTTGTTGAAAGTGAATTATTAGCATCTTTAGGTATAGCAAGTGTATCAGCTTCAATGGATTTGTCTGCAAGCCCATTAGGAACTGGTCAAACGCCTTATAGAATTAATCAATTTGCAGCTTTAGGTTTATTAGCTAAATTATATTTAAACGCTGAAGTATATACTGGAACTTCTAGATATGCTGAAGCTTCTGCTGCTGCTGGTTATGCAATTGATAATGGTGGTTATGTTTTAAGTGATTCAGGGTTTTCTGTTCCTAACCCAGGTAAAAGACCTAGTGTAGATTCAGATCCAGATGAATTGTCAGGATATGCTGCTGTATTTGCACCTAATAACCAAAATAATCCAGAGATTATATGGTCAATTGCTTATGATAATATTTCAGGTGGAAACATGAATTTCGCTCAAATGAGTTTGCATTATTCTAGTCAGTTTACTTGGAACCTTGCAAATCAACCTTGGAATGGATATTCTGCTTTAGAAGATTTTTATAATTCTTATGAGAATTCTGACGAAAGAAAAACAGCAAACTTCATTGTTGGTCCACAATCTGATTATGAAGGTTCAGTTATATTAGATTACGCTGCAACTGGTGGAGATTTAGCTTTGGATTATACAGTTGATATTAATGAACTTGAGCCAAATGCATCTAGAAAAGGTGGTGCTAGATTGGGTAAATTTAGTTTCAGACAAGGTCAGCAAGATAATATGGATAATGATTATCCGATTATAAGATTAGGAGATTTATACCTAATACGTGCTGAAGCTGATGCTAGATCTGCAGGTAACTGGAGTATGGCTTTAACTGATGTAAATACTATTAGAGCTAGAGCTGGTGTGTCAGCATTATCTTCTATAGACGAAGATAGCTTTTTAGCTGAAAGAGGTAGAGAAATGTTTATGGAAGTTACACGTCGTCAAGACTTAATTCGTTTTGGTAAATTTAATGATGCTTGGTGGGAAAAATCAGCTTCTCAACCATTTAGAAACGTATTCCCTATACCACAAGAGCAAATTGATGCTAGTAGTGGATCTTTAACACAAAATACAGGTTATTAAGCTTAAATTCTTAAGTATTATTAAAAAAAAGGGATACTTTTACAAAAGTGTCCCTTTTTAAATTTATTAATTTTGATGAAAAATTTGTTGTTTTTTGTAATCTTGAATTACGTTTTAATATCCTGTAATTCTGATTCTGCGGAACAAGGTTTGTTTACTTTAAAAGATGATTCTATTGGTATTACATTTAAAAACACGTTAAAATATTCGGAAGAATTGAACCCATACACTTACCGAAATTTTTATAACGGAGGAGGTGTGGCTTTGGGAGATATTAATAATGATGGATTATTAGATGTTTTTTTTACTGGAAACTTAGTAGATAACCAGTTGTATTTGAATAAAGGTAATTGGAAATTTGAAAATATAACAGATAATGCAGGAATAGCCTGTGAAAATGTTTGGTCATCAGGAGTCACATTTGTAGATATTAATTATGATGGTTTTTTAGATATTTACGTTTGTAAGGCTGGTCCTCCAAGTGATGATAGTAACAGGCATAATGAATTATTTATAAATAATGGAGATTTAACCTTTTCAGAACAATCAAAAAAATACGGATTAGATATTACTGGATTGGCTGTTCAAGCCAATTTTTTCGATTATGATAAAGATGGGGATTTAGATTGTTATTTATTAAGCAATTCTATAAGAGCGGTAGGAAATTATGACTTAATTAAAGATCAAAGAAATTTACCAACAGATACTGGAAATAAATTTCTAAGAAATGATAACGATTATTTTGTTGACGTAACTCAAGAAGCAAATGTATTTTCTAGTTCAATTGGATTTGGCTTGGGAATTACGGTGAGCGATTATAATAATGATACTTGGCCCGATGTTTTTATTTCAAATGATTTTTTTGAGAGAGATTATCTCTATACCAATCAAAAAAACGGCACCTTTAAAGAAAACTTAGAATATCAGTTTGAATCCATTTCTATGGGTTCCATGGGAGCAGATGCAGCCGATTTAAATAACGATTCCAAAACAGATATTATGGTAACGGAAATGTTACCAAAAACATTAGAAAGACAACGTACAAAAACTCTTTTTGAATCTTGGAATAAATACGATATGGAAGTAAAAAATGGCTATCATTATCAATTTTCCAGAAATGCCTTGCATAGAAATATGGGGGATAGCACTTTTTTTGAAGTAAGCCGTTTTTCAAATGTTGCAGCAACAGAATGGAGTTGGGCTTCCTTATTATTTGATGCTGATAATGATGGTTTAAAAGATATTTTTATAAGTAATGGTATTTATAAAGATTTGCTGGATAGAGATTATTTGGTTTATATGGCGAATGAAGAGCAGATAAAGGATATGATAAAAAATGACAAACAAGTCATGAATAAATTAATCGACCTTATGCCCTCTCAACCTGTGCCAAATGTAGCCTATAAAAATCTAGGTGATTTCCAGTTTTCAGACCAGTCAAAAGAATGGGGTTTGGCAGAACCAAGTTTTAGTAATGGGAGTGCTTATGGAGATTTAGATAATGATGGAGATTTGGATTTGGTGGTTAATAATGTAAACATGCCAGCGTTTGTTTATGAAAATAAAACGGATACAACTCAGCATAAAAGTATTACCATTAAATTAAGAGGAATAGATAAAAACACACAAGCTATTGGAGCAAAAGCAGAAATATTTTACAACCAAAATCAATATAGCATGTTAGAAAATTTCCCTTCAAGAGGGTTCGAAAGTTCAATTTCGAGCGATTTACTTTTTGGGGTTAATAATTCTAATTTAATTGATAGTTTAATAATTACCTGGTCAAATGGATTTATAAATAAGTTTGAAAATTTGGCAACAAATAAAACGTATACATTCAGTCAACCAAATGATATTCCTATTGAAAATATAAAAAACAGTTATTTAACCAATTATAATCCGCTAAATAAATCTACCAAACTCTTTAATTTTAAACATAAAGAAAATAATTCAGTTGATTTTAATAGAGAACAACTATTGCCAGAAATGTTTAATAATGAAGGCCCAAATATTGCTAGTGCTGATATAAATAATGATGGAAACCCAGATTTTTATATTGGTGGCGCCAAAGGGCACGGAGGAAAATTATTTATTTCCCAAAAAGATAATTCCTACAAAGAAATTGCACAACCGTTTAATTTAAATTCAAAGTCGGAAGATACTGATGCCGTTTTTTTTGATAGTGATAATGATGGGGATCTAGATTTATACGTTGCCAGTGGCGGAAAATCATTTTCTAAATTTGATTTTTCATTAAATGATAGATTGTATATAAATGATGGGAAGGGAAATTTCAGTTTAAATATTGAGTCGTTAAAATTTAATTCATTAATAAGCACTTCAACAGTTGCAGCATATGATTTTGATCAAGACGGAGATACAGATATTTTTATAGGTGAGCGCTTTAAGGTTGAAACCTATGGAATTCCAACAAGCGGATATATATTGGAGAATAAAGGTGAAAATAAATTCAAAATATTGAATCCAGAGTCTTTACAAAATATTGGACTAATTACAGATGCTACTTGGGAAGATTTAAATAATGACGGGATAAAAGATCTTATAATTGTAGGTGAATGGATGCCTATTTCAATTTTTATAAATAACAATGGTATTTTAGAAAATAAAACTGAAGAATTTGGATTAAGTGAAACTTCTGGGTATTGGAAAACTATAAAGATGGCAGATTTAGATGCTGATGGAGATTTAGATTTTATAGCTGGTAATAAAGGAACAAACTCCTTTTTTAAGGAAGGAACAAGAATTTATATTTCAGATTTTGATAACAATGGAACAATAGAGCAAATCATTTGCCATAAAAAGGATAATAATTACTATCCAATTGTTGATAGAGATGAGCTGGTATCCCAAATAGCAAGTTTAAAGCAAAAGCTTTTATTCTATAAAGATTACGCTAATGCAAATATGCAATCAATTTTCACCAAAAACCAATTGGAAAAAGCAGTTATTTTAGATGTTAAAGTTGTAAATACTACCTTATTTATTAATAAAAACAATACATTTATTGCTCAAAAATTACCTAATGAAATTCAATATTCAAATGTTGAAGCTATTGAAGTATTTGATATAAATAACGATGGGAATTTAGATCTTTTGTTTGGAGGAAATCAATATTTAGTTAAGCCACAATTTGGACGACAAGATGCATCACAAGGTTGGTTGGTGTATGGAGATGAAAATCTGAAATTTAAGAATGTAATTCCGCTAAAAATAAAAGGTCAAATAAGAGATTTTAATATTGATAAAATCAATAAAAAAAATTATTTATTAACTACTATTAATAATGATAGTTTAAAAATTCATGAAATTACTAATGTAAAAATTGAAACAAAAAACAATTAGTGATTTCATATATTATATAAAAAAACAAAAATATTTAAATATGAAATTAAAAGGCTTAAATAAGATATTTCTTTTAATATTAATTCTTTTTACATATTCCTGTCAGTCGGAATATACAAAACTAGTTAAAACGGAGCTTGCAAGTGGTAAGCTAAATGATTCTGTTTTTTATGGTTTAAAATTTGGACAAACAAAAGATGATTTTTATAAGATTTGTTGGGATCTTAACAAAGAAGGAATCGCCACTCATGGTCCGACAAACAGCTATGTTCAAGCAATTTTAAGCACTCAAGATTCCACAAAATTAACAGACAATATAAGAATGTTATTTTATGCAAAATTTAACCCTGATGATATTATTACATCAATGGATGTTAAGTTCTCATATGTGGCTTGGGCTCCTTGGAATGATGATTTGATGGCAGATAAATTGCTACCAAAAGTTCAAGATACTTTGATGAAGTGGTATCCAGGAAATCCTTTTATTAATGTTAAAAATAATATTTTTGTAAAGGTAGATGGTAACAGACAAATTCAGTTGGTTCAGGAATCTGATAGAGATGTGTCAGTTATAATTGAAAATTTGTCTTATAAGTTTAATAACTTGAATAAGTAATAAAAAAAATGAAGAAACATATTTATATTATTTGCTTTCTTACTTTATTATTTTCTTGTAGTAAGAAGGAAGTATTAAAACAAGAAACAAAACAAGAAACAAAACAGCAGTTTGAGTTATTGTCACCTGAAATTACAGGAATTAATTTCAGTAATGATTTAGTTTCTTCTAATGAATTTAACGTATACAAATACAGAAATTTTTATAATGGAGGTGGTGTTGCAATAGGAGATATCAACAATGATGGATTACAAGATATTTACCTTACTTCAAACTTAAATGAGAACAAACTTTATTTAAATAAAGGAGATTTCAAATTTGAAGACATCACCAAAAAAGCAAATGTTGGAGGTGCAAAAGCTTGGTCAACAGGAGTTTCAATGGTTGATATTAACGCAGATGGTTTTCTGGATATTTATGTTTGTAATTCTGGAGATGTGACGGGTGATAATAAGCAGAATGAATTTTTTATAAATAATGGTGATTTAACTTTTTCAGAAAAGGCAGCTGAATTTGGATTAGACGATAAAGGCTATTCAACACATGCATCATTTTTTGATTATGATAAGGATGGAGATTTAGACGTTTATTTATTAAATAATTCTTACCAATCTATTGGTAGTTTCAACTTAACAAAAAATGAACGACCAATTAGAGATGTTTTAGGAGGTGACAAATTTTTTGAAAACCAAGATGGAAAATTTATAGATGTAAGTGAAAAAGCAGGTATTTATGGTAGCGTAATTGGATTTGGTTTAGGTGTTACCGTTGGAGATATGAATGATGACAATTGGGAAGATATTTATGTTTCTAATGATTTTTTTGAAAGAGATTATTTATACATTAATCAAAAAGATGGAACCTTTAAAGAATGTTTAACAAGTTCTTTAAATTCTATAAGTGGAGCATCTATGGGTGCAGATGCTGCAGATATTAATAATGATGGTTACAATGATATATTTGTAACCGAAATGCTTCCTAGTGAATATGACAGGCTAAAAACAGTTACAACGTTTGAAGATTGGAACAAGTACCAATACAATCTGAAAAATGATTATTACCATCAGTTTACTAGAAATATGTTACAACTAAACAATAGTGATTTAACCTTTAGTGAAGTTGGCAGATTTAGTGGTGTTGAGGCGTCAGACTGGAGTTGGGGAGCATTGTTTTTTGATATGAATAATGATGGATTAAAAGATTTATTTATAGCGAATGGTATTTATAAAGATTTAACCAATCAAGATTATTTAAAATATATTTCAAATGAGGAGGTTATTGTGTCAATTATGGAAAATAATCAATTAGATTATAAAAAACTGATCGATATAATTCCATCGAATAAAGTAAAAAACCACGCCTATATTAACACGGGAGAATTAAAATTTGAACGTACGGAAAATGGATTAAATACAGAAGGTTTTTCGAACGGTGCCGCTTATGGTGATTTAGATAATGATGGAGATTTAGACTTGATTGTAAACAATGTAAACATGCCATTGTTTATTTATAAAAACAACTTAAATACTGCTAATAATTATTTAAAGGTAATTTTAGAAGGAGATGGATTGAATAAAAATGCCATTGGTGCAAAATTAAAGCTTACTAGTAAAACAAATTCATTTTATCTTGAGCAACAACCTGTAAGAGGTTTTCAATCTTCAATGGATAACAGACCAAATTTTGGATTTAAAGAGAAAGACAGTTTATCATTAATGATTACTTGGCCTTCTGGTAAAATCACTCAAGTAAATAATGTTGAAGTAAATAAAACCATTACATTAAATGAAAAAGATGCTGTTTTAATTGCTGAAAATTCTTCTGAATAAAAAGGTGAGAGTACTCTTTTTACTAAAAATGAAAACACTATTGATTTTATTCATAAAGAAAATAATTTTATAGATTTTAATATAGATAGGTTATTGCCTTTTATGAGAAGTACGGAAGGACCTAAAATGTCTGTAGCTGATGTTAATAATGATGGTGAAGATGATATTTTTATAGCTGGGTCTAAAAATAATTCATCAAAATTATTCTTGCAAAAAAAATCTCATTTTAAAGAGCGTAAAATAACCGATTTTGAAAATAACAAGGCAGCAGAAGATGCTGAAAGCGTATTTTTTGATGCAGATGGCGATGGCGATTTAGACCTTTATGTATGCAGTGGAGGAGTAGAGTATTCAAAATTTAGTCCGAATTATTTGGATAAACTTTACCTGAATGATGGGAAAGGTAATTTTACAGTTTCAAATCAAATATTACCTACATTAAATGGCTATCATAGCAGTAGTACAATTGCAGTAGCGGATATTGATAATGACAATGATTTAGATTTATTTATTGGTGAAAGAACTATTCCGAATGCTTACGGGGCTCCAGGTTCAGGTTTTTTACTTGTAAATGATGGAAAGGGTAATTTTACAGAAGAATCGAGTTCTCTTGCTCCAAAATTTAAAGATTTAGGAATGATAACTGATGCAGTTTTTATAGATATTAATAACGATTCTTATAAAGATTTGGTTGTTGTTGGTGAGTTTATGGGAATTCAGGTTTTTGAAAACAATAAAGGAACCTTCAAGGAATCAAATAATAATTCTGTATCAAATTTAAAAGGCTGGTGGAATACCATTGAACAAAGTGATTTAGATAATGATGGAGATTTGGATCTAATTGTAGGAAATCATGGGTTAAATAGTAGATTTAAGGCTTCCGTAAGTGAACCAATAAAACTATTTGTTAATGATTATGATGGAAACAGTTTTTTAGACCCAATTTTATCGTTTACGGCTAAAAACGGCAAACAATATCCATATGCTTTAAGACACAATTTGGTAGATCAATTAAAATATTTAAGTAAAAAATATCCAGATTATGAATCTTTTAAAAATGCTTCAATTGAAGATATTTTTACCAAAGAGCAATTAGATAAAAGTATAATCTTAGAAGCAAATACCTTAAGTTCGGTTATTTTAATAAATACAGGAGATTTTAATTTTGAAGTAAAAGAATTGCCTTTTGAAACTCAATTTTCTCCCGTATATGCTATAACAATTAATGATTTTGATAATGATGGAGACCAAGACATCATTTTAGGAGGAAATTTAGATGGTGTAATGCCGGAATTTGGAAGATATGATGCATCTTTTGGTAATTATTTAGAGAATATGGGAAATGCCAAATTTAAATACCATAAAACGGGGAATGGTTTAAAAATTAATGGACAAATAAGAGATATAAAAATAGTAAATAATAGAATTTTTATAACTAAAAATAACGACTCATTAGAGGTTTATAATTATTAATATGATAAAAAGAATAGTCTTTATTTTTCTACTAATTGTTGGTTGCTCTAAAAAGCAAGACAAAACGAATGAAGAAGTAAGTAGCGGAGAAAATGCAGCTTTTTCAAATGTTGATTCTGGTGTTTCAGGCATTGATTTTTCAAATGATTTAGTGTCAAGCGGCACATTAAATATAATTGAATATTTATATTATTATAATGGTGGGGGAGTTGCTATAGGAGATGTGAATAATGATGGATTGGATGATATTTACCTTTCCGCAAATCAAAAACCAGATAAGTTATATTTAAACTTAGGAAATTTAAAATTCAAAGATATCTCTTTAGCCAGCGGAATAAGTCAGGAGGCAACATGGTCTACTGGAGTTACTATGGTAGATGTAAATAATGATGGATTTTTAGATATTTATGTTTGCAAAGTTGGCGATTATAAGGGGCTAAAAGCGAGTAATGAATTGTATATAAACAACGGAGATAATACATTTAAAGAACAAGCTAAGGATTTTGGAATAAATTTTTCTGGGTTTTCAACACAAGCGTCATTTTTTGATTATGATAAAGATGGTGATATGGATATGTATTTACTAAATCATTCTGTTCATTCAACATATTCATACGGGAATTCAAATTTAAGAACCAAGTCAGATCCTCTTTCCGGAGATGTTTTTTATGAAAATAAAACAAAGAACGGTACAACTAAATTTATTGATATTACTAAAGATGCTGGAATTTATAACAGCCCACTAGGTTATGGGCTTGCAATAGCTACTTCAGATATTAATAATGATGGTTTTATTGATATTTATGTTGGAAACGATTTTCATGAAAATGATTATCTGTATATAAATAATGGAGATAAAACATTTACTGAAGAAAGTGCAAAATATTTTAATCATACTTCAAGATTTACAATGGGAGTTGATATTGCAGACATTACCAATAATGGAAATTTGGATGTGATTACCTTAGATATGATGCCTTATAAAGCGGAAATATTTTTAAAATCTGGAGGTGAGGATACTGATAAAATAAATCAAATAAAAAAATCTTTTGGTTTTCAGCAGCAATATGCAAGAAATCATTTGCAATTAAACAATGGAAAATATTTTGTTGATGCTGCATTAATTACTGAAACACATGCAACTGATTGGAGTTGGTCACCATTAATTATGGATTATAATAATGATGGTTTAAATGATATTTATATAACTAACGGAATATACAAAAGGCCTAACGATTTAGATTATATAAATTACCTTAGTAATTTGGATTTTGCCAAATACACTGAAAATTTACAAGATACCTTAGAGCAAAAGTTAATTAACACAATGCCAATGATTAACTTACCAAATGTGTTATTTCAAAACAATGGAGATTTGACATTTCAAAAAACGCTTGTAGACCAAAATAACACGAGTACCTATTCAAATGGGGCAGCGTATTCAGATTTAGATTTAGATGGTGATATAGATATTGTTGTTAATAATATAAATGATAAAGCTACCCTTTTAGAAAACAAAACAGCTCAAGAAAATGGCCCTAATTTTTTAACGGTTAATCTTTTAGAATCTAATAAAAGTATAAATACAAATGGTGCAAAAGTATATTTATATGCAAATGGAAAACAATTTTACAAAGAGCAAACAACTGTAAAAGGATTTTTATCAAGTTCTACAAGACAAGTGCATTTTGGTTTGGATAAATTGACATCTGTTGATTCTATTAAAGTTGTTTGGAATGATGGAACGGAATCCGCTGTTAAAGAAATAAATGTCAATTCACTTGTTACTATCTCTAAAGAAAATACTTCAAAATATAATTATAATTCGGCACCAAAAATCGAGTTTAATCAATTTGATTATGTTCATAAAGAAAATAATTACTTAGATTATGAAAGAGAGGCTTTAATTCCAGAAAACCTTTCAATTGAAGGTCCATCTGTTATTCAGGCAGATTTTAATGCAGATGGATTGAATGATTTATTTATTGGTGGAGCTAGAAATCAAGCTCCGGTATTGTACTTGCAAAATAAAGAGGGTGAATATAAGATTAAAAATACACCTGTTTTTTTGAAAGATAATATTTATGAAGATGTTGATGCTGTGGCTTTTGACATTGATGGTGATAATGATCTAGATATTTATGCATTAAGTGGTGGAAACGACCATAAAGAAGGTGATCCAATGCTTGAAGATAGAGTTTATATTAATGATGGAAAAGGAAACTTTACCAAACTTAATTCTAACCTCTTAGCAACTAATGGAGGTTCAGTTTCTAGTTTTGATTATGATAATGATGGATTGGAAGATTTATTTATAGGAAACAGATCAATTCCCGGCGCATATGGCCTATCTCCATTTAGTTTTATTCTAAAAAATAAGGGTCAAAACAGTTTTGAAATTACAGAGAAAAAACGATTTGGGATGGTAACCGATAGTCAATGGATTGATATTGATAGTGATGGACAAGTAGAATTAATTATGGCAGGAGATTGGATGCCAATTACAGTTTTATCTTATAATAAGGAGGGCAAATTTGATAATAAAACAAAACAATTTGGTTTAGATAAAACCAATGGTATGTGGAATGTTATTAATGTTTCAGATATAAATAATGATGGACGATTGGATATAATTGCTGGAAATACAGGGTTAAATTTTAAGTGGAAAGCTTCAATTGAAAAACCTGTGAAATTATATTTAGATGATTTTGATGCTAATGAGCAATTAGATCAGCTTATTTTTTATGACTATTTTGGAAAATATGTGCCATTTGCCTCAAAAGATAAGCTTATGCAACAACTACCATCGTTAAAAAAGAAATTTTTAAACTACAGCACATTCTCAAATGTAGAAACCGTATTTGATCTTACACAAAAAAAAGAATCAGATATTTTAGAAACCAAATATATTTATGAATTGAGATCTATGGTATATTTAAACAACAGTGCTAATTTTATACAGTCACCTTTACCAAAAGAAGCACAGTTAAGTACTGTTGAAGATATTTTAGTAAATAATGAGGAAATACTTTTTACTGGTAACTATTATGGATTTACAACTGAATTGGGAGAATCTTCCTCTAATTCTGGAGGTATAATAGCATCTCATGAAAATGACAGTTTTAAGTATGAGAGTTCCTTAAATCTTCCAAAAAAATTTAGTGGCAGAAAAATTGTAAAATTAAAAGAAGATTCTTTTTTAATAATATCAAATGACGGGAAGTCATATATTGTAAATTCAAAAAAACAGAAAGTTAACAAGAATGAAACATTTAAAAACTAAAATTTATTTATTTATAATTATTGGTGTTTTGGCTAGTTGTAATAAGCCAGCTGAGCACATAGAAGTATCTCCTGAACTTTTCCATATGTCAGTTGATAAGGTTATTAATATTATGATACATGATATTTTTTCGCCTCCGGTAGCAAGTAGAGTATTTGCATATCCAAATATTGCAGCGTATGAAATTATAGTACAAAATAGTTCAGAATTTCAATCTTTAAATGGAAAACTAAACGAATTTACACCTATTCCAAAACCGGAAGATTTAAAGGGAATTAATTTAGAACTATCGGCACTTATAGCCCATATGGAAATAAGTAAAAAATTAATTTTTTCTGAAGATAGAATTACGGTATTACAAGATAGTTTATATAATGAATGGAAAATTACCAATAAAGTTGAGTTTGAACAATCTAAGGACTATGCCTTTGAGGTTATAAAGCATATTAAGGAATGGATGGATAAAGACAACTACAATCAAACTAGAACAATGCCTAAGTTTACCGTTGATACAGATGATCCATCACGCTGGCAACCAACACCACCAACTTATATGGATGGTATTGAACCACATTGGAATAAAATTAGGCCCTTTTTATTAGATTCTGCTCAACAATTTAAACCAGAATCACATCCGGAATTTTCCTTAGTGAAGGGGTCCAAATTCTATGAAGAATTAATGGAAGTTTATAATGTTAGTAAAGAAATTACCAAAACGGGTGATGAATCTGAAGAGATTGCCATTGCAAGGTTTTGGGATTGTAATCCATTTGTATCCGTAACAAGAGGGCATTTTATGTTTGCTACAAAAAAAATATCTCCGGGTGCGCACTGGATTGGAATTACTAAAATAGCATCATTAAAAACAAATGCAAACGTTGAACAAACAGTAAATGCATACACAAAAACTTCAATTGCTATTGCAGATGCTTTTATAAGTTGTTGGGATGAGAAATTTAGAAGTAACCTTATTCGGCCTGAAACTGTTATAAATCAAAATATTGATCCAGATTGGTTGCCTATTTTACAAACACCTCCTTTTCCGGAATATACAAGCGGACATTCAGTTGTTTCAGGGGCTGCATCTGTTATTTTAACTGAAATTTTTGGAGATAATTTCTATTTTGAAGACGATACTGAAATACCTTTTGGTTTACCAGTTAGAAATTTTAAATCATTTTACAATGCATCAAGTGAAGCTGCAGTAAGCAGATTGTATGGAGGTATACATTACAGAGCAGCAATAGATAATGGTTTAGATCAAGGTAAAAAAGTTGGATATTTTGTAGCGAAAAAATTAAACCTTTCTAAATAAGGAAATAAAAACAGCTAATAAATTATTAAAAAACCCCATTTTTAAAAATGGGGTTTTTTAATTTAAAATAACTTTTAAAGAATATATGTAGTAAGTTTTTTAAAGAAATCGATAACGATTTCGGGTAATTATACTGCACATTTGTGAATTTCAGTGTCATAAAAAAATCAAAAACTTATAACTTAGAGTGTTCAATAATTTAAACTGTATTTGCTTATTATGAAAAATCTATATTTAAAGATCAAACTGTTTTATTACAGCCATATCAATCAATAATTTTTTCTTTAAAATAGTTATTTGTTTATTAATTTAAAACCTTGGTTGTGAATATTTACAATTTTAATTGTAGGATCATTTTTTAATAGTTTTCTTAGTCGTGTTACAAATACATTTAAACTTTTTCTATTGAAATAATCATTTTTACCCCAAATGGTAGTTAAAATATCTTTGTGTTTACAAATGTGATTTTTATTTTTTAGTAAATACACCAAAAGTTCACTTTCTCGTGAGGTTAGTTGCCAATTTTCATTTTCAAAACATAACTCAAAGTCAAGAGGATTATAGGTATATAAGCCAATTTTATAAAGTTCTTTTTGGGAGGTGTTTTTTTTAGCTAAAATATAAAGCAAATTATTTAACCTAACTACAAGTTCTTCTTCATCAATTGGTTTTCTAATATAATCTACAGCCCCTAAAGAAAAACCTTTTAAAACATCAATTTTTAAAGATCTGGCTGTTAAAAATAAAAACGGAATTGAACTATTTTTTTGATTGATATTTTCGGCCAAATTAAAGCCATCCATATCGGGCATCATAACATCTAGTATGCACAAATCGAATTGGTGTTCTTCAAGTATTTTTAATGCATTATTTCCATTTTTCACCCAAACAATTGAAAATTTTTTCATTTTTAAATATTCACTAAGTAAATATCCTAATGAAGCATCATCTTCAACTAAAAGCAGTTTATATTCCATAACTTATTTAGGTTTTAACCAATGGTAATTTAATTGTAATTGTGGTTCCTTTTTGCAATTCACTTTCTAAATCAATTGTTCCTTTATGCAACGTTACAATTTTTTTTACATAATTTAAACCCAATCCATATCCCTTTACTGTATATAAATCGCCAGAAGAAACTCTAAAATGTTTTTTAAAAATATTCTGTTGATCCTTTTTATGAATACCTATACCATTATCTTTAATAGAGATATGTAGTTTGTTGTTTTTTTGCTCACTTTGGAGTACTATTTTTGATGAAGCAGATTTGTATTTTTTTGCATTATCTAATAAATTATTAATTGCATTTATTAAATGCATTAGTTCACAATTTAAAGTATAAGGTTTATCTGTAATTTGGTAGGTAAATGTTACATCTTCCATTTTTGAAATAGCACTAAATTCTTCGCATAATTTTTTTAAATGAGGAGTGAAAGCTGTTTTAGTAAATTGTAAGGCATTACTTTTTTTATCTAAACTTGATAATTGAAGTACTTTATCTATATGTTCTTTTAAGCGATTGTTTTGGTTTCTAATAATTTCTATATAGATTTTATTTTTTTCATTTTCTTGTTGTTGTAACATTTTTGTTGCCAAACCAATTGAAAAAACGGGAGTTTTAAGTTCATGCGTAAGATTATTTATAAAATCATTAGTCATTGTAATAATGCCTTGATGCCAATAAAGCGATTTTAAAACCCAAGCAACCATAAAAATAATGGATACTAAAAATATAAAACTGGGTATATTTAAGCTGTTTAGCTGAAATAAAAAATACTCATTAATTTTGTTGAATTGTAATTCTAAACCTACATTTTTATCTGCTAAATTTGGGAGGTATCCAAATAAATCGATTGTGTATTTTTTTAATTTGGCATCATTTTCTTTATAGCTTTTAGATTGTAATTTTAATTCAGACTCCCTAACATAAAGCTTATATGAGAAATCGGTTTTAATTCCATTTTCTAAAAGCCGATCTTCTAAAAAACTATGTAAAAAATAAATAGATGCATTTTTTAAACTATCTAATTCTGTATCAAAATAAGTATCATCATTGGTAATTGCTTTTCCCAATAAAAAAGTGAGCTTATTATTATCAGCTAAATCAGATTTAATGGTTTTAATGGTTTTTCCAATATTTTGATTAAACCGAACTTGAGCCAGATTCAAACCAATTTTCAGGTAGTTGTATTGAATAACAATTAACCCAATTATTGAAACCATAAAAATGATGATATAAATACTCTTTTTTTTCAAATTTTAGATTATAATTTAGACAAGGAAAAAATTAATTACTTTTTGAAATTTGCAGGCCTTATTTAAAGTTAAAGATATGTAAATATAATTTTATGAAGTTTAAAAAAGAGAAGCTTTTATGTTGTGGACAAGAGAAATATTCAAAAATTAGCTTTTCAAAATCTTTTTTAATCTTTTATTAATATCATTAACTTTTTATTAATCTTTTTTATTTTTTATTGAATTTTTGATACTTTTAAAACGGTAGTTTTGACAAAAGATAAAAACTTATGAATTCAAAAAACACAACTTTTAAATCACTTTATATAACTATTGGTTTTGTTTTTTTTGTTTTTGGAATATTGAAATTTTTTCCAAGTTTAAGTCCGGCTGAACAATTGGCTGAGCAAACAATTAATAAAATTACATTTGGGTTAGTAAGTGGAAAATTCGCGCTATTTTCATTAGCAATTATGGAATCACTATTAGGTATTGCTTTCATATTTCAACTTAAGAAAATGGTAATCATTCACTTTGCACTTTTTCATATGTTTTGTACATTTTTACCATTTATTTTTTTTCCAGAACTGACTTTTAATTCTTCCTCAACATCATTTTCAATTGTGGGTCAGTATATCGTCAAAAATATTATTATAATAAGTGTCCTTCTAAATTTAAGATTAGCTTATAAAGCTAATTTCAAAACAGATTTAGTGATTTCGGGATCTGATTAGCAATATATCGCTTTAATATATTTAGAATTAACTTTTATAAGTTGCTTTTAATTTTATAGTCGTTTTATAAAAAGAATTTAAGTTGGATTAACTTATAATTACGCAGTTTTTTTTCTACTAATTTTACGTGTATTTAAAATAGCAAATGAAGTGACAGTTGTACTTTTATTAGAATTTGTTTTTATTAAAATAGCATTGTATAAAAATATGTAGACAAAATCGAAATCGTTTTCGGTTTTGTTTAAACAAGTAAAAGTTCAATATCTATAATTATCTTTTATATTCCCGTAAATTAGTAAATAAAGAATCATCTATTAATTTTATAGCATGGTTAAAACTTTAAAATATTCAAAAAAATGAAAAACTGTTTACATCTAATTCTTTTGCTACTTTCTACTTCAATAATTGGTCAAAATGATGCTTGGAATATATCAACAACAAATAGTGAAAACTATACAGGAATAGTTGTTGCTAATGGCCGAATTGGATTGTTACCTTCAGAAAAACCTTTTGAAGTTGAACACATTATTTTAAACAATGTTTTTGATAAAGCATCTCCATTAGGTGTTAGTAAAATTTTATTAGGAATGAATTTTGGAAATCTTGAAGTTGAAATTGATGGTGAGAAAATTACAGAAGAATTAATGAGTAATTGGAAACAAACCTTAAATATGAAAGAAGCTTCATTTACAACTTCGTTCACCTTTAAGGATAAAGCTGAGGTTTCTTATACAATTTATGCACTTCGAAATGTGCCATATGCTGGATATATTGATGTCAAAATTCAGGCTAAAAAAACTATAAAAACCAAAGTAACAGGTAAAATTATTACACCAGCGGAGTATCAAAATCCAATGAGTACGTTTAGAGTTTTAAAGGATTTGGAAACCACAATGCCAATTCTTCAAACTGTTGCAAAAAGCCGATTGGGTAGGCATACAGTAGGTACTTCAGCAACATTTATTTGGCATGATATAAATTCTTCAAGAATAGATCAACGTCCGGAATTAATTCATAATAAAGTTTCTGGATATGATAACAGATTGTCTTTTGAAAAAGAAATTAAAAAAGAATCTTCACTTGATTTTGCTTGGACTGCGGCTCAATGTTCAACTCAAGATTTTTTTGATCCACAATCTGAATCAGAACGATTTGTAATTTTTAATTTGTTAACTCCAAAAGAAGACTTGTTAAAACAGCACAAATCACTTTGGGAATCGCTTTGGGAAGGAGATATTATTATTGAAGGAGATTTACAATCCCAACAAGATATTCGTTTAGGATTGTATCATTTATATTCTTTTGGGAGAGGCGATTCAGATTTAAGTATTTCACCAATGGGATTATCTTCTCAAGGATATAACGGTCATATTTTTTGGGATACAGAATTGTGGATGTATCCTCCACTGTTGGTTTTAAACCAAGATATTGCCAGATCTTTAGTAAACTATCGATCAGATCGATTGGAGATTGCAAAAAAGAAAGCACTAAATTTTGGATTTAAAGGTGCAATGTTTCCTTGGGAAAGCGATGATACAGGAGAAGAAGCTACACCAGCTTGGGCCTTAACAGGGACATTTGAACATCATATTACAGCAGACGTCGCAATTGCTTTTTGGAATTATTACAGAGTTACTAAAAATAAACAATGGTTAGCAGAAAGAGGATATCCTATTTTAAAGGAAGTTGCAGATTACTGGGTGAGTCGTGTTACAAAAAATAATGATGGAAGTTATTCTATAAAAAATGTTGTTGGGGCTAATGAATTTGCTCAAAATATTGATGATAATGCGTTTACAAACGGATCGGCAATAACTGCATTGCAATTTGCCCAATTGGCAGCAAAAGAATTAGGGATTGCGATAAATCCAAATTGGAAAAAAGTTGGAGATAATATTATAATTCACAAATTTCCTGATGGAACTACAAAAGAGAATAGCACTTATAATGGTGAAATTATTAAACAAGCCGATGTTAACTTATTAGCTTACCCATTAAATATTGTAAGTGATAAAGAAACCTTGTTAAAAGATTTAAATTATTACGAAGCTAAATTAGCTGAAGAAGGTCCGGCAATGGGAAAATCTGTTTTTTCAGTAATTTACGCCAGATTAGGAGATGCTGAAAATGCTTTTCGATTATTTAAACAAAGTTATGAGCCTAATAAACGACCACCTTTTGGAGCACTTTCGGAGGCTGCAACAAGTAATAATCCTTATTTTGTGACGGGTGCAGGAGGTATGCTACAAACTGTTTTATTTGGTTTTGGAGGATTGCATATTACTGAAGATGGAATTATTCAAAAAAATCCAATCTTGCCTAAACAATGGAAATCCTTAACTATTACAGGAGTGGGAAATAATAAGAAAACTTATATAGTTAAATAAGATACTGATTTAAAAGTGAGTTTCAATAATACTGAGTCTGTAGAATTTTTTAAATATTTCGACAGGCTCAATATGATAGGATATACTTTTTTCAAATTAAGAAGAATTTCTTATTACTAAAGAAGTAGGTAAAACACAAGTTTGAAATGAATAAGGGATCCCTTTATTTATACATTTTATTTCTTCAATTAAAATTTTTGTAGACTTTTTACCCATTTTAAAACCAGGTTGAGTAACTGATGATAAACTTGGAGTTATAACTGACGACATAAACCAATTACTAAAGCCAAATAAGGCAATATCCTCGGGGATTTTTATGTCATTTTCTTTTAAATATTTAAGAATTCCAACAGCTACAACATCAGTAATTGTAAAAACGGCATCAATATCGTTGTGTTCCTCCAGCATTTTTTTAGCATTATTATAACCATCATTAAAATCATCATTATTATCACATATATATACTAATTTTGGATCAAATGGAATACCATGGTCTACTAGAGCTTTTCTATAGCCTAAAAACCGGTCTATTGAAATTTGTGGATTTAAGGATCCTCTAAAATGAGCAATTCGTTTATATCCTTTTTCAATTAAATAGCTAACAGCATTATATGCAGCTAATTTATCGTCAATTACAACTTTAGAGCATTCAACAAGTTTGGCAATTTTATCAAACATTACAATTGGAATCTTTTTTTGTAAAATGGCATTAATATGATCAAAATTAGGAGTGTCATTAGAAAGAGAAATTAAGATACCATCAACTCTTTTTTGTTGCAAAAGAATAAGCTGTTTTTTTTCCAATTGATAGTTTTCATTCGATTGTAATGTAATCACCAAATACCCGTGTTTTTTTGCTTCTTTAATAATACCATCCATAACTTCAGAAAAAAAGTGATGTACAATTGCCGGAATAATTACCCCAAGTGTTTTGGTTTGTTGTGTTCTTAAATTTACAGCAACTGTATTTGGAATGTAATTCATTTTTTTAGCCATTTTTAAAACAGCTTTTTTTGTAGAAGAACTTACATCACTGTAGCCTTTTAAAGCTTTTGAAACTGTTGCAACAGAAATATTTAATTCATGAGCAATATCTTTTAAAGTAGTAGGTTTCATTTAAGATGATTTTTTTTTAAAGTTATTTAATTTATTTGAATTCTTCCGTTTCATTAAACTAAATTCACATTATTATTTTTTGTTTAAAGGGATTCCGAAATCGTTTTCGCTTCTTTCGAAATCGATTTAGATTGCAAAATTAAGCTCAATAGGATTATTACATTTACATTAGGATAATCAAAAAAATAAGTTGATGGTAAAACCTTTTTGGGTGGTTAGTTTTTAGGAAGAGAAGTGAAGTGCTCTATAGCTATAATTTTAACCTTTCCTACACTTACATTTATAGTTTCTCATACTAATGTAAGAATTAATAAAAAACACCCCATGTAAGTGTAAAGTTTTACCTAATAACTTGTTTTAAAACTTGATTATAAAACTAACAATTAAATGAAAAATATAGGAATAAAAACATCACTGTATTTAAATTATTTTGTTTTCGCTATTTTATTAAATAGTGTTGGGATTGTAATTTTAAAATCATTAGAAAATTTTGGAGTTGATGAAGTGCAAGCTAGTTCATTGGAATGGTTCAAAGATATTCCAATAGCTATTGTATCTTTTTTAATAGCTTCCTTTTTACCTCGAATTGGTTATAAGAAAACAATGTTAATTGGACTATTTATTTCAACAATAGCCTGTTTAATGATGTATTTCGGAAATTCGTTTTGGTCAGCAAAAATACTATTTGCATCCGTTGGAGTTTCATTTGCTTTAATTAAAGTTTCTGTATATTCTGTTATTGGATTAGTAACTAATAATACCCAGGAACATAACAGTTTCATGAGTTCTATTGAAGGTGTTTTTATGATTGGAATTGCATTGGCTTATTTTTTATTTCCTGCTTTTAATTCCAGTACAGATCCTAATGCCTGGATTAATGTTTATTTGTTACTTGCAGTGATTACAATTGTTTCATTTGTTATATTATTTTTCACAAAGTTTGATGAGGGGAATGAAATCCCAGGGGTAGATTTAAAGGATGATGTTAGACAAATGATGTTGCTATGTACAAAATTTCTTATAATTATATTTATATGTTGTGCCTTTTTGTTTGTGATGGTTGAGCAAGGAATTATGACTTGGTTACCAACATTTTACAAAAGAGTTTTGGAGCTTCCTCCAAATGTGAGTATTATGATGTCGAGCATTTTTGCATTGTCTTTAGCCGCTGGTAGAATTGGAGCAGGAATTATTTCAAAACATATTAAATGGGTATATATTTTAACCTTTTGTATAATTGTTGCAATGATAATGGTAATTTTTATACTCCCTAAAACTATAGAAGTTGAAGTAGGTGCAATTGAATCTATTTTTGACATTCCATTAATTGGTTTTGCATTTCCAATAGTTGGACTTTTTATTGCTCCAATTTATCCTTTATTAAATTCTTCAGTTTTAAGCGCTTTACCTAAAAAATTACACAGTCCAATGACTGGTTTAATTGTTGTTTTTTCTGCTTTAGGAGGAACAACAGGATCAACTATTATTGGGTGGTTATTTAAAAATATGGGTGCAGAAAAAGCGTTCTTTTATACACTTATTCCAATGGTATTACTTTTAGTTTCCATAGTGATACTTTATAAATTAACAAAACAAAAAAAATATGACGTTGCAAATTAACCCATCAGCAGCGCTGAAAAATTTGTTGGAGCAAGAGGATCTTGACGGAGATAAGAGAATTACTATTGATGATATCGGACCAAAAAAATTTGATATTGAACAAGTTAATGGAAATCTATATACTATTGAAGGAACCTATTTTTTATCCAATTTGTTGCAAGAATTAGCATTAGCAATTAAAAAAGGTAATAAAACAAATGTAACTATTTCATTAGATAATATTTTTGAAGAACCTTCTCATAGAATTTCTCGTTTAATAAAAGAAATTTATTGGGATAGTTTAACTAGAAATATGGATAAAAAAGGCCTTTTGAAAGTTCTTTTAGATGAAAAAGTATCACAGGAATATTTTTATATATATGTTCCTTTCAACGATAAAATAGCATTTGAATATTATACACAAATATCAAAAGAAATTACTAAAATAAAGGTTGTTAAACTCCCCGAAATTATTTCACCAGAGTTTGCATTAACAATAAATAATAAACCTGGTTTGCTAAGTTTAGCGTTGGTTGAAAAAAATAAAACTATAAAAGGAGAACCTTTTGTTGTTCCTGGCGGACGATTTAATGAAATGTATGGCTGGGATAGTTATTTTGAATCAGTTGGTTTGCTCAATGACAAAAAATTTAATTTGGCAAAAGGAATGATTGAGAATTTCGAATATCAAATCAATCATTATGGTAAAATATTAAATGCAAACAGAAGCTATTATTTAACACGCACACAACCGCCTTTTTATTCTTCAATGATTAAGGAATATATTGAGAAAACAAAAGTAACTAAATCTTGGATTCGTCAAAAGTTAAATACAGCTATTCAAGAGTATGAAACTGTTTGGATGGTTGAAGGAAAAAGACTTAGCAATAATGGGTTGAATAGATATTTTGCTGAAGGAATTGGTTTTGTTTTTGAAACTGAAGAGGGACATTTTAAGGAAATAATAGAATATTATGCTAAAAAATTTCAAATACCATATAAAGAATTTGAAAACGACTATAAAAATAGAGAAATTGACTGTCCTGAATTAGATGAATATTTTTTGCACGATAGAAGCTTAAGAGAAAGTGGGCATGATACTTCAAATCGTTTGGTAAATAAGTGCGCTCATTTAAACACTGTAGATTTAAACTCATTACTCTACAAATACGAAACTGATTTTGCTAAAATGATTGAAACTTATTTTAAAGGTGAGTTTACAAGTTCAAAAAATAAAATATATACAGAAAAATATTGGCTGAAAAAGGCTAAAAACAGAAAGAAACTTATAAATGAAAATTTATGGGATCACAATAAAGGAATGTATTTTGATTACGATTTTAATTTAGATCAAATTACAGATTTTGAATCAGCTACAGCATTTTATCCCCTTTGGGCAAATGCAGCATCACAAGAACAAGCAAATCTATTGGTTAAAAATTTATTACCATTATTAAAATGCAAAGGAGGAGTTGTTAGTTGTACAGAAAATTCACGTGGAATTATCGATGCTGATAACCCTGGAAGACAATGGGATTATCCGTACGGTTGGGCACCGCATCAAATGATGATTTGGAGAGGCCTACTTCAATATAATTTTAAAAGGGAAACTAAAGAGTTGGTTTACAGGTGGTTGTGGTTAATAACAAAAAATGCGGTAAACTATAATGGAACAATTGCTGAAAAATACGATGTAGTAAATTGTACACATAAAGTGGCAACTGAATACGGGAATGTAGGTACTAATTTTGCCTATATACCAGATGGTGGTTTTGGCTGGATGAATGCTTCTTACCAATATGGAATGTCAATTCTCACAAAAAAATTAATTAAAAAATTAGATGATTTAGTTGATCCAGACGAATTATTCTAAAAAATAATAGAATTAATTATAAAGGTCTTTTAAATCGAAACCGATTTCGGTTGATATTTCGTCCATTTAAACTATAAAATAGACATTCAAAATGTGATAACCTTTATTTTTGGACAGGTTAGGTTTAATAATCTAACCTTATTAATATCAAGTAATATTGATTTAAATAAAATTATGAGATATGGATTTCACCTTTAATTATTATCAAAAAAAAGCTATATGAAAAATCAAGTGCAATTAATAACATATGTTGATAGATTAGGATGTAAAAGCATAGCAGACTTAAATTCTTTATTCAAAAATGAATTAAAAGGTCTTTTTGGAGGGTTACATATTTTACCTTTTTATTACCCTATTGATGGAGAAGATGCAGGTTTTGATCCAATTAATCATAATTTAATAGATCCTCGTTTAGGTGATTGGAACGATTTAAATGAATTAAGTAAAGAGGTTGATATTATGGCTGATTTAATTGTAAATCATGTTTCGGCAAAATCAATTCAATTTCAAGATTATCTTCAAAAGGGAAAAGAATCCAAATATGCTAAGTTATTTTTAACCTACGATACCGTTTTTCCAAATGGAGCCACCGAGGCAGATTTGTTGAGTATTTACAGACCTCGCCCAAGTCTTCCGTTTACAATGGTTAAATTAAATGACGGAACAAGCAAATTAATTTGGACAACATTTACAAGTAATCAAATAGATATTGATGTAAATAGTGAAATAGGAATTAAATATTTAGAAGATATTTTAGAAACTTTTCAAAAAGGAGGTGTAAAAATGATTCGTTTAGACGCTGCGGGATATGCCATTAAAGAAAAAGGGACTTCATGTTTTATGATTGATGAAACCTATGAATTTATAAACAAATTAAGAGCAAAAGCAAAAGCAAAAGGAATAGAGGTTTTGGTTGAAATTCACGCTTACTACAAAACTCAAATTGAAATTGCGAAAAGAGTAGACTATGTTTATGATTTTGCGTTACCTGTTTTGGTTTTAGATACTCTTTTTAATAAAAATGCATCAAGTTTAAAAAAATGGTTGGAAGTGAGTCCAAGAAATGCCATTACTGTATTAGATACGCATGATGGTATTGGTATTGTAGATGTTGGAGCGGAAGGAGGCAATGCAGGTTTAATTGAAGGTGCTATTTTATCTAAAATTGTAGATCAAATGCACATTAACAGTAAAGGAAATAGTTTGAAAGCAACAGGTGGTGCTGCATCTAATTTAGATTTGTATCAAGTAAATTGCACTTATTTTGATGCTTTGGGAAGAGATGAAAACGCTTATTTGATGGCAAGAGCAATTCAATTTTTTGTACCAGGAGTGCCACAAATTTATTATGTAGGTTTATTTGCTGGTGAAAATGATATGGAATTGTTAGAAAAAACAAATGTTGGTAGAGATATAAACCGTCATTATTTCACTAAAGATGAAATAGCAGCAAATTTAGAAAGACCTTTGTTGATTGAATTAAAGGAATTAATGTTATTAAGAAATAATCATAATGCTTTTAATGGCGATTTTAGCGTTGTTGAATCAGCAGAAAATATCTTAAACGTAATTTGGGTAAATAAAAGTTATTGGGCGGAATTATATATTGATTTAGAAACAATGAAAATGAATGTTAATTCTTCTGAATAGAAGAATTATAAAATTAATAGGAATCAAAAGAACAATCTATTTCTTATAAAAGATTTTAAAAAAATTAAGAATTATGAATCAACAAACTGAACAAAGAGAATCTAATCTTAAAAATGTTAAATGGCTTACTTATTTAATGTTTATGATGTTTGCCATGACTACCGATGCTGTTGGGGTTATTATTCCAGAAGTAATGAAAGAATTTAATTTATCAATGACAGCGGCTGGCCTTTTACATTATGGTCCCATGACAGCTATTGCTTTGGCAGGAATATTTTTGGGGTTTTTGGCAGATAAAATTGGACGAAAAAAAACCATTGTTTTAGGATTAATATTATTTGTAATTAGTTCTTATTTATTTTTGTTAGGGAATTCATTTGGATTTTTTATAGTTCTATTAATGATTTCTGGTGTTGCAATTGGTATTTTTAAAACAGGTGCTTTAGCACTTATTGGCGATATGTCAAAATCAACTAATGAACATACTTCAACTATGAATATTGTAGAAGGTTTTTTTGGTGTTGGAGCAATTATAGGTCCTTTTTTGGTAAGTTATTTTTTAACCCGAAATGTTGATTGGAAATGGTTGTATGTTGTTGCTGCTACTTTGTGTGTAGTACTTATATTAATTGCGTTGTTTTCAAAATACCCTGAAACAAAAAAAAGTACTGAAGAGCCAATAAATATCAAGCGCACTCTTAATATGGTGAAAGATCGATATGCATTAGGTTTTTCAATAGGAGCCTTTTTGTATGTTGCAGTTGAAGCGGCGATTTATGTTTGGATGCCAACATTAATTGCAGATTATGACGGAAGTTTCTTGTTTCTAGCTACATATGCATTGCCCATCTTTTTTATTTTACGGGCAGGAGGAAGATTTTTAGGAGCTTGGATGCTAGAACATTTTGATTGGACTATTGTAATGTCCATTTCTAGTTTCGCAATATTATTGTGTTACTGTTTCAGTTTTATTAATGAAACAGCAACTGTTATTTTATTGCCACTTTCAGGCTTATTTATGTCGGTAATCTATCCAACAATAAATTCAAAAGGAATTAGTTGTTTTCCAAAAACCAGTCATGGTTCTGTAGCAGGAATCATTTTGTTTTTTACTGCTGCGGGAGCTGCAATTGGCCCATTATCTATGGGTGTTGTAAGTGATATGTTTGGATCAAATGCTAAATATGGTTTTATGTTAGCAACGTTATTAGCGGCATTATTATTTATTGGATTCCTTTTAAATATGATATTTAAACCAACCTATGTGCGTATATCAAAGTTAAATGAAAGTGAGTATGAAAATTTAAATAGCATATAATGTCAGATAAAAAATTTAATGTAATTGGTATTGGAGAATTACTTTGGGATGTTTTTCCTGAAGGCAAAGAATTAGGAGGAGCTCCGGCAAACTTTGCATATCACACAAATTTTTTTGGTGGAAATGCAACAATTATTAGTGCTTTAGGAAATGATGAACAAGGAAAAGAAATTAGAAAATTATTAACCGAAAAGAAATTAAATAATTTAATAAGTAATGTGGATTATCCAACAGGGTGGGTTTCTGTAGAACTTAATAATGGTATTCCTAATTATATAATCCATGAAAATGTAGCTTGGGATTATATTGAACTTAATAAGGAAGCTGTTACTGCTTTAAAAAGAGCAGATGCTATTTGTTTTGGTTCATTATCTCAACGCTCTCAGGTTTCATTTAATACAATTCATAAAGCATTACATATTGTTCCTGAAACGGCTTTGAAAGTATTGGATGTAAATTTAAGACAGTCTTTTTATTCTAAAAGTATAATTGAAGAATCTTTACGTTGTGCAAATATTTTAAAGTTGAATGATGAAGAATTGGTAGTTTTAAGTGAAATGTTTTATTTAGCTAATTCTCAAAAAGAGGCTTGTATCCAACTTTTAAACCAGTTCAATCTTAAATTATTGGCACTAACAAATGGATCGAAAGGTAGTATTTTATTTATGGGCGACGAAATTTCATTATATCCAGTCCCAAAAATTAAAGTTGTAGATACTATTGGCGCCGGTGATTCATTTACAGCTTCAATGATTATGGGAATGTTAAATAAAAAACCATTAAAACAAATCCATAAAGAAGCAACAGAACATGCAGCTAAAGTTTGTATGAATAAAGGAGGGACTCCAAATTTAATTGAATCGAAAACCTACTTTTAATTAAATTACAAATTTAAATCCAAAAAAAATAAACTGCTTTTGAAAATTTTAAAATGTTCATTTAGAATTTATTGAACAATTGATAGAATTAAATAAATTCATCCTTGTTATTTGGGGAAATTGCTATCATTCTAAATAATCCATAATAATATGGATTTTAAATATTAACAAAACATGTTTGAAAAAAAATTCACGAAACTTTTTTTTTACTTTTTTAATAAAACTAATATTGAACCAATTAATTCTTAAAGGTTTATAATAAAACTGTTTTATTATTAAATTAAATAATTTTAGTTATTTATTTTGATTTTTTATTAAAATGTAACTTTTATTACGTTTTCGTAACTAGATGTGTAAAAAAAGGGTGTGTTTATAATTAATGTGTAAATTTGTTTACTATTTCACTTTAATTATATTTTATGAGTAATTCTAAAAAAAAGAATGAAGCTTTAGACTATCATCAATATCCTTCTCCAGGAAAAATACAAGTAGTTCCAACTAAAAAATATTCAACTCAACGAGATTTGTCTTTGGCATATTCTCCTGGTGTAGCGGAGCCTTGTTTAGCAATTGAGCAAAATCCAGACGATGCTTACAAATACACATCAAAAGGAAATTTAGTAGCTGTAATTTCTAATGGGACAGCGGTTCTAGGATTAGGGGATATAGGTGCTTTAGCAGGAAAACCTGTAATGGAAGGAAAAGGATTGCTATTTAAAATATTTGCAGATATCGATGTTTTTGATATTGAAGTTGATACTAAAGATGTGGATAAATTTATTGAAACCGTAAAAAATATTGCTCCTACTTTTGGAGGAATAAACCTTGAAGATATTAAAGCTCCTGAAGCTTTTGAAATTGAAAGAAGATTGAAAGAGGAGTTGGATATTCCTGTTATGCATGACGATCAGCATGGAACAGCAATAATATCGGCCGCAGCTTTAAAAAATGCTGTAGAGATAGCAAAAAAAGATATATCTAAAATAAAAATTGTTGTAAACGGAGCAGGTGCTGCAGCAATTTCTTGTACGCGTTTGTATTTAGCATTAGGTGCAAAAAAGGAGAACGTTGTAATGTGTGATAGTAAGGGAGTAATTAGAAAAGATATTAAAAATTTGTCATCACAAAAAGCTGAATT
This sequence comes from Lutibacter flavus, assembly GCF_900188355.1. Classification (GTDB taxonomy): domain Bacteria; phylum Bacteroidota; class Bacteroidia; order Flavobacteriales; family Flavobacteriaceae; genus Lutibacter; species Lutibacter flavus. Next base: position 593,722 of record NZ_FZNX01000002.1, read on the forward strand.
TGCTACTAACAGAGATATTTATTCATTGGATGAGGCAATAGTTGGTGCAGATGTTTTTATTGGGTTGTCTATTGCAGATGTTTTTACACCTGCAATGTTGTTAACAATGGCTAACGATCCAATTGTATTTGCTATGGCCAATCCAAACCCGGAAATTGGATATGATTTGGCAGTACAAACAAGAAAAGATGTGATTATGGCAACCGGTCGATCAGACCATCCTAATCAGGTGAATAATGTACTTGGATTTCCATTTATTTTTAGAGGAGCATTAGATGTTAGGTCTACTAAAATTAACGAAGAAATGAAAATGGCTGCTGTTCATGCGTTAGCTAATTTGGCCAAGGAATCTGTTCCGGAACATGTAAATATTACGTACGGTGAAAAAAACATTCAATTTGGAAGAGAATATATTATACCCAAGCCTTTTGATCACAGATTAATTACTGAGGTTCCACCAGCGGTTGCAAAAGCTGCTATGGACTCTGGTGTGGCAAGAGAGCCCATATTAGATTGGGAATTATACAAAGAAAACTTAGCCCAAAGGCTAGGAACAGGAAGTAAATTAATGAGAATGCTTTCAGCACGCGCTAAATCAAATCCTAAAAGAGTTGTATTTGCAGAGGCAGATCATTTAAATGTATTAAAAGCTGCTCAAATCGCACATGAAGATGGGATTGCAATTCCAATTTTACTGGGAAGTGAAAAAATAATCAAAGAATTAATGTTGGAAATTAATTTTGAAGGCGATGTAGAAATTATTGACCCAAAATCTGATGATGAAAAAGAACGAAAAGATAGATTTGCGAAAATTTATTGGGAGAGCAGAAAACGTAAAGGGATTACCTATATTGATGCTAGAAAATTAATGAGGGAGCGCAATTTTTTTGCTGCTATGATGGTAAATGAAGGTGAAGCGGATGCCTTAGTTTCAGGATATTCTAGAAGTTATCCAAGCGTAGCAAAGCCAATGATTGAATTAATAGGTAAAGCTGAGGGAACAAATCGAGTAGCTGCTACAAATATTTTAATGACAGCAAAGGGTCCAATGTTTTTTTCAGATACAGCCTTTAACATCAATCCAAATGAAGATGAACTGGTTCAGATTTCGATAGAAACTGCTAGAGTCATGAAGATTTTTGGTATAGAGCCTGTATTAGCAATGGTATCCTATTCTAATTTTGGATCAGCTGAGTCAAAATCTGCTTCAAAATGTGCAGATGCTGTTGCCTATTTACATCAGCATCATCCTGATATAATAATTGACGGAGAAATTCAAGCTGATTTTGCAATGAGTAGAACTTTGAGAGACGACAAATTTCAATTTTCTAAATTATATAAGAAAAAGGTTAATGGCTTAATTTTTCCAAACTTAAATTCTGCAAATATTAGTTATAAGTTAATTAGTAAATTAAATGATATAGAATCTATTGGTCCAATTGTTATGGGTATGAAAAAACCAGTCCAAATTTTAGCTTTGGGATCAAGTGTAGATGAGATTGTTAATATGGTTTGTGTAGCGGTTGTTGATGCTCAAGAAAATAGTAAAAAACAATAATAATTTTATTACATTTGATTCTGAATAGAACCAATGTAATATGATAACTCATTTAAGAGGAAAATTAGTAGAAAAGAATCCAACTTTTGTAGTTATTGAGGCGAATGGAGTAGGGTATTTGTTAAATATTTCATTAAATACTTTTTCTTTGTTACCAAATGATGAAGCTATATTTTTATATACGCATTTATCAATAAAAGAGGATTCACATACTTTATTTGGTTTTATTTCAAAAATAGAACGCGAAATTTTTAGATTACTAATTTCTGTTTCGGGTGTTGGACCTAGTATTGCAAGAACCATGCTATCTTCAATGACTACAGAAGAAATACAACACGCAATTGCATCTGGAAATGTGGGAATTATTCAATCTGTAAAAGGAATTGGAGCTAAAACTGCGCAAAGAGTTCTTATAGATTTAAAAGATAAAATTCTAAAAAGTTATGTAATTGATGAAGATTCCGTTGTTCAAAGCAATACGGCAAAAGAAGAAGCGTTATCAGCATTAGAAGTTTTAGGTTTTTTAAGAAAACAATCTGAAAAAGTTATAGACAAAATTTTATTAGAAGATAAAACATTTGGCGTAGAGGTTTTAATAAAAAAAGCGCTTAAAAATTTATAAGATTTGAAGGACACAAAATTTATATTTAAAACATATATTTTATTTTTTTTATTGTTGTTTTTTCAAATGACAATGAATGCCCAAGTTCCACCTACAACTGTTGCAACAGATGTTGACACGCTTAAAGTTGAGAAAGTTAGTGATTCAATTAAACTAAAATACCCTTTTACAAATAGTCAAGAAGGGAGTTTGTTTTTAACAGACCCTGCAAAATCAGAAATTATTTATGATACGGAGTTAGGCAAATATATTATTATTGAGAAAATTGGTGACTACTATATGAAACGGCCAATTTATATGTCTCAAGAGGAATATAAGAACTACAAGCTTAAAAAAGATATGCTTGAGTATTATAAAGGAAAAATTAGCGCAACCAATAGTAAAAAGAAAGGTAGTGCGGATGCTCAAAAAAACTTATTGCCAACATATTATGTAGAGTCAGATTTTTTTCAATCAATTTTTGGGGGTAATACAATAGAAGTTAATCCGCAGGGATCTGTGCTGGTTAAAATGGGAATGTTGTATCAAAAAGTAGATAATCCTCAATTATCTGAGCGAAATAGAAGTAGTTTTACTTTTGATTTTGACCAAGAAATTAGTGCTAGTATCCAAGCAAAGGTTGGAACAAGATTGAAAGTTGGTGCACAATATGATACACAATCAACATTCAATTTTCAGAATCAAATAAAACTGGAATACACACCAACGGAAGATGATATTCTTCAAAAAATTGAAGTGGGAAATGTGAGTATGCCACTTAAGAATTCGTTAATTGTTGGAGCTCAAAGTTTATTTGGTGTTAAAACACAATTACAATTTGGACGAACAAAAGTAACAGGTGTTTTTGCCGAGCAAAAATCTCAAACAAGATCAGTTGCTGCTCAAGGTGGCTCTACAATTCAAGAATTTGAATTACAAACTACTGATTACGATCAAAACAGACACTTTTTCATTTCTCAATATTTTAGAGATAATTATAATAAAGCTTTAAAAGATTTTCCATTAGTTAATAGTCCGGTTAATATTACAAGAATTGAAGTTTGGGTTACAAATAGAAATGCTACAACCTTGGATATAAGAAATATTGTAGCATTATCAGATATTGGTGAAGGAGATGCCACTAATATTGGACCAGCAAACGTTACGCCTGTTCCAGGTTCTTTGTTGCCATCAAATGATGCAAATAATATTTCTTCAATTTTAGATAATGTAAATCCGGTTAGAAATATTTCAACAGTTGGAAATGGATTGGCTCCTTTCTCTATGCAGCAAGGAAGGGATTATTCTGTATTAGAAAATGCAATTAAACTGAGACCTGATGAATATAAATTACATCCTCAATTAGGTTTTATTTCTTTAAATAGAAGACTTTCAGATTCTGATGTATTAGCAGTAGCTTTTGAATATACGGTGAGTGGAGATTCTAAAGTTTATAAAGTTGGGGAATTTACAAGTGACGGTATTATTGCACCAGATAATATTATTGTTAAGTTATTAAGAAGTGAAATTATAAGCACGCAAATTCCTATGTGGGATTTAATGATGAAGAATGTTTATTCTTTACAAACTTATAGAATGCAGCAAGATGGATTTAGATTAGAATTGTTATATGCTGATGATGCAACCGGAGTTCCAATTAATGTGTTGCAAAATGCACAAACGACTGGTATTGCGGACAGAACATTGCTAAATTTAATGGATATTGATCGGTTAGACCAAAATCAGTTTTCTGTTCCTGAGGGAGATGGGTATTTTGATTATGTGGAAGGATCAACTGTAAATTCAGAGAAAGGATATATTATTTTTCCAACAATAGAACCTTTTGGTAAAGATTTGGAGGTGAAATTAACCAATACTGCTGATGAAAATTATGTTTTTAAAGAACTTTACACTATAACGCAGTCTGAAGCTCGAAATAATTTTCAAGAAAAAGATAAATATTTAATTAAAGGATATCACAAATCTGAAAGTGCGAATGGAATTCCGTTGGGCGCTTTTAATGTTCCACAGGGTTCTGTGAGAGTAACAACCGGTGGGAGAGAATTAGTTGAAGGTGTTGATTACGTTGTAGATTATCAGATGGGTAGAGTTCAAATTGTAAATCCAAGTTTAGAAGCTTCAAATGCACCAATACAAGTTTCGGTTGAAAACAATGCAGCATTTAATTTACAAACAAAACGTTTTTTCGGAGTTGATATAGAACATAAATTTTCAGATAAATTTATAGCAGGTGCCACTTTTTTAAATTTAAATGAAAGGCCAGTAACTCAAAAGGCATTATTTGGTCAAGAACCAATTAACAATACAATTTTTGGGTTAAATGCAAATTATGGTACTGAAGTTCCTTTCTTAACTAAATTGGTTAATAAGTTACCAAATATAGATACAGATGTTGAATCCAATTTTTCAATCCGTGGTGATTTTGCATATCTAAGACCTGGGTCTCCAAAAAGAATAGAATTAGATGGTGAAGCTACTTCTTACGTAGATGATTTTGAAGGGTCTCAAATTCCGTTAGAAATTAAATCTATTCAACAATGGCATTTAGCAAGTACACCACAATATCAAACTCAATTTGATTTAGGTGGAAATGCATCGGATTTAACATATGGCTATAAAAGAGCAAAATTATCTTGGTATATTATTGATCCACTTTTTTATGGTGGTTCATCATTAAAACCGGGTAATATTGATAATAATGAGCTTTCACGTGCTGAAGTTAGAAGAGTGCGTTATGAAGAATTATTCCCAGAACAGGATTTAGATTTAACGCAATCTACAATTGTAAGAACATTAGATTTGGCATATTTTCCTAATGAAAGAGGAAGTTATAATTTCGACACAAATAATGTTGGTGCAGATGGAAAATTTACGAATCCGGAAGAACGTTGGGGTGGAATTACCAGAGCGCTTACTACTACAAATTTTGAACAATCTAATGTAGAATACATTCAATTTTGGTTGATGGATCCTTACGATCATTATTCAATTACAAATGCAGAAGGTCTACCAACAGGAATTAATCCAGATGATTTGTCCAATCAAGTTGGGGAATTGTATTTTAACCTTGGAAATGTTTCTGAAGATGTTTTAAAAGATGGACGTAAAATGTACGAAAATGGATTGCCAGAAGATCCTTTAAGCATTAATAATACTGATGAAACTATATGGGGGAAAATACCAACAAATCAGTCATTATTATATGCTTTTAGCGATAAGGATAATGAACGTTTAAATCAAGATATTGGATTTGATGGTTTAAATGATGAAGAGGAAAGGCAACTTTTTGGTACTGGATTCGGTCAAGATCCATCAAATGATAATTACAGTTATTTTAGAAGTTCAGAATATGATAATTCAGATGCTTCAATTATAACTAGGTATAAAAAATTCAATAATACTCAAGGAAATTCACCAACAAATAATTTATCAACAGAGAGTTATCCAACTTCCGCCACAACATTTCCTGATACAGAAGATATTGATAAAGATCAAACAATGAACTCGGTTGAGAGTTATTATCAATACAAAGTATCTTTAAATAAAGGTGATTTAATTGTTGGACAAAATAATATTGTTGATGAGAAAGTAGTTAATGTTAATTTAGAAGACGGTAGCCAAAAACAATTTAGATGGTTGCAATTTAGAATTCAGGTTAGCACACCAGATGAAGTTGTAAACGATATAACAGGCTTCAATTCCATTCGATTTATGAGAATGTTCTTAACCAAATTTAAAATGCCGATTGTTTTACGATTTGGGGAACTTCAATTAGTTAGAGGAGACTGGAGACGCTATACAAAAACATTAGATGAAAATATTGTACCATCGCAACCATTAACAAATAACGAGCTTCAAAACTTTGAAGTTGGTGTTGTTAATATTCAGGAAAATGAAGATAGAAATCCAATTCCTTATGTGTTACCTCCAGGAATAAAAAGAGAAATATTAAGAGGAAGTACAACTTTACAAAAGCAAAACGAACAATCTTTATCTTTAAAAGTAACAGATTTAGAGCCGGAAGATACAAGAGCAATTTTTAAGAATGTTCGTGTAGATTTAAGAATGTATAAACATTTAAAATTGTTTTTACATGCAGAAGGTGTTCAAACAAGACCGCAAGTTCAAAATGATGAATTAAAAGGAATTATTAGAATTGGTAGCGATTTAAATGACAACTATTATCAAATAGAAAAACTGTTAACAGTTTCTCAATATGGTGTCTCATCAGCAATTGATGTTTGGCCAGAAGAGAATAATATCGATGCTTTTTTAGAATATCTTGGAAAACTTAAATTGTTACGATTTGAAGAAGGTATTGCTCCAAATATTATTTATCCAGCCAACGGGATGCCATCGCCAATAGAAGGTTTAGAAGGATATGAAATAAGAGTTAAAGGAAATCCAAATTTATCGAATATTAAAACGATAATGCTTGGTGTAAAAAACGTTTCAAGTTCCACTCAAAGTGCAGAAGTTTGGTTTAATGAAATGAGAGTTGCTGAGTTTGATAATGAAGGCGGATGGGCCAGTGTAGTAAGCGCTGATGTTAATTTTGCAGATTTTGCAGATGTTGCCGTTACAGGGAGAATGGAAACACAAGGTTTTGGAGGTATTGAACAGCGAGTTAATGAGCGTAGTCAGGAAGATTCTAGGCTGTATGACTTGGTAACTAATGTGAATATTGGTAAATTATTACCTGAAAGTTGGGGAGTTTCATTGCCTTTAAATTATAGCGTTTCTGAAGAGGTTCAGGATCCAAAATATGATTCTCAATATCAGGATGTATTATTTGAAGATACAAATGTAGAAAATAGCCCAAATAGAAGCAGTAGCCAGGATTATACAAAACGAAGAAGTATCAGTTTAATAAATGTTAGAAAGCAATTTAATCCTAATTCTGAAGCAAAGCAACGTTTTTACAATGTTGAAAACCTATCTGTTTCTTACGCATATAACGAGACATTTCATAGAGATTATAATGTGGAAAAATTCGTTGACCAAAATGTAAGAGCTTCTGCTAATTATAATTATAGTTTTCAGCCAATGAGCATTGAGCCTTTCAAAAATTTGGGATTATTAAATAGCAAGTATTTCAAATTTATAAAAGATTTTAATTTCAATCTAATACCTTCTACAATTTCTGTAAATTCAAATGTATTTAGAACCTATAATGAGCAAATGTCTAGAAGTTTAATTGAAGGTTTACCTCAATTACCTACTTTAAAACAACGCCGTTTTATGTTTGATTGGGATTATACAATTGGATATAATTTAACAAGTTCATTACAGTTTAATTTTAGAGCTTCAAACAATTATTTGTACGATGATTTTAATGCAGCTGATGATATTCAAATATTTGATAATTTCTTTTCAATTGGAAGACCAGATCATTACCATCAAACATTAAATGGAACTTATAAAATTCCAATTAACAAGATACCTTTTTTAGAATTTATAGATGCGGATTATACTTATACAGCAGATTTTGATTGGCAGGCTTCATCTCAATCCTATGTTGATAAAGTTGGAAATGTTATTCAAAATGCCAACACGCATAATATTGGATTGGATTTGAATTTTGAGAAATTTTATAAGAATATTGGTTTAGAAAAATTATTTAATAAAAAGAAATCTAATTCAACCACAAGAAGTGAATCTGCAATAAAAGCACCAAATTCAACAACAAGTAGAAAGAGTAAATCTGTTGGTGGACAATTATCTAAAGGGTTTTATGGATTGTTAACTTCTGTAAAAAAAGCCAGATTTAATTATTCAGAAAATAATGGAACCTATTTACCAGGTTATATTCCACAAATAGGGTTTTTAGGACAAGATAATTTTAATGGAGGCGTTGCACCTTCTTTAGGTTTTGTATTTGGTAGTCAAATTGATATTCGTGAACAAGCGCTTGAAAATGGATGGTTAATTTCGCGTGGAATTGATGATCCTTATTATAACAGAACCTACAGTCGTACGCATATGAATAAGTTTGATGCTACAATAAATGTGGAACCTTTTCGAGATTTTGATATTGAATTAAGAGGTAATAAAACATATACAAAAAACACTTCACAACAATTAGACGTAGTTGATAATTTAATTAATGCGAATTCACCAGTTTCTCAAGTTGGTAATTTTATGATTAGTTATAATATGTTAAAAACTGCTTTTAATGATAGTGATGCGAATTTTGAAGAATTTAAAGCAAACCGAGCAATAGTAGCTCAAAGACTAGCTTCAGATTCAGGACAACCAATTGATGGATTTGGAGATACTAGTCAGCAAGTGTCACTACCGGCATTTTTAGCTGCATATACCGGACAAGACGCTTCTAAAATTGAATTGAGTGCCTTTAGAGATGTTCCAATTCCAAGTTGGCAAATAAATTATAAGGGATTAATGAAATTGAAATGGTTTAAAGATAAATTTAGAAGCTTTTCTCTTTCACATAGTTATGATTCCCGTTATTCAATTTTAAGTTTTAATAATAATTTAGAATATAATAATGAAGATCCGTACGCAGATACAGATATTGTTGGTAATTATTTTAACAAAACTTTATTTACAAATGTAGATTTAATTGAGGAATTTAGCCCGCTGTTAAAAGTAGATTTGAAAATGAAAAATTCCATTTCATTTACAGGTAGAGTGGATAAAGACAGAAGGCTAACACTAAATTTTAATAATAATACCATTACCCAAATGAAAGGGATGGAATATGTTATCGGGATGGGGTATCGATTTAAAGATTTAGCAATGAAATTTAGATTTGGCGGTAAACTAACCAAGTTAAAAGGTGATTTAGATATAAGAGCAGATTTATCTTTAAGAGACAATAAAACTGTTATTAGAGCTATTGATGAAGATAATAATCAGGTAACAGGTGGTCAGAGATTACTGTCATTTAAATTTTATGCAGATTATGCGCTTAGTAAAAGCTTAACTGCAACATTTTACTTTGATCAAAGTTCATCTAAATATGCCATTTCAACAACTTTCCCAAGACAATCAGTTAGTTCTGGGCTAAGTATTAGATATGTATTAGGAAATTAATAAACAAACTTTTAAAATATAATTATAATGAATGTTCCAGCAGAATTAAAATACACAAAAGATCACGAGTGGGTTAAAATAGAAGGTAATACCGCAATTGTAGGTATTACACATTTTGCACAAGGAGAATTAGGAGATATTGTATATGTAGATGTAGACACATTAGATGATACAGTAGCAAAAGATGAAGTATTTGGATCGGTTGAAGCTGTGAAAACAGTTTCAGATTTAATAATGCCATTATCAGGTGAAGTAATTGAGTTTAATGAAGCTTTAGAAGATGAGCCAGAAAAAGTAAATTCAGATCCTTATGGAGACGGGTGGATGATTAAATTATCAATTTCTGATACTTCGGAAATTGAAGGATTATTATCTTCAGAACAATATACCGAACTGATTGGAGCGTAAATATTATTTTTTCATTTCAATTTTTTTAACGTTAATAATTGGATGGGGTAGTTTGGCGCCAATAGGAGATTCTATGCCATCAACTATTAGTATTTCCGATAAAGCAATTCATATTTTAGCTTATTTTTTATTAACATTAAGTTGGTTGTTTTCTTATAAAAAAGAAAGTAAAAAATTAAAAGTTAGCATAATAATACTGGTTATTGTTTTCATTTATGGCATAATTATTGAAGTTTTACAAGGAACTGTAACAAAAAACAGACAACCTGAAGCTTATGATTTATTAGCCAATTTAACAGGAATAATATTAGCTATCACAGTTTTTAAGCAGGGTTTACAAAAAAACTTCTGAATTAGAAAAATTTAATTGCAAAAGTTGTTTTAAAATTATTAAATTAGCGAACTATAAAATATTTTACAGATGCAGATTAAAAAAAGTCCAAAAGCAAATCTAGAAAACTACAGCAAATTATTTATGCAGTTAGGTCTAGTTTTAGCATTATTAGTGGTTTATTTAGCCATTGAAAAGAAAACATACGATAGAGTGATAGGAAATCTTGGTCCTGTTGTTTTAAACATGGAAGATGAAGAACAAACTATTGAAATAGAACAAATTAAACCGCCAGAGCCAAAAACTCCACCACCACCAACTCCAGATAAAATTGAAATTGTTGAAGATGAAGAGGAAGTGGAAGAAACTGTAATTGAATCAACTGAAACAGATGAAGATGAAGCTGTTGAAGTAGAAGAGATTATAGAAGTAGAAGAGGAAGAGGAAGTTATGGAAGATGTTCCCTTTGCTATTATTGAAGATGTTCCGGTTTATCCAGGATGTAAAGGAAGTAAAGCAGAACTTAGAGCCTGTTTACAAGAAAAAATCACAAAACACGTTAACAGAAAATTTAATGCAGATTTAGCATCAGATTTAGGCTTAGCACCTGGTGTTAAACGTATTTTTGTAATGTTTAAGATAGACAAAAGAGGAAATATTGTTGATGTAATGGCACGTGCTCCTCATAAAAGATTACAAGAAGAAGCAATTAGAGTTGTAAATTTATTACCTAAAATGACACCTGGTAGACAAAGAGGGACACCGGTTGGTGTAAAGTATAGTTTGCCAATTGCGTTTAAAGTAGAATAACGTTTTATACAAAATATTGAAAAACTGCCTTAATTTTTAAGGCAGTTTTTTTTATGCCTATAAATAACGATAAACCAACATTTAGAATGTTTTTCTATATTTGTTAAAAAGGTGTTTGTATGAAAAATCAGTTTAAGTTAATTGGGGCGTTATTATTTTGTCACTTTATAAGTGCACAATCTATACAAAAAGATACAATTTCCAGAACAGCATCTATTGTGTTTACTGTCAATGGGAATAAGGTTTCATTTAATCCGGATACTCCTCAATTAAACCAAATTGCTGGGGCACCAAAAGCTTTTTATACCTATTATTGGGAGTTTGGAGATGGAGATTATAGTTTTCAGGAAGAACCTGAACATTTATTTAAAAATAAAGGGACTTATAAAACTCGACTTTCAGTAACTAATAATTATGATGATGGAAAACCTCCAACTACCCGACCAAAAGATGTTGCAATTAATGAAGATGGTATAGATACTTCAGAAAATGAGAATCATCAATTATTAACAGCTTATAATGGATTTCGTATCCAAACCAATAGAGATCCAATTCCAGAAGAAGAAATGCAACTGGTTTTAAGTTATGCTAATGAGAAGGAATATCCTACAAGCGGTAAAATTTATTTATTTTTTAATGAGAAAAAATACAAAGCTAAAAACTTTGAATTAACAGAAGTTAGATTATATAACAATGAACAAGAAATTACTGAGGAAATAATTGCTGATAACAATAGATATATTTCTAAAAATGAATTGATACAAACTACCGGTATTTCCACCCTTATGAATGAGAAATTAATAGTAACAGATACTTTAAGGCAGAACCTTCCATTAACTTTAGAAGAAGCTAAAGAGTATTATCAGGATGTAAAAGTTTTTGATTTTGATGAAATGCAAACTAATGAAGAACGTAATATGTTTTTTACGTTGAAAACAACGCCTGAAATGTTGAAAGATACAAGTGCTGTTATTTCTATTAGAAGTATTTATGTGCCAGAAAGAGGCAATGATTCACATAAAGTATTAACCAAAGAAATGGAGATTGTAACTTCACATGATCCTAATAAAATGGCAGTGTATGATACCCGTTTAAATTATAGATTGGTTCGTTTTAAAAATTTAAAATATAAAGTAAGGTTTCAAAATGATGGAGAAGGACCAGCGCGTTTAATTAAGCTAAATGTGGATATTCCTAAAATGTTGGATAAATCGTCTTTAAAAGTATTGGATATGTATCCTAAGTGCCCTATTTGTCCGGATGAAGAGGTAAATTATAGTTGTTTGGATACAATAATGAGTAAGAATCAAATTTCTTTTCAGTTTAAAAATATTTATTTGCCAGGCACTGCTCAAAAAGGAGTTCATGATAAAGATTCAACAAAAGGCTTTGTGAAGTATTCATTAAAATTTGGAAAGGATTTTCACAAAGTAAAATCGAAAAGTAAAACAGCTATTATTTTTGATAAAAATGAACCAATTATTACCAATACTTCAACATCGAGGTTTAAACCAGGAATTTCAATAGGAGTTAAAGCGGGTTATAATAGTTTTCCAGACTTGAAAGATTCTAAAAGTTATTTTGTTGGAGCAACTATTTCACCATATAAACCCTATAAAAAATATTTACAAGCCGAAATTATGATGGGAACTCATGAGTTTGTTGATTTTATAAGTGCAGGAGAAGGCGAACCAATTGGATTTGTTGAGTTAAGCGATGGAACTATTGTAGATAGTGCTATAAGATTCGATGAAACCCAAACAACTTATACTAAACTAAATATAGATGTTGTACCTATTTCGTTTCGTTATAATTTAAATGGAGTAATTGGTTTGGGAGTTGGTCCACAGCTATCATTTGACATTTCTAATAAGACAGATAATACAACTAGCTCCAGTTATTTCACTTATTTTAATGAACGTGTTGGTAAGGTGATTGAAGGCTTGTCTGAGACTAGCACAACTTCAGAAAATTCGACATTAAGTGATATTAAATATGGGTTTTTTGGAGATATAACAATTGGTACATCTCGTATTGGACCTAGTTTAGGAGCTCGATATATTTATAATTTTAATGAACCAAATGCTCAACTTCATTTTTATGCAATTTGGAAAATATAATACGGGTTTATGTTTAAAAAATGGACTGTTGTTTTAATAATATGTTGTAATTTTTATGTTTCAGCTCAACAATCTAATGCTGTTTTTAAATCCAATATTGAAACCCATAAACAACAAAATAATTATGCCGAATTTATTTATGTTCATTTAGATGAGTTTGGTAAAAATCCTTCTGTTGAAAATTTAAACATTTTCACAAATTTAGAATTAAAGCTATGGAGAAAACCGGAAAATGATAACGAAAATATAGCGCTACTTTATTTTTATATTAATTATGCATACCAATTAAAGCAATTTGGGTTTTTAAATAATTCGATTAATTATTACGAAAAAGGGTATTCAATTTATGAATCAAAGAAAATAAAATATGATATTATTGAATTTTGTTTAAAGCCTTTATCCAATAATTATACAAGGTTAGGAGATAGCAATAGAGCCGAAGATATTTTAAAAATCACAATTGAAAAAGCTCAAGAAGAAAATCGATTAGATCAAATTATATCTGGTTATACTAATTTGGCTGTAGTTTTTAGAACAAAAGGAGAGGTCTCGATAGCAAACAGGTATTTAAATTCTGCACTAGAATTAGATAAAGAGAACAAATTTAAATCTAAAATTTATTCAGATTTAGCTATCAATTTTTTATTGATGGAAGATTTTAAAAAATCAGAAGAAAATGCTCTTTTATCTAACAAATTAAACAAACAAAAAGAGCTATCTATTTCGGTTAGGAATTCCAAAACTTTAGGAAATTGTTTTATTCATAAAAATGAATTAGAGAGGGCTCTTTTGGAATTTGAAAAAAGTTTGAATGCGGCTAAAGTGGTTTTTGGAAAAAATGATAGAGAAGTAGCTAAAATATACAACCAAATTGCTGAGGTTTATAGACTCCAAAATGAAAATGAAATGGCATTAGCTTTTAGTCAAAATTCGTTGGTTACATTATTGCCAAATTACAATCCAAAAGATATTTATGAAAACCCTTTAAGTACATTTTTATACGCAGAGAATACTTTAAAAGAAGTTTTTGATAGCAGAGCACAAATTTTAACTCAAATTAATAAATTTAAGGAAGCGATTGAAAATTATGAATTATCTTTTTTAGTAGAGACCGAATTAAGAAATGCGTATTTAAGTCAAAATTCAAAACTATTACAGCAGCAAGAAAATAGAAATAGAAGTGAAAGTTGTATAGAGTTATGCCAAATTTTATTTGAGCAAACTGGTGCTTTAAGTTGGGTTGAAAAAGCGTTTCAATTTGCTGAACAAACCAAATCATTGGTATTATTGGAAAATAAGGAACTTACCTTAGCAAAATCGGCTATTAAAAATGATTCTTTATTTATTAAAGAAAAAGAGCTCGTATTTAATAAGGCACAACTTAATAAAAGCATCACATTAGAACAGTTAAAAAATGAAAATGCGGATATTGTTTTATTATCGCAATTAACAAAAAAACGTGAAGCTGTTTTTAATAAACTTCAATTATTAAAACAAGAAATTAATAATAAATACCCAAATTTAAAACTTGAAAACAAGTTTATAACTGTTAAAAATATTAAAGAAAAATTATTAAAAAAAGAGGAGGTATTAATTGAATATTTCGACGGCGTAAATAATATTTATATGTTTTCAATTTCAAAAGAAAAATCTATTCATATAGAAACAATTAATAAAACAATTGAACTTCAAGAACAAATTAGTAATTTTTTAAACCTTTTTGCTAAGGAAAGAGGGGCGGAAATTCAAAATAATGTAACTAATTACGTTTCACTCGGATATGAGTTATATAAAAAAATTGGCCCAGAGGAGCTTTCAAAAACTACAATTATTATTCCAGACGGAATATTTTCATTTTTACCATTTGATGCCCTAATTGCCGAAAAAACGGAAAGTACAAACTTTCAAAAATTACCATATTTAATAAATAAAACTAATATAAGCTACGGTTATTCAGCTTCGATATTATTAAGTAATTCTAATGCTATAGCTCAGAAGGAAAATAAATTCATTGGGTTTTTCCCGGTTTTTAAAAATAATAACAGAAATTTATCAGAGTTGAATTATACAGAAAAAGAAGCTAGAAGTATAGAGGATGAAATTGAAGGTGAATTTTTGCTTTTTGAAAAAGCAAAAAAAAACGCATTTGAAAAAATAAAAGATGAATACAACATAATTCATTTATCAACACATGCAACTGCAGGGGATAATTATATACCAGCTGCGATAGAATTTTATGATGAAACACTTTACTTGCCTGAAGTATACGGCTACAATTTAAACTCAGATTTGTTGATTTTAAGTGCTTGTGAAACAGGGATAGGAGCATTAAAAAGAGGAGAAGGAGTAATGAGTTTGGCTAGAGGATTTTCCTATGCAGGTGTTAAAAATTTGATAGTATCACTTTGGAAAGTAAATGATAAATCTACCGAAAATTTAATAGCTGGTTTTTATAAAAAGTTTAAAAAATCAGGCAATAAATCTAGTGCATTAAGACATTCAAAATTAGCTTACTTACAAAATGAAAGTATTTCTTCGGTTAAAAAATCTCCTTATTATTGGGCGAGTTTTATTTATATTGGAGATACGGATTTAAAAGAAAAAAGCAATTATTATTTAAGTTGGTTTATGTTATTTGGATTTATAATAATAATAGCGGGCTATTTTATTTACAAAAAGAGTTAGATTTGAATAAATATTTATTGAATGAATTTAAATAATATTCTTATAAGAAAGGGTTACTCTAAAATTAAACTCAAAAAAATAAACACAAACCATTTTGAGATTAAGGCGAAATTAAATGGTGTAAATGGGCGATTTATTTTAGATACTGGAGCCTCAAACTCATGTATTGATATTAATTTGGCAGAGGAGTTTAAGTTAAATGTAAAAGATTCTGAAACAAAAGCAGCTGGTGCCGGGGCAATTGGAATGGAAACAAAAATTTCTTCAAAAAATAAAATTGAACTAAAAAAGTGGAGTTATAAAAATTTAAACATGGTGTTGTTGGATTTGTCTCATGTAAATACCGCACTTACTGAACACGATGCAAAAGCTGTTCATGGAATTATTGGAGCAGATATTTTAGAAAAGGGAAAAGCAATTATTGATTATAAAAATAAATGTATTTACTTAAAAAAGCTTGTTTTTAGATATTAATTTTTTTAATGTTTAACACATAAGTTAAAATACCACCAACATAAAACATATTGTGATTTAGTCCATTTGCTACAGACACATCTAAAATTAATTTTTCATTAAAATTGTATCCTACACCTGTATTTATATTATGTGACATTAATTTTTTATTTGTAAAGTCTCCAAAATTTTCTATAAAAAAATGCAATTTAGAATTGGCCTCAAAACCAATATTTGCAATATAGAAACCAGATTTTGAATTATCAGTTTCAAGAACATAGCCGATGTTATAGTTAAATGAAAATTTTTGAGATATTGAATTAGATAAGTTTAAAGAACATATTTTCCCTATTTTATTTAGTTCAAATTTTGAATCGGTTGGCAAAATTGCCCTAACCATTAATGAAGCTTCCGGGATAAATTTTTGTTGTTTCCAAAGGTTAACAGAAAAACCAACCTGAATATCGTCAAATTTGTTTAAAGAATGAATTAAGTGATCATTTTCCCAAAGGTACTCCTTAATAATAGGTGTGTTTAATTGTAACTCATATCCTTCAAGAAATCCGTATCTAAAAAGAGCACTAGGAATGCTCCATGATTTCATTTTTTTGGAATCTTCTTTTTGTATTGTATACAAAGATTCAAGTTCTATTTGTAAGATGCTTTTGTCTATAGCCGAAGATGGTTCAACTGTTTGTGAAAAAGACTGAAAATTTATTAATATGATAGCAAATAGGGTGTAAAATAGCTTAGTCATTTCATTAAACGCAATTAAAGTTACAAAGTTATTTTTAATTAGTCTAAATAAGAATGACTATTATCATAAAATCAAAAAAAATCCTGAACCAATTGGTTCAGGATTTATATATTTTAAAAAGTTTATTTATTTTAAAGTTCTAATGCCTTTTTAGGGTTATTGTTCATCAAAATTTCTATTGGACTTTCCAATGCTTCTTTAATAGCAACTAAGAATCCGACAGATTCTTTTCCGTCAATAATTCTATGATCATAAGATAATGCAACGTACATTATTGGTCTAATAACAACTTCTCCGTTAAGTGCTATTGGACGTTCAACAATATTATGCATTCCTAAAATACCACTTTGAGGAGGGTTTATAATTGGTGTTGATAACATTGAACCAAAAACACCACCATTTGTAATTGTAAAAGTACCACCAGTCATTTCATCAACAGTAATTTGACCATCACGAGCTCTAATTGCTAAACGTTTTACTTCGCTTTCTACACCTCTAAAAGTTAAGTTTTCTGCATTTCTAATAACAGGTACCATCAATCCTTTTGGACCGGAAACTGCTATGGAAATATCTTGAAAATCGTGAGAAATTTTATAATCTCCATCCATCATAGAATTTACATCAGGATACATTTTTAAGGCTCTTACAACTGCCAAAGTGAAAAAGCTCATAAATCCTAAGCCAACACCATGCTTTGCTTTAAAATCCTCTTTAAACTCTTTACGTAAATCAAAAATTGGCTTCATATCTACTTCATTAAAAGTAGTAAGCATTGCAGTTTCATTTTTTACAGAAACTAAACGTTGCGCTACCTTTCTACGAAGCATTGAAAGTTTTGTTTTTTCTGTACCACGAGACCCGCCAGCAGGAGTTCCCATACTTGGCACCGCTTTTACGGCATCGTCTTTTGTGATTCTGCCATCTTTTCCAGTACCTTTTATTTCTGAAGAACTCATTCCTTTTTCTGCTAGAACTTTTTTAGCAGCGGGTGAAGCTGATCCACTTGCATAAGTAGTTTTGACTTCTGTTGGTTTTACTTCAGCTTTTGGCACTTCAGTTATTACCTCCTTTTTTACAGGAGATCCTTCAGGTTTTTTGCCATCCATATCAATTAAGCATACTATGGCACCAACTGCAACAGCATCACCTTCTTCAGCTTTTAAAGTAATAATACCGCTTTCTTCAGCTGGTAATTCTAAAGTAGCTTTGTCTGAATCTACCTCAGCAATTGGCTGATCTTTTTCTACATAATCACCATCTTCAACAAGCCATGCCGCAATTTCTACTTCTGTAATAGATTCCCCCGGAGAGGGTACTTTCATTTCTAAAATCATCTTATTAATATTTTTTGTCTTTATAGACGAATTTTTATTAGTTAGTTAAATACTTTATCAATAATACGTTGATGTCTTCTTTTAAATCTTGCAGATGAACCAGCCGCGGGAACAGCATAAAATGGTTGTGATGCAACTTCTAAATTTACCAATCTAAAGCGTTGAAGCATAAAACTCCATGCTCCCATATTTTCAGGTTCTTCCTGTGCCCAAACATAATTTTTAATATTTGGGTACTTATCTATAACCTGTTGTAATTTTTCCAAATGTAATGGAAATAATTGTTCAATTCTCACTAAAGCAACGTCATCCCTTTCTAGTTTAGTGCGCTCTGCCAATAAATCGTAATAAAACTTACCGGTACAAAATACTAATTTTGTTACTTTTTCTGGATTAATAGTGTCGTCAATTACCTCTTGGAAGGTTCCATTTGCAAATTCATCTAATTTTGAAACTGCTAATGGATGGCGTAATAAACTTTTTGGTGTAAATACAATTAATGGTTTTCTATAATCACGTTTCATTTGACGACGCAATAAATGATAGAAATTTGAAGGCGTTGTACAATCTGCTACAATCATATTATCAAGAGCACATAACTGTAAAAAACGTTCCATTCGCGCAGATGAATGTTCAGAACCTTGTCCTTCATATCCGTGGGGTAATAAAACCACAATTCCATTTTGTAATTTCCATTTTGATTCTGCCGCTGATAAATATTGATCAAAAATTATTTGAGCACCATTACTAAAATCACCAAATTGGGCTTCCCAAATAGTTAAGGTATTTGGATTTGCCATTGCATATCCATAATCAAAACCTAAAACACCGTATTCAGATAGCAAGGAATTGTATATGTACATTTGACCTTGTTTATTACTAATAGTGTTCAGCAGATTTATACGATCTTCAGAAATTTCGTCACGTAAAATTGCATGACGATGACTAAACGTTCCACGTTCAACATCTTGCCCGGAAATACGCACATCAAAACCTTCTTGTAATAAACTTCCATAGGCTAAAGTTTCACCCATACCCCAATCTATTGCATTGGTTTCAAAAACCATTTTATTTCTATCTTTTAAAATCTTTTCAGCTTTTCGCAAAAACTTTACTCCTTTTGGAACAGTAGAAACAACTTTAGCAATATTTTCAAGTTTAGATTTTGGGTAACCTGTATCTTCTGAAATTAACATAGCTTCTAATCTACGTCTTGTAAAATCTTTCCAGGTATCTTGCATAAATTCACGAACTTTAGAAGTTTCAACAGCTTTTGATTGTTGATATTCTTCTTCTAATAAGTTTTTAAATTCAGCAATTGAATTATTTAAATATTCCGAATCAATTATACCTTCAGCAATCAATTTTTGAGCGTATAGATCTCTTGGATTAGGATGTTTTGCAATTGCTTTGTATAGTTTTGGTTGCGTAAAACGGGGTTCATCGCCTTCGTTATGGCCGTATTTTCTATAGCCTAATAAGTCAATAAAAATATCACGCTTAAATTTCATTCTAAAATCCAATGCCATTTCAATTGCATGAACAACCGCCTCAACATCATCTGCATTTACGTGTAAAACGGGTGATAACGTTATTTTAGCAACATCGGTACAATAAGTACTTGAGCGTGCATCTAAATAATTGGTTGTAAAACCAATTTGATTGTTAACTACAATGTGAATAGTTCCTCCTGTTGAATAACCATTCAGTTTACTCATTTGAGTTACTTCGTAAACCAAACCTTGCCCAGCTATTGCAGCATCTCCATGAACTATAATTGGAAGTAATTTAGCATTATCTCCATTATATATTTTATCAATTTTGGCTCTGGAAATACCTTGTGCAACAGGTGCAACAGTTTCTAAGTGTGAAGGGTTAGGAACCAAATTCATTTTCAATTCCTTATTGTTTTTTAAGGTTTTACTTATTGTTAAACCTAAATGATATTTAACATCACCATCAATACCTTCATCTTCAAAATCTTTACCTTCAAATTCACTAAAAACATCACGAATTGGTTTTCTAAAAATATTTGTTAATGTATTCAAACGACCTCTATGTGCCATTCCTAATACAAATTCCTCTACATCGTAAATTTCTGCAGCGTTTCTAATAACCGAACTAATTGCTGGAATTAATGTTTCTCCACCTTCTAATGAAAATCGTTTTTGCCCAACATATTTTGTTTGTAAAAAACTCTCAAAAGTAACAGCTTGATTTAATTTTTGTAAAATATATTTTTTAGAGTCAGGTGGATAATTTGGGTGGTTTGAATTTCTATTCAATTGTTTTTGAAACCACTTTATTTCTTCTGGATTTCGAATATACATATACTCAACACCTATAGAATCACAATAAATGGTTTCTAAATGTTTTATAATTACTCGTAAAGTATCTTTACCAGTACCAATTATTCCACCAGCATCAAAAACTGTATCTAAATCGTTTGGAGAAAGACCAAAATTTTCGATTTCTAAGGTTGGTGTATACTGTCTTCTGGCCCGAACTGGATTTGTTTTTGTAAATAAATGCCCACGAGTTCTGTAACCATTAATTAAATCAATTACTTTAAATTCTTTTAAAACATTATCAGGTACTTCAACCTCAGCATCTGTTAATGAGTATTTTTCATTTGCGAAGTCATAGCCCTGAAAAAAACTTCTCCAACTTGCTTCAACACTATCAGGATTTATTAAATACTGATCGTATAAATCGGAAACAAAGTCTGTATGTACTGCATTTAAAAAAGAAAATTTATCCATATTTATGTTAGTAGTCATTGTTTTTATTAAACAGGGTAAAAATACAATTTTTACTAAAACCAATGTTTTTATTAGCTTAATTTTACAATTATTATATTATTGATAAAATTTAAGTGTATCAGCTATAAATGTAACCTTTTACTTACTTTTTTTATGGTAAATAATGATAAACTGTCAAAAAAAGACAGATTTTTTTAATTTGATAAAAATGTAATTTACAACAAGTTATAATTGAAGAGAAAAAAAGATGAGAAAAAAGGTGATTTTTTTTAAATTTTTCTTGTTATAAAAAGAAAAGCTTGTATATTTGCACTCGCAAAAGCGAAATTATTCCTTCTTAGCTCAGTTGGTTAGAGCATCTGACTGTTAATCAGAGGGTCCTTGGTTCGAGCCCAAGAGAGGGAGCTAGAGTGAACAAGAGGTCAGAAATGACCTCTTTTTTATTTTTTACCTTTTCCAAAACCTTACTGTCATTGATTAAAATCTCTATAGGAGGAGTGAATGAAGGAGCTGCAGCTATTCCATTTTCAAGATATAGTTATTTTGAAGATTTAAACTTATTATGCGAAACGACAAGTGGATAAGCAATACAATGTATTATAGAATTTAAAAATTAAAAAGTCTATTAATTCTACTTTTATAAGTTTGCCCAATAGGGATTTTAAAAGTTTCAATATGAATACGATTACCTTCTATAAACTTTATTTTATCAATCACTACAATAAAAGATTTATGGACACGCAAAAAATTATTTGAAGGCAATAATTCATCAAAATCAGATATTTTTTCGTGACTCACAATCATTTCATCTTTAAGAATTATTTTTGTGTAGTTTCCGTACGCTTCAATATATAGTACATCGTTTAAATCTATTTGATGGTGTTTTTTATCGCCTTTTACAAAGAATCTAGTAGAACCATCTGTTGTATTTGTAACTTCTTTAATGATGGCTTTGGTAGTTTGCGCTTCTGAAACCTTATTTACCGCTTTTACCAAACGATCAAAACTAAAAGGTTTTAAAATATAATCAACAACGTTTAGCTCAAAGCCTTCTATAGCATGTTCTTTATATGCAGTAGTAATAATAGTTTTTGGAGGTTTTGTTAATGTTTTTAAAAAATCCAACCCTTTAAGTTTAGGCATATTAATATCTAAAAACATAAAATCTAACGTATTTTCATTTAAAAACTGCATGGCTTCCATAGCATTGTAACAATTTTTTTCTAATTGTAAATGAGGCAACATACTACAAAATTCTTCAATAATTTCGTGTGCCAGTGGCTCATCATCAATGATTATATATTTAAGCATGTTTATAAATTTTTAAAGTTACTTTGTAGGTATTGTTAGTTTTGTCTACAGTTAGTTCGTGTTTTTTAGGATAAATTAAAGCCAATCTAAGTTTTAGATTTGTAAGTCCAATACCTTTTGCTTCACTTATTTCTTTCGGATCAAAATTATTCTCTATTTTAAAATAGATGAAATCTGTGTCTTCATACAAATTAATGTGAATAAATGCATTCTCTGTAAGGGTTTCAATTCCATGTTTAAAAGCATTTTCTAATAAAATGATGTACAATAATGGAGCTATCGATAAACTGGTGTCTATATCGTGATTAAAACTAATGTTTACAGTTTTTTTATGTCGAATTTTATGCAGCTCTATATAGTTGTTTAAATATTCTATTTCATCGCCAAGCTTTACCCTTTCTTTTTCACCTTCATAAATAGTATAGCGCATCATATCAGATAATTTCAAGATGACATCAGGAGCTTGCTTAGAGTTTTTAATAGTTAAGGCATATAGGTTGTTTAGCGTATTAAAGAAAAAATGAGGATTTATCTGTGCTCTTAATAATGACAATTCTGCTTTAGATTTTTCTGCTTTCAGGCTTCGTATCCATTTCCATTGTTCAAAAATCCAAACTAAGAACAAGAAGGGAATTGGTAAAATAAATACAAAAAAAGAGGTCTCTAATTTAATTTTCAAATAGCCTTCTAAACCACCCGAAAATAATCTTAAGTAAATAAAATATAAAAGCAGTGGACCATAAATAATTAAAATTAATTTCCAATATTTTTTAATGAAAGAAGGAACTAATACATAGACAAAACCAATCCAAAACCCGGCTATGAGAAGCAAGGTTATTGGGTTGTCAGGTAAATTCATTATTGAATCAATGCCTAAAGTAATAAAAAGAAGGACAAGTAAACTAAGTACTTTAATTATTGTTTTTTTAACGTTTTTTGAATAATTAAAAAAATAAATTGGTAAAGCAATAACTAAACCCCAAAATATTAAATAAGGAATAAACTCTAATATCCTACCCTCTGGAATAATAATAATACCTATTCTTTCTAATAAGTAGGATATTGGAATCACAATAAGTCCAATAAAAAACGCTTTGTATTTTTTTAAAAAGTTAATCATACTTCAAATTTACTGATGATAAGTTGTACTCACAAAGTTATTGATATACACTATTCAAATTAGTACAAACACAACTATTTTCTGGATGAACGTGATTGAAAGTAATTTTAGACTAATGTAACTCAATTATTATCCTCTTTGTCATATTTAATTTAGTAGCCTAAACTAAGTGTATATGTTTGTATCAAATTAAAACTAATAATCATGAGCACCTTAAACAACACAAATATCAGAATTCAAATAAAAGCATCTAACAATAATGTTTGGAACAATAAAAGACGTTTCAGATAAACTATAAAACTAACAACAATATAAAATTAACTATTATGAAAACTTTAAAAATCTTCGGTTTAGCTTTTTTATGCTTAACAAATACACTTGCCCAATCAAATGATGAAGCTCTTAATACTAAAATCAAATCTCTTGAAAAAGACTTTGAAACAGTTTTAACCACTTCTAAAGCAGCTGGCTTTTCTATTGCCATTGTAAAAGGAAGTGAAATTATTTATACCAAAGGTTTTGGTTATAGCGATATTGAAAATAAAACTCCTGTAACCAGCAACACTATTTTTGCTATTGGCTCATCAACTAAAGCTTTTACGGCGTCTTTAATGGGGCTATTACGAGACCAAGGAAAAGTCAATTTTGAAACCTCCCCAAGAACATATATTCCTGAATTGAAATTCTTTAATTCTGAAATGAACACTCAAATAACGATTAAAGATTTAATGACACACAGAACAGGATTACCACGTCATGGTGAAGCTTGGAAACTCTTTAAAACTCAATCAAAGGATGAATTTTTAGCTAGAATAGCCTTTCAAGAACCCGTAGCTCCAGTAAGAGCAGAATGGAGATACAACAACTTCATGTATTTTGTTCAAGGCGTAATTGCAGAGCGACTTACAGACAAAAGTTGGGAGCAGAATATTGAACAAAACTTTTTTGAGCCATTACAAATGGTAAGTTCAACTACAAATATTCAAGGTTTAATAAATAGCAATAAATCGGCTCTTGGTTATTATTTTAAAAACGGTAAAACAACAGAAATCGATTACAAAGACATTGGGGCCATGAGTCCAGCTGGAGGTATTAATAGCACAGTGAATGACATGTCAAAATGGATGATTGCATGGTTAAATAAAGGACAATACAATGGCAAACAAATACTACCATCGAAATATGTTAGAGAGGCAATGAGTTCACAAATGGTCATTTCTGGCAGATTACCTAAGGAAGCATCGCCAAGCAGCTTTATGTCCAATTATGGTTATGGTTGGTTTATTTCATCTTACAAAAGTCATTATCGTATAGACCATGGTGGCAATATTGATGGATTTTCGGCTAACGTAGCTTTCTATCCAGCAGATGATTTAGGGATTGTGGTATTAAGTAATCAAAACAGATCGGGTGTACCACAAATAATTACAAATATTGTTGCTGATAAACTTTTTGATACCCCTGAAACCAATTGGATTGGAAAATTGGAAAAACTAATTGAACGACAAACAAAAACTACAGAAACTGAACCTATCATTTCTATAAAACCTGCACACAACTTAAAGGATTATACTGGAACATACAAACATAAAGGTTATGGAACTTTTGATGTAATTACAAAGAATGACTCTTTGTTTGCTAAATTCCCTGAATATACGCAATGGTTAAATCCTATTCATCCTAATGTGTTTGAAACTTACTATGTCCTTGATAAACTTAATCTTGAGAGTCAAGGAAGAAGCATCAAGTTTGTTACAGATTTTAAGGACAATATTTCTGGTTCAGCAATTAAATTGGAACGCACATTAAATCCTATTATTTTTAATAGACTATCTTTAAAAACAGAACCAACCGATAAAGCTAAGCTATAACCTACAAAGATTTATAGTTCTCTAATAAGAATTTAAAAAAATAGAATAATTAATAACTCAAAAAAAAATGAAAAAAGTATATTTAGTAATTGTATTAACGTTTTTCATTGGTCAAATTTTTGGACAAAGAATGAGAATGAAATCGGAACCCATAGAACCAAAATCTATTGAGCTGAACGAAATTCATAAAATGGTAAAAGACCTAGCCGACTCTATTGCTGTGAACTATATTATTGGTGAGAAAGCACCTATGCTAAAGAAAAATTTGTTAAAAGAATTAAGAAAAGGAAATTTGGACCATTTTAAAGAGAAAAATGCCCTTGCCAATCACCTTTCTAACATTTTAGTAACTTGGAGTAATGACAAACACTTTAGAATTATGGTATCAGAACCAGCAGGAGAACGTCTTGTAATGCCTTCATCTTACGAGCACATTGCTAAAGATAATTATTCTTTTAAAAAAATGGAACACCTAAATGGTAATATTGCTTACATAAAGTTTAACCGTTTTATTCCTCCTGCATATTCAGGAAGTTTAATTACCTCTGCAATGCTTTTCGCTGCAAATTCAGATGCTGTAATCATTGACTTACGCGATAATATTGGTGGCTCTCCAGATACGGTTGCAATGTTGGCTGGCTTCTTTCTAAAAGAGCCTACCTTACTAACTGTTAATTATATTCGTGCTACAGATACGAAAGAAGAAACTTGGTCGACTATAGCAGATGTGAGAGTTAATTCATCTAACCCTGATAATTTTATTGTTCCTACAGCCACTTTAGAAAGACTTAAAAACGTCCCTCTTTATATTTTAACGGGTCGTTACACATTTTCTGCAGCAGAAATGTTTAGTTCTTCTTTACAAGGGTATAAACGTGCTAAAATAGTTGGGGTAAACACTCTTGGCGGTGGACACGGAATCAGTCCTATTGAAATGGCACAAGGGTTTACAGCTTTTATTCCTTTTACGTGCTATTATCATCCTGTCACCAAAAAATCTTGGGAGGCAGTAGGAGTTAAGCCAGACATTCCTTGTACTGCTGCTGATGCTAAACGAGTTGCTCAAATTAGTATTTTAAAAGAGTTACAGAAAAAACCAAAACACGATTCTAAAATCCCTGTTTATTTAAAAGAATTGGAAACCGAATCACCTAAATAAACATCTTAAATTCAGAATTATAAAAGCTACTTTAAAATCAATTTAAATAAAGCATCATGAATAAAATAATTAGTATAGTTTTATTAACTCTTTGTTTAGGAAATGTAAACGCTCAAAAATATGATACTTAAATTATAGAAGAATTACTTTTAATAACAGAACCAACCGATAAAGCTAAGCTATAACCTTTAAAGGATATAGTAATAAAACATTCACATAAGTTACGGCTGATTTCGTTGTTTAAAACCCCCAACTTTTTAAGCAATAAGTTCATAGCTAAATAAATGAGTACAATATAAAAATACCAAAGTAATGAAAAAGAGTGTTGTGTCGTCTAATCTATATAACCTATAAATACAACTAATGAAAAAAGGAAAAATATTATTATTGATTATTCTCTTACTAACAATTGGGGTTATCTGGATTATTGAACCCTTATCATTAAACCCATTTAGTCAGATCGAAATTCCTGAGACCCAAAGCGAGATTGATTTTAACTGTAAAGATTCTTCATTTGCTGTAAACAATGAATTGGAAAGTAAGGCGAATAAAATAATCGATGAACATATGGCTTCAAACAATTTTTTGGGAGTTACTACTGGCCTTTATATAGAAAATTGTGGAACTTATGTTAGTGGAGCAGGTTTTACTAATAAAGCTGATCAAAAAAGAATAAATAGCAATACGCTGGGAAGGATAGCCTCCATTACCAAACCAATGACTGCAATTGCAATTATGCAACTGCATGAAAAAGGAATACTTGACTTAGATACTCCTATTCAAACGTATTTAAAGGAATTTCCAAAAAAAGCTAAAGGCGATATCACCATAAGGCATTTGCTAAAGCACACTTCAGGGATTTCTCATTACTCATCAAAATGGGATGCGCTTTCTTTTACCCATTATCCAACTTTAGTAAATGCAATGGATGCTTTTAAAGATAAAGAGCTTCTCTTTGAACCAGGTACTCAATACATGTATTCTTCTTATGGATATGCGGTCTTAGGCGCAATAATTGAAAAAGTATCCCAAATGAGTTATGGGAAATATATGAAAAAATACATATGGGATATAGCAGGAATGTCAAATACAAGTCTAGAAGAAGACAAACAAAAATATAGTAACAATTCACGAGGCTATCTTAAAATAAAATCTACTTATATAAAAAGCCCAAAAACTGATTTAAGCATCATATATTCAGCAGGAGGTGTACAATCTACTGCCAAGGATTTACTCAAATTTGGAGAGGCTGTTCTGCATAATAAACTAATTAAAAGTACTACTTTGGAAATGATGATAAATGCAACAGACGAACTTGCACCGGCAATAGGTGATGATCCTTATGGTTTTGGTTGGGCTGTATATGATGACCCAAAATATGGAAAGATTATCCAACACGGCGGAACACAACCAGGAACTAGTGCCTTCTTTTCTATTTATTTAGACCAAAAAATTGTATCTGTTGTTTTGTCGAATTGTTTTGGAACTCGCCAAAATGTTTTTAATCTTTCAAGAGATATAGCATATTTGGCTTTGGAGAAATAAAGTGCCAACAATTTATAAACAATATTAAAGCGTTTATAGACAAGACCATATACCTAATTAAAACTTATTTAAGCGTAACCCTTCACCTTTTTACGCCTCTATACTAATGAAAGCTAATAAAATTAAACATTAAAACAGAATAAAATGCAACCAAAAAAACTATACCTATTAATTATAATAACAATGCTTTGCGCTCAAAACATGTTTTCTCAGGAAACGCGCGATACTATTAGTGAAGAAAAAATTGCCAAAATCGAAGCCAAAATTCAGGCTTGGCAAAAGCAAACCAACGCTCCTGCTGTTTCTGTGGCGTTCCAACACGGCGATTTTTATTATGAAAATGCGTGGGGTTTAGCGGATATTGAAAATCAAGTCATAGCAAAACCCACATCTTCGTATCAAATTGCTTCAACTACAAAACCCATGACTGCCATGGCAATTTTGAAACTTTGGGAAATGGGAAAAATCGATTTGGATGCCGAAGTACAAACGTATTATCCGTATTTTCCGAAGAAAAAATATCCTGTAACGATTCGCCAAATATTATCTCACACAGCAGGGATTTCCCATTATCGAAGCGATAGTAAAGAGGAAAAACACATCAAAGATCCTTACGATACAAAAATGGCGATTGATATTTTTAAAGATTGGGAATTAATTTTTGAGCCAAGCACTGATTGGAGGTATTCGAGTTATGGTTACAATCTTTTGGGTGCGGTGATTGAAGAAGTAAGTGGAAAATCGTACGAAGAATTTTTAAAAGAGCACATTTGGATGCCTGCAAACATGGAAAATACCATGATGGATGACCCGATTACGATTGTTCCGAATCGAGTTAGAGGCTATTTTAAAAATGGAATCAAAATAGAAAATGGTGAGTATCTGGATATTAGTAGTCGATTTGGAGCTGGTGGGGTGCGTTCGACCGTTCAGGATATTGTTAATATGGGAATTGCCTTGAATAATGGGAAAATCCTAAAACCTGAAACCGTTGAATTGATGCTTGAGCCTTTGGGCGAGCAAGGTTGGAATGAATATGCATTAGGAATTTCGGTGCGTCCATTTTTGGGGCAACACATCATCATGCATAGTGGCGGAATGCCACAAACCAGTTTTTTGTTTATCGCTGCGCCTGCGGATAATTTATCTTTGTCAATCGGGTCTAACTTGGGACGGCAAGATGTAGAAAGTTTAGGGATTAGTTTGGTTCAAATCCTATCAGGAATTGACACTAAAACCGTCACTGCAAAAAATACCGAAGATAGGTTGATGTTGGATGCCATAAACGAAGTTTTTAATTTTGGACAAGGTTATTGCCAAAAAATAGGCAAAGCTAAAATTGAAAATGATAGAAATTTAGCCTCTAACTTTAAGTATTTTAATCGGTATATCAACCGCAAATACATCAAAAATAATCCTCAAGATGCTCAAGAAAAAATCAAAGCAGGGCATCAAATTCAACCTGAAAAACATTTAACTTGGGATAGAGTAGGCGGATACATGGCAAGCCAACTAAATCAAAATTACTCCCAAGAAGGCGCATTAGCTTTTTTCAAGGCGTATATTGATTTGTACATAAAAGATAAGTCCATTTCGTACCGTTTTACAAAAGGTTTTGAAAATGCTGTGCAGAAATATTATCAGGATTGGCAAGTTACCAAAGCACTAAATCCAAGTTTAACACGCTTTGACAAAAATACAGATTGGAATCAAGTGCCCAAGCAATTGGATAATGAATTAAATAAGTACAGCGTATATCCTGATTTTTATGGTGATTTGATTGACTATACGTATTCGAATTTACTTTTTAAGAAAAAATATGACGAAATATCTCATATTACCGACCTTATGGACACGTATTTTTATGGGCGATTTTTTACGGAGTTTTTACAGGGATTCGTAGCATTGAGTCAAAAAGATTTGAATAAGGCGAAAACTTATTTTGCAAAAGCCAATGAAATTGAAAATCTTTTAGAAAATCCGAATTGGATTGGCTCATTCATTTTACAATTAGCACAAGCCGACCCTGTAATGGCATTTAGTTTAGGCGAAATTATGGCTACGTATAATCCAAAATCGTATGTTTTTCAGATTGGCATCGCAAATTTAGCTGGTAAAATGGGCATGAAAGAAAAGTCTATATATTATGCTCAAAAAGCTTTAGAAATCAAACCTGATGACGAAAGGGCTTTGAAATTTATAGGAAATTAATAATCAATCTATCAGGGGTAGTGTGCACTCAATTCTTTAATTACTTTAATCAATAAAAATCAGACATGATTAAATTAAACATTACAAGTATTTTCCTATTTATTTTTCTCAATATCTCTTTTGCTTTTTCCCAGCAGAAAAATATTAATGTGGAAAATCCAGTTGAATACTTTAATAAAAGAACTGAAGCTATAAGTTTAGCCAAAAGTGAAAGATGGAAAGAGTCCATTATTATTTTAGAAAGCCTCACTGAACAGAATCAAGATGATGGGGATTTATTCTATCTATTAGGGCTTTCTTATTATCAAACGGAGCAATATAAAAACGCCATTACGGCACTAAAGAAAACCCTTGACCTTGGTGGAACTATTTTAACAGGAATTCCGACGGGTTCAGCACCTTCAAATGATATTATGATAAAAATTGCTGAAGCGTATGCTGAAGATGGAGATAAAGATAATGCTTTGTTATGGCTGCGAAAAGGTTTTGAAGCACGTTATGACGAAAAACCGTTTATAAAAGGTAGTTCTGCTTTTAAAAGCTTCAATGAAGATGCGAATTTTCTAGCGCTATTTGGGAATGATACTCAAAAAGATATAACAAGAGAAGAAGCTTGGTCTAGAGATATTACATATTTAGAGAAACGAATTAATGAGTTACGGTATAGCTCTGACGCTATTTCTAAAACAGATTTATCAAAAGAAATTATAGGTATAAAAACAAAAATAGCGTCATTATCTGATGAACAAATAATTTTCAAAATAATTAAACTATTCGGAGCTTTAGGAAGTGGACACAATTTTATTTTACCTACATCTCCAAACAAAGGTGCCTTAAAAAAACTACCCGTTCAGTTTTATCAGTTTAACGATGGGCTATTTATTGTTGATGCTGAGGAAGGCTTCGAACAATGGATTGGCTATAAAGTAGATTTGATTGAAAGTACGCCTGTTAAAGAAGCACTTCAAAAAACAAATGCCGTAAATGCAAGGGATAATGATATGCAAATACTTTGGTTAGGGCCTTATTATTTGGGATTACCCGATGTATTAGAAGGCTTAGGAATTATTAAGAATGCAAATCAAGTAACAATAACGTTAAGCGATAAAGAGGGAAAGTCTGAAAAAGTAACAATGAACCCTGTTGCTTGGCAGTTTACTGGTATGCCAATACTACCAAAGCTAAAAACAGGGAATCAACCTTTATTTTTATCAAAAAAAGAAGATAATTATTGGTTAAAAACATTACCTGAGCATAATGCAATGTATATACAATTTAACGTAGTTCAACAAAAAGAAGAACTGACTTTGCTGGATTTTAATTTAAAGCTAAGAGAAAATATAAAGAAAAGTAATACTCAAAATTTAATTTTAGACTTGCGTTTTAATAGCGGTGGAGATGGTTCAATATTTCCTCCTATGCTAAAGACATTAATCGAATTTGAAGTTATAAACCCTAAAGGAAAAATTTTCGTTTTGATCAGTAGAGAAACATTTTCTGCTGCTCAAAATTTATTGACTGAAATAACAAAATTCACAAATCCAATTTTAGTGGGTGAGCCTAGTGGATCAAAACCAAGTTTTATAGGAGAAGCAGGATGGTTCCAGTTACCATATTCAGGTTTAATGGGAATTGTAGCTTCACAATATCATCAAACTTATAAAGCAGAAGACCATCGTAACTGGATCGCTCCTCATATTCCAGTTAGTTTATCATCGACAGATTATTTTACTGGAAATGATGAAGCTATGAATTGTATAATGGAAATAATAAAAACTTCTGAAATAAAGAATAAAGACTAGGCATAATATTGTCTATGATTATGAAAATTGTGTAACCGATTTTCATTTCAATTCGTCTAATTAAAAAATTAGAAAAACCATAATGAAAAAAATAAATCTTATCTTCTCGACAATTGCATTAATAATTCTTGGAACATTAACTTCAAATGCTCAAGAAGATTTAAATTCGAAAAACACTTTTACTAAAATTGATACTTATTTAAGCAATGGAACGGCCAATGGTTTTTCAGGAGCAATTCTAGTTATTAAAGAAGGTGAATTAATAATAAACAAGGGGTATGGGTTAGCAAATAAGGACACTAAAACTCTTAATAACCCAAACACTATTTTTGACATTGGTTCTAACACAAAACAATTCACAGCAACGGCAATATTAAAACTTGTCGAATTAGGGAAACTAAAATTAACAGATTCGTTAAGCCTCTTTTTTAAAAACCTACCAACACAAAAACAAAGTATTACTATACATCAATTGTTAACGCATTCTGCTGGGTTTATAGATGCTCTCGATCGTGATTTTTCAGAAATCACGCAAAAGGACTTTTTTGAAAAACTTTTCGCGAGTAAATTATTGTCGGAGCCTAGTGAAAAATATTCGTATTCCAATACTGGATATAGCATATTAGGAAGAATCATAGAATTGGCTACTGGTCAATCTTATGAAGCTTTCTTAAATGAGCATCTTTTTACACCAGCAGAAATGTTTCAAACAGGATATCTTTTACCAAAATGGGATACAAAACAAATGTCTCATGGATACAACAGAAATATAATACACATTGAGCCAACAATTACACGTTATCAAGAAGATGGAGGTGTCAATTGGCACTTAAAAGGTAACGGCGGAATTAACTCTACGCAAAATGATTTGCTACTTTGGTATAAAGCATTAAAAACCAATAAAATATTGTCACCAGAATCATTCAAAAAATTAACTACACCTCACGTCCTTTCTCCAAAAGGAACTTATCATTATGGGTATGGTTGGATCATTAAAAATTCAGAAAACAATGGCAAGAGGATATCTCATAATGGTTCTAACGGATCTTTTGCACATTCTATTATTTGGTACCCAGAAGAAGATTTATATATCTTATATGCAACGAATGCAAACAGCATAAAAGTAGAAGGTATTGCTTATGTTGTAGCAAAAATAATTTTAGATGATAGCCATGTCTCAAAACCGATTACGGACAATGTTTACTCATTTATAATGAATTACATCAAACAACATCCAACAGATAAATCAAATGAGCTCCTTATCTTACTTCAAGAAAAGTACGCTGATGAATTTACAAATTCATCACCTATAAATATATTGGGGAATATAATATTAAAGTCAAAAGAAAATTTGGGTTGGGCATTAGAACTATTTAAGATAAATGTTCAACTACACCCTGACGACGGTAATCTTTGGGACTCTTTAGGTGATGGATATAGAGAAAATAACCGAAAAGAGGACGCAATAAAAAGTTACCAAAAAGCCATTGAACTAGGATACAAAGGTTCACAGAAGAAGCTAACAGTTTTAATTAATAACTAGAAAAATAGCTAATAATTTAATAAAAAATAATAAAATTTCTCTTTGAAATATTAAGCTCATAACAAAGGATTAATGAGCTTAATATTATTTACTAAAACAAGTAAAAGGAATGGGTGCTAATTTTTTTATAACTTCTGATAAAGGAAGAAAAATTTGATTATGTACGTATTCTATTCGAATCACTTCTAAAAAATACACGTTCCAGAGAAGGGAATAAAGAAGTTCTTGTTTATACAGATTAGGATAAACCGACTAGTTTTATTCTAATATAGCAATGGGTCTATCGAGATCACTATGAACGATACAATAAATGGCGATCTGAACATGTAGACCACTACGCTATATGTACTTAACGATGTGGTTAATCTTGATCAATTCCACAGCTTCTATTATTAAATAAAAGATTTAATTTTGTGACATTTTTTTTTCACCCCAACTTCTCAATTGTTTAATGAATGGGATCAATTCTTCTCCAGTTGAAGTAAGTGAATATTCAACCCTTGGGGGAACTTCTAAATATACTTTTCTTGAAACTAATTCATCAGCTTCTAATTCTCTTAATGTTTGTGTGAGCATTTTAGGGGAAATTCCAACAATTGCTCTTTTTAATTCTCCATACCGCATAAACCCATCTCTAATCACCCAAAGTATTCGTCCTTTATATTTCCCACCTATTCTTTTGAAAGCATAATCTACAGCACAATGTGCTGTTATATTTTTTTTTGTCATGTTTTAAAATTTTTAATCATTTGGTAATCAATAATAGTATACTTATAGTACGTAGGGCACTTTATTGCAAGTACTTGATACAAAGATAATAAAACCTTTTCTTTGTACAAATTATTCAAATTAATAATACTTAATAGACAGATGTTTAAAATCGTATTTCGCTAAAAATGAAAACAATAATCAAAAACCCATTCGTAATAACAGTCATTACTCTCATACTATTTATGGGAATCCTAAAACTTCCAATAAATACAACAATACTAGAAACTTTTGATTTAAGTATCCAACAGTCAGACAATATTAGTAGACTCCTAAAAAATTTAGTTATTATTATTCTAGCTATATACGCTATAAATAAACTGAAACTTGTAGAT
Source organism: Lutibacter flavus (assembly GCF_900188355.1). Lineage (GTDB taxonomy): Bacteria > Bacteroidota > Bacteroidia > Flavobacteriales > Flavobacteriaceae > Lutibacter > Lutibacter flavus. The sequence continues at coordinate 628,283 of NZ_FZNX01000002.1, forward strand.
CTCTCTGGGTTGAGCAAACATATAAAGTTGCAAAACAAATTCTTGATTTTAATTCCTTTATACTTAGTTATAATAGGTGTATTATCACTTTTAGGCACTGATTTATCAGGTATTTCGGCGATTGATATAATGTTGTTGTCATTAGCTATGATTTCGGTTGGATTTGTAGAAGAGTTTATTTTTAGAGGTATTCTTCAATCGGTATTTTTAAAGGAATATAGTCATAGAAAAAATGGCATTTTAATAAGTATCTTTCTTCCTGCAGTACTTTTTGGAGGAATACATTTATTAAATTTAAATATGTCAAATATTGCTGCTTCAATTTCACAAGCCGTATACGCTTTTTTTATAGGTGCGACGTTTGGGGCTATTTTATTAAAAACCAATAAGTTATTCCCTTTAGCTATCATACATGGACTTATTGATATAGTCTTTAGTATCCCGACTCTACTAGACGATAATGTTAAGGTAGGAGAACTTGAACAACAAAACATTGGGCAAGCAATTGGTTCTATGTTGATAGTTTTACCATTATTTATTATTGGTTTATTTATCATCCGTAAAATTAACCTTGCAAGTGTTCAAGAAAAAATAGTTTTATCTAGCAAAATTAAACTTTCATAATATTATGAATTTAAAAGAAAAATTATTAGAAATTACAGAATATTATTCACCTAAAATTATAGGAGAAGTAAATGACGTTTTTATCAAATTAGTGAAAATAGAAGGTAATAAAGTACCTTGGCATATTCATAGAAATGAAGATGAACTATTCCATATTCTAAGTGGAAGTCTTCTTTTAGAAGTTGAAAATCAGGAGTCTTTTACAATTAATGAAGGCGACCTATTTATTGTTAAGCAGGGTCTAAAGCATCGTGTTAGTTCTAAAGAGGAATGTCACATAATGCTCGTTGAAAATAAAACGACTTTACATACTGGAGAGAGAGTCAATGAAATAACAAAGTCTATTAAAAGCCAAAAATAAGTTAGTTCAATAGAGTAAGGTACAAGGATACACAACAAAGTGCTTAGTACAATGCTTAGAGTTTTCTTTTTTAGAAAATTTTCGAAAATATTTAATGATCCAACAGTATTTATTTAAAACGTTGCCAAACAATTAAACTTTTAATACCATAAAATGAGAACAGCATTAGTCAAATCAAAAGCAATATTATTAATTGAAATTATCATAGTTCTTGGAATTATGTCTGGAACCAAAGCAATATGTGATCAAATTCAAATCATTCCCTCTGGTGTCACTGGTTCTATAGGAATTTGGACGGGAATCTTAGTTGCAACATTTTTTTATAAAAAAAGAAAGATTACTTGGTATGACGTAGGTCTGCGCTTGCCCAAAGGAAGAAAAAAATGGCTTAACCAAATTGGTATAGGACTCTTAGCCATTGGTTCCATTCTTCTTATCACTTTTATTACACTATATGTTTTGGAACCTCTTTTCGGGTTGGAGAAAGCGGCAGACGCAACGGATAAGTTTAATTTCTTCTTGGGAAAACCTGTTGTTCTCATACTCTATATTGTAATTGGAATTTGGTTTGGAGCCGGATTGGGAGAAGAACTAATGATGCGTGGGTTTTTATTGAATCACCTAAAAAAATTATTAGGGGACAGTAAAATAAGTTGGGCTTTGGCCTTAATTATCCAAGCAGTAATATTCGGATATATGCACAGTTATCATGGATCACGTGGGATGGTTATTACAGGACTTATTGCCTTATCATTTGGAATTTTTTACTTGGTCTCCAAACGAAAATTATTCCCTGTAATTTTTGCTCACGCAGCTTTTGATACATTAACTATGGTAGGATTTTATTTGTCAGAAAGTGGGGCATAGGCTATTAAATAATGATAATCCTAAATGGATAAAGCTATTACCAAATTCCAAACTATTACATACCGAATAATTTCTAAGCGCCTGTCTTTTGTCATAATAATTAAGTCTAAAGAGTATAAAAAATAGAAAATTAAAATTGTAATTAGTCAAAAAATAAGATTGTGTTTTTTAGAAAGAGAATCATCCTTTAAAATCATTTTTGTTATGTGATTCAAGCAACAATATTTATATTCCCTCCTCAAATGCGTACAAACACAACAATTTTCCAGATGAACGCGATTGATGCTATTTTTTTATATGAATGGCGTCATAAGAATACCGTATATCATATTAATTATAACGCGTAATTCTTTCCCTTTATGTTTGTCTCATATTAAGATTAAAACTTATAATTATGAGAACATTAAACAACACCCACAGAAGAATTAAATTAAATGCATCTAACAGTAACGCATGGAATGCTAAAAGACGTTTCAGATAATTAACCCCATCAATTTAAGAGCCAACCGTTATGAATACATTACAAATTAATAATCTAACCAAAACTTATCCAAATGGCGTAAAAGCAATTGCTGGTATATCATTAAAAATCACAAATGGTATGTTTGGTTTGTTAGGTGCTAATGGCGCAGGAAAATCATCACTAATGCGCACCATCGCTTCTTTACAAGAACCAACTTCCGGAAATATATCATTCAATGGTGTAGATATTATTGCATCACCACAATATGTTCGCGAAAACCTAGGCTATTTACCTCAAGAGTTCGGCGTGTATCCTAAAATTTCTGCTGAAAAATTACTGAATCACTTGGCTATTTTAAAAGGTATTATCAATAAAAAAGAGCGCAAGGAACAAGTGACAGCTTTGTTACAACAAGTAAACTTATACCAACATAGAAAAAAATCTGTGTATACTTTTTCTGGAGGAATGCGTCAACGTTTTGGTATTGCGCAAGCATTATTAGCAAATCCACAATTAATAATTGTAGATGAACCAACTGCCGGTTTAGACCCGGAAGAAAGCAACCGATTCTTAAACTTATTAAGTGAGATTGGAGAAAATGTAATTGTAATTCTTTCAACTCATATTGTAGAAGATGTTAGGAATTTATGTCCCAAAATGGCCATACTTGCTAATGGTGAAATCATTTCAGAAGGCAATCCAAAAGAACTAGTTGCTTCGATCGAAGGCAAAATATGGACAAAAATCATCCCGAAAACAGATATTGATAGTTTTAAAAAAGCTTTTGATATCATTTCGACAAAGCTCGTTTCTGGAGAAACTCAAATTCGCGTATTATCAGAACAAAAACCTGAGGAAGGTTTTGAAATTATAACACCAAATTTAGAAGATTTTTATTTCGCAACAGTGTTTAATCAAGCAATTAAAACCGTCTAAGTTATGTTTAAAAAGCTAATTCAATTCGAAGTTTATTATCAATTAAAACAACGTGCATTTCCCATATTTGCAATCTTGTTTTTGGTGTTGGGCGTATTTGTTGGAAGACAAGGTTTTGCTCCTACAGGCGTTAATTTTAACGCTGCATATCAAGTGTATTTTCAAACAAGTATTCTAACGTTAGGAAGTGTATTTATAACAATGTTTTTTGCAATAAGCGCTATGCTTAGAGACGAACAACACAATATGGAGCCTTTAATTTATAGTTCTTCAATAAAAAAGAGCCACTACTTTTGGAGTCGTTTTCTGGGAACATTCATTTTTAGTGTTCTTGCATTTTCGCCTTTTCTTATTGGATATTTTTTGGGAATTAACACGTCTAATTTAGATCCAGAAAGAGTTGCGGATTTTCAGTTAATGACTTACGTACAACCATGGTTGTATATCGTAATTCCGAACATTTTTATCTGCTCAACAATAATATTCTCTGTTAGTACATTAACTAAAAATAGTACAGCCACGTATGTAAGTGCAGTATTTATTTACATGTTGTATTTTGTGAGTTCCATCTTTTTAAATTCGCCATTAATGGCACAAGCAGTTCCGGCTTCTCCAGAAAGCATGGCTCTTGCAGCCCTTGCAGATCCATTCGGAATCGCCACCTTTTTTGAACAAACACAATATTGGACGCCTTTTCAAAAGAATACAGAACTACTTTCTTTTACTGGATTATTTCTAAAGAATCGTCTCATTTGGATCCTGGTTTCCATTGGATTTCTTTTAACTACCTATAAACTATTTTCATTCCGAAAAATCACTAAAAAAGTAAAAAAAGAAGTAAAAACTAAAATAGATAAACAACAAGTATTAGCGTATAAGCCAATAGAAGCATTCCACAATTTTAAAGTACAAACACAGGCTTTTATAGCATTGTTAAAAGTGGAGTTGAAAAGCGTTTTCAGAAGCTTACCCTTTATAGCCGTTCTGTTAATGTGGTTATTTATTGTGTTTTCAGAATTATATTCTACCGTTATAAGTGGTGGTGAATATGGTGTTAGTGTATATCCTTTTACAAATCAACTGATCAATTTAATAGTGAATCCATTAACCATTTTTAGTTTGATTTTAATTGTGTTCTATAGTTCAGAAATAGTTTGGAAAGAGCGCAGTCTAAATTTTAACCTTATTATTGATGCGACTCCAGTTAAAAATTGGGTTTTCTTTTTATCAAAATTCAGTGCTTTGTTATTATTACCTATTATTTTAATTACTTCTGGAATTTTAATATGTATGGCATTTCAGATTGGTTTGGGGTATACAAACTTTGAATTTAGTTTATATGCGGCTTTATTTTACCATAACGGATTACAGTTAGCTGTGTTTTGTATGATTGCCCTATTTGTAAATAGTCTGGTAAAGAACAAATATATGGGAATGGGGATTTTTGGACTGATTGTAATTTTATGTTTAAAAGCGGATATGTTAGGCTTTCAACATCCATTGACCAGTCTTGGCTTTATGCCTGAGGTTTCATACTCTAACATGAACGGATTTAGTGGCGCAACTAACTTATTTAATCACCTGGCCATATATTGGTTAGCTTTAGGATTAATGCTAGTGTTAATTTCTTTTAAAATATGGAATAGAGGAGTTGTTACAACTATTTCGTCTCAATTGAAACAATTAAAACATGGCTGGACAAAGATTCAGAAATTGGCTATTGCATTTTTTATGCTATTATTTATTGGCGCTGGTAGTTTGGTTTTTTATAATGTAAGTATTGTATCAGATTATGAAACTTCAGAAGATCGATTAGATTTTAGAGAAAACTACGAACGTAAATTCAAAAAATTTGAAAGTTTAGAAAGGCCTTATGTTACTTCAAGGGAAACTGAAGTTGCATTATATCCTAAACAAGGAATGTATACCATAAAAGGGGATTATGTACTAAAAAACAAAAGCGATCAACCCTTATCTCAAGTATTTATTACAGAAGGAATTCCTTTAGAGAATATCTCAATTGAGAATGCTAATTTAATTGAACATGATGCGCTTTACGGTACCTATTTATTTCAATTTAATAAAGCGCTTAAACCAAACGAATCTGTTGCTTATAAATTTGAACTGAAAAAAGAATCAAAAGGATATGACTCTGATAAAACGATTGTTAATAACGGAACTTATATCACACATGGAAATTTTGAGCAAGCATTTGGTTATGTTTCTGGCTTTGAAATAACAAATAGAGTAGAACGTCAAAAGAGAAATTTACCTAAAAAGATTAAAGAAAAAAAGCCAGCATCACACATTGCTTTAGAAGATGTGAAAATTGAAAAAACAAGTTTTGAAACCATTGTTTCTACAGAAAATGACCAAACAGCATTAAGTTCAGGAAATTTAATAAGAGAATGGACAGAGAATAACAGAAAATTTTATCATTATAAATCCAGTGGTAAAATACTGCCAGGGATCGGTTATTTTTCAGCAAATTATCAATCGAAAAAAATCAATCACAAAGGGATTTCTATAGAACAGTATTACGATGAGAATCACAATTTTAATATAGATGAAGTTGAAAATAGTGTAAAACAAACTTTAGATTATTGTCAAGAAAACTTTGGAGATTATCCTTTTGATTATATCAGAATTGCAGAAGTGCCTTCACATTGGTCAATGGGTGGGTTTGCGCATCCTGGTATGATTAGTATGACAGAAGATAGATTGTATTTATCTGATGTGAGCAATTCAACTACTTTTAATTTAGTCGCAAAAAGAACCATTCATGAAGTCGCTCATCAATGGTGGGGCCATACGTTGTTAGCCAAACCAGTAGTCGGTGGATCTTTATTTGTTGAAGGTTTTGCAAAATACACCGAAGCAGTCGTTATGGAAAAAATGTATGGAAAAAGAGCTTTATATGCGCTAAGTGAAGATGCAAGACGTAAGTATTTTTCAGGAAGATCTTTTGCCGGAGATATCGAACCACCAGTTTATATGGTGTTAGGTCAAGGCTATATTTCTTATGGTAAAGCATATACCGTATTAATGGCGTTAAGAGATTTAATAGGGGAGATGCAAGTAAATCAAGTGTTAAAAACGATTACAGACAAACATCGTAACATTAACAAGTTAGAAGCTAATTCTATTGAGTTTTTAGATGAACTTTATAAAGTAACGTCTAAAGAAAATCATATATTAATTGATGATTGGTTTAAAAAAGTAATCACTTATGATTTAGGAATTGAAGAAAGTTCTTATAAAGCGTTAGAAAAAGGAATGTTTGAAGTTAAAGTTAAAATAAAAGCGAAACGTTTTGAAACTATGGATAGTGGAGAGTTAAAACAAATTACAATTGCTGAACCAATTAAAATTGGAGTCTTTACAACACATCCATCAGCTGTTATAGATAATAGTTCAATTTTATATTATGAATCAAATCCTATCAATAAAGAAATGACAGAAATTAAGTTTATTGTAAATGAAAAGCCAAGTTATATCGCTGTAGATCCATTTGGTACAAGATCTGATGAGAATTTGGTTGATAATATTGCTGAGTTATAGCAATATAAATCTCATAAAAGTTTGGTTTTTATTTTAACTGTAAATCATTAGCAAAAAGTGAATTAGCTTACATCTTTTAATGTAGGTTTAAAACATATTTATTCACTTCATTAAACCGTAAATTTACGAGAAGCTGGTTGCAAATTCGAGTAATAGGGGGAGCAAATAGACGTCTAAGGTATTAGTTTTAGGAGTTTTTTGTTGTTAAAAAGTTTGAGCATTGTGTTAGTTGAAATTGAGCTGTTTTATTAAGAAGAGGATTCAAATTTAAAGTTTTTTGAGAATTCATTTATTAAATTTTTTTATAATTGTGGATGAAGGCTATAATTACTTGTTAATTGTTGAAAATCAAGTTCAATTCTGAAATACAAGTGAAAACTGAGTGTGAACACCAACTTCAGAACTCACTAATAAATTCCCACCATGTTTTTTCATAATATTTTTTGATAAACTTAATCCAATGCCTGAACCATTTTTTTTAGTCGTGTAAAAAGGTATAAATATTTGATTCATAATTTTTTCTTCTATACCAAATCCGTTATCATTAATAAGTATAACTGTTTTATCCAATTCAATGTTACAGCTCATTTCAATAGTTGAATTTTCTTTTCCTTCTAACGCATGGATACTGTTGTTAATCAAATTGATTAATACTTGTTCTATTAGTTTGCTATCTGCATTTATGGTGGAATTTGGAGGGATTGGCAAAAGCTTTAAATTAACATGAGCTTTTTCTGTTAGGGGTGTCATAAGTGTTTTAATACCAGATAAAAATTGCTTTACATTAATTTTGTTTAGTTGAGGTATTGGAACATTAGAGATGGTTCTATAATCTTTTACAAAATCTAATAAGCCATCAGATCGCTTCTTTATGGTAGTTGCTGCAATATGAATATCACTGATATCTTCAGCATCTAATTGATTAAGACTTAATGTTTCTCCATTTTCATTTTCTGTTAGGGTCTTTATAGTTGAAGCTAAGGAGCTTACAGGGGTAAAAGAGTTAAGCATTTCATGGGCTAATATTTTAATAACATTATGCCATGCTTCAGTTTCTTTTTGTTCAATTTCAGACCTTATATCTTGAAAGGTAATAATAAGGTAAGGAGTGGTTAATAATTGTAATTCAATAACCTCCAATGACAGTTGTTTGCGTTCAGTTTCATCTCCAAAATCCACTAAAATTTTTCCGCCATTTTTTAGGTTTTTTATCTCAACAACTAGCCATGGTACATTATGAGCTAAACGATGCCAGTATTTGTGTTGTGGTTGTTGAAGAATTTTACAAGCAGCTCTATTTAAAAATGGAATTTCTTCATTGGAATGTTCGTTAAATAAATCTTCTTTTTTGATAGAGATGATTCCTAAATTAACATGTTCTAATATATATTTAAAATAGGTATATTGTGCTTCTTTTTCTATTTTATTCTTTTCAAATTTTTTTATAATTAAATTAAAATCTTCATAAACTTTGATAAAGGAATGACCTTTTTTAGATGGTGAGAAGTATACAGCGTAATCTTCATTTTTCAGGGCTTCCAAAAATTTAACCAAAGAATAATTTGTGTTATTTACATATTTAATTAAGAATAGCACTTGAATTAGAATCAATAGGCCAATCCCAGCAGTACTAAACCACATATTTTTAAGTAGTAAAAAGGAAAATAATCCACAAAAAAATAAAATAATAAAAATTCGTAATGCAACTTGTATGGTAAATCTCTTTATCAATTTAAATAAATTATAAGTTAAACTTTTCTAACCGTCTGTACAATGCGGCACGGGTTAATCCCAATTCTTTGGCAGCTTTTGAAATGTTTCCCTCATGTTTTTCTATAGCTTTTTGGATCAATATTTTTTCTATGTTTTGAAGGTTTAAATCGTCAAATTCAGAACTAGTGCTTTTTGTTACAGGTATTGTTGTTAAGTTAAAATCAGATGTTTTTATTTCTTGCCCGTCTGACATAATAACACCTCTTTCAAGGGTATGCTGTATTTCTCTAACATTGCCAGGCCAATGATGTGTCCGAAGCATTTTCATAGCTTCACTGTCTATTTTTAGATGAGATTTATGGTATTTACTCTTAAAGAAATTTAAGTAATAAATAACAAATTCATCAATATCTTCAGGTCTTTTTCTTAATGGTGGAATTTCTATTTCAACAGTATTAATCCTAAATAAAAGATCTTGTCTAAATTTTCCTTCTGCCACCCATTGGTTTAAAGGAGCGTTTGTTGCAAATAAGAGCCGAGTGTTAAAAGGTCGTTCTATACCTTCTCCAAGACGCGATACTTTTCGGTCTTGAAGTACCGTTAATAATTTGGATTGCAGGTTGAATGGTAAATTTCCTATTTCATCCAAAAATAAAGTTCCGTTTTCAGCCATTTCAAATCTTCCCGGTTTATCTTCATGAGCGTCAGTAAAAGAGCCTTTTTTATGTCCAAAAAGTTCGCTTTCAAACAAATTTTCCGAGAGAGAACCTAGATCTACATGAATAAATGGTCCATTTTTTTGCTCTGATTGTTTATGAATTTCTCTTGCCAAATGTTGTTTGCCTGTTCCGTTTTCTCCCAATATAAGAATACTGGCATCTGTAGGGCTAACCTTAGCAATTGTATTCATTACCTGTTGCATAGGCTTGGATTTTCCAATAATTACTCCAAATTTTTGATTAATATTTTTTTCTAGGGCTTCATTAGTAGATTCAAGAATTGAAATTTTATGGTTAGATTTACTAAGTTCAAGCCCAGCATGAATGGTTGCCAAAAATTTTTCATTTGACCAAGGTTTTAAAATAAAATCGAAAGCCCCTTTTTTAATGGCATCAACAGCTAATTCTACCTCGCCATAAGCAGTCATTAAAATCACAATCATTTTTGGATTGATACTTAAAACGTGATTTAACCAATACATTCCCTCTTTCCCGTCGTTAAAACCTATACGGTAATTCATATCTAATATTACAACATCAATAGGCTCTATTGATATAAGTTGATTAATTTCTTTTGGATTGTTACGGGTAATAATAGTTGTATACTGTTTTTTCAATAATAGTTTAGCAGATAACAATACATCTTCATCATCATCAATAATCAATATAGTAGCCTGTGTTTTAGCCATTGCGAAATAAGAATTTTTACTAAAGTACAAAATGTTCAATAATGAACAACGGAATGTTCGATAATGAACACTTTCTTTTTAATGCAATAAACGTAATAAACTGTAAATAAGGAAATTACAATTATTATTTTTTATGGCACAAGCATTGAACAAGGTAAAGTCATATAAGTAAACTATTAAAATTTAATCATTATGAAAACAATAATAAATATGCCAACGGAAGAAAAAAAATATTCAATTTCTGTGATTTTTAAAAACAGCAAGAGAATTCAATGGTCGGCTCATAGACGTTATAGCCTGTAAATTATTAACCAATTAAATTTATTATTATGAAAACAAATATAAATACACAAACGGAAGAAAAAAAACATTCAATTTTTATAAGTTTTAAAGATAGCAAGAGAATTCAATGGTCAAGTTATAGACGATTTAGTTTCTAAGAGATACCTAAAAATGAATTATTATGATTTCAATACTTATTGCAGTAATCATCTTTATTTCAACCAGAATTCCAATTTTTTTGTAATAACAAGGTTGACTATAAAACGAATAACAAAAATTTAAATTTTTAAAATGAAACAAATAGGAATGGATAAGAAAATTGAGAAAAAAAAATGGAGTCAAAAAAAACTGTATTATATAGCTGGTGCTGCATTTTTTATTTTAGTATCATTTTTTGTACTTAAAACTTTAAATAGAAAAATATATAAAGTTGATGGAGCAAAGATTTCTGTGAAAGAAGTTATAGAAGGTGATTTCCAAGATATGATATTAATTGATGGTGATATAGAACCTATTAACTTAGTATTGGTAAATACACTTGAAGGAGGTACTGTTGATGAAATATTTATTGAAGACGGTATTATGATTGAAAAAGGAACACCTTTATTACGCTTAAGCAATCCTGCAGTTACATTGGGTTATATGAATCAAGAAACTGCTATCATTGAGCAAATTAACAACCTGAGAAATTTGCGATTGTCTCTTGAGAAAGAACAAAGAAATCTGGCTGAAACATTAATTGATAGTGAAAATAAACTTGCAGAAGTGGAACGATCTTTTAAGGTTGATTCTGTTCTTTTTTCTAAAGATGTTATTGCAAGAAATGATTTTGTTGATATGAAAGAATCTTATAAATATCAACAAAAAAAACGAGATTTCATGAATAAAAATGTTAGAAAAAGTGAGGTGGACAACAAAATTCAAATACAACAAATAAACCAATCAATTGGGATGATGCAACGCAATTTGAATCTTATTCACGATAATATTGAAAAAATGTTAGTTCGAGCCCCTGTATCTGGAATGTTATCTTCATTTGATCCTGTAATTGGAGAATCATATATGAGAAATCAAACCGTTGCAAAAATTGATGTTCAAGCAGGGTTTAAAATTAAAGGACAAGTTGATGAGTATTATTTAAGTTCTGTAAAACCTGGACAATTAGCACGCTTTTCCTTTGATGGAAATCTAATTGAATTGAAAGTGAAAAAAGTATTGCCAGAAGTAGTAAACAGAAGATTTGAAGTTGAATTGATATTTGTTGATAAAGCACCAAAGGATATTACAATTGGTCAGTCTGTTCAGGTTCGTTTAGAACTTTCGAAAGCGCAAAAATCTTTGATGATTCCAAGAGGAAGTTACTTTCAATCGTCAGGGGGACAATATGTATATGTTTTAAGAGATAACGGGGAAGCGAGTAAAAGGTATATAAAATTGGGAAGTCAAAACCCAAGTTATTACCAAGTTCTAGAAGGACTTAGTGAAGGAGATAAATTCATTTCTTCATCATATGATGACTTCAAAAATTATGAAACAATTAAAATAAAATCTAAAAACTAAAGAGATGATAAAATTAGAAAAACTAACAAAAGTATACAGAACAGATGAAGTTGAATCTACAGCATTAAATGAAGTGTCATTTGAAATAAAACAAGGGGAATTTGTCTCTATCATGGGACCTTCAGGTTGTGGAAAATCTACGTTGTTAAATGTGTTAGGAATGTTAGATAAACCTGAGAGTGGTAGTTATAAGTTTTTGAGTGAAGAAATAAGTCATCTAAATGAAAAAGGAAGATCTTTAGTTCGTAAAAAAAATATAGGTTTTATATTTCAAAACTTCAATTTGATTGATGAATTGACGGTGTTTGAAAATATTGAATTGCCATTGATTTATAATAAAGTAAGTGCCTCTGAACGCAAACAACGGGTGAATGAACTCATTGAAAAAATTGGAATTGCACATAGAGCTTCACATTTTCCACAACAACTTTCTGGAGGCCAACAACAAAGAGTAGCTGTTGCTAGAGCCTTAATTACAAAACCACCATTAATTTTAGCCGATGAGCCAACAGGAAATTTAGATAGTTCTCATGGAAATGAGGTGATGGAACTACTATGTGAACTGCATGAAGCAGGTACTACAATTGTTATGGTAACGCATTCATCACATGATGCTAGCTACTCTGGAAGAATCATTAATTTATTGGATGGGCAAGTAGTTTCTGAAAAGAAAAACAAAGTAAGCTCAGTGGCTATTTAATTTAAAATCAAGAAAAATGTTTAAGAATTATTTAAAAGTAGCATTTAGAAGCCTTAATAAGAATAGAGTTTATGCTTTTATTAATATTTTAGGGCTTGCATTAGGATTAACTATAACCATACTTGTTTTTATGTTTGTAAAAGATGAAACAAGTTATGAGAAACATTGGAGTGGCTATGACCGTGTATATAGAACTGGTATTAAAGGAGATTTAATGGGGCAAAAAATGGATGCTCCTGTGTCTCCTAGTCCAATGGCGAACGCATTTAGAACAGAATTTTCAGATGTGGAAACTGCAACGCGTATTCAAGCGGGAGGTCAAGAAATATTAATGCGTCACGAGCAAACAAAAGTATATATTAAACATGGCGTTTCTGCAGATAGTACTTTCTTTAAAGTATTTGATTATGAATTTGTGCATGGAGACCCAAATACAGCATTAATAGAAAACAATGCCCTTGTTATAACAGAAGAATCTGCCCGTAAATTGTTTGGAGATAAAAACCCAATGGGGGAAATTGTAAACTATGATAACAGACGAGATTTAATTGTAAAGGGAGTTGTAAAAGAACCCAAAGGGCATGCTCATTTTCAATTTGACATGTTTACTGCTAATAATAATATCCAAAATATTTGGATGAGCAATAATTTTAACACCTACGTAAAACTAAAAGAAGGAGTAAATGTTGATGATTTTGAGACTGAAATGAGAGCTAATTTCATGAAGAAAATTGAGCCAGATGTAGAACGATTTTTAAAAATTACAGTTGAGGATTTTTTGAGTCAAGGAAATTCTTATGAATATCAAATACAACCTTTGCAAAAAATCCATTTACATTCTCATAAACAATGGGAAATACGTCAAAATGGGAACATTATGTATGTTTATGTTTTTATTGGTATTGCATTATTAGTGATATTAATAGCTGGTATAAATTTTATGAATCTTTCAACTGCAAGGTCGGGTAAAAGAGCAAAAGAAGTAGGTGTTCGTAAAGTAACCGGAGCCTCACGTAAAATGCTAATTGTACAGTTTTTAACGGAGTCTGTTATTCAAAGTTTTATTGCGTTGTTTTTAGCTTTTGTTTTAGTAGAATTGTTTTTACCAGGATTTAATAATGTTATGGAATCAAATCTTAATTTGGTAAACGATCATTTTGGACAAACAGTATTGTTTTCATTATTGGTGACCTTATTTTATGGATTGTTTGCCGGAAGTTACCCTGCATTCTTTCTTTCAGGATTCCAGCCAATATCAGTATTAAAAGGAGATTTTACCAAAACAAAAGGAGGAGCTCTATTGAGGAAAGTCTTGGTAGTTATACAGTTTACAGCTTCAACCATATTAATAATAGGAATGATTATTATTTTTAATCAGATTTCTTTTTTACATAATAAAGATGTTGGCTTTAAAGGTGATCAGGTTTTGATAGTGCCAATTCAAACGGATCAAATGACTGAGAATTTTAGAAATTATAAAGATATTTTTCTAAAAAATAGCAACGTATTGAGTATTTCAAGAGCATCTTATTTTCCAGGCGATAATCCAAATCAGAATATGTTTACCTTAGAAGGAAGTGAAGAACAATATCCATTTTGGAATATGGAAGTTGATTATGATTTGTTTAAAACACTTGATATTAAATTATTAGAAGGAAGATTATTTGATAGAGAAAAGGAATCAGACTCTATTCCATATTTTATTCTGAATGAGACTGCTGTTAAAAATTTAAACATAGAAAATGCAATTGGCAGGCGTATGGGAACCTTCATCAATCAACAAGGAGATAAGAGATACGGTAAAATTATTGGAATAGTTAAAGATTTTCACATTGAAGGATTTAATCAGCCTATTAGACCAATGGTAATGTCTGTGAGTAACCAGGTATGGTTTGCTTCAATTAAAATTTCTCCGAATGAAATGAATTCAACAATAGAATTTATTGAAAAGGAATGGAATAAGTTAGAGCCATCACACCCTTTTAGATACTCATTTTTAGATCAAAAATTTGGGACTTTATTGAGACAGCAAGAAAATTTCGGAACAATGTTTCTGTTCTTAACAATCCTAGCTATTATAATTTCAGCAATGGGGTTATATGGCCTGGCATCTTATACTGCAGAGCAAAGAACAAAAGAAATTGGGGTTAGAAAGGTATTAGGAGCGTCGGTTGGGCAAATTATGAATATGCTAACCAAAGATTTTATGAAGTTAGTACTAATTTCAAATATTTTTGCCTGGCCAATAACATATCTGTTAGCTAAAAATTGGTTGTCTAATTTTTCATATCAAATTGATATGCCAATACTACCTTATATTTTCGCTACATTTTTAGCACTTATAATTGCATTAATAACAGTTAGCTCGCAGGCTTATATGGCTGCAAACTCTGATCCAGTTAATGCATTAAAATATGAGTAATTGAATAAAAATAAATGAATTAAAAGAGATTGGATAGGTTTTCAATCTCTTTCACTATAATATAAAAAACATTTAAGAATTATTTAAAAGTAGCTTTTAGAAACTTAAATAAAAATATATTTATTCACCTCCTTAAACCGTAAACTTACGAAAAGTTGGTTGTTTTTAGATTGATAAGAGTTAATTCCCTAATTTTCTTATAATTATGTATTGAATTCCAGCTACAGCTTCTGTCAAGAAAGGGTCCAAGATGAGTTTTAACATTAATTTGTTAAGGCTTTTTTGTTTTTAAAATATTACTAAGGGTTTCAAGACATTTAGTTTTGGAACCTTTTTTATGCGCTAGGTTTTTGCTAAAATTACTTTTTATTAGATTCTATGATCCCTTTTCTTAGCTATGTCATCTATCAAAGCAAAAAATCCTTCCCTATAATTACTGCTTATTGGGATCTCTTTATTGTCAATTATTACACATTGTTTTTTGACTGTTTCTATATGTTTTAATGCTACAATATAGGACCGATGTATTCTTGTAAAACACTCTTTTGGAAGAAATTCTAAGACTTCAGATATTTTATAGCGAGCCAAAATAGGTCGTTTGTCTGTATAGAAAGTCACATAATTACCATCACTTTCTATGTATTTTATATTTTGAACAAACAATTGATGAAATTCTGATCCGCTTTTAATAAAAATTGTTTGATCAGAGATATCAGAAGAAATTTCAGAACTTGAAGTTTCACCCCTAATATTTCCTTCTAAAAGCTGTTTTGCTTTCATAACTGCTTGAAGAAGTCTATCAAATTCAATAGGTTTCAAAAGATAGTCAACTGCTTTAAGCTCATAACTTTCTAAGGCATATTCAAAATAAGCGGTAGTAAATATAATAAGCGGTGGATTTTGCAAAAACTTAGGAAAGCTAATTCCAGATAATTTTGGCATATTTATGTCTAAGAAAATAAGATCAATTTTATGCTGAGGCAGATATTCAAGCGCCTCCAAAGGATCTCTAAAAGTTTTCTTTAATACCACAAATGGTATGCTACTTAAATGAAATTTAAGTACATCAATAGCAGCTGGTTCATCATCAATTATAACACAGTTCATAAGTATTCCTAATCAAGTTGCAGAATAAGTAAAGATACATAATATCCATTTTCTTGTTTTGTATCCAAAGTATACATATTTGGATATAAAATGGCAAGCCTCTTTTTTAAATTATCAAGCCCGAAACCAGAGGGCTCTTCTGTTAAGCCATAAACTCCTTGACGTATGGTATTGGTTACTTTAAAATATAACTTTTTTTGTTCCTCCTTTAAAGAAATATCGATTATTGATTTTATTTTAGGATCAATTCCGTGTTTAATCGCGTTTTCAACAAAAGGAATAAGTAACATTGGACTTATTTTAACTGCCTTTAGATCTCCTTTAGTGACAAAATTTATAGATACATCGTCTTCTTCGGCAATCCGTAATTTATAAACCTTAATAAAATTTTTAAGATGATGAATTTCTTTTTCGAGTGCTACTTTATCTTCATTCGTTTCATAAACCATATAACGCATCAATTCTGCCAGTTTAGCAATTCCATCGGCTAAATCGGGAGCATTATACTTTAATGATTTGGCATAAAAACT
The DNA here is from genome assembly GCF_900188355.1 of Lutibacter flavus. Taxonomy (GTDB): domain Bacteria; phylum Bacteroidota; class Bacteroidia; order Flavobacteriales; family Flavobacteriaceae; genus Lutibacter; species Lutibacter flavus. The sequence continues at coordinate 644,817 of NZ_FZNX01000002.1, forward strand.
ATTTAAAACATTAAACAAAAAATGAGGATTAATTTTAGACTTTAAAAAAGCCATCTCTGTGGAAAGTTTTTCTTCAAGCAATACCCTTTTTAATTTTTCATTTTGTATCCAATATTTTATGAGCGAATAAGACAAAGCAACTAGTAGTATAAAAAAACTAATCACTGAATTGTAAAGTAAATACATTACAAAAGATTCACTCGCGGAGGAGAAAAAATTTACTAAATAGCCGTAATCTATAATACTTTCAAATAAATTAATAAGTATGAAGCCACCTAACAAAGAAATAATTAATGCCTTAATTTTTTTCAATCGCAAAAATTTTGGAACTAAAAAAAATGCGGTTACATAAAAAACGGTTTGATTCATAAGCATTCCAAACCCTATTGCAAGCCAATATGGACCACTTTCTTTTCTAAAGTCACCTATGGTAGCTGTATAGTTTAAAATTAAAAAGTAACCTATTCCCCATATTAAAATATGAATTATTGGCTCTATATATTTTTTCATATTCAATAGTTTCTTTGTCAAAAATAGGAATTAAAATAAGTTAAAATTTTATAAGGGACAAAAGATATCATTATTGTGGCCAAATCCCATAGTAGTGTGAAGTTTGTCTTTTTTCACATCATTTGGAGTAACTGTCCCAGCAAAGCAGTTAACAATCACATTCCTTTTTTTGTGTACTTCAAACATGCTACTATTGCTATAAATTAATTATTAAATCATAAAAAAATGAAAAAAGCAGTTGTAGTATTCATCTCATTAATCTTAGGAATTAATTCCTTTGGACAATCAAGTTCCAACAAAGAATTAGAAAATAATTTTGATGGCTTATTTGAAAGTTATTCATATTATAATCGGTTTATTGGAAATGTTTTAATTAGCAAAAATAACCACATCATTTATCAAAAAAGCTTTGGTTATGCTGATACGGATGGACATAAAAAAAATACTAAAAAATCGATATTTAGTATTGCTTCTCTTTCAAAATCATTTACAGCTGTTGGAATTATGAAATTAGTTGAAGATGGAAAATTGACATTAGAAACACCTATTTCTACGTATTTTCCAGATTTTATGCCTGATTATTCAAACGACATAACAATACAACATTTGTTAAATAACAGTTCTGGCATGGAGGCCAATATTGGCAGAACAGACGACAATGGAAATGGATTGATGCCAGAAAAAACGGCTATAACTTTTAATGAAGTTTTAGAAAAATTTAAAGAGTCAAAATTAAAATTTGAGCCAGGAACAGGTTATGACTATAATAATTTCGGATACTTGTTGTTAGCTAATATCATAGAAAAAGTAATTGGGCAGTCCTATGCTAACTTTATGGAACAAACAGTCTTTAAACCTGCAGGAATGAAAAATACAAGCATTGCATTTTTCAATTCTTTAAATCAAAAAGCGCAACCATATTTTGGTTTAGGTATGGATAAATTTAAAAAATTAAATGCGTCTTTTCATCCTTCTTGGCTTCAAGGTGCGGCTGATATGAATTCAACTACGGTTGACTTATTTAAATTTATGCAAGCTTTAGATAACGGAACATTATTAAAATCAGAATCCATGAATAAACTATACACCGCTACACAGGCAATGGGCGTTAATGAAATGGCTTCTGGCTTAGGTTGGGTTATTGATAAAAAAGGAGATGAAAAATGGATATACAATAACGGGTTACTTCCTGGTTATGCGTCAGTGATGGGTACTTTTTCAGAAAAAAATATTAAAATAATCATTCTATCCAACGCTACATCTGTAAATCCTGTAATTGATGAGTTTCAAGGTGAAGTTACTTTTGTCCCTGAAATTACCGATAAAATTATTTCACTGTTTCAAGGTAAAAGCATAGAAAATTTACCAATACCAACAAAGATTAAAAACAATAGTATTGTTAATGTTACTAAGGAATATCAATTGGATAATGAATACTCACTTTTGATAAAAAAAGAGGGAAACACCTACTCGTTAGAAACAATTGGTAAAAAACCTTGGTCGGTTTTTACATATACCTTTTCAAGAAATGCGGAAGAAAATGATGACTTCAGTGAAACTGCATTGTTTTTTGCGAATGCAATGAGTACCCAAAATTTTGAAGGACTTATTAATTATTCCAATGATAATGATCAAATGAAAGGACTTTTAGGTACAGAAGAAGGTTTAGGGCAATTAAAAGGAATGTGGGCAAATTTTTTACAACATGCAGGTAAATTTAAATCATATAATATTTATAAAATTGATGGGGATGATGTTAAAAATGTTCATATCAGATTTCATTTTGAAACAGTTGATATCGGAATCGTATTAAATCTTAATACCAATCATAAAATACAAGGCATGTTTATGGATGATTCCGTTAAAACAAATCATATTAATACTGTAAAATTAATACCTATAAGTGAAAATGAATTTTTTATAAATGGGCATCAAAATGGTGGGATGCAAGATTTAAAAATAATAGTATCTGAAAAAGGATTAATCTTAAAAGATGGTTCAATAAATTTTAAAGCTGAGGTTATTAATCCTTAGTTGTTTGTGAAATCCAGCTTGAATGCAGTTATTGGTCTCATAAAAATGTAATGTTTAAAAATAATAGTTAAATTTATCCTTAACAAATCTTATAAAATCACTAGAAATAATTAACAACATACAAATGAAAAATAGCATTAAAATAGCATTTATTACTGCACTTGTTATCTTCTTTCAGCAATTTGCAAACTCCCAAACAAATCAAAATAATCAATTCTTGAAAAAAGTAGGCGCTTTAGATAGCCTTTACTCTAAAACTTTAAAAGAATATAGAACTATTTATGTGCAACTCCCAGATAATTATAATCCTATTAGCGACAAAAAATATCCTGTGGTTTATATTTTAGATGGAGAGGTTTTTCTTCCAACAGTGAACGATGTACAAAATTATTATTGTGGAGGCTTTGCACCTGAAATGGTGCTTGTTGGTATTTCAAATAGTAATAATAGAATGAGAGACTTAACAACGTCCAAAATAATATTAGAATATAGTAATGAAGCAAATGGTGAAGCTTCTAATTTTAGTAGATTCATTGATACAGAGCTGATTCCTTTTATAGAAAATAAATACCCTGTAACCAATTTCAGAACTTTAATTGGTCATTCTTATGGAGGTTTATTTACTATTTACACACTAATTCATCACCCACAATTATTTTCAAATTATTTAGCCATCGATCCAAGTCTTGATTGGGACAACCAAAAATTAATGAATGAATCAAGAGAAATACTTTCAAGACAGAATTATAAAGGAAAAGCCTTATTTATGTCTTTAAGTGGGCAATTGCATATGCAAAATCAACAAGTAACTATAGAAAATGTGATGCAAGACACATCAGAATATACATTATTTGCAAGGTCTAATATTACTTTTTCAAATATAGTAAAGCAAAACAAGAAAAATGAGTTGGCTTTTGAATGGAAATTTTATCCAAGAGATTTACATGGTACTATTCCATTTCCATCTATTATGGATGGGTTAATCTTTGATTTTGAATGGTATCAATGGGAAAATACAGATAAATTTAATTCACCCGACACTCCAAAAGAAGAACTATTTAAAATAGTGAAATATCGAGAACTAAAACTTCAAAATCAATTTGGTTATTCAGTACCTCCTTATCCAGAAGAAATTTTAAATATGTCTGGTTATATGAATTTAGATATGCAACAACCAGAGAAAGCGAAAATGTTTTTTGAATTATTAATTAAGTATTACCCTAAAAGTGCAAACGCATACGATTCAATGGCAGATTATTATGAAAGAACTAATGATTATAAAAATGCTTTAAAATTTGTGAATAAAGCTTATGAGATAAATCCTAATGATTATTATAAGCAAAGAATTGAAGAACTTAAAGGGAAAACTAATAAAGGTTAGCAACTTGTATGGTTCACTAAAATGGACTATTTTGAATTAATGAATTCCAGTTGCAACTTCGAGTAATAGGGGGAGCAAAACAAAGCCATTCAGTAAATTGAGTGGCTTTTTTGTTTTCAAAAAAGATCTAAGGTTTTATGACATTAAGTTATGGAGCTTTTTTTATGCTCTAAGTTGTGATTGAAATTCCTGTTTATAAAAATGTAGATAACCTTTTTGAAACACCAAAAGATATAATTGATACTTTTGAGGGGGTTAAAGTTAAAGTAGGTAGTGCATTTGCAATTCAATTCTAAGCATTAGACAATTCAAATGATGGATCTGATAGAGTAATAAAAGAAATTCACAATAATTTTAACTAGGTTGAAGTTAATTTAGACATTGATGTTGTCTTACAGATGGTGTAAATGTTCATTTTCGCAAATACCTATCATCTCAGTATAATACCGAAACCTAAGTAAAAGGAGATTATTATTTTATCATTTCAAAGCGCCATCAATTATTTTTCCCACCTCCAGATATAAATTGTAACTTATTTTTAATGACCTAGTGGTATTTAAACTTACCCAGATCAAATATTTCTCCAACTAAAATGTTTGTTTTATTTTTTATCAGATTTCCCTAATGCGTTTATTGTAAGAGATTAGAAACAATAATTAAAAAATATGCTCATGATTTTAATTGCAACAGATTTTTATGTTTCTTTTTATAATTACAGTTTATTTTTAAAATCAAGTAGTTAATAGGGCATATATTGCGTTTTATTTTTTATTACTAATTAATTCATATATTTTTACAAGGTATTAGAAAAGTTATCTGACCAAAAGAATATGCAAAAAATTAAAAAAACTATTGAATTTTTCGCTCAAAAAAAAGGACTTTCAAATGATGTTTCTTATTTGAATTTTTTAGTTGATTTTTTAGGAAAGATTACTGAAATTGATAACGTAATTATAGGTGTATTTAAGAATAATAATCCAACAATTGTTAAAACCTTGGCTATTTATGCGAAAGGCGATATTATACCCAATTTTGAATATGAATTAAAAAGCACTCCTTGTGAAAATGTAATGGGGAAATCCTTATGTGTTTATAAAAAAGATATTCAGAATTTATTTCCAAAAGATAAATTATTGGTTGATTTGAATGTAGAAAGCTATATAGGAATTCCACTATGGGATTCTTCTGGAAATGCTTTAGGAATTATTTCTTTATTGGATTCCAAACCAATGGAAGATTCAGAACCTTTTGAGTTGATTTTGCAAATTGCAGCAAGCAATACCTCTCGAGAAATTGAAAAGTTAATTCTGAAAAAAGAAGCTAAAAATTTATACAAAGAATTTTTTAATAGTAGTCCGGATATCTTATATAGAACAGATTTAAACGGTGTTGTTACATTTATTTCGCCTTCTGCCGAGCGAATTACTGGTTATACCATTGAGGAAACCATAGGAATTAATATTGCAGATAAAATATATAAATATCCAGAAGAAAAAAAACGATTTTTGAAGAAACTTTCTTCAAAAGGATTTGTTTCCAATTTTATTAATCAATTGGTTAAAAAAGATGGTACTACATTTTGGGGAAGCGTAAATTCCCATTATTTAAAGAATAAAACAGGAGATATTATTGGAATTGAAGGAATTGTAAGGGACATATCAGATTTAAAAGAGAAAGAATTACTATTTAATACTTTAAGCGAAGCAACTTTTGAAGGTATTTGTATCCATGAAAACGGTTTTATTATTGACTTAAATGAGCGCTTTGCAGAATTATTTGGATATTCTAAAAAAGAACTTAAAGGGAAAAATGTATTATCTCTAGCTGCTCCAGATGGAAAAGCATTAGTTTCCAAACTAATTAATTCTAAAAATCAGGGTATCTATGAAGCGATAGGATTGCGTAAAGATGGATCTACTTTCTGTGCTGAAGTGCGTGGAAAAGAGTTAGTTTTAAATGATAAAAATTTACGAGTTGCTGTGTTACGTGATGTTACAGGGCAAAAAAGGATGGCCAAGCAATTAAAAAATAATGAAGAAAAACTTGAATTGTTCTTTTCTCAGTCTTTTTTAGGGTTTTACATAATGGAACTGGATACACCAATTTATTGGAATGATACTGTAAATAAAGAAACTACTTTAGATTATATTTTTAACCATCAAAAAATCACCAAATTAAATGACGCTTATTTAAAACACTATGGTGCAAACCGAAATGAATTTATAGGGAAAACCTTAGCTTCTTTTTATAAAGAAAATCTTGTCAGTGGAAAATCTCAATGGAAACAGTTTTTAGATAAAGGGCATGCTAAAGTTGATACTATTGAGTATAGATTAGATGGAACCCAAATTCATATTGAAGGAGATTATACTTTAATGCATGATGCTCAAGGCCGAATTACAGGACATTTTGGGGTGCAACGTGATATAACTAATCAACTAAAGAATCTTGAACTACTGAAAGAAAGTGAAAAAAGTTTTCGAAAATTAATAGCCTCTGCACCTGATGCTTTTTTTAGAGGGGATAGTAATGGAAATTTAATTTCAGTAAATGAAAAGAGCAGTAAACTAACCGGATATACTACAAAGGAATTACTGAAAATGAATATGAAGGATTTATTTTCAAGTAATCAGTTAAATAAAAAACCTCTTAAATATAATGAATTAAACGAAGGAGATACAATTATTTCGGATCGTGAATTATTATGTAAAAATGGGAATAGAATTACGGTTGAAATGAATTCCTCAAAGATGGATGATGGAAATTATATTTCATTTTTCAGGGATCTTACGGAAAGAAACAAAAAAGACCACGAACTATTAAAACTATCTAGTGCTGTTAATCAAAACTCTGCAATAATTCAAATAACTGATAACAAAGGTAATATTGAGTATGTAAATTCAAAATTTATAGAAACTACTGGATTCATTTTAAATGATGTAATTGGAACTAAGCCTTATGTAATATCTGATGGAAACACAAAAATAGAAAATGCACTTATTTGGAAAGTTTTAAATGATGGAGAAACTTGGAAAGGTGAAGTAAAAAGCATTAAAAAAAACGGAGAATATTTTTATACATCTACTTCAATTTCGCCACTATTTGACAATAATAAAAAGATTTCCAACTTTTTAATTAGTCAGGAGGATATAACCGAAAGTCGAAAAGCAAGAGAAGAATTAAAAAAAAGTGAGCAAGTTTATCAAGTACTAATTGATAAAATACCTGATGGGGTATATAAAAGTACCGATGAAGGTAAATTTATTTCTGTAAATCCGGCAATGGTTAAAATGCTTGGCTATTCTAGTATGGAAGAGCTTCTTGCGATAGATATTAAAAAGGATTTATATTTTGATTTAGATGACAGGGAAAATTTTGATTTAGACGAGGCCAATAAAGAATTGGGGATATTTAGAATAAAGAAAAAGGATGGTAGTGAGTTGTGGGTTGAAGATCATGGTTGGTATACTCATAGTGTTTCTGGAAAAAAATTATATCACGAAGGAATTATGCGTGATATTACGGATCGTATTAAACTCGAAAAAGAAACGCTGCTAAAAAAAGAGCGTGTTATTCGCCTAAAAAATACGATATCTCGTATTACTTTAGAGGATGTTATTTCACTGGATAATCAAAGTTTATCCTTTAAGAAATTAACAAAAGAAGCAGCTATTGCTACAGAAATTTCTCAGGTTGGTATCTGGTTGTTTTCAGAAGATAAGAAGGTTTTAAATTGTGTAAGTCAATATGACCGTACAAAAAACAAGCATAACATTGGAATGGAGATTTTGAGAAAAGACTTTCCTAATTATTTTAAGACATTATTAGAGAAAAGTAATGTTAATGCTTTTGATGCGCAAAACGACGCTCAAACTATAGAGTTTAAAGACAACTATTTAATTCCCAACAATATTATGTCATTATATGACAAAGGGATTTTAATTGAAGGGGAGCTTAAAGGGGTTGTTTGTTTTGAAAATGTTGGGAAAAAAGTATCTTGGGAGGCAGATCAGGATTCTTTTGCCAATACCATAGCAGCTATTGTTTCTCAAACCATTGTTAATGAAAAACGAAGACAAACCGAAAAGAAATTAATAATAGCTATAGATAAAGCCGAAGAAAGTGACCGGTTAAAATCGGCCTTTTTAGCAAACATGAGTCATGAAATAAGAACTCCAATGAATGGAATTTTAGGTTTTACAAATTTGCTTAAACAGCCAGAATTAACGGGTGAAAAACAAAAAAAATATATTGAAGTTATAGAGAAAAGTGGCGAGAGGATGTTAAATATTATAAATGATATTATCTCCATTTCTAAGGTGGAATCTGGGCAAATGGAAGTATCACTTTCAAAAACAAATATTAACAAAGTAACAGAATATATACATACTTTCTTTTATCCTGAGGCAACAAAAAAAGGTATAGAACTAATATTGCATAACTCACTAAAAGATAAAGAAGCCTTTATTAACACAGACAAAGAAAAAATTTATGCAATTTTAACAAATTTGGTTAAAAATGCACTAAAATTTACATCTAAAGGTAAAATCGAAATAGGGTATGAGAGAAAGAATAATTCTTTTCAGTTTTACGTTAAGGATACAGGAGTTGGTATTCCAAAAGAACAACAAAAAATTATTTTTGAAAGATTTAGACAAGGCAGTGAAGCTCTAACTAGAGATTACGAGGGTGCTGGATTAGGTTTGGCAATTTCAAAAGGTTTTGTTGAATTATTGGGTGGCAAATTATGGGTAGAAAGTGAATTAAACAAAGGGACTGTTTTTTATTTTGAAATTCTTGACTCTGAAAATTGTGAAGTTAGCAACGAGATTTCTAAACAGGAAACTATTGAAATTTTAGAAGGTAGTAAGAGTAAAATAAAAATTTTAGTTGTTGAAGATGATGAAATGTCTTCAATGCTTTTAGAAATTATTCTAAAGGATATTGCTGAAGAAATTTTAGTTGTGAGAAATGGTTTAGATGCTGTTGAAATTTGTAAGACCAACCCAGATATTGATTTAATTTTGATAGATATTCAGTTACCAATAATGGATGGTTTAACTGCTACAAAAAAAATTAGAAAATTCAATAAACGAGTTAATATAATTGCGCAAACCGCATTTGGTATGAGTGATGATAAGGATAAAGCTTTAGAAGTAGGATGTGACTATTTTATGCCAAAACCAATTAATAAGAATAAACTACTTAAGTTGGTTTCTCAGATTTTTTAAATAAATAAAGAACTTAAGAACATAGTTAAATTTAACAATTTAATTAAAATAAATCCGTTTCAATTCCGTTTATTTGCCAGATTAATAGAATTGTTATTTTAGAAAAATTCTAAAATAGATTCAATTTTTAAATATGGCCTGTCTTTATTTTTTAGATTTTAAGATTGGCTATTGTATTGTACCTGCAATATCTGCAGGTCTTTTTTATGTTAAATTGTTTTTTAATTACATGATTATAAGGTGTTTATTATTTTTTTTGATGTTTTCTTCCGTTGTTGTTGGCCAGGAAATTGGGAGTGTAAAACAAGGAAATCACTATATAAAATTACTTAAAGCTAATAACTTATATTCGTTTGTTTATTCTGATATTAAATCTAAAAATCAAAACTCCGAAAAAGCTTTTCACTTTCACAATAAAGAAACAGTGTATTCAATTTTAATGAATGGTTTTGATGCCAAGAAAAACCGTCAGATTATAGTTAAAACAAGTAACGATACCATTGTAAAATTTAATTTTAAAAAAATTAAAGGCGAACTGATGTTATTTGTTTACCAAAATAGCCTGAATTCAAATACTTTTGGTACGAGCACTTTTTTTAGTAAAAAGCAAATTACCAAGCTTTTTGGTAATATTTAGAATTTATTCTTTTTAAAATGTTAAAAATGAGTTCTTGGAAATTAAATAGACTTTTCTCTTAGAATGTATTAAATATTTTTATTACTTTTATTAAATGTAACAAATACATTTAATAAATGAAGTACTTTACTATTTTAATTTCAATATTAGTTTTTATTTCTTTTTCATCTTGTGGAGATTCAAACCCTGAAAAAGTGGATGATAATCTAATAATCGAAGACCCAATTGAAGAAGAACCTGCTGAAACATCTGGTTTTTATTATGGTGCAGATTTATCTTATGTAAATGAAATGGAAGAGTGTGGAGCAATTTATAAAGATTTAAATGGCGCTACAAAAGATCCATTTAAAATATTTAATGAAGCAGGGGCTAATATTATTCGTGTTAGATTATGGCATAATCCAACTTGGACAAATTACTCTAATTATGAAGATGTAAAGCTAACAATCTCTCGTGCCAAAGCTGAAGGAATGAAAGTTTTATTAGATTTTCATTACTCTGATACGTGGGCAGATCCATCAACCCAAGAAATACCAGAAGCCTGGTTAAGTGAAATTAATAATACTACAGCCCTTGGAGATTTGTTATACAATTATACTTATATGGTTCTGAATGATTTAGCAAATGCGAATTTGTTACCAGATATTGTTCAGGTAGGTAATGAAATTAACCCAATGATTTTACAACAAGGAGAGTTACAATGGCCAATTGATTGGGTTAGAAATTCATCTTTAATAAATAAAGGTATCAAAGCAGTTAGAGATATTTCATCTGCAAAAAACAAAGAAATAGGAGTGATGTTGCACATTGCACAACCAGAAAATGGATTGTGGTGGTTTGAAGAAGCAACTCAAAATGGCGTTATAGATTTTGATTGGATTGGTTTATCATATTATCCAATTTGGTCCGATTATAACTTGAGTAATGTTTCAACAGCATTTACTACCTTAATAAATACCTATAATAAACGTTTAATGATTGTAGAAACGGCATATCCGTTTACTTTGGAAAATGCAGATAGTGCTAATAATATTTTAGATAACAACGCATTGGTGTCTGGATATCCAGCAACACAACAAGGCCAATTAGATTATTTGAATAAATTACAAGAAGTAATTGAAACGGCTGGAGGCGAAGGTTTGATTTACTGGGAGCCGGCCTGGGTTTCAACTAGTTGTAGTACTCTATGGGGTCAAGGTTCGCATTGGGATAATGCAACTTTGTTTGATCATAATAATAAGGCTACTTTAGGAATGCAATTTTATAATGCCTCTAAAAATTAACAATTATTCTAAACTTTTTTAATGAATCATATTATGAAACAATTTTTTAAAACTTTATTTATTTTTTTAATAGGTACACAATTCTCTTTTTCTCAAGTAAGAGTTGTTAAAGAGTTAGATACTGATTGGAAATTTCAAAAGAATAAAAACGAACAAGCTTTCCAAATAAATTTTGATGATTCAAAATGGGAAAACGTGAGTGTTCCACATGATTGGGCAATTTACGGCCCATTTGATAAAGAAGTGGATAAGCAAACTGTTGCTATTGTTCAAAATGGCGAAGAAGTGGCTTCAGAAAAAACAGGAAGAACAGGATCTTTACCGCATATTGGTACTGCTTGGTATCGAAATAAATTTACACTACCCCAATTTGAAAAAGGCAAAAAAGTAATCTTGCTTTTTGAAGGAGCTATGAGCGAGCCACAAATTTATTTAAACGGTAAAAAAGTAGGTGAATGGGCATATGGTTACAGCTATTTTTATTTTGATGTTTCAGATTTAATTAAAGAAGGTGAAAATACGTTAGCTGTTAAAGTTTCAAATCCTGCATTTGCTTCACGCTGGTATCCGGGTGCTGGTTTGTATAGAAAAGTAAGTTTAATTGTAAAAAATAAGGAAAGTATAAATCAATGGGGAACTTTTATAACAACTCCATTTATTAGCAGGGAAGTTGCTAAAGTAAATGTTAAAACCAAATCGTCTGGAGAAAATGTTCAATTAATTACTACTATTTACAATGCTGAAGGAAAAGAGGTTGCAACAGAAAAAGCGACTGAAGTATTTGGTAATGAATTTGAACAAAACTTGAAGGTTTCAAACCCAATAGTATGGAGTCCGGAAAATCCATATTTGTATACTGCTAAATCACAATTATTTGTTGGAGAGGCTTTAAAAGATGAAGTTTCTACTCGATTTGGAATAAGAGATATTAAATATGAACCTAATAAAGGATTCAGTTTAAATGGTGAAGTAAGAAAGTTTAAAGGAGTTTGTTTGCATCACGATTTAGGTCCGTTAGGAACGGCGGTAAACAAATCTGCATTGCGCCGTCAATTAACCATTTTAAAAGATATGGGTTGTAATGCTATTAGAAGTTCACACAATATGCCATCTTTTGAACAGTTGGAATTGTGCGACGAAATGGGCTTTATGTTTTTAGCCGAAAGCTTTGATGAATGGGCAAAACCAAAAGTTGAGAATGGGTACAACCGATTTTTTGAAGAATATGCGGAAAAAGATGTTGTTAATTTGGTTCATGCTACAAGAAATCACCCTTCAATTGTGATGTGGAGCTCAGGAAATGAAGTACCTGATCAATGGGGAGAAGAAGGTGTAAAACGTGCAAAATGGTTGCAAGATATTTTTCATAGAGAAGACCCAACTCGTCCGGTTACAGTTGGAATGGATCAAGTTAAGGCTGTAATGGAATCTGGTTTTGGAGCATTATTAGATGTGCCGGGTTTAAATTATCGAGTTCATTTATATGAAGAAGCAAATAAAAAATTTCCACAAGGTTTTATTTTAGGGTCAGAAACTGCCTCAACAGTAAGTTCCAGAGGTATTTATAAGTTTCCGGTACAACAAGCGAGTATGAAACAATATGATGATTTTCAATCGTCTTCATATGATTTAGAATATTGCAGCTGGTCTAATTTACCAGATGATGATTTTGTATTACAAGATGACAAACCTTGGGTTATTGGAGAGTTTGTATGGACAGGTTTTGATTATTTAGGTGAACCAACCCCTTATGATGAAAGTTGGCCTTCACGTAGTTCTTATTTTGGAATTTCCGATTTAGCTGGTTTACCAAAAGACCGCTTTTATTTATATAGAAGCAGATGGAATACTAAAGATGAAACCTTACATATTTTACCACATTGGAATTGGAAAGGTAGAGAAGGAGAAACAACTCCAGTTTTTGTGTATACTAATTATGATAGTGCAGAACTTTTTGTAAATGGTAAAAGTATGGGAATTCAAAAAAAGAATTCTTCAACACCGCAAAATAGGTATCGTTTAATGTGGATGGATGTTACTTATGAACCTGGAACATTAAAAGTTATTGCTTTTGATAAAGAAGGAAAACAAGTTGCTGAAAAAGAAATACGTACAGCTGGAAAACCTTATAAGATTGTACTATCTCCAGATAAAAAAATTATAAAAGCAGATGGTAAAGATTTATCATATGTTGAGGTTTCAGTAGTTGATAAAAACGGTATTCTGTGTCCAACTGCAACAAACCAACTAAAATTTAGAGTAAAAGGGAATGGAACGTATAGAGCAGCTTGTAATGGTGATGCCACTTCTCTAGAACTTTTTCATTTACCAACCATGAAACTATTTAGTGGTAAATTAGTGGTGTTGATACAGTCAACAAATACTGCAGGAAATATTGAATTATCTGTTACAGGTAAAGGATTAAAAAGAGGTGATTTAAATTTAAGTTCGAGTAATTAAAACCTATTTTTTTCAATAAACAGTTTTAAAATATCTTAACAAGTTATACTCAAATAAGTCTTATATTTGAGTATAACTTGTTTTTTTAATCACAGAAATTATTATAAATGAAAGTTTTATTTATTGGAGGAACTGGAAATATAAGTACAGCTTCAAGCAAATTAGCAATTAAAAAAGGGATTGATTTATATCATTTCAATAGAGGGCAAAGTACAGTAGAAATATCTGGAGTTAAAACAATAATTGGTGATATTAAAAAACCGAATGAATTAGAAGAGTTGAAAAAACATACTTGGGATGTTGTTGTTAATTGGATTGCATTTATACCAGAGGATATAGAAAATGACATCAAATTATTTAAAGGAAAAACGAAACAATATATTTTTATAAGTTCAGCGTCTTGTTATCAAACGCCTTTAAGCTATCCTATAATTACAGAATCTACTCCTCTAAAGAATAATCTTTGGGAATATTCTAACGATAAAATTAAATGTGAAGATTTATTAGTTAAAACTTATAGAGAAGAAGATTTCCCAATTATTATTGTTAGACCATCTTATACGTATGATACCGTTATTCCTATTGCAATTGGTGGGTTTGATGAATATACAACAGTGGATAGAATTTTAAAGGGAAAAGAAATAATAATTCATGGAGATGGAACTTCATTATGGACAGTTACTCACGCTGATGATTTTGCAATTGGATTGGTTGGTTTATTGGGTTTAACACAAGCAATTGGACATGCATTTCATATTACTTCTGATGAGGTTTTAACTTGGAATATGATTTATAAAATTTTAGCCGAAAGTGTAAACTGTGAAGCTAAAGTTGTTCATATTTCATCAGATTTTATTTGTAAAATGGAGCCTTCTTTTACAGGTGGTTTATTAGGAGATAAAAGTGAAAGCGTAATTTTTGACAATTCAAAAATAAAAACTTTTGTACCCGGTTTTAAAGCTACAATATCATTTGCTGAAGGTATTAAAAGAACCCTTAAATGGCTTGATGAAAATCCGGATAAAAAAATAGTAAACTCAGATACCAATGCAAAAATTGATGCTATTTTGAGGGTTTATAAAGCATTATAAATTTAATTTTAGTCTTTATTTATTTCTAAATTAACAGATTCATTTTTAACCGCATTATGCTGTTTTGGTATGATATTTATCATGATTTTTTAATTTGTATTTAAAAAATGATTATATTTGACTATATAAATCCCAAATTACCAGTGATTTAACACCCCAAGTTGAATGTTAAAATTGAAAATTTTGTTGGTAAATTAGAATTTAAAAATCCCTATATATAGTACTTATAAATTATTTAGAAGTTAAATAGTTTTTAGAATAATAATTGTATTTGAATTGCAAGTTTTATAGTTATGTTGGTGCATTTCCCCACCCAGCGGTTATTAACTATTAAGACATAGTAGTTTTAAGTGTTTAACACCATAAAATTACATATTATGAAAAAAAATTACTTTATTGGTTTATTATTTTCTTCGATTTTATTGGTGTTTCTCCAATATTCTGACATATTTATGTCTTTTTTTAAGACTCAAATAGATACTGAATTATTACCAAAAAATAATTTCCCATATGCTTATTTAGCAAAAAAAGAACCTACTTCAATAGTGGAGTACAATTATTTTTATAATGAAGAATCTGAATATTTTGTTGAGGATACGGAAACTGTAAAGGAAGCCAAATCAAATGCTGTTGAGGTTATAGAAAAGGTTAGTTTTGATGCTGGCTGTCCAAATAGTCCAATTACTCAAAATAATGACTTAGGAAATTGTTATGCAGTCGTAACTTTTACAGCACCTACGGCTAGTTCTGGAAATAAAGTTACTCAAACAGCTGGATTAGCTTCTGGCTCAGCATTTCCTGTTGGCACAACAACTAATACCTTTGAAGAGACAACTGATCCAGGAGATGTATTTGTAGGTTCTTGTAGTTTTGATGTTATAATAACAGACAATGAAGCGCCAACGGCGTCTAATCCTGCAGCTGTTGTTGTAGAATGTACGGTTGATATTCCTGCTGTTGATATTACTGATGTTATTGATGAAGCTGA
>NZ_FZNX01000001.1:7500-146765 GCF_900188355.1 Lutibacter flavus
ACCATTGATAAAAATTTCATCTCCATTTATGGTTAAATTATTTTTTTCATATACTTCAATAATTCTTTTATAAAATGGTAATGATTGAGAGTTTAATGCTACTGTCTTTCCAGCTTCAGGAACATAAATTGGACCGAAATTATCATCTGACCAGGCATATTGTGAACTATGAGGAAAAACCCTTGAGTTATAATTTCCATTAGGCGTTAGCTCTTTAGCAATGCTTTTCACTATTGGATTATTTTTAAGTCTTGCTGCATTTTCATCAGTTAAATTTAGCATATAATAATCCCCTTGAAAACTTCCTTCGGTTATATCATATCTTTTTAAAGTTGCAGCACTTAATTGTTGCCCTTCAGTTACAACTTTGTGCATGTATTGTGGTTTTGCTCTATCTGGTAAAACTGTTTGTTTTCCGTTTATATAGATATAGCCATCTTTAATTTCTAACGAATCCCCAGGAATACCAACACATCGTTTTACATAATTAGACTTTTTATCTATAGGCTTATCGATGTGAATCTTCGATTTATCAAAAAAGAATCGAACTGTATCAACTGGCCAGCTAAATACTACAATTTCATTTCTTTTAATTTTTTGTAAAGCAGGTAATCTAAAGTATGGTAATTGTGGCTTTTTTAAATAAGATTTAAATTTTGTTAATGGTAACGAATCATGAACCATTGGCGCAGCAATAGTCGTCATGGGAGTTCTTGCACCATAGTGAAATTTACTAACAAATAGAAAATCACCAACAAGTAAAGATTTTTCTAATGAAGATGTTGGTATAGTGTAAGGTTGCATAAAATAGGTGTGAACCAAAGTTGCAGCCACAATTGCAAATACAATTGAGCTTACCCATTCACCAAGTTCTGTTCTTGATTTTAAGCTTCTGTCTTCAACATAACTTGCATTTTCAACATAGTTTAAATAATAAGCATAAAAACCTAAAGTTACAACTGCAAGTATAGAATCTATAGTTTTATATTTTCCAAAACTTCTAACTGTTTCTACCCAAACAACTGGAAACATCAGTAAATTAATTATTGGAATAAATAGTAAAATTACCCACCAAAAAGGTCTATTTATTATTTTCATTAAAATAACTCCATTGTATATTGGAACCAATGCTTCCCAGGATTTCCTACCAGCTTTTACATATAATTTCCAAGTTCCTAGAAAATGGATTACTTGTACTATTAGAAAAAATATAAACCATTGAATCATTGTCATAATAAATAATTTTTAATATTATTTTAAACCTAAAACGTCTTTCATCGTAAAAACGCCTTCTTTACCGAATAACCATTCGGCAGCAAAAACAGCTCCTTGGGCAAATCCATCTCGTGTAAAAGCAGTATGCTTAATATCTATAGAGTCAATTTCGGACTTATACTCAACAGAATGTGTACCAGGCACATCTGCTATTCGTTTTGCAACTATAGGTATCTCAGAGTCTTTATTTGTTACATCTAATACCCAGTTTTTTTTATTTGTATGGTTTATTATTCCTTCAGCTAAAGTAATTGCTGTACCACTTGGGGCATCTAATTTTTTTGTATGATGAATTTCTTCCATTGAAATTTTATATTGGTTCAAATTATTCATCATTTTAGCCAAATATTCATTTAGTTCAAAAAAGATATTCACTCCTAAACTAAAATTTGACGCATAAATAAAACCACCATTTTTTTCTTTACAAAGTTCAGTGGCATCCTTATATTTATCTAGCCATCCAGTTGTACCGCTTACAACAGGAACGTTGTTATTTAAACAGTTTGTGATGTTATTAAATGCTATAGAAGGAATACTAAAATCAATGGCAATATCGGCAACTTTTATGTCATAGCTTTTAGAATGTTCATCAACTTTTAAAACAATTTCGTGCCCTCTTTGTAAAGCAATTTGTTCAATTGTTTTACCCATTCTACCATAACCTAATAAAGCTATTTTCATTTTTAAAATTTAAAATTTAAAGATGCTACAACAACGGACTTATTGGATACGGCATCTTGAATAATTTGAGGTGATAAAGATAAATTATTATCTACATTATGTTGCAGTAAATGTGCATTCGTACTAGCTTCCAGTACTTGTAAAACATATAATGCCACTGTAACAAGTAAAGACAAATCACGATCTTTTTTATATGATTTTTGAGCTCTTATTAAGGCATCTTCTGATAATAAAATATTACCATCTACACCATCAAATTCATTTGGTTTTCCATCTAATTTAAGCTTAAAGGCAGTTCGAGCTCTATTGTAATTAGTGCTATTTAAATCGTAAAAGTAGATTCCAGAACCAAGGGCACCCCAAACAAGAGGAATTTTCCAATATTTTTTATTGTATGCTTGGCCTAATCCTGGCAATATTGCTGAATAAAATGCGGCTTTAGCAGGAGAAAGCATATCAAATTCGACAGGGCTTATAACAGTTGTATCTTGTGCTTTTATTAATAGATCTTCTTGAGAAAAGCAATTAATAGTTGAAAATGAAATTACTATTATTAAAATATAAAACTTTTTGTTAAACACTATTGAAGTAATTTTTTTATGCGATTAAAATCTTCTTCAGAATGAAATGGGATAATAATTTTTCCTTTATCATTTCCTGATAATTTAACGTCAACTTTATGCCCAAAGTATTCACTTATTGCTTTTAGTCCTTTATTTACAAATTTTGGTGTTTCAACTTGTTTTGTAGCAGTTTTTGGTGCTGTATTTACTCCGTTCTTAAGATTTTTAACAATTTCTTCAGTTTGTCTAACAGATAATTTTTGCTGTAATATTTTTTCGTAAATATTTAATTGATCTTCTGTATTTTCAATATTTATTAATGCTCTTCCATGACCCATTGAAATGAAAGTATCACGCATACCTGTTTGAATTATTGGATCTAATTTTAAAAGACGTAAATAATTACTAATTGTTGAACGTTTTTTTCCAACTCGCTGACTCATTTCTTCTTGAGTTAAATCAATTTCATCAATTAAACGTTGGTAAGATAATGCTACTTCAATAGGGTCTAAATCCTTTCGTTGAATATTTTCAACCAATGCCATTTCTAGCATTTCTTGATCATTCGCAAGTCTAATATAAGCTGGAATTGTTGTATTTCCAATTAATTTTGAAGCTCTAAATCTACGTTCACCTGATACTAATTGAAATTTGTTGCCGTCTAATTTTCTTACCGTTATTGGTTGAATAACTCCAAGTTGTTTAATAGAACTAGCTAATTCTCTTAAGGCCTCTTCATTAAAGTAACTTCTAGGTTGAAAAGGATTTATATCTATTAATTCTAATTCAATTTCAATTATACTACCAACAACTTTATCAGCATTTTTATCATTAGCCGATTTAATATCTGAGCTATTTTCATTTAATAAGGCAGATAATCCTCTTCCTAGTGCTTGTTTTCTAGTTGCTTTTGCCATCCTTATTATTTTTTATTATTTCGTGCGCTAAGTTAATATAATTTACAGCACCTCTACTTGTAGCATCATATTCTATAATACTTTCTCCAAAACTTGGTGCTTCACTTAGTCGAACGTTTCTTTGAATAATAGTTTTAAAAACCATATCCTGAAAATGTTTTTTCACTTCTTCCACTACTTGATTAGATAGCCTTAATCGAGAATCGTACATGGTAAGTAATAATCCTTCAATATCTAATTCAGGATTGTGTATTTTTTGAATACTTTTTATTGTATTTAATAATTTCCCCAATCCTTCCAAAGCAAAATATTCACATTGAATA
The DNA here is from genome assembly GCF_900188355.1 of Lutibacter flavus. Taxonomy (GTDB): domain Bacteria; phylum Bacteroidota; class Bacteroidia; order Flavobacteriales; family Flavobacteriaceae; genus Lutibacter; species Lutibacter flavus. The sequence goes on from NZ_FZNX01000001.1 coordinate 11,260, forward strand.
GGTATAATTACAGAATCTGAACCTACCAAGGCATTTAAAGTAATAAGTCCAAGTGAAGGAGCACAATCAATTAATATATAATCATACTCATCTTTAATATCCTTAAGAACTTCTTTAAGCATATACTCCCTGTTAACTTTATCAACCAACTCAATTTCTATTGCTACTAAATCTATATGGGCTGGAATTATATCAACATTTGGCGAATTTGATTTTAAAATTGCTTCTTTTGCAGTTGCAGCATGTTCCAATAATTGATAGGTACCAATTTCAACATCTTCCACCACAATTCCAAGACCTGATGAGGCATTTGCTTGTGGATCAGCATCAATTAACAACACTTTTTTTTCTAACACCCCTAAAGCGGCAGCTAAATTAACTGTTGTTGTAGTTTTACCAACACCACCTTTTTGATTGGCGACTGCAATAATTTTTCCCATAAAAGATTAAAGAATTATTTTAAGTTGTAAAAATACAATTATTTATGGTTTTTAAAAGGGAATATTGTTAACAAACATATAAAAAACAAAAGCGATTGAAATTTCAATCGCTTTTGTTTTTTATTACTTTCTTAAAGGAATATTTTCCAGAATTTCAATTAAAAAATTCCAAAATTTTTGACTTGATTTTATGCTTGCTCTTTCATCGGGCGAATGAGCGCCTTGTATTGTTGGACCAAATGAAATCATATCCATTTCTGGGTAATTTGTTCCTAAAATTCCACATTCTAATCCTGCATGACACGCAACAACATTTGCTTTACTTTTAAATAATTTTTGATAAGTATCTGTAAGTACATTTAAAATTAAAGAATCTGTATTTGGTTTCCAACCGGGATAAGAACCAGATAAAGCAACGTTATAACCAACCATTTCAAATGTAGCCTTTAATGCATTTGCTAAATCATTTTTTGAAGATTCCACAGATGATCTGGTTAAACATAAAATTTTAATGAGCTCATCTTTAACAATAACACGTGCAATATTATTAGATGTTTCAACTAAATCTTCCATATCATTACTCATTCTGTAAACCCCATTGTGGGCAGCATAAATAACTTTTAATAAAGAGGTTTGACTTATAGCTGTCATTACTTTTTTAGGTGTCTCAATTTCTGGATAAGAAATTTCTAAATTAGGGTCAGCAGTTTTAAATTCAAGTTTAATTTCTTTACTGATTTTTTTAATTTTTTTTAGAAAGATATCTTTTTGTGATTTATAGACTGATATGATTGCAAAACTTTCTCTTGGGATAGCATTTCTTAAACTTCCACCATTTATTTCAGAAATGCGAATATAATCTTGCACTTCATATAAAACCCGATTCATAATTTTATTAGCATTTCCCAAACCTTTGTGTATATCCATACCAGAATGTCCTCCATTAAGTCCAGTAACTGAAATTTTGAATCCAATGGAATTTGAAGGAGTATGTACTTCGTTGTAAGTATTAGTAGCCGTGATATCTATACCTCCAGCACAACCAATATCAATTTCATCATCTTCTTCAGTATCTAAATTAAGTAGTATTTCACCATCTAAATATCCAGCTTGCAATCCCATTGCACCAGTCATTCCTGTTTCTTCATCAATTGTAAACAATGCTTCAATTGCAGGATGTTTAATATCTTTAGAGGCTAAAACACTCATTATAGCCGCAACTCCTAAACCGTTATCAGCTCCAAGTGTTGTTCCTTCAGCTTTTACCCAATCTCCTTCAATTTTCATTTTAATCCCTTCCGTATCAAAATCAAAAATAGTATCAGAATTTTTTTGATGAACCATATCTAAATGCGATTGCATTACAATTGTTTTTCGGTTCTCCATTCCTTTTGAAGCAGGCTTTTTTATAATAACGTTTCCAACTGGGTCAACTATTGTTTTTAGATTTAGTTTGTTACCAAAATCAACCATAAATTGAATTACTTTTTCTTCTTTTTTGGAACCTCTTGGAACTGCGTTTAAATCTGCAAAATTATTCCAAAGTGCTTTTGGTTCTAATGTTCTAATTTCATTATTCATATCTAAATTTATTAATTGATTTTTTAGTTTATTTCTATAATTGTATCATTTAAAGGCTTACGAACTTTTTTCATTTCACTCATAATATCATCCTCAGCTCTGTATCCAACAGGTAACATTAAAACAGATTTTAAATTTAAATCTTTTAAGCTTAATAATTCGTCAATTTTATGAGGAATAAAGCCTTCCAAAGGACAAGCATCAATTCTTTCAATGGCACATACGGTCATTAAATTACCTAATGCAATATAAGTTTGGTATTTTGCTGAAAGTTGTTTTTCTTCATTTGACATATTTTTATACATATCAACAAGTTGATTTCTAAAATTTGAAATAACTTCTTCATCAACATTTCTAATTTTTTTTTCTAAATCAAAATAGGCATTAACATCATCAGCTGTGGTATCATTTTCTATACATAATACGAGTAGGTGAGAAGCATCTGCAACCTGTCGCTGATAATAAGAATGTTCAACAAATTTTTCTTGTAATTCTTTATTATTAATTACAATCATTTTTATGGGTTGAAGTCCAAACGATGTAGCCGTTAAATTAAAAGCGATTTTAAGTTTATCAATTTTATCTTTTGATAGTTTTTTAGAAGGGTCGAACTTTTTTGTTGCATATCTCCATTCTAAACTATTGATTATGTTCATTCTTATATATTTAATTAAGACAAAATTAGTTAAAATTACCAAAAAAACAGGGAAATAAGTGGTTCAATTTTTATAACTAAAAGTAAATTTTTACATTTAGAAAGTTAAAAAATGCTATGAAAGAAAATTTACTTCATTTTATATGGAAACTTAAGTTGTTTTCATCTAAAAAAATGCTGTCTACTAATGAAGAAAGTATTGAAATTACTTCGACCGGGATTGAAAACTTAAATTCGGGACCTGATTTTTTTAATGCAAAAATTCAAATTAATAATCAAGTTTGGGCTGGTAATGTTGAGATTCATATTAATTCTTCAGATTGGTATAAACACAATCATGAAATTGATGAGAATTATGATTCTGTAATTCTACATGTTGTTTGGGAACATGATGTTGAAATTTATAGAAAGAATGGGGATACCGTTTCTACATTAGAATTAAAAAATTACATTTCAAAAGAAGTATTAAAAAATTACGAGCAACTTTTTAGTAAAAATAATAATTGGATTAATTGTGAGAAGGATATAAATTCAGTCAATTCTTTTGCAATGGATAATTGGCTGGAACGACTTTATTTTGAAAGGCTAGAACAAAAATCTTTATTTATAAATCAAGTATTAGCAGCTAATTTAAATAATTGGGAAGCAACTTTATTTATTTTATTGGCTAAAAATTTTGGTTTAAAGGTTAATGCTGATGCTTTTTTAAATTTTGCTAGATCATTTGATTTTTCAATTGTTAGAAAAGTTTCAAATAATTTGGAACAATTAGAAGCGTTGTTTTTTGGACAAGCTGGATTGCTATCTAATGAAAAGGAGTCTGTTTATTTTAATAAATTAAAACAAGAATACAGTTATTTAAAAGTAAAGTTTAAACTTTCACCTATTTCAAAAGGGGAAGTGCAATTTTTTAGGCTGCGCCCTAATAATTTTCCAACAATTAGATTGTCTCAATTGGCATTTTTATTTAATAAAAATCAAAATTTGTTTTCTAAAATAACTGAGGTTAATTCTCTTGAAGGGTTTTATAAATTATTTGAAGTTTCAACATTGCCTTTTTGGGAAACTCATTATACATTTGAAACAACTTCTAAAAAGAGTTCTAAAAAATTAACAAAGTCGTTTGTAGATTTACTATTGATAAATACAATTCTACCTTTAAAATTCGTTTATTTAAAGAGTATTGGAAAAAGTGATTTCAGTTCAATATTTTCTATATTGGAGGAAATAAAACCAGAAAAAAATACAATTATTTCTAATTTTAATTATTTAAAAATAGATAGTTCTAATGCATTTAAAACACAAGCTTTACTTCAATTAAAAAACGAATATTGTAATAAACAGTTATGTTTGCAATGCTCTATTGGGAAAGAACTATTAAAACGTTAGTTTTTTGGATACCAATTAGATAAACGAACTTCAACGTTTTTATCCTTGTTCTGAACTAAGTTTTTAAAAGCTTCAACATCGCTAAAACCTTCACTACCTCTATAATGATATGGATATACAATTTTTGGTTTAAACTCTAAAACAGCATTTGCAGCTTGGTTTATATCCATAGTATAAGGTAAATTCATACAAACAAAAGCAACATCTATATTTCTCAACATTCTCATTTCAATAATATCTTCAGTGTCACCAGAAATGTAAATTCGTTTATTTTCAATATTTAAAACATACCCATTACCTCTTCCTTTAGGGTGTTTTGCATTTTCTTCTTCAGGTAAATTATACATAGGAATGGCTTTAATAAAATAATCTAATCGATGTACACCTTGTCCATTATTTAAAACAATCACTTGTGAATTGTAGCTTTCTGGTAATTTATTTGCAACTGCTTGAGGAACTATAATTATGCTTTTTGAAGTGTCAATTGAATCTAACGTTTTTTGATCTAGATGATCACCGTGAATATCAGTTAATAAAATAATATCTGGAGATTTGAGCCCTTTATATAAATCTATACCTCCATAAGGATCTATGTAAATTGTTTTATTGTTATGAGTTAATACGAGACTACCGTGCAATACTGGATGAATTTTTAATATTCCATTTGGAGTTTTTAATTCATCCAAAATTGGATTTTGTGCAAAGGAAATTGAGCTAATAAATACAAAAAATGATACTAAGGCTATTTTTACTTTCATATGATTAATTTAATAATGATGTTTATAAATGTACTATTAAATTAATAAATGCTAATATTATGCCAAATATGATAAAACTTGAAAATCTGTATTTTGTAAAATTAATTTCTTTTTTTATAAAAATCTTTAACCCAAGCTACCATTTGATTTTCTGTAATTAATTCAGAATTAAAAACACCAACAAGTTTATCTGCAACTTGCATATTACTTTTAATAGCTTTTTCAAATATTTTTTTCATTTTTGCAGGACCAAATAACACTATGGAATCACTCATTTCAACTTCTTTAATTAGATTTTTCAGAAATTGATTGGTTTGCTCAGTTCGTCGATTCAATCTGTTTTTTTCATAAGTAAGATATTGGTTGCCAAACCTACCAAATTTTTTTGAATCCCCTTCAACTCTTTCTCTCATTACGATATTTGACTCAATTTTTTTAATAGAATGATGGTCGTTGTTTGATAGTTTAATAATTACAGCTTGTTTTGTGTCGATCCAGATTCCAATGTTTTGTTTCATAATTAAAGCTTTTAATGATTTAACAATTGGGGGTAAAAGAGGTGTTTGAACTCTATTTTAAAGTTACGAAAAAATATTTTTCTAAATTCAAAAAAAATAAAAAAAGCTGCAACTTATTGTTGCAGCTTTCTAATTGTAATTAAATTGATTGAATATTAAAATTGATTGAATTAAAAGCAATATTTATTTTCAGCAATTACTTTTTCAGCAATCACTTTTCTTAATGCGATTGGATTGGGGTTATTTACATATTTTGTAAATCGTTTCAATCCCATAAGCATCATTCTTTGTTCATCTCCTTCAGAAAAGTATATAATAGCTTCTTTACCCATGCTACCTGCTTTTTCAACAGCATTAAATAAGTTTAATTTGGCCATAGCAATTTGACATGCTGCTTCTTTTTCAGAAGTTTGTTTAGCTAATTTTTCAGCTTTTAAAATTGAAGATTCTGCCATATATACTTCAATCATTACTTCAGCAGCAGCTAAAATTAATTGTTGATGGCTTTCTAATTCCATTCCAAAAGTTTGAACTGCTTTTCCAGAAATCATTAAAAAAGCTTTTTTTAATTTGTCGATCATTGCTTTTTCTTCTGATAAGACCTCAGAGAAATCTGGTGTTTCAAATGAAGGAATCCCCATTAAGCTTTGACCAACAGCCATTGCTGGAGTTAACAAATCTATTTCTCCTTTCATTGCTTTTTTAAGCAACATTCCAACTGTTAACAGTCTGTTTATTTCATTTGTTCCTTCATAGATTCTTGTAATTCTTGCGTCTCTCCAAGCACTTTCCATTGGTGTGTCTTTAGAAAAACCCATTCCTCCAAATATTTGGATACCTTCATCCGATACATATTGAGAAACTTCAGAACCAAAAACTTTTATAATAGCACATTCAATTGCATATTCTTGAAAAGCAGCTAATTCAGCATCTTGATGTGATTTACCTTCTGCCAAACCAGCATCAATCATATTTTGAATGTCTTTTGCAGCTCTATAACAAGCAGCATCTAAAGTGAATGTTCTGGCACTCATTTCAGCATATTTTTTTTGAATAGCACCAAAATTTGAGATAGCCGTTTTAAATTGTTTACGCTCATTTCCATAATTTACAGATTGAGTAATAATTCTTCTACTTGCATCTAAACAAGCAGCTCCTAATTTAATACGACCAACATTTAAAGAGTTTAAGGCAATTTTAAAACCTTTTCCTCTTTCTGAAAGCATATTTTCAACAGGAATTAATGTATCACTAAAAAACACTTGACGTGTTGAAGAAGAAGTAATTCCTAATTTATGTTCTTCTTCACCTAAAGTAACACCATTTGGATTGTTTTTATCAAATTCCAAGATAAATGCTGTTATGTTTTTATCATTTTCAATACGAGCAAAAACAATAAAAATTTCGGCAAATCCAGCGTTTGAAATCCACATTTTTTGACCGTTAATTTTGTAATGTTTTCCATCTTCAGTTAATTCGGCCGTAGTTTTACCAGAGTTAGCATCAGATCCAGCCCCAGGTTCTGTTAAACAGTAAGCCCCAAACTTTTCACCAGAAGTTAAAACAGGCAAATATTTTTGTTTTTGTTCTTCAGTTCCATATAAAAATATTGGCATTGTTCCAATTCCTGTATGTGCACCAAAAGCAGTTCCAACTGAACCTGTTGCTGATGAAATATAATCTGTCACCAACATTGTTGATACAAATCCCATTCCAATTCCACCATATTGTTCAGGAATTGAAACACCTAAAAAGCCCATTTCTCCAGCTTTGCGCATTACTTCTTCAGTTAAAGCAAAATCTTTATTTTCGAAACGTTCTCTATGAGGCCAAACTTCACGGTCAATGAATTCTATAACCGCTTCTTTCATCATTTTTTGTTCTTCATTAAACTCTTCCGACACAAAAATATCTTCTGATTTAATTTCTTTTATTAGGAATTCTCCTCCTTTTATTGTTCCCATTTTTCAGCCCCTTTTTATCCCCGAAGGGGGAAATTTCTACAAGAGGGAAGTAGTTTTTATTGTTAGACTTTAATTATTACTTTATATTCCAAAAGTCTTCCCTTTGGGAAGGTTTGGATGGGCTTTTTATTTTAATAACTCGTAAACTCCTGCAGCACCTTGACCAGTACCAACACACATTGTTACAATTCCATATTTGTTTTTACGTCTGCGCATTTCGTTAAATAACTGCACTGAAAGTTTTGCTCCAGTACAACCTAGTGGATGTCCTAATGCAATTGCACCTCCATTAACATTTACAATATCCTGATTAATATCCAGCTCTCGCATAACCGCTAAAGATTGAGAAGCAAAAGCTTCATTCAATTCAATTAAATCAATATCATTTAATGTTAAGTTTGCTTGTTTTAAAGCCTTTGGAATTGCTTTTACAGGTCCAATTCCCATAATGCGTGGTTCAACACCAACAGCAGCAAAAGAAACCATACGAGCTATAGGCTCTATGTTTAATTCCTTAACCATATCTTCACTCATAACCAATAAAAAAGCTGCACCATCACTCATTTGAGAAGAGTTGCCAGCAGTTACACTTCCGCCTTGAGCAAAAACCGGACGTAATCTGGCTAAAGCCTCTACTGAAGTTCCTTTACGAGGTCCTTCATCAGCGGAAACAGTATAGTTTTTCGTTTGTTTTTTTCCGTTTTCATCTAAAAATATATTTTCAACAGAAATAGGAACAATATCATCATCAAATGTCCCATTTGCTTGCGCCTCTAAAGCTTTCATATGAGATTTAAAAGAGAATTCATCTTGATCTTCTCGAGAAACTTTAAACTGTTGAGCAACTGCCTCTGCAGTTAAACCCATTCCCCAATAATAATCTTCGTGGCCTTCTTTAGCCGATTTATAATTAGGCACAGGACGGTAACCACCCATTGGAATATAACTCATACTTTCCACACCACCTGCAATAATACAGTCAGCCATTCCAGATTGAATTTTTGCCACGGCAATACTTACAGTTTCTAATCCTGATGCACAGTAACGGTTCACTGTCATACCCGGAACATCTTCAATTTTCAATCCCATTAACGAGACTAAACGCCCCATATTTAAACCTTGTTCGGCTTCAGGCATTGCGTTACCAACAATTACATCATCAATTCGTTTTTTATCTAACTGAGGAACATCTTTTAATAAATGTTCAATAGTTTCGGCAGCAAGTTCATCTGGTCTTTTAAACCTGAAAACACCTCTTGGCGCTTTACCAACTGCAGTTCTATATCCTTGTACTATATATGCTGTTTTCATTTTTTTAGTTTCTTAAAGGTTTACCTGTTTTTAACATGTGCTCAATACGCTCTAATGTTTTACGTTCAGTCATTAAACTCATAAATGCTTCACGTTCGAGGTCTAATAAGTATTGTTCTGAAACATAAGTTGGTTCAGATAAATCTCCACCAGCCATAACATAACCTAGTTTATTTGCTATTTTTTTATCGTGTTCAGAAGCGTAATGTCCTTTTTCTAAACTATCAGTTCCTACCAAGAACATTCCTAATGCTTGCTGACCATAAACCAATGCTTTTTTAGGAACAGGTTGTGTATAACCATCTTCCAACATTAGAATTGCGTGTCTCTTAGCAGTAGCAATTTGACGCTCTTTATTCACAACAACAATATCTTTGTGTTCTTTTAAGAAACCTAAATCATACGCTTCGTGTGCAGAAGTGGCAACTTTTGCCATTGCAACGTTTATAAAATAATCACGAAGTTTATTTAATTTCACATCATCTTTTAATAATCCTTCAGATGCTCTTAAAGCCATTTCTTTTGAGCCAGCTCCACCAGGTATAATTCCAACTCCAAATTCAACTAAGCCAATATATGTTTCTGCAGCAGCTATTACTTTATCGGCGTGCATACTTAATTCACATCCACCACCAAAAGTATATCCGTGAGGAGCTATAATTGTTGGGCAAGATGAATATCTAAGACGCATTACTGTATCTTGGAAATATTTTACAGAGAAGTTTAATTCATCATATTCCTGTTCTACAGCCATCATAAATACCATACCTAGATTAGCACCAACAGTAAAGTTGGCAGCTTGGTTTCCTAGTACAACGGCTTCATATTCAGTTTCAGCTAAATCTATTCCTTTATTAATTGCTTGTAAAACTTCTCCACCTAATGTGTTCATTTTAGATTGGAATTCTACATTTAAAACTCCATTTCCTAAATGTTGAATGGAAGCACCTGCATTAGACCAAATAGTTTTAGCTTCTCTAATATTGTCAAGAATTATAAAACTATCTTGACCTGGAATTTTAACTTGTTTTTTTGAAGGAATGTCATAATAATATTTCGCTCCATCACAAACTGTGTAGAATGATTTATTTCCACTTGCAACCATTTCTGATACCCATTTGGCAACAGGAATATTTTCAGCTTGCATTAATTCAATTCCTTTTTCAATTCCAATAGCATCCCAAATTTGGAAAGGACCATGTTCCCATCCAAAACCAGCTTTCATTGCATCATCAAGTCTATATAATTCATCAGAAATTTCTGGAATTCTGTTTTGAACGTACCCAAACATTGCAGCAAAATTCTTTCTATAAAATTCTCCGGCTTTGTCTTTACCTTTAACCAATACTTTAAAACGATCAATAACTTTATCAATAGTTTTTGTTAATTCAAGTGTGGCAAATTTTGCTCTTTTGTTTGGTCTATATTCTAAGGTGTCTAAATCTAAAGATAAAATTGATTTTTTTCCTCCTTCAACTACTTTTTTATAAAAACCTTGTTTAGTTTTACTACCCAACCATTTATTTTCCATCATGGTATTGATGAAACTTGGAAGCTTAAACAATTCATGAGCTTCATCATTAGGGCAGTTTTCATAAATACCATTGGCTACATGAACCAAGGTATCTAAACCTACCACATCAACAGTTCTAAATGTTGCCGATTTAGGACGTCCTATAACCGGACCAGTTAATTTATCTACTTCTTCAACAGTTAAACCTAACTCTTTAACTTGATGAAATAAACTCATTATTCCAAAAATTCCAACTCTGTTTCCAATAAAAGCAGGAGTGTCTTTAGCTAAAACAGAAGTTTTTCCTAAGAATTTTTCTCCATACATCATTAAAAAGTCAGTAACTTCTTGTTTACAATCGGGACCAGGAACAACTTCAAAAAGTTTTAAATATCTTGGTGGATTGAAAAAGTGAGTTACGGCAAAATGCTTTTGAAAATCTTCACTTCTTCCTTCGTTCATATAACTAATAGGAATACCAGAAGTGTTTGAAGTAATTAAAGTACCTGGTTTACGGTATTTTTCAATTTTTTCAAAAACTGATTTTTTAATATCCAGTCTTTCAACTACAACCTCCATTATCCAATCTACATCCTTTATTTTATGTAAATCGTCATCTAAATTTCCAGTAGATATTCTATCTGCAAATTTTTGATTATAAATAGGTGACGGTTTAGATTTTAATGAAGCTTTTAAACTATCATTAACCAATCTATTTCGCACAGCTTTGTGTTCTAGTGTAAGCCCTTTTGCTTTTTCTACTTCACTTAATTCACGAGGAATAATGTCAAGAAGCAAAACTTCTACACCAACGTTTGCAAAATGGCATGCAATACCAGATCCCATTATTCCAGAACCAATTACAGCTACTTTTTTTATTGGTCTTTTCATTGTTTAAATTTTTTGTTTAGAAGGTTTAGTATCAAATATTTTTTTTGAAGCAATTAACTTATTAATGGTATCAGTAACTTCAAAAAAATGATTTATTTTTTCTTCAGAAATATGTTGTTTAATGGTTTCGTTAAACTGAATAACAGCTTGGCGAGAAGTGTTTCTTTTCTCCAATCCAAAATCTGTTAATTTTATAAGTACACCACGTCCATCTTCTGGATTTTTTTCTCTATAAATTGCACCTTTTTCTTCCATACTTTTTAATATTCTTGAAAGGCTTGTTGGTTCCATTCCCATTTGTGGACCAAGAGCAGTTGAAGGTGTTCCTTTTTTTTTATCTATATTTAACAGTACAAAAGCCATGGCCATTGTGCTATCAAATTGGGTGGCTTTTTCATTATACATTTTTGCAACAGCTTGCCAAGTTGCTCTAAGTGCGTGATCTATTGATAATTCTTTTTGCATTTTTCAAATATATAAAAAAATACTATGCACGCATAATAAATTTTCAAAAAAAATGTTTGCATTGTAATTTTGTTTGGTTATTATAAAAAAAAAGGATAAGTTTAAAGAACTAATCGCAAATAAAAAATTATGGCCAAAAGTGAACTAATAGGGAAAGTTATAATACAAGAAAATATTGATACTGTTGATCAAAATAAAATACCAAATACTTTTATAATTAATGTTCCTGATCCTTTTGAATCGTATTACAGTAGGTTTACGGACATAAATAAACCAATTTCAATAATATTTGTTACGAAAGAAGCAAATTCATTTGAAAAAATTTTAAGAGCCACAAAAAGAATTAATGAAAAATACAATTTGAAATTGGATGGAGCAAAATGTGAAGTTTCAATTAATTCTCGCAAATTAAATGGAATTAGAATAAAAGGAATTAATAGGTACCCTGAAATTGAAATGGTTCAGCAATATTACAAAGATGCTGGGTTTGAATTTGCAAAAAGTGAAAAGTTTAAAGATAAAGATGCCTTAATAAGAATTAATCGTTTTTTTAATATTGAAGAAATAGAAAAAGGTATTTTTAAATCTTGTGAAGAAAGTGATGTTTATTACTTGGAAATACCTGAACTTATGACTTGGGATGAATTTAGAACCAATACATTCGAGATTAAAAACAATATTTCAGATAAGAATTATGATATTGCAAAAGGTATATTTTATACAAATGGTGGTATTACCGAAATGTTACGGGTAGTTAAACCAAAAGCAACAATTGAATTTTTAAAAACTATTCAACAAAAATACATAGATAAACTTCAATAATTTTATTAAAAGATTAACCCTTTTTTACTAAAATAAATTTACTTTCGTTTTGCGAATCAAAAACTAAAGAATGAAAAATATCTTAACGGTTGAAAACGTCTGTAAAAATTATGGAAATTTTACAGCATTAAACAACGTTTCAATTTCGGTACCAAAAGGAAGTGTTTTCGGACTACTTGGTCCTAATGGTGCAGGAAAAACTTCGTTAATTCGAATAATAAATCAAATTACTTTACCAGATAGTGGTACCATTTTATTAGATGGCGAACCACTGAAGCCGCATCATGTGCATCAAATAGGTTATTTACCTGAAGAACGCGGATTGTATAAAAGCATGAAAGTGGGGGAGCAGGCATTGTATTTGGCTCAATTAAAAGGACTTTCCAAAACGGAAGCTAAAAAGAAATTGAAATATTGGTTTGAAAAGTTTGAGATATCTGATTGGTGGGACAAAAAGATTCAGGAGCTTTCTAAAGGGATGGCTCAAAAAGTTCAATTTATTGTTACTGTTTTACATAGCCCAAAGTTGTTGATTTTTGATGAGCCTTTTACCGGTTTTGATCCAATAAATGCAAATATGATAAAAGATGAAATTCTAAAATTAAGAGATGAAGGTGCAAGCATTATTTTCTCTACACATAGAATGGAATCCGTTGAAGAATTATGTGATAACATTGCTTTAATTAATAAATCAAATAAAATATTGGATGGAAAATTAAGTGATATAAAGCAAGAGTTTAAAACCAATCAATTTGAAGTTGGTTTGTTTTCTAATGATAAAGACGAACTTTTGAATCAAATTAATTCACAGTATTTAACTGAAAAATCTAATTCGGCAAAATTAAAAGATGAATTGAGGTTAATAATCACCCTAAAAAATGGAGACACTTCAAAGGATTTAATTCGGTTTTTAAATAATAAAGCTCAATTAAATCATTTTACAGAAATTATTCCGAGCGCAAACGATATATTTTTAAAAGCAGTAGCCAACAATGAATAAATTAAAATTAATAATAAAGAGAGAGTTTTTGGCTAAAGTTAAAAACAAGTCATTTATTGTAATGACTGTTTTAAGTCCGTTATTAATGGTTGGACTTATGATGCTTATCATTTTTTTAAATGAAAAAAATAGTGAGGACGTTCGTACTGTTGCATTTGTTGATGAATCTAATTTATTGGCTTCAACTTTTACAGATACAGAAACTACAAAGTATATAGATTTAACGGCATTAGGTATAGATGAAGCTCGAATGCAAACGGAAGGTCAATATTATGGAATTTTATACATTCCTAAAAGTGATAGTTTGGTAAATTTATCAAAAGGGATTGCTTTTTATTCTGAAGACACACCAAGTTTAAATTTACTGGGTAGTATCGAAAATAAGCTTGAGAAAAAAATACGAAACCTAAAAATTGAACAACTTCATTTTGATGTTGATAAAATAAAAGCAACAGAAACTACCGTAGAAATTGCTACTGAAAATTTTGTTGGAGAAAAATCTTCAAAAATAGGTAGCGTATTAAGAATGATAGCAGGAGGAGGTTTTGGATATCTAATTTTTATGTTCATTATTATTTATGGAACTTCAGTTATGCGAAGTGTAATTGAAGAAAAAACAAGTAGAATTATTGAAGTAATTATTTCTTCTGTTAAACCATTTCAATTAATGATGGGTAAAATTTTAGGTAACGCTTTGGCAGGGGTTCTACAATTTATTATTTGGATGATTTCTGCAGGATTATTATTATTTGCAATTACTTATATTTTTGGAATAGATACTGCTGGATCCGGCACTGCAATGGGGCAAATGAATCCTGAAATGGTGCAACAAGTGCAGGCATCATCTGCAAGTGAATTACAATTGGCTTTGCAAGAAATAAAGAACTTGCCAATTTTAACAATGTTCTTTTCTTTCATAATATATTTTATTGGAGGCTATTTAATTTATAGTTCAATTTATGCGGCAATTGGTGCCGCTGTTGATAGCGAAACTGATACTCAACAATTTATGATGCCGGTTTTAATGCCATTGATAATTGCAATTTATGTTGGATTCTCAGTGATTGAAAATCCACACGGACCAATTGCACTTGCGTTTTCATTATTTCCATTAACATCTCCAATTGTAATGCTTATGCGAATTCCTTTTGGAGTTCCTTGGTGGCAAATTGTAACTTCAATGTTTCTGTTGATTATTACCTTTATTGCAATAGTTTGGTTTGCAGCTAAAATTTATAGAGTTGGTATTTTAATGTATGGTAAAAAACCAACTTATAAGGAATTGTATAAATGGTTAAAATATTAGATGAATCAAGCTTATTTTAGTTAATATATGAAAGAATTGGTTGAATTTTTAAATTATGATTTTGCATTTAGTGACGATGTACAAATTTCAATTAAGGCAATTTTAGTTGTTATTTTAACTTTAATTGTAACTGCTTTAATATTAAAATTAATAAGAAAAATAGTCACCAGGAAGATTCCAACTGAAGATAAAGTAAAATTTATATCCTTATTTTCATATAGTAAATGGTTTATTTATGTAATCATTATTTTAATGACCTTTCATAACATTGGCGTAAATGTAACGGCAATTTTTGCTGCTTCTGCAGCTTTGTTGGTAGGTGTTGGTTTAGCATTACAAACCTTATTTCAGGATATAATTTCAGGAGTTTTTATACTCGTTGATCAATCTGTTCATGTGGGTGATATTATTGAATTAGATGGGAAAGTTGGAAGAGTTGAAGATATTAAATTACGTACCACAAGAGCAGTAACAATTGATAATAAAGTTCTTATTATTCCAAACCATTTATACTTAACAAATAGTTTGTATAATTGGACTGAAAACGGAGTTGAAACCAGGGAAAATGTTTTAGTTGGTGTTGCTTACGGTAGTGATGTTCAGCTGGTGAAAGAATTATTGTTGCAAGCTGCCAAAAGCCATCCATTAGTATTGAAAACTCCGGTACCTGCGGTTTTATTTACTGATTTTGGTGAAAGCTCTTTAGATTTTAAATTGGTATTCACATTAAGTAATAGTTTTGAAGCAGGCCTTCCTAAAAGTGATATACGATTTGAAATTGATAGGTTATTTAGAGAAAATAATATTTCAATTCCATTTCCTCAAAGAGATGTTCATATGTTCCAAGGCAAAGATTAAGAGAAAGTGGCTTAATATTTGTTCTTAGGTAAATTAAAAAAACGTAAAAATGCCAAAAATATTAATAATAGAAGATGAAGCTGCAATTCGCAGAGTATTAAAAAAAATAATTTCAGAAGAAAACGATGCATATGAGGTAGAAGAAGCTGAAGATGGATTAATGGGAGTTGAAATGATTACCAAATCAGATTTTGATTTGGTATTATGTGATATAAAAATGCCGAAGATGGATGGTGTTGAGGTTTTGGAAAAAGTAAAAAAGTTAAAGCCCGAAATTCCTATGGTAATGATTTCTGGTCACGGTGATTTGGATACTGCTGTAAATACAATGCGTTTAGGAGCGTTTGATTATATTTCTAAACCGCCAGATTTAAATCGCTTATTAAATACTGTTAGAAATGCACTTGATAAAAAAGAATTAGTTGTTGAAAATAAGCTTTTAAAGAAAAAAGTGAGTAAAAAATATGAGATGATTGGCAATAGTGAGGCTATTTCTCATATTAAAGCAATGATTGAAAAAGTTGCACAAACTGATGCCAGAGTTTTAATAACAGGACCAAATGGAACAGGAAAAGAGTTGGTAGCGCATTGGTTACACGAAAAAAGTGATAGAACAAAAGCTCCAATGATAGAGGTAAACTGCGCAGCAATTCCCTCGGAATTAATTGAAAGTGAATTGTTTGGACATGTTAAAGGTTCGTTTACAGGTGCAAATAAAGATAGGGCTGGTAAGTTTGAAGCTGCAAATAGAGGAACTATTTTTTTAGATGAAATTGGAGACATGAGTCTTTCAGCTCAGGCTAAAGTATTAAGAGCTTTACAAGAAAATAAAATTACTAGAGTTGGAAGTGATAGAGATATTAAAGTTGATGTAAGAGTTATTGCAGCCACCAATAAAGACCTTCAAAAAGAAATTGCTGAAGGAAAATTTAGAGAAGATTTATATCACAGGTTAGCTGTTATTTTAATAAATGTTCCTGCTTTAAATGATAGAAGAGAGGATATTCCGTTATTAATTGATTTTTTCGCAGAACAAGTTGCAAAAGAACAAGGAACTGCTATAAAATCGTTTTCTACAAAAGCTGTAAAACTATTGCAAGAATATGATTGGACCGGAAATATTAGAGAACTTAGAAATGTTGTAGAGCGTTTAATAATTCTAGGTGAAAAAGAAGTTTCAGAAAATGATGTAAAACTATTCGCAAGTAAATAGGTTATAATTATACTTTTTGATATAAATTATAAAGAAAGCTTATACTAATATAAAAAATTAGCATAAGCTTTTTTTAGTTTTTATAAGATACCATAATATATTTGTGGTGTTAAAAAAGAATAATTAATAATTAAAAACAAAATATATGTCAACAGCAGTAGGTAAAAAATTTCCAGATTTAAATGTAGATGCGATGAATGAAATGGGTGATACAATTAAAGTAAATGTATTAGAGGAGGCAGTTAATAACAAAAAGAAAGTATTGTTATTTTGGTACCCAAAAGATTTTACATTTGTTTGTCCAACAGAATTACACGCTTTTCAAGCAGCATTAGGCGAATTTGAAAAAAGAAATACTATTGTAATTGGAGCTTCTTGTGATACTCCAGAAGTTCATTTTGCTTGGTTAAATACACCAAAAGATAATGGTGGTATAGAAGGTGTTACTTACCCAATTTTAGCAGATAGCAATCGTAACTTATCTAGTATTTTAGGAATATTAGATATTACTAACGAAACTTATGATGAAGCAACTGGAACAGTTCAAGTAGAAGGAGATAATGTAAGTTATAGAGCTACTTATTTAATTGATGAAGATGGTTTAGTACAACACGAAAGTATTAACAATATGCCTTTAGGTAGAAATGTGAACGAGTATTTACGTCTTATCGATGCATTAACTCACGTGCAAGAAAAAGGAGAAGTTTGTCCGGCAAACTGGGAAGAAGGTAAAGATGCTATGGCACCTAATGCAAAAGGAACAGCTGATTATTTAGCTTCACACTAAAAAAATAAGAAATTATGTTTCAAGAATTAACAGAAGATAATTTAGAACAAATTGTAGCCGATAACAAAACGGTTGTAGTTCAATATGCTGCCACTTGGTGTGGAAACTGTAGAATTATGAAACCTAAGTTTAAAAAATTAGCTACAGAAAATCCAGATGCTGTTTTTGTAATTGCAGATGCTGAAAAGTTTCCAAATACACGTAAATTAGCAACGGTAGATAATTTACCAACATTTGCTACTTTTAAAGGAGGAGCTTTTGTAAATCAGGTACAAACAAACAAATTTGAAATTTTAAAAGAACTAGTAGATGAAGTTGCCAGTAATTAAACACCTAACTAATTTTATTGAAGAGAACGATCAGGATTATGTGATTGAAACCATAGAAACTCTTGAGGCTCTAACTGAAGTTCCTTCTTTAAAAGATGAAGAGTTAGATGTTATTGGTGAACTAATTTCTAATTTGTATGGAGCAATTGAAGTTGATAAAATGGTGAAAGAAGGTATGCCTAAAAAAGAAGCTCTAAATACTTTTATGAAAAGAGTTTTAGGATCAATTGATTCTTAAAAAAATAACTACTACTATTTAAATCTAAAAATCCCGAGTTTATACTCGGGATTTTTTTTTGCACGAACAACATTAAGTTACTATTCTACTATCATTAGTATTGTTTTTATTGGAATAAAGTAATATAAATACGATTTGAAATTGGAATTTTAGATGCTAAACAATAATCTAGATACACTTATACAATAGAAGTAGTTGATTTTATACAAAAATCTATTTGTTGTAATTAGCCATTGATTCTTTTTCTTAAAATTAATTAATATAAAAAAAGTGGTCTATTTTTTAATAGACCACTTAAAAAGTTATATCATTAAAATATTATTTTTTGTTTTATTTTTATTAGAAAACTCTAAAACTTAAGCCAAATCAAATCTGTCAAGATTCATAACTTTATTCCAGGCTTTTACAAAATCTTTTATAAATTTTTCTTTATTGTCATCCTGAGCATAAACTTCAGCATAAGAACGAAGAATAGAGTTTGAACCAAATACAAGGTCAGTGCGTGTAGCCGTAAATTTAACTTCGTTTGTTTTACGGTTTCTGATTTCATACATGTTATCTCCTGATGGTATCCATTTAAAATTCATATCAGTTAAGTTTACAAAAAAATCATTGGTCAATACCCCTATTTTGTTAGTAAATACGCCGTGTTTGGTACCTCCATAATTGGTTCCTAACATTCGCAAACCTCCTACAAGAACAGTCATTTCAGGAGCTGTCAATCCCATCAACTGTGTGCGGTCAAGCATCAATTCTTCCGGGCTAACTGCATAGTCTTTTTTTATCCAGTTTCGGTAACCATCTGCTAAAGGTTCTAATGGCTCAAAAGAATCTGCATCTGTCATTTCATTTGTAGCATCTCCACGACCAGGTTGAAACGGAACATTGATGTCAAAACCTGTAGCTTTAATAG
The DNA here is from genome assembly GCF_900188355.1 of Lutibacter flavus. GTDB lineage: Bacteria > Bacteroidota > Bacteroidia > Flavobacteriales > Flavobacteriaceae > Lutibacter > Lutibacter flavus. The sequence goes on from NZ_FZNX01000001.1 coordinate 30,211, forward strand.
CTTGCTCTACACCAAGGTTTCCAGCCAAAACAATTATATCAGCTATACTGATGTTATATTGAGTTGAAATTGGCTCTAAAACTGACAATACACGGGATAAACGTTCTGGTTCATTTCCTTCCCAATTTTTTTGAGGTGCCAAACGAATACGAGCACCATTGGCTCCACCTCGCATGTCAGAACCACGATACGTGCGAGCGCTATCCCAAGCAGTAGATACCATATCAGAAATAGAAAGATTAGTACCCGCTATTTTTTCTTTTACAGCAGCGATGTTATAATTCTTAGGTCCTGTTGGAATAGGATCTTGCCAAATCAAGTCTTCCTTAGGTACATCCGGCCCAAAATAGCGATTCTTTGGACCCATATCTCTATGGGTTAATTTAAACCAAGCACGGGCAAATGTTTCAGAAAAATAGGCTGGATCTTTCATAAACTTTAGGGATATTTCTCTGTAGATAGGATCTACTTTCATAGCCATATCAGCATCTGTCATCATTGGGTTGTGACGAATAGAAGAATCTTCGACATCTACTGGTTTGTCTTCTTCTTTAATTTCTTTAGGTTCCCATTGCCAAGCCCCAGCTGGACTTTTTCGTAATTCCCATTCATGATTAAATAACATTTCAAAAAACCCATTATCCCATTTGGTTGGATATGTAGTCCAAGCACCTTCAAGCCCGCTGGTTACAGTATAGCGTCCCTTACCGGATTTTTGAGGATTATGCCATCCTAAACCTTGTTCTTCAACACTGGCAGCTTCAGGCTCAGGACCTAATAAACTGGCGTCGCCATTTCCATGGGTCTTTCCAACAGTGTGACCTCCGGCTGTTAAGGCTGCAGTTTCCTCATCATTCATTGCCATACGGGCAAAAGTTTCTCGAACTTGGGCTGCTGTTTTCAAAGGATCTGGATTACCATTAACTCCTTCTGGATTCACATAAATAAGTCCCATTTGTACTGCAGCAAGTGGGTTTTCCATTGTTGATGGTTCATCAACGTTATCATAACGTTCATCGCTAGGTGCTAACCATTCCTTTTCGGCACCCCAATAGATGTCCTTTTCTGGGTGCCATATATCTTCTCTACCAAAACCAAAGCCAAATGTTTTCAATCCCATATTTTCGTATGCAATTGTACCCGCCAAAATAATCAAATCAGCCCAACTCACTTTATTTCCATATTTTTTCTTTATTGGCCACAACAATCTTCTAGCTTTATCAAGATTTACATTATCTGGCCATGAGTTTAGTGGGGCGAAGCGTTGATTACCAGTTCCTCCGCCACCTCGGCCGTCGGCTATTCTATATGAACCTGCAGCATGCCAAGCCATTCGAATCATCAATCCTCCGTAATGACCCCAGTCTGCAGGCCACCATTCTTGGCTATTAGTCATTAAATTATGTACATCTTTTTTTAAAGCATCAACATTGAGTTTTTTCAATTCATCGCGATAATTAACATCTTGGCCAAAAGGATTCGTTTTTGTATCGTGTTGATGTAAAATATCAAGATTTAGTGCTTTTGGCCACCAATCCATTACGGATTCTCCAACTATAGTATTTGCCCCATGCATAACAGGACATTTTCCTTTAGCTGTTTCTTTTTTATTGAGCTCATTGTTATGATGAGGGCATTTGTCTGAATTCGAGTTGTTTGCATCCATGATATTTTTTTTAATTTATTTCATATCAAATTTAATCATTATTTTGGACGATAAAAATTATATTTTCAATAACATTATTGATGTTATAGGTGAATACTAGATAAATTAATTATAATTTAACGGTTGCGGAGCTGAAAAGTTTTGGAAAGGCAGCGGATAAATGTTATTCTACTCAATCTGCTTTGAGAACATTGGTTGGTTAATTTGAAAACGAAACCGGAATCAAAATTTTCAATCGAAAGAAAAAACCTATTGCCTTAACTAAAGAAGGTACCATTATTTTTATAATCATTAAATACTTAAATATTAATTAAAAAGAAATGGATGTTTTGGATGAGCTGATTCAATTAGTTAAAGGAGAATTATCTGGTGAAATAAAAATTGGTGTAATTCCAACAGTTGCGCCTTTTATTTTATCAGAATTTAAAATGATTTTACTGAAAAATCCCCTAAAATCAATTTTTAAATTAGTGAAATGACTACATTAATTATTATAAAATTACTAAAAAATAAAGAAGTTGGATATTGGCAATTCTAGTCCCTTTAAAAGATATAATGATTATTGAGATTTCAATATATAATGAGCCTTTTTAGTTGTATGATTGTTAACAAGAAAAAGCAAGAGTTTGCTAATTTAGAGAATTTAGATTTTTAGTAATTTTTAATTTTAAATCGGGTCTATAGAAAGTCTTATCGGTTTTGTAAAAAATAATGGAATAACTTTGTTGCTTTATCTTGTATGTTTGAATTTTTCTCAAATAGAATATGAAAAAATCACTAGTTTTAAATCACCAGTAATTGTAAGAACGATTGACTCAGTTATACATGAACTTTTATTACAATTACAAATACTAGATTTGCTTCAGTTTAAAAAAACAGAATATTAACCATTTATTGAATTCAATTAAAAAATACGAACTTGTTTAACCTTTGTGATTGTGATTAAAATCTTAGTAAATTTTTAATTTAAAAAGCAATTGAATTAAATATAGTCATTGTATATTTTTATGTAGTTTACGATTTTAATATATTTAGCTAAAATAATTTTTAAAATGAACAACTATAAAGTAACAACTCAAATAAACTTAAATGATTTTACCACAAAAGAGGTTGATGAAAAAGCTGGTAAAAAGTTAAAAAAAATTAGAAAAGAGATTAGCAAACTCCAAGACATCATGTACGCCGAGGGAAAATATTCAGTTTTAATTTGTTTACAAGGAATGGATACTTCAGGTAAAGACAGCCTAATTAGAGAGGTTTTTAAAGATGTAAATGCTAGGGGAGTAGTTGTACATAGTTTTAAAGTGCCAACAGAATTAGAATTAAAACACGACTATATTTGGAGACATTATATTGCATTACCAGCAAAAGGTAAAATAGGTGTTTTTAACAGAACGCATTACGAAAACGTGTTGGTTACCCGTGTGCATCCAGAGTATGTTTTTGGTGAAAATATTCCTTCAGTAAAAAGTTTAGACGATTTAAATCATGATTTCTATAATAAGAGAATGGATGAAATCAACAATTTTGAAAAGCATATTGCAGATAACGGAACTATTATTTTAAAATTTTTTTTAAATCTTTCTAAAGAAGAACAAAAAAACAGATTGTTAAGAAGATTGCGATTAAAAGAAAAGAACTGGAAATTTTCACCAGGAGATTTAAAAGAACGCAAACTTTGGGATAAATACCAGTTTTGTTACCAGGAATTATTGAATAAAACTTCTAACGAACATGCGCCTTGGTTTATAATTCCTGCAGATGATAAGCCAACGGCACGACTAATTGTTGCTAAAACTATTTTAATCACTTTAGAGCAGTACAATTTTAAAGAACCAGAATTGCTTGCGAAATATAAAGTTGAAATAGAAAATTATAAAAGGCAACTTGAAAGCGAGTAGTTTTTGCTCATTAAATTTTTGTTAAAAAGTTTGATAAATCGGTTAAGCTATTCGCAAAATCGTAAATTACAAATTGTATATTTACAATTCAAAAAAATAGCATAAACTAATGGAATTAAAGTTAACAAAGCCCATCATATTTTTCGATTTAGAAACAACTGGAATCAATATTGCAAAAGATAGAATTGTGGAAATTTCTATTTTAAAAGTGTTTCCAAATGGGAATAAAGAGAGTAAAACTTGGTTGGTAAATCCAGAAATGGAAATACCAAAAGAAGCTTCAGATATTCACGGAATTACAAACGAAAGAGTGGTTACAGAACCAACTTTTAATGAATTAGCTGCTGAGGTTAGTAAAATACTTGAAGGGTGCGATTTGGCAGGATTTAATTCAAACAGATTTGATATTCCTCTTTTAGCAGAAGAAATGTTACGTGCAAAGGTGAATTTTGATATGAAAGATAGAGTGGCAGTAGATGTTCAAGTTATTTTTCATAAAAAAGAAGAAAGAACGCTAAGTGCGGGTTATAAATTTTATTGTGAAAAAGATTTGGAAAATGCACATTCTGCAGAAGCTGATACGTTGGCTACTTATGAAATTTTAAAAGCGCAATTAGATAAATATGACGATCTTGAAAATGATATTAATTTTTTAAATGAGTATTCTACACATAATAAAAGAGCAGATTTTGCTGGATTTATTATGTTTAACGACGAAGATGAAGAGATTTTTACATTTGGAAAATACAAAGGTCAGAAAGTAAAAGACATATTAAAAAAGGATAAAGGATATTTTTCTTGGATTCAAAATGCTGATTTTCCGTTATATACTAAAAAAGTATTACAACAGATTAAAGAGGATATGTTTCCACGTAAACAAGAAAATACGTTAGAAGATTTACAAAATAAATTCAATCAAAAATTTTAAATATGTTAGTGAGCTTTGAAGAATTAGAAAAAAATGCGAGAGTTTGGATTTACCAATCTAACAGAGAATTTTCTAAAAATGAACTAGTTGAAATCTGTAAAATAGTAGAAGGCTTTGTAGCTAATTGGCAAAGACATGGTGAAGATTTAAAAGCTTCTTATACAATTAAATACAATCAGTTTTTAGTATTAGCTGTAGATGAAAATTTTAATAATGTTTCAGGTTGTTCTATAGATGCTTCCGTAAGTTTAATTAAGAAATTGGAAAGCGAGTTTTCAGCTGATTTAACAAATAAATTAAATATTTCGTTTAAAGATAACAACAATGTTAATGTTGTAAGTATGGCTGATTTTCAAAAATATGCCAAATTAGAAAAGATTACTTCAAACACTGTTGTGTTTAATAATATGGTAACTACAAAAGAAGATTTTGAACAAAATTGGGAGGTTACCGCAGATAAAAGTTGGCACAAAAGATTTTTGGTACAATAATTTCATACTTGTTATTATTAATAATTGCTATATGCTAAAAAAATTACTGTTTATTGTTGTGGTGTTTACTGTTGCTTTTTTAAAAGCGCAAAGCACCGATCCTTTAAAAGCTAAAGATACTTTGGCTCAAAATAAATGGGTGGATACTTTATTAAATAAAATGACTATTGATGAAAAAATCGGTCAGTTATTTATGGTACAAGCATATTCAAATAAAGATGAAAAGCATAGTGTTTTTATTGAAGATTTAATAGAGAAACATCATATTGGTGGACTTATATTTATGCAGGGAACTCCTGAAAAACAGGCCCAATTAAATAATAAATACCAATCTATTTCAAAAATTCCGTTGCTAATAGGTTTTGATGGAGAATGGGGATTGGATATGCGTTTAAAAAACACGTATCGTTTTCCTTGGAATATGACGTTAGGTGCAATTAGAGATAATTCTTTAATTACTGCTTTTGGGGTTCAAGTTGGAAAACATTGCAAACGTTTAGGGATTCATATTAATTTTGCTCCGGTTGTAGATGTAAATACAAATCCCGAAAATCCAATTATTGGCAATCGTTCCTTTGGTGAAAACAGGGATAATGTTACCGATAAAGCATTGGCCTTTATTCAAGGAATGCAAAGTCAGCATGTGTTGGCAAACGCAAAACATTTTCCAGGTCATGGAGATACATCAACAGATTCTCATAAAACCTTGCCAGTATTAGATTTTACAATTGAAAGATTAGATTCTATAGAATTGTACCCTTATAAAAAGCTATTTCAAAATAATTTAACAAGTGTAATGGTAGCTCATTTAAGTGTAAAAGCTTTAGAACCAAATGTGGAATTACCAACATCTTTATCTGAAAAAGTTATTACGGGTTTATTAAAAGAAAAAATGAACTTTCAAGGTTTAATTTTAACTGATGCTCTTAATATGAAAGGTTCTGCAAATTATGCGAAACCTGGAGATGTTGATTTGGCTGCAGTATTAGCTGGAAATGATATTTTATTAATTCCCGAAGATGTTCCGGCAGCAATAACAAAAATTAAAAATGCTTTAAGTGAAAATATATTAACTGAAGAACGACTAGATTATTCAGTTAGAAAAATATTGAAGGCCAAGTTTTGGGCAGGATTGAATGAGTTTAAATTAGTTGAATTAGAAAATTTGAACGAAGGTTTAAATTCAATAACCGATAAAATTCTTCATAGAAAACTAGTGGAGGGTTCTATATCACTTTTAAAAAATGAATCACTTGTTTTTCCAATTCAAAATTTGGATAAAAAGAGAATTGCATATGTTAAATTAGGTGATGCTGATAATAATGATTTTGTTGACATGTTGAAAAATTACACAAATGTTGATGAGGTTTCAGCTACTAATTTAGATGACTTAATAGTGAAACTTAAGAGGTATAATTTGGTTGTTGTAGGCTATCATAAATCTAATTTAAACCCCTGGAAAGATTATAAATTTAAGAATAATGAACTAGTTTGGTTGCAAGAAATTGCAAGAACAAATACTATTATTTTAGATGTTTTTGCAAGTCCGTATAGTTTATTACAAATTAAAACATTTGAGAATGTTGAAGGACTTTTAATGTCTTATCAAAACAGTAAAATTTCTCAGGAAGTTTCTGCTCAAATGATCTTTGGAGCTATAGAAGCAAAAGGAAAATTACCAGTCTCAATTAAAAATGTATTTTCAGAAGGTCACGGATTAATGTCAACTTCTTTAAATAGATTGGCATATTCAATACCTGAGGATGTTGGTTTAAATAGTGAAAAATTAAAAAGGATTGATTCTATTGCTAAAGAAGTTATAGAACAAAAAATGGCTCCGGGTTTGCAAGTTTTGGTTGCAAGAAAAGGAAAAGTTGTTTATAATAAAAGCTTTGGTTTTCATACAGATGAAGAAAAAGTTTCAGTTAAAAACAGCCATATTTATGATGTTGCTTCAATGACAAAAATATTAGCTTCATTACCGCTAATTATGGAACTTGAAGAACAAAATGTTTTACAATTAGAAAGTACTTTGGGAAGTTTATTGCCTAAATTAAAAAATACTAATAAAGATACTTTAACAGTTAAAGAAGTGTTGTCCCATTATGGCAGACTAAAAGCTTGGATTCCTTTTTATTTTAGCACATTAGATAGTATTACAAAAAAGCCTTCAAAAGATTATTATAGAGAAAAATACTCTAAGAAATTCCCGATTGAAGTGGCGAAAAATTTATACCTGGTCAAAAATTATAAAGATTCTATTTTTGATAGAATTACAAAAGCCGATCAACGGTTAAATGTAGGTTATAAGTATAGTGATCTTTCTTATTTTTTATTTAAAGATTTTATTGAAAATTATTATAAACAAAACCTTGATGAGTTAACTCAAGAACGATTTTATAAATCTTTAGGAGCTAACAAAATTGGCTATTTACCATTAAATAAATTTCCTATAAACAATATAGTTCCTACTGAAAAGGATGATTATTATCGCTTTCAGTTAGTACAAGGGTATGTTCATGATATGGGAGCCGCAATGCAAGGTGGCATAGGTGGGCACGCAGGTTTATTTTCCAATGCAAATGATGTGGCTAAAATTATGCAACTATACTTGCAGAAAGGTTTTTATGGTGGAAAAAGATATTTTAAAACCGAAACAATAGATAAATTTAATCACCGCTATTATGAAAATCATAGTGTGCGAAAAGGAATTGGTTTTGATAAGCCTCAAATAAAAGAAGAAGAAAAAGCTACTTGTGGTTGTGTTTCAAATAAAAGCTTTGGGCATAGTGGTTTTACAGGAACTTATACTTGGGCGGATCCAGAATCTGAACTAATCTATGTGTTTTTATCTAATAGAGTTTATCCAACTATGGATAATAAAGGATTGGTAAAATACAATATTAGAACTGAAATTCAACAGTTTATACAAGATGCAATTATTGCTGACTAACAGTCATTGTTTTAGTTGAAATAATACCTGTTAGAATACAAATTCCTAAATAAATTAAGCCATATTTATAATTCCAAATGTAACTTACAATTCCAGCCTGAATTAAGTAAAACATCGGAAAAACTGTTAAAATAAGTGCAAATCTATAGGTGTTCGTAAAAACAATATCAGTAATTTTTGATTTGAGATATTTCCAGATTAATAAAGGAAAAACACTGTTTATTTTTGTAAATAAGTGAATAGGAGCGAACCAATTTATGTGCTTTTTTTTGGGAGTTGTATTTTGAGAATGTGAATCTATTTTTTCTAATATTTTATTTGTTTCAATAGGGTTTAAATAGTCGACATTTAATGCATTTAATTTTGCAAGTTTTTCATCGTATTCTTCAATTTCATCAATATGGGTAGTTAACGTTTTCAACGCACTATGAACTTCCTTTTTTATATCCTTAAATGTGAAATCTGGATTTTCAAGATTAAAAAAGGGATTGGCATGTATTGGTTTTCCATAATAAACAGAAACGCTAGAAGGGTAGTTTAAATGAGAATCGTAGTTAATTCCAACAGGAACAATTTTAATATTTAAATCTGGGTATTTTTGTAATGTTCCTAAAATTATACGAGCATACCCTTTTTTTAAAGGTATAACTCTTCGTTTTAAATGATGCTCACCTTCTGCAAAAATTTGGATTGCTTTTTCATCTTTTAAAAACTCAAAACATTGTTCAAAAATTTCAATATTTTTTTCAATACTGTTTAAACCATCTCTAATTCTATAAACAGGAATCATATTTAATGATCTCAATATTTTAGCAGCAATTTTAGATTTGAAGGCACTCGCTCTGGTTAAAAAATGAATATTTCTAGAAGTTGTAGTTGGAATTAAAATTGCGTCAATTAGTGCATTTTGATGATTTCCTATAAAAATAATGGCACCTTTTGGAGGTATATTTTCTTTACCATAAACTTTAATTTTTTTATGTGTAAAAAAAAGTCCAATTTTAACAATAACCCGAACTGTTTTGTACCAAGTATGCTCCAAAATATTATTTTTTTACTTTTTGTTTTGCCCAATAACTGGCTAAAGCCACTCCTGAAAATATATCCCAAATAGCCCAAAAAGCTACTAATAAAGCCATACCACCTAATCCGTTGAAAAAACTAAATATTAGTAATAAGCCTAATCCAGAATTTTGTATTCCAGTTTCTATAGCAAGCGTTTTTTGATCTGTATATGACAATTTCATAGCTTTTGCAAAATAAAACCCAGTTGCTAAAGCCAAAATATTATGTGCTATTACTAAAATAAGTACGTAATGCACATAGTTTATAAAAATATCAAAATTATCATAAAATGCAATAAATATAAAAAGTAGAAATATGATTAATGAAATAGGTTTTAAAACTTTTGATAGTTTTTCTGCTAAAATAGGTTTGTGTTTTCTAACCAACATTCCAATAATTAATGGAACTCCTAAAATTAATGTAACTAATTTTAATAATTCAATAGGATTTAATTCAATAGTATGAAGAATCTCTGCGGTTGGAGCATATAAATTACCCCAAAAATGAAGATTAAATGGTGTCATAACCAGAGAGACTAATGTGGCAAAAGCAGTTAAACTAACAGAAAGTGCAGAATTTCCTTTTGCCATTTGAGACAAAAAGTTAGATATGTTTCCTCCCGGACAAGCGGCAACCATCATCATTCCTAACGCAATACTTGGCATTGGGTTAACCAATTTAATAAATATAAAAGTTACAAAAGGCAATAAGATAAATTGAGAAATAATTCCTGTAAATAAAATTTTAGGATTATTAAAAAGACGTTTAAAATCTTCCATAGTAATTCCTAAAGCAACCCCAAACATAATTATTGCTAAGGTGATATTTAGAACCCAAAGACTTTCTGTGTTGAAATTTATTTTAAGAGAATCTAAGTTTTCGATCATATTAGTTTTTAAAAGCGTATTCAATAATATTAGCGCCCATTTTTAAAGCTTTTTCTCTCGTTTCATAGTTATTGTTGTGCACTTCTTCATCTTCCCAGCCATCACTTAAATCAGATTCATAATCGTAAAAACAAATCAATCTTCCTTCATAAAACAATCCAAACCCTTGTGGAGGTTTGTTATCGTGCTCATGTATTTTAGGTAAACCATCTTCAAAATCAAATGTTTGATGATAAATAGGATGGTTATAAGGTATTTCTTGAAAATCTAAAGTAGGAAAAATTCTTTTAATCTCCCGTCTAATAAATTTATCGAGCCCGTAATTGTCTGAAATATGTAAAAATCCTCCAGAAATTAAATAGGTTTTCAAATTCTCAATGTCGTCATCAGAAAAAATGATATTTCCGTGACCAGTCATAAAAATTATTGGGTAGTTAAAAATATCAACACTATTTACTTCAACAGTTTCTGGGTTTGCTTTTATGGAAGTATGTATAGCATCATTACTAAACTCAATTAAATTTGGTAAAGCAGTTGGGTTTGCATACCAGTCGCCTCCACCATTGTATTTTAAAATTGCAATTTGTTGTGCTGAAATATTTGAAAAAGGAATAAGGAAAAAGCAAAAAGTAATGAAAACTACTTTTAACTTTATATTTTTCAATAAAAGTTTTAATTTTTGAAATTCAGTCATTAATTTATTCATTAACAAATGCTACGCTATGTACTGCAACAATACCTGCAGTTTCTGTACGTAATCGGCTTTCTCCCAAAGATACAGGAATAAAATTATGTTCCAAACTTTGTTGAATTTCTTTATTTGAAAAATCACCTTCTGGACCAATTAGAATTGTGGTATTTGTTGATGGCTTGAGTTCCGATTTTAATGATTTTTTATCAGTTTCTTCGCAGTGAGCAATAAACAACGAACCATTATAATTTGAATTTATAAACTGATTGAATGTTATTGGCTCATTTAATTTTGGAAAATGAAATTTCAACGATTGTTTTGCTGCAGAATGAACAATTTTCTCCATTCTATCTAATTTTAAAACCTTTCGTTCTGAGTGATCACAAATAATTGGAGTAATTTCATCTATTCCAATTTCAGTTGCTTTTTCTAAAAACCATTCAAAACGATCGTTTAATTTTGTGGGTGCAATGGCAATGTGTAAATAATAATTCCAAGGTTTTATTTGAGATTCAACATTGGTAATTTTCACCAAACATCTTTTGTCATTTGCTATTACAACTTCCGAAGTAAATAAATCTCCTAAGCCATTGGTAATAAATATGGTATCACCTTCTTTTTTACGTAAAACACGCACAATATGCCTGCTTTCGGTTTTATCAAAAGTAAACTCTTGTGTGGTTTTATTAATTTCAGAATTATAAAATAATTGCATTAGATCGCTTTTTTATAGGTGCAACGTTTTTTATGAGTAACTGGCTCAAAATTTTTCCAAACAGCAGCAATTTTTGTGTTTGTTGCCAATTCAGGTGTTCTAATACAATTTAGGATACCTCTTTTTTCAAAGGATATTTGATATTCTAAAAATATTAAAGCGTGAATTCCTTTACCTTGGTATTTTGGATGCACCCCAATAAGATAAAAAATAACATCTTTACTTTCTTTTTTAGCTTTTATAAGATGAAATAATCCAAAAGGAAATAATTTTCCATTTGCTTTTTGTAATGCGTTTGAAAATGAAGGCATTGTAATGGCAAAAGCCACCATATTATCATCTTTATCAACAACAAATTTAATATATTCTGGGTTTATAAAAGAAATGTATTTTTTTTTGAAATATGCTATTTCAACTTCAGAAATTGGAACAAAAGAAGGTAAAGAAGCGTAGCTAATATTAAACAATTCGAACATTTTATCTACATAAGGCATTATGTCTTTTGTTTTTGTAAAGTTTAAAGATTTCAGCTCGTAGCGCTTTTTTAAAATTGTTCCAATTCTTTCAAGCGGCGCTCTTATTACATTTTTAAAAGGAAATTTATTTTCTAAATATTCTTTTTCAATTGTAAAGCCTAATTTTTCGAAATGTGTTTTATAATATGGATGATTGTACCAAGTTATCATAGTACCAATATGATCAAAGCCTTCTGTTAAAACACCTACTTTATCCAGGTTTGAAAATCCGACAGGACCTTCCATAAATTCTAATTTATGTTGAATTCCAATTTCTTCAACTTTTTTTAACAACATTTTAGAAACTTCAATGTCATCAATAAAATCGAACCAACCAAAACGCATTTTTTTCAATTTTTGCTCGTTAAGTTCAGTGAAATTTATAATTGCGGCTACTCTACCTACAATTTCGTTATTTTTTATAGCAACAAAATATCGAGCCTCTGCATGTTTAAAAACAGGGTTTACGTTTTTATCAAAGGTTTCCAGTTCATCCTTTATAATTGGAGGTACCCAAAATTTATTATTTTTATAGAGTTTAAAAGGAAACTTTACAAAAGCTTTTAGTTCCTTTTTCGTAGTCATTTCTTGTATTGTAATCATAAATGGGAATATGTAATTAGTTTCTTCTTTTTCTGAATAATTTGCCAAATAATCTTCCAAAGAAACCTTTTTTATTTTTAGTATTTATTTTTTTTGGAGCATCTTTGAAAACAAAACTATCTACATGGCGATCTAATCTCCAGGCAAAACCTGTTGAGAAATAAGTGTATGTGTAGTTATCGAAAAAATTTGTTCTTGCAGCAGCATCAATTTGTAAATTTTCATTTACTAAATAAGCAAGCCCAGTTCCAAATTGATATTGTGGCGAAAATTTATCTTGATATCTTCCTTGATTTTCAATAAAAAAAGACCAATTTTGATCAATAGCATACGTCATAGTTACAATGTATTTGTAAAACTCATCGTCCGTTGTGTAATTATCAGCAATTAAATTAGTTAAAACTACCAATCTATCGGTAAAATCATTTTGTAATAGTAAGGCTAGTTTATAACTCATTTCATCAGCCTTATAATCTTTACTTATAAATTTAGTATGAACACCTGCATAAACACCTATTGATGGAATTATTCTTTTCCAATCAAAAGCATATCTTTTTTTAAAGCTTCTAATTTCTTTAGACCTATCTGAGAATTCTTGTTGACGGATTAAATATTTTGCGCCGATTGTTAAATCACTTAGTCCGTTAATATGGTAATTATCCCCAAATGGATTTTTAACTTCATCAAATTGATATGCTAAATTTAGATCAAATTCTAATTTTTCTGAAAACCTACTATATCTAAATAATAAATCACTTCCGTAAGTATTAGGATTGGATAAGATAGAAGGATTATCACTGTTTCTGTAAAAAAAACCAGTTTCAAACTGATACACATTTGTACCAATACTATATGGACTTTCAGAAAAACCAGGTCTTTTAGAATTGATGATTTCTGTGTATTGCGCATTCGCTATTTGAAAGCAACAGAAAGTTAAAAGTAGTAGAAAAACTCTTTTCATATTTTTTTGTTAATTATAGTGTCAAATATAAGATTTTATATAATTAAACGTTTTAGTTACTGTCAAATTGTTATTTTTGAAAATTATATAAAATACGTATTAAATGGGTTTTTTAAGAACTATAGCAATTCTTGTTATTATTTATTACGCTTTCAAGCTTTTTAGTAGGTACATAGCACCTATTTTCTTGAAAAAAGTGATAAATAATGTCGAAAAAAAATATAAAGAGCAACAGCAACAGCAAAGTGAACAACAAAATTCTCAAGGAAAAGTTGGGGAAACAGTGATAGCTAAAAAGCCGGCTGAACCTAAAGAAAGTAGAAAAGATGTTGGAGAATATGTGGACTATGAAGATGTAAAGGAATAATTTATATGAATTTTTCAATAAAGAAAGTAGCCCCTTATTTAATTGCAATTGTAATCTTTATAGTGGTTTCGCTTGCTTATTTTTCTCCAGTTTTAGAAGGTAAAAAAATACAGCAAAGTGATATTACTCAGTTTAAAGGATCCTCAAAAGAAATTGCTGATTTTAGAGCAGAAAATAAAACAGAACCTTATTGGACAAATGCTACTTTTGGTGGAATGCCTGCATACGCCGTAAGTGCATATTATTCCTATGATTTTATAAATAAACTAGATAATTTAATTCGTTTTTTACCTCGGCCAGCAGATTATTTATTTCTATATTTTCTGAGTTTTTTCATTTTATTAATGGTTTTAAAAGTAGATTGGAAACTTGCAATTATTGGTTCTTTAGGCTTTGGACTTTCAACCTATTTAATTATAATTTTAGGGGTTGGGCATAATGCAAAAGCACACGCAATAGCTTATTTTCCATTGGTATTGTCTGGAATTTTATTGGTTTTTCAGCGAAAATATATCCTTGGGTTTGTAATTACGGCATTTGCAATGGCGTTAGAATTGAGCGCAAGTCATATTCAAATGACTTATTATTTGCTGTTTTTAGTACTTATATTTGGACTTGTTCAATTAATAGAGTCTATAAAAAATAAGGAGATTCCTCATTTTGTTAAAAGCGTTGGAATATTAGTAGTTGCTGTAATTTTAGCAGTTGGTACCAATGCAACTAGTCTATTGGCAACAAGTGAATATTCTCAAAATAGTACACGTAGTAAAAGTGAATTAACCATAAATCCTGATGGTTCTCCAAAAGAAATTTCTTCGGGGTTATCTACTGATTATATTACTGAATACAGTTATGGTATTGCAGAAACTTTTAATCTGTTTATCCCACGATTTATGGGAGGAACAAGCAGAGAAGAAGTTAAAGACAGTGAGTTGCAAAGCTTTTTACAAGATGCTGTAAATAAAGGTCTAAATCCAAATGATGCTAATTATTTAATGCGAATCTCATCAATGTATTGGGGAGATCAACCAATTGTAGCGGCGCCTGCATATATTGGAGCACTGTTTATTTTCTTGTTTGTTTTGGCGTTATTTTTAGTAAAAGGCCAACTTAGAAATTGGTTGGTAGCAGCAACTATATTTTCAATATTAATGAGCTGGGGGAAAAATTTTGGTGTTTTAACCGATTTCTTTATCAATTATGTGCCATTATATAACAAGTTTAGAGCAGTTTCTTCAATACAAGTTATTGCCGAATTAACTATTCCATTGTTGGGTATTTTAGGATTAAAAGAATTATTTTCTTTGGAAGTAAAAAAAGAAGTAAAGTTGAATGCTCTAAAAATGGTAACTTTTATAGTTGGTGGTTTGGCATTAATTTTTACGGTTGGAGGTTCTGGATTATTTTCTTTTGAAACACCAATCGACTTGCAAATAGAAGAGCAAATAACAGGTTATTTAGATGCAATAGCGGCAGATAGAAGAACCTTGTTTTTTAATGATAGTTTACGTTCGTTAGGTTTGGTGTTGGTTTTAGCTAGTTTTATTTGGTTGTTTTTAAAAGAAAAAATCAATAAAAATATATTGTTAATTGGGTTTGCAGTTTTATTATTATTTGACCTTGTAAATGTTGATAGACGTTATGTAAATGATGACTTTTTTGTTTCGGCAAGAAAAGTGGATAAACCATTTCAGGCTTCAGCAATTGATAAGGAGATTTTAAAGGATAAAAGTTACTATAGAGTTGCTGATTTCAGCAAAAATATAATGACAGATGGAACTACTTCTTATTTTCATAATTCTATAGGAGGTTACCACGCTGCAAAACCAAGACGTTACCAGGAATTATACGATTTTCAAATTTCAAAGGGAAATGCGGAGGTTATAAATATGCTAAATACAAAGTATATTATTGGTGCTGATGAAAAAGGAGAAACGGGTTACCAATTAAATAGTACCGTTAATGGAAATGCCTGGTTTGTATCTAAAATTAAAGTTGTTGAAAGTGCCAATAAAGAAATAATGGCATTGGATAGTTTAAATACAAAAACTACTGCAGTAATTAACTCAAAACTAATTTCAAGTGATTTTGTAACTAGTTATCCAATTGATTCAACAGCTTTAATAAAATTGATTTCTTATAAAGCAAATGAGTTGGTTTACGAATCGAAAAGTTCTGAAAATCAATTTGCTGTATTTTCTGAAATGTATTATAAAAATGGATGGAATGCTTATGTAGATGGCGTTTTAACTCCACATTTTAATGTAGATTATGTGTTGCGAGGGATGGAAGTTCCAAAGGGAGATCATAAAATTGAATTCAAGTTTGAACCTGAAGTTATTAAAAAAGGAAATACAATTACACTGGTATCTTATTTCTTTTTGTTGTTAATTCCTATAGGGTGGTTTTTTGTTGACAAGCGAAAAAAGTAAGTGATTTATAGATTTTTAAGGTGGGCTAAAAACTCATTTTCTCTTCTTTTAAGAGGGAAATTATCAGTAATTTGAGCTCTTGCATCATCTGGTGATAACTTATTATTAGACAAGTTTTCAATTAACTCTTTTAATAAATCAGTGTTTTTTTGCTTCAAAATATAGCCATTATTACCAATTATATCGGGTATTCCGGCAACATCACTACCAATAGGAATACAACCACAAAGCATTGCTTCGCACAACGCATTTGGAAAACCTTCAAACATAGAAAGCTGAAAATAATATTCGTGGTTGTTATAAATTTTGAATAATTCTTCTTGACTAACATTATCAATCAATTGAACATTTTCAGGACACTTTTCTTTTAAATAAACTTTACCAACTATGGTAAAATGATATGATGGGAAAAGTTCAGCAGCTTTTATAATTAGGTCAATTCCTTTTCTATAATAGCCAATTTCATTTACGGCAAATGTTACAGATAAAAAGGAATTTTTAATGCGTTCTACATTTTTGTTTTGCCATTTAATAGTGTCATAACCATTCACCATTTCAACAATATTGGTTTTAATAGTTGGATTAAATGATCGAATTCCTTGATTTGGATATTTTACATTTTTATACGAATAAACACTTTGCTCTAAACTTTTATGAACCGGTAATATTAGTGATGCTTTTTTAAATGAAAAATTTGTAAACCAACTCAGTAATTTTTTAGTGTGTGCCCCATAATTAATTTCAGGTAATTTGGCGCAATCTGTTCCGATTGCTATAATTACGATAGGTTTTTTAAATATTTTGCCAAAAATTACGGGTAAAAAAGAAAGATATCCAGATGATTGAATTACAACAGCTTTGTATTTATGTAAATTAAAAATTAAAAAGAAAAACTGTTTTATAAAAGCATAAAATAAATGCCATTTTTTTACTGTGTTAAATTGGTATAAATCAACGTTATATTCTTTTTCCAAAATAGCAACATCTCTTTTTGCAAATGTGGCATATAAAACAAACATCATTAATACAGATTTTTTATCCTTTTGGTTGTTGGTCATTTAATGGATGTTCTTAAGTTGAAGAAATAATAAATATAGTATTTTATCTAGTCACGAATTTAATGAAAAGTTATAAATTAGCAATTGAGATTTGAATATTGTTTTTAGTTAAAAAACACTCTTTTAAATACATGACCAAGCAAAAAACCGCCAAAGAAATAAACATACTAATTAATAATGTTGTACCTCTAAATAATGGAGATGTGGCTTTGTTTTATGCGTTGTATAAGCAATTAGTTGCAGGTGGTTATAAGGTTGAAATAGCTTCTTATTATTATAAGTTTGCTAAAGAATTGTATCCTGATATACCTTTTGTAAAGGAGTTAGGACAAAGCAAAATTTTTATGAAACTGCCTTTTATTAAACCTTTGGTACTTCCGTTTCTATTTCTTTTTTCTAAATCGTATAGAAAAGCAGATATCATTATTGGAACTGCTGGCGGCTATATAAATTCTAATTATTCAATAAAAAACAGTTTGTCTATTTATAAAATTGCAAAATATTTTGGTAAAAAATGTGCAATTTATTCGCAATCTGTTGGGCCTTTAAATAAAAAAGATTCAGCGTTTTTTACGAGATTGATGAAACATTCAATCGATTATATTTTTGTTAGAGATAATTATTCTTTAAAAGTTTTAAATGAATTGAATATTTCAAGAGATAAATTTAAGCTAACAAAGGATGCGGCTTTTTTATTAGGGCATAACGCTATTCCAAAAACGAATTCAAAAAAAGTTGCTATTTCAGTTAGAGAATGGAATTATGATGGAAGAAGTATTGAAGTATTTAAAAAAATGATTCAGGAATTTGTTATAATTTGTGTAGATAGAAATTATACTATTGAATTTTTATCAACGTGTCAAGGGTTAGAAATTTACAAAGATGATGCAAAACTTGCTCAAGAAATTTATAATAACTTAAATTCTAAATATCAGCAAAAAGTTACTGTTTTGAGCGATTATTATTTGTTTGAAGACTTTTATAAAAAATTGGGGGAATACGAATTTGTAATAGGTACAAGGTTACATATGTGCATAACTTCATTAACTAAAAATATTCCTGCTTTTAATATAAGTTACGAAGTGAAAGGGAAGGAATGTTATAATTACTTAGGTCTTTCTAAGTATTCTATTGATTATAATGAAAACTTAGAAAAAGCCGTAACTTTATTAAATAATTTTATTGATGAATCGGATGCAATTAGAACGGATTTAGAAAATAGAATTCCAAAAATCAATAAAGAATCTAAAGATGATTTTGATTTTTTCATGAATAAAATAACACCTAATTGAAAGTTTTAATAATCACATATTATTGGCCGCCGGCTGGAGGTTCTGGAGTTCAACGTTGGTTGAAATTTGTAAAGTATTTCCGTGATTTTGGTATTGAACCTGTTGTTTATACAGTTGAAAATCCTAATTATCCAATAATAGATTCAAGTCTAATAAATGATATTCCTGAAGGAATTGAGACTCTAAAACAACCAATTTGGGAACCAAATAGTATGTTATCATTTTTTGGTAAAAAGAAAACTGAGAGCGCAGGATTTTTAAATCCGAATCCTTCTTTTTTTGGAAAAATACTGCAATATATTAGAGCCAATTATTTTATTCCAGATGCTAGAAGATTTTGGGTAAAACCATCCGTTAAATTTCTAAAAAAGTATCTTTTAGACAATAAAATTGATGCAATTATAACTACTGGACCACCGCATAGTATGCATTTAATTGGTTTAAGATTAAAAAAACAATTAAACATTAAATGGATAGCTGATTTTAGAGATCCTTGGACAGAAATAGATTATTTTCATCAATTACCGCTTTCAAAAAGAGCAATTAAAAAACATCATATTTTAGAGCAAGAGGTATTAAAAAATGCCGATAAAGTATTGGTCGTTGGCAATACAATGAAAGAAAATTATAGTAAATTTAGTAATAATGTTGTTACAATTACAAATGGATTTGATGGGAAAATATCTAATTTGGAAGTTAAATTAGATGCTAAATTTACAATTACACATATTGGGTTAATGAACGCTGATAGAAACCCAAAAATGTTGTGGGAAGTATTGGCTGAAATTAGTTCAGAAAATAACCAATTTAAATCAGATTTTGAGTTGCATTTAATTGGTAAAGTAGATGCAACTGTTGTTAATGATATTTCAAAATTTAAAATAAAAAATAATGTTCATTTAATAAATTATATTGAACATAATCAGGTGGTTGAGTATCAGAAAAAATCACAAGTACTTTTGTTGCTTCTAAATGATGTTCCAAGTTCGAAAGGAATTATTACAGGTAAAATTTTCGAATATTTAATGGCTAAACGTCCTATTTTGGCAATTGCTCCATTAAATGGGGATTTAGCTGATGTTATCAATAACACCAATTCAGGTACTGTAGTTGATTTTAAAAATAGGGTTTTATTGAAAAAAACTATATTAGATTTGTATTCAAAATACCAACAGGGAAATTTAAGGATTGATTCAAAAAATGTTGAACAATTTCATAGAAAAGAACTGACAAAAAAAGTGGCTCAAATTATTAAACAAATTATTGAATGAAAAAAATTGTAACCATTTTAGGTGCGAGGCCTCAGTTTGTGAAAGCAGCTGTTTTAAGTAGAGTAATTTCAAAGCACAAAGAAGTTGAAGAAGTTATTGTGCATACTGGTCAGCATTACGATACAAATATGAGTGACATATTTTTTGATGAAATGGAGATTCCAAAGCCAACCTATAATTTAGCAATTAATGGTTTAAGTCACGGTGCAATGACAGGGCAGATGTTGCAAAAAATTGAGGAAGTCTTGTTGGATGAAAAGCCAGATTTAGTTGTAGTTTATGGAGATACAAATTCAACATTAGCAGGGACTTTGGCAGCAAAAAAGTTAAACATTAAAGTTGCACATGTTGAAGCTGGTTTGCGCTCTTTTAATATGAAAATGCCAGAAGAAGTTAATCGAATTTTAATAGATAGAATTTCAGATTTATTATTATGTCCAACAGATACAGCCATTAATAATTTGATGAATGAAGGTTTTGAAAATATCCCAACTAAAATTGTAAAATGTGGCGATATTATGAAAGATGCTGTTGAGTTTTATAGTAAAGTTTCAGAAGAAAAATCTTCAATAATTAGAGATTTAAAATTACAAAAAAACGAATTTGTTTTAGCTACAGTTCATCGTCAGGAAAACACAGATAATATTGAAAGTTTAAAATCAATTTTTGAGGGACTTCAAGAAATTAGTAAAAGAAAGGAAGTTGTGTTGCCTTTGCATCCAAGAACAAAAGCAATTTTAGATAAAAATAAGTTGACCTACACTGTAAAAATGATTGATCCAGTTGGTTATTTCGATATGTTGGAATTACTTAAAAATTGCAATTCAGTTGTAACTGATAGTGGTGGACTTCAAAAAGAGGCATTTTTCAATAAAAAACATTGCATAATTGCCAGAGAAGAAACCGAATGGGTTGAGCTGGTTTCAAATGGATTTGCTAAAATTGTTGGAAGTGATGCCGCAAAAATGATTGATGCTTTTAAAGGTTTTCAAAATTCAACAGTTGATTTTTCAATAAATTTATACGGAAACAATGTAGGGAAGAAGATCTATAATGAAATTTTTAAATTGTTATAATGGGTATTGTTTTAAAACAGTCTTTCAATAATACATTAATCTTATTTTTAGGTTTTGCTATTGGTGGTATTAATGTGCTGTTTTTATTTACAAATTTTTTACACGAAGATTATTTTGGATTAATTACATTTTTATTATCTGCTGCAAATATAATTTTGCCTTTATTGGTTTTTGGGATGCAGCATACTATGATCAAGTATTTTTCGTCCTACAAATCTAAAATTGAGCAAGATGGGTTTTTAATTTCAATGCTAATTTTGCCGTTAGTTGTTATTATTCCTTTAGCCCTAATTGGTACACTATTGTATGAAAATATAGCAACTTGGCTATCTTCAGAAAATTTGCTAATTAAAAAATACACGTATTTAATATTTATAGTAGCCATTTTTATGGGTTATTTTGAAGTGTTCCATTCCTGGACCAAGGTTCAATTTAATTCAGTATTTGGGAATTTTATAAAAGAAATATTTGCACGAGTATGTACATCTATTTTATTAGTAGCTATTTATTTTGAATGGATTACAAATGAACAGTTTATATATGCTATGGTTATTGTTTATGGTGTAAGAATGCTACTAATGAAATTGTATGCATTCTATATTTATATGCCTAAGTTAATTTTTAAGATGCCAACTAATTTAAAAGAGATTCTTTCATTTTCTTTATATATTATTGTTGCAGGTTCAGCCTCAGGAATTTTGTTGGAAATTGATAAGTTTATGATTCCTCAAATAGAGAAAATTGCGGAAGTGGCATATTATTCTGTTGGAGTTTATATTGCAAGTGTGGTTGCTATTCCAACACGTGCCATGCAGCAAATTACAAGTCCTATTACAGCCAAAGAAATGAATGATAATAACATTGTTGAGGTTGAAAAATTATACAAACAAACTTCAATTAATTTATTGGTTGTTGGTGGATTACTATTTTTATTGATAAATTTAAATATTACTGATTTATACGAATTAATTAATAAACCTCAATATAGTAAAGGTATATGGATTGTTTTAATTATTTCCATTGCTAAATTATTGGAATTGGCTTTGGGTACAGGAAATGCAATTTTGATAAATTCAAAATACTACAAAATATTTTTTTACTTATCGTTAGCAATGGCTTTAACCGTTATACTACTAAATCGTTGGCTAATTAGTTTGATAGGGATTAATGGCGCTGCCTTTGCGACATTAACTGTAGTTTTTATGTATAGTTTTATTAAAATTATTTATATAAAGTGGAAATTGAAAATTCAGCCTTTTAGTGCAAATACAATTAAAGTATTGTTATTAGTAATAGCCATTTTCTTAGCTTTTAATTTTTGGAATTTCAATTTTAATCCCATAATTAATATAATTTTAAAATGCCTTTTAATTGGTGTTCCTTACCTTTTAATTATTAAAAAATTACACATTTCAAAAGATATAAACAGTTTGGTTACAAAATATTTTTAGTATAAAAAAAGCTCACAAATTGTAAGCTTTTTTATAAATTTAATTATTTTTTATGTCCATATCAATGGTCTTTTCGAAAAATAAGTTCGTCTGTTATGTTTAACTTTACCTATGTATTTAACCTTCCCATTGCGTTTATGTAAAATATGTAGGTTACCTACTTTTTTTAATTTCCCATGTTTGTAGGCTAAATCCACAGATCCAATTTGTACAACCTTATTATTTCTTGTGTAAAAAATTTGAACGTTACCAACTTTGGAAATTCTACCTTTTCGGTCTCTTATAACTTTAACACCTCTTCGGTGCTTCCAATTGTGATTTCTTAAATTCCAATGGTTTTTAAAATATGCCTTGGTAAATTTAAATCTGCCATTTGGTAAAACAGAGAACTCTATACCCTTTTCAATAAAAACTATTGGTTGTGCTTTTAATGAGCGATTATAAAATGGTTTATCACCTGATTTTTCGATTATTTTGGCTTCAATAGTAGAAACCATCATTATCATTGCTAAAATAAATAGTAATCCTTTTTTCATAATATATGGTTTTAAAAGGTTATGCCTACTCTATAAGTTTTTCGACTTCCACTTGTTATTGAATTTTCAACAAGCGTGCCAAAAAAATAGTTGGATATTTATATTGGTATAATGTGGGTTGTAAATAACTGGATGTTAGATTTTAGGGGTATTTAAAAATTGATGATTTTTATTTTTTTGAACAACCTAACATTGTAATTAAAGTTACAAGTTAAACTCATATTTTATTAATATATTCGTTTTTTATCTTTTAAATTTATTTTATAGTAATGCAATATTTATATCACGTTTTATATGGAGTTTTAATGGCGTATTTTGGATTAATTTCTCCGGGAATGTTAAATATGACGGCTCTTAAAATTAGAATTAATAATGGAAAATCTGATAGTTTGAGATTTTCTATTGGAGCTTCATTAATTGTGTTTTTACAAGCGGGAATTGCATTGTTTTTTGCGGACTATTTAGTTAACAATCCTAAAATAGTTGAAACCTTAAAAGTGGTTGCAATTTTTGTGTTTTTTTTACTTTCTGTTTTTTTCTTTTTCCTTTCACGAAAGGAGTTAAACCCAAAAGCGACAAAGCAACAAGGAAAATTTTTCCTAAAAGGATTAGGAATGTCATCAATAAACATGTTAGCAATACCGTTTTATTTAGGAATAAGTATTTATTTAACCTCAATTGATAAGTTAATTATAGAACAACCTTATATTTTGTTATTTATTTTTGGTGCTGGATTAGGATCCTTTTTAATATTTTACACCTATATTCTATTTGCCAAAATAATTATTAAAAGAGTTTTGTTTATTGCTAAAAACATCAATGTTATTTTAAGTTTGCTGTTTTTATTCTTAGGAATTTTTACTTTGATAAAAGTATTACCTTAATTTTATTTTTATATTTACATCACTAATTCACCTATCAAAAATATGATTAACGCTATTGAGAAAAATTTAAACAGAGGTATTAAGCTTTTACAATGCATTTCAAATGAAGATTATTGTAATACTTCAATAGCTCCATATTATTCAAGTATTGGTACTCATATGCGTCATATTTTAGATGTTTTTGATTGTATTTTTGAAGGGCTAGATAAAAGTGATATTAATTTAGTTAATAGGAAGCGAAATGAACTTTCTGAAAATTATAAAGAACACGGGATTAATTATTTTAATGCAACACTTGATAAATTAAAATCATTAAAAACAGAAGATTTTAATAAAATTGTAAAAGTAACAGATGATTTAGGATTGGGTCTTATTACTGCGAATTATACATTAGGTGGAATTTTAATTCAGGCTCATAGTCATGCAATTCATCATTTTGCAAGTGTTGGTTATGTTATTTCTCAATTAGGAATTGAGCTTCCTGATGAAGATTTTGGATTTAACCCTACAACTCCAAAAATAAAACCTGTTAATTAGTTAAACTAATAACTTCTTTTAAGTATCTTTTATATTTAAAATAAATGTTTATTAAATACCTTAAATTGGTAAATTCAATTTGGTTTATTTTATTGTTTTTAACACCTATTTTATAAATAATTCCCCAATGTTTTTTAATGGATTTTAATGCTCCAAAATAACTTCCTTTGGAAGCGTCATAAATATGGGTAGGTTCAGCAATCACACCATTTATTTCTAATATTTTTAAGTTTTTGCCCTCTAATAATTCTTCAAATAGGTTGTATTTAATATCAATTCTACCAAAATACCAACCTTTAATATTTAAATTAATCTTATTTAAAGTATTTTCTAAATCTTTATTAATTAGATGGTTGCCATTAATAAATTCAGTCCCTTTGGAATGGTTTCCAATTACATTTAATATAACCTCTTCATTTTTTGGAGGAATTGAATTAAGATTGTCTTTGTTTAATTCTAAAATTAATTTGTAATATTTTTTAGCTCTTTCATTTTTATTAATAAGGGTTAATACTGTTGATTTACCATCACCAATAACACTGAGATATTTTTTTAAAGTAATGGAAGTAATAACTCCATTTTTTTTACCTGGAATCCTATAATAAAAAATACCACATTCATTTTTAAAACCTATAAATTCCTGAATTATTAAGTCTATTGAATTGTATTTTTTTAAATAAATGGAGAGTTCTTCTTTAGAATTAATTTTTTTGACTAATAAACCTCTAAAACCAATATCAGGTTTTATAATTAAAGGGAATATTATTTTTTCATTTTCTAAATTCTCAAAAATTTTAATAATGGATTTATTTTTTGGGATAAAAATTGTTTTTGGTTTATATTCTGAAGGAATTAATAATGTGGTTTTGTATTTAGATTCTAAACCATTTCCAGAGCCGTCAATACTTGGATTTACTGCTGAAAAAAAACCAAAACTTCTCGATTTAATGGCTAAATAAAATGCGTAAGGTAGGAGGGGAACATAAAACATAAATGAAGGCCAATATTCCCAATTTGTAATTGTCTCAAATTTGGAAAACTTCATTTATTTAGAATTAAAAAAAGCATTTAATATTATTCTAATACCTAAAAACCCTAAAACTATTGCAGTTATGGCTATAATTATTCCAGTAATTAGCCACCAGTAATTATTTTGAAGTTTAATAGCTTTAAAGCCAATTGAAATTAATACAGGGCCAAGAATTAACAATGGTAATGCAATTAGTTCGTATTGCAAACCCCTTACAAGTTCCTTTCTATCTGTTGCCATTTATATAATAATTTATTGCTTTTCTAACATTTTGGTGCTCTACAAGTAATTTATGGGCTTCTTCTTCCAAAATATTTAGCTCATCCATAATCATTTTTGTGCCTCTGTCAACAAGCTTATTATTTGATAGTTGCATTTCAACCATTTTGTTCCCTTTAATTTTACCAAGCTGAATCATTACGCTTGTAGAAATCATATTTAGAACTAATTTTTGAGCTGTTCCAGCTTTCATTCTGGAACTTCCAGTTACAAATTCTGGTCCCACAATTACTTCAATAGGGTGTTTAGAAACTTTAGATAAAGGGCTATTTAAATTACAAGTAATACAACCTGTTAAAATAGAATTTTCATTACATTTTTGAAGACCACTTATAACATAAGGTGTTGTTCCGGAAGCCGCAATTCCAATAACAGTGTCGTTGTCATTAATTTTATATGGTTGTAAATCTTCCCAACATTGCGTAGTAGAATCTTCAGCAAATTCAACAGCTTTTCTAATGGCAATATCTCCACCAGCAATTATTCCAATCACCATATCATGAGGAACTCCAAAAGTTGGGGGGCATTCTGAGGCATCTAAAATCCCTAATCTTCCACTTGTTCCAGCTCCAACATAAAATAATCTTCCACCTTTTTTCATTCTTTCAACAATTGCAATTACAAGTTTTTCAATTGAAGGAATAACTTTGTTAACGGCAATAGGAATTGTTTTATCTTCTGAATTGATATTATTCAAAAGTTCATTAACACTCATTTTCTCTAAATGATTGTGATTTGATGCTTGCTCAGTGGTTTTTATAAAACTCATGTTTCAAAAATAAAAAAAAGCTTCAACTTATTAGTTGAAGCTTTAAATTTAGTTTAATTTATATCTTAAAATAATATTTTCAATAAAATGTTTTCTTTATTTTGAAATTGATGCTATTATTTTATTAAATGTTTCACTTGGTCTCATAGCCTTAATAGTAAGAGCTTCATTTGGTTCATAATACCCTCCAATATTAACTGGAGCTCCTTGTGCATTTAAAAGCTCTTGATTAATAGATGATTCATTAGCCTCTAACTCTTTTGCAACTTTAGTAAAAAGATTTTTTAAATCCATATCTTTGTTTTGAGCTGCTAACTCCTCAGCCCAATATTTTGCCAAATAAAAGTGGCTTCCTCTTGTGTCAATTTCTCCAACTTTACGTGAAGGCGATTTTTTATTTTCTAAGAATTTATCTGTAGCATCATCTAATGTTTCACCTAAAATTAAGGCTTTTGAATTACTATTAACTTCACCTAAATGTTCTAAAGAAACCGCTAATGCTAAAAATTCACCTAAAGAATCCCATCTCAAATGTCCTTCTTCATTAAATTGTTGTACATGTTTTGGAGCAGATCCTCCAGCACCTGTTTCAAACAAACCACCGCCATTCATTAAAGGAACAATTGATAACATTTTAGCACTTGTACCAACTTCTAAAATTGGGAATAAATCGGTTAAAAAATCACGCAAAACATTCCCAGTAACAGAAATAGTATCTAATCCATCTTTTAACCTTTTTAAAGTGAATAAAGTAGCCTCAAATGGAGCCATAATTTGTATGTCTAATCCCGAAGTATCATGATTTGGTAAATATTTGTTTACCTTCTCAATTATTTGCGCATCATGAGCTCTGTTCCTATCTAACCAGAAAACTGCAGGGGTATCTGTAGCTCTTGCTCTTTTTACGGCTAATTTAATCCAATCTTGAATTGGAGCATCTTTTACCTGACACATTCTCCAAATATCGCCATTTTCAACAGGATGTTCCATTAAAATAGTTCCAGCAGTATCAATTACTCTAACAATTCCATCACCTTTAATTTCAAAAGTTTTATCGTGAGAACCATATTCTTCAGCCTTTTGCGCCATTAAACCTACATTTGGAACTGTTCCCATAGTAGTAGGGTCAAAAGCTCCGTTTTCTTTACAAAAATCTATTGTAGCTTGGTAAATACTTGCATAACTACTATCAGGAATTACAGCTTTGGTATCTTGTAATTCACCTTCAGTATTCCACATTTGCCCAGAAGAACGGATCATTGCAGGCATTGAAGCATCAATAATTACGTCACTTGGTACGTGTAAATTCGTAATTCCTTTATCAGAATTTACCATTGCAACTCCAGGTCCTTTTTCAAAGCAAGAATTGATATCTGCTTCAATAGCTGTTCTTTGATCTTCAGGTAAATTTTGAATTTTATTAAGTAAATCTCCAAAACCATTTTTTACATTAACACCAATTTTATTTAAAATTGCACCGTGTTTTTCAAAAACATTTTTGAAGAAAGTTTCAACGGCATATCCAAATATTATTGGATCAGAAACTTTCATCATTGTGGCTTTCATATGCAATGAAAATAATACATTTTGAGCTTTTGCATCTTTAATTTGAGCTTCTAAAAAGCTAATAAGTGCTTTTTTACTCATTACGGTAGCGTCAATTATTTCACCTTCTAATAATGCCAAATTTTCTTTTAAAATTCTAATTGACCCATTTTTATCAACAAATTCAATATTTATAGTCCCAGCTTTTGAAACCGTTACAGATTTTTCATTGGTTCTAAAATCCCCGTGATCCATAGTGGATACATGTGTTTTAGAATCTTTAGACCAAGCACCCATTGAATGTGGATTTTTCTTAGCGTAATTTTTTACTGCTTTAGGAGCTCTTCTGTCTGAATTCCCTTCGCGAAGTACTGGATTTACAGCAGAACCTTTAATTTTATTATATGTTTCTTGGACTTTTTTCTCTTCTGGTGTTTCTGGGTTTTCAGGATAATTTGGAATTGCGTATCCTAAAGACTGTAATTCTTTAATTGCAGCTTTTAATTGTGGTACAGATGCGGAAATATTTGGCAATTTAATAATGTTTGCTTCTGGTTTTTTTGCTAATTCACCTAATTCAGATAAAGCATCAAGTACTTTTTGTTCTGGAGTTAAATACTCAGGAAATACAGCTAAAATTCTACTAGCTAATGAAATGTCTCTAGTTTCAATTTCAACGTTAGAAGGTTTAATAAAAGCTTCAACAATTGGCAAGAATGAATAGGTTGCTAAAGCTGGGGCTTCATCAGTTTTAGTGTAAATAATTTTTGATGTATTACTCATAATATTTTTATGTTTTTAAAACTATAAATACTTCAAATAAAAATAATTATAGCGAATAAAATTAATTTTAATTTTTGCTATGCAAATGTAATAAATTATAGAGATAAATTGGCTTCGAAAACGTTATAAATAAGGGGGTGATTTTGAAAATCAAATAAATTATGAGTGCTTTATTTAAGAGAATTGTAATGAAATAAAAAAACAAAAGCCATAATATTGATTTCTCACTATTATGGCTTTTTGCTGAAACACTTTTTCTAATAGGTTGTAATGATAATTTTTAACCGTTTTTGCCATTTTTTTTCAAAAACCACATAATTAATAACATCATCTCAATAAGTTGTATTCTTACAAATCAACTTCTTATTAAACTAGTTGTTTCTTTTAAAATAATTCCTAAAACTTTGTTGTAGATTTCTTTTCAGTAATTTACTCGCTTTAAGGTGCTATTTTAAAAATGTTTTTAAAATTCAGTATCCATTTATTCATGCTAAATACTTGGGCACTTTACTTTTTTAAAGCTAAATTTTAAAAACGATGTTCAAGAACATTTTGAATTTCACTTAAAAATTCTAACTAAACTTTAAAAAGTTACATCTTAATGCAATAGTTAATCTTTTTTCGTTAATTCTTTTGTAAAAAAAAGAGCTTATTTTTAATTTTCCAAATTTATAATTAATTTAATATGAACAAGATATGAACTTGGTTTATAAACATTTGTTAATAAAAAAACCCGCTTCAGAAATGAAGCGGGTTTTTTAAATCTTATAGAAAGAAGGTTAACGTCTTTTTTCTGCAATTCTAGCTTTTTTACCAGTTAAACCTCTAAAGTAGAAAATACGTGCTCTACGTACTCTACCGTGTTTGTTAACTTCAATTTTTTGGATAGCAGGTAAATTTACAGGGAAGATACGCTCAACTCCAACTGTTCCAGACATTTTTCTAATAGTAAATGTTTCTGATGCTCCTGTTCCTCTTCTTTGAATCACTGTTCCTCTAAAAAACTGAGTACGAGTTTTTTCACCTTCTCTAATTTCGTAGAATACTGTAATTGTATCTCCTGCTTGGAATTGAGGAAATTCTTTTTTTGTTACAAACTCGTCTTGTATAAATTTTACTAAAGTTTCCATTTTAAACTTTTTAATAGGTTTTTCATAAATCAACATTCACGATTTTCGTCAGAGGTTAATTTTGAGAGTGCAAATTTAACAAAAAAGATCAATCTTCCAACAAATCCGGTCTAATTTTTTTTGTATGTTCAAAAGCTTTTTCATTTCGCCATTCTTCAATCTTGGGAAAATTACCTGATAAAAGTATTTCAGGAACCTTAAGTTCTTTATATTCAGCTGGTCTGGTGTAAACGGGAGGTGATAATAAATCATCTTGAAAAGAGTCGGTTAAAGCAGAAGTTTCATCTCCTAAAACACCAGGTATTAATCTAATAATTGCATCACACAAAACGGCAGCACCTAATTCACCGCCACTTAAAACATAATCCCCAATCGAAATTTCTTTGGTTATAAATAAATCCCGAACGCGTTGATCCACACCTTTATAATGTCCACAAAGTATAATTAAGTTTTCTTTTAACGATAATGTATTTGCAGTTTTCTGATTTAAAGTTGGAGCATCTGGCGTCATGTAAATTATTTCATCATAATCGCGTTCAGCTTTTAATTTTGAAATACATTTATCAATTGGTTCAATCATTAAAACCATTCCAGCTCCACCGCCAAATTGATAGTCGTCAATTTTTCCATAATCATTTAAAGCATAGGTTCTTAAATCGTGAAAATGGACTTCAACTAAATTTTTATCAATAGCACGTTTAATTATTGAATACTCAAACGGACTTTTAATTAATTCTGGTGAAACTGTAATAATATCAATTCTCATTTTGCAAAGATAATTAATTAAATAGTTGCTTTTATCATTCTATCAACTCCAAAAATATCTTTTTTCAAAATAATATTTTTGTAGCCTTTTGATTCTAATAGTTTGACAGTTTCTTTTGCTAAATATTGATTGATTTCAAAAAAAAGACTTCCGTTTTTTGAGAGGTGATTTAATGCTAAATCAGCAATTTTATCATAAAATAACAATGGATTTTTATCTTTTACAAACAACGCTAAATGAGGTTCATTTGCTAAAACATTTTCTTGCATTAGTTTTTTTTCTAACTCTCTTACATATGGGGGGTTACTTACTATTATGTCATAATTTGATGGCAATACTGAAGTTTTTAAAATGTCCTTTTCAATAAACTCAACTTTTACATTGTTTATTTTGGCATTATTTGCCGCCGTTTTTAATGCTTTTTTCGAAATATCAATAGCAGACATTTTACATTTTTGTAAGTTTTTAGCTAAAGAGATTGCTATGCAACCACTTCCTGTTCCAATGTCAAGAATTTTTATTTGGCTGCTAGGTGGAGTCGAAGCGATGATCCAATTAACCAATTCTTCGGTTTCTGGTCGAGGAATTAATACATTCTCGTTTACTTTAAAAGGTAAGCCGTAAAATTCTGTTTCACCTAATATATATTGAATTGGAACTTGGTTTTTTAAGTCAATTAGGGCATTTTGAAGAAAGGATAAATCTATTTCAGATATATTTAAATCTGGTTGCAGTGCAACTTCAATCCGACTTAAATTCAATTTATATTCAATTAGTAAATTAAAGAAAGACTGAATTTCCGTTTCTGGATATAATTTAGAAAGTTCTAAATAAAACTGTTTTTTAAATTGTTGAAGTAGCATTATAAATCTTTAAGCATCCATAAATTGCAAGAATAATGTCCGGTGTCGCCCATTGGAGCATCTAAATCTTTAAAACCTACTTTTCGGTATAGTTTTCTTGCTTCTTCCATATAGGGCAGGGTTTCTAGATAGCATTTTTCAAAACCATATTCTTTAGCTTTTTGCAGACAAGTTTGCATCATTTTACTGCCTAGTCCAATGCCTCTTGCTTCTGATAAAAAATACATTTTTTGCAATTCACAGGTATTTCCATCATAATTATCTAATTGTTTGATGCCTGCACCTCCAAAAATATTTCCTCCTTTTTCAATTACAAAGTAAATGGCTTTTTCAGCTTCATAAGCATCAGATAATGTATCTAAAATAGTGTCGGCATATGCAGTTCCTACTTTTGGAACTCCATATTCTATTAAAACATCCCGAATTGCTTTAGCTATTTTTTCATTGTCTTGGGGTTGAATTTCTCTTATTGTAAAGTCTTTGTGAGTCATTTTAAAATACTATTTTTACGCTGTGAAATTACATGAAAAATATATAAAACGATGCATTCAATTAGCTAAAAATGGATTGGGTACAACCTACCCAAATCCTATGGTTGGTTGTGTTATTGTTTTAAATGATGTAATTATAGGTGAGGGTTGGCATAAAAGGGCAGGGGAGCCACATGCTGAGGTTAAAGCTATTGAATCCGTTAAAGATAAATCCTTATTAAAAGAAGCGACTATTTATGTAAGTTTAGAGCCTTGTTCACATTTTGGGAAAACGCCACCTTGTGCTAATTTAATTGTAGAAAAAGGGATTAAAAATGTAGTTATTGGGATTTTTGATTCTAATAGTAATGTAAGTGGAAAAGGAGTAAAACATCTAAAAGACAATGGTTGCGAGGTTGTTGTTGGAGTTTTAGAGTCAGCATGTTTTGACTTAAATAAGCGATTTTTTACATTTCATAATAAAAAACGTCCATTTATTATTTTAAAATGGGCCGAAACGAAAGATGGTTTTATAGATAAAAAGAGAAATGCAGGAGATGACAATTCTCCAAACTGGATATCTAATCAGTATTCGCAGCAATTTGTTCATAAAATGAGAGCTGAAGAACAGGCTATTTTAGTTGGGACAAACACAGCTTTAAATGACAATCCAAGTTTAAATGTTAGAAGTTGGGTTGGTGAAAACCCAATTAGAGTTGTTTTAGATAGAACTTCAAAAATTCCAGTAGATTATAATTTATTTAATGGTGAGATAAAAACGATTGTTTTTTCTGAAACGAAACATATTATAGATTCTTATGGGAAAGTTATTTTTGAAAGAATTGATTTTAGTGAAAATGTGCCAAGTCAAATTTGTGAAGTGTTATATAAATATGAAATTCAGTCTGTAATTATTGAAGGTGGCTCACAAACCTTGCAAGGTTTTATTGATGCTAATTTATGGGATGAAACTTTTGTTTTTGTTGGAGCTACAAATTTTAAGGAAGGATTATTTGCGCCAGAACTTAAAAAAGTACCATTTGAAGTTCGGAAAATTTCAAATGATACTTTAAAGATTTATAAAAATTACTAGTTATTCTGATTTTTCAAACATTTCAACTTTAGATTCTCCATTTGATTTTTTAAAACCTCTAAACATACCGGTAGAGTTAAAATCCCAATAAACGTCTCCATATTTATCAAGTAAAATCATTCCGCCTTCACCACCTAATGGGCCAATTTGATTAAACAAAACCTCATTTAAAGCTTCGGAAGGAGTATATTTTTTGTATTTTATTAAACTTGAAACCTCATGAGAGGCAACTGTTCTAATAAAATATTCGCCAGTTCCTGTGGCCGAAATTCCACAAGTTAAATTATTTGCATAAGTTCCTGCTCCAATAATAGGAACATCTCCAACTCTTCCATATTTTTTGTTAGTCATACCGCCAGTTGAAGTTCCTGCAGCAATATTTCCAGTTTTATCAATAGCAACCGCTCCAACAGTTCCAAATTTATGGTCGTCAATTAGTTCATTTTTAATTAAATATGCAGTATGGTCTAGTTCGGTTTTCTCTTTTCCTTGAATTTTTTTAAGTTGATTCATTCTTTTTTCAGTAAAAAAGTAAGAGCTATCCACCATTTCTATTCCGTATTTTTCGGCCATTATTTCAGCTCCTTTTCCAGAAAGCATCACGTGACTAGAGCTATCCATAACAATACGTGCAGCTAATATTGGGTTTTTAATATGATTTACACCTGCAATAGTACCAGCGTTTAGCGTTTTTCCATCCATAATTGCAGCATCCATTTCTTGGTTGCCTTCACTGTTATATACAGCGCCTTTTCCGGCATTAAATAATGGTGAATCCTCCATAACATTAATTGCAGCTTGAACTGCGTCTAAAGAAATGCCTCCTTTTTCGAGTACAGCATATCCGGCATCCAATGCTTCTTGTAATTTTTCAGCATAAGCTTTTTGTTGTTCTTCGGTAAAATATTCTCTTTTAATTCCTCCAGCGCCACCGTGAATTACAATTGCAAATGAGTTTGGTTCTCGTTCGGTTGAAATAGTTTTTTTGTCATTATTTTCATTACAAGAAATAATAAAAAATAACGATAACAATATTAATGGAAGTTTTTTCATGAGTTTTGATTTGATATTCAAATATATTCAATTTTAAACATTAATCTATTGGAATGGTTTGATATATTTGTGGATTCAAACTTTTTTATGACATCAGAGAAAGATACTTATAAAACCATTGAAATTACTAAAGGGGATGTTTTATTTAAGGATAAAGGAAGTAAATTTATTGGCTATGTTTTTCCAATAACTTTTGAAGAAGATGTTAAAGAGTGTATAGATGGTTTAAAAAAAAAGCATCACGCAGCAAGGCATTGGTGTTATGCTTGGCGTTTAGGTATTGAGGAGATTCGCTATAGAGCCAATGATGATGGTGAGCCTAATAATTCTGCAGGACAACCAATCTACGGCCAAATTCTGTCCAAAGAACTGTCTAATATATTAGTTGTAGTTGTTCGGTATTTTGGAGGGACCAAATTAGGTGTAGGTGGTTTAATAAATGCTTATAAAACTGCAGCGAAATTAATTTTAGACGAAGCAATAATTGTTGAAAAAACAATAGATATACATTTTCAAGTAATTTTTGAATATCAACACATGAATAAAGTGATGCGGGTTATTAAAGAAAATAATTTAGATATCTTACAGCAAAAAATGGAATTAAATTGTGATTTTATAATTTCAGTAAGAAAAATGAATTCTCAAAAAGTTAAAAAGAAATTTGAGGATTTAAGATGTCTAAAAATTAAGGAAATTACTTAGAAGCTTTCTCCAATTTTTTTAAAATGTATTCAGGTGCTCTGGTAGGTCTATTCGTTTTCATATTTACAAAGACTAAAGTGGCGACTGCAGTTGTTAATAATTCGTTTTTTTCATTGAATAATTCAAATTCAAATTCTATTTGAGCAGTAGGGTTTTTTGTTAGGATGGTTTTTAAAGTAAGAATGTCGTCATATTTTGCAGGTTTAATGTAATTTGTATTTAGACTTATTACAGGTAACATGATACCTTCTTCCTCCATTTTTTTATAGGAAACGCCAAGTTTCCTTAACCATTCTGTACGGCCCATCTCAAAGTATGCAGCATAATTACCATGATATACATAGCTCATTTGATCTGTTTCGCCATAGCGAACTCTAAATTGTATTTTATCTGAAATCATTTTGTATATTTAGCATTGTTATTTACGCAAAAAAAAATTAATAATCAATAGATATTTTATTTTTTTATGAGAAAAAATATTCACATTTTTGTATAGCCAAAAAAGAGTAGAAGTTTTTCTATTTTTAATCGACTAATTATAACTTTTAATACTATTTAAACACAAATGACTAAAACTGCTTCATCAGTTTGGAAAGAATGTCTGTATTTTATACAAGATAATATTAAACAACAAGCTTACAAAACTTGGTTTGAGCCAATCAAACCTATAAAATTATCGGGTGAAGCGTTAACTATTCAAGTGCCAAGCAAATTTTTTTATGAATGGTTAGAAGAGCATTATATTAAATTATTAAGAGTTGCTTTGGTAAAGCAATTGGGTGAAGATGCTAAATTGATTTATGATGTAAGAATGGAAAATAATTACAGTAGTAATAATCCACATACTGTAAAATTCCCAAGCTCAAATAGAAACCCTATAAATCCACAAGGCGTAACTATGCCTTTAGATTTTAATAAACGAGAGTTGAAAAATCCGTTTGTTATCCCTGGTATTCAGAAAGTTAAAATCGAATCGCAATTAAACCCAAATTATAATTTTAAAAGTTTTATTGAAGGAGATTCAAACAGATTAGCACGTTCTGCGGGAATGGCAGTTGCTAATAAGCCTGGAGGAACTTCATTTAATCCATTATTAATTTATGGTGGAGTTGGTCTTGGTAAAACACATATAGCGCACGCTATTGGAGTTGAGATTAAGGATAAATATCCTGATAAAACAGTATTATATATTTCTTCGGAAAAATTCACACAACAATATATAGATTCTGTAAAAGGAAATACTAGAAATGATTTTATTCACTTTTATCAAATGATCGATGTGTTAATAATTGATGATGTTCAATTCTTGTCCGGTAAAACAGGGACACAGGATGTTTTCTTTCACATTTTCAACCATTTACATCAAAATGGAAAACAAGTGATTTTAACGTCAGATAAGGCGCCTGTAGATATGCAGGATATCGAGCAGCGTTTACTTTCTAGATTTAAATGGGGATTGTCTGCTGAGCTTCAAGCTCCGGATTATGAAACCAGAGTTTCTATATTAGAGAATAAGTTATATAGAGACGGTGTTGATATGCCTGCAGAAATTGTTGAGTATATTGCCAAACATATTAAATCAAACGTTCGTGAACTTGAAGGTGTGTTAATTTCAATGATTGCTCAGGCTTCTTTTAATAGAAAAGAGTTTACGCTTTCGTTAACAAAACAAATTGTAGATAAATTTGTTAAAAACACCAAAAGAGAAGTTTCTATAGACTACATTCAAAAAATTGTTTCAAATTATTTTGAATTGGATGTAGCTACCTTACAATCTAAAACACGAAAGCGCCATATTGTTCAAGCGCGTCAATTAGCAATGTATTTTGCTAAAAGAATGACAAAAGCTTCATTGGCAAGTATTGGTTCACAAATTGGTAAAAGAGACCATGCAACTGTATTACACGCTTGTAAAACTGTTGATAACTTAACAGAAACCGACAAGCAGTTTAGAAGATATGTTGATGATTTAACAAAAAAACTTACTTTTTAAATAACAATGACTAAAATACTAATGGTTTGTCTCGGCAATATCTGTCGTTCACCATTAGCAGAAGGTATATTGAAGTCTAAAGTATTTAGCTTTAAAACTTTTGTAGATTCTGCTGGAACTGGTGCATATCACGTTGGTGAAAAACCGGATAAGAGATCTATTGCAGTAGCAAAAGCAAACGGGATTGATATTTCTAGCCAAAAAGCAAGAAAATTTACAGTTGAAGATTATGATTTATTTGACATTATTTATGTGATGGATAATTCAAATTATTCAAATGTGATTTCTTTAGCTAGAAATGAAGCGGATAAATTAAAAGTTAAATTAATTTTAAATGAGGTTTTTCCAGATGAAAATTTGGATGTTCCAGATCCATATCATGGCGGTGATTTTGGCTTTAGAAATGTTTATAAAATGTTGGATGAGGCGTGTGATGTAATCGCAAAAAATATAAACCCAAATGGATAATCAAAAAGGTAAATTGTATTTAATTCCAACAACTTTAGGAGATAATGAACCTTTAGAGGTGCTTCCGTTATCTGTTAAAAAAGTAATTGAAGAACTAGATCATTTTATTGTAGAAAATGAGAAAACAGCCAGAAAGTTTATTAAACGAATAACTCCAAGAAAATCTCAACCATCGTTAATTATTTTAAAGTTAGATAAATATGCGGATCAATTAGAGGTGAGAACTTATTTAGATGTTTGTGAAACAGGAGTTTCGGTTGGATTGCTTTCTGAAGCAGGTGTTCCTGCAATTGCTGATCCAGGTGCTGAAATTGTTAAATTGGCTCATGAGAAAGGAATAAGAGTTGTGCCGTTGGTTGGACCATCTTCTATCATTTTAGCGATGATGGCTTCAGGGTTTAATGGTCAGCATTTTACATTTAATGGATATTTGCCAATTGATACTTCTGAAAGAAAAGCAGCAATAAAAAGCTTAGAAAGATTGTCTAAAGAAAAAAACCAGTCTCAAATTTTTATTGAAACTCCTTATCGTAATGAAAAAATGTTCACGGATTTAAAAAGTACATTAACTCCCGGTGCAAAACTTTGTATTGCTTGTAATATAACTTTAGAAGATGAGTACATAAGGACTCTTGAAATTAAAGATTGGAAAAACGAACATCCTGATTTGCATAAAAAACCAACAATATTTATAATTCATAAAGAATAAAAAAAGGCTTAAACAAATTGTTTAAGCCTTTTTAATTTAACCAACCAATATTTATTAAACTTCAGGTTTTTTATTTGCTTCAACAAATGAAGTGTCATACCCTGAAAATGTTTTTATGTAATGTTGAAGAGATGAACCATATGCATCTTTAAAAGTATTTTTTCCGTAGCTTCTTAAATACTTTTTAACGTTACCAGCTCCAGCCAAATGAGCAGCAGCTAATATACCTGATTCTGTGATTTTTACACCATTTATTCTTCTTCCAACACTTCTTTTAATATCTTTTCTTAGAATCCACTTATTTAAAGAGCAAAGTGCTAAAAATGCATCTTCTTGTAATTCAGGTGAGTTTAAGAATAATTGCGTGTTGTAAATTTTTAATCTATTTAAAGTTGATTTTCCAAATTGGTATTTTCCTAAATAGCCAAGTGTATTAACAATGTAATATCTGCCTTGAGATTCTTTAAAAGCTACAGCTTCTCTAAAACCATTATAGGAATTACCAATAAACGGAATGTTACAATTTAACAAATCACTTTCTTCTTTCGTAGGAACAGAGCTAATAACTTTGGTAAAACCGGTTGTCGTATTACTGTTGCTTTTGTCTTCAGAGAATGCTGAAGAGAAAATAACTAATAGAAGTAAACTTAAAAAAATTATTATTTTTCTCATAATTTAAAGGCATGGGTTCCTGTTAAATTTCGGGATGCAAATATAGTACATATTTTAATATACACAACAAATGTACGGTTATTTATTTTATTTAAGAAATATTTAACAATTGTTAGTGTTTTGTGCTAAAATTTAAATTTAACACTTAAAAAAGTTTAATTTGTTAAAAAAAATATAAAGTTGATTAAATGAGAAGGGTGTGATTTATCGATTTATACCTTGTTTACTTAGCCATATTTGATACTGAACTGCATTTTTGTTGTGTTGCGATAACGATTTCGCAAATTCATGTTTGCCAATTGTTGTAATACTCGCACACATATAATAGTACTCATGTTTGGCTGGATTTAAAACCGCTTCTAAAGACGAAATATCTGGCATTGCAATTGGACCAGGCGGTAAACCAGTATTTTTATATGTATTGTATGGAGAGGCAATTTCTAGATCTTTGGTTAAAACCCTTTTAATAATAGTATCTTCACCTAATCTTCTTTTTAGAGCAAATATTATTGTTGGATCTGCTTGTAAAGGCCATTTATCTCTTAATCTGTTTAAATACAATCCAGCAACCATTGGTCGCTCACTAACTGAAGCAGTTTCCTTTTGTACAATTGAAGCAAGGGTAATCACTTCATTTTTAGTTAAGTTTAATTTTTTTGCTTTTTCTAATCTTGAATTATTCCAAAATTTCTTATATTCATTAAGCATTTTTTTTCTGAAACTGTTTGCTGAGGTATTCCAATAAAACTCGTAAGTATTAGGAATAAACATTCCTATTGCTGTGTTTTTATTAAAACCATTAGCATTCATAAAAGATTCATCCTTAAAACTGGCTAATAAAGAAATTGAATCAGCTTCTATTTGTTCCGAAATTCTACCAGCTAATTTTTCAAAGGTATCCTGGTTATTGAATGATACTTTAACAGCAGTTTGTTTTCCACTTCTTAATAAATTAACCAAATCATTGTTGCTCATTCCCTGATCAATATGATATTTCCCCGGTTTGATTGTATTTGGGTAGTTTTTTTTATTTGCAACCCAAATAAATGGTTTTACCCTTTTTAAAAATGGACGAACCAAATTTTCAACTTCATTAAAGTTACTATTTGTTGGAATATATAAATAGCCTTCTTGGGTTGTATTGGGCTTGTATATTTTATTGTAGTAATTAAAAATTAAAACTCCTCCAATTATAAGTAAAAGGCTAATAATTAAAAGAATAAGTCTTTTTAAATTCATTTTGTTATTTTATTAATTGATATAAAATTTCATCTTTAAAAGTGGATTTTGAGTAAATCCAGTCTTTTTTAACTCCGGCCGGTTTAAAATTAAATTTTTCAAAAAGAGAAATGCTTTTAAAATTATCGGATGTAATATTTGCAAAAATTTGATGCACATTTAAATAGGAAAATGCATAATCTATAATTAATTCTAATGCCTCAACTCCATAGCCTTTATTTTGGTGTTTTGGAATTAATAAAATTCCAATTCCTATTCTTAGGTGCTGTGGATTAAAATCGAACAAATCAATCATTCCAACAGGAATATTTTCTGTATTGCAAATTACAAATCTGTATTGTTTAGCTTCATAAATATCCTGATGTGAGTTTTCAATATATTTTTCTAAAATATATTTGGAATAAGGAGTTTGAGTACTACTTATTTCCCAAAAAACTTCATTGTTCTCAGCAGTAAATAAAAAATTAAGATCCTCAGGTTCTAATGCTCTTAATACTATATTTTCACCTAATAATGTAGCCATTAAATTGAGATTTTTCCTTCAAATACAAATTGAGCAGGGCCAGTTAAAAAAACATTTGTATAATTATCGCCTTTTTTATCAAAAGAAACTTCCAAATTACCACCCAATACTTCAATTTTAATATGATTAGCAGTTGTTTTATTTGTTTTGTTAGCTGCAATTGCAACCGCCGTAACTCCAGTTCCACATGCTAAAGTTTCATCTTCAACACCACGTTCGTAGGTTCTAACTTTAAAGGAATTTTTAGCAACCTGTTCTGCAAAATTAACATTTGTTCCGGCTTCAAAATAGGGTGATCCATATCTTATTTTGGCACCTAATTCTTTTACATTTATGTTAGAAATAGTATCGCAAAAACTGATATGATGTGGTGATCCAGTGTTTAAAAATGAATGTGAATCTGAACCTTCAATTTCGTTTACATCAATCATTTTTAGACTTACAATACCATTTTTAATTGTTGCATAATGTAAACCATCAACAGCATCAAAAGTAGTTTCGTTTTTAATAATACCTAGCTGATTGGCAAATGCAACCAAACATCTTCCTCCATTACCGCACATACTTCCTTCATTACCATCGGCATTATAATAGACCATTGTAAAATCTTCATTTTCTGAAGGTTCTAATAAAATAAGTCCATCAGCACCAATGCCAAATCTCCTGTCGCATAATTTATTGATAAGTTTTACATCAGTTTTAGGAAAGAAAAGGGTTCTATTATCTATCATAATAAAATCGTTTCCTGTCCCTTGATATTTGTAAAATTGTAGTTTCATTGTTGCAAATGTAGTAAATTCAAAGTAGTTTTTATTGTTAAAAATTGTTCAGAAATTTGAAATTGTTAAAATGAGTTAAATGAGCGTTAAGAAAGCGTTAAAGGAATTTTTTTAATATAATATTGTTCTAATTTTGAGTGTTACTAAAAGAATAAATATTGAAACAATGAAAAAAATTATAAGTATTGTACTATTTGCTGCATTAGGTGGTGCTCTTACTTTGGGGGCTTATAAATTATTTATTGAAAAACCACAAATTGTTATAGAAAAAACCATTGAAACGAAACCCGATTCAATGCAAACCGACTATAGGGAATTAAATACCAGTGCCGTTGAAAATACGGATTTTACTGTAGCTGCTGAAAAAACATTA
Source organism: Lutibacter flavus (assembly GCF_900188355.1). Classification (GTDB taxonomy): domain Bacteria; phylum Bacteroidota; class Bacteroidia; order Flavobacteriales; family Flavobacteriaceae; genus Lutibacter; species Lutibacter flavus. The sequence goes on from NZ_FZNX01000001.1 coordinate 71,730, forward strand.
AATGCAGTTGTACACGTAAAGAATACCATGTATAAAACGGTTCGGGATCCATTTGCTGAATTTTTTTACGGTGAAGGTAGCGGTACAAAAAAGTATTCTCAAATAGGAACAGGTAGTGGTGTGGTGATTTCAGCTGATGGTTATATAATAACTAACAATCATGTTATAAAAAATGCCACAGATATTGAAGTTACTTTAAACAATAAAAAAGTTTATAAAGCTGAACTAATAGGAACAGATCCAATAAATGATATTGCATTATTAAAAGTAAATGCAAAAGATTTACATTATATTGTTTTTGGTGACTCTCAAAATTTAAAAGTGGGGGAATGGGTTTTAGCCGTTGGAAACCCATATAATTTAACATCTACTGTAACTGCTGGAATTATAAGTGCCAAAGGAAGAGATTTAGATGGAAACAGTGGAGTAGATTCATTTTTACAAACCGATGCCGCAGTTAATCCTGGAAATAGTGGAGGTGCTTTGGTAAATACCAGAGGGCAATTAGTTGGTATAAATACAGCTATTTCATCTATGACGGGGTCGTTTGTTGGTTATTCATTTGCTGTACCTTCAAATATTGCTAAAAAAGTTGTTGAAGATTTAATGGAGTATGGAAATGTTCAAAAAGCAGTTTTGGGTGTTAGAGGCGGTGAATTAAATAGTAAAGTTGCAGAAAATTTGAATATTGAAAATACAGAAGGGTTTTATATTTCTGAAGTAATTGAAGGATCAGGCTCTCAAAAAGCAGGACTTAGAAAAGATGATATTATTATTAAATTGGATGAGTTAAAAATAGCAACTTATGCTGATTTAACTGGTTTTATCAGAACTAAAAGGCCAAATGATAAAATAAAAGTTACCTTTTTAAGAAACGGTAAAGAAAAAGTGGCTTTGGTTACGCTAATTAAAAATGAAATTAGCATAATATCTTCAATTGGATTAGAATTGAAAAATCTAAATGCTAAGGAGTTAAAAAAATTAAAAATTTCTAATGGAGTAGAAATAACGGCTATTTCAAACGCAGAATTACAAGCTTATAACGTTAAAAAGGGATATGTTATCACTGCAATTAATGATATTAAGATTTACTCTGTAGATGACATAAATGATATTATTTCAAATAAGAAGAGTGATGAAGTTTTACGAATTGAAATGCTGAATTTAAACGGAGAGTTAGAACGATATATATTTAGATAGTTTGATTGATTATTTGTTTAAAAGGTCGTTTAAAATTACTTTAAACGACCTTTTATTTTTTTAAAAAATTAAGTAAATATAATTTGTGTTCTGTCTCCATCACACATTTCATAAAATTCACCTATTGTTATAATATCAGAAACTTCATCTGATAAATCTTCTTTTTTAAGTTTAAACATATCAATTGCTAATTTGCAAGCGTATATTTTACCTCCACCAGCTGTAATCATTTCTAAAAATTCGTCTACTGGTGGCATATCTAGTGCTTCCATTTGTTTACGCATCATACCTGAAACGGCAGATTCTACACCTGGCAGTCCACCAAGCATTGTAGGAAAAGGAAGTCCACCTGGCATACGCATTGCAGGGTTTCCTGTAGTTGCTGTATGTAAATGATTCATTGCTTTTTTTGTAATACCATCTAATCCAAAAAAAGTAAAGAACACGTTAGTTTCAATTCCTTCCATAACTGCACCATTTGCCATCACTAAACTTGCATAAACATCTTCTAAACTTCCTTTGGCACATATTAAGCAAACTTTCTCTAAAGGTTTTTTTTCTGTACTCATTTTTTTAATTTTAAATTATTGTGAATAATATTTGTTAAGGAATTTAAATACAGCTAGTTGGTTTAGGAATTCCTGCAATTTTTGATGAGAATTTTAATGGTCCTTTTGGGAACAATTTGTATAACTCTTTAATATCCACAATACCTGATTTACCAACACCTCTAATCGTTAAAGATTCTTTTGCTTTTGTTTTTTCACGTAAATAGTTTAATACTTCAAAATGCTTTGGTGTTAATTCAATTCCAATTTCACTTGCAATTTCTTTTGCAATTTCTTCATTCCATTGATTCATATCTTCAAGGTATCCATCTTCGGAAACATTTACTGCTACTCCTGCTATTGTTTTTACTGACATAATATTTAGTTATTTTTTAATTTAGTTTATAATTTAGTTTATAATTATTTATTTTTCTGGTTTTATATCAAAAACTTTACCCTTAAAGCTCATATTTCTTGATACAAAAGGAATTGCTATTCCTTTTAATAGCATATTCCAGTAAATCCATCTAAAGGCTAATTTTCCCCAATGATTGAAAACGCTTTCTTTTAATAATTTAAGTGGACCAATTTTTGAAAAAGGAAAAGTACCATGAACTGGTTCAGTTACATAATTAAAATCAATTAGTAAGGCTTTTTTATTTCCAGTTTCAATAAAGCAGTTTGCGTGCCCATCAAACTCTTTTTTTAATGGATAACCATCAATATATAAAAGGATGTTATCTGTTAATGTTTCTGCTTCAAAATGTGCTACTGAACCTGCTTTTGAAGCTGGAACATTAGTTGCATCTCCAATTACAAAAATATTTTCATGTGCTAAAGATTGTAAAGTGTTATGGTCTGTAGGGATAAAATTTAAATCATCACCTAAACCAGATTTTTCTATTACTGCATCACCCATATTTGTTGGAATGGTAACAAGTAAATCAAAAGGAATTCTTCTATCTTCATAATCTACAATTTCTTTTTTATCATTATCTACATGTTCAATTGCAAAATCAGATTCCATGTGAATACCTTTTTCTTTTAAAAGATAAGATAAAGCTGTTGAACAAGTCGGTTTTGTAAAAGCACCTGTAAGTGGTGTAACATAAGAAATTTCAACTTTGTCGCGCATTCCTTTTTCTCTAAAATATGAATCAGCTAAAAAAGCAAATTCTAAAGGAGCTACAGGGCATTTTATTGGCATTTCAGTAATATGAACTACTAATTTTCCACCTTCCCATTCTCTAAGTTTATTTCGTAATGCTAAAGAGCCTTCAAAAGTGTAAAAATCAAATATATCTTTTTTCCAAAGAGGTCCAATTAATCCTTCAGTTTCTTCAGGAGCAATTTTAGATCCTGTAGCTACAATTAGTATATCATAGTATAACGTTTCATCCTCTAATTGCACTTTATTTTCTTCAGGGTAAATTTGTTCAATTTTTTTTTGAATATAATTTACATCTTTAGGAATAAATTTCTTTCCAACTTTTTTTACTTGCTTTTCAGTATAAGTATCAAAAGGTAAAAATAAAAAACCAGGTTGATAATAATGTGTTTTATATTGATCAACAATGGTAATATTCCACTTGTCTTTATATAATTTATGTCTCAGGTGATTTGCCATCATCGTTCCTGCTGTTCCTGCACCTAATATTAGTAAGTTTTTCATTTTAAGTAATTTATTAAATTTATTAATAGCTTTTAGTTTTTTTGTTTTGCTTTTACTATGATGTAAAGTTACTTTAGTTACATTTTTATATTTATGATAAATGTCACTTTACTATGTCACATTAGTTACATCAATAAATTTTTTAAAAAATAATTTGAAGCAATGTTTCTAAGTCCATATTAATAAAATAATGATTATTTTAGCTTTGAAAATAAAGAATATGCCAATAAATATTGAACAAAAAATAAATAAGCTAAGAGAAGAATTAAGAATGCATAATTATAACTATTATGTATTAGATAATGCAACAATTTCTGATTATGAGTTTGATTTGAAACTAAAAGAGTTAGAAAAACTTGAAGCCGAAAATCCACAATTTTTCGATCCAAATTCTCCAACACAAAGAGTAGGAGGAGAAATCACCAAAAATTTTAAAACAGTTGAGCATAAAAACAGAATGTATTCTTTAGATAATTCATATTCAAAAGAGGATTTACAGGATTGGGAAAAACGGATTAAAAAAATATTAGAAACCGAAGACGTAAGTTATACTTGTGAATTAAAATACGATGGAGCGTCTATAAATTTAAGTTATGAAAACGGTGTTTTGGTGAGTGCGGTAACTAGGGGTGATGGTTTTCAGGGCGATGAAGTTACTGCAAATATTAAAACCATTAAATCTATTCCTTTGGTTTTAAAGGAGGCTTTTTTAGAAAATTTTGAAATTAGAGGGGAAATAATTTTGCCTTTTGATGGATTTAATAAAATGAATGAAGAGCGGATTGATATAGGTGAAGAACCCTATAAAAACCCTAGAAATACTGCAAGTGGGAGCTTGAAATTACAAGATAGTTCAGAAGTTGCTAAAAGACCTTTAGATTGTTTGTTATATCATATAGTAGCTAATAAAAATCCAAAAGCAACGCATTTTGAAACTCTTGAGAAAGCTAGAGAACTTGGATTTAAAGTGCCTAATGCAATTGAGGTTTGTAAATCTATGGAAGAAGTTTTTACTTTTATTGAAAACTGGAACACAAAACGATTTGATTTACCTTATGAAACTGATGGAGTAGTTGTAAAAGTTAATTCGTTAGCGCAACAAGATGAGTTAGGTTATACTGCAAAATCTCCAAGATGGGCAATTGCCTATAAGTTTAAAACCGAGCAAGAAAGCACTGTATTAAATGAAATTACCTATCAGGTTGGTAGAACCGGAGCCATAACACCTGTTGCAAATTTAGAACCTGTTCAATTGGCTGGTACCACAGTAAAAAGAGCTTCATTACACAATGCAGATCAAATTGAAAAATTAGATATTAGAGTAGGGGATACTGTTTTTGTTGAGAAAGGTGGAGAAATAATTCCTAAAGTAGTTGGAGTAGATTTAAGTAAAAGACCATCAAATTCTGAACCAACTGTTTATATAACACATTGCCCGGATTGTAATACAGAGTTAGTAAGAAAAGAAGGTGATGCCAAACATTATTGTCCAAACGAATACGGGTGCCCAACTCAAATTACCAGTAGGATTCAGCATTTTATTAGCCGAAAAGCAATGGATATTGACGGTATTGGGGCTGAAACTATTGAGTTATTGTTTAAGGAAGGTTTAGTTCAAAATTACGCAGATTTATACGAATTAAAAGAAGAAGAAATTATTCCATTAGAACGAATGGCAGAAAAATCTGCCCAAAATATGATTGTAGGAATTGAAAAATCCAAAAAAATTCCTTTTGAAAAAGTCCTTTTTGCAATAGGAATTAGATTTGTAGGTGAAACTGTTGCTAAAAAACTGGCAAATCATTATAAAAATATAGATGCATTAAAACAGGCAACTTTTGAAGATCTGGTTAATGTTGATGAGATTGGTGAGAAAATTGCTAAAAGTGTACTTAGTTTTTTTAAAATTGATTTAAATAATCAATTGGTAGAAAGATTAAAAGAATATGGATTGCAATTAGAACTATCTGAAGAATCGCAAGAGGGTAAAACAGAAATTCTTAATGGAAAAATATTTGTAGTATCTGGCGTATTCAAAATTTTTAATAGAAACGACCTAAAAAAATCAATTGAAGATAATGGAGGTAAAGTAGCGAGTTCAATTTCTAAAAAAACCAATTTTATTATTGCCGGAGATAATATGGGACCAAGCAAACTTGCTAAAGCTGAAAGCTTAGAGATACCAATAATTACCGAGACGGATTATATTAAAATGTTGAATTAAATATGATCAATTATAATTCTATTTCTTCTAATTTTAATTTTTCCTTCGTTTTCGAGTAATTTAAGTAGTCTGGAAACAACAACTCTGGAAGTGTTTATATCATTAGCAATTTCCTGGTGGGTTATAATTAAAGTATTATTTTTCATAACTTTAACTTTTTCTACAAGGTATTTATGTAATCTATCGTCTAATTTTGTGAATGCAAGGCTATCAATAGATTCTACCATTTCAATTAAGCGCAAATGGTAACTATCAATAATAAAATGCCTCCAAGATTCATATTTAACTAACCAGTTATCCACAAACTCTACTGGAATAAATATACCTTCAGTTTCTCTTTCTGTAACCCCTCTAAATATACTTTTAGTTTTATGTATACAGTTAACAAATGAAATGGCACAAGTATCACCTTTTTCTAAAAAATAAAGCGCAATTTCTTCACCATTATTGTCTTCTCTAATTATTTTAACAGCTCCATGTAAAATAAGTGGGATATGTGACATTTTATCGCCAATATCAATTAGAATATCACCACTATCAATAGTTCTAAACATTCCTATTTTAATAATTTCATTGATTAATTCTTCTTCAAAGATAGACGCATAATGGTCATTTAATTTTTCTCTTAAAAAGTCTTTATCATTTGTCATAATTAGCAATGTTTTGATTTTGTATACAAATATAAAATATATCTATAAAAAAACTCCTGATTTTTATCAGGAGTTTAATAATTCAAATAATAGTAACTGCTTTAAAACTTAACTTGCAGTTGCATCAAAAGTGCGTCATTATCCACACTTAATCCAGTTTCAATTTTATTTTGATAATTAACTTGTAATCTTGTGTTTTTATTTATAAAATAATTTGCTCCAATAGTCATCATTTCTTGATATCCAATTTTTTTAATGTCTAAATCCTGGTCAAAATATTCATATTTAAATACAGGTTGAAATTTTTCATTTACATCATAAGTTGCCATAAAATAAGCACCTTCTCTTTTTTCACCTAATTCTAATGGAACGGATCCACATCCACCTTCAGCAGCTCTATTATAGTCACCTTCATCATAAATATATTCTCCTTGAACTTTAAATCCTCCATAATTTAGTACTATTTCACCACCATAAGTAGTTCTGTCCTTATCATTATTGTTTGGATAGCCATATCTAAAGCTACCACCAAGTGTCATAAAATCAAATAATTTATAAGAAGCTCTACCAATAATGTCTTTTTTAGTGTTATTGTCTTTATAAGAATTTGAATCACCACGTAGCCCAAATCCATTCATAATGGCAACTGAATATCTGAATTTAGTTTTACTGGATCCTCCCAATAGCATTAAACCATAATCTCTTTGGGGTGCAACTAATTGATCAGAAACTATCGCTCTGTCTATAGTTGTTAAACTATGACAAGCTGTTGCAACCTCTAATCCAAATGGTTGTTTAAATGATCCTAAAGAAATTTTAGCCCATTCGTTTTTGTCGTAGGTCACAAATGCATCTAGTAAATAAGCATCTCCACCACTCATAAATGCACTAGTTTCCATTACAAAGTAATAAGAGAAAGAACGATTTACTCTTCCACGAACACCGAATCGAGCTCTTTTGAAATTAAAAGTATTTTCGCCTGGATCTGTAAAGTAGGTGTTATACTGTGGTTGTATGTAACCAAAAATTGTCATACTACTTGTTGAAGGAACTCCAGAAACAGCTCCTGTAGGGGCAGCATCATCTTCACATCCTTGGGCGAATGAAGTATTAAAATTTAATGCAAATATTAATGCAAATAGGATAATTATTTTTGTTCTCATATTATAAATTTTTGAAAAGCCCTAAAAAGATTACTTATTGGATTTTAAAACACTTTTATGAACTAATAAGTTGTTTTAAATTTTTCAGGGCTTTTGTTTTATTAAATGGTTTTAATTATTGAGCTAATGGTAAATCTTTTGGATTGCTATCTCCTCCCCATTGGTTTGAAGCCCAAGCTGTATTAGTATTGTATAAGCCATTCATACCATAAGTTAAACTGTAAGCGTCATACCCTAATACGTTTAAACATGCAGTTACAACTGCAGAAGTTTGACCTGTATAGCAGTATGTTACAACTTTCGCATTTGAAGCAGGGTCTAAACCTTTGTAACTATTGTCAGCCAATTTTAAAGGAAGAATTCTGTAAGAACCGTCGACATGTCCAAAGCTTGAGTAATCTGTTGCATTAAAATAGTTGTTAATAAAATAGTTATTTGGGTTGTTTAATACATCTGTTCCACTTGCAGTTTTAAATCCTGTAGCTACAGCTTTTTCAACTTGGTTTTTAAATATTGTTGCTCCATCTGTAGATAAAGTAGAAAATACTGGGTCTGCAAATGTTAAATTTGTAGGTGCACTTTCTGTAGTCCAATTTGCATGTCCTTTTGCTTCTTCAGCTCCAATCTTTGCATTCCAACCACTGGCTAAAGCAGAATTCCAACCAGACATACCCCATTTTAAAGCTTTTGTATGTGAATATCCATACATACGCATTAATGCTGTAGCATAACAAGCAGTTTGCCCTGAATAGCACACCATTAATACAGGTTTTGCAGCTGCAGCACCTTCAGTTAAAATATTAGAAAAAGAAATATTTTTTGCACCTTCTATATGTCCAGCTGCAAAAGCTTCAGCACTTCTAATATCTAAAATGGTATATTTTGCAATATAAGCAGGCACATCTTCTGCAGTTGCTGGTGGTCCAACTACAAATTTTTCACCATCTGTATTTGTAATTATTTTATCAATATCTAAATTGTTATTAATAACATAATCTTTCATTAATGTAAAAGCTGGTGTTGCATCTACACCTGTATCATCACCTTTATCACAAGATGTTAAGAACAATGTTGGTACTAAAAATAGAGCGATTAATAAATACGATATTTTTTTCATAATTTGTTTGTTTTTATTTATATAGTTTGGATTTGTTTATTCAACTACTGGATAATTTTGTATTTCAACTGGTGAAAACCCTTCCCAACCTTTTTCGGTTAAAAGTGTATTCATATAACTATTAGAACCATATCCTAAATTTGCAACGTCATAACCCAATACATTTAGATAAGCTACTGTATATGCAGCAGATTGACCTGTTAAACAGTTAACTAATACTTTTTTGTTTGTTGGTAAAGTATATAGATTTGATGTAGTAGTTAATGAAGTTCTAGGTTGGTAATTTATAGCTCCTTTTATATGGCCTAAGTTGTATTTTTCTTCGTCCATATAGTTTACAATATAATAGTCAGATGGATTTGTAAACGCATCCTCAGCTTTTACAATAAATTCCTTATAAGGTTTTGCAAAAGCTTCTTTAATGCGTTCTGTTAAGATTTCTTTTCCATTAATCTTCCCTGTTAATATAGTTGGAGTTTCACCTTTTTCAGCTATTGGGTTAGAGATAGTTTCTAATTGATCTGTAAAATTATTTGTTGAATTTTTAACCCAAATATTAGTTGCAAATTCATCTCCCCATGAACTCATACCCCATTTTAGGCTGTAAGCATTGTTGTAGCCAGACAATCTTAATAAACTGGCATAATATGCAGCAGATTGTCCAGAATAACAAACAACAGTTATTTTATCAAATGTTGCTGGATCAATTTCATTTTCGAAATAATTTAATAATTCTGGACCTTTTACGTTTTTAGCATTTTTAATATGTCCATAGTCAAACCAACTTTCACTTCTAATATCTAGAACTAAGTATTTGTTGTTTTTTACATTTTCTTTAATTTCAGAAGCAGTAATAATAGCAGGAGCTAACTCACTGTTTATAAAGTTTCCATTTTCTTCTAAATATTGAACTAATAATTCAAATTCTGAAGGATAAGTTTCAATTTTTTGTTCATTTTTTTTAAAGCTGCTTAATATTGTAACAGCTATAAAAAGTATAACTAAATAGGGTGCGAATTTTTTCATTCTTTAAATAAATTTAAATTAATATTTGGTTACAATTGTTGCGTTAATTTGCCATAATTGTTACATCAAAATTACTTACGAAAACGTATTAGTTTTATGACTTTTATCATTAAATTCTAATATATATTTGTTCTCTTTAGATACTTAAGTTACACATTTAAATAATTGTAAATCAATTATTTACGTGTTTATTTTATAAATAAAAAAACATATTTTTTCTGGAAGGTAATATTTTAGAAAAAGAATGTGATTTTTTATAAATAATTGTTGATTTTTTAAAGGGGAAAACTCTTATTTTGTAAAAAAACGCAAAAAAAAGCTGCCTTTTTTAATATAAAAAAGCAGCTTTAACTAAAAATAATTATAACTAACTAACAACCACCTTCAACAGGTAGTTTTTTCTTCTTTTTAATAGGAATAATTTTTTTTGGAGTTTTTACAACTTCCGGTTTTGGTTTAGCTTTAATTGAAGCCTTTTTTATTGATTCTTGTATAAACCCATTTATATCATATTTAGATTTTTCAATCTCAACATCTTTTGAAATTACCTTATTTTTAGAATACGTAATTTCTGCTGTTAGGATTTTTATATTTTTATAACCTAATTGATATAAAAGCATATAAGGAGCAATTACTTCATTTGGTGTATTACCATATAAAATTACTGAATTATTGTTCTTCTTAAGTTCATCAAAAAATTTAGAATTTGTATCATTTAGAATCTCAGGAGCATAAATATTAACGGCATTTTCTAAGTGACCTTTTTCAAAATCAAACTGACTTCTAACATCTATAAGAACAACATTAGTATCCTTTAATTCAGTTAAATTTGTAAAATAATTTTCTGTTGTTATCTTCTCTAGAGTACTTTTAGTGTTTTCACTATATAGGTGTTTAGGCCGTTTGTATGCTAAAAGTGCAATAAGTATTACTAATATAAATAACACTGAGGCTATTGATATTCTTTTAGTTTTTTCTAGTTCTTTCATTTTATAAAATTTATAACAATTGTACAATTAGCATCCACCTTCAACAGGTAACTTCTTTTTCTTTTTAATAGGCACAACCTTTCTAGGAGTTACTTTTTTAACTACTACAGGTTTCTTTTTAACTTGTTCTGGATAAGCAACCCCAAAAAACATACTTGCCGCTTTTCTATTAGAATATAATTGAAAGTCTATAGAAGCCATATTTTCATTGGGTTTTGCAGGATTTATAATAGTATTAAACCAGTTGTTTATACCGCCTTTTAACACATGTAAATTTTTATATCCTAATCTATTACATAAAACCCAAGCTTGATCGGCATATAAATTATCGTTTGAAAGGAATACGACATCAAACTGGCTTTGGTTTATATATCCTTCAAAATCTTCTTTTAAAAGATTTTTTAAAGGAATATTTATGGCATTTGGTAAACTATATTTTTTGAAATTTTCTTCATCACGCACATCAATCAATAAAAATGAAGGATCTTGATTTATAATTTTATGTGCCAATTCATCTGAAGTTATATATCTTTCTGGACTAATAACATTGCTTAAAAGTTCTTCAGGATTTATACCTTCATGTTTTTCATATTTTGGAAGTAATACTAATCCAGCTGCTAAGAGTACCAATATTGCTGCTAATATTGTATATCTAAATTTTAATACTTTTGCTAATTTTCTATTAACCATGTTGCTTTATCTTATAATTAATAAAATATTTTTTTCTGTTTTTTTCTAATTATATCTGCAATAACAAATACTACAATTGCTATAATTGTAAAAATGAATACAAACCAATAGCGATTTACACCAAATGAATCCATTAAAGTAATATTTCCTAAAAAGGATCCATCATATATTGGCTGAAAAATGAAATATAATTCGGAAAAAATAAATATCCCAATCATAATACCAATTACATAAATTATTGCATCTATTTTACCAATAGCAACGGCGCATAAACTTGTTCCAGGGCAAAAACCACCTGCAACAAATCCAACTCCCATTATAGCTCCACCAATAATAGCTCCCCACAAATAAGTTGGGTGTACATATAATTGACTAATATCTACATAGCCTAAATAATCCATATATAAAATACCGATTAATGAAACTAAAGCTGCTGTAAAAAATACTTTTAATACTGCAAAGTCGTATCCGTAAAATACACCTGCTAATTTTCTCGAGGATGAAAATCCTGATGCTTCTAAAACAAATCCAAAAGCAATACCAATTAGTATGGCGATAATACTATTCCATTCGTAAGGAATTACACCATTAGGAATTAAAGGTCCCATATATTTTTATTTTTTTTAAGTTAAATCCAATTTTTTCTAAAGAAATACGCTACTAAAAATCCGGTGCCAAAAATGGCAAACATCGTAATAAAACCACCTGTTGAAAGTACAGCCATTCCACTAAGTGCTGCACCACTTGTGCAACCACGTGCAATTTGCGCACCTAAACCAAATAAAATACCTCCACCTAGTGCAAATACCAATCTGCGTTTTCTTGTTATTTTTGGTGAATGTTGGGTTCTCCAACCAATTCTTCCAGATAATCCACCAGAAAGAAAAGCTCCAATTAGAACACCTATTGCTTCAAAAACTAACCAAGTATTTAAAGGTGAATCATCTTCACTAATAAATTTACTATAATATGCATTTTTTTCGGCGTGTGAAGGAGTAACAGTATCCACAAGCGCAACAACTCCACTTTTCATAGCACCACTTGCTCCCAAGCCTCTTCCAGTCATATAAAATGTAAATAATATTATTATTCCAAGTAGAAACCCTCCAAAATAAGGATTCCAATACATATGACTATTTTTTTGTGTATCTATTTTCATTTTGTTCATTTTAATATAGGTATCGAGTTATTTGCCCTGCTTCAACCATTACAAACCTAAGTACTAATCCACCTATTAATATAAGTATCGCTGGAATTGCAACAGGGATTTTATAGCCAACAATTTCGGTTAGTTCTAAAGTTGCAGGAACAATTAATCCTAGAATTATTACAAAGCCAAAAAACATTACAGTAAATTCTCCACCAACTAATAATTGCATTGCTTCTAATTGAACTTCAGATCCAGCTGCCATTCCCATTAACATATGGACTATTAATCCTAATTCTATAACTACTAATGCTAAATCTATTTTACTAAATAAATGTCTTTCTTTTTTGCTTTTAGCTAATAAAATAATTAATGCTGCTCCCGTTGAAAGTCCTGATACTAAAAATAACGGACCTAATATTGCATTATTCCAAAGAGGTCTTGCATTAAAAGCAGATAATAAAATTCCAGTATAAATTCCTAAAATAACTGACAATGGAATTAAAACATATGCCATATATATTCTATTCTTTGTTAGAATTTTTTCAAACGTATTTAAAAATTCGAATTTTAATTTCCATTTCGGAAATAATTCTGAATAATAACTCATCACCCATAGAAAAGAAATAGGAGTAATTATTAATAATACCCAAGCTCCCCAACTCATTGGAGATTCAATCCTAATTGTTGTATACAATCTCCAAAAGTATAGCTTATGTGTTAAGTCATAAAATAACGCTAATAAACCTAACGTTAATGCTATTGGAGATACTATGGCTGCAAATTTTACAGTTGTTGGATATTCTTTGTCTTTACCTAAAACTGTAATTAAACCTGCAAAAAATAACAAACCTGCGGCTAAACCTCCTAAAAATAAATATACTGATATTGGCCAGTGCCATATTTCTAGTGAAGGATCTATATGTGGTAAGTTTCTTCCACTTGTAAATAATTCTTCTTGCATAATTATATTTTTATATTAAATAATAAACTTTAGGTTTAGTTCCGGCTTCTGGAGCTAAGGTTTTATGTTTTCTGTTTTTTAGTAATCTGGAAACTTCACTATTAGGATTGTCTAAATCTCCAAAATACATGCACTTTGTTGGACAAACTGAAACACAGGCAGGTAATTGTCCTTTTTCTAATCTATGATGACAAAAAGTACACTTATCTACATATCCATCAGGATGTTGGAAACGAGCATCATAAGGACAAGATTCTATACAAGCACCACAACCAATACATTCATCACCCGTAACTAATACAATTCCATTGTCTAATTGATGACTTGCACCTGTTGGACAACATCTTACACATGGTGCGTTATCACAATGATTACATCTTTCAGATTTTAATTCGAGTTCAATTGTTGGATACGCTCCACTAACAGTTTCAGTAATCCAATCTCTACAATACCCAATAGGTACGTCATTTTCAGTTTGACAAGCAACTACACAATCGCTACATCCAACACATTTTAATGTGTCAATTACCATTGCATATCTCATATTTCAGTATTTTTATGTGGGTTTTCAGTTAAAATTTCAACAAAATTTCCTCTCATCCCTGTACCACCCATTATTGGGTCTACAGCTACTTTTGAAACTAGTTGTGTATCATTAATACCTTTAGCATAAGCTCTTGTTAATTTTTTGTTATCGTGTCCAAAACCATGAACCATATAAACAGAATCCCAACGAACTCTTTCAGTAACTCTCACTTTTATTGAGAACGTTGAAGTAATTTCATCTTGATTTCTTAACCAAACTCTTTGGCCAGTTTTTAAGCCTATTATTCTTGCAACTTTAGGATTTACCCAAAGATCATTTTCCTTTTTTAAATCATTTAAATTAGGATTGTTTGCAGTTCTGCTAAAAGTATGCATTGGAGCTCTACCATAGTTTAATCTATAAAAACCTTGAGGCGGTTCTGGATGAGCAGTATATTTTGGCATAGGATCAAATCCTAATTCTTTTAACTCTTTTGAATAAAACTCTATTTTTCCACTCATTGTTGGAAATTCATATTTTTCATCCTCTTTTAAATATAGAGATCTAGATTTACGAGGAAAGTTTTTTACGCCTATTTTTTCCATTTCTTCTAATGAAGTCCCCATCTTTTCTAATTGCCATTCTATTACTTCTTTGTAATCGTCATAAGCAAAATAGTCGCCTACTCCTAAACGTTCACCAAGTTGTTTTGCTATCCACCAAGATGGTTTTGAATCATATTTTGGTTTAACAGCTGGCATTCTTAATGCTATAGAAGGTTCTCTGTTTGTTGCAGATCTAATTCCATCAAAACGCTCTAAATATGTACATTCCGGTAAAACAACATCAGCATAACCTGTTACATCCATTGGCATCGTGTCAACCACAACCATAAATTCTAATTCATCCATGGCAGCTTCAAGTAATTTTCTGTCAGGAATGGATTTGGTTATGTTTGTTCCTGCTACTAACCATGCTTTTACAGGATATTTATTATCTGGGCTCGGTATTGAAGCTTTTATTACTTCAGTAGTAATTCCCATTTGTGCTAATGGATATTTTTCTCCAATTTCTTTCCAGCCCCATTTTGGATGATTATATGCAGGATGTGGATATTTTGGCACTTTAATACTTTCTTTAAAATAGAAACCACCTCTTCGTCCCCAAGAACCTAACAAGCCATTTAAAATAGCCATTGCTCTTGCACGTTGTGTATCATCTCCATACCAACTTACGTGTCTACCAGGATGAATAATTACAGAAGGTGCTGCATTACCCATTTCTCTTGCAGTTTCTCTAATAAGTTCAGGCTTAATTGTTGTTATTCCATAAGCCCATTCAGGAGTGAACGTACTTACATATTCTTTTAATTCATTAAAACCTAAGCCATATTTTTCTACATATTCTTTATCATATAAACCTTCTTCAATGATAACATTCATCCAAGCCAACATTAAGGCAATATCTGTAGCTGGTTTAATTGCTAACCAGTGTTTTGATTTACTTGCTGCTGTTGATAATCTTGGATCTACTGTAATTATTGTAGCTCCATTATCAATTGCGTCAGACATTTCCTGAACTTGAGAGTTATGCATATTTTCTCCAATATGAGAACCTATTAATACCAAACATTTGGTATCTCTAATATCTGTTGGTTCTGGAGAACCTATCCAAGATCCAAAAGTTGCATTAAAACCTGCTTCTCTTGCTCCTCTGCATTGTGCATAAGCTGGTTCAGCTATTGTGTCAGAACCTAAAGCTTTATATAAATGTTCAAAATGTTTTCCTGGTGCACCATGTTTCAATAATGCTAAAGATTCAGCTCCGTATTTGTCTTTTACAGCTTTAAATTTAGCAGCAATTAAATCGAGGGCTTCTTCCCAACTTGCTTTTCTAAAAGTGTCTTCGCCATTAACAGTAGTTCTAATTAAAGGTGTTTTAAGTCTGTCCTCGTCATTGTACATTCCAACACCACCAGTGCCTCTTGGACATAAACGACCATAACAATGTGGATCATTGTCATTTCCAATAATTTTTTTAATCTCACCATTTTCATTGGTGTAAGTCCAAGCTGCACATTTCCAAAAGCAAACTTCGCAATAAGTAGGTGTTCTTTTAAATTTTTTGGCAACGTTTTCTTTCACAAGTTCATCTAAATAGGGATTTGCTCCAAACATTTTTATAGCACTTGTTGTTGCTGCAACACCTCCCAAACCTAAAGCAGAAATTTTTATAAATTTTCTTCTTGAAGTAGTCATAAGTTTAATTATTTTAATCAGGTGTAAAGGTATTTACAGATAGAAGTTTAGAGTATGACAAAAGTCATACAAATCTAAATGAGATGGTAACAATGGTTACAATAAGTTATTGAAAATCAACAGTATATGTGTAACCAAAGTAACTTAATTGATGTAATGACCTGTATTGAAATACATTACTAAAACGCTTGTATTTTAATGTAATTATTATTAGAAATTAAATTGGTGTAAATTTGTATTGAATTACTTGTTGAAATGAAAAATAATAAGATTTGGTATTTTTTAGGAGCTGTTTTATTGATATCAATTTTCTTTTTTTTTATGAAATTAGGAAACCCTAATTCAAGAATTATAGAAAATAAGGAATATATTAAAATAGAAGATACTTCAAAAGAATCGTGTTTGCAATGTCATCAAAATACGAAAGGATATTCTAATTATCATAATCCGGATTTGATTGGTTGTGCAAGTTGTCATTTAGGAAATATAGTTTCAATGGATAAAGAGGAATCTCATAAAGGAATGATTTTAATTCCCGGGAATTTATCGGATGCCAAAGAAACGTGTGGTAAATGTCATCCAAATGAATTAAACAAAATTGAAAATTCCTTAATGACCACAAACAGTGGTTTGGTTGCTGTAGATAAATATATTTTTGGAGAAGCTGATTCTCCAAATTCCCAATATCACATTCAATTAATAGGGAATTCGGCTTCAGATAAACATATAAGGGATTTATGTGCTAATTGTCATTTAGGTGCTGAAAAAAAGGAATTTGGAGCAATTACACAACTAAGTAGAGGAGGAGGTTGCAATGCCTGTCATTTAAATTATTCAGAAGAAGCCAAAAAGGAATTAGAAACTTATTTGTCATCGAATAAAAAGGAGTTGCCTAAAATGCATCCAGCGACTAATATTTATGTAAAAAATGAGCATTGTTTTGGATGTCATAGTCGTTCAAGCAGAATTTCAACAAATTATGAAGGGTGGCAAGAAACAATGTTGGATGAAATTGATGTAGTTGGTAAAGAAGGGTTTAGAGTTTTAGAAGATAAGCGAGTTTATAAATATATTGAAGAGGATTTACACCATACGAAAGGGATGCTATGTATTGATTGTCATTCTTCACATGAAGTAATGGGTGATGGTAAACAATATACTCATGAAGAGCAAGCTGTAAAACTGCAATGTACCGATTGTCATTTTAATGAAAAACCCAATACAATGCCTTACGATTCTTTAGATGCAGAAAGCTTGTTGGTTTTTCTTCATAGAGATTATAAACATTATGATAAACAGATTATTGCTGTTAAAAAAGACAATCATCCTTTAGTAAATACTTTTGTAGATTCCCTTGGAAATGCATTTTTAATAGGTAAAAAAGATGGGAAACTCCATGATTTAAAACCTCAACCTGAGATTTGCTCTAGAGATAATGCACACCAAAATGTGAGTTGTTCAACTTGTCATTCTTCTTGGACATCACGTTGTATAGGTTGTCATAATGAGTTTGATAAAGATGAACCAAGAGCTTTCGATTTATTAGATAAAAAATATGGAAAAGGTCAGTGGAAAGAATATGTTGCTGAGTTTTCTTCATCATTACCGGCAATGGGAGTTAGGGAAAGTGAAAATGAGAAACATATTGAGCCAGCCGTGCCAGGTATGATTTTAACCATTGATAAAGGAAGTTATGCAGGAAAAGAATTAGGAGAAGATGTATCTTTTCATCGGTTGTATGCGCCAAACTCACCACATACAACAACTTCAAAAGTTAGAGATTGTAAAAGTTGTCACGCAAATCCGACAACAATTGGTTATGGAAAAGGTGATTTAAATTACGAAATTAAAAATGGAATAGGAGTGTGGAGGTTCACCCCAGAATATGCATTAAATCCAAATGATAATTTACCAGAAGATGCTTGGATTCCTTTTTTGAAAGAAGTTGAAAAAGGTGTTGTAAACTCTACTAGATTAGATTTTAGGCCATTTACAGTTAAAGAACAGCAGCAATTATTATTGGTTGGTGCTTGTTTACAATGTCATACAGATGATTCTAAAATTATGCAACAAAGTTTAATTGATGGAATAAAACCATTATTGAAAAAATTAGACAAAATTTGTATATTGCCTACTTGGAATAATTAGCTATGAATTATGATTAAAAAAATTGCCCTTTTTGTATTTATCCTTGTTTCAGTTATAGATATTGTTGGAATTGTTTTTAAGGAACCGAGTTTAATATTTTTGTTTAAACCATTTATTCTTTTATCATTATTATTTTTGTATTCAAGCTCTGTTTTAATTAGAAACAAGTGGTATGTAATGGCATTGATATTTTCATTTTTTGGAGATGTTTTTTTATTGTATCCGGGAGAATTATTTTTTATGATGGGTCTGGTTTCTTTTTTATTGGCTCATTTTATATATATAAAAATTGTTGTTGGAAGAATTAATAAAACCTCATTTACAAAAATAATTACGTCAATTATTCCATTTTTTATTGTGTTTAGTTTGTTGATTCTTTCTTTAAAAGATTCTTTAAATGAAATGCTGCTACCAGTAATAATTTATGGCTTAACAATTTCAATATTTGGTGTAGTTTCATTAATTGATTTTCAAAATACAAAGTCTAAGAAATCGTTATTAATGTTAATTGGAGCAATAGTATTTATGATCTCAGACTCGGTTTTAGCAATTAACAAATTTTATAATTCAACGCATTTATTTGAAGTTGTTATTATGGTAACTTATATATTGGCACAGTATTTAATTTACCGATCTATGATTTTAAAAACCGAAGAAAGTTAAAGTTTATAACCAATTAGTGGTATTTTTTTACGTTGTTTCCATAAAATTAGAATACTTAAAATTAGTACTATAAATGCCATATAAAATAATTTTCCACCATCATTATTAATTTCAATTCCAAGTTGAGTTAAATGCATTAGAACGGCACCACTTATAATTCCGATTGTTAATAAGGCTCCAGCCCAAATAGTTTTTGGAATTAAAATTAAAATTGCTGCAATTAATTCTAATACGCCAATTCCAATTCTTCCAAAAGGCTCTAATCCAACCTTTGTAAAAATGTAAATACTATCAGGATGTGCTGTAAATTTATATAGAAGTGTTTGCAGTAAAATAAAGGCAACTATAATTCTAAAAATCAAATAAACTTTAGTATTCATAATAAAAAAAACTTTCTCGTTTAGACGAAAAAGTTTTTAATTATTACATATTTCACTGTTTTTTAATTCGAAAAAACTTCATTATGTTGTTCCTGAACTCTAATAAAAGTAGTTCTTTTTGTTAGTTCTTTTAACCTATTTGCACCTACATATGTGCAAGTTGATCGTAAGCTTCCTAAAATATCCTGAACCGTATTTTCAACTGCACCTCTATATGGAATTTCAACCGTCTTTCCTTCAGAAGCTCTGTAATTAGCAACACCGCCAACATGTTTATTCATAGCGGTTTCTGAGCTCATACCATAAAATTGTTTGTGTTTTTTACCATTGATTTCAATGGTTTTACCTCCACTTTCTGTATGACCAGCAAGCATTCCCCCTAACATAACAAAATCCGCACCTCCTCCAAAAGCTTTTGCAATATCACCAGGGACTTTACACCCACCATCAGATACAATTTGTCCGCCTAATCCGTGGGCAGCATCCGCACATTCAATAATTGCAGAAAGTTGTGGATATCCAACACCTGTTTTTACACGGGTTGTGCATACGGATCCCGGACCAATTCCAACTTTAATAATGTCTGCTCCAGCTAGTAAAAGTTCTTCAACCATTTCGCCAGTGACAACATTTCCTGCCATAATTACTTTATCAGGGTATTGTTTGCGTGTTTGTTTTACAAAGTTTACAAAGTGCTCTGAATATCCATTTGCAACATCTATACAAATAAATTTTATTTGAGGATGATTATTAATAATTGTAGCTAGTTTTTTTGAATCTGGAGCGCCAGTTCCTGTGCTAACTGCAAAAAAGTCGGTTAAATCATCACTTATAGATTCCATAAATTCTTTCCACTGCTCAAGAGAATAATGCTTGTGTATTGCAGTAAATATTTTGTTTTTTCCTAACTCTTTAGCCATTTCAAAAGTACCAACGGTATCCATATTAGCGGCCATAATTGGAACGCCATTCCATTTGTATTTGCTATGTAAAAAGGTGAAATTTCTATCTAATGTTACTTGTCCTCTAGAACTTAAAGTTGACCTTTTTGGTCTAATCATTACATCTTTAAATCCTAATTTCAATCCAGTTTCTATTCTCATTCGATCTTCTTAAACTATTTATACTATTATACTTTTTCCTTTACTTGTTATATTTTTATCACTATCGAAATAAAAATCAATTCGCCCAATATTTATTCCATAACAGCCAACTTGATTCACTAATACATTTTCACCAACGCTATTTTTAGTTACAGTTGGTTTTGGTAAAAAAGTATGCGTATGACCTCCAATTATTAAGTCAATATCTTTAGTTTTTGAAGCTAAATTTAAATCGCAAATTTTAGATGGAGCGCTTTTATAGTAATAACCTAAATGAGATAAACAGATTACCAAATCGCATTGTTCTTCTTCTTTTAAAATTCTACTCATATCCTGAGCAATTTCTACAGGGTCTAAATAGTTGGTTTCTTTATACATTCTAGGATCTACTAATCCAGCAAGTTCAATGCCCAAACCAAAAACCCCTATTTTAATTTCATCTTTTACAAAAACCTTATAAGGTTTAATGTTTGTGTCTAAAACGGTGTTTTTAAAATCGTAATTAGCTGAAACAAAGTCAAATTTAGCATTGGGTAGTTGAGCAAATAAACCGTCAATCCCATTATCGAAATCGTGATTTCCAATTGTAGCAGCATCATATTTTAGCATACTCATTAATTTAAACTCAATTTCTCCTCCATAAAAGTTAAAATAAGGAGTTCCTTGAAAAATATCACCAGCATCTAATAATAATGTATTTGGATTTTCTTTACGAATATTTTCAACTAAAGTAGCTCTTCTGGCTACACCACCTTGATTTGGGGTTTTGTAATGATCTTCAGGAAATGGATCTATATGACTATGAACATCATTTGTATGTAAAATAGTAATGTGTTTTGATGTTTTTTTAGCAAATGATTCTAAAGATAAACCTCCTAAAGTTAGAAAGGCCGCTCCAGCTGACGATTTTTGTATAAAATTTCTTCTTTTCATAATTCTCTATTTTTCAGCACGAAATCTTCCGTCTAGTTTAACATTAATGGTGTCTTTATCTTTAAAATAATCAATAATAGCGTTTCTTACTTTGTAATTCAGGTTTTGAATTGAAACCGGATTTTTAAAGAAGTCCATTTTGTCGCCGCCATTTTGTAAATAATCTGATGTTAACACAAAATACGTTTTTGAATCGTTAAGTGGTAGGTTGTTTATTTTTAAATTATAACCTTTTTTGGTAATTTCTAAATTAATGTGTTTGGATAATGGGTGAGCTCTGTTGTTAGCAATTAGATAATTAACAAGTTCTTTAATTTTTTCTGAAGTTAATTCTACCACTACCAAATTATTTTCAAACGGCATTAATTGAAACGCATTTTCAGTTTTAATGTCACCTTTAGTAATTCCAGCTCGTATTCCTCCATAATTAAATAGTGCAAAATCAATGTTATTAGTTGTTCTGGATTTAAAAACAGGATTTGCCATATCAAAACACAAATCTGCCATTAAATTTCCAAGTGAACTTTCTAATTCACCATCAGTTCTAACTAAATCTTTTTCAGTATAGGAAAGAACAGTATTCATTTCAGCTTCAACTTTTTCTCTATAAGGTTGAATAAAATCTTCAATCTCCTTTTTAGATTGAATTTCTTCTGTTATTGGTAGTAGTTTTCCTTCAACTTTCACCAAAACTTGTGGTTCATTTTTACAACTTAATAATAGTAAAATTGTAAAAATTGAAATAATAATTTTTTTCATTGTTAGAATACTATCGATTTTATTTAATTTTGTCACTCAACCGTAAATATAGATGATTTTTACAGGAATAAAACGAAAAAGCAATCAAATATTTTTTAACAAAAGATTACCGGAATTACTTAATAATATTAATGAAGTTTCTTCAAAAAATTTAACTAATATACTGGTTATAGCAGATGATATTTCTGTAAAAGATGGTATATTAGCTAACTTGATTGATGTTTTAAAAATTTCGGAAAGTAATATTGAATTTGTAATTTTTCAACAAAAAATTCCGAAAGAAAACGAATTGAGTTATGTTTATTCTTTCAAAGATTTTGGATGGTATGGGAAAGTAAATTCAGCAGCGTTGAAAAATATTTTAACAAAAAAATATGATTTGTTAATAAACTATAGCAAAGTTGATAATTTATATAACAACCTATTAATATTGCAATGTGAAGCTGGATTTAAGGTGGGATTTGCGAGTTTAGACAATCGTTTATACGATTTGCTGATAGATTGTAAACCAACTGAAATTAGTTTGTTTAATAAGGAGTTAAAAAAATATTTAGAGATTTTAAATAAAATATAAATGAAGGAATTGTTAGGGACTGGAGTAGCGTTAGTAACGCCTTTTAATGAAGATAAATCGGTAGATTTCGTTGGGTTAGAACGTTTGGTTAACTTTCAAATTGAAAATGGTGTTAACTATTTGGTTGTTTTAGGTACAACTGGAGAACCTGCAACATTAACGGCAGCTGAAAAGGATCAAGTTAAGGCAACAATTATTAGAGTTAATAATGGGAGGCTTCCTTTAGTTATTGGTATTGGAGGTAATAATACAATGGCTGTAATTGACGAAATTAAAAACTCTGATTTAAGCGCATTTGCTGCAATTTTATCGGTTTCTCCATATTATAATAAACCAACTCAAGAGGGTATTTATCAGCATTTCAAAGCAATTGCAGGGGTAAGTCCAAAACCAATTATATTATACAATGTTCCGGGAAGAACAGGTAAGAATATTGAGCCAAACACTGTTTTACGATTGGCCAATGAATTTAAAAATATTGTAGCTGTAAAAGAAGCAGCAGGAGATTTAGTTCAGGCAATGCGTTTAATTGAAGGTAAACCTTCTAATTTTATGGTTATTTCTGGTGATGATATGATTGCACTGCCAATGGTTTTAGCAGGTGGATCGGGTGTAATTTCTGTAATTGGACAGGGCTTACCAAAGGATTTTTCGAGAATGATACAACATGGATTAAAAGGAGATGTTAAAAATGCAAATTTTTTACATTATAAAATTATGGATAGTATCGATTATATTTTTGAAGAATGTAACCCGTCTGGAATAAAAGTATTGTTAGCCAAAGTTGGTATTTGCAGCTCAGAAGTGCGTTTGCCATTGGTAAAAGCATCAGAAATATTAAAAGGAAAAATAAATAATTTTATTGATAATTATTAGTAATTTTACAGTTGTAATTTATCATTATTAAAAATTCGAACATTATGTTATCAGAAAATATGCAGGCAGCTTTAAATAAGCAAATTAGAATTGAAGCTGAATCTTCACAAATATATTTAGCAATGGCATCATATGCCGAAGGTAAGGGGCTTGAAGGAGCTTCTCAATTTATGTACGATGCTTCAGATGAAGAACGTCAACATATGTTAAAAATGTTTAAATATATTAATGAGCGTGGAGGATTTGCAAAAGTTTCTGAATTAAGTCAGCCAGCTTTAGAGTTTGGTTCAATTAAAGAAATGTTTGAAACATTATTTAAACATGAAGTTTTTGTTTCTCAAAGCATTAATGATTTGGTTCATATTTCATTAGAAGAAAAGGATTACGCAACTCATAACTTTTTACAATGGTATGTTGCTGAACAAATAGAGGAAGAGGCCCAGGCCAGAACTATTTTAGATAAAATTAATTTAATTGGGGACGATAAAGGAGGTTTATACTTGTTTGACAATGACATTAAACAATTAAACGTTGTAAGTTCAGTTGGGCCAACAACCGCGTAACAATTAACAAAGAATTAGGATTATTAGGCAATATATATTGCAAAAGCAAGTTATTTTTGTGGTTTACTAATGAATAAAAAATCATTTTAATAATCCATAATATTTAACTATTTTTGCCAAATGCTTAAAAATAAAATTTATATACTCATTTTATTAGTTGCTGTTGGTGTTTCATCATGTAGTGAGTACCAAAAAGTATTGAATAAAGGTTCTGTTGAGGAACAATATACAACAGCTACTAAATTATACGAAGATCAAAAGTATAATAAAGCCATTCAGTTATTTGAAAAAATAACTCCATCATATAGAGGGAAACCTCAAATGGAACGTATTCAGTTTATGATTGCACAATCGCATTATAACACCAAACTTTATACCCTTGCAGCATATTATTTTGATAAATTTGTAAAAAATTACCCAAAGAGTTCTAAGTTAGAAGAATCAGCCTACCTTTCTGCTCACAGTCATTTTTTAGCATCGCCAGTATATAGTTTAGATCAAAAAGATACAAAAGAGGCTATTACTGCTTTGCAAAATTTTTTATATATGTATCCAAACTCAGACAAGGTAGCTGAGGCAAATGACAACATTAAAATACTTACCAATAAATTAGAAAAAAAATCATTTGAAATAGCGAAACAATATTATCAAACTGAAGATTATATAGCGGCAATTGTTGCTTTTGATAATTTATTAGGTGAATTTTTAGGTACTTCGTATAAAGAAGAAGCCATGTACATTAAATTTAAATCTGCTTATGAATTAGGTATTAATAGTTATTTCATAAAAAAGGAAACCAGACTTGTTGATGCTAAAAAAGCACATGAAAGATTTAAACGAAGTTACCCAAAATCAGAATATTTAGAAGAAACTGAAAAGTTAGTATTAAACTTAGATAAAGAGTTGAATTCTTTAATTGCATTAAAAACAGAAAAAAATGGATTATAAAAACACCAAGGCAGCTGCAACAACAGTAACTTACGATAAGAATAAAATTGAAGCTCCTACAGAAAATATTTATGAAGCTATTACAATTATAGCTAAAAGAGCTGAACAAATTAGCGGTGATTTAAAAAGTGAACTTATTGAGAAATTAGAAGAGTTTGCAACTTATACTGATAGTTTAGATGAAGTTTTTGAAAACAAAGAACAAATTGAAGTTTCTAAGTTTTATGAAAAATTACCAAAACCAACTGCACTTGCTGTTGAAGAATGGTTAGAAGGGAAAATTTATCATAGAAATCCAGAAGTAGATACCAAACAATAAAATGTCTATTTTAAGCGGTAAAAATATACTTTTAGGTGTAACTGCCGGTATTGCTGCTTATAAAACGGCACATTTAGTGCGACTTTTTATAAAAGCAGGTGCACAGGTTAAAGTAGTCATGACACCTGCTTCTAAAGATTTTGTTACACCACTAACACTTTCTACACTTTCACAAAATCCAGTTTACTCAACCTTTTTTGATAAAGGAAATGAAGAAAATGAGGAGTGGAATAGCCACGTTGAATTAGGCCTATGGGCCGATTACATGGTTGTTGCACCAGCTACAGCAAATACATTGTCTAAAATGGCAAATGGCATTTGTGATAATTTATTAATGGCGACTTATTTATCGGCTAAATGTAAGGTGTTTTTTGCTCCTGCGATGGACTTGGATATGTATAAGCATCCAACCACAACTGAGAGTATTGAAAAATTACAAAATTTTGGAAATGTTTTTATACCCCCATCAACTGGTTTTTTAGCGAGTGGTTTAGAGGGAGAAGGCAGAATGGAAGAGCCAGAAAATATTGTTTCTTTTATTGAAAAAGATGTCATTAACGGATTGCCATTATACAATAAAAAAGTATTAATTACTGCTGGTCCAACTTATGAAGCTATTGATCCGGTTCGTTTTATTGGAAATCATTCTTCAGGTAAAATGGGATTTGAATTGGCAAAAGCTGCAGCCAATTTAGGAGGACATGTTTTTTTAATTACTGGACCTTCAAATGAGCAAATTTCAAATTCATTGATTCAAAGAATTGATGTTGTGAGTGCAGATGAGATGTACAATGAAGTTCATAAGTATTATAAATCTATTGATATTGCAATACTTTCTGCTGCAGTAGCAGATTATAAACCAAAAAATATTGCGGATAAAAAAATTAAGAAATCTACAGATTCCTTATCGATTGAGCTGATAAAAACACAAGATATTTTAGCTTCATTAGGTAAAGAAAAAACAACTCAATTTTTAGTTGGCTTTGCATTAGAAACAAATAATGAGCTGGAAAATGCAAAAAAGAAACTAAATAGTAAGAATTTAGATTTAATAGTTTTAAATTCACTGCAAGATGCAGGAGCAGGGTTTAAAACACCAACAAATAAAGTTACAATTATAGATAAATCTGAAAATATTTTGGAATTTAATCTAAAATCTAAAGCTCATGTAGCACAAGATATATTTAATGAAATATTGAGAACTATTTATGCGTAAGATTATATATATATTATTAACTTTTTTTGCTGTTGTTCAGTTAAATGCGCAAGAATTAAATTGTACTATTACTGTTAATGCTGATAAAATACCAGGTTCAAACAAACAGATATTTTCAACATTAGAAAGTGCGTTAAATGAATTTGTTAATCAAAAACGTTGGACAAATTTTAATTATAAACCACAGGAATTAATTAATTGTAATTTAACAATTACTGTTTTAGACCAAACAGGAAATGATTTTAGAGGGCATATTCAAATTCAATCTTCGCGTCCTGTTTATAACTCGACTTATTTAACTCCAGTTTTCAATTTTAAGGACGATAATTTTTCGTTTCAATATACAGAGTTTGAACCATTACAATTTAATGAAAACTCATTTGAGTCCAATTTAGTTTCGGTAGTTACCTTTTATGTTTATACAATTTTAGGAATGGATGCCGATACTTTTTCATTAAATGGTGGAACTCCTTTTTATACAAAAGCTCAAGATATTGTTGTTCAAGCACAACAAAGTGGTTATATAGGTTGGAATCAAAATGACGGTTCAAAAACTAGATTTACATTGATTGACAATCTTTTGTCGCCTACTTATGGTATGTACAGAAAAGCAATGTTTGAGTATCATTTAAAGGGGCTGGATATGATGAACAAGGATAAAAAAATGGCGAAAAAATCAATTTTTGAAGCTGTTACAACCTTAAAGTCAGTTTACGATGCACGACCAAACGCCTTTTTATTGCGTGTTTTTATGGATTCCAAAGCAGATGAAATTGTTGATGTATTTTCAGATGGTCCAAGATTTGATACTAGTAAATTAAAAGACGATTTATTGAGAATTTCCCCTATAAATGCTGCAAAGTGGAATGAAATAGAGTAAATTCTTAACAAAAAAACTCAAGAATGCTTACAAACCTTTCCATAAAAAATTATGCCCTAATAGAAGAATTATCTGTTAGTTTTAAAGATAACTTATCTATTATTACTGGAGAAACTGGTGCGGGTAAATCAATTTTACTTGGAGCACTTGGATTAGTTCTTGGTAAGCGTGCTGATTCTACTACATTAAAAAATACCAAAATTAAATGTGTTATTGAAGCTAAGTTTTCAATTGGAAATTATAAGTTGCATGAATTTTTTGAAGAAAATGATTTAGATTTTGAAGCTGACACAATTATTAGAAGAGAGATTTTGCCAAGTGGAAAATCAAGAGCTTTTATTAATGATACACCAACAACAAACCAAGTTTTACAATTATTAAGTCTAAAGTTAATTGATGTGCATTCTCAGCATCAAACATTGCAATTATCCGATACTAAATTTCAGTTTGAAATAATTGATGCACTCGCAAATAATTCGGCAAAAATAGCATCATATAAAAGAGGATTAAGTTTATACAATCAACTTAATAGTGATTTAGAAAAACTTAAAAAAAATCAAGAAGTTGCTCAGGATCAATACGCGTATAATTTGCATTTATTTGAGGAATTAGAAAAGGCTAACTTAAAAAGTGATGAGCAACAAGTTTTAGAGCAAGAATTAGATAAAGTTAATAATGTTGAAGAAATAAAATTAAATCTTACTGAGGCACAAGCTTCAGTATTTGATGAAGAAGTTGGATTACAAGCCTTATTAGCAAAATTTTCATTGAATTTAAATAAAATCAAGTCATATTCTAAAGAGTATAATGATTTGTTTGAAAGAGCATCAAGTTTAAAAATCGAGTTAGATGACATTGCAAATGAGATAGAAAATTTGAATGAGAATGTAGAATTTAATCCTTCAGAATTAGAAAATTTAAATGATAGATTGCAATTGATTTACAATTTGCAAAAAAAGCATAGTGTGAGTTCAATTGCAGAATTACTAGTTATAAAGGAAGAACTTTCTGTTAAAGTGGATGCGGTTGAAAATTCATCAGCACAAATTAAAGCAAAGGAGAATGAAGTAAAGGAAGTTGCTCAAAAAATTGATGAACTTGCAAAATCAATTTATACTGCAAGAAAAAAAGCGATTCCAGTTTTAATAAAAAAATTAGAAAGCATTCTTTCAATTTTGGGAATGGAAAACACCAGATTTCAATTTAATTTAGAACATACAAATCAGTATTTTTCAAACGGTAAAGATGAATTACAATTATTAATTTCGGCAAACAAAGGCGCTAATTTTGGGGAATTAAAAAAGGTAGCATCGGGTGGTGAACTTTCACGAATTATGTTATCGGTAAAGTCTATTTTATCGGAATATTCAAAATTGCCAACTATTATTTTTGATGAAATTGATACTGGTGTATCCGGTGATGTTTCTCAAAGAATGGCAGATATTATGCAAAAAATGAGTGCTAATATGCAAGTTATTACAATTACGCATTTACCTCAAATTGCAGCAAAAGGACAACAACATTATAAGGTTTATAAGCAAGATTTAAATAACAACATTGTTACTCAGCTAAAAAAATTGAGTAAAAATGAACGTATTAATGAAATTGCTGAAATGTTAAGTGGTAAAAACATTTCTAGTACAGCTATAGAGCATGCAAAAGAGCTCTTAAATTAAGAAATTACTATATTTGCAGCCAATTAAAATAAAATCAAAAACAAAATACAATTATGTATAACTTATTAAAAGGTAAAAAAGGAATTATTTTTGGAGCATTAGATTCAAAGTCAATTGCTTGGAAAGTAGCTGAAAGAGCGCATGAAGAAGGAGCAACATTTGTTTTAACAAATGCACCGGTAGCATTGCGTCTTGGAACGATTTCAGAATTAGCTGAAAAAACGGGATCTACAGTTATACCAGCAGATGCCACATCTATGATGGATTTAGAAAATTTAATTGATAAATCTGTGGAAATTTTAGGTGGTAAAATTGATTTTGTATTACATTCAATAGGAATGTCTGTTAATGTGCGTAGAGGGAATCATTATACAAACCAAGATTATAATTTTACAAAAACTGGTTTTGATGTTTCAGCTTTGTCTTTTCATAGAGTTATGAGTATGTTGTATAAAAAAGACGCTATGAATGAATGGGGAAGCGTTGTTGCCTTATCTTATATGGCAGCGCAACGTGTTTTCCCGGATTATAATGATATGGCAGATAATAAAGCATATTTAGAATCTGTTGCTCGTAGTTTTGGATATTTCTTTGGGCGTGATAAAAAAGTAAGAGTAAATACAATTTCTCAATCTCCAACCCCAACTACGGCAGGTAGTGGTGTAAAAGGTTTTGATGGTTTTATTGCTTATGCTGAAAAAATGTCTCCACTTGGTAATGCTACAGCTTTAGAGTGTGCAGATTATACCATTACACTATTTTCAGATTTAACAAGAAAAGTAACACTTCAAAATTTATTTCATGATGGTGGGTTTTCAAATATGGGTGTAAGTACAGCTATTATGGAAAACTTCATGGAAGATTTTAAATCTGATGAAGTAGTAGAAGAACCAAAAAAGAAAGAAAAAAAATAGGATTTATTCCATTTATATAGAAAGCGATAATTTTATAATTATCGCTTTTTTTTTTTGCTTAAAATTAAAATGATTTATGAATAATTATCTGGATTAAATCTAAATTTTAGAAGTATGAGTATTGTCACGTTTTTAGCCAAATAATTGCTTTAATTTTGATAGTATCAAATATATACCAGTAATATTATTCTATGAGACCACTTAAAATTGTAGTACTTGCAAAGCAAGTGCCGGACACACGTCATGTGGGTCCAGATGCCATGAAACCAGATGGCACCGTAAATAGAGGTAAACTTGCAACAGTATTTAATCCAGATGATTTACACGCTCTGGAACTAGCATTAAATATAAAAGATCGTATCCCGGGAACTCACGTTACTATATTAACAATGGGGCCACAAAAAGCAGCTGATATTATCCGCGAAGGGTATTATCGTGGTGTAGATGATGGAATTATGATTTCTGATAGACGTTTTGGAGGGGCAGATACGTTGGCAACTAGTTATACTATTGTTCAAGCAATAAAAAAAATAGCCGATTATGACTTAATAGTTGGAGGAAGACAAGCCATTGATGGGGATACAGCGCAAGTTGGCCCACAATGTGCTGATAAATTAAACATCCCTCAAATAACTTATGTTGAAGAAGTTTTAACTATTGAAGAAGACAAAATAATTGCAAGAAGAAGGTTAGAAAATGGTGTTGAGGTAGTTTCTTCCCCATATCCTTGCTTAATGACCGTTCATGGTTCTTCTCCAGAGTGTAGATCAAGACATGCCAAAAATGTTATGAAATACAAATATGCAAGAACAAAAACAGAGATGAGAAAAGGAGATCCTATTCTAGAGGAATTGCATAAAAAAAGACCTTATTTGGTGATTCCAGAATGGAGTGTTGAAGATATTGTTGCAGATGAAGCAAAAATTGGATTAGCAGGTTCACCAACTAAAGTTAAAAGTGTTTCCAGCATTGTATTAACTGCAAATGAATCTAAAGTATTAACTGATTCAGATAGTGATATAGAAGGAATGATTAAAGAATTAATTAAACATCACACCATTGGGTAGTTGATATAACTTAAAATGAATAAAATGAAAAGTGTATTTGTTTATTGCGAAGTAGAAAATAAAGAAGTAGCAGAAATAAGTCAGGAGTTATTATCAGCAGGAAAAAGATTAGCTCAAAAGTTGGGATGTCAGCTAGACGCAATGCTTTTTGGAAAAGACTTAGACGGAATTGAAAATCAAATTTCACCTTATGGAGTTGATAAATTATTTATTTCTGACGATTCAAGACTTGAACCTTACAGAACTTTGCCTCATGCAGCTTTAGCTCATAAAGTATTAAAAGAACAAGATCCTCAAATTGTATTGTTTGGAGCAACTTCTGTTGGTAGAGATTTAGCACCACGTTTGGCTTCAAAATTAAACTGTGGATTAACAGCCGATACTACCATATTAGATATTGGCGATCATTTTGTAAAAAAAGAAAAGAAAGAATATACCGATTTGTTGTATGCAATTCGTCCAGCATTTGGAGGAAGTATTATGGCGAACATTATAAACTGGGATATGCACCCTCAGATGGCGACTGTTAGGGAAGGTGTAATGAAAAAAGAAATTTTCGATGCAAATTATAAGTCAGAAATAATTAAGTTAAATGCAACTGAAGTTTTAAATGATGAAGATTTTGTTGTTGAAGTTATTGAACGTCATATTGAAGAGTCAAGTGTAAATTTAAAAGATGCACCTATTATTGTTGCTGGTGGATATGGAGTAGGGTCAAAAGAAAATTTCGACTTGCTTAGAAATTTAGCAAATATTTTGGGAGGTGAAGTTGGAGGTTCAAGAGCTGCTGTAGATGCCGGATTTATTGATCACAATAGACAAATTGGACAAACCGGAACTACGGTAAGACCAAAATTATATATAGCAGCAGGTATTTCAGGGGCCATTCAACATACTGCAGGTATGCAAGATGCTTCTATGATTATCTCTATAAATAATGATCCGGACGCGCCAATTAATGCAATTGCAGATTATGTAATTACAGGAGATTTAGGAGTTGTTCTTCCAAAAATGATTAAATTTTACAAGGAGAACGCTAAATAGATTAAAATAAAATTAAGAGTTTATTAGAAAACTCTATTAATAAAATAGAAAAAAATGGATAATTTTTTCAAAGATACTCCGGATTTTAAATTTCATTTAAAAGATCCAATATTAAAAAAAGTTGTAAAGTTAAAAGAAGATAATTTTGAACAATCTGAAAAGTTTGATTATGCGCCATTGAATCATGAAGATGCAATTGATTCATATGAAAAAATTCTTGAAATAGTAGGTGATATTTGTGCCAATACAATTTCGCCAAATGCAGAAGGTGTTGATTTAGAAGGACCGCATATTGAGAATAATGAAGTAATTTATGCAAAGGGTACAACAGAAGATTATAAAGCTTTGTATGAAGCTGGTTTAATTGGAATGTCTTTACCTAGAAGATATGGAGGTTTAAATTTCCCTTTATTGCCTTATGTTATGGCTGCGGAAATGGTAGCTCGGGCAGATGCAGGTTTTGCAAATATTTGGGGACTACAAGATTGTGCCGAAACTATTTATGAATTTGGGTCAGAGGAACAAAAAGATAAGTTTTTACCACGCTTTAACCGAGATGGAGCTACTGCTGCAATGGTTTTAACAGAGCCAGATGCAGGTTCAGATTTACAAGCTGTAAAATTAAAAGCTGTCTTTAATGAAGAAA
Source organism: Lutibacter flavus (assembly GCF_900188355.1). Classification (GTDB taxonomy): domain Bacteria; phylum Bacteroidota; class Bacteroidia; order Flavobacteriales; family Flavobacteriaceae; genus Lutibacter; species Lutibacter flavus. Next base: position 104,613 of record NZ_FZNX01000001.1, read on the forward strand.
AAAATACTTGGATTTTAAACGGTGTAAAACGTTTTATTACCAATGGTGATGCTGATATTTCATTGGTATTGGCTCGTTCAGAAGATGGAACAAGTGATGCTCGTGGTTTATCCATGTTTATTTACGATAGAAACGACCATGCTGTTGAAGTGCGTCATTTAGAAAAAAAATTAGGAATTAAAGGATCACCAACCTGTGAATTAGTATTTAAAGATGCTCCTGCTGAATTGGTAGGGAAAGAGCGCTTTGGGTTGATTAAGTATGTTATGTCTTTAATGAATTCTGCACGGTTAGGTGTTGGTGCTCAGTCGGTTGGTATTGCGGATGCTGCGTATAGAGAGGCGTTGAAATATGCTGAGGAAAGAGCACAATTTGGAAAAGTAATTGTGAATTTCCCGGCCGTTTATGAAATGTTAACGAATATGAAACTTCGCATAGATGCACTTCGTTCATTATTATATGAAACTACTCGTTTTGTGGATATTTTCAAAGCTTATGAAGAAGTAATGAAAGATAGAAAGTTAGAAAAGGAAGAACGTATGGAAATGAAACATTACGGGAAACTTTCTAATGTTTTTACACCGCTAATTAAATTAACTGCAAGTGAAGCATGTAATAAAATAGCGTACGATTCTTTACAAATTCATGGTGGTACTGGGTTTATGAAAGATTTTCCAATAGAACGGATTTATAGAGATGCACGTATTACTTCAATTTATGAAGGCACATCTCAGTTGCAGGCTGTTGCAGCTATAAAAGGCGTTACAACTGGAGTTTACTTTGAGCAAATTAAAGCCTATGATGCTGAAGTTTCAGATAAAAATTGTGAAATTAGAACTAAGCTTCACAAAATGACAGAAGAATATCAATCCATATCTCAAAGCGTTATAGAACTAAAAAATAATGAGTTGATTGATTTCCATTCAACAAGACTTGTAGAAATGGCAGGGAATATAATTATGGGTTACTTGTTGGTATTAAATAGCCAAAAAGATGATAAATTTATAAAAACCGCAAGGTTATATGTGAATTTAGTGAGATCTGAAAACAAGGAAAGATTTGATTATATGACTGGATTTAGCGTTGAGAATTTAGAAATGTACAAAAATGTAGATTTAGAAGCTTTACAGCAATAATCATAAATTTTAAAAATTAAATAATACCAAAGTAATTTTAAAATGTTGTATAAATAATTTGAATTGTTTTGTATTCAGATAAGATAGAAAATATAAGCATAGCATTCGTTACGGTTCTATTTTATATTGAAATATGGATGAAAAAGAAACATAATTATATGCGGCATTTTGATGTTATTTTGGTATAAAAACCTATTTTGAATAACAGTTTATACGTCATGCTGAACTTGATTCAGCATCTCATAATTTTTAGAAATTAACATCATAAAAACCTACTTTGTATAAATTCAAAGTAGGTTTTTTCTATATAGTTCTTATAAAAACTGTAATTTTGGATTTCTTAAAGAAATTATTAGTGGAGTTACAATTTTCAATTATCGTTCCTGTTTATAATCGACCTCAAGAAATTGAAGAGTTGTTGGCGAGTTTAACCAAGCAAACGTATCAAAAGAATTTTGAGATTGTTATTGTTGAAGATGGCTCGGAAAATATTTCAAAGGAAATTGTTGATAGTTATTCGAAAGAGCTGAGCATTAAATATTTCTTAAAAGAAAACACAGGAGCAGGAGCAAGCAGAAATTTTGGAATGCAACATGCAACGGGTAATTACTTTATAATTTTTGATTCGGATTGTTTAATCCCTGAAAATTATTTAGTGGAAGTTGAAAAAGCATTAACTACAAATTATACCGATGCTTTTGGTGGAGCCGATGCTGCACACGAATCTTTTACCACAGTTCAAAAAGCTATAAATTATAGTATGACTTCCTTTTTTACTACTGGCGGAATTCGTGGAAGTAAAAAAGCAGTTGATAAATTTCAACCAAGAAGTTTTAATTTGGGAATTTCTAAAAAAGCTTTTGAAGCAACCAAAGGTTTTAGTAAAATGAAAATAGGGGAAGATATTGACCTAACTTTTAGATTGTGGGAACATAATTTTGAAACACAGTTTATTGAGAATGCCTTTGTATATCATAAAAGAAGATCTACGTTTCAACAATTTTTTAAACAGACTTTTGCATTTGGAAATGGGCGTCCATTTTTAAATAAAAAATATCCAAATACAGCTAAAATCACTTATTGGTTTCCTTCTTTGTTTATTACTTCTTTATTTAGTGCAATCTTGTTTTATATGTTAGGAATAAAGTTATTTTTAGGTTTTTTTGCGATTTATTTTATAGTGATATTTTTAGATTCACTAATTAAAAACAAAAATTTATCCGTTGCTTTCTACAGTATAATTACAACTTTAATTCAGTTTTTTGGCTACGGTTTAGGATTTATAAAAGGATTACTGACAGAGTAAAATACTTCGTTTAAACAATAAATGGCTTTTATTTCTTTATTCGTAATATTGAACAAAATGCTTCTGAACAAACGCATGAAAGAAAAACTTTTGAATTTTATTCTTTATTCAAGGTTTTTAAAGGAATAATTTCAATAAAATAATAAATAATTGTTCCAACTATTCCAGTAAATATGAGTATTAAGGTCCACATTACTTTTTTGTTGGTATCATTTTCAGGATTATTATTTGTGTGCACTATGTAATATATTTTTATTCCTAAGCCTACAATTGCCATTAAAATTGCTAACAGAATAAACCACAATAATGATTGCATAAATTCTAAAGGAAATTCACCTTGACTGTGTTCTAATTCTATAATATTCTCAAAGAAAACAGTAAAAAAGAACATTAAAAATAAGGCAAGTAGAACTAGTGGTAAAAAAGTAAAAATTGATAACCAAAACTTTGTAGAAGATTTCATAATTATATAATTAAAATTACTTCAATAAATTTACTAAATAATTACTTATAAATTATGGCAAAAAAAATCCAGATATTTTTTTTAAAATATCTGGATAAATTATTTCCTAAAAAAGATTGCCGTTATTCCTCAATCTTCTTTTTTCCTTTAGTAATTTTTATTGTTAACTCTTTTGTTTTTTTATCTAAATCCATAAAAATAGAGTCTCCTTCAGTAAGTTTAGAATTTACAATTTCTTCTGCTAAAGCATCTTCAATATATTTTTGAATAGCACGTTTTAAAGGACGTGCTCCATATTGCTTATCAAAACCTTTATCTGCAATATAATCTTTTGCTTCATCAGTAAGTTTAAGGTTGTAACCTAAACCTTCAATTCGTTTTACTAATTTACTTAATTCAATGTCAATAATTGAATGAATATCTTCACGTTCTAATGCGTTGAAAACAATTACATCATCAATTCTATTTAAAAATTCAGGAGCAAAAGATTTTTTAAGTGCATTTTCAATCACTTTTTTAGCATTTGCATCTTCTTGTTCTTTTTTAGATGAAGTTCCAAAGCCAACTCCTGTTCCAAAGTCTTTTAATTGACGTGAACCAATGTTAGAAGTCATAATAATTATGGTATTTCTAAAGTCAATTTTTCTACCAAGACTGTCGGTTATATGTCCGTCATCTAAAATTTGTAAAAGCATATTAAATACATCAGGATGTGCTTTTTCAATTTCATCTAACAATACAACAGCATATGGTTTACGTCTAATTTTCTCGGTTAATTGCCCGCCTTCTTCATAACCAACATAACCTGGAGGAGCACCAATTAAACGAGAAATAGCGAATTTCTCCATATACTCACTCATATCAATTCTAACCAAAGCATCTTCATTATCAAATAATTCCGTTGCTAAAACTTTCGCAAGCTGTGTTTTACCAACCCCAGTTTGACCTAAAAATATAAATGAACCAATTGGCTTATTTGGATCTTTTAATCCAACACGGTTTCTCTGAATAGCCTTAACTACTTTGGCAACCGCTTCGTCTTGACCAATAACTTTCCCTTTTATAAGATTTGGTAAATCATGCAATCTGTGACTTTCAGCTTCTGCAACTCTGTTAACTGGAATTCCAGTCATCATAGAAACTACTTCGGCAACATTATCTTCAGTTACAATTTCACGATTTAATTTAGAGGCTTCTTCCCATTTTTGTTGTTCAATTTTTAAAGAACTCTCAATTCTCTTTTCATCATCACGAAGTCTAGCTGCTTCTTCATATTTTTGACCATTAACAGCAGCAGTTTTATCTGTTTTAATTTTTTCTAATTGTTTCTCCAGTTGAAGTACTTCTTTTGGAACAACAATATTTGTAATGTGAATACGAGAACCTGCCTCATCCATTGCGTCAATAGCTTTGTCAGGAAGAAACCGATCCGTCATATATCTATTGGTTAAATTTACACAAGCTTTAATGGCATCGTTTGTATAAGTTACCAAATGATGATCTTCATATTTATCTTTAATATTTTCTAATATTTGAATTGTTTCTTCAACCGAGGTTGGTTCTACTATTACTTTTTGAAATCTTCTTTCTAAAGCACCGTCTTTTTCAATATTGGTTCTAAATTCATCTAACGTTGTGGCTCCAATACATTGAATTTCACCTCTTGCTAAAGCAGGTTTTAACATATTTGAAGCATCTAAAGAACCAGTTGCACCACCTGCGCCTACAATGGTATGAATTTCGTCAATAAATAAAATTATATCATCATTTTTCTCAAGTTCATTCATTAAAGCTTTCATTCGCTCTTCAAACTGACCTCTATATTTTGTTCCGGCAACTAAACTTGCTAAATCTAAGGAAACAATACGTTTATTAAATAAAATTCGAGAAACTTTTCGTTGATGAATTCGTAAAGCCAAACCTTCAGCTATTGCAGATTTACCTACTCCTGGTTCCCCAATTAACATTGGATTGTTCTTTTTTCTTCGGCTTAAAATTTGAGAAACGCGTTCTATTTCTTTTTTTCTACCAACAACAGGATCTAGACCACCTTCTTCGGCCAAACGAGTTAAATCACGTCCAAAATTATCTAAAACAGGAGTTTTTGATTTCTTTTGAGGAGCTTGTTCTCCTTTGGATTGCTCAAATGGATTTGATTTTGGTGATTCAAAATCATCATTAGAGCTATTTTCAGCTTTAGGTAAATCTATTTCTTCATCTAAATACAATTGCTTAAATATGGTTTTAACATCTTCATAGCTAGCATCAAAGTTATGTAATAACTTTGTAGTAGGATCATTCTCATTTCGTAAAATACATAACAATAAATGCGCTGTATTTACGGATTCACTTTGATATAATTTCGCTTCTAAAAAAGTTGTTTTTAAGGCTTTTTCAGCTTGTTTGGTTAAGCGTAAACTTTTCTTTTCATTGGATATCTCAATGCTAGGATTTATTGGGCTTAAGCTTTCAATTTTTTTACGTAAATGATCAAGATTTATATCTAGAGTATTTAATATATCGATTGCTTTACCATTCCCTTTTCTAATTAGGCCTAACATTAGGTGTTCTGTTCCAATAAAATCATGACCCAATCTTAACGCTTCTTCCTTGCTGTATGCAATTACATCTTTTACTTTTGGTGAAAAATTATCGTCCATTATATTATGTTTATATTGTAAAATTAACTGATTTTTTTCTTTTTTTAATACAAAAACAACACCACTTTTTTATTAATTATTTTTTGAATGTAATTTTACGAATTAAAAACGCTGTAAATCAAGTACTTAAATACTAATTTTTTCAACTATTTATTGTTGATAAATATTATAAAAACAAGGTGGGTTTTAAGTTGTAAAAAAGTGAAAAATTGTATATTGCTTTGTTAAAATATGACACTAAAATAAATTAAAAAACATATGGCAGACGGAGAAAAACTGATACCAATAAATATTGAAGATGAAATGAAATCTGCTTACATTGATTATTCAATGTCAGTAATAGTTTCAAGAGCACTTCCAGATGTGCGAGATGGTTTAAAACCTGTACACAGAAGGGTATTATTTGGTATGCATGAATTAGGAATTAAAGCAACCGGATCTTATAAAAAATCAGCAAGAATAGTTGGGGAAGTATTAGGGAAGTATCACCCGCATGGAGATACATCTGTATACGACTCTATGGTACGGATGGCTCAAAATTGGAGCGTACGTTATATGATGGTTGATGGTCAAGGTAACTTTGGGTCTGTAGATGGTGATAGCCCGGCGGCAATGCGTTATACTGAAGTACGCATGCAAAAAATTTCTGAAGAAATGCTTGCAGATATCGAGAAGGATACGGTTGATCATAAACTAAACTTTGATGATACTTTAAATGAGCCAACAGTATTACCTACAAGAATTCCTAACTTGTTAGTAAATGGAGCATCAGGTATTGCAGTGGGTATGGCTACAAATATGGCTCCGCACAATTTAACAGAAGTTATTAATGGAACCCTTGCATATATTGATAATAGAGAGATTGAAATCTCTGAATTAATGCAGCATATTAAAGCTCCTGATTTTCCTACAGGTGGTATAATTTATGGTTACGAGGGCGTTAAAGAAGCTTTTGAAACAGGTAGAGGGAGAATTGTAATGCGTGCAAAAGCTACTATTGAAGAGGTTCAGGGTAGGGAATGTATTATTGTTACTGAAATTCCATATCAGGTTAACAAAGCAGATATGATTAAAAAAACTGCTGATTTAGTTAACGAAAAGAAATTAGAAGGAATCGCTAATATTAGAGATGAATCTGATAGAAATGGAATGCGTATTGTTTATATTTTAAAACGTGATGCAATTCCTAACATTGTTTTAAATAAATTATATAAATATACAGGTTTACAAACTTCATTTAGTGTTAATAACATTGCATTAGTAAACGGACGACCAGAACAATTAAACTTAAAGCAATTAATTCATTATTTTGTTGAACATAGACATGAAGTTATTGTTAGACGAACTGAATTTGAACTTAAAAAAGCGGAAGCTAGAGCTCATATTTTAGAAGGATTAATTATTGCAAGTGATAATATTGATGAAGTAATCAAGATTATTAGAGCTTCTTCAAATGCAGATGAAGCAAGAGAAAGTTTAATAGAACGTTTTGAATTATCTGAAATTCAAGCTAAGGCAATTGTTGAAATGCGTTTGCGTCAATTAACTGGTTTAGAGCAAGATAAATTACGTGCTGAATATGATGGAATTATAAAGTTAATTGCAGATTTAAAAGATATTTTAGGGAACGAAGTTAGACGTTACGAAATAATTAAAGAAGAACTTACTACAATTAGAGATAAATATGGTGATGATAGAAGATCTGTAATTGAATATGCAGGTGGTGATTTATCAATTGAAGATATGATTCCTAATTCTAAAGTAATTGTTACTATTTCACATGCAGGTTATGTGAAAAGAACAAACTTGGAAGAATATAAAGTTCAGAACAGAGGTGGTAGAGGTCAAAAAGGTGTATCTACAAGAAATGAAGATTTCTTAGAGCATTTATTTGTTGGTACCAACCATCAATATATGTTGTTCTTTACTCAAAAAGGTAAAGTATTTTGGATGCGTGTTTATGAAATTCCAGAGGGAGGTAAAACCTCAAAAGGTAGAGCGCTTCAAAATTTAATAAATATTGAACAAGACGATAAAGTAAAAGCATTCTTAGTTACTGAAGATTTAAAGAATGAAGATTATGTAAATAGTCATTATATAATAATGGCAACTAAAAAAGGTCAAGTAAAAAAGACTTCTTTAGAACAATATTCTCGTCCAAGAACAAATGGTATTAATGCAATTACAATTAGAGAAGATGATGAATTGTTAGAAGCAAAATTAACAACTGGAGATAGTCAAGTAATGATTGCGCTAAAATCTGGTAAATCAATTCGATTTGAGGAAGAGAAAACACGTCCAATGGGTAGAAATGCATCGGGTGTTCGTGGTATTACTTTGTCAAATGATAAGGATGAAGTTGTTGGAATGATTGCTGTTAATAATCAAGAAAGCAACATTCTTGTTGTTTCAGAAAATGGATATGGAAAAAGATCTAGCCTTGAAGATTATAGAATAACAAATAGAGGTGGTAAAGGAGTTAAAACTATTAATGTAACTGAAAAAACAGGTGGTTTAGTTGCCATAAAAGAAGTAACAGATGATGATGATTTAATGATTATAAATAAATCAGGTATTACTATTAGACTTGCTGTTTCGGATTTACGTGTTATGGGAAGAGCTACACAAGGTGTTAAATTAATTAATATAAAAGATAACGATTCAATTGCAGCAGTGGCAAAAGTAATGCATGAAGACGATGAAGAAATAGATGTTGATGAAAATGGCACGGAAATTGAAAACAACAATGAAGAGAGTACAAATCAAGAATAAATTAAGAATAAATCAATTAAAATGAAGAAACAATTAATAATTCTGTCTGCTTTTTTAATTAGTATGACAGTGTTCGGACAAAAAAATGAAATAAAAACGGCTGAAAAGGCAATTAAATCTAGTGATTTTTCAACAGCAATTTCTGCCTTAAATCAAGCTGAAGGTTTAATAGGTGAAGCAGATCAAAAAACCAAGGCTAAATTTTACTATTTAAAAGGGATGGCTTTATATCAAAATGGAGCAAATACAAATGTAGAAGAAGTAGGCGCCGCATTTAACCAATTGCTTGATTATGAAAAAGAGTCAAAGAAGTTTAAATACACTACTGAAGTAGGAGGATTAATAAACACATTGGTTCAAAATATTGCAGGTAAAGCGAGTACAGATTATGAGGTTGCAGTTGCATCTAAATCTCCTGAAGATTATTTAAAAGCAGCCAAAGGATTTTCACAAGTTTATGCTTTAAGCCCTGCTGATACAACGTTTTTAGACAATGCTGCCTTGGTTTATTTTTATGGGGAAGATTACAATACTTCAAAAGACATTTATGAAAAATTGTTGGATCTAAATTATACAGGAATTACAACTGTTTATATTGCTACAAATAAAGTAAATGGTGAAGAAGTAACTTATCCAGACAAAAAAAGAATGGATTTAGATGTTAAATTGGGTGTTTCTGAGAATCCAAGAGTTGAAGCCAAAGAATCAAGACGTGAAATGATTTTTAAAAATTTAGCACAAAATTATGCAATGCTTGAGAATCCTGAAAAAGCTTTAGAAGTTATAGCAGAGGGAAGAAAAGAATTCCCAACAAGTTATTCTTTATTAATTGATGAAGCAAATATGTACTATAAAGCAGGTGATAATGTTAAATTTAAGGAAAAATTAGAAGAAGCAATTAGTCTTAATCCAACAGAGCCAACTTTATATTATAATGTAGGTGTTATGAATATGGATCAAGGAAATATTGATGAAGCTATAAAGTATTTTGAAAAAGCAATTGAGTTAAAGCCTGATTATTCAGATGCTTATAATAATATTGGAGCCGCAATAATAGAAAAGGCAGCACCAATAATTGAGGAAATGAACAAGAGTTTATCAGATTTTGCAAAGTATGATAAATTACAAGCGCAACAATTTGAAATTTATAAAGAGGCATTGCCATCTTATGAAAAAGCTTATGAATACAATCCAAAGAGTTTAAATGTAATTCAAACATTAATGGGTTTATATGAAAATCTTGAAATGACAGATAAACTGAATGAGATTAAAGTAGTTTATAATGAATTAAAAGGATAATCTTTTAAAAATAATATAAAAAAACCTTTCAAATATTTGAAAGGTTTTTTTATATTATTTTTTTAATGACTCTTAGTTTGTGAGTATGTTTTTGGTCGTCTAAATTAAATATGCCACTATGGTCAATCATATCTATTCTAACTTTACCATGTGCATGTATTATATAGTTATCTTTCATAATGATTCCTACGTGTGTAATAATCCCTTCATTATTGTCAAAAAAAGCCAAATCTCCTGGCTCACTTTCTTCAATAAAACTTAACACTTCTCCTTGGGTTGCTTGTTGTGAAGCATCACGTAATAAATTATATCCACATAGTTTATAAACCATTTGTGTTAAACCGGAACAATCAATTCCAAAAGGTGTTTTTCCTCCCCATAGATAGGGTGAATTTATATATTTGAATGCAATTTCAACAATTGATTCTTTAGGTAATTTTGTGTTAAAAATTTGACCTTCATAATGAAATTTGCTATTATTTATTAGAAGGTTTTGATTTTTGAAAAAGGGCAAGCTAGAACCCATTGTAATCATTGAAAAATTTTTATTTTCATCAGTTGCAAAATCAATTAATTCACCAGTAAAACAATTTTTTGAGTTTCTAATTTCATCATATATTTCTTCAGTAATTTCTTCATATTGCTTATTATCTATCCAGCCTTCATAGTTGTCAAAGGCAATTCTAATTTTACTCCATTTTTTTCTTGATTCTAATACCTTAAAATGTTCCCCAAATAACAATTGTGATACCATTTCACTAGCATCGTTTGGTTCAATTCTTAAAGGAATAATACTTAAATTACAAATACCGTACTGCATAAAATTAAATTACATTCTTTCAATTATAATTGCACTTGCACCACCACCACCATTACATATTCCAGCAGCGCCAATTTTTGCGTTATTTTGTTCTAATATAGAAGTAAGAGCAATTACTATTCTTGCTCCAGACATACCAAGAGGATGGCCTAATGATACAGCACCACCATTTACATTTACCTTCTTAGCATCTATGTCTAAAATTTTAGTATTGGCTAAACCTACAACTGCAAAAGCTTCGTTGAGTTCAAAATAATCAACATCATTTATTTCAATTCCAGCTTTTGCTAATGCTTTTGGTAACGCTTTTGCGGGCGCTGTAGTAAACCATTTTGGTTCTTGTGCAGCATCAGCATACCCTTTAATTCTAGCAATAGGTTTTAAATTTAAATCAGCAGCTTTTTCCGCACTCATTAAAATTAACGCAGCCGCACCATCATTTAAGGTAGAAGCATTTGCCGCAGTTACAGTTCCATCTTTACTAAAAACAGGTCTTAAAGTTGGTATTTTATCTTTATTAATATTTTTGTATTCTTCATCTTCAGAAAATAAAACAGGATCTCCTTTTCTTTGTGGAATTTCTACTGGAACAACTTCATTTTTAAAATTTCCATTTTCCCAGGCTTTTGCAGATCGATTATACGATTCTATAGCAAAATTATCTTGGTCTTCCCTTGTGAAGTTGTATTCTTTTGCACATAAATCTCCACAAGTACCCATATGTTTTTGATCGTATACATCAGTTAAACCATCCAATAATAACCCATCAACAACATTTATGTTTCCAAGTTTTGTAGCTTTTCTACCTGAAATATAATGAGGGATACTACTCATATTTTCCATACCTCCAGCAACAATAATCTCTGCATCACCAGTTTTAATTGCTTGAGCTGCAAGCATAATTGATTTCATTCCAGAAGAACAAACTTTGTTAATTGTAGTACAAGGAACGGTTTCTGGGATTCCTGCAAAAAGAGCAGCCTGTCTTGCTGGAGCCTGACCAAGTCCTGCAGAAATAACATTTCCCATAAAAACTTCATCAACCAAATTAGGATCTAATTTTATTTTATTTAAAGCTCCTTTTATGGCAATAGCACCTAATTTAGTAGCAGAAATATCTGCTAAACTACCTAAAAAGCTTCCAATTGGTGTTCTTGCTACAGCAACAATTACAACGTCTTTCATAATTAACTTATTTTCAATTGCGAATTTAATCAAATTTAAGGAATCTTTTTGTTTTTGGTATAGAGTTTATAACTGTAATAATTATTACTTATTATTAAATTAAGTTTTATAATTTACCTGAATAATTAATAACCCAAATATGTATGACTACAAAAACAGCCTATAAAAAGCATTATGTTGCAATAATTGGAGGTTCAATTTCCGGTTCTGAAGCCGCAAAAATTCTTGCGGAAAATGGATTTAGAGTGGTAGTTTTTGAAATGAATAAATTGCCCTATGGCAAAATTGAAGATGGATTACCAAATTGGCATATAAATTTAAGGAATCGACAAATTAAAGAAATAGACTCCAAGCTAGATCATCCAAATATAAAATTTGTTCCAAATACCAAAATAGGAAAGGAAATTGACTTTTTAGATTTAGCAACTAACTGGGGTTTTTCAGCAATTATTTTGGCAAATGGAGCTTGGCAAGATAGAAATATGCCAATTTTAAATATTGAAAAGTTTATTGATAAAGAGTTAATATACCAAAACTCTTTTATTTATTGGTTTAACCATAAACATGAACCAGATTATTCTGGAATAAATTACGTTGTAAAAAATAATACGGTTGTTATTGGCGGAGGATTGGCATCTTTGGATGTAGTAAAAGTAGTAATGATTGAATTGGTTAAAAAGCAACTGCTTATTAAAAAAGGGATTGATGTTGATTTATTTACATTGGAAAAAGACGGAATTAATAAAATTTTAGAATTATACAACGTTAATTTTGAGGAGCTTGAAATTGAAAAAGCAAGCCTAGTTTATAGAAGAACGGCTATGGATATGCCTTTAAAATCTCCGAAAGATGAAACTAAAGAGCGTATTGAAACGGCAAGATTAGTTTCAGAAAAATTATTAAATAAATATTTGGAGAAGTATTTATTTGAGTTCGTACCATTAAGTGTTCCTTCTGGTTTTATTGAAAATAATGGCAAGTTAACTGAACTGGTTTTTCAAAATGTTTTAATTGAAAACGGAAAAGTTAAACCAATTGAAAATAGTTTTTTTAATATAAAAACAGAAATGTTAATTTCTTCAATTGGAAGCATTCCTGAAAAAATCGAAGGTTTGCATTATGAATATTCATCATTGAAAATGAGAGAAAAGGCAGATTATCATGTATTTGGATTTGAAAATGTTTTTGCAATTGGAAATGCGGTAACGGGTAGAGGAAATATTCAGGAATCTAAGCAGCACGGTAGACAAATGACAGAAAAAATAATGGATAAGCATTTAACTGAAGAGGCATTTGAATTGTGGTTAATACATCATAATAATCAGATTAAGTCTAAGGTTGCAGAACAATTAGATGGTATAATAAAAGAAATATCAGGCGCTAAAATACAACCAGAATCAATTCTAAATGAAATTATAAATAAAACCGATTCCATTCACAAAAAAATAGGATTTACAACCTATCAGAATTGGGTAAATCAAAATATGCCAATAAGGTTAGAGGAGATCTTAAAAAAATAAAAGCGATTGCAAATGCAATTATAATTATTATTGCTATTTTTGACTTGCAAACGGATACTTCGTGAAAAAAATTATTAATAAATTACTTGTAAATCATTCATTAATATATAAACTGTTTTTATATATAGCCACAGTAGTTTTAGTGGTTTATTTATTCCCAAAAGGTGGGCAATTTAAATATGAATTTCAAAAAGGAAAACCTTGGGAATATGAAAATTATTATGCCCCATTTGATTTTGCCATTCAAAAAACTAATGAAGAAATTGAAATTGAAAAACAACAAATAAAAGAATCATCTAAGCAATTTTATGAATATGATGAAAATGTTGTTTTAAAAGTTAAAAAATCAATTGAAGAAAAGACTGCAGAAGTTTTATCTAATTCAGAACTGAGTGAAATAGAAATTCTAAATCTTAATGAAAAAATTGATGAGATTGTTAAAGATGTTTATGAATTTGGCTATTTAGAAGCTTCCAACGACCATAAAAATAATGTTTCAGTAATTACGTTAAGAAAAGGGAATAGGAGTCAGGATGTTGAGTATGATAAGTTGTTTGAATCTTCAGAAATATTGAGTTTTATCAATTCAAAGATTGGAATTCAACCAACTACCCAAGTAGAGAATATTATCTTAAATATTATTTATGAAAGTTTAATGCCAAACGTGGCATTTGATCCTGATTTTACGGATCGGGTTTTACAAGAAAATTTAAATAAAATATCATACACGAAAGGTTTAGTTTCTGAAAATGAGCGAATAATATTTAAAGGAGATATTGTTGAGGGCGATAAATTAATAATTCTAAATTCAATAAAAGGAGAATTTGAATCTCAGGTTTGGAGTAAATCAAATTATAATTGGATTGTATTTGGATATACTATTTTAGTAGCATTGGCTTTTTTGATGTTATTGCTTTTTTTAAAGAAATACAGGCAAGATATATTTGAGAATAACACAAAAATAACCTTCATATTTTTTAACATTGTTTTAGTGGTTCTATTAATTACTTTAATTGTAAAATATGATGCAGAGTACATTTATATTGCACCAATTGTAATTTTACCACTAGTTTTAAAAGCTTTTTTTGATGCAAGGTTAGGATTGTTTTCTCATGTATTAACAGTTTTATTATTAGGGTTTATTGTTCCTAATAGTTTTGAATTTATTTTTTTACAAATAATAGCTGGGATAGTTACTATTTTAACAATTTCAGAACTTTATAAAAGAGCTAATTTATTTATATCTGTAATTCAAATTACGTTTGTGTATTTTGTTGCATATTTTGCTTTTTCAATAATTCAGGAAGGAAATGCACAAAATTTAGATTGGCAAAAATTTGTTTATTTTTCAATTAATGGAGGAGCAACATTGTTTGTTTTACCATTAATATATGTTTTTGAAAAGCTTTTTGGCTTGGTCTCAGATGAATCTTTAAAAGAGTTATCTAATACCAACTCTAAATTGTTAAGAGAGCTGGCAGAGAAGGCTCCAGGGACTTTTCAGCATTCTTTACAAGTTGCAAATTTGGCAGAAGCTTCGGCAAATGAGATTAATGCAAATTCAATGCTTGTTCGTACAGGAGCTTTGTATCATGATATTGGTAAAATGTTAAATCCAATGTATTATACAGAGAATCAATCAACCAATGTAAATCCTCATAATGAGTTAACTCCAAAAGATAGTGCCCAAATAATTATCAATCATATTATTAATGGAGTTGAATTAGCAAAAAAACATCGATTACCCGATAGGATTATCGATTTTATTAGAACACACCATGGAACAACACTTGTATATTATTTTTATAAAAAGGAAGAAGAACTTAGCGGAGGAGATGTAGATATACAACATTTTCAATATCCGGGACCAATACCTTTTTCAAAAGAAACTGCCATTTTAATGATGTGTGATTCAGTAGAAGCAGCGTCTAAAAGTATAAAAGAACCTAGTGCGCAGGCATTTGATAATTTGGTAGAGAAAATTGTAAACAAACAAATGGAGGATGGACAATTTATGAATGCAGATATTACTTTTAAGGAATTACAAACTATTAAAAAGGTATTAAAAAAGAAGCTAAAGAATATTTATCACCTTAGAATTGAATATCCAGAATAAATAAGTTTAAATTTTAAGTAAAAAAAGTAAAAAAATGTTGTGTAAATGTAATTCTAATGCTACATTTGCACTCGCAAAAATAAGTTCATAAACATATTTTTTTAGGAGAGGTGCCTGAGTGGCCGAAAGGAGCGGTTTGCTAAATCGTCGTAGGTGGAAACACTTACCCAGGGTTCGAATCCCTGTCTCTCCGCAAAATATTAAGATAACCATTTTCGGGGTGTAGCGTAGCCCGGTTATCGCGCCTCGTTTGGGACGAGGAGGTCGCAGGTTCGAATCCTGCCACCCCGACAATTAACTATTTGGATTATTTAATCCTAATGGTGGCATAGCTCAGCTGGATAGAGCACCTGCCTTCTAAGCAGGCGGTCCTAGGTTCGAATCCTAGTGCCATCACAAGATAACCTACTGATTTTCAGTAGGTTTTTTTTTGTTTTAAGAGGGTTGTAGTTAAACTCCAGAAAATGCACTGAATCCGCCATCTACAGGAACTACAATTCCATTTACAAAACTTGATGCATCGCTACATAACCATAATAATGTACTTACTAACTCTTCGGGTTTACCAAAACGTTTCATTGGTGTGTTTTTTACAATTGTTTTTCCTCTTTCTGTAAGAGAGCCATCATTATTTAATAATAAGCTTTTATTTTGGTTGCCAATAAAAAAACCTGGAGCAATAGCATTTACTCTTGTGTTATTATTATGTTTTAGTGTCATTTCAATCGCTAGCCATTTTGTGAAATTTTCAATAGCAGCTTTAGCAGCGGAATACCCAACTACTCTTGTTAAAACATGTTGAGCAGTTATAGAAGAGATGTTTATAATATTTCCGTTTTTTTGTTTTGCAATTTCACTGCCAAAAACAATTGTAGGTAATAGAGTTCCGTTAAGGTTTAAATCTGTAACAGAATTAAAATCATTCAAATTAATGTCAAAAAAATTATCTTCGGGCATTATTGTAGCGCCTTTTAAATTACCACCAGCTGCATTGACAAGAATATCAATTCCTCCCCATTTATCAAGAATAGCTTTTCTTACATCTTCCAATTTTTTTAGGTCTAAAACATCTGCTGTCATTGCTATTGCTTGTCCACCTAAATTGTTAATGTCTTCGGTTTTAATTTGAAGTGAACTTAAAGTTCTTCCAATTAATACAACCTTAATGCCTTCAAGCGCAAGTCCTTTTGCCATTGCACCGCCTAATGAGCCACCTCCGCCAGTAATTATTGCTACTTTGTTTTTATAGTTATGTTCAATCATGTTTTAAATTTAATCCTAATATTAGATAACAAAAGTAAAATTAAAAAATAGAGAGTAAAAGAAGTTTAAGGAAAAAGGTAAGGTTGATTTCATATTTTTATTTAAAAAATAGTAATTTTCTATTACAAGCATTATTTATAAGTATTTTATTAATATCTTCTTGAAGTTTTGATTTATTTTTTATCTTGAATAGGAAATCTATTTAGATAAAAAATTTGCATTTAAAATAATTTCCACTACATTTGTGTAATCGATTACATTAATTATAAAAACACTATGTCAACTAATTACGAATCACGTTACGCATCAAGTCCTGATGCAGTTAAAAAATACGATACAACTCAATTAAGAGAAGAATTTTTAATTGATAACTTAATGGAAGAGGGGAAAGTAAATCTTACTTATTCTCATTACGATAGATATATTGCAGGTTCTGCAGTTCCATTACAACCATTAAAGTTGGAAACTATTGACCCATTAAAGGCGGATTATTTTTTAGAAAGAAGAGAAATAGGAATTATAAATGTTGGTGGAGATGGTTCTGTTGAAGTAGACGGAACGGTTTATGAATTGGGCTTTAAAGACGCTTTATATATTGGTAGTGGAAATAAAGAAGTTATTTTTACAAGTAATGACGCAAAGAATCCTGCACAGTATTATTTAAATGCTGCACCAGCCCATAAAAATTACCCTACAAAAAAAGTAAGCAAAGCTGAAGCTAATAAAATTGAATTAGGATCTTTAGAAACAGCAAATCATAGAACTGTAAACCAAATGATTATTGGCGGTATTGTAACCACTTGCCAGTTACAAATGGGAATGACTGAATTAAAAACGGGAAGTGTTTGGAACACGATGCCAGCACACGTTCACGATCGCAGAATGGAAGTTTATTTTTATTTAGACATTCCGGAAAATCAGGCTGTTTGTCACTTTATGGGACAACCAGAAGAAACACGTCATATTTGGATGAACAATCATCAGGCAGTTATTTCACCACCTTGGTCAATTCACTGTGGATCAGGAACGTCAAATTACACATTTATATGGGGAATGGCAGGTGAAAACCTAGATTATAACGATATGGATGTAGCAAAAATAACTGACTTACGATAAAAAACAGCATAAATACAATGAGAAATTTATTTGATTTAACAGGTAAAAGAGCCTTAATTACTGGAGGTGTTCACGGTTTAGGAATGGCCATGGCAAAAGGCTTAGGTCATGCAGGAGCAGAACTAATCGTAAATAACTATTCCTCTGATATGCTTGAAGAAGCAAAAAAGGAATATGAAAGTGAAGGTCTAAAAGTACACACTTATGTTTTTGATGTTACCAACGACAAAGAAGTTGAAAAATATATTGACATTATAGAAAAAGAAGTTGGCCCAATAGATATTCTAATTAACAATGCAGGTATTATTAAAAGAGTACCAATGGAAGATATGGAAACAGAAGATTACAGAGCTGTAATTGATGTAAATTTAACAGGGCCATTTATTGTTTCAAAATATGTTGGAAGAAAAATGATAGCGCGTCGTGCAGGAAAAATCATTAACATAAATTCAATGATGAGTGAATTAGGAAGAAACACCGTTTCGGCTTATGCAGCATCAAAAGGAGGATTAAAAATGTTAACGAAGAATATGGCAACAGAATGGGCTAAATACAATATTCAAACCAATGGTATTGGACCAGGATATTTTGCAACTTCACAAACAGCACCAATTAGAGTTGACGGACATCCGTTTAATGAATTTATCATTTCCAGAACTCCGGCAGCACGTTGGGGAGATCCAGAAGATTTAGCAGGAGCAGCCGTATTTTTAGCTTCCAAAGCAAGTGATTTTGTAAATGGCCAAATTTTATATGTTGATGGAGGTATTTTAGCGACTATTGGGAAACCATCAAACGAAGAATAATTTTATAAGAAATAAAATAGAATGAGCACGAAATTTATACATGATAATTTTTTACTGGAAAATAAATTTGCAGAAGAATTATATCATAACTATGCTAAAAAGCAACCAATAATTGACTACCACAATCATTTGCCTCCTCAGCAAATAGCAGATAATAAAATATTTAGTAACATTACAAATGTTTGGATTAACGGAGACCATTATAAGTGGCGCGCCATGAGGACATTAGGAATTAATGAAGAGTTTATTACTGGAGGAGCTTCTGATAAAGATAAGTTCTTAAATTGGGCTAAAACAGTGCCATATACAATGAGAAATCCATTGTTTCATTGGACCCATTTAGAATTAGCCAGATATTTTGATATTAACGAATTGTTAAATGAAAATTCAGCAGAAAGAATTTATGAAGAGACAAAAGAGAAGCTAAATACAGAAGCGTATAGTTGTCAGAATTTACTTCATAAGGTAAATGCTGAATTAGTTTGCACTACAGAAGATCCAATTGATAATTTAGAACATCATAAAAGAATTGCTAAAAGTGACTTAACTGTTAAAGTTAATACTGCTTTTAGACCAGATAAAGCTATTTTAATTGAAGATGAAGGGTACAATGCTTATATTGATTTACTTGGAAATGCTGCAGATATTTCAATAAATTCTTATCAGGATTTATGTGATGCCTTAAAGAAAAGAATTTCATTTTTTGATGAAAATGGTTGTAAACTTTGTGATCACGGTTTAAATGAAATTTATTTCGAAAAATTCACTGAAAATGAAGTAAATTCAATTTTTGAAAAGAAAAGAAATAATCAATTAGTTACTAATGAAGAAGCGCTTAAGTTTCAAAGCGCAATATTATTATTTTTAGCTGAAACCTACCACGAATTTGGTTGGGTTCAACAATTTCACTTAGGAGCTTTGAGAAATAATAATGCAAGAATGCTTAGAGTTTTAGGTCCTGATACGGGATGGGATTCAATTGGTGATTATTCTCAAGCCGCAAAATTGTCAGCTTTTTTAAATGCATTGGATAGTAAAAATAAATTAACCAAAACAATTTTATACAATTTAAATCCAGCCGATAATGAAGTTATGGCAACCATGATTGGAAACTTTAACGATGGAAGTGTAAAAGGAAAAGTTCAATATGGATCGGGATGGTGGTTTTTAGATCAAAAAGATGGAATGACAAAACAATTAAACGCCCTCTCAAATATGGGATTAATTAGTTGTTTTATTGGAATGTTAACAGATTCAAGAAGTTTCTTATCTTTCCCAAGACATGAATATTTTAGAAGAATATTATGTAATCTTTTAGGTGATGAAATTAAAAAAGGTGAATTACCAAATGACATGGAGTGGATAGGTAAAATGGTTGCAGATATTAGTTATAATAATGCAAAAGAATATTTCAAATTTTAGACAGAATAATTAAATACACAATTGATAATGTTTGAAGTGATAAATTTTGGAGAAATTATGTTAAGATTAAATTCACAATATGGAGTGTAAGTTGATTTTGTGACAAGTTTATTAAAATAAGATTGTTTATGTTAGGTTTGATTTTGATGGAGGGTTGTAAATTGTTAGGTAAAGATCGGCTCTCCACAATATCAATATTTAAATTTTAAAATAAAATGGCACAACTTGTAAAAGGTATTAAAGGTGGTCACCTTGTTCAAGTTTAATGCCAACTGGAGGTGTTGCTCCAAACAAGGAAAATTTAGAAGGATGGTTCAATGCAGGTGTAACTTGTGTTGGAATGAGTGCTCAATTAATATCAAAAGAAATTATAGCTAATAATAATTATGCTAAATTAGAAAAAGATATGAAAAAAGCTTTGGCTTTAATTAAGCAAGTTAGAAAGTAAAAACTCACAATAATTATTACCTAAATAAATAAAATAAGAAATTAAATTAAACCAAGTAAAATAAATATTATGAATGAACCACAGCAAAAAATAGGCAATTATCGCTATAGAATTTTGGCGTTATTAATGTTTGCTACCACTATTAATTATTTTGATAGAAGTATAATTGGTGTAATGGCTCCAACACTTGAAAAGTTGTTTGGATGGACAAATAGTGATTATGCCAATATTATGATTTCATTTAAGGTGGCCTATGCTATTGGTATGTTATCAATGGGAGGACTAATTGACCGTTTAGGAACTAAAAAAGGATATACACTTTCTATTGCAATTTGGAGTTTCTTTGGGATGTTGCACGCATTGGTGCGCCCCGGATTTAGTATTATAGGTTTTGCAGCAGCTCGATTTGGTTTAGGTTTTGGAGAAGCAGGAAACTTTCCAGCAGCGATTAAAACAACAGCAGAGTGGTTTCCAAAAAAAGATAGAGCATTTGCAACAGGTCTTTTTAATGCAGCCACTAGTATTGGTGCTATTGCAGCGCCGTTTGTAATCGGTTGGATTGTTCATGAAAACGGTAAAAATTGGCAAATACCATTTTTAATTACGGGAGTGTTGAGTGCTATATGGGTGTTTCTGTGGTTAAGAATGTATAAAAAACCTCAAGTTCATCCTAAAGTATCAAAAGAAGAATTAGCATATATACAAAGTGATTCTGAAGAGGAGAATGAAGAGAAATTACCTTGGAAAAGTGTACTAGATAAGCGTCAAACTTGGGCTTTTGGTTTAGCTAAAGTTACAGACGCTGTTTGGTGGTTTTACCTTTTCTGGGGAGCAAAATTTTTGGCAGAAACATTCGATGTAAATATTAAAAATATTGCACTTCCATTTTTTGTTATTTACATTTTAGCTGATGCTGGAAGTATTTTTGGAGGGTTTCTTTCAGGTGCATTAATGAGAAAAGGTTGGACAGTGAATAAAGCTCGAAAAATAACCTTATTAATTTGTGCATTAATTATCCTTCCTGTAAGTTTTGTAGCAGTTACAGAAAGCAAATGGATAGCAATTATTCTTATAGGTTTAGGAGCTGCTGGTCACCAAGCTTGGTCTGCTAATATATTTACTTTGGTTTCTGATGTTTTTCCTAGAAAGGCCACAGCTTCTGTTGTTGGAATTGGAGGAATGATTGGAGCAGTTGCAGGTATTGTTGCAGATGCTGCCTTAGGTTCAGTATTAGATCAAGCAGGGAATACTGGTTACTTTTGGGCATTCCTTTTTGCAGGTTCTTGTTATTTAATCATACTTGGTTTAGTGCATTTATTAATGCCTAAAATGACTCCTTTAGATGAAAATTTAAATCCGGTTGTTGAGTAAAAAATATTTTTATTTCGTCTTTATATTTAGATAAATAAAAATAGTTAGTAAAATGAGGTTAAGAAAATAATGAAAAAATTAAATAGAAAAAATACAGGTTTAGAAAAGAAACTTCCAATTAAAATTGTTCAATTTGGAGAAGGTAATTTTTTAAGAGCTTTTATAGATTATGCTTTTCAAAAATTGAATAAAGAAGTTGATTTTAATGCTGGAGTTGCTGTTGTTCAACCAATAGATAGAGGATTGATAAATATACTAAATGAACAAGATGGATTATATACCTTGTTTATGAAAGGTATAAAAAAAGGGCAAGAAATTCAGGAGATTGAATTGATTTCAAATATTGTTCAAGGTGTAGATCCTTATGTGAATTTTAATGAATATCTTGATCTTGCAAAAGAAGAAGAATTATCATTTATAATTTCAAATACAACTGAAGCGGGTATCGCGTACGTATCTAATGATACACCAGGAATGCAACCTCCAAGCTCTTTTCCAGCAAAGTTAACTGTTCTTTTACATGAACGGTTTAAGCACTTTAATGGAAGTCCGGATAAAGGACTTACAATTATTCCTTGTGAACTTATCAATAATAATTCCGATACGTTAAAAGAAATTATATTACAATATATTGAAGATTGGAAATTAGGTGATAAATTTAAAAATTGGTTATTAGATTATAGTACTTTTCATAATACTTTAGTAGACAGGATTGTACCAGGTTATCCTAAAGATCAAATTGAAGAATATAACAAACAATTAGATTACTTAGATAATTTAGTAGTTGCTGCTGAAGTTTTTTTACTTTGGGTTATTGAGGGTGGAGAAGATTTAAAAGCAAAATTACCATTTCATAAAACTGATTTGGATGTAAAAATTGTTGATGATATGCAACCTTACCGAACTAGAAAAGTTCGAATTTTAAATGGTGCACACACAGCTATGGTTCCTTTTTCATTATTATATGGTAATGGAACAGTAAAAGAAACAATTGATAATGAATTTACAGGTGATTTTATAAATAAAGCTGTTTTTAACGAAATAATAGATACGTTAAAAATGGATAAAGAAGAACTGAAGAGTTTTGCTGAAGAAGTTTTTGATAGATTTAGAAATCCTTTTATAAAACATCAATTGTCTGATATTGCTTTAAATTCAATTTCAAAATTTAAAGTAAGAGTATTACCAAGTTTGTTAGAGTATGTTGCAATTCATAATAAAATACCTACTCGATTAACTTTCTCTTTTGCTTGTTTAATTCGTTTTTATAAAGGTGTTTGGGAAGGAAAACTTTTACCTGTTAAAGATAGTGCTGAAATTGTTGAGTCTTTTACTAAAATTTGGGAATTATCAGATTATCAGCAAATTGCAAACAAGACACTTGAAAACATTAGTTTTTGGGATCAGGATTTAACAAAAATTAATGGCTTGTCTCAAGCAATTGCTCGTGCTTTAGAAGAAATTGAAACCAATGGTATTGAAAAAGGCTTTGCAAATTTCAATAAACAATATTAAATAAAATTATAATTAGACTAATAATGCAAAAGAAGTTAATAAAAGTTAATCCTTCGGATAATGTTGCTGTTGCTCTTGTAAATTTAGTAGCTGGAGATGCTGTTGAATTTGAAGGAGAAACTATTAATATTTTATCGGATACTAAAGCAAAGCATAAAATTTCCTTAGAAAAATTTAATGTTGGGGATAGAATTATTATGTATGGTGTTTTAGTTGGAAAAGCAAATTGCATTATTAAAAAGGGAGATGTGCTTACTATTAGCAATGTGAAGCATGAAAGCGAAAAAGTTTACAAAAAGACTGGAGATATTGGGTGGTCAGCTCCAAATGTTGATAAATGGAAGGATAGAACTTTTTTAGGTTATGAAAGGGAAGATGGACAGGTTGGAACCGCCAATGTTTGGTTGTTTTTTCCACTTGTTTTCTGTGAAAACAGAAATATAGAAACATTAAAAGAAATTTTTGAGAAAGAATTACTAACACAAAAAGTAAGTAGTCATCAGCTATTACTTCGCTCTTTGGTGAATAGTAATAATGCAAATGATGAAGAAATTGAAAAATTAACTTCAACTAATGTTTTTGAAAATATTGATGTAAAATTTATAACACATCCAGGTGGTTGCGGAGGTATTCGTCAAGATTCAGAAAGTTTGGCTAAATTATTAGCAGGTTATGTTAATAATCCAAATGTTGCTGGTGCAACCGTATTAAGTTTAGGGTGTCAAAATTTACAAATTGAAATTTTTAAGGATGCTTTAAATGCAATCAATCCAACAAGTAAAAAACCTGTCTTAATTTTTGAACAGCAGCAAATGGGTACGGTTGATGATATGTTGAGCGCTATTGTTAAAGATTCTTTTGAAGCTATAAAAAAAGCAAATAATATTTCTAGAAATCCAGCTCCTTTATCTAAACTAAATATTGGTTTAGAATGTGGTGGTTCAGATGGTTTTTCTGGGATATCAGCAAATCCAACGTTAGGATATACTTCAGATTTGATAGTAGCACTTAAAGGTACTGCGATTTTGGCAGAATTTCCTGAATTGTGTGGTGTGGAGCAGGAATTAATGAATAGATGTAAAACCGAAGAAGATGCAATTAAGTTTTTAAAACTTATGGAAGCTTTTGAAAAATCTGTTGTAGACGCGGGTTCTGGATTTGATATGAATCCTTCTCCTGGAAATATAAAAGATGGTTTAATAACTGATGCCATGAAATCTGCTGGCGCTGCTAAAAAGGGAGGTTCGTCACCAGTTGAAAGTGTATTGGATTATGGGGAATATATTTCAAAACCAGGTCTTAATCTATTATGTACACCAGGTAATGATGTTGAAAGCACAACGGCAATGGTAGGTTCTGGAGCGAATATAGTTTTATTTACTACAGGATTAGGTACACCGACGGGAAATCCAATTACTCCTGTTATCAAAGTTTCTTCAAACACAGAAATGGCAACAAAAATGTCGGATATTATTGATGTTGATACTGGAGCAATAATTAGAGGTGAAAAATCAATTGAAGAAATGGCTGAAGTTATGTTAGAATACATCATAGAAGTTGCAAGTGGTTCTATAAAAACCAAAGCAATGCTTTTAGATCAAAATGATTTTATTCCTTGGAGAAGAGGAGTATCCTTATAAAATAACTTAGAAATTATTGACCCCACAAATAAACTTTTATGAATACCCAAAATCAATATGAATTTGACGAGTTCTCAGGAATTTTGTATATAAACTATATTGGTGAACTAACAGTTTCTGATATTTGTTCTTCTTGGGAGTATGCTTTTGAGAATAACTTAATTACGAAGGAAGTTAAAGGTTTTATTCTTGATCATAGAAATACAATATTAAATATCAATACTTCAGATTATCTGGAAATAACCTGTTTTTATAAAAATAATAAAGAGATTTTTGGAAATCTTAAAATTGGGACAATTACAGAAGATCCAAAGGGAGTTGTTATAGCAATTCTGATAGAGTCAGAAGTGAATGGGTTTCCAATAAAGCCCTTTGCAACAGTTGGCCATGCAGTTAATTGGGTTTTAAGCTAAGAAAAATAATTTCGTTTAAAAAATAAGATAAAAAAAACACCTAATTTTAAATGAAATTTAGTGTTGTTTTTTTAAGGATGATTCTCTAATTATTAATTTAGGATTTAAGACAACCTTTTTTTCAATTTTAACAATTTCTTTTTTATTTATTTGTTCAATAAAAACTTTAGCTGTCATTTTGCCCATTTCTAATGGTGATTGATCTACTGAGGTAATAGCTAGCTCCATAAATTTCGTAAAGGGTTCATTTGCAAAACCAGCAACACAAATATCTTCTGGTATTTTAAGCCCGTGAGCTTTAATTTCTTGAATGGCACCAAGTGCGGTAAAATCGCTCGAAGAAAATATAGCATCTGGTGGGTTATCTAATTCAAGTAATGATTTTGTGATTTTTCTTCCATCTTCAACGTTACTAATAGCTTCTATTACAATACTTTCGTCAAACTCAAGTCCACTATCAAGTATCGCTTGTTTATATCCAAGATATCGATCTCTAAATATTTCTATTAAACGATTGTTAGATAAATGGGCAATACGCTTACAGCCTTGAGCTATTAGATGCTTTGTTGCTTCATATGCTCCTTGAAAATCATTAATTGTAACAGTGCTTACACCATCTATATTTGCTTTTCTATCAAAAAATATTAATGGTACATTTTTTTTAAGTATTCTTTCAAAACTTTCATTTTGTTCAGTAGATACATTCGAAATAGACATTAAAATACCATCAACCTGAGCATTTAATAATGCATCAATATTTTCAATTTCCAAATTTTTATCATCTCTTGTTTGACAAATAATTACATGATAACCATAAGGATGCAGCTCTTCCTCAATCCCTCTAATTACAGAAGCAAAAAAGTTACTGTCTAATCGTGGAACTATAACTCCAACGTTATAACTTTTTCCACTTTTAAGTGCTAAAGCAAGCTTATTTTGTTTGTAATTCATTTTTGCTGCTGTATCAGCAACTAACTGTCTTGTTACTTTACTTATTTTAGGGTTGTTGTTTAATGCTCTTGAAACCGTTGCAGCAGTTATATTTAATTCCTTTGCAATATCGTAAATGGTAATTTTCTTACTCATTGAGTAGGGTATTTTATTTTTGTAAATATAGCTATTATTATTTCTTTTAAAATTTTAATGTTATCGATTACAATAAAAATAGGTATTAATGTAAAATCATTAAAATAATGAATTAAATTAAAAAATAAGAATAAATTTAATTGAATAATTTCATATTTAGGGCATCTTTTTAACATTTTTTTTGATTTAGCCGTAATTTTAATGTTAAATTAACATTATTGTGTTATAAATTTGCTTTTTATAGTTTCATTGAGTAGTTTTGTGTAATCGATTACATTAATTTTTTTTGATATTAAATTAAATTAAAAACTTTATGATTTCATTAAAAAAATAAGTAATCGAAATTTTAATTAACTCAAACTAAATTATAATTAAATTATGAACATCAATGTTTTATTTAAAAGAACCTTAAAATGGAGTTGTGGAATATTCCTATTTTTGGGACTGTTTGTGGGTAGCGAAGTTATTGCCCAAAATGGTACAACTGTTAACGGAACAGTTAGTGATGATACTGGGCAACCTTTGCCTGGTGTGAATATCCTTGAAAAGGGCACGAGTAACGGAGTGTCCACAGATTTTGATGGTAACTTTACCATTAATGTATCTGATGATAATTCCGTTCTTGCAATAAGTTATATTGGTTATAAAAAACAAGAAATCAGTGTAAATGGGCAAAGAACATTAAATATAGTTCTTAAACCAGATTTAGAATCACTAGATGAAGTAGTGGTTGTTGGATATGGAACTGTAAAGAAAAAGGATTTAACTGGAACGGTTAGTACCTTAGATGCTAAAGCTCTTACTGAGAGAAATGTAACTAGTCCACTTGAAGCAATGCAAGGTTCTGTTGCAGGGGTGCAAATATCTTCGGCAACTGGTCGTATTGGTGATGGTTTTGATATCACTATTAGAGGGTCAAACTCTTTATCGGGTGGAAAACCTTTGTATGTTGTTGATGGTGTATTTATTGATGATATTAGTTTCTTAAATCCACAAGATATTGCTCGTTTAGACATTTTAAAAGATGCTTCATCGGCTGCAATTTATGGTTCTAGAGGTGCCAATGGTGTAATTATTGTTACTACAAAAAGTGGTTCTAGTGCAAAATCTGGTGTAAATGTATCTTTCGAATCATCTTATGGTGTAAAAGAGGTTACAAGATTGCCAAAAATGATGGATGGGGATAAATGGTGGTTATACCATCAATCTGCTTATTTTGCAACTACAAATGGAGGTGATGCTCTAAATACATCAGCTGAATTACTTGCAAGTAAAGTTGTTGGTAGTGCAAATAGTATATTGCTAGAAAGAGCGCAGAATAATGATACTTTTGATTGGTATGATGCTGTACTTCAAAGTGGAACATCTGAAAATAATTATTTAAATATAAACGGTATATCAGATGGAGGATTATCTTATAATGTTGGATTAGGTAAGCAAAGTGAAACTGGTAATATTCCAAATGAGTCTATTGATAAATACTCTTTAAAGTTAGGTGTTCAACATAAAATTAATGAAAAGGTTAAAACAGGAGTAAACTTAACAATTGCCAGGACGGATAGTGAATTAGGTAGTCCCAATGCAATGCAACAAGCTTTTAGATTAAATCCTTTCTTATCACCTTGGGCTATTGATTCAAATGGTGATGAAATTGTTGGAGAATTATATCCACAACCTGGAAAATTAAGATTCCCTGATGGATCTTATGGAGTTAATAAAACAAGTACATATAACCCATTATTAGAAATTAATAATTCATCTGATCAAATAAGAAGATGGAGAACTATTGGTAGTGTTTTCTTTGAGTATAAACCATTGGAATGGCTTAGTTTTAAATCTACTTACTCAGGTGGTTTCAATAATTACAGAAGAGGTAAATCTTGGGGGCTTCTAACAAATGAAGGAAGTAAAAATGGTCCAAGTTCAGATATTTCTAAAAGTGAAAATTATAATTATACTTGGGATAACCAGTTTAATATTAATTATACATTAAACGATGATCATGTATTTAACTTCTTAGGTTTACAAAGTATTTATTCTAGTGAAACAGAATCTTCTTTCCTAAGTTCAAAAAACCAACCTTTTGAAACAGGTTTCTATGGTTTACAAGCAGGAAGTTCAGAATCATTTAATTTAGGCTCAAATTATTTTAAAAAGACCTTAAATTCTTATGCTGCGCGTTTAAATTATTCGTATTTAGATAAGTATTTGTTAACAGTATCAAATAGATGGGATGGTTCTTCAGTACTTTCAGCTGGAAATAAATGGGAATCATTTCCTTCAGTAGCCGTTGCTTGGAAAATGAACGAAGAATCTTTCCTTGCAGATAGTGAGATAATCTCTAGTTTAAAAACAAGATTGAGTTTTGGTTATACCGGTAATGATAATGTTGCTGCTTATACAACACTTAACTTATTAAATCAACAATTGTTTTATGAAATTGATGGTGATGCAGCAAATGGATGGTTGGCTTCATCTTTAGCAAACAAAGCCTTAACTTGGGAGAAAACAAGAGAGCTTAACTTTGGTGTAGATTTTGGATTATTTAACAGTAAAGTTACAGGTAGTATTGATTTGTATGATAGATTATCTGATAATCAAATTGGGGCACAGTCTTTACCTATGGAGTTAGGGATACCTAGTGGTTCTACAAAAGCAAATTTCGGTTCTATTAGCAATAAGGGGGTTGAAATTTTGTTGACAACAAGAAATATTCAGACAGACAATATTACTTGGAAAACAACTTTTACGTTTACAAAAAACAAGAATAGTTTAGTAGAAATAAATGGACAAAAAGAGAATGATGACGTTGGGAACAATTGGTTCTTGGGAGAATCTTTGAATTCTTATTATAATTATGTGTTTGATGGTGTTTGGCAACCAAGTGAAGCCGATGAAGCTGCATCATATAATCAAGAGCCTGGTCAGGCGAGAGTTAAAGATTTAAATAACGATGGAGTAATAGATGCTAATAATGATAGAACTGTTGTTGGGAATTCTGATCCAGATTGGTCAGCTAGTATTATATCTAATTTAAATATTGGAAACTTTGATTTATCAATTTCGGCATTTACAAATCAAGGAGTTTATGCATATAGTGAGTTTCATCAAAACTTTACAGATGTTAGAGATAGAGGACGTCAAAAATTAGATATAGCTGATTGGTACATTCCAGAAAATGGAGCGGGTATACCGGCTCAATTCTCTAATTCTTATCCTCAACCTCGTAATGCAGGTACATATTGGAGAAATTCTAGAGTTGGATATTATAGAGATGCATCATTTATTAAAGTAAAAAACATCTCGTTAGGATATACATTTGATGCGGATGCATTAGAAAAATTGAAAGTTAAAGGGTTAAGAGTTTATATGAATGTCTTAAATCCTTTAGTGATAACAGATTATGACGGTTACGATCCAGAATGGGCTACAGCTTCATTAGGAGTTGGACGTGTAAGTTCGGCGACGTATCAATTAGGTTTAAGTTTAAAATTTTAAAGAATAGACATGAAAAAATTAATAATTTTAGGAATTCTGGCATTAACATTTAGTTCATGTTCAGACTTTATTGAAGAGGATAATCTAGCAAGTGCTGATGCTGAGTCTACTTATAAAACAGCCGCAGGGTTCAATCTTTTAGTAAATGCAAATTATTCTCAATTGAGAGAAATATATGGAGATGACGCTTATGTGTTTTGTGCTGGTACAGATTTATATGCTGTAGGATCTGGTAGAGGTTCTGAACCTGATGGATTATCTGAGTACACACAATTAAACTCTTCATCAACAGATGTAGATCAATTATATATATCTTGTTATAAAGCTGTTAGAGCTGCTAATACAGCTTTATTTTATTCTGATATTACGGAGCAAACAAATGATTTAAATACTTTAATTGGAGAAGTTAAATATTTAAGAGCAAATGCTTATTTTCTATTGGTTCAAACTTATGGAGGTGTAGGTATTGTTACAGAGTATGTTGATTACCCACAATTATCATTTGATAGAGATTCAGCAGAAGAAGTTTATAATTTGATTATTTCAGATTTAGAGGCTGCTTTAAACGCTGTTAGTACGTCATCATATAATGGCCGTGTTAACAAAAGAGCTGTTCAGCATTTATTAGCTAAAGTATATTTAACAAGAGCTTATGAAAGCTTTGCTGATACTAGTGATTTTGCAACTGCTGCATCTTATGCAGATGATGCAATTGCTGGAGAAGCTTTAACAATTCCTTTTGATGAATTATGGTTTCCAGGTAATGAAATGAATACTGAAACATTATTTTCAGTACAATTTTCTGAATCATCAATTAGTTCAGATCCAGAAAATTTAGGGCATAAACAAGGGAATTGGTTCGGACCTTATTTAGGTGGTTCTGAAAATGTTGAAAATGGAATTGTTAATGCACCTTGGAGAAGTTATACATTACTTGCTACAGACTTTGCATTAGATTTGTTTTCTTCTGATGATGAAAGATATAATGCGACTTTTATGACTGAGGTATATATGAAATACTATGATGAGTTTAGAGTTGATGACAAAAGTGGATTAGAAATTAGACATTATTATACTCCGAAATGGGCGACACAAGCTGAGGTTGATGCATATGCAATTGCACATCCTGAAGCTCAAATTCATCTTTGGGGAACTTATGCTGCTAGTGTTGTAAGTAGTGATTACCAAACGATACCAGCTAAGAAATTTGATGACCCAAAAGCACCATTTGCAAATGGTAGTAATAGAGTTGGGACAAGAGATATAATTTTGTCTCGTTTAGGTGAAACTTATTTAATTGCTGCAGAAGCATATTTAAATACGAATCCTGCTACTGGTTTGGATAGATTAAATGCAGTTAGAGAAAGAGCGGGTGCCGAACCAGCGACTATAGGAGAGTTTGATATAGATTATGTTTTAGATGAAAGAGCTCGTGAATTATTTGGTGAATATCACAGATGGTTTGATTTAAAACGAACTGAAAAATTAGTGGAAAGAGCTTCTTTGCATAATTACTTAATTGAAGAAAGTAACTTTAATGGGGCTAATGGTGAACTTAAAATTTTACGACCAATTCCACAATCGGCTTTAGATTTAAATCAAAATAAAGATTTTGCTCAAAATCCGGCTTATAATTAAATAAAGATTATTGTATACATATTAAACAAATTTTACTATTTTTTGTTTAAATATATTTGGATTAATTGTTTAGTAGCCTGATGAAATCATCAGGCTACTTTTATTTAAAATAATTGACATTTTATAACTTTAAATTTAAAAGATGAACCTGCTAAAAAAAACAAATACTCTTTTTTTAATAGTTATTTATTTAACAATTTCTTGTAATGGCAAACAAGAAAATAAAATAAAATCAGAAGAAAACTCTAAAATAGAATTAACCATTTCAGATACTTTAAAATGGTCAGAAAGAATGGCTTTGTCCATTATAAAAAGACATCCAAAACTTTGGCAAGTAGATGATAATAAAAATCCTAAATGGGATTATAAACTTGGATTATTGTCCCTTTCTTTTGAAAAACTTTATGATAAAACTCAAAATCAAAAATACTTTGATTATGTTGAAAATTATGCTAAAACTGTAATTGATAGTAATGGATCTATATTGAATTATGATATAGAAAAGTATAATATAGATATGATTAATGCTGGGAAAATTTTATTCGATTTACTAGAAAAAACAAAAGACGAAAGGTATTTAGCGGCTCTTAAAACATTAAGAAAACAGTTAGAGGGTCAATCTAGAACAGAATCTGATGGTTTTTGGCATAAAAATATTTATCCGAATCAAATGTGGTTAGATGGTTTATATATGGGAACTCCATTTTATGCACAATATTCTGCTGAGTTTGAAAACGGAAAATTTTTTGATGATATTATTAAGCAATTTGAACTCATACAAAAACATACTTTTGATCCTCAAACAGGATTATTATTTCATGCTTGGGATGAAAGTAAAAAAATGGAATGGGCAAATAAAGAAACAGGTTGTTCTCCCAATTTTTGGTCTAGATCAATGGGATGGTACGCGATGGCTATTGTAGATGTTTTAGACTATCTACCGAAATCACATTCGGGGCATGAAAAATTAGTAGGATATTTAAATCAATTAGCTATAGCATTGGAAAAATTTCAAGATGAAGAAACAGGTTTATGGTATCAAGTGACAAATATGGGAGGAAAAGAAGGTAACTATTTAGAAGCATCAGGAACTTCAATGTTTGCTTATGCTTATGCAAAAGGTGTAAATAAAGGGTATTTATCTTCAAGTTTTAAAGATGTTGCTAGAAGAGCTTTTAATGGTTTAATTACCCAACTAATTAAAGTGGATGAAGATGGGGAAATACATATAACTCAAGTATGCGGTAGCGCTGGACTTGGAGGAAACCCATATAGAGATGGCTCATTTGAATATTATATTGGTGAAAAAATTAAAATTGATAATTCACATGGTTTAGGGCCTTTTATTTTAGCAGCTCTAGAACTAGATAAATAATTTTAAAAAGCGATATATTAAAGGTTTAATTTATCGCTTTTTTAGTAAATAATTTTTCAATATGCCTAAACGAAATTATTAAAGTTAATTTTATTAAAAGTTCTTTTAATAAAAATATTTAAAGGATATTTTGTGATTTAATTTCAGAATTAAATCGCACGGTTTATAAATTTAATATTTTTTTAAATTAAATTCTATTCATTAATAATTAAGGGATTACCTATAGAACTCATAAAAATACAGAACTTAAAGTAGATAAATCTACCTTATTTTAAAAAAAGAAAAAAAGAAAAATTTTTTAATAAAATAATTAAAGAGTTATTGTAACATTTATTATCAAATAATTTGGTTTTCTAATTGTCTTTTTTTAGATTTGTGTAATCGATTACATTAAAGTAATTGATTAAAGTATAGTTAAAATTTATTCTGTATGTGCAAAAAAATAATATTGGGATTAGTGATGATTACATTGTTGATTTCCTGCAAAGAAGAAAATAAAAAGATTGTTTCTATTGATCATTGGGAGAAAATGCAACAAATTATAGATAGCATTGCAGTACCAACTTTTCCAAATAAAACATTTAATGTATTGGATTATGGAGGTATTGGAGATGGTGTTTTTAGCAATACAGAGGTTTTTAAAAAAGTAATTAATGAATGTACAAATAGCGGTGGAGGAATTGTATTAATTCCAGAAGGAAAATATTTGACAGGTCCAATACATTTAGAAAATAATGTGAATCTGCATTTAGAAGAAGGTTCTGAGGTTTTATTTAGTACAAATCCAGAGGATTATTATCCGTTAGTACATACTTCCTACGAGGGAACTGAATTAATGAATTATTCACCATTAATTTATGCATACAATAAAAAAAATATAGCGGTTACTGGTAAAGGAATTTTAAACGGCCAAGCGAGTAACGAATTCTGGTGGTCATGGTGTGGAAAAGATTCTTACGGTTGGAAGCCAGGAATGGGTCAGCAAAAGGATAGTTTAAATCTTCCGGTATTAATGGAGATGGGTGAAAATAATACACCAGTTAATGAACGTGTTTTTGGTGAAAATCACTTTTTACGCCCAAGTTTTTTTCAGCCATTTGAATGTACAAATGTTATGATAGAAGGTGTAAAGATAATTAATGCTCCTTTTTGGGTAATGCATCCTATAAAATGTACAAATGTAATTGTTGATGGTGTTACAGTAGAAAGTCATGGTCCAAATAATGATGGTTGCGATCCAGAATATTCAAAAAATGTAATTATTAAAAACTGCACCTTTAATACAGGTGATGATTGTATTGCTATAAAATCTGGCAGAAATGGTGATGGTAGAAGAGTTGCAATAAAAAGTGAAAATATTGTAGTTCAAAATTGCAAAATGATTGATGGCCATGGTGGTGTAGTTATGGGAAGTGAGATTTCTGCGGGAGTAAGTAATGTTTTTGTTGAAAATTGCGTAATGGATAGCCCAAATCTTGATAGAGCTATTAGAATTAAATCAAATTCAAAAAGAGGTGGCCTTGTTGAAAATATTTTTGTTAGAAATATTGAAGTTGGTCAGGTGAAGGAAGCAGTTCTAAAAATTAATATGTTTTATGGTATTTATGGTAAGCAAGAAGGAGACTTTATTCCTGAAGTTAGAAATATTAGCTTAGAAAATATTACGGTTAAAAATGGCGGGAAGTATGGGGTTTTGGCTAAAGGCTATAAAGAATTACCAATTCAAAATGTTACTTTAAAAAATGTGGTTATAGAAAAAGTTGACAAACCATATTCACTAGAAAATGTGAATAATTTAAATTTTATAGATACATATATAAATGGAGAACTAATGAAAAACATTAATTAAATAAACAATAACCAAATAGAACCAAATTATGAATATCAAACTTTTATTAAAAAAATTATTAAAATGTAGTTTTACATTTTTAGTTTTTATGACCTTGTTCTTGGGGAATGCAATATATGCCCAAGGAGGATCTACTATAAGTGGAGTTATTTCTGAGGCATCCGGCGGACCGTTGCCTGGAGTGAATATTTTAGAAAAAGGGACAAATAATGGGGCTTCAACAGATTTCGATGGGAATTTCACTATTAAAGTTTCGAAATCAAATGCCATTTTAGTAATTAGTTATTTGGGTTTTGAAACTCAAGAAATTAATGTTTCAGGTAAAACTACAATTCAAGTTGTGCTTAAAGCTAATCTTGAGTCGCTTGATGAAGTTATAGTTATTGGATATGGAACGTCTCGTAAATCAGATTTAACAGGTTCGATTGTTTCTGTTTCTGGTGATGATTTGAAAAATCAACCAATTTCAAATGTGGCTGAAGCTTTAACAGGACGTATGGCGGGTGTTCAGGTTACATCTACAGAAGGATCTCCTGATGCAGAAATTAGCATTAGAATTAGGGGAGGTACTTCTTTAACTCAAGATAGTTCTCCACTAATTATTGTTGATGGATTTCCTGTAAACAGTATGAGTGATGTTTCTTCTTCTGATGTTGCGAGTATTACAATTTTAAAGGATGCATCATCTACAGCTATTTACGGTTCAAGGGGGGCAAATGGAGTTGTTATTGTAACAACAAAAAAAGGTAAAGATGGTAAAATAGATGTTGGTTTTAATACTTTTTATGGTATGAAAACTATTGCTAAAAAAATTGACGTTCAAAGTCCTGAAGATTTTGTAAAATGGCAATATGAATATGCATTACTAGATGATAATTTAGAGTCTTATGAAAAATATTTTGGTCAGTATCAAGATTATGACCAATATATTGGAATGAAAGGTAATAATTGGCAAGAACAGGTTTATGGTGGATTGGGTGAAGTAAATAGCCAAGATTTAGGAGTTCGTGGAGGTTCAGAAAAAGTTAATTTCAATTTTAACTTTGCGCACTACGATGAAAAAACTACAATGATAGGGTCAGATTTTGAAAGAAATAACTTGTCTTTATCATTAAAAAATAAAACGAGTGATAAAATTGATTTATCATTTACAATTCGTTATTCCGCTACTGAAATTAATGGTGGAGGAGCTAATGAACAAGATGAAGTATCTTCTGCAGATGCACGTCTTAGACATAGTGTAGGGTATTCACCAATTCCATTACCTGGTTTAACAACTGATGACACTGATGAAGCACTTTCAAGTTATTTGGTAAACCCTTTTGTTGCTGTAGCTGATAATCAGCGTCAAAAATTTAAGAAAAACTTAAATATGCTGGGAAGTTTTTCTTGGGAACTAATTGAAAATCTTAAATTAAAAGTTGATTTAGGGATGGATAATTATAATTATTTAGATTACCGTTTTTATGGTAGTTCTACATATTATTCAAGAAACAAACCTTTAGCAGATAATCAAGGGTTGCCATCTTTAGTATTTAATGATCAAAAAAGAGAGCGATTTAGAAATGCGAATACTGTTAACTATGACTTTGGAGATAAATTAGGAGAAGATCATAGTTTAAAGCTTCTTTTAGGGGAAGAAATGATAATTACTCACAATAATAGAGTAACTAGTGAAATTCAAGGGTTTCCAAGTTTTTTCGATATTCAAACTGCAAAAAACCTTACTACACAAGGGACACCACAATCAGTTAATAATGCGTATAGCCCAGATGATAAATTATTATCCTTTTTTGGACGTTTAAATTATGCTTATAAAGATCGTTATCTTATTACAGGTACTTTTCGTGCAGATGGTTCAAGCAAATTTTTAGGTGATAATCAGTGGGGTTATTTTCCATCTGCGGCCGTTGCTTGGAAATTGAAAGAAGAAGACTTCTTAAAAGATGTAGATTGGGTTAATTCGCTTAAACTTAGATTTAGTTATGGACAAGCTGGGAATAATAATATTCCATCTGGACAACAAGTACCAACTTTTTCATCTTCTAATACTACCTACATAAATAATGTAACAAAATATTGGGCTGTATCTAGCGTATTAGCAAACCCTGATTTAAAATGGGAGACTACAATTACCCAAAATGTTGGTATTGATTTTGGTTTATTTAATGGGGTTGTAAGTGGTTCTGTAGAAGCATATAAGAATTTAACTCAAGATCTGTTGCTTAATACCTTATTACCAGGAAGTGGTTATGCATCTCAGTATAGAAATATGGGTGAAAATCAAAATACAGGTGTTGAAGCTTCTATAAATATTGCTGCCATAGAAAAAGAAGATTATGGTTTAAATATTTCTCTAAATATAGGGGTGAATAAAAATAAAATAAATTCACTTGGTGTATTAGATGATTTGGGGGTGCCAACAACAACAGGTTGGGCTTCTTCACAAATTGGAACTGATTACCTTACAAATGTTGGACAATCTGTTGGTGTAATGTATGGTTTTAAGAGTGATGGCCGTTACGAAGTATCAGATTTTGATTATGACGTAAGTTCAGGAGAATATACATTGAAATCAGGAGTTGTAAAAAATTCTTGGTTAGGGGATGTTATGCCAGGAACTATGAAATTAAAGGACATTAATGGTGATGGTGATGTAACTATAGATGATAATACAATTATAGGTAATGCAAATCCAGACCATTCAGGTGGTTTAGTAATTAATGCATATGCAAAAGGTTTTGATCTTTCTGCAGCTTTTAACTGGAGCGTTGGAAATGATGTTTACAATGCCAATAAAATTGAGTTTACTACATCTAATCAAAATGGACAGTATAGAAATCTAAGTACAATTATGGCTGATGGAAATAGATGGACAAATTTAGATCCGGCATCAGGTCAATTAGTATCAGATCCAAATCAATTAGAAGCATTAAATGCTAGTACAACAATGTGGTCTCCATATATGTCTCGTTATGTTTTTAGTGATTGGGCTGTTGAAGACGGTTCTTTTTTAAGATTGAATACACTTACTTTAGGATATACTGCTCCAGAAGCTGTAATTTCTAAGCTTGGTGTTTCAAAGCTAAGATTTTATGTTACAGGAAATAATGTATTTATTATAACAAACTATTCAGGTCTTGACCCTGAGGTTTCAACAAGAAGAAAGACTCCGTTAACACCTGGTGTTGATTATTCGCCATTTCCACGTAGCAGACAAATAGTTTTTGGTTTAAACCTTAATTTTTAATTAAAAAATTCTTTAGAAGATGAAATATAAAATAATAATATTAGGAATAATAATGGCGGGGTTTTTTACTTCCTGTCAAGATATTGGCGAAGATTTCTTAGATGCTCCAGCTAAATCAACTTTAGAAGAATCAATAATTTTTTCTACACCTGGGTTAACTGAAGGAGTTGTTGATGGAATTAAAGAACGTATGGGGCAAACAAACTCTTATAGAGGGCGTTACATACCTTTTTATGGGTTTAATACAGATACAGAATGGAATTATAATTCAGATAAAGTAGGGGATGCTGTTGGTGATCTTTGTGTTTATGATGCTAAACCAACGAATACTTATATGGATAGAGATAATAATGCTTGGGCTATGATGTTTTCAGGAATAGAACGTGCTAATATTTGTATTAAAGGAATACGAGCATACGGTAATCCTGAACCAGGAAATGAAATGGGACAATTATTGGGAGAAGCTATAGCTTTAAGATCCATTTATTATGCTGATTTAGTGAAGGCTTGGGGAGATGTGCCAGCACGTTTTACACCAATAACTTCTGATTCTATATTTATACCAAAATCAAGTCGTGATGTAATTTATAAACATGTTATATCAGATTTAGAAGAGGCAGCTACATTAGTTGCATGGCCTAATGAAATTGAAGCTACCACTAGTGTTGAAAGAATTAACAAAGCTTTTGTAAAAGGATTAAGAGCTAAATTGGCTTTAGCAGCAAGTGGTTATCAACAATACCCTGACGGTGTTAGAAGAAGTAATGATCCTGAGCTTTCTGTTGATAAAATGTATAAAATTGCATTAGATGAATGTAGAGAAATAATTAATAACGGTTCGGCACAATTAGAACCTACTTTTGAAGGTCTTTGGAGAAAATTAAATACGGAAAACGTTAATGCTGGAGGTGAATCTCTTTGGGAAATCCCTTTTGGTGAAGGTCGTGGAAGAGTTTTATTCTCCTTTGCAATACGCCATAGAACTGCTGATCAATATACAGGGCAGCCTAGAGGAGGAATAGCGGGACCGCTTCCTACTGTTTTTTATGATTATGATGAATCTGATATCCGAAGAGATATTACTTGTGTTCCTTACCAATGGGGAACTGCTGTTGATGGAATTTCTCAACAAGAGCTAGTTGGTTCTGATACTTGGTATTTTGGTAAGTACAGATATGAGTGGATGAATCGTTATGTAACATCAAGTAATGATGATGGTGTTAATAAAATTTATATGCGTTATGCCGAAGTCCTTTTGATGGCTGCAGAGACTGCTAATGAATTAGAAGGTGCAGCTGCAGCAGCTCCATACTTAAAACAAATACGTAGTAGAGCATTTAGTTCTAATGATCAAGCTGTAAAAGTAAATGATTATGTAAATGCATTGTCAAGTAAAGAGGATATGTTTAATGCAATTGTAAATGAGCATAAATATGAATTTACTGGCGAAATGGAGCGTAAGCAAGCGCTTATTCGTTGGAATTTATTAGGTGAAAATTTGGCTGAAGCTAAAACGAAAATGTCTGATTTCAAAAACCGTACAGGTGAATATTCAGATGTAGCTACAACTTTGTATTATAAGTATAAAGAAGATGGAGAAACACTTGATGTTTATGGACTTAATAGAGGGGAACTTGGTAATCCAGGAGCAGAATACTCGGCATTTGGATGGAATTCATTAGAAGACAACATGATAAATTCATTATACAAAGTTGGTGTAGATCCTGATAATAGACAATTCTGGCCAATTTGGCAAGTATTTATTGATGGGAGTAATGGCAAATTGGTTAATGATTATGGCTACTAAGAGTTTAAAAAATTAAGAAATACGTTATTATGAAAACAAAAAATATATTAAATAAATTACTATACTTTCTATTTCTAACAATTACAATTGCTGGTTGTAGTTCATCTACAGATGAGTTGATTGAAGAGTTGACAATAGATAGAGAATTTACTCCTGTGGCAGTAACAGCAAGAGTTAGAAATCAAACAATGGTTGAATTGAATTGGACCGTTCGTGAAAAAGTGGACAATTATGTAGTAGAGTTTAGTGCAGATGATACAGAGTTTACTAATATTTTTAAGTCAGTTGAAGTTACTACCAATGATTTACCAGTTAAAATAGA
This sequence comes from Lutibacter flavus, assembly GCF_900188355.1. GTDB lineage: Bacteria > Bacteroidota > Bacteroidia > Flavobacteriales > Flavobacteriaceae > Lutibacter > Lutibacter flavus. Next base: position 144,709 of record NZ_FZNX01000001.1, read on the forward strand.
ATTGGAAGGTGAAACTATTTATTCTATTAGAATAAAAGCTGTTAGTTCTAGAGGATTAGAAGATTCGAAATGGGCAATAACCGAGGCGACAACGTTAACAGAGCAAATTATGTTAGCTTCTGAACCAGGTGATATTGAGGCAACTCAAGCCACGTTAAGATGGAGACCTAATAGTAATGTGACTCAAATCGCGTTAAGTCCAGGCGATATTATACATGATATAACATCGCAAGAATTAATTGATGGAGTTGCAGTTATAACTGGATTAACTGGTGCAACAGCTTATTCAGCCTTATTATTAAATGGTACTAAAACAAGAGGTTCTTCTACATTTGAAACAGGAATTGATATTGGTGATAATACTTTAGTTACCGTAGATGATGATTTATTTCAAATGATTGCTGATGCAGCACCTGGAGATATTTTATTATTAGAAGAAGGAGATTATACATCGCAAATTGGAACAATTACTTTAGATAAATCAATTACTATTCAGGGGTTAAAAGCTGATTTCAAACCTCTTTTAAAAGTTGGTTTTTCAATTGCTTCAGGTGCAGATGATGTACAATTGATAGATTTAGATTTAACAGGAGATGTAGCATCAGAATTGCAAGATGTTGTAAGTTACTCGGATGTAGGTAACTTCAATTCAATATTAATTAGCGGATGTAATATTCATGATTATAATCGTTCTTTTGTTAGAGGTTCCACTACTGGTTCAATACTTCAGTCTTTAACAGTTGAAAATTGTATTGTAACCAATATTCTTACAAGTGGTGGTGATTTTATCGATTTTAGAAATTCTGATGTGCTTAATGTAAATGTAAATACAAGTACATTTAATAATTGTGCTCCAGAACGAGACTTTTTCCGACTTGATGATGCAGGAGCTTCAACACAAACAGGTCTAACTTGTAATGTATTAGTAGATAGTTGTACTTTATACGCTTGTTCTAATAGTTCTAGTAGAAGAGTTTTATATGTGAGATTTCAAGCAAACACAATAACTGTTAAAAACACATTGATTGCTGAGACTTTATCTGAAGGATATTCTGATCAAAGTAGAACGGATCCAAATCCTACATTTGATAATAATAATTATTTTAATGCACCTGGATTTTTTAATTCTTCTCAAACAATATATGATGGGTCAGGAACCCATACTGAGTTAGACCCTGGATTTACAGATGCTGCTTCTGGTGATTTTACAATTTCAAATCAAATATTAATAGATAATCAAGTTGGAGATCCAAGATGGAGAAATTAGATAATCTTAAATATAGGTTATAACAATTTTGAGAGGTATTCGCTTTTTTGAATACTTCTCAAAATTGTATTTTAAATTAATTCACATTTTAGTTGGTTTCAATTAAAAATTAATAGGAACTGTAATACTTAATATAAATTTTTAGATAAACTCAAAAAAAATTAAATATAAAACTCGTAACATGATGAAAAAACTACTTTTATTAACTTTTTCGCTCTTACTTGGGGTCTTGCAATCCTTTGGGCAAAATGCATCTACGGTAACGTATGACTTTACCGATGGAACTATTATTACTAATAAACAAAGTACTGATGGTAAACTAACTTTAGGTGGTGACTATGTGTATCACGGAACTTCTTATGGACTTGATTTAAAAGTAGATCAAGAAATAAATATTTCCGTAGATGGTAGTTGTACTATTAGCTTTTTAGGTTCTCAATATTCGAGCCTTAATATGGTTGGGACCGCTGTTACATCTGGAGATTTAGGCGTGTTATTTACACAAGTTGAAAATGACAAAGTAGATACTTATGAGTTTGTTTATTCTGGCGGAGCAGCTACTTTAAATTTTATTACTGCTTTAACAGAAAGTGGAGGAAGCGATACATATTTACCTTCAATTCAAGTAATCACAACAGAAATGCCAAACGGATTAGCAGATGTTTGGGATTTTGGAGCAACACAATTGGATGATGCCAAATACAACAATAGATTAACTGAAGATGTTATCAATGCTTGGTATCCTGGAGTTACAGCAGGAACTGAAGGCGAAAAAATACCAGCTACTTTT
>NZ_FZNX01000001.1:147670-403539 GCF_900188355.1 Lutibacter flavus
ATATCATATTTATGGTGATGGAGCAAAACCATCTTATTATAGAATAGTACGTAAAGATGCACCAACAATTGAGCTAACTGGAAACGTTGATATTACATCAGCAACAGAAATTCCTTCAGATTTTGCTATTAAGTTTATGAATGCCGCAGGTAAGACTTGGGAAACTACAGTTATTGATGGAGCATACCAAATAGAATTAGCTATTGATGCTACTTACGCCATTAGTTTAGTAAATGCAGATGGATACGAAATAGTTGGTAACTCTTTGCTAAGCATTGATGAAAACACAACTACTCTAGATATAACTATTATTGCAACTCCAAACGGATTACCAGATGTTTGGGATTTTGGAGCAGCGCAATTAGATGTAGCAAATTACAACAACATATTAACCGAAGATACTATCAACGCTTGGTATGAAGGAGTTGATCCAGGTACCGAAGGGATAAAAATACCTGATACTTTCACTAATGGTGTATTAACTTGGGTTGGTCAAGCAGATAAAGATAGATTAAGAAGTTCTAATACAAATCTAACTCGTTATGATTCAGATGCAAAATCTGAAGAATATGCAGGAAGATTCTATATAAATTCATCTTCTACAAGTCGTTATTTTAGTATAGAACTAAATGAAGGTGATGAGCTTACAATTTTCGCTTCATCGAGTGCAGATCAAGGTGAAATTCATTTTGTAAATGCAGATGAAAATGAAGCTCAAGATGATGTATTACAATTAGCAAAAGAAGGAGAGAGTGTTAGTGAGGTTAAAGTTATTGCAAAAACAACTGGAACATATCATATTTATGGTGATGGAGCAAAACCATCTTATTATAGAATAATACGCAGTGATGCACCATCAATTGAATTAACGGGTAATGTAGATGCTCCTAGTGATATTTCTGCAATTTATTCAATTCAGTTTACAAACGAAGATGGTCAGTCATGGGAAACTTTTGTTACTGATGGAATATATCAAATTAATTTACCAATTGGTAATACTTACAATGTTAGTTTAAACAATGCAGATGAATATGCAATTACAACAGATACTTTATTAAGTGTTGACGAGAACACAACAACACTTAATGTTACAATCTTAAACAAAAAAGATTTACCTGTTAGTTTACCAAATGTTTGGGATTTTGGAGCAGAACAACTAGATGAAGCTCTATATATTAATATGTTGAATGAAGATGCTATCAATGCTTGGTATAGTAGCGATATCGAAGTTGGTTCATCAGGAAATAACATTCCTGATTTTACTTCTGGAATATTAAGTTGGACAGGTAAGCCAACATCAGATAGATTAAGAACTACAAATACAAACTTAACTCGTTATGATGAAAACACATCTGGGGTTGAAGGATTTACTGGTAGAATATATGTGAATGGAGGAGGAGTTAGAACTCGTTTTATTAGTCTAGATTTAGATGAAGATGATGAAGTTACACTATTTGGAATATCTCAAAATGGTAATGGTAATTTTCATTTTGAATATGTAAATAATCCTTCTGTTCAAGATGATGAAATGGCAGTAGGTGCAGATATCACTGAAATAAAATGGGTTGCAAAAAATTCAGGAACTTATGAAATTTATGATGCAGTTGATAAACCAAGTTATTTTAGAGTTATTCGTACACCAGCAACTTATGTTTCATTAAAAGGAGATGTTGATACTTCTTTAGCAGAAAATATACCTACTGGATATACTTTATTATTTACTAATGAAGCAGGTAAATCTTGGGAAACTTCACCTAGTGGCGGAAAATATTTAATAGATTTACCAGCAGGTTATTCTTATGAAATGAGTGTTAACAATGCAAATGGATTTATTATTACTAGTGAAACAAATGTTAGTTTAGGAGAAACAACTACTATACATAATATTATTATTCAAGAAGTAGATCTTTATGAAGTTTCTGGTTCAATCGAAGGTCTAGGATCTAACATTGCAAATCTTAACTTAATTTATACTGTAGATAGTGAAGCCGACACATCTTTCGAACCAGAATCTGTAATTGATTTTGAAAATAGTACTTACACAGTACAATTAGAATCCGATATCGAATATACTATTTCAGCAGAAGGAGTGAATGATTATACAATTCCTGCAAATACAATTACGATTTCAACTAGTGATACAACAGCAAATGTTGTTTTTGAAGAAAAAGCAACTTATGCGGTTACTATTGAAACTCCAGGATTAGACACAGAACAACAAGGTAAACTTTCAATAACATTTTCTAATTTAAATGAAACAGATTATAGTTATACATTTGATGATATAGCTGCTGTTTCTTTAAGAGATGGAGTATATGCAATTACGGTAGATGGTTTAGATGAATATCCTATTGAGCTTGCACTTACTTCAAATTTAGAAATAGCTGGCGCTATAGCAACTAAAACATTAAACTTCAAACCAGTTACTAATTGGGCTTTTGATGATAAAATTATTACATCAAGTACTGCTTTTTATAAAGGATTATCATTTACTGGAACTGCTGGAACTATTAAAAATGAAATGGCAAAAGGTCATTTAGTATTTAAAACAGGAGGAGAAATTAATGTACCTCTTCAGCCTGGAGAAAAAATGATTGTTTCATATTATTATGCTGCAGATTTCTCTATTGAAGGAGGGACTGCAATAACTACAAATAGTGGAAGTACTTCTAATTTAGAAACAGTTGAGTATTTATATACTGGAGATGTTACTGGTATAGCAACAATATTAAGTAATGCTACATCATATATAACTAACATCGCCGTTGTAACAGTAGTTGACTACACTCCTGAAATAAGGGTTGGTGTTGATAAGGATTTCCAAACAATTAATGGAGCTCTTAAAGCTATTGCACAAATGGATAGACCAAATAATGAGCGTGTAACTGTATTAATTGATGCAGGTAATTATGAGGAAATGGTAGTGATTAATAATCCTAACATTACTTTAAAAAATGACTCTCAGGAACCTAGTATAGAATTAACAAATAATGGAGTAGATATTGATGATAATGCCGTACGTATCACTGCTTATTACGGTTATGGATACAACTACTTTAGTCAAGGTACAGATAACAAATGGAGTGCAGAATCTTTAGAAGTAAACAAAGCAAATGGATATCAAGAGTATACAAATGTTTCAGGTACAACAAATGCTTCTTATTGGAATGCAACTTTAGTTGTTTCTAGTGATGGATTTATTGCTGAAGATATTATTATTGAGAATTCATTTAATCAATACATTTCTCAAAAAGAATCTGAAGATGTATTAGTATTAGCAAGTGGAAATAAAGGTGTAAGACCAACTAATTATGGTAATACAGATGTTCAAAATCGTAGTTTCGTAGAGCGTGGCGCCGCAATTGGTGTAGCAAATGGTACAGACAAAGTGATCTTAGATAAATGTTTGGTTGTTGGTAGACAAGATACTTTCTACGGAGGTTCTGATTCCAGATTAGTAGCCTACAAAGGTGCTATGATGGGCGCTGTTGATTATATTTTTGGTGGTATGACAGCAGTATTTTATAAAACTGATTTAGTTTTGAATACAAGTGATACTAGTGGTGATGCTGCTTATATTACAGCTGCTCAACAAGGAAGTGGTAGAGGTTTCTTAATGTATGAATGTAATATAATATCAACAGTTCCAGGTGTAAACACAGCGTCTACACAAGGTGCTAAACCAGGCTTTTTTGGAAGACCTTGGCAACCAACAACAAGTGAAGTTGTATTCTACAATACCAACATAGATGTATCTACATACACTGGTTTTGCAGGAAAATCTTTGATTGATGCTGAAGGTTGGAAAAACTCATTAGGTGGAGAATCTGCTTTTATGTATGAGTACGGAACTAAAGAGAGTTCAGGTGAAAACAATTCAGGTAACCGTGCATCTTGGTCTACGGTATTATCTGCACCAACACTTACAGACGGTAAGGAAATAACTACATTCAATTTTACAAAAGGTAATGATGATTGGGATCCAATTCCTAGCCTTATTGAAAATGAAGATTCAGACAATGATGGAATATTGGATTCAGTAGATAACTGTATTAATACTTATAATCCGGATCAAGCAGATTTTGATAATGATGGAATTGGTGATGTTTGTGATGATAGTGATTTAGATGGTTTAGTGGATAGTGAAGATAATTGTCCAAATTCTGCTGAAGGTGTTACTATTGATGTATTTGGATGTGAAGTATTTGAACTTGGTGCAGAGAGCTTTAGTTTAGTTGCTACTTCTGCTTCTTGTAATGGAGGAGGTGACGGATCAATTAATATTAATGCATTAAATACAGATTACACTTATAATGTTTCTGTTAATGGATCTAGCACTAATGAAACCGGAACTTTATCTTCATCTAATGGATATACTTTAGATATTACAGGTCTTAATCCTGGAGCGTATGAAGTTTGTATTACAATTGAAGGAAAAGATAATTTCGAACAATGTTACAACGTAATTATTGAAGGTCCAGCACCACTTGACACATTCGCAACTGTAAATAAAGCTAATAATCAAATTACTTTAAACTTAGATGGTGCTTCTCTTTATTATGTTAATCATAATGGAAATTTAACAACAACTACTAAATCAATTGTTGTAATTGATTTGGTTGCTGGTAAAAATACAGTTGAGGTTACAACAGATTCTTCATGTCAAGGTAAATATTTCGAAGAGATATTTGTTTCAGAAGAGGTTGTTGTATATCCTAACCCAACAAAAGGGCATCTTCAAGTTTTTGTTGAAGGTATAGATACTAATGTTGATGTAATGTTGTTTGACCTTAAAGGAAATCAGTATATATCAATATCTAAAAGTGTTCCTTCTAATAGGGTAATAGAGCTTGACTTAACGAACTTAAATACTGGAGTGTATTCACTTTCGTTAAATTCAGATACAATTCGTCAATCAATAAAAATCATTAAAGAATAATTTATTATGAAAACCATAAAATATTTATTAAATACCAAAGTTCTTCTGGTTTTTATAGCCAGTATACTGATATTCTCTTGCTCAGATGAAGAAGAGGGTGTTCCAACTTATGAAACAACACCAGGTCAGGCTGTGTTGTTATTACCTTCACATAATCAAGAATGCGAGCAAGGTGAAGTAGTTGAGAACAAAGCGGATGTAACTTTTAGTTGGGAGGAATCAGCCGACACTGAAAGGTATAATATCACAGTAGTTAATTTAGTTACTAAAGATATTACACTTAATGTTGGTCTTACTTCAAATACAACAACTATTAAACTTTTAAGAGGCTACCCTTATTCTTGGGTAGTAACTTCTAGAAATTCGGGAGATGTTGTTACAACTTCAGAAGTATGGAAATTTTATGTGACTGGAGATGGAGTAGCTAATAGTATTCCTTTTCCTGCTACCTTAGCAAGCCCACTTTCTGGAGCAACTGTAAAACCAGTTGATGGAAAAGTAATTCTTGAATGGGAAAGTGAAGCTACAGACGTTGATGGTGATGAACTTACATTTACAATATTTGCTGATACAGTTGATGGTAATCAAGAACCAATTGAAGAATGGCAAAACTTAACAGAAACTAGCTTAGAAATCTCGGTTGAAGATGATACAATTTATTATTGGCATATAGAAGTGAGTGATGGAGTTAATACCTCAATTAGTTCTGTATATACATTTAGAACTGGTGATTATGACTCATCTGCTATTGATGGTACTGTAGTAAGTACTTCTCAAGAAGTTTTAGCGGCAATTGCTTCAGCTAAACCGGGTGAGAAGATTTATATTCACGGTGGAGATTATATATTTGATTCAACAATAGATTTTGATAACAGTGGAAGTACAGGAAATGTTATTTCATTACTTGTATATCCAGGCGACGAATCTAGACCAAAGTTTGATTTTTCTTCTATGTCAGAAAATTCTTCAAACCGTGGAATACAATTAAAAGGATCATTTTGGTATATAAAAGGTATTGATGTATTTGGAGCTGGTGATAATGGAATGTATATCCAAGGAAATAACAATATTATCGAATTCTGTACCTTTAGTGAAAATCATGATACAGGATTGCAAATTGGAAATGGAGCAGCAAACAATACTGTTTTAAATTGTGATTCTTTTTACAATGCTGACTCTACACTTGAAAATGCTGATGGATTTGCTTGTAAACTAGATGCTGGTACAGGTAATAAATTTATTGGTTGTAGAGCATGGCAAAACCTTGATGATGGTTGGGATGGTTATTTAAGAGGTGCAGATAATATTAGTACTATCTATGAGAACTGTTGGGCTTTTAAAAATGGACTCTTAAAAAGTGGAGCTGTAGGTGCTGGAGATGGTAACGGTTTTAAAACTGGAGGTAGTGATGATAAATCTTTAAAACACAATGCTGTTTATAAAAACTGTATTTCTGCGGGTAATACTCATGATGGTTTTGATCATAATAGTAATAGGGGTGATGTAACAATGTACAACTGTTCAGCTTATAGTAATGGTAATAATATCAGTTTTGGTACTGGAAATATTGCGAATTCGTTAACTATAAAAAACACTGCTAGTTTAGCTGGCGGAAGTTCTGATAGTTTTGAAGCTACAACAACTGATATAGCCAATAACAGTTGGCAAAATAATATTTCTATTGCTTCTGATGATTTTGTAAGTTTAGATATGGATTTATTAAGTAGCCCTAGAAATGTTGATGGTAGTTTACCAAGTATAGATTTTATGAAATTGGCAACAGGTAGTGATCTTATTGATGCTGGTGTTGATGTTGGAATTGAATTTACTGGATCTGCACCAGATATAGGTGCATTTGAAAAATAAATAAACTAGAAGTAAATATGCATTCTAGTAATTTTTAAATAATTGTGAATTATATAATAATTAAAATGAGTTTAAAATTACACTTGATAGCATTCTTTTTTTTAACGACTGCTGCAAGTGTAATTTCTCAAAATACCGCAAAACTTGATACAAGTTATTCAGTATATAGTTCATTTATTAAGTACAAAAAAAAGTTTCCACAAATTAAAATTGTAAAGCCGCAAACATTTGAAAATGTTGTTGTAAAAAAGGAAATTGTTTATAAAGAAATAGGTGAACGGAAATTACATTTAGATGCTTTTTACAATAATAGCGAGCAGTTAAAACCTGCAGTAATTTTAATTCATGGTGGTGGATGGAGATCTGGTAATAAATCTCATATGATTCCTCTAGCTCAAAGCTTGGCATCAAAAGGATATGCTTGTTTTACTGTTGAATACAGGTTGTCATTAGAGGCAAAGTTCCCGGCAGGGATTCATGATGTAAAAAGAGCCATTCAATTTATAAAAGCAAATGCAGATAACTATAATATTAATACTGCAAAGGTAGCTGTATTAGGCTCTTCTTCGGGTGGACAAATGGCTGCATTAATTGGAACTACAAATAACAATCCTGCTTTTGAAGAAATAAATAATAATTACATTCAATCCTCAAATGTACAAGCAATAGTTGATCTAGATGGTGTTTTAGCATTTAAACATCCAGAATCATCTGAAGGAGAAATGGCCGGATTTTGGTTAGGTGGAAACTCAACAGAAAAGCTTGAAACCTGGATGAATGCTTCTGCATTAACACATACAGATAAAAACACACCACCAATATTGTTTATAGGGAGCCAATATCCTCGTTTTCTTGCTGGAAGAGATGATATGATTAAAATATTAGATAAACATGGTATTTTCAATCAGGTTGAATCAATAGAAAACAGCCCTCATACTTTTTGGTTATTTCAACCTTGGTTTAAAGAAACTGAATTATATATTTCAACATTTCTGGATAAAATATTTAAATAAAATAAAAAGTAAAATTAATAGATATGAGATCATTAAAAATCGTGGCAATTTTGCTACTTATAAGTTTTGTTGGTTGTAAAAATCAAGATAAAAAAACAACAGTTGAACCCGAAGTTATTGAAGAAACGGAAACTTTAACAACGTATGCTGAAATCTCAATTAAAGAAGGAGGGCACTGGGAAGGTAGAGAATATATTGATGGAAATTTTAAGAATGTAACCGAACTTAAAGTACCTGTAGAACACACTGATCATTCTTGGTTTATAAGATATGAGGGACCAGGATGGGAAAGTAGTAAAGTTGGATACAGAATGTATTTAGACTGGAGAAATGCTATTGATATTTTTGGAAAAGTAACAGACACTATGGTGCTGTCAAAAGTAGGTTTAGATGGTTTTGATTCTTATCATGAAAAACAATCTTGGGGACAAGATATTTTAAAAGCTGGTAAAGGATTAGGAATTGGTTCTATTGGAAGGTTTGTAAATAATGAAGTTTTACACTTTAAGAAAGTAGATTCAACATTTGCAAAAGTTGAAAATGCAATAGGAAAATCAACTGTTATAACCGATTATTATGGTTGGAATACGGCAAATGAAGCAATTGATTTACATCAGGTTTTATCGATAACTCCAGATGTGCGATATACAAAACACAGTATTCAGCCGTCAAAAGAAATTGAAGGTATTTGTACAGGTATTGTAAAACACGGTGTTAATTATTTCACTAAAGAAAGTGAAAATAAAGAATGGGGATATATTGCAACTTATGGCATACAAACATTGGCTGAAGTACCTGATAATTTAGGAATGGCAATATTTTATGAAGTTGAAACAGTTAAAGAAGTAACTGAGTGGGAACACGACCATTTATTATTATTTAAACCAACAACAAATGAAATTTCATTTTACTTTTTAGGTGCCTGGGAGCAGGAAAAAGATGGAATTAAAACAGAAGCAGATTTTTTAACTTATTTAGATGGGTTATTAAATGAATTAAATACTAATAATTCTCTAAAATAAAATTGATGAGTAAATTTAAGCTTAAAAGTTTTTTCTTGGTTTTCATGATTTGTTTGTTTGTAGTTTCATTTCAATCGATTTCAGCTCAGGAAAGAAGTAATGATTCAATTACAAAATTTACAATAGAAAATTGTGTAAATCAATTTACTATGGATAAAACTGTAGAGACCAAAGTTGGTTATCAATACTGGTTTGCAGATAAAGAGTTTATTGATGGGCGCACTTTAAAAATGAGTGTGGTTGCTCCGCATAAATCAACACACGCGCCACATAAACATATAGAAGACGAATTCTTTTTTGTTTTAGAAGGAACTGCTGAATTCTTTTTGGATGGTAAAACTAAAACTGTTGGAGCATATACAAGTTTGTATTGTCCATCAATGGTTATGCACGGAATTAGCAATGTAGGAGATACAGAATTAAAATATTTAGTTATAAAAAAATATCAAAAGGATTAAAAATTAATAATTATGAATAATTATAAAAAAACAATTCAAGTTTTAGTAGGATTATTTTTTGTTTTAGTAGCTTTTTCAAGTTGTAAAGAAGTGAAAAAAGATAATCAGGAGAATCAATCAGTTAAAGAACTTGTAGTTTCAGACACGTTGAAATGGTCAGAAAGAATGATGCTTTCAGAAATACAACGCTTCCCAAAAGCTTCTTTATTAGATTTTAGAGAAACGCCAAAATGGAGCTATACAAATGGATTGGTTTTAAGTGCTGCTTCAAGAGTTTATGAACAAACTAATAATCAGAAAATTTATGATTATATATATGAATATGCTGATGAGATGATTGATAGTATAGGAACTATAAATACCTACAAATTATCAAATCAAAATCTGGATATGATTAAATCTGGAGATGTACTGCTGTATTTGTATTCAAAAACAAACGAAGAACGTTTCTTAAAAGCTATTGAAACTTTAAATAGTCAAATGGAAACACAGCCAAAAACATCAGATGGTGGGTATTGGCATAAAAAAATATACCCAAACCAAATGTGGTTAGACGGATTGTATATGGCTGAACCTTTTCATACTAAATATGCGTTGGATTTTGTTGAAGATAAAGATAAAGCCCAAAAAATATTTGATGATGTTGTACTTCAGTTTGATTTAATCCAAAAGCATAGTCGAGATGAAAAATCAGGACTTCTTTTTCACGGATGGGATGAAAGCAAAGAACAAAGATGGGCAAATAAAGAAACGGGAAATTCTCAACATTTTTGGTCAAGAGGAATGGGTTGGTACGGAATGGCAATGGTAGATGTTTTAGATTTTTTACCTGAAAATCATCCAGGAAGAGAAAGAATTATTACTTACTTAAACCAGTTTGCAGAAGCAATTACTGCAGTGCAACATGAAACAGGTTTATGGTATCAGGTATTAGATCAGGGAGATAGAGAAGGAAATTATTTAGAAGCTACAGGAACTTCTATGTTTACTTATGCATTCGCAAAAGGTGTTAGAAAAGGCTATTTAGATAAAAAATATTTAGCAGTTGCGGAAAAAGGTTATCAAGGGCTTTTAGACAATTTAATTTCTATTGAAGATAATGGAGTTGTGAATCTTAATAAATGTTGTGGTGTTGCAGGTTTAGGAGGTAATCCTTATAGAGATGGATCTTTTGAGTATTATATGAATGAAATTATTCGTTCTAACGATCCAAAAGGAACAGGACCTTTTATTATGGCAAGTCTTGAATTAAACAGATAATCTAAAATGAATAATTCTCCAATAAAAACCGCTTTATGTTCATTTGGAATGAGTGGTGTTGTTTTTCACGCGCCTTTTATTTCTGTAAATCCTAATTTCAATTTGTATGGAGTTTTAGAAAGGACAAAAAACCTAGCGCAGGAGAAATATCCAACTATAAAAACATTTAGAACATTGGAGACAATGTTAGCAGATGAAAATATTGAATTAGTTGTTGTTAACACACCAAGTGTAACTCATTTTGATTTTGCAAAGCAAGTTATTAATGCAGGTAAAAATATAATAATAGAAAAACCAATTACCGCAACTGCAAAGCAGGCGGAGGAGTTAATCAAATTAGCAAAAGAGAAAAATGTAATGCTTTCGGTTTATCAGAATAGAAGGTATGACAGTGATTTTTTAACGGTTAAAAATATATTGGATCAAGGAATACTTGGCGAAATTATAGAAGCAGAGATGCATTATGATCGTTTTGAACCAGGTTTAAGTTATAAAGTTCATAAAGAAACTCCAACTGCAGCCACAGGGACTTTGTATGATTTGGGCTCACATCTAATTGATCAGGCTTTGGTGTTATTTGGTTTGCCTAATTCTGTTTTTGCAGATTTAGACACCTTTCGTTTAAATTCAAAAGTAGCAGATTATTTTGATGTTAAATTGATTTATGATTCACATCGTGTAACTCTTAAATCTAGTTATTTTGTGAGAGAATCGTTGCCAGGAAATATTTTTCATGGTAGAAATGGTTCTTTTATTAAATCTAAAGCTGATATTCAGGAAAAAGAGTTGCAAGCTGAAAAAAAGCCAGGAACTACTGATTGGGGAATGGAGCCTGAAAGCGAAAACGGATTATTGCATACAGAGAAGGATGGTAGAATTATAATGGAATATATCCCAACCTTAAAAGGAGATTATATGGAATATTATGATGGAATTTATGGGGCAATAAGAAATAATAAATCAGTACCGGTTTCTGGAGAAGATGGTAAAAATGTAATTAAAGTTATTGAAGCCGCAATTAAAAGTAATAAAGAAAAAATGGTAATTCAACTATGAAAAAAAAAATAGCAATTTTGTTTTTATTTAGTTTTGTTTGTATAATGGCACAACAAACGGAAACAATTTCGCAAGTTTGGGTTGCAGATAATGGAGATGGTACCTATAAAAATCCAATTTTATATTCAGATTATTCCGATTCCGATGTTGTAAGAGTTGGAGATGATTATTATATGACTGCTTCCAGTTTTAACGCGGCTCCAGGATTGCCAATCTTGCATTCAAAAGATATGGTGAACTGGAAATTAATTAACCACGCATTACAAATACAAATTCCAGATGAAACATTTAAAGTACCACAACATGGAAATGGTGTTTGGGCACCAAGTATTCGTTATCATAATGATGAAATTTACATTTATTGGGGAGATCCGGACTTTGGAATTTATATGGTGAAAACGAAAGACCCTTATGGAAAATGGGAAGATCCTATTTTAGTTATGGAAGGAAAAGGATTGATAGACCCTTCTCCTCTATGGGATGATAATGGAGAAGTGTATTTAGTGCATGCATATGCAGGAAGTAGAGCTGGTGTTAAAAGTTTATTAACTGTCAATAAAATGAATCCTGAAGGAACTAAAGTTATAGATAAAGGGATTCATGTTTTTGATGGTCATGATAATCATGACACTGTGGAAGGTGCAAAATTTTATAAGAGAAATGGTTATTATTATATTTTTGCTCCTGCAGGAGGTGTTGCAACAGGTTGGCAACTTATTTTAAGGTCAAAAAACATTTATGGCCCTTATGAAGAAAAAGTAGTTTTAGAACAGGGTAGTACAAATATAAATGGCCCACATCAAGGCGCATGGGTTGATACTCCGAGTGGGGAATCTTGGTTTTATCATTTTCAAGATGTTGAAGCCTATGGAAGAATAGTGCACCTGCAACCTGTTGTTTGGGAAAAAGATTGGCCAGTAATGGGACAAGATTTTGATGGTAATGGTATAGGTGAGCCTGTTATGTCTTATAAAAAACCCAATGTTGGGAAAATTTATCCCATTGAAACACCTGTGGAAACAGATAATTTTGATAATTTTAATATAGGACTTCAATGGCAATGGAATGCAAATCCGAATGTTTTGTGGCATGCTAAATTACCTGGAAACGATTTTTTAAGACTTTTTTCAATTAAATCTGTTGAAGACTCAGAAAATCTTTGGATGGTCCCAAACTTATTACTTCAAAAATTTCCTGCTCCAAATTTTACAGCATCAACCAAAATTTCATTATATCCTGAAGAAGCTATAAGTGGTAAAACAGCCGGACTTATAATTATGGGAATGGATTACGCAACATTAAGTATATCTCATGACGAAAACGGGTATTTTATTAAACAGACAGAAGCAATTGGTGCTATAAAAGGTGTTGAGGAAAAAATAATTTCAGAAAAAAGATTGAAATCGAATTCAGCTTATTTTAGGGTGGAAGTAACTGCTCCAGATGCTATGTGTCAATTTAGTTATTCTGAAGATGGTAATAAATTTAATAAAATTGGAAAACCTTTTAAAGCGCAACCAGGTAAATGGATAGGCGCAAAAGTTGGAATATTTAATGTTAGCACACAAGAAGCCAAACGTGGAGGATATGCTGATGTAGATTATTTTAAAATAACAAAATAATAAATTCATTATGAAATTAAATTTCAAGAATTCAGCCATAATAATAGTGCTAGTTTTTTTAAATAGTTTCAAAATTTTTGCTCAAGAAAAAGTTGAACAATGGAATCGTTTTGAAATTAAACTACAACATCATAATAAAGGAAATAGTTTTAATGATGTGCAACTTTCAGCGAAATTCTTTAATTCTGACACCACCTTTTTTGTTAGTGGGTTTTACGATGGAAATGACATTTTTAAAATTCGTTTTATGCCACAAGAAATTGGTAAATGGAATTATATTATTTTAAGTAATATAGATTCATTTAATAATAAAAAAGGAAGTTTTGAATGTATAAAAGCAACAGGCAAAAACCACGGAATTATAAAAGTTAGTGATACTTATTATTTTAAACATGCTGATGGTAAAAATTACTATCCTTTTGGAACTACTGCTTATGCATGGCAACATATGGGAAATGAACTTCAAGAAGAAACACTTAGATCTTTAAAAAAATCAGGATTTAATAAAGTGAGAATGTGCGTTTTTCCGAAAGATTATACTTTAGTTAAAGAGGAACCAATATTTTATCCTTTTGAAGTTAAAAAAATAGAGACAGATACTAAAGGAAAGAAAGTATTTACATGGGATTTTGAGAAATTCAACCCTCTATTTTTTCAGCATTTAGAAGAAAGAATAGATGATTTAGCCAAACTTGGAATTGAAGCTGATTTAATTCTTTTTCACCCATACGATAAAGGTCGATGGGGATTTGATTCAATGCCAAATGATATTAATTTAAAATACTTAAAATATTTAACAGCTCGCTTAGCATCTTTTAAAAATATTTGGTGGTCGCTTGCAAATGAGTGGGATTTTCTAAAAGCTAAAACTGTTAAAGATTGGGATTTATTAACTAAGACTGTTGTAAAAAACGACCCTTATATGCATATGTGCTCTATTCATGGGTCAACGTCCACTTATTATAATTATTGGAAACCAGAATTTACACATGTTAGTATCCAAGATGAAGCACCTGTATTGAACTCATATTCTGCAGCAACCTTAAGAAATATTTACAAAAAACCTATTGTTTTTGATGAGGTTGGTTACGAAGGTAATTTAAAATCACGTTGGGGAAGGCATAGTCCAGAACAAATGACACATTTAGTATGGAATGGAATTATTGCAGGGACTTATGTTACCCACGGCGAAACTTATATGTTTCATAATGAAAAGGATACTATCTATTGGGCAGATGGCGGTTCATTTAAAGGAACTAGCTGGAAACGAATTTCATTTTTAAGGGATATTGTTGAAGAAGCTCCTGAACCATTATTTATGGCTGACATTAGTCGCGATTTAAATACGGCATCAGCAGGAAAAGGTTATTATTTAATATATTTTGGAAATGAAGTTAACGAATCTTGGTTTTTTAATTTGCCTAAGAAAAACGGTGATTTAGAAAAATTAAAACCTGGCACAAAATTTAAAGTCGAAATTATTGATACTTGGGATATGACTATAACTACACATCCAATAACATTTGAAACCAAAGCAATTGACAATTACCGCTTTTATGATAAAGATATGAAAGATATTCGATTGCCTTTAAAACCATATATAGCATTAAGAATTACGGAAATTCATTAAATAAATATTTAGAAATAATGACAATAAATAATATAAAATCAATTTGTTTTTATGCACTTTTTTTAATTATTGTAACTAATGTTCAGTCCCAAGTACATAATAAAAAGTGGGAAAGTATTACGAATAAAGAAGAAGGTTCTTGGTTTGCTTCAAATGAAGCCAAAGAAATAGCTGAAAATGTATTGTTGTATCAAAGAAATATTGGTGGATGGGAGAAAAATATCCAAATGCACAAACCATTATCGGATGATGAAAAGCAAGAACTGATAGATCTTAAAAATTCAACAAAAGGTTGCACAACAGATAATGGAGCAACCTATCAGGAAATGATTTTTCTTTCTAAAATGTACAGACAAGTACCTGATGAACGGTATAAAAAGGCATTTCTTTTAGGCTTAGATTATATTTTAGAAGCACAGTATAATAATGGAGGATGGCCTCAATATTATCCTTTAAGAAAGGGATATTATACGCACATTACGTATAACGATGATTCCATGGTTAACATTTTAAAGGTACTGGAAGAAATTAAAAATAAAACGAATTATTTTTCAATTAAACCATCTGAAGAAATAATTGAGAGAGCTAAAATTGCTTTTGATAAAGGTATTGATTGCATTATAAAAACTCAATATAAGCAACATGGTGTTTTAACAAGTTGGTGTGCACAACATGATGAAAATACTTTAGCGCCAGCCAAAGCTAGAGCCTATGAGTTGCCTTCTTTAAGTGGAAAAGAATCAGCTAAAATTGTGTTGTTGTTAATGACTCTTGAGAATCCATCAGAAGAGATAAAGATAGCTGTAAATAGTGCTGTAAAATGGTTTGAAAAAGTTCAAATTAATGGACTTCGTGAAGATCGAATTTATAATGAAAAAGGTAAAATTATTAATAAAATAATGGTTCCAGATGAAAATGCGAAACCAATTTGGGCTCGTTTTATGGAATTGGATGATAACACTCCTTTTTTCTGTGATCGTGATGGAATTAAAAAAGCAACCTTGGCTGAAATCGGGGCAGAACGTAGAAATGGTTATGCCTGGTATACAAATGAACCTAAAGAAGTTTTTAAGAAATATGTCAAGTGGAAAAAAAAGTATACTGTTTCAAAAGATAAAATTGAAACTGTAAAAAAAAACTAAAAAATGAATATAATGTAATTGTTTCTAAAGACGGAAGTGGAGATTATACCAGTATTCAGGAAGCAATTAATAATTCTAAATCTTTCCCTTATGAAAGAGTAATTGTAAACATTAAAAACGGTGTTTATAAGGAGAAAGTTCATGTGTATTCATGGAATACAAAAGTTTCATTTTTAGGTGAAAGTAAAGAGCAAACAATTATTACTTATAATGATTATTTCGATAAAATTAATTTAGGTAGAAATAGCACTTTTCATTCATCAACAGTTTTAGTTGAAGGGAACGATTTTATTGCTAAAAATTTAACTATTCAAAATACTGCAGGTGAAGTTGGACAAGCAGTTGCTTTAAGTGTAAATGCAACCAGAGCGCTTTTTGAAAACTGTGCATTTTTAGGTTATCAAGATACAGTTTATACAGCTGGAGAAGGGTTTAAGCAATATTTTAAAAACTGCTATATTGAAGGGAGCACCGATTTTATATTTGGAGAAGCTACTGTTTTGTTTGAAGATTGTACGATTCATAGTAAAGCAAATTCTTATATTACAGCAGCATCAACACCTGAAAATCAGAAGTTTGGTTATGTTTTTAAAAATTGCAAGTTAACAGCAGATGAAAATGTGACAGATGTTTATTTAGGAAGACCTTGGCGAATTTATGCTAAAACGGTCTTTATAAACTGCGAAATGGGAACACATATAAAACCAGACGGTTGGCATAATTGGGGTAAAAAAGACGCCGAAGAATCTTCATTTTATGGAGAATACAATTCTATTGGAGATGGTTCCAATCCTACTAAAAGAGTTTTATGGTCCCATCAACTTAAAAAATCCAAAGCAAAAAAATATACTGCTAAAAATATTTTAGTTGGTAAAAAAAATAGGGATTCAAATCCAATTTGGTATAATAATTAGGTTAAAATATGTAAATCAAAAAATTAAAATATTCTTTATTATGAATTCAAAAAGCAAAAATGAAATAACTCGCAGAAAATTTGTTAAAACAGCTGGAGCTGCAGTTGCAGGATCAATGATAATTTCCCCGGCTTTTAGTAATATTTTAAATGAAGCAACCGGAAAGAAACGAGTTGCTATGGTTGGAACCGGAAGCAGAGGAAACTCATTTTATGGTAAGTTTTTGAAGGAAGAATATGGCGATATAGTAGAATTTGTTGGTTTATGTGATATAAACAAAGGAAGACTTGAGTATTCTAAAAAAAATATTGGTGCTGATTGTCCAACATTTACAGATTTTGACGAGATGCTAAATACTGTTGATATAGATTTATTAATGGTTATAACTGTTGATGCTACCCATCACGAATTTATTGTAAAAGGACTAAATAAAAATATTGATGTAGTTACTGAAAAACCAATGACTACCGATGAAGAAAAATGTCAAGTAATTTTAGATGCTCAAAGAAAATCAAAAGGAAAATTAATAATGGCCTTTAATTATCGGTACGGAAAGGTTTTTACAAAATTGAAAGAAATTATTGAAACTAAAGAAATAGGAGATTTAATTTCAATTGATTTAAACTGGTATTTAAATACGTTTCATGGAGCTGATTATTTTAGAAGATGGCACGGAATTAGAGATAAATCTGGAACTCTTTTATTACATAAATCTGCTCATCATTTTGATTTATTAAACTGGTTTATTGGATCGGATCCGGTTGAAGTTTATGCAAATGGAGCATTAGAAAAGTATGGTAAAAATAACGCGTTTAGAGGCGAAAATTGCAGATCTTGTGAGCATACTAAAGAATGTGAGTTTTATTGGGATATCACCAAGAAACAAAAATACATGGATTTATATGTTCAGAATGAAAAGTACGATGGATATTTAAGAGACAATTGTTTATGGAGAGAGGAAATTGACATTTTCGATAAAATGTCCGTTTTAGTAAAATACGCTAATAATGTTGAGGTAACTTACTCACTAACAACCTACTCGCCATTTGAAGGATTTAGAATTGCTTTTAACGGGAAGGATGGAAGATTAGAAACTCATGAAGGGATTCCTTGGAGAAATACAGAAAATGAAGATGAGGCTAAACTTCATGAAAAGGAAATGGATAATTCTTCACATACAAAAATGGAGCATAAATTTCATGAAATAGTTACGCAGCGTAACTTTAAAGACTATAAAAGAATAGAATTTCCATATGTAAGATCTGGACACTGGGGAGGAGACAAATTAATGTTTGATGAAATCTTTAGAAGTAAAAGTGTAAATCCTGCATTAAATCATCCTGCAAATGTTAGAGATGGTTCATTAGCCGTTTTAGTTGGAATTGCTGCACGTAAAAGTATTGATACTGGTATGCCAATAAAAATTGCTGATCTAACAGATTTAGTCCCTCAAATCAATAAATGGGGCTAATTATGTTAATTCAAACTAAATTTAAAAATAAATTAAATAGGATTAATATGAGAATTAAATGGATGTTAATAGTTTCAATTGTGTTTTTATTTAGTAGTTGCGCGACAGCTCAACAAATCACTATTTATACAATTGGGGATTCTACAATGGCAAATAAGCCAAATCCAGAAGAAAATCCAGAAAGAGGATGGGCTCAAATACTACCAGATTTTTTTACAAGTGATGTTGTAATAGATAACAGAGCTGTTAATGGTAGAAGTACTAGAAGTTTTATCACTGAAAAGCGTTGGGATTCGGTGTTGAAAACCTTAAAAAAAGGAGATTATGTTTTTATACAATTTGGTCATAATGATCAAAAAGAGAAAGATCCGAAAAGATACACCAATCCACATACAGCCTATCGTAATAATTTAATTCGTTTTGTAAAAGAAACTCTAGAGAAAGAGGCAATACCAATAGTTTTTTCTTCAATAGTTAGAAGAAATTTCAATGAATTTGGAACATTAGTAGATACTCATGGTGCTTATCCAATGGAAGCTCGTTTGGTAGCCAAAGAATTAAATATTCCCTTTATAGATCTTCAATATTTAACTGAACAACTAGAAGAATCTTATGGAGTAGAGGATTCATTAAAGTTGCATTTACATTATAAAGCTGGTGAAATACCATATTACCCAGAAGGTAAAGAAGACAATACACATTTGTCTGAAAAAGGAGCAACTGAAGTTGCTAAAATGGTAATTAATGAGTTGAAAAAAATGAATAACTCATTGATAAATTATATCAATTTAAAAATATAATACTATGAAAAGCTTAAAGAAATATCTATGGATTAGTGCTGTGGTAATATCATCTAATTTTAGTTTGTTGGCACAATCAGAAATAATTAATTTATGGTCAAATACAATTCCGGGAGCTATAATTAATAAAGATTATCAAGAAATTGAAGTAATTAAAGATGGAGAATTAAGCGGGACTAGCAAAGTTGTGCAACCAACTTTATCGATATTTTTGCCAAATAAAGAAATTTCAAATGGAACATCTGTTGTAATTTGTCCGGGAGGCGGATATGGACATTTAGCTATCAATAAAGAAGGATTTAAAGTTGCTAAATGGTTTAATAGTTTGGGAGTAACAGCTTTTGTTTTAAAATACAGAATGCCAAGTGATATTATAATGAAAGATAAAACAGTTGGGCCTTTACAAGATGTTCAAGAAGCCATGCGGTTTGTAAGACGAAAAGCTAAAAAATGGAATATAGATGCTAATAAAATTGGAATAATGGGATTCTCTGCTGGTGGACATTTAGCAGCTACTTTATCGACACATTATAATGATGTTGTTTATGAGGTTAAAGATACCACAAGTGCCAAACCAAATTTTTCAATTCTAATTTACCCAGTAATTTCGATGATGGATGGAGTTACGCATAATGGATCTAAAACCAATTTATTAGGTGAATCACCTTCAGAATCATTAATCATTAAATATTCTAATGAAAAGCAAGTAAACTCAGAAACTCCAAAAACTTTTTTAATTCATGCAACTGATGATGGTTCTGTTCCTGTTGAAAACAGTATCAATTATTATCTTGCATTAAAAGAAAATAAAGTTTCTGCAGAAATACATATTTACCAAAATGGCGGTCACGGTTTTGGGTTGGGTGTTAAAAGTACCAGCCAATATTGGCCAACAGATTGTGAGAACTGGTTAAAAATTAATAATTTAATGGAATAATTAAAACTTAATTACTTGTTGGCGTTATTTTAAACTTAAGTGAATAGTTTTTATCGGTTAACCTATATGGTTCCAATGGCCACGCACCCCAGGAATTGACACTTCCTAAGCCCATTTGTTTAAAGTCAATGGCTACTCTGGTTAAATCTCTTTCTGAAATTTCGCCAGCATGACGCTGATTTTTTTCTAAACCATCATCTAAATCTTCATTTAAATAATGTAGAGCAGTTATTTCTAATAATGTACTTCCTTCAAAAGTAATTTTTTGAGTATCATTTAATAGTGAATACCAACGAATATCAGTTTTATTTCCTGTTTCCTGTGGTCGAATATATGGGAAGTATTGTTCAGAAACTGTCTGCTCAAAAACGCCAACATTTGTACAGAAATTTCTATCTATATAATTTTCATGAGGTCCTCTTCCATAATATTTAATGTTGTTGAAATCCTTTGGTAAAACCAGTTCCATTCCAAATCTTGGTAACATTGGCACTACAGCATCTTCATCTATTTTAATTTCCTGATGTACTAGTAATTCACATGTGCTTGAAAATTCGTAGTTAATAATTAAGTCAGCAAAAACTTGTGGAAGTCTATAAGTAGCTTTCGCAAATAGTTTATTATTTGCATCAATTTTATGAGTAAATTCTTTGAGAGATATGCTGTCAACAGCATTTTTCCAGGCACGTAATTTAGTCTGTAAAGAAGCGCCCATATCATTATCTGTTGGGGATCTCCAAAAGTTTGGTTTTAATTCAAATCCGTTTTTAATAATAGGTTTATTATTGTGTGAATAAGAATTTATAAAACCTGTTTTGGTATTGAAAATTAGTTCAGATTCATTACTCGTAAAAATTAAACTATTCTCTTTTTTTGAAGTTTTTATAGTTTCTTTTCCAGTAACTTTGATAGAACTACTCCAATTATCTACTAATTTTAATTGATTTGAGGCAATTTCGTGATCTTTTGCTAAAAATGGTTCTTTAGCTTTTAAACGATACGAAAAATTTACAAGAGCTTCTTTAAAATTGCTTTTTGGTAGTTGAAAATTTAATTTAAATGTTTTCTTTTCCTGCGGCTTAATATCCAAATTTTCAATAATTCCTTCGGTAAATTTTTCTCCATCAATTAAAAGCTCCCAGTTTAAAAATACGTTGTCTAAATTTTTAAAGAAAAACTCATTAAATACTTCAATATCTCTATTTTCTTTAGCTGCCCAGGATGTCCAAATATTTTGCTGCACTTTTTTAACTTCAAATGCATGTGGATTTGGTTTTCTGTCTGGAGAAAAAACACCATTATTTAAAAAATTATTATCACTTGGTACGTCCTTTGGACCATAATCGCCACCATATGCAAATATTTTAGTGCCATCTTCCTTAATTTTTAATAAAGATTGATCTACCATATCCCAAATAAAACCACCTTGAAAATTGTGGTATTTCCGTGTAATATCCCAATAATCTTTGAAGTTCCCTATAGAATTACCCATAGCATGTGCATATTCACATTGAATAAACGGACGTGTTTGTGTTTTGTTTTTTTCGGCATATGAAACCATCATTTCTGGAGAAGCATACATCGGATCTATAATGTCAGAATTCCAATCGAAATCTAAACTATGATAATTTAAATGTGCTCTTTCATATTGCACTGGTCTTGATGAATCACTATTTTTCATCCATAAATAACCTCGATAAAAATTATAACCATTTCCAGCTTCATTTCCCATACTCCAAATAATAATTGAAGGGTGGTTTATATCACGTTCAATCATACGTTGCATTCTTTGTAAATGTGCTAATTCCCAAGAAGGTTTGTTACCAAGAGTTTTGTCAGTATCATAGCCAATACCATGAGATTCAATATTAGCTTCATCAACAACGTACATTCCGTATTTGTCGCATAACTCATAAAAATATGGATCGTTAGGGTAGTGTGATGTTCTAACGGCATTAAAATTAAATTCCTTTAAAACTTTAATATCCTTTTCCATGGCTTCTTTAGAAATAGTTTGACCAGTAATTGGATCTGTTTCATGGCGATTTACTCCTTTTATATAAATGGCTTTTCCATTTACCAATAAATGACCATCTTTAATTTCTACTTTTCTAAACCCAATATTTTTATGAATAACTTCAATAATGTTGCCTTTTGAATCGGTTAAAGTATAACTTAGTTTATATAAATTTGGAATTTCAGCACTCCATTTTTTAGGATTATTTACTGAAAATTCTATAATTGGATTTTCAATTAAATCATTCAATTTTGAAATTTTTTCAATTAAAATAGTTTTACCATCTTTTAGTTGAAATTTCACTTTGAATTTGGTCTTCTTTTCTGTTGAAAATGAAGTAGTTATTTTTAATTTTCCGTTGATATAGTTATCATCTAAATCGGGAATAATTTCAATGTTTTTTAAGTGGGTTTTATTTCGGGCATATAAATAACAATCTCTTGTAATTCCGCTAATTCTCCAAAAATCCTGACATTCTAAATAAGAGCCATCGTTCCATCTCATTAATTTTAAAACAATAGTATTTTTACCTTTTCGTATATAATCATTGATTTTAAATTCTTGAGGGAGTTTACTATCTTCTCCATATCCAACATAAGTTCCGTTTACCCAAACTTTTAAATTAGATTTTGCGGCCCCAATGTTTAAATAAACATCATTTTTAAGCCAATTTTCGCCAACAGTTACTGTTTTACGATATACTCCAGTCGGGTTATATTCTGTAGGAACTTTAGGCGGATTTATAGGTATTAAATTATTAAACTCGTAAGGAATATTTGTATAAATAGGGTAACCATAACCGTTAACTTCCCAGTTTGCTGGAATTTTAAAGGTATCCCAAGTACTATCGTTATAATTGGTTTCAAAAAAATCTTTAGGTAAATCAGTTGGTTTTTCAACCCATTTAAATTTACAATTACCGTTTAAACTTATGTAGTTGTTAGATTTCGTCCAATCGTTTTGAAGGGCTAATTTTTCGTTTTCATAAACAAAATAAGAAGAATGCATCGGTTCTCGGTTTTCTTCATTTTTTGTTTCATCTAGCCAATTTGGCTTTTCATTTTGACTAAAAGAAAAATTAAAAGTGAATAGGACAGTAAGTGTTAATATGATTTTTAAAACTAGATTTTTCATTATCTGAATTTAAATATAATTATGTAGGCTTTAGATTGCCTGATTTTCTTTTATAAAGTTTAATTACTTTATGGAAAAATCAATAGGATAAATTTAAAACTTTTCAAGTTTAAAATTAAATGTATTTGGTACATCTTTTAAAAGATTTACTTCTTTTTCAATTTCACCATATTTAACTTTAATTGTTTTTGAACTTTCAGACTTTAATGTTAACTCTTTTAGGTTACCATTGTTCCAGGAAATATCAATGGTAATATTCCCACGAGCTTTTAAACCTTTTATAGTCCCATTTTTCCAATTATTTGGCAAAGCTGGTAAAATTCGTAAAAAACCTTCGTGTGATTGTAATAACGCTTCAGCAACTCCAGCTGTAAAACCAAAATTCCCATCTATTTGAAATGGAGGGTGAACGTCTAATAAGTTACCATATAGAGAGCGTTGCATAAATAAATTGATATTTTCTTCAACTGCATTTTTATCTAGTAATCGAGCAAAAAAGTTGATAATCCAAGCTCTGCTCCAACCAGGACCAGCGCCTCCATTATCCAATCTAAATTGAATGGTTTTTTTTGCTGCCTCAAATAATTCAGGATTTTCACTTGTAATATCGTCTCCAGGGTGTAGTGCGTATAAATGAGATATATGACGATGTCCTTTTTCAGGTTCTTCATATTCTCTATCCCATTCCATCAATCTGCCATCTGATCCAATTTTAATTCCAGAATGTAATTTGGCTCTTTTTTGTTTTATATTTTTAGTGAATTCATCATTTATTCCTAATATTTTAGCAGATTCTAATGCATTGTCAAATACTTCTGCAATAATTTGATGTCCCATTGCATTTCCATTTGAAACAGCCGCAGGTTTTCCATCTGATGCTAAGTATGAATTTTCAGGAGAAGTTTCAGGTGTTGAAATTAATGTTTGATCTCTTTTATCTAAAACCAACCAATCTGCATAAAATTCAGCATAAGATTTTATTGCAGGATAAGCTCTTTCACGCAAAAAAATGGTGTCTTGGGTAAATCTAAAATGTTCCCAATAGTGCTGAGCAATCCAACCTCCACCATGAATCCATGAACCCCAATATGGTTTTGCAGCTCGCATCCACGGCGCTCCCCATAAATCTGTGGTGTGATGAGCAACTGTTCCGTTCATTCCATATTGCTCTTTTGCTAAAATTTTACCTCTTTCAATCAATCTATCTGTTAAATCAAATAAAGGCTCGTGGCATTCACTTAAATTAGTAACGTCAGCCAGCCAATAGTTCATTTGTAAATTGATATTTAAATGATAATCAGCGTTCCAAGGTGCATTAATATGTTCATTCCAAATGCCTTGTAAATTTGCTGGATTTGTATTTGGACGAGAACTTGAAATTAATAAATAGCGACCGTAATCAAAAAGTTTTTTTGATAAATCTATGTCTTCTTTTCCTTCTTTAACTAATGTTAATCGTTCATTTGTTGGTAAAGTATCTAATTCGTGATGTCCTAAATCTAGTGTTGTTCTATTGAACAAATTTTGATAATCCTTTATATGATTATTTAGAATCTCGTCGTAACTTTTAGTATTTAATTTATGAAGTGCTTCTGTATTTTTTTCTTCATAATTATCGAAATAAAATGAAGTATTACAAATAATATAAATGGTAGCGTCTTTTACATTTTCTAAAGATAAACCCCCATCAATTGGCTGGATAGTTCCAGAATTATTTTGAACTTGTAAAACGGTTTCAAATTTAACACCGTGGTCAACTTCAACAGGAATGGAATGTACCATTCCGTCATATTGAGTTACCATTCCGTTCATTTTAATGGTGTTATTTGTTGGCGTTGAAACTACAACAGTTTTATGGCCTTTATTATCTGGTCTGTTTAATTTTAAGTTGTAGTTCAATCCATCTGGATTTGTAGTAGAAATTTTTATTACTAAAACATCATCAACTGCAGATGAAAACACTTTTTGGGAAACATCAAATCCATCTACTTTATAAGTTGTCTGGGCAAAAGAATTACTTAAGTTTAATTCTCTTTTATAATTTGAAGGTTTTTTTTTATCGAAATTTATAAATAAATCTCCCATTGTTTGATGCGACCTTGCAACCCATTTATATGAAAATCGTTCAACTATTAAACTGTCTGCCAAATGAACATTTCCAGTTTTTATAAAGTTTCTTATTTCAGCCAAATCTGCTGGAGTTCCTTTTGAATTTCCCCATTCTGGACCACCAGACCACATAGAATCTTCGTTTAATTGAATGCGCTCATTTATTGGGTTTCCAAAAACCATCGCACCTAAACGACCGTTTCCAACTGGTAAAGCATTGTCCCAATTTTCAGCAGGAGAAGTGTACCATAAAATTTGTTCAGGTATTAAATTCCTTTGTTCTATGATTGTTTTTTTACAACCATAGAACAACATAAATAAGGCCGGTATAAAAATTTTAAAAAGTATTCTCATTTAATTATGGTAGTTAAAAATAATAAACCAATTTTAATTTAAACCTTCTAAAAGCGCTTCTAAAGCTTGTGTATCAAAAACAGTATTGTCATTTCTATTAAAAATTCCACTTGCAAGATTCCCGATACCACCATTGTCCCAATAAAAAGGTAGCATTCCATTTACTTTAGCTTGTTTTACAACATACTTTAAAAAATAGGCTCTTGAATTTAAATGCAATGTTAAATCATCTCCGGTTAAAGTAGTTCTTCTTGTAGCATCAAATTCACCCAAAATAACAGGGATATTATTGTCTACAAATTGGTTTTTCATCAATTTAAAATAGGCATCTAATTCACTTTCTTCACCCCAAGTTGCATTGCGTTCTGGATCAGTTGTTGAATGGTAATCTGCTCCCCAATAATATGCCATTTTACCCCAGCTAGCATCTTCTTCCAAACCGCAAAATTGCCAAGGTGTATAATAATGCACTTCAACCATCATGCGATTAGAAGCAGTATCAATTGGCAATGTTGTCATTAAATTATTCGTTTTTTCAATATCAGTAGAAGGTCCTTGAATAACTAAAGTACGATACGCATTTTTACCGCCAGTGGATCTAACTGCGTCAATAAAGGTTTGATGATACGATGTTAATACATCCATTTGAGTTGAATCATCAACATTTGGCTCATTTGTACCAGCAAATAATAAATGCTCATCAAAGTCTCTAAAATGAGTAGCTATTTGCTCCCAAAAGGCTTTTTGTTTGTAATTATTTTCTTCTTGTTTGGCTTCAGTAACATTATTTTCAAGCCAGCCACCATCCCAGTGAATGTTCACTAAAACGTACATATCATTATCAACACAATATTCAATCACTTCTTTCACTCTTTCAAGCCATTCAGTTTTTATTTCTGCTGTTGAACTATTTGAAAGATATTGATTCCAAGAACAAGGAATTCGAATTGCATTAAAACCATTTTGTTTAACTAAATCTATTAATTCCTTTGTAATTTTTGGATTTCCCCAAGATGTTTCACTTCCTGAAGCCTCTAATGAGTTTCCAACATTCCAACCTAAAGATATTTTTGCTGCAAGTTCTGTTGCTGAACTACTCATACCTGTTGCATCAGCAGGAATAGGATTCGTATTGTAGCTTGGGTATAAACTTTCATAAGCCGCTTCACCAGTTTTTTGTGTTACAGTAATTTTTACTGCAGATACTTTGTTTGCGCTTATTGTAATAGTAGAAGTTCGTTCTTCACCAGTATTTTCTAAGGCAGTTATTTTAACAACCGAACTTCCTTTAA
Source organism: Lutibacter flavus (assembly GCF_900188355.1). Lineage (GTDB taxonomy): Bacteria > Bacteroidota > Bacteroidia > Flavobacteriales > Flavobacteriaceae > Lutibacter > Lutibacter flavus. Next base: position 174,707 of record NZ_FZNX01000001.1, read on the forward strand.
TTCCAGATGTTTTACTTAATTCTATCCAACTAGTACTTGAACTGCTAATAGTATAATTATCTACATTTGTTGTAATTGTAATATCATAGCTACTTTTTTCTTTTTCAAATTCAATACTGTTGGCACTAACTTCAAGAGTTAGTACAATAGTTGGATCAATAACTTTGTTCGGTTCAGAGGTTTCTTTTGAACAAGATCTTAAACCAACTAGTATAAAAAAAGTAAAAATTAATTGTTTAATAAATAGTTTCATATTATTTAATAGTTACAGAAATTTCTTTTAAAATGTTTCTTGATGAATTTCCAATTTTTAAATTATAAGTGCCAGTTTCTACAATCCATTCCTTTTTTTCTATGTTATAATATGCTAATTCTTTTACAGGTAATTGAATTGTAACTTTTTCGGAAGTACCACTTTTAACAAATACTTTTTTGAATCCTTTTAATTCTTTAGCAGCTTTTTCAACTGAAGAAGTCGGGTTTGAGACATATAATTGAGCAACTTCCTTTCCATCAACATTTCCAGTATTTTTTATAGTAAAGGTAACCTCAATTGAATCATTTGAAGAATAGCTTTCTTGATTTGTTTTTAAATCTAAAATTTCAAAATTGGTATAGGACAAACCGTACCCGAATGGGTAGAAAGGTTCAATATTTTTAGTGTCAAACCAACGATATCCTACTAAAATACCTTCTTTATATTCTACTGTTTCATCACCTGGAAAACTGTTTGTTGCGTGTGCAGGAGAATCTTCAATGTTTTTAGGCATTGTCCAAGGTAATTTACCTGAAGGATTTACAGTTCCCATTAAAACATCAGCCAAGGCGTTTCCACCTTCAGAGCCGTTAAACCAACTCCAAACTAGGGTAGAGGCATTTTTTTCTACATCTTGAAGGTCAAATGGAGCACCAGCTATCATAACCACAATTGTATTTGGATTTATGGCTATTACTTTTTTAATTAATTCTTCTTGACCGAAAGGTAATTTTAGATCTCGGCGATCAGATGCTTCCGTTTCATAATCACGGTTAGAACCTGCAAAGATAATTGCCATATCAGAGTTTTTGGCAGCAATTAAGGCTTCTTCTAATATATTTTGGTCTAATTGGTTTACAGTGGTAGGTCCGTGTAAAGTAACTTCTTCCTTTTGGTCATTTTCATTTTTAGAATATCTTTCTAAATAACCCTCAGCATAATTAATTTTAATATTTTCTGGAAGCCTATTTTTAAGTCCTTCTAAAGGAGTAACCTCTCTTTTTGTTTTTACTCCTGCTCCAAATCCACCTAAAGCGTTTTTCTTTTTAGCATTGTTTCCTATAACTGCAATTGACTTAATATTATTTAATTTTAAGGGTAATGTATTTTTCTCGTTTTTTAACAATACTACAGATTCTGCAGCAATATCATAAGCATCTTTGTAGTGTGCTTCTGTTGCAATACTTCCTTTAACTCTATCATCGCCTGTTATCGCTTTAACTTGATATAATACGTGTAAAATTCGTTTAACGTGTTTATTAATTTCTTCTTCTGAAATTTCTCCAGCTTTAGCAGCTGCAATTAATTTATCAGCTAAAAAGAATTCGTTAAATGGTTTTGGTGTTCCCATTTCAATGTCCAATCCGTTTTTTAACGATTTTACTGTTGAATGAACCGCAGCCCAATCAGAAACAACCACTCCTTTAAATCCCCATTCATCTCTCAATACTTTGTTAAGCATATAATCATTTTCACATAAATAATCACCTCTAAATTTATTATAGGCTCCCATAACACTATGTGCATTTCCTTCTGTAATTGCGGCTTTAAAAGCTGGTAAATATATTTCTCTTAATGTTCTTTCATCTGTTATAACATCAACAGTTCCACGATTTGTTTCCTGATTGTTAACAGCAAAATGTTTTACACAAACCATAACATCATTATCCTGTACGCCAACAATAAATGGAACAGAAAGTTTTTTATTTAAAAAAGGATCTTCTGTAAAATACTCGTAAGTACGCCCTCCAAGTGGGGTTCTAATAATATTGATTGCAGGTGAAAGTAACATGTCTTTTTCACGAGCACGTGCTTCTTGTCCAACACTATTTCCTAATGTATAAGATAATTCTGGATTCCAAGTGGCGGCTAAACCACCGGCTGCAGGATAATAGGTAGCAAAGTCATTATCCCAACCCGCATTAGCCCAACTATTTCTTGAGATTTCTTCTCGAATTCCTAATGGCCCATCTGCCATTTTTAGTTCTGGGATTCCTAAACGTTCAACACCACCAGAGGTAAACATGCTGTTACCATGAAGCATTCCTATTTTTTCTTCAATAGTCATTAATGAAATTAAACTGTCAATTTCACTTTCGTTTTTTAAAGAAATAGTATCTGAAGAATTTGCTAATTCTTTAGCTTTTTTAGATTCTTGGTTACACGAAATGATTAACAATAGGGTTAATAAGAGCGTAATATTTTTAACAGAATTTCTCATTTTATTTCTAATTTAGTTTTATATTTTTTTTAATTTTTATATTGTTTGATGCACTTCCAATTTGCAATTGAATGTTTTCTTTTTCCAATTCAAATTGTTGATTTTTAGTATTCCAGTATTTCAAATCAGCTGCATTTAATGGAATAGTTACATTTACTTTTTTTCCTGCTTCAATAAAAACTCGCTTAAATCCTTTTAGCTCTATTATTGGTCTTTGAATGCTAGAATTTAAATGTTTAATATACAATTGAATAACTTCATCTCCATCTATTTTACCAGTATTCTTAATATCAACGGAAATACTAATTTTTTCATTATTTGAAATACTTTTTTTAGTTAATTTTAAATTTGAATATTCAAAATTTGTATAGCTTAATCCAAAACCAAAAGAGTATAAAGGATCTTTTTTGGAATACATATAAGTTCTTCCTTTTGTTATGTCATAATCTAAAAAATCTGGTAAATCTGTAATAGATTTAACCCAGGTTTGGGTTAATCTACCTGCGGGATTGTAATCTCCAAACAGCACATCAGCCAATGCATTTCCTAATTCCTGACTATTATGAGTTAAATGCACAATTGCAGGGACGTTTTCTTGAGTCCAGTTTATAGCATAAGGAAAACTACTAATTAAACCTACAATGGTTTTAGAGTTTGCCTGATACACTAATTTTATTAAATCTTCTTCTTCCAAGGTCAACGATTCTCTATCAACAGCTTCTTTTCCATTACTTGGTTTTGGACATTTTGCCCAACCAGCATCGCAAGTAGGATGATTACCAACTAAAACAATTACAACATCAGCTTTTTTTGCATATTCCACGGCTTTACCATCAGTATTGTTTGGCGTGAATAAAATTTCAACGTTATCTCCAACTTTGTTTTTAATTCCTTCCAGAGCCGAAATTGTATAAGGAGGCGTTCCGCTATACCAATCTAAAAAAACATTGCTTGCGTTGTTTCCAATAACGGCAATGGTTTTAATTTTTTCTTTATTTAGTGGTAATAATTTTTTATCATTTTTTAATAGTACAATTGATTTTTGAGTAGCTAATAGGGCTAAATCTTTATGTTTTTGAGTTAGCCAAGGATCAATAGAATCATCTTTTCCAATTTGACTGAATGGATTTTTTTCTTCGGAATCTAGCATTCCAAGTTTAATCATTATACGGTAAACACCTTTTAACTTTAAATCAATATCGGATTCTGTTAAATAACCATTAGACAAAGCACCATAAACACCTTCTGTATGATCATCTAAAAATTGATTGATACCTGCTTTAATAGTTGCCGCAGCTCCTAAATATTTATCTGCATAATACTTATGGTCGCTTAATAAAAGTCTATAAGCACCGCCATCAGTACAAATAATTCCATTTTGACCCCATTCTTTTTGAGTAATATCTTTTAGCATTGGATGCACCATTGCTGGTATTCCATTTACTTTATTATAAGCAGCCATATACGCTCTAGAACCTCCTTTTGTAACTCCCATTTTAAATGGAAGTGCATAATACTCTCTCCATAATCGTTCACTGAATTCAGAATTTGTATAAGTTCTTCCATTTTCATTACTATTTGCTAAAAAGTGCTTCATTAAAGAAGCTGTTTGCCAATAATTGGGATTATTACCTTGCAATCCTTTTATAAATGCAACCGTTAAACTTCCTGTTAAAAATGCGTCTTCACCATAACTTTCTTCTGTTCGTCCCCACCTAGGATCACGAGCTAAATCTGCGTTTGGAGCTCTAACAACCAATCCACCTCTATTGTATTTTTGAAAAGCATATCGAGTTTCATAACCTTCAACTTCAGCTACTTTTTGTAACAGTTCAGTATCCCAGGTTTCACCTAATCCATAAGCTTGTGGAAACATAGTTGTTGGCATTGGTTCATTATTTTTCCCACCCCAATGTGCTGGACCACCTAAAGCCAAACCGTGCAATCCTTCAACATGTCCTGTACCTTTAACACCTAAACGAGGAACTTCTGGATTTGTACTTAAAGCTTTTACTTTTTCATCAATTGTCATTAATGAAAGTAAGTTTGAGATTCGTGTTTCAACATCTAATTCTTGATTTTGAAAAGAATGTTCAGTATTTTGAGCAGATAGTTTAATAGCTGCAATTAAAATTAAGATATAACTGAAAACGGTTTTCATATTTTATTTTACCAATTTTTATTTATAATTATTGTTTAATGAAATTGAATAAAAAAACATCATTTTCATTCATATTAATATCCTTAACATAAATTCCTTTTGAATCTATTTTTAGAGTTTCTGAAATAATTGGCGTTCCATTATTTTGCTGCTTTAGCTTATTTACTTGTTGTTTTGTAAGCTGATTAGGTTTATCCATTGCTAAATAGTCGGAATAAACGTCATTCACTTTATAACCAACTTTGTATATTTCTAATGTGTATTTCCCTTTTTTTAAACCAGTAACTTCTAATTTAACTATGCCTTTGGATTGTGCAGGTAAATCTTTTAAATAGTAGGTCTGATTAAGTTCAGAATCTCCAGGATGCGTATTTGTAAAATCCCAGAAAAGTAACTGTATGTCACCATTGGATTTTTTGCTAGCCCAAGAAGATGTATCTGTTTTTTTAAGTTCTGTTTTACCCAATTTGTTCATTAAATAATAGGAGAAATAAGCTGGTTTTTTAATTCCTTGAGTGTTCAACAATCCAAAACCACCGTGAAAAGGAGTAAATCTTGGACCAGCTTCTTCAAAAATATCAGTAAAAACCCAATAAGACATAGAGTTAGCAGCATCGCCGACTTGCTTTAATTTTTGAAGAATATAAGCAGCAGAATGATAACTATCGTGAATAGGATCTGCAGGTGTGTATGAAGAGCTCCATTCTGTATAATGTAATTCTAAATTAGGTTTTGCTGAATTTGAAATTTGTTTACGAGAATTTATAACATCACCACTTACGCTTGCTTCATCTTTATTTAAGATAGTTCCAGAAGTTCCAAATTCATCTAAATAACCATGTTTTACACCATATGTATGGGTTGAAATAAAATCAATAGGAACGTTAGAATTCTCGCAAAATTCAATAGTTTCAGGAACCCAAGCAGCTCCAGCAGTTGCAGGTCCGCCTACTTTGTATGCTGAATTTACATTTTTTATAGCTTTTGTTGTATATTCATACAATTTAAAATATTCTTCCTGAGTACCAGTCCAAAATCCAGGAGTTAGGTTGGGTTCATTCCAAACTTCAAAATACCAAGATTTAACTTCTTCAGCTCCATACCGTTCTGTAAAATGAGTAGTTAAGTTGCTAATTAAGTCGGCCCATTTTTTATAATCTTTAGGCGGAGTTACATTTCCTTTCCACCAAAAAATAGTTTCAGGACCACTTGCTAAAGCAGATGGCATAAAACCTAATTCAACAAAAGGTTTCATGTTGATACTTAAGATAAAATCATACAAGGCATCAATATATTGATAATTATAGTTTGGATTTCCTTTTTCATCCTCACTATAAACACCCATATCATCAGATAATAAACCATGCATTCTAATGTATTTAAAATCGCATTCGTTCTTTACCATAGTTAATTGTTGCTGCCAATCTGCTCGTAAACCTTCATTTGCTCTTCCTGCTCCAATACATTCATTAAACATAGTGTTTAGGTCGCCAGCAATATTATTGTAATCTATTTTTATTGTTCTATAATAATCGTTTGTTGAAAACGACGTTTGCGATTTTGTTGTTTGAATAAAAAGGCAACTTATAATTGAAATAAAAAATAGACACTGTTTCATTGATTTTTATTTTTAAAACTGAATTTTATAATTTCTTAAAACGTATTGCAGTTCCTCCACCTTCACTAAGATTAATTTTTAAGATATCAGATGATTTTACTTCTTTAGATGTTATAGCTACTTTCGTTGCGTTTTTATTCCAAGTTGTGCCAATTTCATCAGCATATATTTGAGCTTCATATGTTACATCTTTATCAAGAAAAGATAAATCAATATGAAAAGATCTACTTTCTTCATTAGTTAAACTTCCTAAATACCAGTCATCACTGTATTTATCTTTTCTAACGGTTGTAATATATTCTCCAATTTCAGCATTTAAAACTTTGGTATCTTCCCAATCTACAGGTACATCTTGTAAAAACTTAAAAGCAGGGTTTCCATCATAATTTTCTGGTAAATCTGCTAACATTTGAATAGGAGAGTACAAGACAACATATAAAGCAAGTTGTTTTGCTGCAGTTGTATGAACATCTCTGCCTTCATATCCTTGTTTAATTTCAACATCTAAAACACCAGGAGTAAAATCCATAGGCCCGGCAAGAAATCTAGTAAAAGGTAAAATTGCGGTATGGTTTGGGGGATTTCCATCACTCCAGGCATTATATTCCTGACCGCGAGCGCCTTCACGAGCCATCATATTTGGATACGTTCTTCGTTCGCCGGTATCTTTAATTGGTTCGTGGAAATTAACTGTTAATTGATATTTTGCTGCAGTTTCTAAAACTTGCCTGTAATAATTAACTCCAAATTGTCCGTGATGCCATTCTTTCATATTTAATCGTGAACCAACTTGACCAATTTTTACATCGTGGATTCCATTTTTTTGATAAAGTTCCATTCCTTCATCAATTTGAGCTAAATAATTGATGATATTTGAACCTGTTTCGTGATAACCAATAATACTAACTCCTTTAGATTTAGCATATTCTGTAACCTTCTCTAAATCGAAATTATCAGCTTCTTTAGTGAAATTAAATTGATGCATTGCATTTTCATACCAGGCAGGAGTCCAACCTTTATTCCACCCTTCAATTAATAAATGATCAATACCTAGTTTTTCACAATAATCAATATGTTCAAATGCATTTGTAGTAGTTGCTCCTTGAATTGGACTTTCCCAAAAAGAATATTTTCCAATATGCATTCCCCACCAAATTCCTAAATATTTATGTGGTTTTATCCAACTTGTATCTTCGAATTTGTTAGAATCGTTTAAGTTTAAAATTAAATAGGATGTTATTAAATCCCCTGGTGTTTCAGCAATTTGCAAGGTTCTCCAGGGAGTTGTAAAACTGCCATTTGTTTTTACTTTGTCTCCATCTGCCCATGGCACTAAATTACTTTTTAAATTAGTTCCGTTAGTTCTTTCTAAAGTCATACTTGCAAAGTCTTTCAAATTTGCTTCATGAAAACTTATTGAAAGGCCATTTTCACTATTAATAGTCAAAGGAGTATGAACGGTGTCTAAGGTGCTAACAGGCGATTTTGTTGTTAAATATTCATATCTGTTATCTTGATATGCTCCAATCCACCAGGCATCTCCATCGTCTTTTAAATTGAATTGTGTTAACTCATCCATAATAAAAACACTGTCTTTTCCTTGTTCAGGATAAATATATCTAAAAGCAATTCCATCATCAAAAGCTCTGAATTGAACTTCTAAATTTCGCTTGTTTTCAGATTTTTCCTGAAGTAAAACAGATAATTGATTGTAATTATTTTGAATAGATTTTTTCTCTCCCCAAACTTGTTCCCAAGTTTCATCAAAAGAAGTAGTTTCCATTTTAATAACTTCAAAATTTGAACTAAGAGAATCATTATTTTTAAATACAAAACCTAATTTTGAAGGAGAAATTACAGATTTTTCACCATGTGAAACTGAGTAAAAAGGAACCCCATTATTTAATTCAAAAGTGATGTTGTTTTTTGAATTTGGTGAATTTAATTCTTGTGAAACCTTTTTAGGCTGTTGATTACAAGAGATTAACAATAATAGTAGAAATGCTGTTGAAAGTTGCTTTATCATTTTAATTAAAATATAAATTATTTAATAGTTGAAATTTTAAATTTAGTTTTGCTTTCAAGAGGATTTTTAACCAATTCAAATGTGTCTCCTTTTTTTACAACTTCTAAGTTGTATAAGTTACTATCATTTGGAATGTACAATTTACAACTAGCCGTAGTTGCATCAGCAGCAAATACTTTTAATTCTAAAGAGCTCCAATCCATGTCTTTAGTAGATTGAGCCAATTTAATGTGTGGTAAAATAGTTCCATCTTTAACTAGCATAATAATTGGAATATCACCAGCTTTAATAGAATGCCAACCACCTTCATAAACTTTGTCGGTCTGATAATCAATCCATTTTCCTTTTGGTAAATACACATTTCTTTCAGCACCATTTTCAAATAAAGGAGCAACTAAAATATCCGAACCAAATAAGTATTGATCATCTACTAACCAAGATCCAGGATCGTTTGGAAATTCAACAAACATGGCTCTTAACATTGGCAATCCATTTTCTGATGAATGTTTAGCCTGACCATAAATGTATGGCATTAATTGATAACGTAAATTATCCGCATTTCTAAAATCTACTAAAAATTCTTTGCTGTACTCCCAAGGTTCAGTTGGTGGTTCACCGTGACTACGAACGTGTGAAGTCAACATTCCAAATGGAGTCCATCTTCTATATAAATCTTCAGGAGATTTTGTAACAAAACCACCTACATCATGACTCCAAAAAGTAAATCCGGATAAACCAAATGATAAACCTCCTCTTAAAGTTGCTGCCATTGCAGTGTTTGTAGTTGCAGCATCTCCACCCCAATGTAATGGATATCTTTGGCTTCCGGCCCAAGCGCTTCTCGCCCAAATAATAGAGTTTCCTGTAACTTCTTTTGTGATTTCAGAAACCGCTTTGTTATACCTTAGTGGATATAAATTGTGTTCATAAAAACCAGTTTTCCCATTGCTGAATATTCCTGTTGCGGGAGCTGCTTCTCCAAAATCAACTTTTATAACTCCAACACCTTGTTTTAAGAGAGATGCTATTTTATTTTGATACCAAGTTACCGTTTCAGGATTTGTAAAATCTAAAGTAGCATCTTCATAAGGGATATTTCCTTTTCTATCTTTTACAGCTAACCCTTTTTCAATAATTTCATTAAACAACGTATTTCTTGGCGTAAAATAAGGTAATTGCCATAAACAAACGTTAAATCCGTCTTCTTTCATATCAGCAATCATATCAATAGGATCATTGAATCTGTTTTTAGAGAATTCGTAATTACATCTCCAATCTGTTTCAAACCAACCTGTATCAAAATGAATTACATCACTTGGAATTTTATGTTTTCTTAAATTTTTTGCGATTTCTCGTCCTTCTGTTTCAGAAAAATAAGTGATTCTACTCATCCAAAAACCAAACGACCAAAGTGGTGGCATTTCAGCTTTTCCAGTTAAATCGGTGTATTCATCTAAAATATCTTTTGGTTCACCAATAAATACAAATAAATCGGCTTCATCATCACCAATCATCATAGAATTAGCGCCATTAAAATATTTTCCAAAATCAACAGTAATAGGAGTGGAGTGATGCATAAAAACACCGTAACCACGGCTGCTCATATAAAAAGGAATTGGTTTGTACATAGTTTCATTTTGCACACCATTTGCATCATCTGTCCATAAAATAACTTTTTGCCCACGTTTATTAAATTGCGTAAAAGATTCACCACAACCAAATATTTTTTCTTCAGGAGACATAGAAAAAACAGCGTCCATACTTCTTGAATAATCATCTGCTCTACGAACAAATGAAAATGGCGTTACAGGCGTGTACGTGCTTTTAACATCATCTAAATGTAACGTGCTAGTTAATAGTTTTCCTTGAGCATTGTAAATAGAAACGTGCCAAGGTTTTTCTGTAATTACAACAGAACCTTTGCTACTTGTATATTTATGACCTTCGGTGATTTTGGAGTATTTCCATAAATTTCTAGCATCTTTTGCAACACCATTAACTAGCATTAATGATGCTTCTTGTTTTTTAAATTGTGGACCAGATGAAGTTTTTATTCTAATGGTTCTGTCTGAAATAAATTCAATTGAAAATGGTAATTCAGGAGAATCTGCATATTCAGTTGTAGGAAATTCATTTGCAGGAGCAGGTACAAGTCTACTCAGCATATTATCAAAAGCTTGTCTTGTAGCAAAATTGTGACGTAAATATTTTATAGTTCCTTCTCCAGTTTCAGGATTGAATGATGCCAATTCATCAGCTAAATAATAAGTATTTCTAAAATCTTCAAAATCCTTACTAATATCTGGTGGTTCGTTTAAAACGTTTGTATTTTGAAGTTGAGCAGACGCAACGCTTATAAAACCAACGATTGTTAAAAGCGTTAACAGGATTTGTTTATTTAATTTATTTTTCATTTTATGAGATGAACTTTTAATTATTATTTAGACTAATATTTATTGATGATTCTTCTAACCCTTGTGAATTAGCTGAAAGTTTTATAATTCCGTCTGAATTTAGAGATTGTACAATAACCAAACATTTACCGTAAAAGGCATTTCTATTTGAAGCTTTAAATGATGCATGACTTGTAGGATCTCCGTTATCAACACCTACAATTTTTCCTGGGCCGTCAATTGTGAATTCAATATTATTCATTGCATTTGGCACCATTGTACCATTTTTATCTAAAACTGAAACTGTGATAAAAGATAAATCTACACCATCGGGTTTAATGGTGTTTCTATCTGCATTTAAACTTATTTGAGATGCCTCTTCCGCTGTTTTTATTTCTTTTACAAGTACTACTTTGCCGTCTTTTCTAGAAATTGCTTTTAACACACCTTTTTTAAATGGAACTCTCCACATTACGTGCAATTCATCTCCTTCTTTTTTCTTAATTCCTAAAGATTCATTATTTAAAAATAATTCAACTTCATCTGCTTGTGAATAATAAGCCCAAATATCTACGTCATTTCCAACTTTCCAATTCCAATGTGGAAATACGTGAAGAACTGGTTTATCTGTCCACTCACTTTGATACATGTAATAAACATCTTTTGGAAAACCTGCCAAATCAATAACGCCAAAATAAGAACTTCGTGAAGGCCAAACATATGGAGTAGGTTCGCCTAAATAATCAAAACCAGTCCAAATAAACATACCAGAAAGATAATCGTGTTTTTTAATAACTTTCCAAGTTTCTTCGTGGGTTGAACCCCAAGGAGTACTTACTTGATCATAAGATGAAACTGTATTATCGGGATTTCCACCTGTAAAAGCGATATCCCAACGAACCGGCCATCTTTTCAATGTATCTGATTTTTGATCGTAATACCCTCTAGTTTGTAATCCTGATGTTGTTTCAGTAGCTATAAAAGGCGTGTTAGGGAAATTTTGTGGATGATACTCAAATGTTTTATGGGCATAGTTATATCCTATTAAATCTAAAACACCCGAAGCAGCTAATGCATTATAGTTTACGTTGGCTTTGTCGAACTGAATAGTAACATCTTGATTGTCCATGTTTACTGGAGGATTCATTCCAGCAGTGATTAGCCTAGTGGTGTCTAAATTTCTTACAATTGCTTTTAACTCTTTTGCAGTTTCTACACCTTGTTCATTCCATTGTTCTTGAATTTCATTACCTATACTCCAAATAAATACACTAGGATGATTTCTATCTCTTTTTATAAAATCTTCTAAATCCTTTTTATGCCATTCTTTCCAGGTGATAGCATAATCATATTTTGCTTTTGCATTGTTCCAAACATCGAAAGACTCATCCATTACAATAAATCCCATTTTATCACATAAATCTAAAAGTTCAGGTGCGGGTGGATTATGAGCGGTTCTAATACCGTTAACGCCCATTTCTTTTAAGATTTCTAATTGGCGTTCTAATGCTCGAGTGTTAATTGCTGTACCCAATGCTCCTAAATCGTGATGATTACATACCCCTTTTATTTTTACTGATTTGTTGTTTAAAAGGAAGCCTTTATACAAATCAAATTTGAATGTTCTTATCCCGAAAGGAGTTTTATAAGTGTCAACTAATTGGTTGTCAATGTAAACTTCAGAAAGTGCTGTATATAATTGTGGATTTTCAACAGACCATAATTTTGGACTATTAATTTTTAATTCTTCAGAAAAAGTGAGTTCATTTTTAGTTGTGATATTTAAATGATTACTGTTTTCTGTAATTTTTTCATTATTAAAAAGTACTGTTGTTTTTAATACTATGTTTTTCGTTTCGTTATAATTGTTAACTATTGAAGTTTCAATATTAACAGTTGCACTATCTACAGTTACAATAGGAGTTGTAACATAAGTACCCCAATTATTTATGTGAAGTTTATCAGTTTTTACCAACCATACATTTCTATAAATTCCAGAACCGGAATACCAACGTGAATTTGGTTGTTGAGAATTATCTACTTTTACTTTTATCTCATTTTCTTTTTCTCCAAAATTTAAATAAGGAGTAAGATTATATCTAAATCCAATATAACCATTTGGTCTTTTTCCTAAATAGTGATCGTTAATCCAAACCTCACTATTCATATAAACACCATCAAAATCAATATAAAATTCTTTTAGTTTATCAATTTCTTCGACTTTAAAAGTTTTTTTGTACCAACCGATACCACCGGGTAAAGCTCCACCATTATAGGTTGCAGGATGATTTTCATTAAAATCACCTTCAATACTCCAATCGTGAGGTAAATTTAATTGGCACCAAACCGCATCAGTTTGTTCTAAATAGGAACTATCTTTTTTAGCTTCTAAACTAAATAGCCAATTGGAATTAAAATTTTCAACAGTTCTTGTTTCTTGTGATTTATTACACCCAAAGGTTAGGATTAAAATAAGAAAGTACCAAAGCAATTTAGCTTTCATTATATAAGTTTTTAGTCATATTTAACGTAATCAAATAACAATAAATGTAAAACACACATTTATTTATCAAAAGTAAATTATAAAAATGTTTTTACCTAAAATAAATATAGCATTGTATGATACTATTTTTGCTATAATATTTTTTTTAATTAAATATAAACCTTTAGTATTAGTAAATAGTTAATTAATTAAATAAGATTTCTTTTTTAGAACCATCTTTAAAGAAAACAATAACTTTATTAGTTGTAAATTTTAAATCTTTAATAGGGTATAACTCCTTTTTAGTAAATTTTTCACCTGCATTTTTCCAAAGCATTAACGTTATATGGTATTGTGTTTTGTCTTTATTTGGAATATAATTAGTAGTGACATTTAAAACAGTACTTTCATTACTTTCGGGATGCAACCCAACGGAATTAATTATTTCTGTTGTATCCCAACCTAAAACAGGAATCATTGCTAATTGATATTTACCGTTATTAATAATTTTTATTTGGTGTCCTTTAATTATTTTGGAGGTAGTTTTTATTTCCTCATTTAACTTAGGTAAAGCATAGTGGCCTAAGTGCATTAAAACATCATCTGAACTGCTATTTTTATCAACTCTCAAAATACCATTTGGCAAAGGAACATCAGCAAGATTTAGTTTTATATTTTCATTTGTTTCTAAAACGGCATCTCTATAATAAATGCCATTTTCAAATTTTTTGAAGGTGAAAAGGCGCAACGCTTCCCATTGCAGTTGCTTATTTTTAAAAACATAGTTCATTGCTACTTCACCATTTTTACCATCAGCTTGCCAAGGAAAAGAGCTATTATATGACAATCTATTATAATTTTCGGTAGATCTATATTTTTGCCAGTCGTCCTCCACTTTTTCATGGCACCAAGCTCTAATTTCTGAAGCTCCAATATTTGGGTAATCAGTTATTAATATTTCAGATACACCTTGAAATTTATTATAAACATTATCTTTTTTAAATTCTGTTTCCCAAACACCATTGTTTTCAATAGCTTTCCAAAACGGATTTTCATCTGGTACAAGTAGCCCTAAAAAGGCTTTTCCCATCCAAAAAACACTTCCTCTACAACTATAATTTTGAACGGCAGGTTCAAATTCTCCGTAAAATCCTAAGGTTGGAATATTGTCTTTTAAAAAATCGGGGTGTTGTAAAAATTGTTTTATTACACTTGAAGATATTCTCCTCATCCAACCAAAATTTGTATTACTATCATCTTCAAATCCCATTAATGGAAAAGGAACTATTGCTCCAATTCGGTAACTAATGCTGCGTCCCCACATTATCATTTTACCATTTTTTCCAAACATAAAAGGGTAGTTAGATTTTACATTTTTAAAATTCTCTTGAAACTTACTAGCATATTTAGGGTAATATTCTTTTCCAAAAAATTCGGACCATACCATTCCATACATTTGAAAAGCCCACATACTATAATAATCGTATGCTGGATTGTCGTTATACCAACCATTTCCTCTATAATGGTCTAATGATCTTTGAAGATATTCTTCTAATAAAGGTTCATTAACGGCATATCCTTGTTGTTTAAAAAAGCTCATTACAAAAATATTGAAGAACTTCCAGTTAGAAGGTACTGTTGGACCATCAGCATAACTTAACATTGTATTTGCCAATGCATCTTTTTGAGCTTTTGTTAAAGGCTCCCAAAGTACATTTGGAATTACTAATAATGAAACCGCCAATGCTCCAAATTCAACTAAATTTTGACTAATATTTCCATCTATTGCTCTTGGAATTATATACGAATCACTTTCTAGATCAATTAATTTTACAATTTGATGCCGATAGTATTCTGAAACATTGATGTTATTAACTACTAATGCAGGATTTTCTTTTAAAAGTGGAGCAGCAACAAATAATGTTCTACAAAGTCCTTCCAGTTTTTCTGTAGGAATTTCTGATGCTAGATTTGGATACGTTTTTCCAGATTGTTTTGGAAATTTCATAGCATCATCTAATGTGTTTATATAGCTAAAAGCACCATCTAATAAATACAATGCGGCATCTTTCCAATGCTGCTTTGTCATTCCAGTATGCGGACTTATTTTATAATTTGGGTTTTCAACTTCAAAAACCTTCTTTTCAGATTGAGAAAAAACCAATGTATTTATGAGAAATAATAAAACTAAAATCCTAAATTTATACATAAGTTGTTAATTGTCAGTTCTAAATGGAGTTGTTGGTAAATTTTCTTTATTATATAAATTTGCATCATCTGGATTATCGGCCCAGGCGTATCGTACATATAATGGTTTTTCTATAGTTTCATTCCAAACGATTACATTGTTGTTTTCAATAGTAGCTTTTGCCCAAATAAATTTCTTATCGGCTCCTGCAATTGAGAATCCTTTTACATAACCATATTTATCCTTTGTTTGAAGCCCAGATCCAATATTATTAAAACTTACTACAATTTTATTGTCTTTTATTTCCTGACTTTTAAACGTTGGTCCCGAATAAACGATGTTTTGGTTATAAGCAGTTTTTCTGGCTGCCAATGATAATCTATAACCAACATCTTGTTTGTTTTTTGGGTGAATATCTCCAGCTTCACCTAATTCAATAATTACTGCCTCACCAGTATTTGATAATTGTAATGTTTTTGATTGAGATTCTCTTAAAACCGCCCAATTACTTTCAACTGAAGGTTCTTGAGGCTCCATATAATTAGCTAATTGTACCCATAAAAATGGGAAATCTCCAATTTTCCAGTCTTTTCTCCATTGTTTAATCATAGTTGGAAATAACTCACTATATTTTTTAGCTTCTTCCAAGCTATTTGCATTCGATTCTCCTTGATACCAAATTGCTCCTTTAATTGGAAAATTTAGTAATGGATAAATCATTTTATTATATAGTAATGTAGAAATTTGATTTACACCCATATATGGCTTTCTGTAAGAGCCAACTTTAAAAGACCAATTTTTTGCCAATGAACTTGTTCTTTTTGAAGTTTTTACAAATAAATCTGTAGCATCACCATAAATTCCACCACCGCCACCAGTATCGTCAACTCTTATTGCAATTGTATTTATTCCTTGTTTTAAGTTTTTAGCATCAACTTCATAAACACGAGTAGAGCTGTATTCCTGAATAGTTTCACCAACTTTATTTCCATTAATCCATACATAATCTGAATCGTCAATTTTACCAAGACCAAGAGTTATTTTATTTGCGGCCTCATCTTCAGTTAAATTAATGGTGGTTCTGTACCAAGCAAAACCATCTAATCCTTCAAAGCCTTCATACTCCCACATAGCGGGAACTTTAATTTGAATCCAATCACTTTCATCTAGATTTTCTTTAGCCCAAATAGGTTCGTTATTTACAAAACCTTGATCTTCTTCTGTAAGATTTGGAAACACCTTTTTGTAGACATCAACTTGTTTCATAAATTCTGTATCCGATTTCTTTTGAACGTTATCAAAAAAGTCCTTAGCATTTTTAATACCTAAAACTTCGGCACTCATCCAAGGTTCAATTCTACTACCTCCCCATGAAGTGTTAATTAAGCCAATTGGTACATTGCTATTTGATGCTCTTAAATTTTTAGCAAAGAAATATCCAACTGCAGTAAAATCACCTACGTTTTCAGGATTTCCAATATTCCATTCTCCACCAGCTAATTCTTTTTCTGGTGAATTTGCCGAAGATAATGGTACTTTGAAATGCCTTATATTTAAATCGTTTGCGTTTTCAATTTCTGCAATTGCGTTGTTTGAATTTTTAACAATCCATTCCATGTTAGATTGGCCAGAACAAATCCAAACATCACCAATTAAAATATCATTAATTATAATGGTTTCTTTACCTGATTTAATCGTCATTTCTAAAGGACCTCCTTCTTTCATTTTAGGAAGGGTAACTTTCCAAGCTCCTTTTGAATTTGATTTGGTTTTGTAGGATTTATTGTTGAATTTAACAGTTATCTTTTTACCTTTTTTATGTTCTCCCCAAACATTTATATCATGGTTTCTTTGAATAACCATATGGTTGTTAAAAAGTTTGGATACTTTTAATTGTGAAAACATACTTGTACTAACTAATAGTGTTATTAAAACTAGAAGGAGTTTTGTGGCTTTAAATTTCATTTTTCTAAATATTTTAATGCTATTTTTATTTTTTAATTTGGATTTTAAAAGCTAGTTAAAACTCTTTTAATTTTTTATATCTCATTAATGCTTCAACAAAATAATAATCAGCATAAGTTAATGGAACATCTACTTCGCTATTAGCTGGTAAATGACCAACCCCGTGCTTAAGAATAAAATTGGCGTTATTCCCTAAAGCATTGCGATATTGTGGCGAACTTAATGTACGAATTTGAGTTTCTACGGTTTTTAAATATGCTGCTGAATTATTGCTATTTGTATATTCGCTTAACTCTAAAAGAGCTGAGCACATAATTGCTGCAGCCGAAGCATCTCTATAGGTATCTGGTATGTTTGGAGCGTTAAAATCCCAAAACGGAATTTTATCTTCAGGTAAATTAGGGTGGTTAACCATAAATGAAGCAATATTTTCAGCCTGTTTTAAATATGTTGGGTCTTTTGTAAAACGGTACATTAACGTATAACCATACAATCCCCAGGCCTGACCTCTTGCCCAAGCCGATTCATTATTAAACCCTTGTGCTGTATGTTTAAATTCTGCTTGGCCAGAAATCGTATCATAACTTATAACATGATAAGAACTATTGTCTTTTCTGAAATGATTTTTTAAAGTTGTATTAGCATGTGTTATGGCTATATTTTTAAAATTAGGATCATCAAATTTTTCTGAAGACCACATTAATAATTCTAAATTCATCATATTATCAATAATCACTGGATATTGCCAAATATTGTTAGGACCTCCGCTATCCCAAGATTTAATTGCTTTTGTTGTAGTGTTAAAACGTGTTGATAATGATTTTGATGCGTTGAGAATGGCCTCTTTATAAGTATCATCTTTGGTTAATCTATAGGCATTTCCAAAACTGCAATAAATCATAAATCCAACATCGTGGTTATCTGTTGTATACTGCTCATCCTTGACACGTAAAGTGTACTCATGAGCCCATTTTTTAACCTCCTCATTGTTGGAGTATTCATACAAATACCATAAAGTACCTGGAAAAAAACCACTTACCCACCATTTTGACTCACAAGTTTCTAAATTTCCAAAACGATCTGTTGTTTTTGGTAAAAAATTAGGCTTGTCTTTTAGAGATTCAGCCATTTTTAAACTTTGTTGTACGGAAAATTCGAGGGCTTCGTTTACAACAGTTTCCATTGAAATTTTGTCTTTTTTAGTTTCTTTTTTACAAGAAGTAAAAAAAATAAAGATTGAAGCAATTAAAACTGATATTGTTTTTTTGATAATCATTTTGTTCATATTCTATAGTTTCAAGTAGTGGATTGTAAATGTTTTTGTATTTATTTGATTTATAAGAAATAAAAATACTACAGAAAAAAATGATTTCATCATAACAAATATAAAAATTCAAGCTTAGTTTAACTAAACATTTATTGCGTTTAATTAGACTTTTTTTAGCATTTTTAAGATGTGAAAAACCATTTTTATTTTTTTTTAAAAAAACTGATACAATTTTTTAAGGTTTAATCTTTACAAAGTTTTTAACATCTAATAAATCGAAAAAAAAATCAAAAAAAAGTAAATTCAGATTAAGATAAATCATAATTTTAAACAGTATAAAGATAGCATATTTACCTAAACTTATAGTCAACTGCAGATATCATATGCTATATTGATTAAATAATACTAATCATAACTTTTAAGATTAGCCTAATTTTATTGAAACTAAATTAATCTATTATGAAATACTATTTCTTTTCGCTATTTGTATGCTTTTTTTTAAATGTAAATGCTCAAACTATAGCCGATTCGAGTTCTGTTTTTAAAATTAATAATCAGGAGTATTTAGAAATGCGAGGTGCAAATGTAATGTTGGCACATGATTTTTATCCTGAAAGTCATCAAGGAGGTGTAGGACTTATTCAAAACGGAATTAGAGTTGCAACAAATGGAGATTTAAGATTAGAACCAACTCCAGGTCAGTGGCAACCAGTTCCAAAAGTTAGTGAACGCAAGGTTGATTTGGAAACTCAAGAAATTAGTGTTCATATGGAATATCCAGATCCGTCAAAAGATAGAACAGGTTTTAATCCAATTATATATCCCAAATTAAATTTAGGCTATACATTAAAAGTAAAACCATTTGGAAAATCATTTAAAATAATAGTGGATTTAGATGCACCGTTACCTGAAGAATGGGTTGGTAAAGTAGGAATGAATATCGAACTTTTTCCTGGGTATTTATTTGGGAAATCATATTATATGGATGATAATTTTGGTTTGTTTAACCGTCAGGCAAATGGTCCGGGTTATATTGATGCTGATAAGGAATATCAAATTACTCCAATGGCTATTGGTAGAGAATTGGTTGTTGTTCCAGAAGACAGCAAGCAAACATTAAGCATAAAGAATTTAAATGGAGGTAATTTAGAATTAATAGATGGCCGTGCAAAACATAGTAATGGATGGTTTGTTGTAAGATCTATTGTACCAGCTGGTGTTACTAAAAATGCCATTGAATGGTTAATAACTCCAAATGTTGAAGAAAATTTTACATATAGTCCAGTTGTGCAAGTTTCACAAGTAGGGTATCATTCCCAACAATCTAAAATAGCTGTTATAGAAACGGATAAAAATGACATAATTAATAAGCAAGTTAAATTATTAAGAGTAAATAATAAAGGTGGTTTTACTCAAATACTTTCTGAAACTCCAAAAGAATGGGGAGATTTTTTACGCTATAATTATTACCAGTTTGATTTTTCGGAAATTACAGAACCTGGAATGTATGTTGTAAATTATGGAGATTATACAACAAATCCATTTCAAATTAATGACAACGTTTTTAAAAGAGATGTTTGGCAACCAACTTTAGAGTATTTTTTACCAGTTCAAATGTGTCATATGCGTGTAAATGATCGATATAAGGTTTGGCATGGGCGTTGCCATATTGATGATGCGAGAATGGCTCCAACTAATCACAATCATTTTGATGGGTACAAACAAGGTTCAGAAACACTAACAAAATATCAATCTGGAGAACATGTTCCCGGAATAAATGTTGGCGGTTGGCATGATGCTGGAGATTATGATTTAAGAGTTGAATCACAAGCTTCTACGGTTCGAGGTTTGTCGCATATTTATGAAATTTTTAAAGTAGATTATGACAATACGAACATAGACCAAAAAACTAAAACTGTTGAAATGTTGCAACCAGATGGAAAAGCCGATATGTTGCAACAAATTGAGCACGGCGCACTTTCAATAGTTGGTGGTTATAAATCTATGGGGCGTTTTTATAGAGGTATAATTGTACCACATAAAAGACAATATATTTTATTAGGAGATGCAGTATCACATAGTGATAATGAAATTTATTCAAATACTAATAATCCTACAGATTTAGATGTTAAAGCTATTGAAATAGGAGAAAAAGGCGCTCCAGATGATCGCTGGGTGTTTACTGAGGAAAATCCATATAGAGAATTAAATGCTGCTGCTGGATTAGCTGCTGCTGCACGAGTTTTAAAAGATTTTAATGCTGAATTAGCCGCTGATTGTCTTAAAATTGCTGAAGAAATTTGGGAGATAACAAAAACTGAGAATCAATTAATAAAAACGAGTTTAGCCGTTGAATTATTAAAAACTACAAATAACCAAAAATATGCTCAATTTTTAATTGATAATACAGATGCAATTATAGGTAAAATTGAACGAACAGGTTGGGTTGTTGGGCCAGTTTTGAATTTAGTTAACGATAAAAATTTCACCAATAAAGTAAGAACGTCAGTTAAAGAATATTTAATTCAAGTTAAAGAATTAGAAAAGAAAACACCTTATGGAATGCCTTACGAACCAAATATTTGGGGAGCTGGTTGGGGAATTCAAAATTTTGGAGTTCAACAATACTTTTTACATACTAGTTTTCCAGATATTTTTCCAAATACTTATATGTTAAATGCTATGAATTTTGTTTTAGGTGTGCACCCAGGAGTAAATATTTCTTCATTTGCATCAGGTGTTGGATCTAAATCTTTAACCCAAGCTTATGGAATAAATAGAGGAGAAAACTCTTTTATTCCTGGAGGAATAGGATCTGGAACAGCTTTAATTCGTCCTGATTTTCCTGAATTATTAGAATGGCCATTTTTATGGCAGCAAACTGAATATGTTTTAGGAGGAGGAACAACAGATTATATTTTTCTAATTCTAGCTGCAGATCAATTATTCAATAAAAAATGAAAATTATGATTAAAAGATTTTAACATTTTTTCTATCATTCAATCCAATAAGAAAGCTTTTTTATAGTGTTTGTTTGTTATTCTCTAATTTAATTCAATAATACAATTAATTAGTACTTTTTTGTCAAAATTTTACTATTTTGCAATACTATTGTTATCCTTAATGATAGTAATTTAACTCAATAATTATAAATAGAACTTATATTTTATATGGATAAAAATTTCCACAGAGAAATTACACCAATAGCACCTGAAGATAGTTTTCAGGTTTTTGATCGTATAAAAGATGATTTTGATTTTCCTATTCATTTTCATCCTGAATATGAATTGAATTTTATATTTAATGGAAAAGGTGTTAGAAGAGTTGTAGGGGATAGTATGGAAGAAATTTCAGAAATTGAATTGGTGTTAATTGGCCCTAATCTTGAACATTGCTGGGAATTGCACAATTGTAAAAGCAAAAAAATTAATGAAATTACAATTCAATTTCATAACGATTTATTTGATGATAAAATGCTTTCAAGAAGAATCTTTAAACCTATTAAAGATATGTTTGAAAGATCTAATTATGGGATTTTATTTTCAAAAAAAACTTCACATGATTTAAGAGAAAGAATACAGAAATTATCTAAAATAGATAGTATAGATTATTTAATGGAGTTGATATCCATATTACAAGATTTGGCAAATTCTAGAAATCAACGTTTGTTGTCAACATATACTTCTCAAAATAAAAAATTTGAGAATAGTGATAAAATTAAAAAAGTATATGAGTATATACAGGAAAATTTTAACCATAAAATTTCACTATCAGAAATATCTGAAATTGTAAATATGAGTCCGGTTACTTTTAATCGATTTATAAAAAAAAGAACAGGTAAAACTTTTGTGGAATATACAAACGATACACGAATTAGTTATGCCACCAGATGGTTAATAGAAACAGATTTAAGTATTAGTGAGATAAGCTTTAAATGTGGATTTAATAATATAGCCAATTTTAATAGAGTATTTAAAAAATGTAAAAGCGCAACACCAACAGAATTTAGAGAAAAGTTTGAAGGAATTAAGAGAGTTCTATAACCTAAAATTTTAAAATGAGTAGAATAATTAATAGAGAAATCACTCAATTAGAGCCGGAAAATGGATTTTTGGTTATTAAGAGAATGAAGCAAAAATTTGATTTTCCAATTCATTTTCACCCGGAATATGAACTTAATTTTATTCAAAATGGTAAGGGAGTTCGAAGAGTTGTTGGAAACAGCATGGAAGAGTTGGAAGAAATTGAGCTCGTTTTAGTTGGGCCTTATGTTGTTCATGGTTGGGAAACACACAATTGCAAAAGTGATAGTATTTATGAAATGACTATTCAATTTAATAATTCAGTTTTTGATGATGAACTACTTTCATTAAGAATGTTTAAACCAATTAAAGATATGTTGGAGCGTTCTAAACATGGAATACTTTTTTCAAAACAAATATCACTGGAATTAATGCCTCAAATAAAGGAATTTACTAAAATTGAAGATGTCAATGATTTTATTAAGCTATTAACACTTTTACAAGGTTTAGCAAATTCTAAAGATCAAAGAATGCTTTCTACTTCAGTTTCAAATAATAATGAATATGAACATAGCAAACGAATTAAACTTGTGTATGAGTATGTTCAAGAAAATTATAATAGAAAAATATCATTGCCAGAAATTTCAGATATTGTAAATATGACTCCGGTTTCTTTTAATAGATTTATTAAAAAAAGAACGGGGAAAACTTTTGTGGATTATTTAAATCATACCAGATTAAGTTATGCAACTAAATGGTTGATAGAGACAGATTTAAATATAGGTGAAATAGGATTTAACAGTGGTTTTAATAATATTGCAAATTTTAATAGAATTTTTAAAAAATTTAAAAATTGTACTCCAAATGAATATAGAATGAGATTTGAGAGAATCAATTAAATATTTATACCTTGCTAATTCTTATTAAACCAATTTAATCGTTTTTAACAAATTGGGTGAAATTATTGTTTTTTACACCAATAATATGATATCCTTTTCCTTTTAATTTATAATAAGTTTTCATGTTTTTCATTAAAAAGTTACTATTTTGTGTCTGAAATTTTTAATATTATAAAGTATGAGGAAAGGAATAAATAGGGAAATTACACAACTCGAACCTGAAAATGGTTTTTTGGTAATTAATGGTGTAAAACAAGAATTTGATTTTCCAATTCACTTTCATCCAGAATATGAGCTAAATTTTATTGTAAACGGAAAAGGTATAAAAAGATTGGTAGGGAATAGTGAAGAAGAATTAGATAATATTGAACTTGTGTTGTTAGGGCCTCAATTATTACATGGATGGGAGACTTATAATTGTAAAAGTAAAAACATAATTGAAACAACCATTCAGTTTAATAATACCATTTTTGATGAGAAATTACTTTCTTTGAAAATGTTTGAACCAATTAAAGATATGTTGGTGCAATCAAAAAACGGAATTCTATTTTCTAAAAAGACTGCACTTAATTTAAAAAAAAGGATTCAATCATTATCTAAAATAGATAATATTGATAGTTTTATTATATTGTTAGGTATCCTTCAGGAGTTGGCTAATTCAAAAAAACAAAGGTTACTTTCTACTTCAATTTCATATAATAATGAATATAAGCATAGTAAAAAATTAAAAATGGTTTATGATTTTGTTCAAGAAAATTTTCATCGTAAAATTTCTTTAGCAGAAGTTTCTGAACTAGTAGAAATGAGTCCTGTTACTTTTAATAGATTTATTAAAAAGAGATTTTGCAAAACTTTTATTGACTATGTAAATCATACTCGATTGAACCGCGCTGCAAATATGCTTGTAGAAACGGATTTAAATGTAAGTGAAATTAGTTTTAAATGTGGATTTAATAATATCGCCAATTTTAATCGAGTTTTTAAGAGATTTAAAAATTCTACGCCAACAGCCTTTAGAGAGAAATTTGAAGGTGTAAGCAAAGATTTGTAGTTTTTAAGAATTAGTTAAATTCTGATCTGAAAATGTGTGGTATTTCTAATTTGCTTATTTATTAAGTTTAAATTGAAAGCAATCTATGATTTTGGGAAAATTAATAATATGCTAGGAATAATTTTTGAAATTATTCCTAGCATATTATTCCTGCTCTTTCAAATATTTAGCATTATAAAAATAAAATAAGCATTAATTTTTTTAAATATTTACAAAGTGCTTTTTTATTTTAAATGACTGTTTTTATAATATTATGTTTTGATTAATTTCGTTGCAAATAAAAAAACTGAATTATTTAACTTTAAAAAATTCAAAAATATTAAAATGAAAGCACGTTTTATAGTTCCAATATTGTTATTAACCTTAATTGGTTGCACTAAAAAATCAAATAGTATTTTATTATATAAGAAAGCAAATAATTCTTCCTTTTCTTATCAGGGTAGAACTGATGTGTTAAAAGATAGTTCTGTTGCACTTATAAGTTCAGCTGCTTCAGTTGAGTTTATTGTTGAAGGAGATTCTATTAATTTACACTTACAATCTGGTAACAACTCACATAATTATATTGTAGTGTCAATTAATGATGAATATCAAAAAAGATTTAAAATTGATGCAAAATCAATTACAAGTATTCCATTAAGCTTGCCTAAAACTGCGCAAAATAAAATTGGAATCTTTAAAGCTACGGAAGCGGGTAGTGGAAATGTGATATTTCACGGTGTAGAAGCGGCAAAAATAAGTCCAATAATTAACGATAAAGAATATTTTATTGAGTTTATAGGGGATTCAGTTACATGTGGAGCTGCAGCAGATCCGAACGATGTACCTTGTGGTACAGGAGAATATTTAGATCAGCATAATGCATATTTAGCATTTGGGCCAAGAATTGCGCGAGCTTTAAATGTCAATTTTATGTTGAGTTCAGTTTCTGGTATTGGAATCTATAGAAATTGGAATGATGAAAATATAGAAGAACCAATTATGCCTCAAGTATATAATAATTTGTATTTAAATACTGATGCTACAAAAAAGTATGATTTTTCAATAAAACCAGCTATTGTTAATATATGTTTGGGAACAAATGATTTATCAAATGGAGATGGGATTAAAACACGGCTACCTTTTAATAAGGAAAAGTTTGTTTTGAATTATATAGAATTTGTAAAAACTGTTTATTCCCATTATCCAAACACAAAAATTGTGTTGCTAAATAGCCCAATGATTATTGGAGAAACAAATGATTTATTAGTTTCCTGTTTAAATGAAGTTCAAAACTATTTTTCTACAAATACGGATAAAAAAGTAACAATATTCCAATTGGATAAAGCGTATAATAGTGGATGCACAACACATCCTAATGTTGAAGAACACAAAGAAATTGCTGAAAAATTAACACCTTTTTTCAAAAACCTTTTAAATAATAAATAATCACAGAATGGAAAAATATACAGCGAAAAATGAGAGATATGATACAATGGAATATAGACGATGTGGAAAAAGCGGATTGTTGCTTCCTGCAATTTCATTAGGGTTGTGGCATAATTTCGGAGATGTTGATAACTACCAAAATGGTAAACAAATTTTGCATACTGCGTTTGACAATGGAATTACGCATTTTGATTTAGCTAATAATTATGGACCACCTCCAGGTTCAGCAGAAGAAAATTTCGGTAAAATTTTAAAAGAAAGCTTTGTAAATTATAGAGATGAATTAATTATCTCATCAAAAGCTGGTTGGGGAATGTGGCCAGGTCCTTATGGAGATTTTGGTTCAAAAAAGTATTTAGTTGCAAGTTTAGACCAAAGTTTAAAAAGAATGGGACTGGATTATGTCGATATTTTTTATCACCATAGGCCAGATCCTGAAACACCTTTAGAAGAGACGATGGGAGCTTTGGATTTAATCGTACGTCAGGGAAAAGCACTGTATGTTGGTATTTCATCCTATAGTGCAGAAGATACTTTAAAGGCGTCTAAAATGTTAAAAGAATTAGGAACACCTTGTTTGATTCATCAGCCAAGATATAGTATGATGGATCGTTGGGTAGAAAATGGATTGTTAGACGTTATAGAAGATGAAGGAGTTGGATCAATAGCTTTTTCTCCACTTGAACAGGGAATTCTAACAAGTAAATATTTAAAAGGAATTCCTAAAGATTCCAGAGCGGCTAAAAGTACTGGATTTTTACAAGAAGATCAGGTAACGGAAACTGTAATTAATAAAGCAATAAAATTAAATAAATTGGCTTTAAAAAGAGGTCAGACTTTAGCTCAAATGGCAATCTCCTGGCTTTTGAAAGACAAAAGAATAACATCTGTGTTAGTTGGGGCAAGTAGCTCTAAACAGTTATTGGATAATTTAGGTTCGTTAAAGAATTTAAGTTTTACTGCTGAAGAATTACAGGAAATTGAAGCTATTTTAAAATAAATAAAATGTTAAAAAAAATATCATATATATTATTGTTGTTTGTGCAAGTTTCATTTGCAAATGTAACTTTACCGGCACTGTTTTCAGATCATATGGTTTTACAACAAAATGATGATGTGAAATTTTGGGGATGGGCAAATCCAAATGAAGAGGTTGTTATAAAAGCGTCTTGGAGTGAAATAGCATATAAAATTAAAGCAAACAATCAGGCATATTGGGAAATAAAAATTAAAACTCCAAGCGCTGGTGGACCTTATATTATTAAAATTAATGGGTATAATGAAATTATTTTAAAAGATGTTTTAATTGGTGAAGTTTGGTTATGCTCTGGGCAATCTAATATGGAAATGTCTGCAGCTTGGGGAATAAAAAATGGAGATAAAGAAGTTGAAAAAGCAAATCATCCAACTATTCGTTTTTTTACAGTTTCAAAATCCTCGGCAACTTCACCTCAAAATGATTTATATGGAAATTGGGAAGTTTGTTCTCCCGAAACAATGAAAAATTCAAGTGCTGTTGCTTATTATTTTGCACAAAGATTACAAGAGGATTTAAAAGATGTTCCTCTTGGTTTAATGGTTTCGGCTTGGGGAGGAACTCCTGCAGAAATTTGGATGCCAGAAGAGGTAATTGAAGAAGATAATGTTTTAAAGGAAGCTGCAAGTAAATTACAACCTGTTGAATGGGGGCCAACGGAACCTGCGAGAGCATTTAATTCTATGATTAATCCATTAATTGGCTATAACATTGCTGGTACACTTTGGTATCAGGGTGAAGCAAATGTTGGGGCATCTAAATATGACAAAACTCTGGAAGCATTAATTAAATCCTGGAGAGCTAAAGGGGAAAATGATTTTCCGTTTTATTATGTTCAAATTGCTCCATTTGATTATGGTAAAGATCATTCTGGCGGTGTAGAAATTAGAGATGCTCAGCGTAAAGTTTTAGATAAAGTTTCTAATGTTGGTATGGTTGTAATTAGTGATGTTTCACCAACAGATGATATTCATCCAAAAGATAAAAAACCAGTAGGAATTCGATTGGCCAATTTGGCATTAGCAGATCACTATAAAACCTATTTTAAAGAAGTAAATGGACCTTTGTACAAAGGAATATCTATTAAAAATAAAAATGTAATTGTTCATTTTGACAATGCAGAAGGACTCTATTTCACAAATAAAAAGACATCATTATTTGAAATTGCAGGGAAAGATAAAATATACCATACTGCAAAAGTAAGATTAAAGAAAAATGAAATTACTATTTTTTCAAAAGAAGTTAAATCGCCAAAGTATGTCCGATTTTCTTGGGGAAATACAAGTGTTTCAAACTTATTTAATAAGGTTAATTTACCAGCATCAAGTTTTACAACAGAATAATTGGTAAGTATTAAATTATAAAAAAAAGGGGGTTGATATTTTATCAACCCCTTTTTGTCACCAAAATAATTATTCAATCAAAAATATATAAAGTTAAATTGGTTATTTTTCAATTAATTTGTCGTTTGCAGTTTTTATAAGTTCAAGTGTTGATACATCTGAAGCAAATACAGAGTTTAAACCTTGTGGTTCTTGAGGTGGATCTGCTGTAAAATCATCGCCGTGTAGCCATTTCCCGTTTTCTGCATTCGTTTTAGCATAACCTGCAAATCCCCAGAAATTTAATCCAGCTAATTCGCCATTGTTAATTTTACTTTCATTAATCCTTTCAAAAATAGCTTTATAAAAAGTATCTCTATTTTCAACTGAAGCATCGAGAGATAAACTTTCTTTTTCACGAGGAAACCCAAACTCTGACATAACAATAGGTTTTTGCAGTTTTTTTGCAACAACAATATGTTCATTCATATATTCATTTGCTCTTTCTATAGATAATTGAGTTGTTTCTTTTTCGTTATTAATATCATACCATCCCCAGTTTTTTGGCCACATATGCATTGCTAAGTAATCAATATCTTTATTAACATGTAATCTTTCATACATTTTAATATCTTGTAAAAATCCGTGTTTTCCTTCGGTTCCAGTTGAAATTAAATGTGTTGAATCTAATGATTCTATAATTGAAACTGTTTCATTTAACCAAGCGCCAAATGCTTCTTCGTGATCAGGAGTCATTAATACTCTTGGCTCATTTGCAACTTGCCAAGACATAATGGTATTATCGTCATTATACTTTTTCCCTGTATATGCATTTGTTCTTCCTATAATAAATTTTAAATGCTCATAAAATGCTTCTTTACAAGGTTCACAAGAATGAAATTGCTTTGTGTAATTCATATATTGATCCCATGTATATTCTTCTAAAAATGGGTTTGGAACTTTTCCATAACCATTCCATTCTAGATATTGAGACATTCCACCAGACCAAATCCAGTTATTATTTAAATATAACACAGCATACATATTTCTTTTGCGCATTTCTGCCATTAAGAAATCTAAACCATCCAATAAATCTTCATTATAAACACCTTGTTTCGGTTGTAAAGCCGGATGAACTCTAGAATCTTCTCCTGCTCCTTCAGCTCCAACTAAAATACGTAGGTTGTCTATACCTACTTCTTTCATTAAATCTAGTTCTTTTATTAATCGGTCTCTATCGCCAATATTTTTTGCCGCAATTAGAGGTCCATACCAATAATTTGTGCCGACAAAATAATAAGGATTGTCTCCTTTAAAAAATTGAGATCCTTTTACAGATATAAGTTCAATGTTGTCTTTTGAGTTTTCGCTCCCTTTTTGAGCAGTTACTTTAGTATTTTCTTTGCAAGAAATAAGTAAAAAGATACTTAAAAATAAAAGGATTGAGTTGTTAATTTTCATCGTATTTGTTAATTAGGTAAGTTGTACATGTCAGGTAATTCATTTTGTAATAAAGCACCTTCTTTATTTGTAAATTCAATAAAATCAGCAGCATCTGATGTTCCTGGAGTAGGAGTATAGTAGCCATCATTGTTATTATTCCAATACATTACAAAACCAATTTCAACATCGTTATTTGTTAAAGTACTATAATAATAAGTTGAAAATAAATTGGCAATTGGACTTGTTCCACTGGTAACTCGGTAGCCGGTTTCGGTTAATGCTGCAATTTTAACTTTATCAATAGCTAAATCAGAAATAATTTTAAGTCTGCTATTAGCTCTATTTGCACCAGTTTGCCCTTGATTACTAAAATCGCCGTAATTATCCATACCCAAAATATCTACATATTCATCGCCAGGATAACGTTCTAAATAAACTCCTTCGGAATCGTAATGGTTATCAGGAGAAAATGCAAATAACATATTATCCACTTGTTTTTCATCTCGTAAATATTCAACCGTAAATTGATATAGTTGAATATATTCTGCAGCCGTACAATAATTATTACCCCACCAAAACCAACTTCCATCAAACTCGTGAAATGGTCTAAAAATAATTGGAACTAATTTACTGTCTGCCCCAACCATTCCTTTAGTTACTTTAGCTACTTTGTCTAATTTAGTTTTATAATAGTCGTGATTTGCTCCTCCGGGTAAGATACTTTTTAAAGCATTTTCTCTTTGGAATTCGGTCATATCATCTGCATAAAAATGCTCGCCTTCGTAAGGTTCTCTTATATGCCATGAGAATGCGTTTACCATTCCTTTATCATAAGCTTCAATGGCATCTGCTGTAATAATTTGCTCTTGTTGATAAAACCAGTTTGAAGAATTTCCATTATTTTGATCATCAGTAATAAACATAAAATCCGAACCTAATAAACCTGGGTCACTTCCTGTTAATTTTTTAATATCAGAATCTCCAGTATTGTCATTGTAAAAAGAATTAAAAGCATCTTGTTGTCCAATAATAAAACTAGATTTAGACATTGTTTTTAAATTGTAAAACAAGGCTACTGTTTCATCGGTTGCATTTGGATTTACCATATATGATCTCGTTTCTTCAGGTAAAAGAATGAATTCTTCTACAACCAAAGGTTTGTCTTCAATGGTAACAATAGCTTTACTAGAAGCGCTTATAGTTACATTATTATTGTTTGTACTTGATAGCGTAATAATAACTGTTTCATCACCTTCCTCTTCATTATCATCAATAATTACAACTGGAATAGTGTAGGTTGTTGTTTCTCTGGGAATTGAAATATTGCTCTCAATAGTTTCATAATCCGTTCCATTTATTGCACTTCCAGATATTGAAAATGAAACATTTGTAATCGTGCTAAGAGACTTACTTAACGTAATTTTAAATTCTCCATTGGTTGTAGGTTCTGATCCTGAAAAATTTGTTGTAATTTTTATAGTTGCAGTTTCAACTTGTGGTTCAGGATCTGGAGTATCTGAACTTTTCGAACAACTATTCAGAAAAGATATTGAAACAATAAATAGTAATAATATTAGATTTTTTTTCATTTTTAATTGTTTAATACAATGCAGGCTCTGGAATTATGATAAGGCGCTTTCCACATTCCAATTTTGTAATCATTTGAATATAGTTTTCCATTTTTATCAACTCTCCAAAACCACTCACCATTTTTATGGTCAATAATTTTTGTTTGAATAAAATTTAAAATTTTAGATGATATTAAAAGGTATTTTTCATCACCAGTAATATTATAAACATATCTAAGTCCAACCAGCGCTTCGGCTTGTGGCCACCAATGTTTGTCACCGTCTAAGACATTTGTTTCGGGCTCAAATTCATTCATAACACCTCCATCAACATCTATACCGTGTTTTATAAAAGTATCAGCAATTAACACAGCAACCCTCTCTGTTTCAGATAGTAATTCTTTATTTTCAATAACCTTTGCAGCCTCTATTAATAACCATGCTGTTTCAATATCGTGACCGAAAGAAATAACACTACTTTTTAAATTCCATTGTTCATCAAAAAATAAATTTAAGTTATTGTTTGAGTTTAAAAATTTGGTTAAAAATAAATTTATAAGTTCTGAAAGATCATTTTTTAAATTTTCATTTTTATAAACTTTATAAAGATTTGTATAAGCTTCTAAAACATGTAAATGAGTATTCATTGTTTTAGCCTCATTCTCATCTTTATCACTTAATCTCATATCTTCAATTGGAGACCAATCTTTATTAAACGCTTCAATATATCCTTTATATTTAGTGTCTCTGGCATTTTTTTCAATTAAATTATAGAGTTCTATAGCCCAATTGAGGGTATCTTTATTTTTTGAAAATATATAGTATTCAGACAATGCATATATCATAAATGCTTGTGCATAAACTTGTTTTCGAGTATTTATAGGATTTCCATTGGAATCTAATTCCCAATAAACACCGCCAAATTCTTCATCGTTAAAGTGAGTTTTTAAATAATTATAAGATCGTTCACAAATCGAATTATAGGCATCGGTTTTTAAATGATTTGAAGCGGCTGAGAAAGACCATAAAATACGAGAATTTAAAATTATTCCTTTTGATGCATTAGGTATAAGGTTATTATTATGATCACGTTCTCCTACAAAACCTCCATTTATTTCATCAATAGTATTTGTACTCCAATATGTTAGTATATTTTGAAGCTCTTTACCTAATTCAATGGATACTTTTTCTGCTAATGGATGCATTAATATAATCCTTTATTTTTTTCAATTAAATCTAAAATTGTTTGAACTGAACCAGCTGATGTAAATGTATCTTCAGGACTATTTGTTACATAATCAACTAATTTTTCAACTGAAGAAACTGCAACGTGCATACGAGTATCTGATGATGCGTAGTAAATATAAATCGAACCATCTTCATTTTCAATCCAACCATTTGTAAATAAAACATTGGAAACATCACCTAATGTTTCTTTATAATTTGGTGCCATAAAATAACCTGCAGGATGATGAATAACTTTAGTAACATTATCTAAAGCAGTCATAAACATATATAAGGTATATCTTAAACCAGCTGCAGTATTACGAACCCCATGAGCTAAATGTAACCAACCTTTTGATGTTTTTATAGGTGCAGGACCTTGTCCGTTTTTTAATTCATAAACAGTATGATATACTTTATTTGTGAATATTTTTTCATCTGTCACAATTGGGTTTGTTATGTCTTTTACATAACCAAAACCAATTCCACCGCCACTTCCGATGTCTATAAATCCATCTTGTGGTCTTGTATATAAACCATATTGTCCGTTTATAAATTCCGGATGTAAAACAACATTACGTTGTTGACCAGTATTTGATACCAAATCAGGTAATCGTTCCCAGGTTAATAAATCTTTTGTACGTACAATTCCTGCATTAGCAATTGCTGAACTTGTATCTTCACTTGGAGCATTTGGATCTTTTCTTTCAGTACAAAAGATTCCATAAATCCAACCATCTTCGTGTTTTATTAAACGCATATCATATACGTTTGTATCTGGGTTTCCTTTAATTTGGGGAATTACACAAGGTTTATCCCAAAACTTAAAATTATCAATACCATTAGGGCTTTCAGCTATTGCAAAAAATGATTTTCTATCATTTCCTTCAACTCTTGCACATAATAAGAATTTACCGTCTATTTTAATTGCACCTGAATTAAAAGCAGCATTAATCCCAATTCTTTCTAATCCAAAAGGGTTAGTTTGAGAATTTAAATCATATCTCCAATGTATTGGGGCGTGTTCAGCTGTTAATACAGGGTTTTTATATCTTTGATAAATCCCATTTGTTTTTGAAATAGGTTTATTTTTTTTCTTAATTAATTTAGCGTGACGCTTTAATTCTTTATCAAGAGTTTTAATTCTCATGTTAAGTTCCATCTTTTGTATTTTTTTAATCTAATTTTTCATTTAATTTATTCCACCAGAATTTTTTCAATAAGAATAAGCACACTACTAATAAAGCAAGTGAAATATATACAGGGGTACTTTGTCTAAAAATAATATACATTGGAATAATAACCAGAGCAG
The DNA here is from genome assembly GCF_900188355.1 of Lutibacter flavus. Classification (GTDB taxonomy): domain Bacteria; phylum Bacteroidota; class Bacteroidia; order Flavobacteriales; family Flavobacteriaceae; genus Lutibacter; species Lutibacter flavus. The sequence continues at coordinate 208,589 of NZ_FZNX01000001.1, forward strand.
TTTGTGCAACAATACCAATTGCTACATTAAACATATCTAATTTAAAGTCTTTATTCTTTTTAAAGTATGGGTTTTCAGCAACACAAAGATCATTAATTGGCCCCCAGAAACCCCAAGGTCTCACATTTTTATAAAAATCTTTCAATACAGCTTCTTCAGTTGGAGGTGCAGAATAAGTTCCAATGATACTTCCAATTATTGATACTGCTAATAATACTGGAAATAAGTACAATTCGTTTTCTACATGAATTAACATTGGAGCAAAATAAGCTGCTAATAGTCCGGCAACCATTCCCCAGAAAAATCCTTCACCATTAAATCTCCACCAGTGCCATTTTAAGATATTTGCAGCTACATAACTACCGTATAATACAGATACAATTATGTTTAATACTGAATTTACATCTTCAGCGAAAAAACCTAAAACAATACTAACTACAACAACTACAACACCAGTTATATAGTTCATGTTTTTAATTTGATTTGTGGTAGCGTTAGGTTTTGCATATTTTAAATAAATATCGTTAACCAAATAAGCTTGAGCAGCATTTAATGTTCCTGCAAAAGTTGACATAAATGCAGCAATAAGTCCAGCCAATAACAATCCTAGTAAACCAACTGGAACAAATTCTTTTATTGCTGTTGGTAGAATTAATTCGAAATCAATATTGCCAGCAGAATTCATTAAATCTAATTTTTCATAATAAATTAATGCTAAAGCGGCAAAACCAGCAATCATTAAATATCTAATTGGCATTAATATTACAGATACAAATCCGCTCATTTTTGAAGCTTCAACTGCATTTTTAGTAGATAATATTTTTTGCATATCGTATGTTGGAGCAGGACCAGCAATACTTACTAGAATTCCTTTAAATACCATCATTATAAAGAAGTAGGTAAATAAACTATACCCATCAGACCTTATTTTATCATTTACTTCTGGGATAATTTGTGCCCAATCCATATTTAATTCAAAACCAAAGAATGGACTCAGCCAACCATCAGGAACACTTAAAGGGTGTGCTCCAATTGCTTGGAACCCTAAATAACCAATTACTAAAGCAGCAACCGTCATAATTGCAAATTGAACAACATCTGCCCAAACAATACCAGACATACCACCTAATAATGAATAAAATACAGCAAAAAGAGTAAAAATTACACCATAAAAATGAGGAACATATTCTGGAGTAACTGTAAAAGGAACATAGTTACTAACAACCTCCCAAGGAATAAATATTTCAATAAATTTTCCTAAACCTATAAACCCATATGCTAAATAACCCAAACAAACAACAAGAGCAAAAACTACTACAATAATATGAGATAGTTTTGCCCCTTTACCAAATCCAAAACGTGTTCCAATCCATTCAGCACCAGTTGTTGCATTAGATCGTCTCAGCCATTTAGAAAGATAAACCATTAAAAATATTTGATTGAAAACTGGCCAAATCCAAGGTAGCCAAGCACTTTTAATTCCGTAAACAAACATTAATGTAACTAACCAAATTGTACCTGAAATATCAAACATTCCCGATGCATTAGAAAGACCAAGCATATACCAAGGAATAGATTTTCCACCTAATAAATAGTCATCTTTACTTCGTTGTGCTCTTTTTCTAAGCACAAGACCTATTACAACTATTGTAACTAAGTACAATAATATTATTAGGATGTCAACGGTATTTAATAATTTCATAAATGAGTTAGTTTAAGTTAGAATTAATATCTTTTAAAAAAAGTGTTTTTGGCAGTGATTCAAATTGCTTAAAGTCATCTTCGCTCACATGACCTTTATAAGGCATATAATGATGATCTAATCGACCATTCCTCCAAAATAAAATATAAGAAATACCAGAATTTTCTATTGCTGGGTAAACTACTTCGGTAAACCATTTTGGTGTTTGAATTGTTTCGAGTCCTGTTTCTGTAAAAGCGAAAAGTTTATTTTTTTCAGTTGCTATATTTTTTACAATATTTAAATCGTTGATTACAGAATTTTTATAAGTATCAGAGTTTTTAAAGTCATAAATGTCAATTCCTAAAATATCAACAAATTCATCCCCAGGGTAGCATCTTAGATAATCGTCATTTGGATTTAATTTGTTTGGAGAGTATGCATATAATAGATTGTGTATGTTGTGTTTATCTCTTAACAAAACAACGGTTTCTTGCCATAATTGTTTGTAATCTGTAGTAGAGCAATTACCTTCACCCCACCAAAACCATCCGCCATTCATTTCATGATATGGCCTGAAAATTATTGGTATTTCTTCACCATTATATCTAAGTGTCTTTAAAAAATCTGCAACTCTGCTAACCCATAATTCATATTTATCTTTATGAATGCCTCCATTAATAATATCTTTTACAGCAGGAGTTTTATCCCAAGAATCACTTCCTGAAGTTGGATTGTCTAAATGCCAGCTAATAGTAATAATACCACCTTTTTTATGCGCATCTATAATTAATTTTCTCATACTGTTAAAATTAACAGAATCTAAATTAAATTCATGTGCCAATTCTAGATGGCCGATATCAAAACCATATACGGCAGGAAAGTCTCCAACAACTTCATTAACATCACTTTTAATTAAAGTTGTATCATTTTCATAATTCCAACCAATTCCGTAAGAGGTTGCATCTTGGTGTCCAATGGCAAAACCCTTTTTAGCAATATTTGCTAATTTTTTATGTAATGATATTACATTTTTTGAAGCTGTTTTATCAACTAATATAGGTTTCTTTAATTCTTCTTTTTTTATTGGACTGCATGAAAATAAAGCAGAAACAATTATTAATGTAGTTAAAAATTTAGTCACTTTAGTTTGATGATATGTATTAATCATTTTTGTTTAGTTGAAATATTGAAAAAATCTGCTATAAAGATAAAAAGATAATATGTATAAATTATAATTTTCAAATTTAACGATATAGTAACCTATTTGATGATATTATTTTATCAAAACGCTAAAAGAAAATTACATTTTTATTTTTTGGCTATGAAAATTGACTAATTTATACTAGTTATTATTCTCCTGTTTTCCCTTGTAATACTTGAAGTTTTTGTTAATAATTAGTAGGCGAGTTATGCATTTAAAAGTTTTTAAAAAGGATTAGTTGAATTTATTTTATTGATATATGACAAAATAATATTAACTAAAACTTAACATTTGATTTAATTTTGAGAAGAAGTAAAAAGTAACGTCATTTTTTACGAAAATAATAATTTGAAGAATTTAAAAGTTTTAAAAATTAATTAGTACAAATACCAAAAATATGCAAAAGTTTAATTTAAAAAACATTTATTATGGTACAAAACAATACTACTTATTAGTACTATTTTGTTTTGTAGGTCAATTAATGATGGCGCAAAGCCAAGTTAAGGGAGTCGTTCAAGATTCAGGAGGATTAACTTTACCAGGAGTTAATATTATTGAAAAAGGAACAAGCAATGGGGTTGTTACAGATTTTGATGGTAATTTCACAATATCAGTTCAAAGTAACGCTACTTTAGTTTTTAGTTATGTTGGTTTTGATACTCAGGAAATTTTAGTTTCTGGAAGATCAATTATTAATGTAACCTTAAAAGAAAACCTTGAAAGTTTAGATGAGGTTGTTGTTATTGGTTATGGATCACAATTAAAAGAGGATATTAGTGGGTCAGTTGCTACTGTTGATACAAAAGCCTTAGAGAATGTTCCACAGGTTGGGATAGACCAATTAATACAAGGTAGAGCAGCTGGTGTCTCTGTAACTTTAAATTCAGGGCAACCTGGAGCCGCAGTTTCGGTAAAAATTCGTGGTGTAAATTCAATTCAGGGATCAAGTGAACCATTATATGTTATTGATGGAATTCCAGTTTCTGGAGATTCAAGAAATATAGGTACAAGTGGTAGAACTGCAATAGATAGAAATAGTGAAGGTCAAAATGGAGTGAGTCCACTTGCAGCTATTAACCCAAATGATATTGAATCAGTTAACATTTTAAAAGATGCCTCTGCAACTGCAATTTATGGTTCAAGAGGATCTAACGGGGTTGTAATTATTACAACTAAAAAAGGTAAAAATCAAAAAGGAAAGTTAGCGTACAGTACCTTTTTCGGTATTCAACAACCAACAAACATTATGGATGTGTTGGATTTACCTGGATATGCAAGACTGCAAAATGAAATGGGTGTGATTTTTGGTTTAAATGAGAGTATTGAATTTCTAAGACCAGAACTTTTAGGAAAAGGTACAAACTGGCAAAAAGAAATTTTTGACATAGCCTATATGAAAAGTCACCAATTATCATTTTCGGGTGGTAGCGATGGTACAAATTACTACATTTCAGGAAGTCATATGGATCAAGAAGGTGTTGTAATTGGATCTGGTTTTAATCGTTCTTCAGTTAGATTAAATATTGAATCAAAAATTAATGATAAATTAAGAGTTGGAGCAAATATTACTGCAAGTAGAACAGATGAGAAAATAATTATGAATGGTTATAGTAGAGGTATAATATCTTTAGCACTACAAAATAACCCAGCACTAGCAGTTTTTAATCCAGATGGATCATATGCGGGGCCAATTACTCCAAATGAAATTTCTCTAGCAGTTCAAAATCCTATAGCAACTGTAAATAGTGTTTCAAATAAATTATTGAGAGACAGAATTTTCGCAAACGTTTTTGGAGAATTTAAAGTTGTTGATGGTCTTACGTATAGAGCTGAATTTGGTGGTGATTTTGGAAATAACAGAAATGATAGATTTCAAAAGACCTATTCTTATGGAAATATTTCAGTGGATGCAAATGGTTTAAATAAAAGAAGAGAAAATAACGATTTTTGGGTTATTAAAAACTTATTAACGTATAGCAAAAATTTTAATGATAAACATGATTTAACAGTTTTAGCAGGTCATGAAGTTCAAGAGTCTTCTTGGGGAGGTATTGTTGCAAATGCTGTTGGGTTTGTAGATAATGATGTGCCAACACTTGGTTTATCAAACACAAGTGGAGATACAAATGATGAGTATAAAGGAAGTACTGCTTTAGTATCTTATTTAAGTAGAGCAATTTATTCTTTTGATAATAAGTACAATGTAACCGCCTCAATTAGAGCAGATGGTTCTTCAAAATTTGCAGATGGACAAAAATGGGGGTATTTCCCCTCTATATCGGCATCTTGGAAATTATCAAAGGAAGATTTCTTAAAAGATTTTGAGCATTTACAAAATATTAAAATATATGGTGGTTATGGAGAGGTAGGAAATCAGAATATTCCAAATTTTGCTTATGGTTCTCGTTTAAATGCGGTTTCAACAGGAACAGGAACTGGGTTTGAAGTAGCAAATTTTGCAAACCCAGATCTTACTTGGGAATCTTCAAGACAAATAAATTTTGGAGTTGATTTTTCGGCTTTTGATTCTCGTTTAAATACTACAGTAGAACTTTATAAAAAAATTTCGAGTGATTTCTTATATCAGTTAGCATTAACTTCATTTGTAACAGGAGGGATTGGAACACCTGGTTCAATTGCCGCTCCTTGGGTTAACTTAGGAGAAATGGAAAATAAAGGTATTGATGTAACACTTAGTTATAATACAATAAGTAATGGTGATTTTTCTTGGAATTCAACGTTAACACTTTCACATTATAAAAATACAGTAAATGAATTGGTAGGTGATTATACAATTAATGGATCAACTAGTTTAGATGATACCAACCAGGTTTTAACTAGAACTAGAGTTGGTGATCCAATTGGAATGTTCTATGGTTACCAGGTTGAAGGTATTTTTAGAACAATGAGTGATCTAGAAACTGCACCTATTCAATTTGGACAGGCTATTGGTGATAATAGTGTAATAAGTAGAACATGGTTAGGTGATGTTAAATTTAGAGATGTAAATGGAGACAATATGATTGATGAGAATGATAGAACTGTAATTGGAAATCCACATCCGGATCTTACTTTTGGTTTTCAAAATACATTTAGATATAAAGATTTTGATTTTGCAATGTTTATACAAGGTTCTTATGGTAACGATGTGTTTAATGCCATTGGTAGAACTCTTACAGCAACAAACTTAACATATAGAAATCAACTTTCATCGGTGTTAGATTACTGGTCAGTTGCTAATCCAAATGGAACCGCTCCAAGATTTACAAGTAATTCTACTCCAAATATTAACATATCTGACAGATATATTGAAGATGGTTCTTATTTAAGAATTCAAAATGTTAGATTAGGTTATTCATTACCTTCCGATATAGCTAAAAAAGCTGGAATGAGTAAATTAAAAATTTATGGAAGTATTCAGAACTTACACACATTTACAAGCTATTCAGGATATGATCCAGAAGTAGGTTCTCTAAATCAAAATGCTTTATTAATGGGAGTTGATAACGGTCGTTATCCAACGCCAAGAACTTTTACTTTAGGTATTGATGTTGAATTTTAATCACTTTAAAAAGAAATATATAATGAAAAATATAATAAAAAATATAATGAAAATTAAATTTCTCTTAGCTACCGTGGTTTTGTTAACCTTTGGAGCATGTGGTGATGATTTTTTAGATAGACCACCAGAAGATTCTTACAATGTCGCAGATTTCTATAAAACTGTAGACCAAGTAAATACAGCAACAAATGCTCTTTATTCAAAGCCTTGGTTTGATTATGTATCAAACGTTTCATGGTGTATTGGAGAGTTAAGTTCTGGAAACGGAAGAACATATGATCCAAGAAATCAAGATTTTATGACATTTGCAATAACAGGTAATCATAATACACTTGGGCAGGCTTGGACATCTTTATATGCAGTTGTTGCTCAATCAAATGCAATAATTAATTTAATTCCTGATGCTGCCGGAGAGGACGTTCCTCAAGATTTGGTAAATAATGTAGTAGGAGAAGCAAAATTTATTAGAGCTACAGCATATTTTTATTTAGTAAGAATATTTGGTGCAGTTCCAATTATTTTAGATAATGTTGAATATGTTGATCAGGCTGAGATTCCAAAAAACACAGTTGATGATATTTATACACTTATTAAAAAAGATTTGGAGTTTGCTGCTACTAATTGTTATTCTAAAATTAGAGGTGGAAATTTTGATGCAAATGCAAAAGTATCTAGTGGTTCCGCAAAAGCAATGTTATCTAAAGTTTATCTTTATGAAGAGAACTACCAAATGGCTTATACCTTATCAAATGAGGTAATTTCATCTGGAGAGTTTAAATTATTAGGTGGAACTGAAGAAGATGGATATCCTGGTAGTTATTATGATTTGTTTTTAACAGAAAATGATAACAATCCAGAAACTATTTTCTCACTTCAATGGGGTACTTCAGGTGAATATGCAGAAGGTAATGCAGTACAATCATTATACGGTGCTTCTGGTATTACAGGTTTTTCTGATGGTTGGTCTGCAATAGGTCCATCATTAGATTTACAAGATGCGTATGAAGATAAAGTATTAGATGAGCGTTATTACGCTACTATTATGGATCCAGGTTCTTTTTACCCGGATTTAAATGGTGGATATACAGCATCCGATAATATTAACTTTCAGGATACAGGAGTTGGTATTAAAAAGTATGTTGTTGGTAACCCTGCTAATTTAGGTGGTGGAGCACAACAAAGTTATCCTAATAATACATATATTTTAAGATATGCGGAGTTGTTATTAATACATGCTGAAGCCATAGTTAAAGGTGGAGGTGGAACTTTATCCGAAGCTAAAAGATCTATTGATAAAGTAAGAAATAGAGCTGGTTTAGGTTCTCTTGTTTCAGACCCAACTTTTGAAGATGTTTTTCAAGAAAGACGTATCGAGTTAGCATTTGAAATGGAATTTTGGTTTGATGTTGCAAGGCTGGAAACTCAAGATGCCATTAGTTATTTAGCTGAAAGAGAAAGAGGAACTTGGAATACAGATACTGACCCAAGAACTGTAAATACATTACAGTATACGCCAACTCCAGATAAATTATTGTTCCCTTATCCAACAAGTGAAACAATTAATAATCCGGCATTATTAGCAGCTCCGGTTGCTTTTGATTTTACAAAATATAACTAAAATGAAAGTCATGAAAATAAAAAATAAATTAACGAAATTTCCATTTTTATTGATTATGGTAATTTCATTAGGACTTTTTTACACATCTTGTGAAAATGAGTTTGCTGTAGATAAAATTAGTCTGAGCACTGACCCACCTGTAATTAAGAGCGTTAGTGAAGCAAGAGAAGATGCGCCTGTTCAACAAGGTGTTGTAGAGAATATCTATTATATAAGAGGAGAAAATTTAGGTTCAGTAACATCAATTCAATATAATGGATTTGAAGCAGGATTTAACCCTGTGTATGTTTCTGAAAATTTCATAATTTCTAAAATTCCAGAAGGAGCTCCATATATTAGTGATAGTAATACATTAAGATTAGAAACTTTAAATGGGGTTGCTAATTATGATTTTTCTTTGTTAGCATTAGAAGAGTTTACAGAAGAAATAATTGATGGAAAAAGCGCTGTAATTCTTCATGGTGGTGATTTTACAGATGTAAACAGAGTTTTATTTGTAAGTGGGACTGAAGAAACAGGAGATTTAGTTGAAAGAGAAGCTACGATTATGTCAGTTTCTCAATCTCAGGTTGCTGTAGAAGTTCCTGCTGGAGTTGTACAAGCATTTATTTATGTTTTTACATCTAGAGGTGCTGTTATACAATCCGCTTCATATGGATTTAATTACCCTTTATTCACAGATGAATTTAGTCCAGGTTGGGAAATGGGCGGATGGGATGGTGACAATGCCTTGTCATCTTCGATAGCCTTAGGTTCAACTTCAATTGAAAGATTTGCAACCGCAAACTGGGGAGGGTTAACATTTACACCCGGTGATGAATCAGAAGATTTAATATGGTCAGATTACCGTACGGTTTCATTTCAAATATATTCTGCTAATTCTTCAACAAAGAGATTGAAAGTAGCTTGGAATGACTTTTCAAATGCGGAATTCTATATTACTTTGGTACCAAACCAATGGACAAAATTCGTACTTCCTATGTCAGGATTTTATCCTGCAGGAACCGCTCCTGAAAAAATTACAAGAATTGACTTTCAAATGGCAGCTGAAGATGGTGATAGTGGACCATATTTATATTATTTAGATCAATTCGGATTTATTCAATAGTTAAAAACTTTAAAAAATGATTATGGTTAAAATATCAAAAATATTATATCGATATGTGTTCGCTTTTATAGCGTTAACATTTATAACCTCTTGTGATGAAGATGAAGTAAAATATCCTCTTTTAGGAGAAGAGCCTAGAAATTTAACAGAGATTTTATCAGAAACACCTGATTTATCATCTTTATTAAATGCTTTATCTCAAGTTGGTTTAGACGAAACATTAGGTACGCAAACAACATATACGTTGTTTGCACCTAATAACAATGCCTTTAGTGGTGTTGATTTTGCAGCAATGGATTCAGCAGCGCTATCAAACATTTTATTAAATCATTTGATAGAAACAGGTACAGCTGATTTTACTTCTAAAATGGCAACCGGTTATTTACAATCTATGGCGACTGGTCCAGGAGGAAACAATCTTAGTTTTTACACAAATAATAGTGGTAGCATAATTTTTAATGGTGTTGCATCATTAGTTAGTGGTGCTTATGATAAAGGAGCTACAAATGGAATTTTACATACTGTAGATGCATTATTATTACCACCAACTGTAGTTGCGCATGCAAGAGCAAATTCAGAGTATACAATGTTTGCTGATGCAATTGCGGCAGCAGATTTATCTGAAACACTAAATGGAGCAGGACCTTTTACAGTATTTGCTCCAAACAATACAGCATTTTCTAGTTTTTTAACAGAAGTTAATGGTGCTTTTGGTTGGTCATCTTTAGGAGATATTCCTGTGGATATTTTAAAAGATGTTATTCAATCTCATGTTGTTTCAGGAGTTAATTTTGAAGCATCTGCGGTTGATGGAAAATCTCCAGTGACTATGCAGGGAGGATCTATTTCGGTAGCTGGAACTGTTATTGATGATGCAACTTATTCAAATGCTAACATTGTTTTAACAGATATACAAGGTGTTAATGGAATTGTTCATGGAATTGATAAAGTTTTATTGTCAGAAGAAGTATTCCAATCAGTTTTAAGTGCAACTCTAAATATGGCAGATAGATGTGCAGATAAAGGTTATACAACTTTCTTGGCGGCGATTGATAAAGCAGGTATGACCGAAGATTTTAAAAATAATGAACTTACTGGGTTTATACCTACAAATGATGCTTTCACAATATTTTTTATTGGCATAGAAAATTATGGAAGTTTAGATGATTTTGTTACAGAAGAAGATATAGCAGTGTTAAAAGGCTTATTAGAATATCATTTATATGCTGGAAAATTATTGTCAAGTAATTTAACCGATGGAGGAACTATAACGACTCTTTTAGGTGATGATATAGCTATTGATTTAAGTGGAGATAATCCTAAATTAATTCCATCTTTTTCAGAAGGAGCTAAAGCAACAATAGAGAATTTAAATATTGGGGCTTCAAATGGTGTTATTCATCAAATAAATAAAATATTAATTCCAAGTGACTTAGCACAAAGTTTAGGTATTGCCGGTGCAGGTGGTTTACAACCTGTAGCAGATAATGCTTTTGTCTATTTTGATTTTAATGGAAATGGATTTGATTCTTGGTGGGGAGATGTAGCTGGAAACCCGGTTTCTGATGCTGCAGCAAGTGCTGATGGAACACCGTTTTTTGATGCTACTGGAGTACAAGGTGGAGGATGGAATGGATTATTCTTTAGAAATGGTGGAAATAACTTTACGCCAGCAGCTATTGGAACTAACCTAGAAGCTTATGAATTTAAGTTTGATATTAATATGAAAGCTCCAACAACTGGAGTTATTAAATTTAGATTCCAAGGTTCTATAGGAGATGTATTTTATGACTATGATCTTTCTCAAATAGAAGAATCTGGTTGGGTTACAGTTGTTTTACCAGCAAATTTATTAGGTGTATCTGATTTTAGTTTAGTAGATGGCGAATTTGGAGCTGCTTATAGTGGTGATTCAATGTTAAACTTCTCACTAGATAATGTGCGTTTTGAAGAAGCAGGAGGAGGAATAGAACCAGTTGCTGATGATGCATATGTATATTTTGATTTTAACGGAGCTGGTTTCGATTCATGGTGGGGAGATGTTCCTGGAAACCCAGTAACGGATGCTGCAAATAGCGCAGATGGAACACCATTTTTTAATGCTACAGGAGTACAAGGTGGCGGTTGGAATGGTTTATTCTTTAGAAATGGAGGAGATAACTTTACACCAGCAGCTATTGGTACAGATATTAATAATTATGCTTTTAAGTTCGATATAAATGTTATTGAAGCTTTTGCAGATGGTGTAATTAAATTTAGATTTCAAGGTTCTATAGGTGATGTGTTTTATAGTTATGATCCAACAGAATTAGAAGGTGGTAAAGGTTGGCAAACTATTACAATTCCTGCATCTACATTAGGCGTGTCAGATTTTAGTCAGGTAGATGGTGAGTTTGGTGCAGCTTATAGTGATGGAACTTCTATGTTGAACTTTTCTTTAGACAATATTAGATTTGAAAAATTATAAAAGTCTTACATTATTTACGAATGATTTAAGTTAATAAATTAATAAATTTATACCCTGTAAAATAAAATGTTTTACAGGGTTTTATTAAATTTGAAAAAAATGAAAAAAATAGTAATCTTAATTTTAGTATTTACTTCAATAAATACTTTTTCACAAAAATTTGAAGGTTTAGCAGAAACACCACCTTTAGGATGGAACAGTTGGAATACTTTTGCAACTGATATAAATGAACAACTTGTAAAAGATATTGCAGATAAATTTGTAGAATTAGGTTTAAAAGAAGCCGGTTATGAATATATCGTTTTAGATGATGGATGGATGGCAAAAGAGCGTGATACTCATGGAAATTTAATTGCAGATCCAATAAAATTTCCTAGCGGAATGAAAGCCCTTGCTGACTATATTCATTCTAAAGGATTAAAGTTTGGATTGTATAACTGCGCTGGTTCAAAAACTTGTGCTGGTTATCCAGGTAGTCGTGGTTTTGAATATCAAGATGCGAGATCTTATGCTTCTTGGGATGTAGATTATTTAAAATATGATTGGTGTAATACAGATAAATTAAATGCTGAAGGCGCTTATATAACAATGAGAGATGCTTTAAAAGCAGCTGGAAGGCCAGTTGTATTTAGCATATGTGAATGGGGTGATAACGAGCCTTGGAAATGGGCTAAAGATGTTGGTCATGCTTGGAGAGTAACAGGAGATATTATTAATTGTTGGGATTGTGAAGTCGGTCACGGATCTTGGTCTTCCTGGGGAGTTTGGAAAATTATTAATATGAGAAAAGATATTCGTAAAGTTGCTGGGCCAGGGCATTGGAATGACTTTGATATGATGGAAGTTGGTAATGGAATGGCAGATGCAGAAGATAGAACGCATTTTGCAATGTGGACAATGTTAACATCACCTTTAATAATGGGGAACGATTTAAGAGTTGCTTCTAAAGAAACTATTAAGACACTTGCAAATAAAGAGGTTATTGCTGTAAATCAAGATAAGTTAGGAATTCAGGGATTTCGTTTTTCAAATGAAGGTGATTTTGAAATTTGGATAAAACCTCTTGAAAATGATGCTTGGGCAATTACATTTGTTAATATGAGTGATAAACCATTAAGTTTAAATTTTGATTGGGAGAAACATGATATTGGAGATGATGTGAATGGCAAAAGAATGGAAGCTAAACAACAAAAATTTAAAATTAGAGATTTATTTAACCATAAAAATTTAGGAGATACTTCAAAAAATTTAATGGCTGAGATTCAATCCCATGATGTTTTAATGGTAAAACTAGAGAAAAAATAAGATTAATTTTTAATAAAATAACCAGTAAAAGCCTCTGATTAGAGGCTTTTACTGGTTATAGGTAATAAGTTGTTAAACAATTATTTTTTTGTTAACAAGCTTCTGAAATATGATCCTTTAGCGGAAATCTAAACACAGCCTTACAAATAATATTTTCATTGGGATTATTTTCAACTTCAACAACAACCATTAGCTGTAATTCAGATTGACTTAATTTTTTGATTTGCGATTTTAATAATAAACGATCTCCTAAATGGGCATTTTTTAGAATTTGTAATTTATACAATTGAGGAATTGGGTAAGCAATATGAGTTTGCTTATTTATAACATCTTTTGAAAAATGTTCCATTTCATTATATAAAATATTTGAAAGTAAGGCATTGCTTTTATTTGTATCGTTTGCTGTAACTGTGAAATTTTTTGTAGGACTTGTAATTGAATTTTCTAAAGTTTTCATAATCTATTTTATTTAAGTATTAATTCTAATTGGTATGGGAATTGGTGTTTTGTTATTTGAAATGATGTACTTACAAAGCATATTAATAATTAGATTGACCTGTCGTAAAATCTTGGAATTTTTCATAATAGTTTGTTTTATTTATTAATTATTGATAAAAAAAAAAGGTGCTTTTTGTAAAAAGCACCTTTTAAAAATTTATTTATTGAAATTTATTTTCAATTTATATTGAAAGTGCTTTTTGAAACGAATATATGTTGTTGCTTAAAATTACGCATAACATAGATATTACAAATCGAATTAAAAATCGACTTGGCTTCCATCAGAATAGAGGATAAAATAAAATATATTGTTGTAATAACTTTCATAATTATAATCAAAATTAAAAAAAAAATTTAAATATCAAATAAATTAGCTATTAATTTAATGTTAATAAAGGTTTTCATGTAAATTTGCACCAACATATAAATACATAAGTTATGGCAAGTATAAAAAATTTAAAAAAAGATATTAATTACGTTTTAGGTGATATTATTGAAGAATGCTACACTTGGGAAATGTTAAACCCAAAAAGTGATAAAAAAGCATCTGAAGCAATAATAGATGAGGTAATTGAAGCATTTGATTCTTTAGTTGAAAAAGTAAACGCAAAAAATATTGAAAATAAGAAAGCTCATTTTAAAGCTCTAAATGCAGAATTAGAGTCAACGGCTTTAAAATTTATTGAAAAAGTAAACAAATTATAAAGAATTTTTTTTAAAAAATTATTTTTTTTTGTTTAATTATATATAATTTTTTGTAAATTAGTATAATAATAATATATAAAATTACGTTCTTAATTTTACCAACTAAAAATTTTTAATTTATGGCAAGAGCAATGTTTGAGTATACAAAAACAGTACTCGAAAAAGTTAGCTTTAATTTAGAATTGTTTAAAAAAGAATTAGAAAAAGCTGTTAATAGGCTATTACCTTATGAGGTTAAAGAGTTATACTTTTGGTTAAGAGAGTTTACTTTAAATAAACCAGACCTTCATAAATGCCTGTCATTGGTAGAAACTAACAAAAGGAGCCTTTAGGCTCCTTTTTTTTGTTGTAAAGGGCTTATTATTTTTACATTATTAAAGGCAATTACGCCTCTAACCAAACCATCTATAGTATTTTTTAAAGCTTCTATTAAATGAATTTTTAAATGAGATTTGTGGTAAATTACACTTACTTCTCTTGCAGGTGCAGGTTCTTTAAATTCTCTTAAAAAAATCTTGTCTTTATCATTTAAATCCAACGTTTGAAGATAAGGTAGCAACGTCATTCCTAAACCCTCTTTAGATAGCTTAATAAGCGTGTCAAAACTACCACTATGTAGTTGAAAATGTTGATTCTTATTTCCAAAAGTACTACATAAATTTATTACGTTTTCTTTAAAACAATGTCCATCTTCTAATAATAAAATATCTTCAATATTTAGATCGTTAATATCAATAGTTGTTTTATTGAATAATCGATGTTCACTAGGTACAAATCCTACAAAAGGTTCGTAATAAAGAACGCGTTCTTTTATGTTTTCATTTTCAAGTGGTGTTGCGGCAATTGCCACATCTATATGACCTTCACTTAGTTTATTAATAATTTCTTCTGTTGTAAGCTCTTCAATTTTTAAATTTATTTTCGGATACTTTTTAATAAAAGATTTTAAAAACATTGGTAATAAAGTTGGCATAATTGTAGGAATAATACCTAATTTAAAATCACCGCCAATAAATCCTTTTTGTTGATCTACAATGTCGCTAATTCTATTACTTTCATCAACTATTATTTTTGCTTGATCAATTATCTTTTTACCAATTTGAGTAAGTTGAATTGGTTTTTTATTTCTATTAAAAATTTTTGTTTCTAACTCATCTTCAAGTTTTTGAATTTGCATACTTAATGTAGGCTGTGTAACAAAGCAATGTTCAGATGCAATCGTGAAATTTTGATACTCAGCAACGGCCAATACATATTTCAATTGGGTTATTGTCATAACTATAAATATTTACGATAAAGATATTGAAACTATCGATAATATTTATGATTAAGAGAGTTTAATTTTGGGTAAATTTGATATGAAATAAAAAACAAGAATTACAAATTTTAAATATTATAAAATGAAAACAACTATTATTGGTTTAGATGAGCAAAAAACAGAAAAATTAACAATAAGTTTAAATGGATTATTATCAAATTTCCAAGTTTATTATCAAAGTTTGAGAGGATTACATTGGAATATTAAAGGTAAATCTTTTTTTGAACTGCATGTAAAGTTTGAAGAGTTTTATACAGATTCTCAAGAGAAAATAGATTCAATTGCTGAACGTATTTTAACTTTGGGAGGTAAACCATTACATACTTTTGCAGACTATAGTGAAAATGCAAAGGTGCCAGTTGGTAAAGACATTACAAATGATGTAGAAGCGGTAAGTTTAGTTGTAAAATCTTTATCAGAATTATTAAAAATTGAAAGAACTATTTTAGATGAATCTGATGAAGCTAATGATGAAGGAACAAATTCTATGATGAGTGATTTTATTGCAGAACAAGAAAAAACAATTTGGATGTTAAGTTCTTGGTTAAATTAGAATTCTAAAAAAAAAAGGCTGTCTGAAAAGTTTTCAAAACTTTTCAGACAGCCTTTTTTTTAATTAACTCCAGAATTTACGTTTTTTATTTAATTCGTCTTCCTGTTGTTTATATTCTTCTGGCGTAATAACTTTTAAAAGAGAAGGATGTTGCTCAATTGCAAATTGAATTTTTTCAATAATTTCTTTAAATGTTTCGTTTTCATAATCAATTTCTAACGGTTCCTTTATCACCATTGATTGCAAAACATTTCGTTTTTTAATTAACAATCCTTTCTTATCGTAAGCTCTTCTAAAACCATCAATAACAATTGGAACTACAATTGGTTTGTAGGTTTTAATAATGTGAGCTGTACCGCGTCTTATTGGTTTAAATGGAGTAGTTGTACCTTGTGGAAACGTTATAACCCAACCATCATTTAACGCCTTTTTTATATTACTTATATCCGACATTTTTACTTGGCGCTTAATATCTTTGCCTTCGCTTCGCCATGTTCGCTCAACAGAAACAGAACCAGCATAAGCAAATATTTTTGGTAGTAAGCCAGCCTTCATAGTTTCTGAAGCAGCAATATAATAGATGTTTAATTTTGGTTTCCAAATGTAACCGATATTCTTTATAGAATCATCTCTGCCTTTTAATGCAGCATTAAAAACATGAAACATTGCAGCAACATCGGCAAAATAAGTTTGATGGTTAGATACAAAAAGGACATTGGTTTCAGGAAGGTTTCTAATAATTTCAGATCCTTCAATTTGGAGACTGTTAAACCTTCGATATCTTCCGTGAGAAACAATTCCAAAAAAGCGAATAAGCCATCTTTTCAAAAATAAAATATGTCCAAACGGATTCCTCTTAAAAATTGGCATTTAGTTGGTTTTGGTTATGGCAAATTTAGTGAAAAATTACTTAATCTTATTTATGAGTTCTTTAATCTCACTTAACATCATAGCGGTTGCTCCCCAAACAATATAATTGTTTAATATAAAGCAAGGTACCTCAATTTTATTAGCGTAAGATGTTGATAGCGTTGTAGAAGTTACAGCATTATCATTTAAAAAATCGGATATTGTTACTTCAATTAAAACTTCAACTTCATAGTTTTTTATAAATTGAGGAGTATATTCTAGATAGCTTAAAAATGGAGTAACAATAAAATTACTTGGAGGGATATAAACATCTGTCATTTGTTTAAAAATTGAAACGTCATTTGTTTTAATACCAACTTCTTCATTTGCTTCTCGTAAAGCTGTGTATTTTAAAGATTTATCTTTTACATCAAACTTTCCGCCTGGAAAACTTATTTGAGCCGAATGTGTTCCATTATAACTTGCTCTATGGGTTAATAAAAAATTTAATTTACCATTAGAATCTGGATAAAAAATTACCAAAACTGCAGCTTTTTTAGGGCTTTTTGAGTTAATAATATCTTCTGAATATTGTTTTCTAATTTTCGGGGCTAATTTAAATTGAGCCTCTAATCCTCCAATTTCAAAATTAGATAGTTTTGTAATCTGCTTTTTAAAATAAGAAAATTCCATTTTATTTTTTAGTATAAAAGGTTGGCAAAGATAAATGAAACCTTACTGCAACTAGTCTTATTGCAATTACAACAAAAAATGTTGAAACATAAACAATTGGTTCATGAACATTTAAATTATGTAAAACTAAAAAAGTAATTGAACCAAAAACACAAGCTGTTGCATAGATTTCCTTTCTAAAAATCACAGGAATTTCATTACATAAAATATCTCTAATTACACCACCAAAAGATGCAGACATTGTTGCTATGGAAATAATAATTAGGGGATGAAAATTTGCGTTTAACCCAATTTCTGTTCCCATAATGGTATACAAAGCAAGTCCAATTGTGTCGAATAAAAATAAAGATTTATTTAAATACTTTAATTTTTTTCTAAATAAAATTGCAAATAGGTAAGATCCAATAATTAGGTAAATTACTTCCGTGTTTTTCATCCAAAAAACAGGTTGTGCTCCAATTAGAACATCTCTAAGAGTACCACCACCAACAGAAGTTGCAAAGGCAATAATAAAAACTCCGAATGGATCTAATCTTATTCGCATAGCAACTAGCGAGCCTGAAATTGCAAAGGAGATTACTCCTAAAATATCTAAAATGTGAAATAGTGTCATTACATTTGTTGTGTGAAATAGTTATAGTCTTTTATAACAATATCAATTAAATCAATGGGTTTCATATCAGAATTAATGCCGGTAATTTCAATAATTTTTTGATGAAGTTTTACAATTGTATTGTGATTTCCTTTTCTTTTAGCTTTTAAATACAACTCTTTAATAGTTTGAACATCTTTATCATTAAGCATAGTAACTTGAGGAAATGTAGGCTTGTATTCTTCAGGGATATCAACAATTAACGTACTTTTTATTGAAAATTTTTTTCTTTCAGATATTACGGTTGTTCCGGCAGCAATATCACCTAATCTTTGACCTTTTCCATTTAATAAAATAGTTAGTAAGGCAATTGACCCTGATGCAATAGTTATATCTATTAATCGTAAAACCCATCTAATTAAATAACTTCCAAAATTAGGTTTGGAACCATCAATTTTTACGACTCTTATTTTGTTAAAATATTTTCCTGGTGTTTGACCATTCATAAAAGTTTCAAAAATTAAATTATAGAAAAATATGGGCAAACTAAGTATCGTATAAAAAACATAAACGTTTTCTGTAGGCATGTAACCCAAAGCATTTAAAACTAGAAAAATCAATAAATAAAATGCACCAATAATTAGCATATCAATTAAAAATGCTCCAATTCTTGTGCTTAGTGATGCAACATTTTGTTGAATGGTGATATTTTGTGCTGTTTCTATCTGAAAATTATCCATTATTAATCTTTAATCTTTTGGATGAGACCAATTGATTTTTTACATTCGTTACTTAAAATGTCAATATAAATAATTGCTATATTGAGGAAGCAAAAATATAAAAAATGCGTGAAGCATCATTTGTAAAAAGAAATAAAATTAAATGGCTTTTATTTGAAAATGTTCTTGATAATAAAGAGCAAATTTCTCCAAATAAATTGTCCGATTTATATATTGAAATTACAGATGATTTGAGTTATGCAAAAACTTTTTACCCACTTAGTAATACTGCAAATTACTTAAATTCATTGGCATCAAAAGCACATCAAAAAATCTACAAAACTAAAAAGGAAAGTAAGAACAGGTTATTTAAATTCTTTAAAACTGAATTCCCTTTAGAATTTGTAAAATACCATAAACAATTGCTAATTGCGTTTACTACATTTTTGTTTTTTGCGATAGTTGGTGCTTATTCAGCAGCAAATGATGGCGATTTTGTTCGATTAATTTTGGGCGATAATTATGTAAATATGACCCTTGAAAATATTGAAACTGGTGATCCAATGGCTGTTTATAAAAAAATGGATGAAGGTAATATGTTTATTCAAATTACTTTAAATAACATTAAAGTTGCTATGATGGCATTTGTTTTAGGAATGTTATTTTCAGTAGGGACTTTATATGTAATGATGCAAAATGGCATTATGCTAGGTTCTTTTTTATACTTTTTTTATGATAAAGATTTACTTTGGGAATCTTCCAGAACAATTTGGATACACGGTACTATTGAAATTTCAGTGATTATAATTGCTGGCTGTGCAGGTTTGGTGCTAGGAAACGGATTGCTTTTTCCTAAAACATATTCCAGATTGGCTTCATTTAAACAAAGTTTTAAAGCTGGGTTAAAAATTATGGTAAGTACCATTCCATTTTTTATAGTTGCAGGATTTTTAGAAGGTTTTGTAACACGCCATACTGAAATGCCAGATTGGTTAGCCGTATTTATTATTTTAATATCATTTATATCAATTATTTACTATTACGTAATCTATCCCATAAAATTAACTAAACAACAAGAATTAAATGGAAACTAATAATTTTATTGAATTTAAAAAAGAGCGAGATTTAGGTGCAATAATTTCAGATACTTTTAAATTTATTCGCGAAAACTGGAAAGAATATTTTAGTTTTATTGTTAGAATAATTGGTCCAATATTATTAATTGGTGCCGCTTTTTTAATGTTTGCAGTAATATCTTATTCTGGTGCAGCAAAAGGGCTATTAACATTAGATCAAGGTGATCCATCATTATTTTTAAAAGGATTTTCAGGGATTTTTGGTTGGGCTTTTGTTATGATGATAGTTTGGGCGCTAGTGTATACATTATTAGCTGAAGTTTCTTTATACTATGTAAAATCTTACATTAATAATAATGGTGTTGCCAATTTTGAAGAAGTAAAACAAAATACCTATAAAAATATTTGGAAATTTATAGGCTTAGGAATTTTATCGATATTATTAACATTGGTAGGCTATGTACTTTGTTTCTTGCCTTCAATTTATATTATAATTGTATTATTTTTAGGGTTTCCAATAATGGTTTTTGAAAATAAAAGTGTAGGTGATACAATTTCCCATTGTTTTAAATTGATTAAAGGAGAGTGGTGGAATACATTTGGAGTAGTAATAGTTTTAAGTTTACTTGTAGGTATTCTTGGAATTGCATTTACAATTCCTCAAATGATTTATCAACTTATTTCAACAGGACTTTTTATGAATATTGAAGATCCAACAGCTATTATTGGACTTTTTGATGACCCAATTTATATGGCACTTACATTTATCGCTTATTTTGGTAAATTCTTATTTTACTCAATTACGCTAATAGCTTCAGCTTTTATATATTTTGATTTAAATGAACAGAAAAATTTCACTGGTACATTTGAAAAAATTGATAGTTTAGGTGAAACCAATTAACAAGAATAGCAAATGAATAAAGCAATACTGTTTTTTCTCTTTTTTATAATATCTTTTGGGGCATTTTCCCAAAAAGATAGCACAACTGTAAAAAGTGATAAAAGTATTATTGTTCCAAAAAAGTTTGATAAAAATAATTTAGACAAGTATAAATCCGACAAGGATTTTATATATACTGTTGATAAGGTAAAAAAAGACCCTACTTTTCTTGAACGGTTGTTTAATTGGTTAGGAAGACAGTTTTTACGTTTTTTAGAATGGATTTTTGGAGTTAAATATGCCAAAGGTATTTTTGGAACTATTCTTAAGACTTTACCATATTTAATTGTTGGTATTTTAGTGTTTCTTTTAATAAAAATATTTTTAAAAGTAAAGTTAAATGCTATTGTTTCAAATGGATCAAACAAAGCAATTGTATCAATTACAGATGAAGAAGCACTCATTAAAAATAAAGACCTTTTAAAGTTAATAGAACAAGCCATTGCTCAAAAGAATTATCGATTGGCTGTAAGGTATTATTATTTGAATATTCTAAAACAGTTAGAGAGTAAAGAGTTGATTGTTTGGGAACAACAAAAAACAAACGAAGATTATATTAAAGAGATTTCAAAAGAAAATATAAAAACTTCTTTTGAAAACCTTACCAGATTATATGAATTTGTTTGGTATGGTAATTTTGAAATTAATGAAATAGAATTTGCAAGAGTAGAAGGTGATTTTGAACAAACTAATAAGTTAATAAATAATAAATAGTTTGGATAAAAACACAAAAATATACATAGTTACTTTTGTACTTTTAATTTTAGGCTATATCTATCTTGAAAGCACTAAAAAACAACCTGTTAATTGGTTTCCAAGTTATGCAGCAAAACATAAAATCCCTTATGGAACTTTTGTGTTGGAGCAGGAATTAAAAAACCTGTTTCCATCAACACAAATTAAAACAGTTGATATTCCTCCTTATATTTATTTAGGAGATTCTACAAGAGTTGGAACCTATTTTTTTGCCGATGAAGCCCTTAATTTTGGGGATGCCGAATTTTTACGTTTGATAGAATTTGTTGAGCGCGGTAATGATGTTTTTATTTCAACTCACGGAATGGATATTGACACTTTAAATTTTGAGACTGAAAGGTTGGTTAGTAAAAATTTAGATGAAAAAGTTTTTTTTAAACTTTTAAATAAAGCATTTAAAGGAAAAGAATGCTCTTTTGATAGACCTTTTAGCAATCAGGTTTTTACAAAAGTTGATACGTTAAATACAACTATTTTAGGAATAACTGGTTATGTGAATGAAGCTAACCAAAGAACTGAAGAGGGAATAAATTTTGTAAAAACTAGCTTTGGAAAAGGAAATTTTTATCTACATACATTTCCAGAGGTATTTACAAATTATAATATTTTAAATGCACCTAATGAGCAACTTGCTGCAAATATTTTATCTTATTTACGAGAGGATTTACCAATTTTAATGGATGGGTATTATAAAACAGGGAAGAGTAGAATTACTTCGCCAATGCAATATGTTTTAGGTTCAAAACATTTAAAGTGGGCTTATTATATGGCATTAATTGGGATCTTGTTTTTTATTGTTTTTGAAGGAAAGAGAAAGCAACGTAGTATTCCAATAATAACTCCATTAAAAAATCAAACAATTGCATTTACACGTACTATTGCGAATATGTATTTTGAAAAGCAAGAACATAAAAATATTGCGGAGCATCAAATAAGTTACTTATTGGAATTTGTAAGAACTAAATTACACGTTCCAACTACTAAAATGGATGCCACTTTTTACGAATATGTTTCTTCTCGTAGTGGAAATTCTTACGAGGAAGTAGAAAAGCTCTTTCAATTTTGTGATGAAATTCATTTAAGAAATCAGATTACAAATGAAGAACTTATTAGATTGAATAAAATGATTGAAAAATTTAAAAAAACAATTCAATATGGAAAATAACGATTTGAATTTTGAAAATAGAATAGATTTAGAAAAATTAAAAAATGCAGTAATTCAGATTAAAGCTGAATTAGGGAAAATTATTGTAGGTCAGGAAAATTTCATCGATTTACTAATAGTTGCCTTATTGGCAGATGGTCACGTTTTAATTGAAGGTGTTCCAGGAGTTGCAAAAACAATTACTGCAAAATTACTTGCAAAAACTATAGATACGGGTTTTAGCAGATTACAATTTACACCAGATTTAATGCCAAGTGATGTATTAGGGACTTCAATTTTAAATATGAAAACTTCAGAATTTGAATTTAGAGAAGGTCCAATTTTTTCTAATTTGGTGTTAATTGATGAAATAAATAGGGCACCCGCAAAAACGCAGGCTGCTTTGTTTGAAGTTATGGAAGAACGTCAAATTTCTATTGACGGGCATACTTATAAAATGAAACCTCCATTTATGGTTTTGGCAACCCAAAACCCAATAGAGCAGGAGGGAACATATGCATTGCCAGAGGCACAATTAGACCGTTTTTTATTTAAAATTGATGTTGGTTATCCTAATTTAGAAGAAGAAATTTTAATTATTAAAACACATCAGGACAGGAAAGGAGCATTGCCACAAACATTAATTTCATCCTTACTTTCTGAAGCCGATTTATTAGAATACAAAAACAAGATTTTTGAAATTTTGGTTGAAGAAAAAATCATGAAATATATTGCGCAACTAATAACAAAAACACGTAATCACCCTCACTTATTTTTAGGAGGTTCGCCAAGAGCAAGTATTGCAGTTTTAAACGCATCAAAAGCATATGCAGCAATAAATGGACGCGATTTTGTAATTCCAGAAGATATTAAAAAAGTAATTTATCCAGTTTTACGTCATCGATTAATTTTAACTCCAGAACGTGAAATGGAAGGAATGACAACTGATAAGGTTATAGAAATAATAGTACAATCTGTTGAAGTACCAAGATAGGCTTAAAAATAGTTAGAAAGTTTTAAAGGCTTAAAGGTTGAAATGTAAAAAGTTGGAAAATATAAAAGTTCACTGCCATTGTTAGTGTTTTTACCAACAAAGACCAAAATTGTTGTCATTCCTGCGAAGGCAGGAATCTATTTCTTTAAAATTAAGATAAACTAAAATAAACGAACAATAAAATTGAATCTAATTAGAAACATATACATTCATCAGCGCTTTTATATTTATATAAGTATAATTGCAGCCACTTTTTTGGTATCCTTTTGGTTTCCGATTTTATATAGCGTTTCCTGGTTTTTAGTAACCATATTAGGAGTGTTATTTATAGGTGATATTTTTATACTTTTTAGTGTTAAAAACGGTGTAAATGCTCGCAGAATTTTAACTGAAAAGTTTTCTAATTCAGATGAAAATCCGGTTCCAATAACAGTTAAAAGTAATTATAAATTTAAGGTTGAAGTTAAATTGATTGACGAATTACCAAGTCAGTTTCAAAAAAGAGATTTTGAACATATTGCCAAATTAAATGAGTTAGAGACATACGACTTTGAATATCAAGTAAAACCAGTTGAAAGAGGAGAGTATCATTTTGGGAAATTAAATGTATATGTTTCATCACCTTTAAGAATGGTTGCAAGACGTTTTAAATTTCAGGAGAATGATATGGTATCAGTTTATCCATCATACGTTCAAATGAAAAAGTATGAATTTTTGGCAATGAGCAATCGTTTAACTGAATTTGGCTTAAAAAAAATCAGGAGAATTGGACACACACTCGAATTTGAACAAATTAAAAACTATATAGCCGGTGATGATGTTAGAACTATAAATTGGAAAGCAACTGCAAAACGTTCACAATTAATGGTAAATCAATATCAGGATGAAAAATCACAACCAATTTATTCAATTATTGATTTGGGAAGGGTAATGAAAATGCCTTTTGAAGACTTAAAATTATTAGACTATGCAATAAATTCAACATTGGCTTTTTCAAATATTGCCCTTAGAAAAAATGACAAAGCCGGATTGATAACTTTTGCTAAAAAGGTAGATAAGATTGTTCCTGCAAGCAATAAAAAAACGCATTTAAATAGTATTAATGATGCTTTATACAGTATAACCACAAAATATACCGATTCTGATTTTGGCCTTTTATATGCTGTTATTAAACGAAAGATTACCCAACGCAGTTTATTAATTTTATATACCAATTTTGAGCATATTTCATCATTAAAACGTCAATTACCATTTATGCAAGCTATTTCAAAGCAACATTTAGTAGTGGTTGTGTTTTTTGAAAATACAGAATTGGACAAACTTATCACTGAAAATGCTGAAGATTTACAAACAATTTATCATAAAACTATAGCAGAAAAGTTTACTTATGAAAAAAGGTTAATAGTTAAAGAATTAGAAAGTAAAGGTATTTATGGAATTTTAACAAAACCTAAAAACCTTACTGTTAATGTAATTAATAAATATTTAGAATTAAAAGCCAAAGGCTTTATTTAAAATTATGTAAACTTCACCTTTAAAACTCCTTTTAAGTTATAAGTTTTGAAATACCTTATATTCTTCTGTTTGTTAGGTGCTAGTAAAAATCTTCTTAAAATTACCTGAGAGCTTTGTGGGACCTCAAAAAGATGCTTTTACTCTAGAAACACCAATAATATACTTAAAAAAGAGAATGAAAATCAATTTTGAAGAAGGTTAATAAATTTATGGAAGTTATCGAATTCAAAATATGTTAGAACGAGAAGGACTTTTACATTGAAATCATACATAGTTTTATTAATAAAAAAAATGGGTTTTAAAAGTATATTAAAATGAAAATTTTAGTAAGAATAAATTCTAATCAAGCCTTTCCAATATCTAAAAATATATTAAACATAAATTTAAAAGCCTTCAAACAGGGAAAAAATGAATTTCTGACTTTCGTTGTTGCCTTTCAAATAAAAAGACTTTATATACTACTTAAATATACGATACTTAGTAAAAAAATCGCTTTGAAGCCTCCTGCTCAAAAGAACTTTATCCTTATTTTTAAGTATTAAAAGATTATCATTTGGATAAATTGAATCTACCATATTTAGGTTCACTACATAATTACGATGTGTTTTTATAAATTTCTCTGGAGGTAAATCTTTTAGTATTTGAGTAAGAGAGATTTGCAATATAAAGTTTCCGCTTTCAGTAATCATTTTACAATACTGACTATCAACAGTAACATAAAATATTTGATCAAAAGTAATTTTAATTAGAGAATTATTTTTTTTCACAAAGAAACAATCGTTACAAAAAACTGTTTTCTTTTCAGCAAATGCTCCTTGTTGTTCAGCATATTTTTCTATTGCCAATTCAATTGAAAACAAAAGTTCAAATTTATTAAATGGCTTTATTAAATAATTAAATGGTTGTGTATTTTTAGCGTTTTTAAAAATATGCTGTTCTATGGAACTTGTTAAAAAAATAAAAGGTTTTGGTTTAGTTGAATTGTTTATTTCATTTGCAAATTCAATTCCTTCAGGTTTATCACCCATAAAAATATCAATAATGGCTATATCAAAATCTAATTGTTTTATTTGTTGATTCCCATCTTTTAAATTACTGCTAATACCTACAATTTCGAATTCATTTTTTGGCAATGATGCTTTTAGTTGTGCAACATCATTTTTATTGTCTTCAAAAAGTAATACATTAATCATTTTAAGCTATTTTATATTTATTTAATGTTACCGAAACTGTGGTTCCCTTTCCTTTAATGCTTTTTATTTCAAAACTTCCTTCATTCTTTTTTGCCAAGACTTTACATAATCTTAATCCAAGTCCTGTACCAATATTACCTGAAACATCTTTGTTTGTTTGATTAACTTTATGAGAGTCTTCATTTTCAGTATTTTGGTCAAATCCTATTCCCTGATCTTTCCAATGAATTGTACAAGTACTTTCATCACAATTAGAACTTACAAGCATTTCACTTTTTGGATGCGAAAACTTAATTGCATTGTCTAAAATATTTCTAAAAATTATTTTTAATGAATTTAAATCGGCTTCAACAAAAAAAGATGAATCAACTTCGTTTTTAAATTTAATTTCCTTTTCTTCTAATTGAAATATATAATCAAAATGAACCATATTAATGATACTTTCGACAGGTAACTTTTCTTTACTAAATAATAGTTCTTGTTTGTTTCCAATTACCCAATGCAAAGTATTATCAATTAATAAATGTGTCCTTTTTGAAAGTTGAAAGCTGTCTAAAATGAGCTGTGTTGCTTCTTCCTTGTCAATGCTAACTGGTTTCAACATTTCGATTGCTCTCATTAATTTATTTTTTAATAGACCAATAGGAGATTTTAGATCGTGTGTTATTATAGAAAATAATCTATCATTCGTTTCAACTAACTCTACCAATTCATCTTTTTGAATAGAAATAATTCTGTTCTTTTTTCTAATTTTAAAGTTTGTAAAAACACTTAAAATGATAATTATTAAAAAGAAAATGGCAATACTGGAATAAATTATATTTCTTAATTGTGCTGTTTGTAAACGTTCCTTCTGAAGTTCACTAGATAATTCAAGAGTTTTTATTTCTTTGTCCTTAACGGCTAAGGTTATTTCTTTGTCTTTTTCGGCTAGTTTCCATACCTGATCTTTATTCCAAATACTATCTTTAATTTTTTCAAAGCCCTTTCTATAATTTAAAGATTTCCCATAATTCTTATTGTTTTCCTCAACAATAGCTAAATTCAAATAAGCGTTTTGTAATAAGGGAAGATTTGTAGTTTTTTCAGCAAAAGCTAATCCTTTTTCAAAATATCTTAAGGCAATTGCATCTTTATACTGAACATAGTATAAGTTTGCTAAATCTAAACAAGATCTTGCTAAACCTAACGTATCTTTAGCTTCCTCATTAAAGTTAAAACTCTCCTTTAAATTTATCTCTGCTTTGTTAAAATTTTGTAAATGCAAATAGCTAACACCCAAATTATGAACATTAATACGGCTATTCTCTGTGTTTTCATTATTATAAGATTTTTTCCAGTTTTCTAAAATTTTTACAGCTTTGTTAAACTCCTTTTGTTCAACATGGATTCTACCAAGAATTGCATATAAATTAGTCGTATAAACATTATTAATATCTTCTCCAATTATTATAGCCTCTTGTAAAATACCTTCGGCAGCATTATACAATGCTTTCTCAGTTAATACGCGACCTTTTAACACATAAAGAATAAAATTTATATCCTTTTTTTTAAAAGATTTGTTCTCTAAAAGCTTAGTTGCATAAATATAAGAAGAATCAATTTCACTTTTTGAAAAAAAATCATGTGCTTTATGAAACTCCATAAAAATATTTGAGTGTATTTCTTTATTTGGGTTTTTACAAACTAAACAAACTTTCTCTAATTCATTTTTAAATAAATCTGACACCAAATCCTGATTTTGCGCAATACTGAATCTAGTATTAACAAGAATAGATAGAATTAAAACAAATCTTAAGCCACTGAGAAAAAAGAAATTATTGTAAGTAATTAAAGGCATAAAAATGCTTCATTAATAAATTATAACTTTCGAATTTACTATTCAAAACTTCAAAATTATACAAGTTTTTTAATTTGGATTTCCTGTAGTAGTAACCGTTCCTCTAGTTGTTTCCGGATCGCCATATTCGTAAATTACACGAATAATATTATCCTTTTTCTTACTAGATGCAGCATTATAATTCACTACAACAGACCAAAGGTCATGTGGTTCAACAGTAGGCTTAACATCATCCTCCCATTTTATTGTTATAGTTCTTGTAACTACATTTCCATTATCCGTTTTTACTTTTTCTTTATTTCCTGGACCAAGTACATCAAAGCTTTTAACAGAAGAAGGTATAAATACCAGTATATTAACTGTATTGTTATAATCTCCGGTTTCATTTAAGGCAAATGTCACATACGGCTCTGATGACGAAACATCATTTAGGCCACTAATAATTAATTTCTTAGTAATTGTTTCATTCAGCAATTCATTATCCATTTTTTAAATTTTTAGGTTAGTATTTTTTTAAGACTTGAAATATAAGCAAAAATATTTAAGAAAATATCTTCGACTATTATTCCTTTGAAAATTAAATAATTACCACTTATACTTATTTTATAACCACCTAATCAATAAACTCAATTTACTTTCTGAATTTAACCAATCTTTACCTTAATAAATAATCCGAAACTTATTTGTGAGACCAAATCGAAGTCAAGAAAAATTTAAAAAAAACTTTTGGAGTTACTATTTTTTGAAGAGTTTATAAAAAAACACTATGTACTATGAGAACTATTGACGTTTTAGTTATTATCGATTGTTTAAGTGCAACTGCATCTGGAAATCTTAAAAACAACGCATACATTGTAGATACAAATGGCTATGAAGGTTCTTGGAATGAAGGAACATCTCAACTAGTAACAGTCTGTCAAGATGGACAAGGGTTGAGTTGGGGAATAACAAGTGTCAATCCTGGTAATCAAGTAAACATTGTCAGTTTTTCTGGCCAGTTGATTACTTCTAAAATTTGCATTCCACAAAAACAAGGAATTCCAGGCGCTGAAACTTGGAAAGGAAAAGTCCAAAGCCGTGGAGGTATTGGACAATACAAATACACCTTAGCGCTATCAATTAACGGTAAATCTATGAGTTTCGACGCATTCATTAAAGTAGTATAAACACACTAATTATAAATCTAAAACTGAAATTATGAAACAAATTGACATTTTAATGGTGGTAGACACCCAAGGAGCATTGGCAAGTAATGATCTTACTTCAAACATTTACTTAATTGATACTAACAAGTATGTTGGGTCAGGTAATGAAGGACAAGCAGAATTGAAGACAGCATGTAAAGACGGTCAGATCATAAACTGGCGAGTATCTGCAATTAACCCAGGAAACGATGTTGAAATTGTTAGCTTTTCTGGTCAAATGATTACAGGAAATTTCTGTAACCCAATAAAACAAGGCCTTTCTGGAGAAGAATATTGGGAAGGACGAATAGAAGTACAAGGAAAAGCTCAAACTATTCAGTATAACGCTACTCTTTCTATTGATGGAAAAGCGATGACTTTTGATCCTTACCTTATTGTAAGTGTATAAGTAACTCATTTTAAATTTCAAACACCAAACTATGTTCGCACCAGATATAAATACCACTAAAAATCAGCTCACGACTTTGTTTAACGAAATCAGAGGAGTCTCAGCGTATTCAATAGGTGTGCAAGATACGCTTATTGGCACGCTCCCTGAAGAACCAAACTGGATTCCTGCTGTTCGTAGCGAAATGAAGCTATTATCTAAAGCAGGATCAAATTGGATTCTTAATTATCCAAACTCTTGGGCAGATATTCTCACTTCTTTTGCAAATTATGGAACTGACTTCGCTGCTTTCAGTGAAGAAATTAAGAAAAACATACATAATTTATCAAAAAATCAAATCATCTCACTGCTTTCTGCACTGAGCGATGAATTAGGTAATTGTGCAAGCAATACGAAGAAAAGTTTAGATGCATTGATAGGTTTTGAGAATCAGTTTACATCTGTCTTTCCAGCCCTTAACGCTAGTATTAATTCAGGTTGGGAAGAGTTGAGCGAAGAGGAAGCAGAAATGGTTGCTATTGCAGAAGCGTTAACACATTTGCAAGATGAAATAGCTAGTTTACAATCGAAAATTGACAGTTCAAGCATTTCAGGAGGAAAAACTTTTGTTCAAACAAATGTTAAAATTGCATACAGTATTTTAACCGCAGCAGGAGAAGTAGCTGTCCCTTATCTTACAATCGTAACTCTTGCCTATACAATTGGTAAAACATTTTACGATATAATTTCCGATACTGATAAAATTAATGAAGACCTTATAAAAATAGGGAATCTTCAAATGAAAGCTTCAGAAGAGGCACAAGCTGCAGCTGCAACCAAATCTATTATTCAATATTTATATAATATCGAAATCCAATTTTTATCGCTCAAAAAACATGGAACAGGGCTAATGGTAATGTGGAAAGATGAAAAATCGAAAATTGATGAAGCAATCAATGCCATCAATGCTGGAGCCGATCCAGCTTCTTTTCTAGATATTTTAACCATGAGTATAGCCAATAAAAATTGGGGTGATCTATTAAAATACACACAACAAATTTTAAATATCCAACGTGAATACGGACCCGTTGTAAATCTTAAAACTAATTAAAATCAAATATTATGTTAAAAACAGATCAAAGTAAGGACCTAAATCAACAAACTTGGGCAGGATGGTCTTCCCTGCACATTATCACAGCTAGTTGTTTAGCTGTACAAAACACAACTTTTACAGCACCTAACCCAAAACCAGATTGGTTTGACTCCCTAAATTCTGCGTTGGTAAATGCTAAAACAGTTGCTGCAGATTGGGTGGATAATCTTTCAGTTGAAGTAACGCAAAGCATTCCAACTGCCATTGCAGACTATGGAACAGATTATGCAGCATTTTCTCAAAAAATTAGAGATATAGCTACTCAATATCCAGATGCTACAGGAGCAAATGATCCCCACGTAAAGCAAGTAAATGCACTCATAGAAACACTTTTAGCCGCCTTAAATGAAATATTATCTAGTGTAGATAAGGTAAGTGAAGGGATGAAAACTTGGGGGCAGCAAATGCAATCCGCGCATGATAATCTTACAACTGGAGCTGCAAATATTCAATCAGCTGAAGTAGAACTTAGAGCTGATATTGACAAAATGAATACTGCCATTTCAAATTTGCACAAAATGATAGATGGTGAAAATAAAGCAATAGCTGCTGCTGCAATAGCGGTTGGAGTTGGAATATTTGCGTTAATTGCAGGTATCGCATTAGCATTCATAACATTTGGTGCGGGAGTGGTTGTTGCAGGTGCAGGAGCAGTTGCAATTGTTGGTGGAGCTGTAACTTGGGGAGTTATGCAACATAAAATTAACGAGCAATATGATGAAATTGCTCAAGATATAAAAAACATGGATCAAGATAAGCGACAACTTGTAGCTCTTCAAGGATTAGCCCAAGCAAGTAACTTATGTATTTCCTCTATCTCAAATGCTACTGCAGCTTTAGCCGATTTCCGTTCATCTTGGGGTGTATTCCAAGGAGAACTGAAAGGAGTTATCACTAAGCTTGAAAAAGGAGAGGCTTCATTAAGTACTCTTATCGCTGGAACGTTTACAGATGCAGCAGAAAAAGAATGGAATCTTGTTATGGAATTCGCTCAATCTTTACTTAATCAAAAAGTTGAGGCTCAAAAGCACGAAGTGTCAATAGAACCAAAAGCAGCATAAAAATCATTCATTTAAACCTAAGAGTCTTATTAGATTCTTAGGTTATTAAAAAAAAATATCGTCATGAGTTTTCAAGCGTCCCAAATACAAGAAGAAACTAATTTAAGCATGAACGCTATGTTAATGCTTAATTCGTCCTGTCAAGGTCTTATTCAATCAAATATTGAAGAGGTGGACACCCCTTGGTATCCAATACTTTCAGGTGAATTGAAAAATGCTGAAGAATTAGTAATTGACTGGCGAAACAATGGCTTTCTATATTTTAAGTCTGCTATTTTAAATACAATGACAACAACTGGTCAGGAATTCTTAAACAACCAAACTGTTATTGATAACTTGTATAACCAACTGAATTCTAATTATTCGGTTACTTTGAAAGAAAAAATTGTAAGTCAGCTACAAAAATTAGCAGCTCCAATTTCTAATATAAGTGTTCAAATGGAAGCTTATTCACAAAAACTGACTGAATTTGGCAGTAAAATGCAAGTGATTCACAGTAATATGGAATCTACTATTAGCAAAGTACAAGCAGAAGAATCAGTATTAAAAGATGAAATTAATGAGATTAATAAAAAAATTGAAAATCTAAGAAAACAAATTAGGATAGACAGAGAAGCCATTTCGAAGGCAAAGACAGCACGTAAAAAGGGGATTCTTGAAACAATCTTTGGGGTGCTACTTGCTCCTTTTACATTAGGTGCGTCGCTCATTTTGGCTGGAATTGGTGTTGCTTCAATTACAGAAGCTGAAAGTGATATTTCCAATATGGAAAATTCCATTTCAGGATACCAAAAATCAATAGCTGGAGATCAAATAAACCTATCTAAAGATCAAGTAGAAGTTGCTACTCTAAAATCCCTTTTATTAGGAACTGGAATGACTTTAGACGATATGAATTTAATTTCTAGCTCGTTACAAGTACTTAAAGTCTCTTGGTCCGCTTTAGGAACTGAACTAGGTCAAATAATATCAAAAACTGAAAAGGCAGAAAATGCGCAAGAAGCCGTTGTTGGACAAGCTTGGTTTGATGCAGCTTGTTTAGAGTGGAAAACTATCATTCCACATGCAGAAAATTTAGATAATCGTACCATCCAGACTAAACATGTTAGCATTGGTTAATTATCTATAATTAGCCACTCATATTTGCTTATTAACCGTTAATATATAAACTTAAAGTTTCAATCTAAATTACAATCATCTTTGCATCATTAAAATAGTACTATTAAACACAGGATTGTGCAATAGTTAAGTTTATGGGGTAACTTATCCATTTGTGCAATCCTTTTGTATTCTAACTAGAATACAAAAAACAATAACCATTATAAAAAAATATTTCTTCAAAATAAATAAGGTGAAAAAATCTAAGATTAGTAAGAAAATATTATGATAATCAATTTCCTTATTTAAAGTATATACGCCTTTAAAAAGGCGTATATATCACTTTCAAAATACACTAGCTTATATTTAATATTCATGATTTGGATGCACTAATTTTTAAAAAAAATTAGAATAAACCTATTTCCTAACAACTTTTTCAAGTTACCTTTTGTTAACTAAAATAGCTTTAGTACTTTTGCCCAAACCTAAGATTAATGAAAAATACAAAATACGTTTTTGTAACTGGTGGGGTTACTTCTTCACTTGGAAAAGGTATTATTGCTGCCTCCAAATGTAAAAAAGGAACAGTCTATGTATTTTATACAAGATGGTTTTAAGAATCCAATTCCTGGAAATGGAAAAATTGTTTTAAATGAGAGAGGAGATTATACCAATAAACCTGAATTTATTTCTGATAAAGAAAATAATGTAATTTATCAAGGTGCTTTTTTTGATTTGAATACTTATCATTCATTAGATAAAAATCTAACTGGTATTATTTTGGTATCGGAAAAATGCAAAGAACTTGTAAAAAATGATTTTAAAACAAAAGAAGATAGAGTTCAGCATTCTCAAAAATGGATTCTAACTGCAATTACAACTTTTATAATTATATTACTTTCTGGAATGTTGTATTACAACATTCATAGCTCAAAAAAAAATGAAGCAAAATTTGACCAAATTTCATCTTCAAACACTAAAATTCAAGAACAATTATCATTAATTGATAATAAATTAAAACTTTTAAAGGAGACACCAAAAAAAATTGACACCTTAGTAAATAGTATTAAACCAGAAATTATTACGTATCATGGATTAGATATTTCGCATCATAATGGAAATATTGTAGATGAAATTTCCCAAATTGATTCTATTTCATTTGTGATTTGTAAAGCAACACAAGGAAAACATTTTAGAGATCCTTATTTCAATTCGAATTGGGAAAGTTTAAAAAATAAAAAATTAATACGTGGTGCTTATCATTTTTATGAAGATGACTCAACACCTATTAAGCAGGCTAATCATTATTTAAGCGTTGTGGGCGTATGGAGAACTAATGACATTGCTCCAATTATTGATATTGAGGATGGTAGCCTTTCAACAACAAAGCAAATCAATATAGAAAAGCTTCAAAAAGATGTTCTTAAATTTTTAGAACATATAGAAAAAGAAACGAAGCGTATACCAATGCTATATACAAATCTGTACTTTGCAAATATGTACTTAAAAGATAAAGCTTTTTCAAAATACCCTTTATGGTTAGGTGAGTACACTTCAAAAAACCAACCTATTCTGCCAAAAACATGGCAAGATAAAGGGTTTAAAATTTGGCAAAAAAGTGAAAATTATCATTTTAAATCTACTAAAGAAGATTTAGATATATTTTATGGAGATATAAAGGATTTATATAAAAATTAAAAGCTAAGAAATAATAGTTTTAAATATATTTCAATTTAAAGGATTAGTGTAAATCAATTAAACGTAGTATTTAGTAATTCTTTTTTAACCAATAAATACAATATTCAGAATAACTTTTTTAAGTTCCCTTTTGTAGATGAAAATAGAGTTAGCACTTCTGTTTTCCGCTATAGTATACCTTTAAAATGTTTTTCAAAACTCTTTCTAGTTCTTTGTAAGTGGTGTATGTGGCAAATGATAAACAAATATGTTCCTCAATTCGACTTCTTAATCTATGATAAATAGAACGGGTTTTTAAATCAGTTTTAGACATTTTAAAAGCCATTTCAAAGTAACATTTATTAGTGGTTGTGTTTTTTGAAAATACAGAATGGACGAACTTATCAACGAAAATGCTGAAGATTTACAAACAATTTATCATAAAACTATAGCAGAAAAATTTACTTATGAAAAAAGGTTAATAGTTAAAGAATTAGAAAGTAAAGGTATTTATGGAATTTTAACAAAACCTAAAAACCTTACTGTTAATGTAATTAATAAATATTTAGAATTAAAAGCCAAAGGCTTTATTTAATATGGAAATTGGCAGCCATAGCGGCACCAATAATTCCGGCTTCGTTCTCTGCTTCTGCAGCAACAATTGGAGTATCAATTTTAATTTGATCAACAAATTTCCCTAACTTTTTACTTGCTCCACCACCAATAATAAATAAATCTGGAGATAAAATTAAGTTGATATGCTTAAAGTATTTATGCAATCTTTTTCCCCATTCTTTTCTGGTTAATTTTTCACTTTTCCTTACGGAGTCAGCAGCATATTTTTCAAATATTTCTCCATTTTTGTAAAGTACATGTCCGAGTTCAGTATTTGGTAATAATTTACCATCTAAAAAAACACCAGAGCCAATTCCAGTTCCTAAAGTTATCATAATTACTACACCCATTTTACCTTTTCCGGCTCCAAAACTTATTTCTGCAAGCCCAGCGGCATCTGCATCATTTACTACAGAATATTCATTACCAGTTTTATTTCCAAAAAGTTCATCAACTTGTACGCCTTTCCAATCTTCGTGTAAATTTCCTCCAGTTAAGCATTTTCCATGTTGAAGTGGAGTAGGGAAACCGCATCCAACTTCGCCTTTCCAATCAAAATGCTTTACCATTCTTTGAATTGCATTCGCAACTTTTTCTGGAGTTGCTGGTCTTGGTGTAGCTATTCTATGTCTTTCAGTAGTTAAATTACCAGTTTCTGTGTCAACTATAGCTCCTTTAATTCCTGTTCCACCAATATCAATTCCTAAAATTTTCATAAGTATTTTTATTTTTTTAAAAGCTGTAATTTATTTAATATTTATCGAATAAATTATAATTTAACAAAGTCTTTTTAATCTTTAATTCTTTTTGTTTAAGCCTT
The DNA here is from genome assembly GCF_900188355.1 of Lutibacter flavus. Classification (GTDB taxonomy): domain Bacteria; phylum Bacteroidota; class Bacteroidia; order Flavobacteriales; family Flavobacteriaceae; genus Lutibacter; species Lutibacter flavus. The sequence continues at coordinate 244,915 of NZ_FZNX01000001.1, forward strand.
TTTAAGAGTATTTATCAAATTATTCTATCTATATCAGCACTTTTTGATTTAAAATGCAAATCCATTTGAGGGAATGGAATTTGAATATTATTTTCGTTAAATTTTTTATTGATAATTCTTCTAATATCACTTTTAGCTTTTCCAATTCTAAATATATTTTTGCTAAAAAATAATAATTCAAAATCCAAAGATGAATTTCCAAAATGCATTAATCTAGCCTCAACAAGATCTCTATTTGTAATATCAGGATGTTCATAAGCACTTTCTTCTAAAGTTTTTATAACTAAATCCACATCACTACCATAGGCAACACCAACATCAATTCGAAATCTTGTTTTTTGAGATTGATGGCTCCAATTAATTACTTTACTAGTTGTTATTAATGAATTTGGAATTATTATAGTAATATCATCTCTATTTAAAGCTTTTGAAGTTCTTAAGCCAATACTCAGTATTTTTACAACATCATTATCTATTTCTAATACATCATCAATTTTTATAGATCTTTCTGTAAGCAAGATAATTCCTGAAATAATATCATTAAAAGTTTGTTGCAATCCTAAACCTACTCCAACTAATAATGCAGCAGAACCAGCTAATAATATGGTAACTTTAATCCCAATATTTTCGAATATAAAGGCAATAGCAACTACCCAAATTACATATTTTATAATTTTAAATAGGGCATAAGATGTGCCGGAGTCAAGAGTTGTATATTTTCGAAATAGCGCCTTGTTAATTAGCCATAAAACTAATTTGGTAACCATAAATATTAATAAAATAGTTACCAATTTTGATACTTTTATTGTGTATTCTCCTAAACTAAATAATTCAAAATTTAATATGTTATTTATTGTTTCCATTTTGATTTGTTGTGTTAATTAAAAAATACTAATAATAATCAACCAAAATTAGAGTCTTTCTTCAATCCAATTTTTAAAATCGAAGAAATTTTTTGGAGCAACTCCATGTCCCACAGGATATTCTTGATAACAATGTTTTATTTGTAATTGCTTTAAAAATTCGGGTGCTTTATTCGCCCATTCAACAGGTATTACCTGGTCTACTGTACCGTGTGAAATAAAGAAATCTAATTTAGAATAATCTTTGATTTCAAGGTTTTTAGGTAATAATTCAGCATTAACATATCCACTTAATGCAATTATTTTTTGTACTTTCTCAGGGTAATTTAGTGCTACGGAATAACTTAATATAGTTCCTTGACTAAAGCCTAAAAGAAATGTTTTTGATGGCGCAATCTTATAATGTTCTTGAATTTCAGCTATAAAAGTAGCAATTAATTCACGTGCTTCAATTGCTTCAGGAATGTCAGAAAATTTTCCTTCAGAAGCTGTAAAATTTATGGTGTACCAAGAGTAACTCCCAAAGCCTAAACTTTTTGGTGCTCTGGCACTTACAATTAATAAATCTTCTGGAAGTTCACTTGAAAATGAAAATAAATCTTCTTCATTACTTCCATAACCGTGTAATAAAATTAATAGCGAAGTTTTTTCAGAGGTTACTTTTGGTGTTCTTACAATATATTCTAATGATAATTTTTCCATTTTTTAAAAATAAAAGTCGCGCTTTAGGCACGACTTCAAAAATAATATTTTATAATTTGTTAACCAATTCCTTTAAACCAATCTTGAAATAAATCTCCAATTAGCGGAACTCTTTTTTCTTCACCTTGAAAGGCACCAATTAACCCTATTACCCAAAGTACAAATGTACCAAGCCCTAATAGCATTCCAACAGAGGAGCCAACATATTTATAAATTAAACTTACACCAACGTTAAGCAATAATAAACCTATCATTTGTCTAATGTGAAATGATGCAAATGTATTTCTTTTGCTATTATTCATAATAAAAGCAATAATTAATCCTATCCACCAAAAATAGGATATAATTGCCATTGATTTCCCTTCTTTTACTGTTTGATTTTCCATTTTTTTGATTTTAATAGTTTTAGTAATTGTAAATATATACAATTACAGCACTAATTTATTGTTTGAAATCACTCCATAAACTTTTCCATTCAATTTTTTATTTAAAAATATTGAATTTTTTGAAGTTGAAAGTATGTTATTTAATTTAAATTCATATTCAGAATCAGGGTTAAAGAGGGTAATATTTGCTTTCTCACCTTCTTTAATTGACGAATTTTCAATATTAAATCTGTTTCTAGGGTTTGTTGTTAAACAATTAATTAATGTTTCCAGTTCAACTACTTTATTTAATGCTCCAAAAAGACTTTCCAATCCAATTGTTCCAAATTTAGCATTATTGAATTCAACTTTTTTGTGTTCAACATCAATAGGATTATGATCACTTGTAATTATATCTATAACACCATCCTTTAAACCTTTTAAAAGTGCTTTAATATCCTTTGAAGTTCTCAATGGCGGCATTACTTTAGACTTGGTGTCAAATTCCTTTAATTCATCATCAGATAAAACTAAATGATGCGCAGCAACACTGCAGGTTACATTAAGACCTTTCTTTTTAGCGTTTTTAATAAGTTTAACTGATTTCTTAGTTGAAATTGTAGGAATATGTAATTTTCCGCCTGTATATTCTAACAAAAATAAATCTCTAGCCACTTGTAACTCTTCAGCTAAAGTTGGGATTCCTTTTAAACCAAGTTTTGTACTGTTAATATTTTCATTTGCTAAACCAGTGCCTGCAATAGAATTATCTTGAGGGAAACTAAGTACAAGTGCATCAAAATTTTGAGCGTATAGCAAAGCTATTTTTAATAAATTAGCGTTTGAAATGGGTTTATTATAATCTCCAAAAGCAATAGCTCCAGAGTTTTGCATATCGTATAATTCTGCAAGGTCTTCACTTTTAGCATTTTTTGTTAGGCTTCCAATTGGATAAAGTGCTGTTGCAAAACCATTGGCTTTATTTTTTATAAATTCTATGGCAGATTTATTATCAGCAATAGGATTTGTATTTGGATTCACAGCAACTGCAGTAAATCCACTTTTAGCAGCGGTGTTTAATCCGTTTTCAATAGTTTCACGTTCTTCAAAGCCAGGCTCGCCAAAACATACGCTAGAGTCAAACCAGCCTTGAGAAATATGAAGATTTTCTAATGAAATCTCCTTAAAATTATTGATGTTTTTAATTGAGTTGGAAATCTTTTTAATAATACCTTTTTCAATTAAAATGTCTAGATTTTGTTTGTGAAACGGACCTGCTGGGTCAATAATTGTTGCAGATTTTATGAGTAGATTCATATATTGAAATATTTTAATATCAGTATTTCAATTAACAAAAATAAGGCAGAAAATGCTAAAAACCATTTAAAAAGCCAATTGATTTTCCCTTGTTTGTTAATTTCTTCAAAAACTTCACTAATTGATGACGAAATTGAAATATTTTTATTGTTCTCAGCTATTAAATTTATATCGGTATAATTTAAATCACTTTCGGCTCTATTATAATTAAAAGCCAGCGTTTTTATGTTTTTGTTATTACTAAAAACATTGTAAAATCCACTTTTTATAATATTATCTTTAATTGTAATAGTTACTTTATTTTGAGATAATTGTTGAAGCGGAATAAATTCACGGTCTTCATTTGAAATCTTAAGAACATCATCTTTACCAATTGAAGTAAGTAAGTCTATTTTAGTTTCCGGTCCAATTACATAATAAAGTTTAGAGAACTTTGAACTGTTTTTAGCAAAATTGTAAAAAACAGGAACCACTAAAGGAGATTGAATGAAATCTGAAAATTCATTTTTTAACGGAGATGCTACCCAGTAAAAATTACTATTCTCAAGGTTTATAGATGTTATAAACGATTCGTTATTATCAAATTTTATAATTGGAGTAGCGTTTCTTAAATTACTTTTGTAAAAAAATGAAGTTTTCGGGTATTGAAAATTAGAAACCCTTTTTTCAAAAACATCTATAATTAAAGGATGATCATAATTGATTGTAGTTATTTTATGTTCTGTTGCAATTTTAGAATTTATAGTTCCAATTTGTAAGCTATTTAATAATCTATTGTAGGATTCTATATTAGAATTTACAGAAGGAATTACAACAATATCACCTCCGTTTTTAGAAAATTCATTTAAACTATTTATTAATTCTGTTGGGATTTTTTCAAGCTCATTTAAAAGAATTAAATGTTGATTTTGAATTGAATTATAGTTTAAATTTTGAAGCTCGTTTGAGCTATAATTAAACTCATTTTTAGTATAAATTTTCGATAAAAATGAACCTGAACTTCCAATGTTTAAAACATTGATTTTTTCAGGTTTTGATATAGAAAAAAAGAAATCGTTATCAAATTCTAAATTTTCATCAATTAAGGAGATTTGTCCATTAAAATTATCTGAATTTGGAACTGTAAATGTAATAATAGAAAGCTTAGAATTGTTAAACTTTGAAGTGGTTTTACCAATTAATTTTGAGCCTTCTAATAATGATACGGGAACATTATCAGTAATATTATTTGTGCTTTTTACAATTACTTTTATAATAATTTCAGTAGTGGTTTTTGATTCAATATATAGGCTATCAACTAAAATATTATTTGATGTTTTTGGAGTTACTTTTAATAGATTTATTGATGCGATTACATTTGTGAAGTCATTACTATTTTTGCGGTTAATATTTTGAAAATCAGATATTAATATGTTTTTGTATAGAGTATTGGTTTTATTATTGTTTAGGTTGTTTAATTTTAATAAAACGGTGTTTAAATCTAATCTATTAGGTGAATATTTAATATTAATAAGTTCGTTTTTAAGGTTTTGGGTCTCTAAATTCGTATAGCTTTTATCGTTTGTAAATATGGATAAGTTTGTGTTATTCTGGTTATTTTTTTCAATAATATTTTGTGCAATCGTTTTTAATAATTCACCATTTTCTCCTTTAGCTTGCATACTATAAGAATTGTCCAAATAAATGGTTGTATTATAATTTTTTTCAATAGTAAATTCCGATAAAAAAGGCTGTGAAAAAGCAATAATTAAACAAGCGAAAGCAAGCATTCTTGTTAGTAAAATTAACCACTTTTTTAAACGGGCACTTTTACGTGTTTGCTTTTCAATATTTTTTAAAAATTTTACATTAGTGAAAGGTACTTTAACAAAACGTTGTAATTGAAATAAATGAACTATTATCGGGATGATAAGAAACAGAAGTGCGTATAAAATTTCCGGATGCTTAAACTGCATTATTCAAAATGGTTTATCAAAGATATTAAATTCAATAGAACTTATGCAAAATAGTTTTTTAAAATTCCCAGCGCGTAATTACTTGCAATTGAATTTGCAAATCTAGAAAAATCTATAGTGGCATTGTCATTTGCTTTGTCAGAAATAATTCTAATTATTGAAAATGGAATGTCATACTCAAAACATATTTGAGCTACTGAAGCACCTTCCATTTCCACACAAATAGTTGTTGGTAACAAAAAGTTTAAGTGTTTTATTTTATCAATACTTGAAATAAATTGATCTCCACTTGCAATATCTCCGTGCATTACTTTTGGAATTGTAATATCAAAATCTTTAGAATCTTTCAGATCAATAAAATCGTTATAAGTTCTGATAAATTGATTTGTAGCTTCAATTAGCTTTGTAGCATCTTTGGTTTCAACAAATTTCTTTTTTAAAATTGGGATTTCAAATTGTTTATAAAACGGACTAGCATTTAAATCGTGCTGAAATAAATGCTTACCAATTACTACATCACCAATATTTAAATTGTTGTTAATTGCACCAGCAACACCGGTAAATATGATTTCATCAACATTAAAATCATTAATTAATTGAGTTGTAGTTGCAGCTGAAGCCACTTTTCCCCAACGAGAAAATACTAATACAACATTTTTATTAAAAAGAGTACCGGAATAATAAGTCCGCATCCCTTTTTCAGTTGTTTTTGTATGTTGAAGTTCATTTAATAATGCCTGAATTTCTTCTTGCATTGCACTTATAATCCCAATCATAGGTTATTTTTAGTTGATGATTTTTCCGTCTTTCATTTCCAATTTTCTATCAGCCATATTTGCTAAAGCTTGGTTGTGAGTTACAATAACAAAAGTTTGATTGAACTTTTCTCGAAGTGTAAAAAATAATTCGTGCAAATTATTTGCAGAAGCAGAATCTAAATTACCACTTGGTTCATCGGCAAAAATAACATCAGGATTATTAATTAAAGCACGAGCAACGGCAACACGTTGTTGTTCACCACCAGATAATTCGTTTGGCTTATGATTTATTCTATGGGAAAGTCCTAGAAAATCAAGTAATTCTTTTGCTTTTACTTCAGCTTCACTTTTTGTCTTATTGGCTATAAATGCAGGAATACATACATTTTCTAATGCAGTAAACTCTGGAAGTAATTGATGAAATTGAAAAATAAAACCAATATGTTGATTTCTAAAATTTGAAAGGGTTTTATCTTTTAAATCCAATAAGTTAATATTGTTTATAGAAAGTTCAGAGTTTTTTTTATTAGTTGGTTTATCTAGAGTTCCAAGAATTTGAAGTAGCGTTGTTTTTCCAGCTCCTGATGGCCCAACAATGGCAACAACTTCCCCTTTTTTAATAGAAAGATTTACTCCTTTTAAAACCTCTAATTCTCCGTAAAATTTATGAATATTTTTTGCGTCAATCATTATTTTAAATAAACAGGTGTGAAAATACGTATTTAAATTAAAATTACAACCACTAAGCTTTAAGTTTGTTATAATCTAAGAAATAAATAAACTTCACAGAAATGTTATTTGTAATAGGTTCTTTAAATAAATTTTTTAAATTTTTATGAAATTTTAATCCAGAAAATTGATCTTCATTAAAAATAGTATTTCTATACAAGGCAACTAATTGACTTCCAGGTGCAAATTGCCAAGAATAATTTAAGTCAAAATTCCAAATATTATAATTAATGTCATTATTTGCTGAATAACTATGATTTTCTAAGGTTCCCAAATCATTTAAAAAAGAATATTGGGAATCGTAAACGACTGGTGACCAATAATGACGAAATGATAACTCTACAGATGATTTAATATTAAAACTTAGCTTTCCCGAAATTGAATTTGTAACCGATTTAAAATCTCTATTTCCAAAAATAATATCACCATTTGAAAGTTCTTCAACATATCCATTTTCATTTGTTAATTTTGAAATGTCAAGAGAATAAATCATTGAAAATTTATCAGAAAATCTAAAACGTGGAGAAACGTTTATTCCAATATATCTTCCTTCACTATCATATCTAAAAGCATATTCACCACGCAGGTCAATAGCAAGTTTTTTTCTATAATCTGTTGAAATCCAGGCGGAGGATTCAGATACAGGGTTTTGTTTAAAAAATCTGTCTTCAACACGAGGTTCATAAAAATCATATTGTTTTCCTATTCCAGTTTCAATGCCTCCACCAAATGCAAGACGATTTTTTGTTATAAAAAAGGCATCTAATTCAAAATTATTTTCAGAATATTCACCGCTATTTCTGTAGCGAGTACTTGCTTCTAAATTAATTCTAAAATTGTTGAAATTTTTTGTTGGTTCAAATATTCGATATGATATAAAGCTAAAATAGTTTGAATAATTATTTCTTCTCTGGAAACCTAAATCGTTATAATCATACTTGTCATCGGCACGCCAATGTCCAGCACCATACTGAACATTTCCATGTGTTTTAGCAAGCCTTAAAAAACCTGCATACCCAGCTGTGTTTTCACTGTTTTCAAGTACATTACTCATTTTTAGATTACCAGAGACTTTGTATTTGTTTTCTTTATCAGCAATATCAAATATAAGTGCTGTTACATTTGCATCTCTAAAAATACCATCTCTTAAAACGTTCGTATTTACTAAGCTAATGGATGAATTTTTATTAAACTGTTGGTCTAAAACCAACACGTTATAGTTTGCTAAAGGTTCTGTAATTATGGATATAATCTCATCAGAGTCTAAATTTTTAATTTTTGCTGAAGTTTTTTCTGTAATTGCATTAAAAAAACCAATACCTAATCCACCTTTAGTTCTTCCTGAAACCTTTACGGCATTAAGCATATTAACTTTTGAAGGATTGTCAATAATTTCTTCATTATTATTCAAGTTATCTTCAATATCAGAATAATTAATAGGTGTATTTCCAACTCTACGAGAATAAAATAATCCACCTTTACTAAATAATTCAGTTCCTTCAGTAAAAAAAGGTCTTTGCTCTTGATATCGTTGTTCAAAAGGACCTAAGTTTAATACTTGTTCATCAAAAGCAGTTTGACCAAAATCTGGAATTAGGGTTGCATCAAGGGTGAAACTTTCGTTTATTCCATATTTTAAATCCATACCAAAATTAGTTTCAAAATTATTTTCACCGTCAAAAGTTGTATAAGATAATGTTGCATATGGTGAAAAATTTAATCTTGTTGGTGGTTTAATGTTTTCAATCCCTTCTAAAAGACCAGAATATTGAGTGAAAATACCAATTTTTTTATCTATGTAATTCCAAACATATTCTTCATTAATATTGTTTATTTTTCGTATAAAATTTATACCCCATGTTTGGATATTTGAATTTGAAAAACGAAGTGCAGAATAAGGTATTTTAATTTCAGCAACCCAACTATTATCATTAATTACCACTTTACTTTCCCAAACTGCATTCCAGCTAAAATCTTCACGGCCTGATGAAACTTTAGAATCTGCCTGTGCACCTGTGCTCATAACTATAAATTCCGTATCGTTAAGTCCATCATTATTTGGGTTTAAACTTATAAGAATAAAATCAGTTTGCCCAAATTGATCTCTTCCTCCAAATTGCATAGCTATATCTTCAGGGCTATCATCGTACATCGTAGCTCCAAAATAAATAGCATTATTGTCATAAATTACTTTAACGGTTGTTTTTTTGTCTTGTCGTTCTTTGGTTCCGTCTCCAGGTTGAAACATTACAAAGTCTTTAGCAACATCTGTTGCTTGCCAGGCGCTGTCATCTAAAACACCATCTATTTTTGGAGGATTATCAACTCTTTTTGAAATGACTGTTTTTTTATTTTCTTGGGCGAAAATTGAAATAATACAAAATAAGGAAAGTGCTAAAAAAACTTTTTTCATAAAACGAGTTGGTCGGGTGACTTGAAATTATTATGCGAAAATATTTAACATTTTCTCCAATAAATCTTAAAGAAATGTTAATTATGAAAGAAGTTTAATTATTTAATAATTTACAACCAAGTTTTAATTTTATTATAATCTAAATAATAAATTAATTTTAATGAAAGATTGTGTTGTTTTGGTTGCTCAAAAAGATTTGTAAGGTTGTGGTTAAAACTTAAATATGAATTTTCATCTTCATTAAAAATGGCATTTCTATACAGAGCAACTAATTGACTTCCAGGTGCAAATTGCCAAGAATAACTTAAGTCTAAATTCCAAGAATTAAAATTAATATCATGACTGTCTGTATATGAATTATTAAGTGATAAAGAGCCATTATTGTTTAGAGTAAAATACTGTGAGTCATATTCAACAGGTGACCAATAATGTCTAAACGTTAGGGCTAAACCAGATTTTACACTAAAATTATATCTTCCTGAAATTGAATTTGTTATATTTTTACTGTCTCTGTTTCCAAAAATAATAGTTCCGTCCTCTAATTCGTTTACCCATCCTTTACTGTTTTTTCCAACACCCATATTAAGCCCATATGAAACATTAAATTTATCGCTAAAACGGTAACGAGGTGAAAATTCAAACTCATAATATTCTCTATTTTCTCCAATTCTTATTCCGTAAAAGACATAGGTTTCAAAAGAGAATTTTTTGCTAAAATCAGTTGATATCCAGCCATTAAAATGTAGCCTAGGTTTATCTTTATAAAATCTATCTTCAACTCTTGGCTCATAATAATCATTAGTTTTACCAATTTTACCATTTATATTTGTTCCAAATGATAATTGTTTAACAGTTGTTGCATTAAAATTAATACCAACGTGGTTATCCATATAAGCTCCATCACTTTTTCTATAATTTAAATTACCCCAGGTGCTGATCCGGTATCTATTAAATGTTTTTGTAGGTTCAAAAATTCGAAAAGAAAAGTTACCATAAACGTTTTGATAGTCGTTTCTATTTTGATATCCAAGGTCATTTATATCAAAATTTTCATCAACCATTCTATATCCTGCTTCATATTGAACTTTACCTGCAAATTTTCCAATACTTGTGTCAAAGTAATAACCATTAAGTTTTTCTCCATCTTCTCTAATGGAACTGGTTTTAACACTTCCATCAATATAGTGTGTGTTTTTTTTATTTACAAGGGTATAGAGTAATCCAGTTGCGTTTGCATCTCTAGCACTTCCATCTCTTAAAACATTTGTGTTTATAAATGAAACAGATGAATTTTTATTGAATTGTTGATCTAAAATTACCACGCTGTAATTTGCTAATGGTTCTGTAACAACCCTCCTTGTTTCATCAGTTGTTGGGTTTTTAATTTTAGCCTCGGTTTTCTCTGTAATTGCGTTGAATACTCCAATTCCTAAGCCTCCTTTAGTTCTTCCAGAAACTTTTACGGCATTCAGCATGTTTACTTTGTATGGGTTGTCTATAACTTCTTCATTTTCTTCTAAATTTTCTTCGTCGAAATAATTAATGGGCGTATTTCCTATTCGTCTTGAATAAAACATATTTCCTTTACTAAAGAGCTCTGTTCCTTCAGTAAAAAATGGTCTTTGTTCTTGGTATTGCTGCTCAAATGGACCTAAATTTAAAACTAAATCATCAAAAGCCGTTTGTCCAAAATCTGGTATTAAAGTAGCATCTAAAGTAAAGCTTTCATTGATACCATATTTTACATCTAAACCAATACTGTTATCAAAGTCTTCTTCACCATCATAAGAATTAAAAGCAGATGAAGCATATGGTGAAAAACTTAATCGGGTAGACGGTTCAATACTTTTAATACCGCTTAAAGTACCAGCGTATTGTTGTATAACTCCTTTTGTTCTATCAATAAAATTCCAAGTGTACTGATCTCGTGATTTTGAAAATCTTCTATGAAAATTAAGCCCCCAGGTTTGTACTTCTTGGTTTGAGAATCGTAAAGAAGAATAAGGTATTTTAACTTCTATAATCCATCCGTTTTCAACTATTTTAACTTCACTATCCCAAACGGCACTCCAGCTAAAATCTTCATTAAAAGCATTGGATTTGGCATCGGCTTGATTTCCAGAGGCTTGAATAAAAAATTCTGTATCATTTTGCGAATCGTTATTTGGGTTTAACATGATTCCAAACCAATCTACAGCACCAAAATTATCTCTATTGGCAAATTGTTTTGGAATTTCATTTGGTTTGTCATCATATAAATAGGCACCAAAATAAATAGCCTCATCATCATATACTACTTTAACTTCGGTTTTTTGATTTTCATTTTCTGGAGTACCTGAAGATGGGCGAAACATGACAAAGTTTTTTGCTATATCACAGTTTTCCCAAGCAATATCATCAAGAATACCATCAATTTTTGGTGGATTTGAAACTCTTTTAGTAATTAGGTTTTTTTTGGTTTCTTGTGCAGAAAGAGAAACACAACTTAAAACGATAAAAAGTATAAAAACTTTTTTCATAAAATGAGCCAGTTAGTTTATTCTATATATAATGCTAAAATATTTAACATATTTTTTTAACAATCTTAAATTAATGTTAATAATTAGAATTCATCAATTCATTAACACTTTAAAAGACTGTTGAAAAATTAATTTGTTACATTTTTATATAGTTAAACTTAAATTTCAGAAAGCATTAATTCTAAATATTATAGAGTTAAATCATTAAGAAGTAAACTCTAAAAAGCATAATTAAATAATGTATGTAAGAAAAAGTAAATAAAACAACAAAAAGTAATACAGGGATCATAATGACTGATTTTATAACACTATTTTTCATGACCTTGTTGTGTTAAATAAATAATATTTTACAATGTAAATTTAAATTAAATTAAATTTTTCCTTTAAGAATTTAAATAAGAATATTTTAGATTTTATGATGGTATATTACATTATTAAAGATGTAATTCTACATTATTAATGATGGGTAGTTTTAAAATTCTTGACATTTTTACAAATAAATGTGTTCAAATTATTTATTGTATGAAAAGATTAGCTCTCAAATTTCATTTTTTTTTAATACAAACTAAGATTTAAGTTTTAGATTATTACATTTGTAATTATTATTTAAAACCATAATTTCTAATGAATTTACACGAATATCAAGGAAAAGAATTATTAAATAGTTTTGGCGTTAGAATTCAACGTGGAATTGTTGCTGATAACCATAAAAAAGCTGTTGAGGCTGCAAAACAATTAGCAACAGAAACAGGCACCGGTTGGTGGGTTGTGAAAGCTCAAATTCACGCAGGTGGTCGTGGTAAAGGAGGTGGAGTTAAGCTTGCAAAAAGTTTAGCTGAAGTTGAAAAAATTTCGGAAGATATAATTGGAATGATGCTGGTTACACCTCAAACTTCCGCTCAAGGTAAAAAAGTTCATCAAGTTTTAGTTGCAGAGGATGTTTACTATCCTGGAGCAAATGAACCAGATGAATATTATATGTCTGTTCTTTTAAATAGAGGTACAGGTAGAAATATGATTATGTATTCTACAGAAGGAGGTATGGATATTGAAGCAGTTGCTGAAAATACACCACATTTAATTTTTACTGAAGATATTGATCCGCTTTTAGGATTGTTACCTTTTCAGGCACGTAAAATTGCTTTTAATTTAGGTTTATCTGGTGTGGCATTAAAAGAAATGATAAAATTTGTTACTTCTTTATATACGGCATTTGTAAAATCGGATTCTTCTTTATTTGAAATTAATCCAGTGTTAAAAACATCAGATGATAAAATTTTAGCTGTAGATTCTAAAGTAACTATAGATGACAATGCTTTATTTCGTCATAAAGATTTAGCATTATTAAGAGATTTAAGAGAGGAAAATGAAATAGAAGTTGAGGCGAATGCTGCTGGTTTAAATTATGTGGATTTAGATGGGAATGTTGGTTGTATGGTAAACGGAGCCGGATTGGCAATGAGTACCATGGATTTAATTAAGCAATCAGGTGGGGAACCAGCAAACTTTTTAGATGTTGGTGGTACTGCAGATGCGAAACGTGTTGAAACTGCATTTAGAATTATTTTAAAAGATTCAAATGTAAAAGCAATACTAGTTAATATCTTTGGAGGTATTGTTCGTTGTGACAGAGTTGCACAAGGTGTGATTGATGCCTATAAGAATATGGGAGACGCTATTAATGTTCCAATTATTGTTCGTTTGCAAGGAACAAATGCTATTGAGGCAAAACAGTTAATTGATGACAGTGGTTTAGATGTAATTTCTGCTACTGAATTTCAAGAAGCTGCTGATAAAGTACAACAAGTTTTAAAGTAATTAATAATTCTATATAAATTAAAAAAAACCGACTATTGTCGGTTTTTTTATGGCATAAAAAAAGCATCTCAATTGAGATGCTTTTTAATTAAGAGTTATATTTATAACTTACTAAATATCTTCAAAATTTACATCAGTAAAACTTTCAGTTCCAGCAACTTCATCATTCATTTCTGATGGTTTTTTAAAATCTTTTTGGTGACGTTCAGAAATAACTTCTTCACCTTTTTCACTTAAAATATAATCAGTTGCAGCTCTTAGCATCTCATTAAACTCAGTAAAATCTTCTTTGTATAAATAAATTTTGTGTTTTTTGTAATGGAAAGTTCCATCGTCATGTGTAAATTTTTTACTCTCAGTTACAGTTAAGTAATAGTCTTCTGCTTTTGTAGCTCTTACATCAAAAAAGTAAGTTCTTCTTCCCGCTCTAAGAACCTGAGAGAATATCTCTTCTTGTTCTAAATGTTCTTTGTCATTCATAATTAACTTTCTATATTTATTTATCTTTTTATTAGATTTCTACACAAATCTATAAAATTATTTGGGTTATTTCACAAATTTTAAATTTCTTTTTCTAAAAGTTGTTGTTCATAAAGTTCCTTATAATAGCCTACTTTATTAACGAGCTCATTATGTGAGCCTTGTTGTACAATTGCCCCATTTTCTATCACAATAATTTGGTCTGCATTTTTAATAGATGACACTCTATGACTCACAATTATGGTTGTTTTATCTTGGCTTACTTTTTGTAAATTATTTAATATTATTTCTTCGGTTTCCGTATCAACTGCAGAAAGACAATCATCAAAAATTAATATTTTGGGGTCTTTAATTATTGCTCTGGCTATAGAAACTCTTTGTTTTTGTCCGCCCGATAAGGTTACACCTCTTTCACCAACATAGGTATTATAACCCTCCTTAAATTCTATTATATTATGATGAATATATGCGTCTTTTGCTGCTTGTTCTATTTTGGCATCAGAAGCTGATTCATCTCCAAATTTTATGTTGTTTTTTATGGTATCTGAGAATAAGAAAGCTTCTTGTGGTACAAATCCAATATTTTGCCTTAAATCATCTAAATTTAAGTCCTTTATATTTGTTCCATCAATTAACACTTCTCCTGAATCTGTATCGTATAATCTAGCTATTAGGTTTATTATTGTAGATTTTCCAGAACCTGTATTTCCTAATATTGCTAAAGTTTTTCCTTGATCTAATTTAAAACTTAGATTTTTAAGTGCAGTAATATTTGTATCGTCATAAGTAAAAGTAACATCTTTAAATTCTATAGCTCCTTTAATTATAGATGTTGTACTTACTAAATTTTTTATTTCAGGTTCGTGTTTAAGAAACTCATTGATTCTTTTTTGAGATGCTTCTGCTTGTTGAACAATTGACGTAACCCAACCAACTACAGCTACAGGCCAAGTTAGCATATTTACATATAGTATAAATTCAGCTATTACTCCAATAGTAATTGAACCTTCAATATATCGTAAACCACCAATGTATATTACCAAAATGTTGCTTAAACCAATTAATAGAATCATTAATGGAAAAAATAGCGCTTGTGCCTTAAATAAGTTAATATTTTTTTCTTTAGATGTTTCAGCTAAAATTTCAAATTCTAGCATTGCATTTTTTTCAATACCATATGATTTTAAAATACTTATTCCAGAAAATGTTTCTTGAGCATTTGCAGTAAGTTTAGATAAATATTGCTGCACAATGGTACTTCTTTTATTTATAACTCTACTTAAAATGTATATTGAAATTGATAAAATTGGTAGTGGCAATAATGTGTAATTAGTTAAGGTAGCATCTATATTGTACATTTTTATAATTGCTACTATAAAAAGAACCAACATATTCATTGTATACATAACCGCAGGCCCAAAATACATTCGAACTTTACTTACATCTTCACTTATACGATTCATTAAATCGCCTGTTTTGTTTTTTTTATAAAAATTTAAAGAGAGTCGCTGGTATTGTTGATAAATCTCATTTTTTAAATCGAACTCTATCAATCTGGATGAAACAATAATCATTTGTCTCATTATAAATGTAAAGAAACCAGATAATAAAGCTGCTCCAAGAATTAGCAAAATATTGTTAAGTAAATCAGTTTTTACAAGATCTAAATCTGTAATTAAACCAAGTCTATAATTTTCGGCAGCATCTAGAGATTCACGAATAAGTTGGGGTATTTGCAATGCTAAATACTTTGAGCAAAAGGTAATTATCAAACCAATAATTAGGCGATATTTGTATTTTAAAAAGTATTTATTTAAATATTGTAAAGCTTTCATAAAAAGGAATACCTACGTTTCAATTTTAATGCACGAATATACATGATTATAAATTTATTTAAGCTTTTTAATATAGATTTAACTTTGAATAAAAAATGAAAAACTCAATAATTTTTATAAAAAATAATAGTATTTTTGCGCCTTAGAAACAATAAATGTTTAAAGTTCTTTAAATGGTAAATAGAAGACATATTAGAATTAAGGTAATGCAATCGGTTTATGCAATGCTACAATCTAAAAGTGATAACCTTGATAGGGAGGAGAAATTTCTATACAATAGTATAGATAGAATGAAAGATTTGTATGTTTTAATTTTGCAAATTTTTATTGAAGTAAAAAATATGGAAAAAAAACATATTAATATTTCTCAAAAAAAGCATTTAGCCACACCAGAAGAATTAAATCCTAGCACAAAATTTATTGACAATGCAATTATTAAATTGTTTGAAGGTAGTAATTCTTTGTTCGATTATATAGATTCTAAAAAGCTAAATTACTGGTTATTAGATGATGAATATATTAAGGACATTTGGAGAAAAACCAAAGAAAGTAGTATTTACCTTGCTTATATGAACTCTGAAACTTCATCATTTCAAAGTGATAAAGAATTTATTGCTGAGTTATTTAAGGAAATTATTGCTCCAAATGAAAAACTGGCAGATTATTTTGAAGATAAAAATATTAGTTGGGTAGATGATATTCCTTTTGTAAATACGTGGGTTTTAAAAACTATAAATCAGTTTAAAATAAACAAACCTTTTATTTTAGGTGACCTTTATAAAGATGAGGATGATAAAAAGTTTGTAAAAGATTTGTTTAGAAAAGTTGTTCTGAATCATACCGAGTTTGAAAAGGATATTATTGATAAAACGCCTAATTGGGATGCAGATCGAATTGCAGATATTGATATGATTTTAATTAAAATGGCAATTTGCGAATTTTTAAAATTTCCATCAATACCTTCAAGAGTAACTATTAATGAGTATATAGAAATTTCAAAAGATTATTCAACTAATAAAAGTAGCTTCTTTATAAATGGAGTGTTAGATAAAATTTTAAAAGATTTTATCGCTTCAAAAAGATTGAATAAAATAGGAAGAGGATTATTATAATTTTATATTTTTACAAAATAAAACTTTATTACCATGAAAAAATTTACAGCTGTTTGTGTTTTATTAATGAGTATCGCTTTTTTTTCTTGCAAGGAAAATGCGTCTTCAAAAGTTAACACATCAAACTTAGAAAGTGCAAAAGAAAGAGATGCCGTTATTAATTTAGGATCTGCAATAATTGAATTTGATAAAACTGAATACGATTTTGGTGAAGTAACAGAAGGAGATTTAGTTGAAGGGTCTTTTGAAGTAACTAATACAGGAAAAGTAGACTTAATTATTACAAGTGCTAAAGCAACTTGTGGATGTACGGTTCCAGATTGGCCAAAAGAAGCAATTAAACCAGGAGAATCTGGAGAAATAAAATTTACATTTAACTCAAGAGGTAGAGTTGGTAAACAAAGTAAGTCTATAACATTAAAAACAAATACAGAAAAAGTTACAGAAACCGTACGTATTAAAGGGACTGTAATTAAGAATAGTTAATATTATCATATAAACACACAATTAAAATAATGTATACAACAATTTTATTACAAACAGAAGGTAGTTCATTAACAAGTATGTTACCATTTCTATTAATGTTTGTGGTTATCTATTTTTTTATGATTAGACCACAAATGAAAAAAGCAAAAAATGAAAAAAAGTTTCAAAGTGAAATAGCTAAAGGAAATAAAATAATTACTTCTAGCGGAATTCACGGAAAAATTGTAGATATAGTAGATAGTGATAACACAGTTATAATTGAAACTGGAGCGGGGAAAATTAAATTTGAACGTTCAGCTATTTCTATGGAGCTAAGTAAAAAATATTTAGCACCAACAGAAAAGAAATAACAAATATTACATAAATTAAAAAGTGAGCAGAAAAGCTCACTTTTTTTGTATATTTAATATTTATTGGACAAAATGAAAACAGTTGTTAAAACTTCAGGTGTTTCCCTTAGAGATAACCGTAAAATAAAGGTGTTTGTATTCTTTTTAATACTAACATCAATAATATGGTTATTAATAGAATTGTCTAAAACATACACAAGTTCAGCAATTTTTAAAGTTGAATATAAAAACTTACCAAGCGATAAATTATTACAAATTAAACCAGTATCTAAAATTGATATAGCCGTTAAAGCTCCAGGTTTTAATTTATTAAAATATAAAGTAAAGCAACAAAAGCTTAGTTTTGACTTAAATAATTTATCGAAAAACAAGAGTTCATATTTTTTATTGCCTAATACCCAATTATCTAGTTTAAACACACAACTTACAGGTGATACTGAAATTTTAAGTGTTTTAAAGGATACTATTTTTATTGAAATAGGAAAAAATATAACTAAAAAAGTTCCTGTAAATGCAAAAATTGAAATTCAATTTAAATTAGGTTATAATTTTATTGAAAAATTGAAAGTTACTCCTGATTCTATACTTATTTCTGGACCTGAAAAATTTATTGATTCAATAAAGGAAATTTCAACTGGCATTTTTAAAATGAATGATGTTTATGAAAGCATAAATGAAGAATTAAGTTTGGTAATGCCAAAAAAAGCTAAGAATGTTTCACTATCAACTAATAAAATTAAAATTAAAGGTGAAGTAGATAAATTTACTGAAGGTAGATTTGTGATACCTGTAACTTTTATAAACGAACCACCTGAATTAAAAGTTAATCCTTTTCCAAAAGAAATTGAGGTTACTTATCAGGTTGGACTTTCAAATTTTGGTAAAATAAATGAGAATAGTTTTTTAATAGTTTTTGATTATAACCAATATAAAAATGATACTACAACTCAATTTTTAACTCCAATAATAAAGCAAAAAAGCGAGTATATTTCCTCATTAAAAATAAATCCAAGTCAAATAGAATTTTTAATACAAAAATGATAATTATAGGTTTAACAGGCGGAATTGGAAGTGGGAAATCTACGGTATTAGAAATGTTTAAAGGCCTTGGAGTTGAAACGTATATTGCAGATGTTGAAGCTAAAAGATTAATGAATACCAATCCTGAATTAATTACTGATATAAAAAAGCTAATAGGGGAAAAGGCATATATTGATCAGAAACTAAATAGAGCTTTTATTTCAAACGTGGTTTTTAATAATAAGGATACATTAACTGCACTTAATGCATTAGTTCATCCTAAAGTGCGGTCGGATTTTAAAAATTTTATTAAAAAATCAAGTTCTAAAATTATAATTTATGAAGCGGCTATTTTATTTGAAAGTGGCAGTGATAAATTTTGTGATTATATAGTTACTGTTTCTGCAAACTTTGAAGATAAAATAAAAAGAATTATTAAAAGGGATGGTGTTTCAAAAGAACAGGTTTTAGAAAGAATGCAACATCAACTCAATGATGAAAGTAAAATAAGAAAATCACATTTTGTTGTTAATAATTCAAATTTATCTGATACTAAAATACAAGTTGAAACCATTTTCAATATTTTAGTGAAATTGGATAAAAAATAGTATATTTCTTAATATAGTGTTAAAAAATTATATTTATTGTTAACTTTAGTTAAAAAAGAATCTTATTAATGTTAAAAGTTTAATTTTGAATAATGGGAAAGAGGATATTTATACTTATCATTGTATTAATGAGTATTGCATTGATAGGTATTATAACAGTGCAGGTTTTTTGGATAAAAAATACAATTCATATTACTGAAGAACAATTTACCTCAAATGTTCGATTTGCATTGGCAAAAGTGTCAGAAGATATAAAAGAACATGAATTTAATGAGTTTTATATTGATATAAGTGAACGATTTAAAGATGAAGGGAAAAAGCTGAAATATACGGATGTTAGAAATTATATTTATGAAAAAATAGATACCACTAACAAGGAGCGTTTCACCTATTCACAAAGTATAATTGAAGAGAATTATAAAGTTCCTTCTGAGTTCTTTGAAAATGATTCTGTAGATTTTAAAGAAATATTCAGTAAAGAAGAAATTGTAATTGTAAAAGATCAAACAATTGATAACCAAGTAAATGGGGTTGAAGCTCCTGAGGAGAGATACGTTAAAATTGGAAGATTTGATGGTGCAGAGAAATCTCAATTAGAAAGAGCTTTTGACATTTCTAGAAGTAAACTTCCAGTACATCAAAGAGTTAGTAATAAAGAAATTTCTTACAGGTTGGACAGGGAGTTGAAAAGTAAAGGAATTGATACGGATTTTAAATATGGTATTTATAGCAACGGATTAGCAACGCAAGTAAAGTCGGGATATTTTAGAAAAGAATTAGGTAAAAGTTATATGGTGCCTATGTTCGCAGATGCCGAAGGAAATAGTAATTTTCAGTTATTTGTAACATTTCCAGAAAAAAAAGATTATATATTATCTTCAATTTCTAAGCTTTTATTATTATCAGCATTTTTTATTTTAATAATAATTATAGCGTTTGTTACTGCATTGTATCAATTAATTAGGCAAAAGCAAATATCGGAGATAAAAACTGATTTTATTAATAATATGACTCACGAGTTTAAAACGCCAATTGCAACAATAAATTTGGCTTTGGATGCAATAAAAAATCCAAAAATTATTGGAGATGAAGAAAAAGTGAAGCGTTATGTTAAAATGATTCGTGATGAAAATAAGCGTATGCATACGCAAGTTGAAAACGTTTTGAGAATATCTAAACTGGAAAAAAACCAGTTAGATGTTGAAAAAGAAATGATTGATATGCATGACATAATTGATGAAGCTATTACTCATGTGGAATTGTTGATAAAAGATAAGGGAGGTTATATTAAAACACATTTTAAAGCAGGTTTTACTGAGGTATTTGGGAGTGAATTCCATCTAACAAATGTGATAGTTAATATATTAGATAATGGAATTAAGTATTCTGAAGAAGCTCCTAAAATTGATATTTCAACGGATAATTCAGAAAAATTTGTTGTTATAAAAATTAAGGATCAAGGTATTGGAATGAACAAAAATGTTCAAAAACTTGTATTTAAGAAGTTTTATAGAGAAGAGAAAGGAAATATTCATAATGTGAAAGGACATGGCTTAGGACTTTCATATGTTAAAAAAATAGTCGAAATTCATCAAGGAGAAATTTATGTTGAAAGTGAAAAAGGAATTGGAAGTACTTTCACTCTTAAATTACCCCTAATTTAATTTAAAAGAATATGGAAAATAATAGAATTTTATTAGTAGAGGACGATCCAAATTTTGGTACGGTTTTAAAGGATTACTTATCGTTAAACGATTACAATGTGACACATGCAAAAGATGGGTTAGAAGGATTAATTATGTTTAAAAATGATGATTTTGATCTTTGTATTTTAGATGTAATGATGCCGAGAAAAGATGGGTTTTCTTTAGCAAAAGATATACGCGCTACAAATTCTGAAGTGCCAATTATATTTTTAACTGCTAAAACTATGAAAGAAGATGTGTTGAAAGGCTATCAGGCGGGAGCAGATGATTACTTAAATAAACCATTTGATTCTGAGGTTTTATTGTATAAAATTAAAGCAATTTTACAGCGTAAAGAGTCTGAGCAAAGTATAGAAGAGGATACATTTGAATTTAAAATTGGTAAGTTTGAGTTCAATTCAAAATTAAGACATCTTTCTTTTGATGGACAAGAACCTCAAAAGCTTTCACCTAAAGAAAGTAAATTATTAAAAATGTTAGCTGTTCATAAAAATGATTTAATGCCTAGAGAATTAGCACTTACCAAAATTTGGAGAGATGATAATTATTTTACTTCTAGAAGTATGGACGTTTACATTGCAAAGCTTCGTAAATATTTAAAAAGTGATGAGAATGTTGAAATTTTAAACATTCATGGAGAAGGCTTTAGACTAATTGAGAAGACTTAGAAATTATAAATTTTTTTTAAAAAAAAGTCATTTTATTTTATTAGAATGACTTTTTTGTTATTGAAATTAGAAATGTTTTACTATAAAATTTTCTAATTTATTATAAGTGTCAGTTAACGCTGGACCTTCCCACCCGTGACCTTCGTTTTCGTATAAGGTAAATTCATTTATTATACCTAACTCATCTAATTTATTATGTAAGTCTATTCCTTGTGAAATTGGGACAAGAGGATCCATTCCACCATAAAACAATATTGTTGGAGGCGAACTTTCACTTGCAACATAATAAGGACTTAAAATACTGTAATATTCTGGATTGTCTATATAGTTAACTCCGGTTATAAGTTGAATTCCACTAATAATATCTGTAAAATCAGGATTATCATAATAATTTTGATCTAAAAAATTGGTAGGACCAATAATACTACAAACCATTTCAACATTATTTAATTCATCAAAACCGTAAGCGTATAGCATTCCTAAATGTCCGCCAGCGCTAATTCCAATAATCCCAATTCTAGTTGTTATTTCATATTCAGTTGATTTTGATTTTAAATGTTTAATAACTAACTGTATATCATTTATTTGCATAGGAAAAGGAGACTTTTCTAATGTAGCCAATTGATAGTTAATATTTACAATAGCATAATTTGGATTTTTATTTTTTAAGTAGGTTACTAAATAATTTAAATCATTTTTATCTCCACTAATCCAGCTACCACCATGAATTAACATAATTACTTTAGTAGTTGTAACTGATCTATTTTCGGGTAAATAAATATCGTATTTTTGTAGAGATGTAGCTCCATACGAAACATTTATTATTTCTTTTGAAGCTGTAATTTTTGGAACATCAATATAATTGCTGTTTATACAGGAATAAGTACAAATAACAATTATCAATAGAATAGTAAATTTATTTATTAGGTTTAATGTATATTTCATGCCGGTTAAAAGTAGATAAAAAAGATTATAAAAGATGGCAGAATTTATTAAAATATATGATGAAAATCCTAATGAACGAGAAATAGATAAAGTTGTTTCAGTTCTAAAAAAAGGAGGATTAATAATTTACCCAACCGATACAGTTTATGGTTTGGGGTGTGATATAACAAATATGAAAGCAATGGAGAAAGTTGCTAAAATAAAGGGTGTTAAATTAGAAAAAGCTAATTTTTCATTTATTTGTTACGATTTAAGCAATCTTTCTGATTATGTAAAGCAAATTGACACTTCTACCTACAAAATATTAAAAAAGGCCTTACCAGGTCCTTATACTTTTGTGTTGCCAAGTAATAATAATTTGCCAAAAGCCTTTAAAAGTAAAAAGACAGTTGGTATTCGTATTCCAGATAATAATATTATTAGAGAATTGGTAAAAAAATTAGGGAATCCAATTGTTTCTACATCTATTTATGATGAAGATGATTTGATAGAATATACAACTGATCCGGAATTAATTTTTGAAAAATGGGGTAATATTGTTGATGTTGTTATTGATGGAGGTTATGGAGACAATATACCATCTACTGTTGTAGATTTATCCGATGGTGAAATAACAGTTTTACGTAAGGGTAAAGGAAGTATTGATGATTTCTAAATTATAATTTATTAATAATATCATTATATTTTTTCTTTCCTAAAACAAAATGTTGCCAAACAATACTTTTAACTCTGTAATAATCAGTTATTTGATATTGATCTTTTCTTTTATGTAACATGTTGTTTAACTGGGAATAAAAACTAATATGGGCTTTTAAAATTGAAAAAGTATGAATTGGACGCATTTCAATTAAAAATTTTATTCCTGCAATTCCATCCAATACTAAACGTGTAAAAATAATAACAAATAATTGTTTTTTTGGTAAGTTTTTAACCAAAGTAAATAAGCTATTTCTAAAATTTAAAAAAGTTTTTTTAGGACTTTCTTCTTTTAAAGTTGCACCTCCAACATGAAAAACTGTTGAAGCACCTACATATTTTATAGTTTTGTTGGTGTTTTTGGCTCTCCAACATAAATCAATTTCTTCCTGATGTGCAAAATAATCTTCATCAAAACCATTTAGTTCATGAAAAACTTTAGATCTAATAAAAAAACAAGCACCTGAAGCCCAAAAAATGTCTTTTGTATCGTTAAACTGTTGATTGTCTTTTTCTAATTTTGAAAAAATGCGTCCTCTACAAAACGGATAGCCGTATTTATCTACAAATCCTCCACCAGCGCCAGCATATTCAAACAGCTCTTTATTTTTAAAATCTAAAATTTTTGGTTGAATAATTGCAGTATTTTCTTCATTCTCAAAGGCTGCTATAATTGAATTTAGCCAACCCTCAGTAACTTCTATATCTGAATTTACCAACCCATAAATATCAGCATTAATATGCTTTAAAGCGTCATTATAACCTTTTGCAAATCCGCCATTTTCTTTATTTTGAACTATTACAATGTTAGGGTAATTCTGTTTTATAAAATCTACAGAATCATCAGTTGAAGCGTTGTCAGCAACATAAATTTCAACATTGATTAAGTTACTGTATTTTACAATAGATGGAAGGAATTTTTCTAACAACTTTTTCCCATTCCAGTTTAATATGACGATGGCTATTTTCACAAGTACAAACTTAATTTAAAAATTGTAGAATCAAATTAATATTATCTTAATTATCTTTATAATTAGGTATGTTTTTTAAAAAAATATATTGCTCATTTTCGGTATCCATTTTACAATAAAAATGTTCTAAACCATTTGTAGTTATTAAATAATTTGCTTCAAGTTTTAAATTATATCTGGCTATCTGATCAAAAGTATCTTGAGTTATTTTTATTGAAGGTGCTTTACATTCAACAATAATATGTGGCAAGCCTTCCGAAGTGAATACCAAAATATCCGTTCGTTTGGTAAGTTTATTAATTGTAAGTTTTTTTTCAACAGCAATTAATGAAATTGGATAATTTTTTTCTTCAATTAAATATTGAACAAAATGTTGACGTACCCACTCTTCTGGAGTTAAAACAACATATTTTTTTCTGATGATATCAAAAATAAAATACTTATTTTCACTACTTTTGATTCTGAATTTATATATAGGTAAATTCAATTGCTGCATAGGGCAAAAATGCTAATTTTTTTTTATAAATGAGTGACGTTACTAAAATAGTTTCTGATATTAAAAACGGAAATATTAAACCTATCTATTTTTTAATGGGTGAGGAGCCATATTATATAGATAAAATTTCAGAATTTATTGAAAAAAATATATTGGCTGAAGAAGAAAAAGGCTTTAATCAAATGGTTTTATATGGTAGAGATGTTGCAATTGAAGATATTGTAGACAATGCTAAAAGATTTCCGATGATGTCTGATAGACAGGTGATTATTGTAAAAGAAGCCCAAGATTTGTCTAGAACAATCGAAAAATTAGTTTCCTATGTAAACAATCCTCAGCCTTCAACGGTTTTAGTTATTTGTTATAAATATAAAAAAATAGATAAACGAAAGGCTCTTTATAAAGCAGTTCAAAAGGTTGGATTGGCATATGAAAGTAAAAAGCTTTATGAAAATCAAGTAGCGGACTGGATTAGGAGAGTTTTAAGTGGTAAAAGATACACCATTGAAGCCAAAGCCACTTTAATGCTGGTTGAGTTTTTAGGAACAGATTTAAGTAAAATAAGTAACGAACTAGATAAATTAATGTTGGTTTTGCCAGCAGGCTCTGTAATTACACCAAAATCTATTGAAGAAAATATTGGAATTAGTAAAGACTATAATAATTTTGAACTTCGAAAAGCAGTTGGAGAAAGAAATGTTTTTAAAGTAAACAGAATTATAAATCATTTTGCTCAAAATCAAAAAGCGAATCCTATGGTAATGTCAATTTCGTTATTGAATAGTTTTTTTACACAATTACTTATTTTTCATAGCCTAAAGGACAAGTCTAAAAATAGTGTTGCAAAAGCATTAGGAGTGAATCCATTTTTTGTTTCAGATTATTCTATTGCTGCAAAAAATTTTCCAATGCGTAAAGTTTCTCAAGTTATTGGATTATTGCGTGATGCAGATGTAAAAAGTAAAGGAGTAGGTGCAAATGCTTTACCTGCAGGGGATATTTTAAAAGAATTATTATTTAAAATTATTCATTAATTTTTTTTGAATTATGTCATTCCTGTATTCACTGGAATGAAAAAAAATTAAGTTGTCATTCCTGCACAGGCATGAATCTGTTTTGTACATTATTAAAAATTCTTATTTTTCTGTGAATTTAATACTAATCTTGGTTAAATTTATATTTTCTAAAACTTTGGGTTTTTAAACAACGTTGTATAGATTCCTGTTTTCACAGGAATGACATTAAAGTAACAATTCGATGCAAAATTAATAATTACTTTCTTTGCCAACAGCCAACAGCCAACAGCCAACAGTCAACAGTCAACAGCCAACAGTCAACAGCCAACAGCCAACAGTCAAAAACTACTTATCTACAACAATTCTATTTTCTCTATTAGCAATTTCCCAAGCTGTATAAAAAATTAATTGAGTTCGTTTTTGCAAAATTTCATAATTAATTTTATCCGGAGTATCAGATGGTCTATGATAATTATCATGAGTTCCGTT
Organism: Lutibacter flavus; assembly: GCF_900188355.1. Lineage (GTDB taxonomy): Bacteria > Bacteroidota > Bacteroidia > Flavobacteriales > Flavobacteriaceae > Lutibacter > Lutibacter flavus. The sequence continues at coordinate 271,232 of NZ_FZNX01000001.1, forward strand.
AAAGTAAAAAATTATTGGAATATTATTCTTGGCAAAATTATAGTGATCTGAACGATAATAAAAACGATTTGGATCCTCTTCATCATTATATCTATAATCTAAAATTAAGTTTGTAAATCTTGAATTTATGTCTTCGGATAAAGAATGCAATTCTGAACTTAGTTTATAAGATCCAATAACATACACAAAATCAGGATTGTTTTCATGTGCATCATCAACACGACCAATCATATCTATATTTAAGTTTGTAACCGTATTTGCAAGTGGAAATACAGGGAAATTTGTATAAAACTTCGATCCTAATAAGCCTTTTTCTTCACCGGTAACATGTAAAAATAGGATTGAGCGTTTTGGCCCGTTTCCATTTATTGCTGCTTTTTTAAATGCTTCAGCAATTTCCATAATAGCTACATTTCCAGACCCATCGTCGTCAGCTCCATTATAAATTTCTCCATCTCTAATTCCAAGGTGGTCATAATGTGCAGATATTACGAGTATCTCTTCAGGTTTTTCAGAACCTTCAATAAATGCCAATACATTTTCAGAAGGATTCAAATCAGGTTTTAAATGTGCGGTTGGAATTTCTTGAAAGTAATCATCACCGCCAAAAGGTGAAGAAATATTTTGAGAAATATAAAAGTTTTTTAAATATTCTGCAGCTTTCTTTTGCCCAGGCTCTCCAGTTCCTCTTCCTTCAAATTCATCTGAAGCTATTATATATAAATGTGTTTTTAAATCGGAGGCAGTAATTGTATTAGCAAATTGAGTTGCTGTTGCACCTGTAACCTCCTTAACATCTGTAATATGGTTATTGCTTCCACAACCAAAAATTACAAAAGCGAAACCTAAAAGAATTAATTTTTTCATGTTTTTAATTAAAAGAATTTCAAATATATTAAAATATTTAAGAGTTGGTTATTGTAAACTGTTTTAAAGATTTATTAAAACTAATTAGTTTGGAATCAAATAGTTGATCTAATTCGTTTTTTTCAATAAGTTCTTCTGTTTTTCCGCTTACAAATTTTGATGGTGACATTAACCACAATTCATCCGCGAGTTGCAGTGCTAAATTGGCTTCATGTGTTGAAATAATAATGGTTTTATTAAATTCTGAAGCAAGGTTTTTTAATAATGAAAATGTATTTACAGTATGGTGTAAGTCTAAATGCGCAGTTGGTTCATCTAATACAATAATGGGTGTGTTTTGCGCTAATGCTCTGGCTATTAATACTTTTTGCAATTGTCCATCGCTCAATTCATAACATTTTGAATCCATTAAATGTTTTGTATTGGTTTTTTCAAAAGCCGATTGGATTATTTCCATATCTTCATTTGTTAAATAACCAATCCAATTTGTAAATGGCTGACGGCCTAATGCTACAAGTTCAAAAACAGTTAAACTGCTATCTGGTAATCGTTCAGTTAATACCAAACTTAAAGTTTTAGCTAATTCGTTATTGGTAAGTGTTTCTAATTTTGAGTTATTTATAAAAATTTCACCGTTTAATTCAGGTTGAACCTTTGTTAATGTTCTAAGTAAAGTAGATTTTCCTATCCCATTTTTACCAAGTAAACAAACCAAATTACCAGCATTTAAATTGATGCTTAAATCGCGGGCAACAGTTAATGTATCTTTTTTTGAAGTATAACCAATGCTTAAATTTGACGCTTTTATAATGTGTTTAGAAGTCTGTTTCATTAATAATAAATCTTACGTTTCCTAACCAATAACCAAATAATTATTGGAGCTCCAAATAGTGAAGTTATGGCATTTATTGGCAATGTAAATTCGCTAGTTGGTAATTGTGCAATGCTATCGCAAATTAACATAATTATTGCACCACTAATAGCAACTGCGGGTATTAAGGTTTTATGATTTGAGGTATTAAATAATAATTTTGTTAAATGTGGAACAGCCAAACCAATAAAAGCAATGGGCCCGGAAAAAGCAGTAATTACACCCGTTAATAAACTAGTTGAAATTAAAACAAAATTGCGAGTCCTTTTTACATTTACACCCATACTTTTTGCATAATTTTCACCTAAAAGCAAACTGTTTAGTGGCTTTATTATAAATATGACGAAAGAGATTCCAATAAGAAAAGTAACTAAAAGTGCAAGAATTTCATTCCAGCTTAAATTACCTAAACTACCAAAACTCCAAAACATGTATTGTTGTAATTGGCTTGCACTACTAAAATAAGCTAAAATGCTAATAACAGCTGAAGTTAAACTACCAAACATTAACCCAATAATTAATATCGACATAGTATTTCTAACTTTTATAGCTGCTAACATTACTGCAGAAAGCACTAAAAATGCTCCTAAACTTGCAGCAAACGCCAATCCAAAATTAGTAAATGCATAACTGGTAATATTTGCTCCAAAAAATGAAGCTCCTAAAATTAAAATGGCAACACCTAAACTTGCCCCAGAGCTAATTCCTAATACAAACGGACCAGCAAGTGGATTTCTAAACAAAGTTTGCATTAATAAACCACTTATTGATAATCCAGAGCCAACAATAATTGCTGTAATTGCTTTTGGTAGTCTGTAATTTAATACAATAGATTTCCACGATTCTTTTTCAACTTCTCCATTAAAAAGAGATGCAATTATTTGTTTTAGAGGAATATAAACAGAGCCTAAACTAATATTTACAAACCATATTAAAACCAACGTAAATAGTAGGATTATAAAAGTATTTCTATAAGATTTGGTTGGATTTATCAAGAATATGAATTTAAAAAAGTGATTAATTTACTAATTGCTTTTCCTCTATGGCTTATTTGTCCTTTTTCGCTCATTTCCATTTCTGCGAACGATTTATTAAAGCCATTTGGCATAAAAATAGGATCGTATCCAAAACCACTATCACCTTGTTTTTGTTTTAAAATTTCACCTTTGCAAATCCCTTCAAAAATAAATTGTTTCCCTTCAATATTAAGAGCAACAGCTGTTCTAAACTGTGCATTTCTATTGGTGTTTTCTCCAAGTTCACGTAATAATTTATTCATATTCTTTTCAGAATTGTTTTCTTCTCCCGCATAACGTGCTGAAAAAACTCCAGGAGCATTATTTAAAGCTTCAACTTCCAAACCAGTATCATCTGCAAAACAGTTTAAACCAAATTTTTCAGTAATGTAATTTGCTTTTAAAATAGCATTTCCTTCTAAGGTTTCAGCAGTTTCAGGAATGTCTTCAAAACAATTAATTTCAGCTAAACTAACTATTTCAAAATTGGTTAGCATTGCCTGTACTTCTTTTAACTTATTTTTATTATTGGTAGCAAATACCAATTTTAGTTTATTCATGATGATATGGTTCATTTTTTAAGATAGTAAATGCTCTATATACTTGTTCCACAACAAATAATCGAATCATTTGATGAGAAAACGTCATTTTTGAAAATGAAATTTTTCCTTTTGATTTTTTATAAACTTCATCAGAAAAACCATATGGTCCACCAATTACAAAAATCAATTGTTTAATTCCCGAATTCATCTTCTTTTGAAGATATTTTGAAAATTCAATAGATTTAAATTCTTTACCGTTTTCATCTAATAAAATTAGCTCATCCGTTGGTGCTAATTTTTTAAGGATTAATTCACCTTCTTTATCTTTTTGTTGCTGTTCACTTAAATTCTTAACATTTTTAATGTCGGGAATCACTTCTAACTGAAAATTAATATAATGTTTCAACCTATTTTGATAAACTTCAATTAAGGTTTGTAAATTTTTGTCATCTGTTTTACCAATGGCAAGTAGTTTAATTTTCATTCTGCAAATATAAAAAGAATTAAAGATGAATTTTTTGAAAATAAAAAAGTTATTTTTGTTTGAAAATACGAGTAAAATATGATTAGTAAAGAACAATTTGAAAAAGAACTTGATATAATAATTTCAAACGCAATTAGAGAAGATGTAGGTGATGGAGACCATAGTTCACTGGCGTGTATTCCAAAAAATGCTCAGGGAAAAGCAAAATTACTTGTAAAAGAGGATGGAATTATTGCCGGAGTAGAAATGGCGAAGAAGGTTTTTGCTTATGTAGATGCGGATTTAGGAGTGGAAACATTAATAAATGATGGTGAATTAGTTAAATATGGAGATATCGTATTTTATGTGACTGGGAAATCTCAATCAATTTTAAAAGCCGAGCGTTTAGTGCTTAATATAATGCAACGTATGAGCGCCATTGCAACTAAAACTAACCAATTTGCAAGGTTGTTAGAAGGTACAGAAACAAAGGTTTTGGATACTAGAAAAACAACTCCAGGAATTAGAGCTATTGAAAAATGGGCGGTTGTAATTGGAGGTGGAGAAAACCATAGATTTGCTTTGTATGATATGATAATGTTAAAAGACAATCATATTGATTTTTGTGGTGGTGTTGCCAAAGCGATTAACAAAACAAAAGATTATTTAAAAGCGAATAATTTAGATTTAAAAATTATTGTTGAAGCTAGAAGTATTGAAGAAATAGATGAAATATTGGCCTGCGGTGGTGTTCATAGAATTTTAATTGACAATTTTAATTATGATGAAACTCGCAAAGCTGTAAAAATAATTGGAGATCAGTGTCAAACCGAATCTTCTGGTGGAATTAATTTGGAAACTGCAAGAAAATATGCTGAATGTGGTGTTAATTATATTTCATCTGGTGCATTAACACACTCTGTTTATAATATGGATTTAAGCTTAAAGGCCATTTAATGTCTAAAGAAGTAGAAGACAAATTACTTAAAGTACCAATACTAAATTGGTTTGTAAAACTTGGAAAAAAGATAAAAATTCCTGGTTTACTGGGTATGTCACTCTACGATATTATTAAAATGTATTTTATTGGAATTGTAAAAGGTGCTTTAACATCAAGAGCGGGTGGTATCGCTTTTAGTTTTTTTATGGCGCTATTTCCTTTTATTTTATTCATTTTAACCTTAATTCCATATGTTCCTATTGAAGGATTTCAAGAAGATTTTTTGGTAATGATAGAACAAATGTTACCTCCAAATACAGCCGAATCTGTTTCTGAAGTAATAAATGATATTGCAAATAACCGTTATGGAGGATTGCTTTCATTTGGGTTTATTGCCTCAGTTTTTTTAATGACAAATGGAGTAAATGCCATTTTAGGCGGATTTGAATATTCTTACCACGTAACCGAAATGCGCAATATTTTACGTCAGTATTTTATTTCAATGGGAATGTCAATTTTACTTTCATTAATTTTAGTTGTAACTGTCGCAATAACTTTATATTTTGAAATTGGAATAAACGATTTAAAAGCAAAAGGTTGGCTGGAAGATGACGTTTTTTGGATAAAACAAGGACAATTTTTATTTTTTGTATTATTAATATTTGTTTCTGTTTCATTATTATATAAATATGGAACTAAAACAGTAAAACACTATTCTTTTTTTACGCCAGGGTCTATCCTAACAACAATTTTAACTATTGTAATGTTTAGGTTGTTTTCAATATATGTTTTAAAATTTGCAACGTATAATGAGCTTTATGGCTCTATTGGAACCCTATTAGTAATAATGCTTTTCGTTTGGATAAATTCTATAATTTTATTGTTAGGTTTTGAACTGAATGCAAGTATTAATAGTCTTAGAAGAATTCATTCCATAGAAAAAGATTTATAAATTGAGCTGGCTAAAAAGTTTATCATTTAAAGAAATGACAAATAACCAAAAGCATGTAACCATTAAAAAAGAATAATAGAGACTCATGAAAATAGTAGCAATGATTCCAGCTCGTTTTGAAGCTAGTAGATTTCCAGGTAAATTAATGAAAGATTTAGCAGGAAAATCGGTTATTTTAAGAACCTATGAAGCAACAAAAAACGCTGATTTATTTGATGAAGTTTATGTTATAACTGATAGTGATATTATTTTTAATGAAATTTCGTCAAATGGAGGAAAAGTTATAAAAAGTAAAAAAGAGCACGAATCGGGTAGTGATAGAATTGCTGAAGCAGTTGAAAATTTAAACGTAGATATTGTTGTAAACGTGCAAGGAGATGAGCCTTTTACGCAAACTAAACCTTTAAGAAATTTATTAGAGGTTTTTAAAAATGATGTTGATAAGCAAATAGATATTGCTTCATTAATGATTAAAATGGATGATTTAGAAGAAATAAATAATCCGAATAATGTAAAAGTAGTTACGGATGAACAAAATTTCGCAATGTACTTTTCACGTTCACCAATTCCTTTTCCAAGAGATGCATCAAAAGCAATTTATTACAAGCACATTGGAATTTATGCGTTTAGAAAAGAAGCCTTAATAAAATTTACTAAATTGCCAATTAATAATTTAGAAGCTGCAGAGAAATTAGAAAACCTTCGTTTTTTGGCACACGGTTTGAAAGTGAAAATGGTAGAAACAAATCAAATTGCTATTGGAATTGATACGCCAGAAGATTTAGAAAAAGCCAATGCAGTTTTTAAAAACAAAAACTAAATGAATTTAACGCCCGAAATAATAATTAGTATTTTAATAGGAATTGGGTTAGCAGCATCCGTTGGTTTCAGAATTTTTGTACCGTTATTTGCGCTAAGTTTAGCTTCCCATTTTAATATTATTCCATTAAATGAAAGTTGGCAATGGGTTGGCAGCTCTGTTGCAATTGTAACTTTAGGTGCTGCAACAATTGTGGAGATTTTAGCATATTTTATCCCATTTTTAGATAATTTATTAGATACAATAGCTGTTCCTTTGGCAGCAATTGCAGGTACAGCAGTAATGGTTGCCACAGTAAGTGATTTAGATCCGGCAATAACCTGGGCGTTAGCTATTATTGCAGGTGGTGGAACCGCAGCAGCTATAAAAGGCTCAACAAGTACCACACGTTTGGCATCATCAGCAACAACTGCTGGTATAGCAAACCCTGTAATTTCAACCGTAGAAACTGGAACGTCAATTGTAATGTCTGTTTTTTCAATTTTTATTCCTGTGCTAGCAATAATATTGGTTGCTTTTATATTTTGGTTGCTATTCAAAGTTTTTAAACTATTTAAACCTTCAAAATCAATAAAATGAATATTACAAATCAACAACCAAAAGACTTCATAAAATCTATGCAAATTATACATATTGCTTTAATGGCAAGTGTAGTTTTATTTGGTTTATATGTAGTATACAACGCAAAAGATGTATTGTATTTTTCTACTGAAGGAGATAAAATGTTTCTTTATTTAGCTATTCTTATCTCATTTTCGGGAAATTTGGCAAGTAAGTTTTTATATAAAAAAATGATTAAGCAAATACCTGATAAAGCAGATTTAAACGAAAAAGTTGTAAAATTTAGTTCAGCGCATATTTTTAGATTGGCAATGCTAGAGTTTCCAGCTTTTATGTGCGTCTTTTTTGCAATGCAAACTAACAATAGCTTTTATTTTATATTAGTTGGAATTTTAGTTTTTATGATGATTGCAATTTATCCAACTAAAAGTAAGTTTGAAAATGATGTGCCACTAACAAGTAAGGAAAAATCATTTTTAGAAAAGCTTTAATTAGTTTTATAATTTTCAGATATTTGCAAACTAATTTTAAAAAATGGCACAAAAACCAAGCATACCAAAAGGAACACGTGATTTTTCACCTACAGAAGTAGCTAAAAGAACCTATATTTTTTCAACAATAAAGGAAGTTTTTGAGGTATATGGATTTCAACCTATTGAAACACCTTCGTTTGAAAATTCTTCAACTTTAATGGGGAAATATGGGGAAGAAGGAGATCGCTTGATTTTTAAAATTTTAAATTCTGGAGATTTTTTAAAAAAGGTTGATGAGAGTTTATTAGCATCAAAAAATAGCTTAAAAGTTATTTCAAGTATTTCCGAAAAAGCCTTACGTTACGACTTAACCGTGCCTTTTGCACGTTATGTTGTGCAACACCAAAACGAAATTGAATTTCCTTTTAAACGTTACCAAATGCAACCTGTTTGGCGTGCAGACAGACCACAAAAAGGTCGTTTTAGAGAGTTTTACCAATGTGATGCAGATGTTGTTGGAAGTAAAGGTTTATGGCAGGAAGTTGAGTTTGTACAATTATACGATGCAGTTTTTAGTAAGTTAAAACTAACTGGTACGACTATTAAACTTAACAATAGAAAAATATTAGCTGGTATAGCTGAAATTATTGGGGCAAAAGATAAATTAATTGATTTTACAGTTGCACTTGATAAATTAGATAAAATAGGAGCAGAGGGAGTTACAACAGAAATGTTGTCAAAAGGGATTTCAGAAGAAGCAATTGAAAAAGTACAACCACTTTTTAATTTTTCTGGTAGTAATCAGGAAAAACTAAACCAATTACAAAATATGTTAGCTGAATCTGAAGAAGGTTTAAAAGGTGTTGAAGATTTAAGATTTGTAGTAAGTAATATTGAAGAGTTAGGGTTGGAATCTGCTAAATTAAATTTAGATGTAACTTTAGCAAGAGGTTTAAATTATTATACAGGAGCTATTTATGAAGTTTCTGCACCAGAAGGAGTTAAAATGGGCTCAATTGGTGGAGGAGGACGATATGACGATTTAACAGGGATTTTCGGACTGCCAGACGTTAGTGGTGTTGGTATCTCATTTGGTTTAGATCGTATTTATTTGGTGTTAGAGGAATTGAATTTATTTGATGTTGTAGAGTTACCAAAACCAAAAGTATTGTTTGTTAATTTTGGTAAAAACGAAGCAGCATATTGTATGAAAGCTTTGACTGAATTAAGAAAAAATAATATAAAATCTGAGTTGTATCCTGATAGTGCGAAAATGAAAAAACAGATGAATTATGCAAATAGAAGAGAAATTCCATTTGTTGTAATTGTGGGTTCAACAGAGGTAGAAAATAATAATTTCACATTAAAAAATATGCAAACTGGTGATCAGCAAGTATGTAGTTTAAAAGAATTACTTGAAATCACACTTTAATTTAAAAAACTAAGTTGTAAATTTGCAGGCTAAAGAATAGAAAATGTTTGAAGGTAAAGACATAATGACTAATAAAATTGATGAAAGAGGAGACGACCATGTTGGGTCTTCTGCTAAAACACCGTTAAGAGCAGATGCTTTTGATATATCGGACCTAGAAAAAGTAAAACGTATTCAAGAAAGTGTAAAAGATATTTTGGAAACATTGGGTATGGATCTTGAAGATGATAGTTTGAAAGGCACTCCTAAAAGAGTTGCAAAAGCTTTTGTTAATGAACTTTTTTCTGGTTTAAACCCAAACAATAAACCAAAATTATCAACTTTTGATAATAACTATAAATATGGTGAAATGTTGGTAGAAAAAAATATAACTGTTTATTCTACTTGCGAACATCATTTATTACCAATTGTTGGTAGAGCGCATGTAGCTTATATTTCAAGCGGTAGGGTTATTGGATTGTCTAAAATGAACCGTTTAGTAGATTACTTTGCCAAAAGACCACAAGTACAAGAGCGTTTAACAATGCAAGTGGTACAAGCGTTACAATTGGCATTAGGTACAGATGATGTAGCTTGTGTAATTGATGCTAAGCATTTATGTGTAAATTCTCGTGGAGTTCGTGATATTGAAAGTAGTACTGTTACTTCAGAATTTGGTGGAAAATTTAAGGATAAAGAAGTGCGAAGAGAGTTTTTAGATTATATAAAAATGGATACTGATTTCGAATAAGATTTTGGAAAATATATATAAAAAAAGCACCCAGTTGGGTGCTTTTTTATTTTTGATAATAAGAGTCGTTATTCCTTTTCTACTAATTTTTTTGACAATGTAAATCCTACAAATAAACCAACACCGGCCATTAAAAATATAGAGCCGGTATAACCAACTTCAGGTTGGATTAAAGTATAAGCTTCTAATATTGAACCAATAAAAATTCCGGAACCAATACCCATTAATAAAACGGCTAAGTTTAGAATTAAAATTTTCCAAATAGGTACTGATTTTTTGTTTTGAGGTGCTTTGGCACTAAAAAAGATACTGGCATCAGCTCCTTTTTCAATTAATGATAATCGTTCTTTGTTTCTAGTTGAATAGTGTAGATAAAAAATTCCAAAAACCACTACAAATAGTGATATAAATACAAGTACTGCTTCCATAATATAAATTTTAGTTTTTAATGTGTTTCATCCATATGACGAAGATTGTTTTAGTGCGGTTACAAAAAATATTAATTAAATTTATTTTCTGTAAGATGTAACCATTACAGTTAAAAAGTCGTCAAACAGTTAAAATGAACAACAAACCCGACGAGTATTATATAAAACAAACGTTGAACGGAGACGTTAATGCGTATGCTTTTTTAGTTGAAAAGTATAAGCATATGGTATATACCCTAACTATTAGAATTGTGAAAAATAAAGAAGAAGCAGAGGAAGTTTCACAAGATGTTTTTGTTAAAGCATATAAGAATTTAAAAAACTTTAAAGGGGAAGCAAAATTTTCAACATGGATTTATAAAATTGGGTATTATGCTAGTTTAGATGTTGTTAAAAGAAATAAAAGATATATAAATTCTGAAAATATTGATGAAATAAATGAAGGTGATATTGGAAATATGCAGGATGCAATTGTATATTTGGAAGATGAAGAACGAAAAAAAGTGATAAATGATGCGCTTTTAAAGTTAAATGAAGATGAGCGTACAATTTTAACATTGTATTATTTTGAAGAATTACCAATAAAAGAAATTACAAAAATTATAAATTTATCAGAAGATAATATAAAAGTAAAATTGTTTAGATCTAGAAAAAAATTAGCATCAATTTTAAAATATGTTATTGAACCAAGAACTATTGATTTAATATGAAGCAAGATAAAAACATAGAAGAATTTTCAAAATTCATTTTGAAAAAGGCTGGCACTGAGATGCCATCCAATGATTTTGTTAATAATGTAATGGATGCTATTAACTTGGAGAATTCTAAAAGTACAGTAACTATTTATAAACCATTAATTTCCAAACAGGGTTGGGGTTTAATTACAGTAAGTTTAATTGTACTAATTATTTTTATAATTACAAATACAGAAAGTTTATTGATGTTACCATCAATTGATTTTTCCTTTTTAAATAAATTTAATTCGATTAATGTATTTGAAAATATTAAATTTTCAAAAATCTTTACATTAAGTTTTGTATTATTTACTATTTATGTAATATTTCAATTGATAATTATTAAAAACTATTTTAGTAAAAGACATATTATTTAGATTCCATATCTATAATTTCTAAAAAAGGTTAATTTTGCATTCATAATTTAAATTATGAATGTAAAAACTCTTATTTGTATTTTATTAAGTTCTTTTTTGCTTAGTACTATAACTGCTCAAGAAAATAAAACAGAGAAAGAAACAATATTGGAAATGTTGAAATCCGATGGATCTTTAATTTTTGGAGGTATAAAGAATGCTTATACTAAACCATTCCAATGGAAAAAAGATGATTGGCTTACTTTTGGCGGAATTGCGGTTGGAACTTCATTAATGTATATCTATGATGAGCAAACAAGTGAGTTTTTTATTAATCAAGAAGAAAATGCTCCCCAAATGCTAAAAGAAATAGGCTGGTATTATGGAAGTCCACAAAATTTCTTTATGATTTCGGCTGGGATTTATGGATATGGCTTATTTGCTAAAAATGAAGAATTTAGGCATACTGGAGTTTTAATAATTTCTTCTGCTGTTGCAACCGGTTTAATACAAACAATTAGTAAAAATGCATTTGGTAGAGCAAGACCTTCTCAAGAAGTTGGAAGCAGAAAATTTAAATTTATGAGTAAAGAGTCTGGCTACCATTCATTTCCTTCAGGTCATTCAATTTTATCTTTTACAGCTTCACACGCAATAGCAAAACAATTTAAAAATATATGGGTTAAAGGTGGAATATACGCAGTTGGTTTAATTGCTCCAATTTCACGTTTATGGGCTGGTGCACATTGGTTAACCGATGTAACTTTAGGAATGGTTATGAGTGTTGTAATTGTAGATGGGATAGATAATTTTTTATCAGCAAAAAAGAATGAGGTTAAGGAGAAAAAAATAACTTGGAAAGTAAATGCAGGTGTTAGAACTATTGGGTTAGTTGGGGTTTTTTAGCTGAAATTATATTTCTTTAAAAAACGAGTTTAGCTGATGTAATTTAATAGCTTTTCTTGATAGCATAATTCCAACTAGTAATGATACAAATGCCCCAATTGCTATACCTGGAATAAAGTTTATAAATAAAAAGAAATCATAGGATCCGTGAAAAATAATGGCACCTAGTAACCCTATTAAATTCCATTTAGCCTTATTATTAGAAAACTTGGCTTTTCCCATATAATATCCCATAATAATAGCAAAAGTTGCGTGGGCTGGAATGGCTGTAAAAGCTCTTAATAAAGCTACGGATAATCCGCCTTCAATTACATAAAATATATTTTCAACTGCTGCAAACCCCATTGAAACCATTACAGCATAAATAATACCATCAAATGGTTCGTTAAATGCTTTTTTACGCTGTGTATAATAGCGAATAATGATGTATTTGCTAAATTCTTCAATTAAAGCAACCACAAAAAACGCTTTTAAAAATTGTTCGATTACGCTAAATTCATCCGATTTAGGTAAATATTTTTCATAAATATTGTAAAGCAATAAACTTATAATTACACTAAAAAAAGCTCCTAGTAGAAAGTTCTTCAAAAGAAATCTTTTAGACTCTTTTTCAAATTTATCTTTAATATATATGTATACAATTACTATAAATACTGGTGCTAATGAAGCAATTAATAAACTCATTTGGTATTTTTAATTAGATGCTAATATATTAAAAGAATACTAAGAAATGTTTTTAAACATTTAAATAACAATTAATGATCGTATCCAGTGTGTGTATTCGCTAAACTATAGAATGTTGCTTGTACATAATCGTTATCATCACCAGATTTGTTTTGATTGTAAACACCAGCTTTGTAATACATGTACTCATCAGCATAGTTACTACTGCTCATATCAATTTTTTTAGAAACATCACTTTTTCCTTCCCTACTAATGGTAACAGTTAGGTCATTATCAACAACTTTTATTGAATAACTGAATTTTTCATTTAAAGCAATACCATCCGAAGGATTTGAAGCGGAATTATCTTTGCTTCCAATTAACGCATGCCAGGATTCACTTCCACTTTCAGTTTCATGTGCAAAATAGATAGATCCATTAGAGTTTCCTTTTAATTTACGGTAGTATAAACGACAAGGTTCATTATTACTTGCGTGAATTTGACCAACAATTACACGACCAACTTGAGAATTATCACCGGTAGTTGTTACATAATTCACAGCTAATGTAGCAGTTAATTCACCATCATAACCTCCAGCTTTGGATTTATTACTTGAAGTAGAACTACCAAAAACCCAGTTGTTTAAATTAATTCCACTTGTAGAAATATTTGTATCACCTGCACGCATCATCTCTCTTAACTCAGTACGTGTATAAGAAGTGTTTGATGAGGTTTTATAACCAGCAATAGGGCATTTAAATACCATTCCACCATCTTCAGCAGTATAGAAGTATGCTGAATTGGAGTAATTGTTGTTTAATTCATTCTCTTTTATACTTGTGGCAACACCACTTCCATTGTTTTCGGGAATACTTAAATACCAGTCGCTTAAATCAAAGTTACCTGATGGACTTTTTGAAGGGTCTAAATCTGATGAAGTATCAACTTCCTCTTCTTCTTCTTTTTCTTCTGGACAACCATTTAATGCATTAGTACCAAAAATATTTGGACACTCATCATCTTTATCTAATATACCATCATTGTCAGTATCTAATCTTATTTCATTTTCTGTATCATCAATAATTTCATCTTTTGAACAGGATATTGACAAAATTAGAAGTAGAATTATTAGAAATTTTGAAACAATAAAAAGGGGCTCTTTTTTATAATTTATTTTGTTGAAAAATTCTTTATTCATTTTAATTAAAAATTTGTGTTTTATTAGTTTGTAAACATCAATAAAACTGGTTAACCAGTTTGGTTAATCAATTTTAAGGAATTTATTTGGGAATAAAAAATTTAACAAATAAAAAAGTATTCTATTTTTTAAACTATTTATTTAAATTAATATCAAGTATTTCTTAAGTTACCTATTGTCAGTGCTTTAAATGTGTTTTTCTACATATTATTAAAGGTTGGATAGAGATTTAAGTTTATGAAAATTTATAGTGTTTCTCTGTTAAAATCAAAGAAAGATTAAAAAGGAAGATATTTGATGTGTTCAGACAAAAAAATAAAATACTTATATTTTAATTAGGTGCTAAAATATTAAAAGGATAGTAAGGTATGTTTCTAAGTATCCAAAAAATAACTATAATAATTAATAAAAAAATAGGTGTTTTTGGATGATATAAATAATTATAAATGTTCTTTTTAAAAATTGAATTTAAACTTATAATAATTAAATGATATCCTAAAATAAGCAATCCAATTATATATAAAATATTTTGTTGAAGAACTCCAACAAAATTAAAATTTAAAAGGTGATGTGTTGCTCTTTGACTTCCACAACCAGGACAATAAATTCCTGTAGTTAGGTACAATGGACATTTAGGAAGGAAATTTACTTCACTTGGATTTATATTAAAATATAAAAAAGCTACTACTATTAGAAGTAATAGCAATCCAAGATATTTAAATTTTATATTTTTCAATTTAAAAATCTCCAATTCCTAAAATGGCTAAACCTCCAAGGGCAAACATAAAAACCAATGATAAAACAAATATTAATATTCCGGCTATTAGACCCCAATTCATCCAATTCCTGGCATTTTTTGATGCTTTTAATGCACCTTCATAATCACCAATCGAAAATTTTGAATTCACTTGTGATGCAAATACAATACCCACAATACCAAAAGGTTGACAGCAAAAGATAGTTACCAAAATTGATTCTACTAAGTAGTTCTTAGGTTGTTTTTGTTCCATTTTAGTTGCTATTTTAAAGATTATAGCTAAAAGTACAAAAAATATTAGATGGATTCTTTTATTAGCTTAAAAATAAAATGAATTTCCCCTGCAATTTGTTTACTTGCTTCTCTATACTTCTCAGCTTGGGATAAGGTACCATCGTAACTTTTTGGATCAGTGAATGGTAAGTGAAAACGTTTTATAGCATCTGGTATAAAAGGACAATTCTCATCTGCATTGGAGCAAGTTCTTATTGCTATAAAAGGTTTCGTATTATGCACATCATCATATATTTTTGAAAACCCAATAATGGGTTTTGTAAAATTATCATAACTAATTAAATATTTTGGATTTTGATGCGAAAACTCTAATATCTGAAAGTCAAAACCAACTTCTTGTAAAGTTTTAACCGTATTTCTGTAAAATGCCGTTACTGCTGTTCCTCCGGAAAAATTTTCAATATTTTTTAATTTATAAAAATGTGTGGCATAATTAGCCCAAACTTGGGATAATTGACTTCTTCTACTATTATGAGTACAAATAAAATTTAAATTAACTGTTTTGTCTTTTTTTAATTCATTAGAAATAAATAAAGCGATTTCACTTAATAATTCTCGTCTGCTTTTATTAATAATTAGTTCTTTTAAAGAATTTTTAAAAAATACCTCAGTTTTTATAGCTACAGTTTTAATCATATTCTATTTTTGTACAAAGATATAATTAAAACAAATTTTAATTATTTAGAAATAATTATTTAAAAGTTAACAAATGGATTTTAAAATTGGTGATACAGTTGCAGTGTTGGATGATGTTATAAAAGGAAAGGTAGTTGAAATTCATCAAAATAAAATAGTTATTGAATCTTCTGACGGATTTACGTTTGATTTTTTGCCAAAAGAATTAGTTGTAATTAGAGAGAGTCAATTTGAACTTTCAAAATATAGCGATATAAACAATGAAAGTTTAATGGAGAAAATAGCAGAAAGTTCAGCAAAAAAAAATGCTCCAAAATTTAAATCCAATTTAAAACCTGATGATATACCTGCAATGGAAGTTGATTTGCATATCCATCAACTAACAGATTCCACGAGAGGTTTGGATAATTACGATATGTTAAATTTGCAAATTGAAACTGCCAAACATAAACTGGAATTTGCAATTAGAAATAGAATTCCAAAAATTGTTTTTATTCACGGTGTTGGTGCTGGTGTTCTAAAAACAGAATTAGATTTTTTATTTAAGAATTATCATGTGGATTTTTATGCAGCTTCTTATAAAAAATATGGATTAGGAGCGACAGAAGTATATATTTACCAAAATCCTAAAAATTAGTTTTAATTAGGATATGCACCAAAATAAAAAGTTTCAAAGTAAATACGCTCATCATTATCTAAAAATAATAAATTAGAAATACTTATTTCGTATTTATAACCTGTAACAACGCCATCTTTTTTAATTTCTATAGTAGTTATAATAATATCACCTTCAACAGCATCAAGCTCTTTTAAAACTATAGGTGTTGCAGGTGGAATCTCCTGACAAAAGTAATCCGTTCCAATTTTTTCATCAAAAATCCTGTACGTTACTTTTAATGAAGTTGAAATAGAATGTGTTTTCTCACCAGCAGTTTCACCTAATTGTGTATTTGTTAATGAAAGCATTATGGCTTCTGTATTTTCTGAATTTGTTTTATATAAAAGATATTCTCCACAGCTATTAATTGTATCAGTAAATTCAAAAGCAGGAATATCAAAATCGCCATCATTACAAGAAAATAGTGTGAAAGCAATAAAAAGTGTAAATAATTTTTTCATTTTATAAATTTAATGGAACAAAAATAAATGTTTTATGTTATAGAGCGTTAAATGAAACAGTTTATTTTATTTACTTTTGCTTTTGATGAGAAATATTTATTTAGATAACGCCGCAACAACACCAATTTTACCAGAAGTTATTGAAACAATTTCTGAAGCTATGGCTACTGTCTATGGGAATCCGTCATCTATTCATCAGGTTGGTAGAAAGGCAAAGTCTTTAGTTGAAACCGCTAGAAAAAAAATCGCAAAACATTTTAATGCAGGGTCTTCTGAAATTATTTTTACAGCAGGAGGGAGTGAAGCAGATAATTTAATATTAAGAAATGCGGTACTAAATTTAGGTGTTAAAACTATTGTTTCATCAAAAATTGAGCATCACGCTGTACTTCATACCATAGATAATTTGGTGAAAGAATTTGGTATTCAAGTAAAATTGGTTGATTTAGATGAAAATGGAGCCGTTGATTATAACCATTTAGAAGATTTGTTAACAGAAACTAATGAAAAGAAATTAGTTAGTTTAATGTACATTAATAATGAAATTGGAAATATACTGGATGTAAAAAAAGTATCAAAATTATGTATTGAAAATGAAGCCTTATTGCATTCAGATGCTGTTCAGGCAGTTGGACATTTTAGTTTTGATGTGAAAGAAACTCCAATTGACTTTTTTGTTGCAAGTGCACATAAATTTCACGGACCAAAAGGTGTAGGCTTTGCTTATATTAAAAAAGGATTTGGGATTTTGCCTATTTTACATGGCGGAGAACAAGAGCGTGGAGCAAGAGCTGGTACTGAAAATATTCATAGTATTTTAGGTATGGAAGAAGCTTTAGAAATTGCATATTCTAATTTACCTGAAGAAACAGCTTATATTCAAAACCTTAAAAGTTATTTTATTAAAGAATTAAAAAATAATTTTGAAGGAATAATTTTTAATGGGTTTTCTGAAAGTGAAATCAATAGCACTTATATTATATTAAATGTTCGGTTTCCAAAAGAATATCCAATGCTACTTTTTAACTTAGATTTAAAAGGGATTTCAGTTTCTGGTGGAAGTGCCTGCCAAAGTGGAAGTAATAAAGGATCTCACGTTCTAAATACAATTTTACCGGAAAATGAGCAGCTTAAAACTTCTGTTAGATTTTCATTCAGTAAATTTAATACCATTAAGGAATTAGATTATGTAATTGCTACGTTGAAAGAATTAATTAAATAATAAATTAAATAGATTATAATTAAAAATGAATAAAATTCTTCAAAATACACACCTATTAACTTCTAAAAAGTTAGTTGGAGATGTTGTTTCGATTAAAAATGACGCTGCAACAGTGTCTCTTAAAATTACTAAAGAAATGGTTGTAGATCAATACAATCTTGCACATGGAAGTTTTGTTTTTGGCTTGGCAGATTATGCTGCTATGGTTGCTATAAACGAGCCAACTGTTGTTTTAGGAAAAGCAGAAGTAAAATATTTAAAACCTGTTGTTCTAGATGATGTATTAACTGCTGAGGCAACAATTACAAATAAGACAAATGGAAAAAAAATAGAGGTTACAGTTATTGTATCTAATAGTGAAAACAATGTTGTTTTTGAGGGTAATTTTATATGTTTTGTGTTAGAAAAACATATTTTGGAGACTTCTAAATAATATTTACTTCAATTTCAAGAGGAATACCAAAAGTTTCTTTAACAGTTTGTTGAATATTTTGAGCTAACTCATAAATTTCCTTTCCGGTTGCATTGTTATAGTTTACTAAAACCAATGCCTGATTTTTGTGTACACCAGCATCACCAAAGCGTTTACCTTTAAAACCGCATTGTTCAATTAACCAACCGGCAGGAATTTTAATCTTATTGTTAGAAATTTTATAAAAGGGAATGTCCGGGTATTTTTCCTGAAGCTTATTAAAAGACTTTAAATTTATTATTGGGTTTTTAAAAAAACTGCCACTATTTCCAATCTCTTTAGGATCAGGAAGTTTACTTTCTCTAATTGAAATTACAGCATTGGAAATATCTTTTATTGTAGGATTTTTAATAGATGATAAAAATGCTGTTATAGCGCCGTATGAAGTATTTGTATTGTGATTTTCTTTTGTTAGTTTAAAAGTAACATTTACAATAATAAATTTTCCTTTAAGCTCATTTTTAAAAACTGAATTACGATATCCAAAATTACAGTCCTCTTTTTTAAAAGTTTTAATTTTTCCAGTTTCAATTTCTAATGCTTCTAATTGATAAAATGTATCTTTAATTTCAACACCATAAGCACCAATATTTTGAATAGGTGAGGTGCCAACATTTCCAGGAATTAAAGATAGATTTTCTAGTCCGCCATAATTTAGAGAAATACACCAAAGCACAAATTCGTGCCAATCTTCTCCTGCTTCGGCAGTAACAAAAACACTATTTTCAATAGTATCGTTAACAATAATTCCTTTTAAATTAAGATGAACTACTAATTTATTAATATTAGAAGTTAATAGCATATTGCTACCACCACCTAATAAAAAAATATCTTTTTCTTTAGAAATTATTTCTTTTAATTCTTGAATAGAATTTACCTCTATAAATCGTTTTGCAAGTACATCAATACCAAATGTATTGTAACTTTTTAAAGATATGTTTTGTTGAATGTTCAATTAATTTTGATTGTATTTTTTAAGTGCTTCAGCTAATATATTAACTGATTTTATTAAATCTTCTTTCTTTAAAACATAAGCAATTCTAACCTGATTTATTCCAAAACCTTGAGTAGAATAAAAACCTGCCGCAGGAGCAACCATTATAGTTTGATTGTTTAAATTATATTCTTCCAACAACCATTGCGCAAACTTATCGGCGTCATCTACTGGAAGTTCCACAACACAATAAAATGCCCCTTTTGGGGTCGCAACTTTAACGCCTTCGACTTTATTCAATTGAGATATTAAAGTATCTCGTCTATCTTTATATTCAACAATTACTTCATCAAAATAAGATTTCGGAGTTTCTAATGCGGCCTCGCTTGCAATTTGTGCAAATGTTGGCGGACTTAAACGTGCCTGAGCAAATTTTAAAGCTGTTGCAATAACATCTTTATTCTTTGATACTAAACAACCAATACGGGCGCCACACATACTGTAACGTTTAGAAACGGAATCAATTATAATTGCGTGATTTTCTAAGCCAAAATCATTTAATACAGATTGATGTTGAGCATTGTCATAAACAAATTCTCTATAAACTTCATCTGCAATTAGAAAAATATCATGTTTTTTTACAATTTTAGCTAATTTTTGAATTTCTTCTTTTGAATACAAATAACCTGTTGGATTTCCAGGATTGCAAATTAAAATAGCCTTTGTTTTAGGAGTAATTAATTTTTCAAATTCCTCAATAGGAGGCAATGCAAAATTATCTTCAATTTTTGAAATTACTGGCACAACGGTTATGCTGGATGCTGTTGAAAACCCATTATAATTTGCATAAAAAGGTTCAGGAATTATAATCTCATCTCCAGGATCAGTTATGCTACCCATTGCAAATAAAAGGGCTTCAGAACCACCGGTTGTTACTATAATTTCATTTGCAGTAACATTAATATTATTTTTTGCATAATAATTTGCAATTTTTTGTCGGTATTCTTCAGATCCTTCAGATCTACTATATGAAAGTACTTCTACAGTATTATTTTTAATGGCTTCAAGGGCGCAATCAGGTGTTTTAATATCTGGTTGCCCAATATTTAAATGGAAAACTTTAATTCCTCTTTTTTTTGCGTTTTCTGCAAATGGAACCAACTTTCTAATTGGAGATTCCGGCATCTTTTTTCCTTTAAATGATATAGAAGGCATCTTTTTTGATTTAATAAAAATTATAGAACAAAATTGCGAAATTATTTTTGAAATAGGCAATTTTTTATCGAAATTGTTAAAGGTTAAAGTTTTGCCAAAAGTTATGTATTATATTAACCATTTTGTAGTTTAACAAAACATATATAAAACGCATTGAAAAACAATTTTATACATATTTTTTTTTCTATTTTATTTTTGTTTAGTATAAATGATGGGTTTACTCAAAGTAATTTTAAATTTAGAAACAAAGTAAAAAAACAAACAGTTTCCTTTAAACTTTTAAGTAATTTAATCGTTTTTCCAATTGAAGTAAATGGCAAAAAATTAAATTTTATACTGGATTCTGGTGTTGGAAGAACTATTTTATTCAATTTAAATGCTCATGATTCTATCCCTTTAAATAATGTTGAGAAGATTAAACTTCAAGGGCTTGGAGATGAGGCACCTGTTGATGCAATACTTTCAAATGGAAACGTATTTAAGTTAAATAATATACAAAGTAATAGTGAGAAATTATATGTTATAGATAATGATAGTTTCGATTTATCTTCAAAATTAGGTTTAACTGTTAACGGAATTATTGGATATGAATTGTTAAAAGACTTTGAAGTTAAAATTAATTATGGTTCTAAAAAAATAATATTTTATAGAGGAGGAGAATATAATTACGACAAATGTAAAAAATGTGAAACTTTTGAATTAGAGTTCAATAAGTTAAAACCATATATAAATATTGAAGCTAGGCTATTGGAAAATGAAGATAGAATTACTCCAATAAAATTATTAATAGATTCTGGAGGAAGTGATGCAATGTGGTTATTTACAGGTAGTCATCCTGATATTGTAGCTCCTAAAAAATACTTTGATGATTTTTTAGGTGAAGGATTGAGTGGTTCAATATATGGTAAAAGAGCTAAAATTAAGTCTCTAATATTAGGACAATTTGAAATAAAAAACCCAACAGTATCCTACCCAGACTCTCTCTCTGTTGCTTTTGCACTTAATTTTACTGAAAGAAATGGAAGCTTAGGGGCATCAATTTTAAAGAGATTTATAGTTGTTTTTGATTATAAAAACAGTAAAATCACTTTAAAAAAGGGAAGCCATTTTAGGGAGCCCTTTAGATATAATATGAGCGGAATTGAACTTGTGCACAATGGAAAGGTTTTAGTGCAAGAAAAAGAGAAGAATAGTACAAGTTTTAGTTTAGAAGAGGAGTCAAATTCATTTTCAACTAATAAAATTATATTAAATTATAATTATAAATACACGTTTAAACCTTCCTATAAAATTTTAAAATTAAGAATCGGGTCTCCCGCCTACAACGCAGGTTTAAAAGAAGGTGATATTGTAATAAAAATTAATGGAAAATATACTTTTGATATGGAATTAGATGAAATTGTAGGTAAATTTTATCAAAAAGAAAATAAAAGAATAAGCTTAGTGATTGAAAGGGATAATCAAAATTATGATTTTCATTTTAATTTGAAAGATATGTTGAAATAAAAAAAGGGATTCAATTTGAATCCCTTTTTTTATATTGTTAAAAAGTGTTTTATTTTGAAGAAACTGCTGATTTTTCCTTAACTACAGGAGATTCAGGTTTTAAAACAATACCTTTAATTCTCAATTTTTTATTAGGTTCAGATGCATTAGAGAAAATGGTAATCATTTTGTTGAATCCACCTTGTCTGTTAGTTGCATATTTAACTTCTATTTCACCGGTTGCACCAGGCATAATAGGGTCTTCAGGTTTTTTTGGAACTGTACACCCACAACTAGATTGAATTCTAGTTATAACTAAAGGTGATTTACCAATATTTTTAAATTTAAAAATGCGAACACCGTCTGCGTTTAATTCTATTTTCCCGTAATCAATAACTTCGTTTTCAAATTCAAATACCGGGGCATTTGGATCAACAACAGTTTCGGTTTTCTCTTGAGCATTTATTGATAATGTTATAAAACCAATAAATAATAAAGTAATAATTTTTTTCATTTTGTTTAATTTAATAATGTAAAGTTAATTAATTTTTTAAGCTTTCAAAATATTTTATGATTAAGCCTTATAATTGTACATTTGCGAATTATTTATTACAAAGATTAGACCAAAATGAGTTTACCAACAAAATATAGTCCTCAAGATATAGAAAGTAAGTGGTATGATTACTGGATGAAAAATAATTATTTTCATTCAACGCCAAACGAAAAAGAGCCATATACAATTGTAATTCCACCTCCAAATGTAACTGGAGTTTTACATATGGGGCATATGTTAAATAATACTATTCAGGATGTTTTAATACGAAGAGCTAGACTTAAAGGATTTAATGCTTGTTGGGTACCTGGAACAGACCACGCATCCATTGCAACGGAAGCTAAAGTAGTAGCAAAGTTAAAAGAACAAGGTATAAATAAATCTGATTTAACGCGTGATGAATTTTTAAAACACGCTTGGGAATGGACTGATGAACATGGGGGGATAATCTTAGAGCAACTAAAAAAATTAGGAGCTTCTTGTGATTGGGAACGTACAAAGTTCACAATGGACCAAGATTTAAGTGAAGCCGTTACTAAAGTTTTTATTGATTTATATAAAAAAGGATTGATTTACCGTGGTTATAGAATGGTAAACTGGGATCCTTCAGCAAAAACTACTTTGTCTGATGAAGAAGTAATTTTTGAAGAAAAACAGGGAAATCTATATTATTTAAATTATAAAATAGAAGGAAGTGACGAAGTGCTAACAATAGCAACTACACGTCCTGAAACCATTTTAGGAGATACAGCTATTTGTATCAATCCTAATGATGAGCGTTTTAAACATTTAAAAGGTAAAAAAGCGATTGTTCCTATAGTTGGCAGAGTAATTCCTATTATTGAAGATGAATATGTTGATGTTGAATTTGGTACAGGTTGCTTAAAAGTAACGCCTGCTCACGATCAAAACGATAAAGTTTTAGGTGAAAAACATAATTTAGAAGTTATAGATATTTTTAATGATGATGCTACTTTAAATTCTTTCGGATTGCATTATGAAGGAAAGGACAGGTTTGTTGTTAGAAAGGAAATTACCAAAGAACTAGAAAGTTTAGGTTGTTTAGTTAAAATTGAGCAACATATGCATAAAGTTGGTACTTCTGAAAGAACAAAAGAGGTAATTGAGCCTAAAATTTCAGCACAGTGGTTTCTTAAAATGGATACAATTGTTAAACCTGCTTTAAAAGCTGTTTTAGAGGATGAAGAAATTCATTTTTTTCCAAAACATTACAATAGTACCTATCGTCACTGGTTAGAAAATATTAGAGATTGGAACATTTCTCGTCAATTATGGTGGGGACATCAAATTCCAGCTTATTTTTATGGAGATGGAGTAGAGGATTTTGTAATAGCTGAAACTAAAGAAGAAGCTTTAGAATTGTCAAAACAAAAAACAAACAATCAACAACTTACAATTGATGATGTTTCACAAGATCCAGATGCTTTGGATACTTGGTTTTCTTCTTGGTTATGGCCTATCTCTGTTTTTGATGGAATTAGACATCCAGATAATAAAGAAATTGAATACTATTACCCAACCAACGATTTAGTAACAGCACCAGATATAATTTTCTTTTGGGTAGCTCGTATGATTTTTGCGGGATATGAATTTAGAAATGAAAAACCTTTTACAAATGTATATTTCACAGGAATTGTTCGTGACGGTAAAGGTAGAAAAATGTCGAAATCGTTAGGAAATTCACCTGATCCAATAGAATTAATGGAGAAATACGGAGCTGATGGTGTTCGAGTAGGAATGTTATTGTGTTCGGCTGCAGGAAACGATTTGTTATTTGATGAAGATTTATGTGCACAAGGACGTAATTTTTCAAATAAAATATGGAATGCTTTCAGATTGATAAAAGGGTGGGAAGTTTCTGAAACTATTGAGCAACCAAAATCGGCTAAAATTGCCATTGAATGGTATCAAGCGAAGTTTCAACAAACATTGGTTGATTTAGAAAAATCATTTGATCAATATAGAATTAGTGAAGCCTTAATGAGTATTTACAAGTTAATTTGGGACGACTTTTCTTCTTGGTTCTTGGAAATGGTAAAACCAGCTTATCAACAACCAATTGATGCAAAAACATTAAAAGCAGTAATTTCATTTTTAGAAGATAATTTAAAGGTTTTACATCCTTTTATGCCTTTCTTATCAGAAGAAATTTGGCAACATATTTCAGAAAGAACACCAGAAGAAGCACTAATAATTGCTGAATACCCAAAAATGGTTTCAGTAAATGATAATTTAATTAATCAGTTTAAAGTAGCTTCAGAAGTAATTTCGGGAATTAGAAATATTAGAAAAGAAAAAAACATTGCCTTCAAAAATGAAATTGAATTTTCTGTTTTAAATAACGATAATTTAAATACTGATTTTGATGCAGTTATTGAAAAATTAGGAAATACCACTACGATTAACTATGTTAGTGAAAAAGTAGATGGTGCATTAAGTTTTAGAGTAAAATCTAATGAGTATTTTATTCCAATGGGAGATGCAATTGATGTGGAAGCTGAAAAAGCAAAGTTAGAAGAGGAGTTAAAATACAATGAAGGTTTCTTAAAGTCTGTTCAAAAGAAGTTGAGTAATGAGCGTTTTGTAAACAATGCTCCGGAGCAAGTAATTAAAATGGAACGCCAAAAAGAAGCAGATGCTTTGGCGAAAATTGAAACGATAAAAGCTAGTTTAAATAGCTTGTAAAAAACGGTACACTAGCTATGGCTGGCGAATGTACTTTAGAAAAGGGATGCTTATTTATAAGCGTCCCTTTTTGCTTTTTATTGATGTCATTTTGAGCTTGTCGAAAACTTTTAGTTTAAAGAATAATTATATGGTAGGTAAACACTAGGATAAGCTCAGTGTAACAGTATCATAATAACAATTCTTTATTTTAATACGCTCTCAATTTTCATCAATTCTTCTTTTGAAAATTGAGTATTATCAATTGCTTTTAAACTATCTAAAATTTGCTCAGTTTTACTGGCTCCAATTAATACCGAAGTAATTCTGTCATCTTTTAAAATCCAGGAAATTGCCATTTGAGCCAAACTTTGACCTCTTTCTTTTGCAATTTCATTCAACCCTTTAATTTTTACAAGTTGTTTATTAATTTGATCTGTGTTCAAATATCGTCCATCTTTTACAGCTCTGGAATCTTCAGGGAAACCATTTAGGTATTTATCTGTAAGCATACCTTGACTTAAAGGCGAAAATGCAATAGACCCAATTCCTTCTTTTTCAATAGTATCTAACAAACCATTTTCAACCCATCGTTCAAACATGTTGTATTTTGGTTGATGAATTAAGCAAGGTGTTCCTAAGTCTTTTAATATTTCCGAAGCTTTTTCAGTGTCTTCTGAACTATAATTTGAAATTCCAACATATAATGCTTTTCCCTGACGTACCATTAAATCTAACGCACCCATAGTTTCCTCTAAAGGTGTTTCCGGATCAGGTCTATGAGAATAAAATATATCTACATAATCCAACCCCATTCTTTTTAAACTTTGGTCTAAACTAGCCATTAAATATTTTTTTGAGCCCCATTCTCCATAAGGTCCAGGCCACATATCATAACCAGCTTTTGATGAAATTATTAATTCATCTCTATATTTTTTAAAATCTTTCTTTAATATTCTACCAAAAGTTGTTTCTGCAGATCCATAAGGAGGACCGTAATTATTTGCTAAATCAAAATGGGTAATACCGTTATCAAAAGCACATTTTAATAGGTTTCTTGCATTTTTAAAATCGTCATTTTTACCAAAATTGTGCCATAATCCTAATGATAATTCCGGTAATAATAATCCGCTTTTTCCAGTGCGTCTGTACTTCATTTTTTCATATCTAGTTTCGTTAGCTATGTATTTCTTCTTGCTCATATGTATTATTTTAATGCTTCTTTTAATAGTGTTATTGCGTGTTTACTTGTTCGTTTTGTTCCATCCTTTATTTGATGTCTGCAACTAGTTCCTGACGCTGAAATCTCTACAGTTTTATCAATATTTCTAATTTTTGGAAACAAGGTATCTTCTCCAATTTGCATAGAAAGGTCATAATGTTCTTTTTCATATCCAAAAGAACCAGCCATTCCACAACAACCAGTATTCATAATGGTTGGTTTATAATTTATTGGAATATTTAACATTGAAAAAGTAGCTTCGCTCGTACTTAATGATTTTTGATGACAGTGTACATGAACTTTTATTTCTTTTGGATTATTTGTAAAACTTGAAGATTTTATGTTGCCTATTTCAAACTCATTTTTAATAAATTCTTCAAAAGTAAATGTGTTTTTAGAAATTTTTGTTGCTGAAATTTTATCATCAGCCAATCTCAAATATTCATCTCTAAAACCTAATATAGCTGAAGGTTCAATTCCAATAAGTGGATTTTTTTCTGAAACTAGGTCTTTAAAAATTTCAATATTTTTATCAATTACCACTTTTGCGTTGTTTAAGAAACCTTTTGAAATAGCACTTCTACCGCTTTCTTCGTGATTAATTATTAATACTTTATATCCAAGTTTTGTTAATAATTCAATAGCATCTATTCCAATAGTAACATCGTAATAATTGGTGAATTCATCACAAAATAAATAAACCTCTCCATTTTTAAATTTAGTTGTATGAAGTCTTTTTGTATTGTTCTTATACCACTTTTTTAAAGTTGTTTTATACAATTTTGGAATGCTACGTTCCGTTGCTATACCTACTATTTTTTTAGTGAAATAATTGTTTAATGCAAGATTTGTAATAAAAGGAAACGAACTTCCTAATTTATTGTATTTTACATTTTCGGCAAACAATTTTGTTCGAAAAGAAGGTTTGTTTTCTTTATGATATTGAAATAAAAACTCAGCTTTTAATGCTGCAACATCTACATTACTTGGACATTCACTTGCACAAGCTTTGCAACTTAAGCACAAATCGAAAACGTCTTTTAGCTCCTCATAATCAAACTTATTTACTTTGTCTGAATTGGTTAAAAATTCGCGTAAAGCATTGGCACGAGCTCTTGTGGTGTCTTTTTCATTTTTTGTTGCTCTATAACTCGGACACATTGTTCCTCCTGCGGAAACTGGTTTTCTACAATCTCCAGAACCATTGCATTTTTCGGCAACTTTTAGAATTCCTTCACTGTCTGAAAAATCTTGAATGGTTTTAATTTCTGGTTCTGTTCTATCAATTTCATAACGAAGATTTTTATCCATAGGAAAAGCATCTATAATTTTTCCTTGATTAAAAATGTTCTTAGGGTCGAAAACAGCTTTAATTATTTTTAATAATTGGTAATTATTTTCACCAATCATAAATTCTATAAATTCTGCACGAACAATTCCATCCCCGTGCTCACCGCTAAAAGAACCTTTGTATTTTTTTACAAGTTTAGCAACTTCAGTAGTTATGGTTCTAAATAGAATAACATCATCGCTATCTTTTAAATTTAAAATAGGGCGGAGGTGTAATTCACCCGCACCGGCGTGAGCATAATAAACTGCATTTTGACCTAATTTTATCATCATTTCAGTAAATTCAGCAATGTAATTTGGCAAATCATTTAGTTCAACGGCAGTATCTTCTATACAAGCAACGGCTTTTTTATCTCCTATAATATTACCTAATAAACCCAATCCAGCACTCCGTAAATTAATTGCTTTATTAATGTCTTTTCCAATTAGCTTTGGAAAAGCATATCCAAAATTGTGTTCTTTTAAATCTGAAATAAGTGCTTCTGCTTGTCTGTGAGTTTCTTCAATAGAATTTGATTTTACTTCTAACATTAAAATAGCCCTAGGGTCGCCTTCTACAAAAAACCTATTTTTAGATTGTTCACGATTATTTTTGGTGCAATCTAAAATGGTTTTGTCCATTAATTCACACATATATAAATTGTGCTTCATTGCAATTTCAACGGCCTCCAAACTTTCTTGAATGCTATTAAAATGTGCAGCTACTAAAATACTTTCTGGTGGAGGTAACTCATCTAATTGTAAGGTTATTTCTGTTGAAAATGCGAGTGTTCCTTCACTTCCACACAATAATTTAGCGAGATTAATTTTTTCTTCAGAATTAGAAAAAACGGATGTTTTTATGAGTTCATCGATTGCATAACCTGTATTTCTACGGTGAATGGATTGCTTTGGAAACTCTTTCTTTATTTCTTGTTGAACAGTTCCAGAAGATAATTCATTATAAATTGTGTTATAAATTTTACTCTCTAAAGTGTTTCCAATTTTCTTTTGATTGAATGCTGCTTTTGTTGATTCGTTAAAAACAGCTTCAGTTCCATCACTTAATATTGTTTTTAGTTGAATTATTTTATCTCGAGTAACACCATATTGTATAGATGTTGTTCCAGATGAATTGTTACCTACCATTCCTCCAATCATACATCTATTACTGGTGGAAGTATTTGGTCCGAAAAATAAACCAAAAGGCTTTAAAAATAAATTTAGTTCATCTCTAATAACACCAGGTTGAACAGTAACTGTTTTTAGGTTTTCATCAAAACCTCTAATGTTTGTAAAGTGTTTAGAAAGATCTACAATTAAACCATCTCCAACACATTGGCCTGCTAAGGAAGTTCCTGCAGCTCTTGGAATTAAAGTGATGTTGTTTTTTGTTGCAAAAAGGATTAATAATTTTAAGTCTTCACTGTTTTTTGGAAAAGCAACTGCTAGTGGGATTTTTCTATAAACTGAAGCATCAGTTGCATAAATACTTTTGTGAAGATTATCAAATAATAATTCACCACTTATTAAATTAGAGAGTTCAGTTAATTGTTTTTTAATCACAAATAGAAATTTTAGCTTACCTGTTCACCGTTTTTTAAACTTGATTTTGAAGCTTTCAGCAAAACTACCTGATTTTTACTATTAACAACACCTAATATTAAACATTCACTTAAAAAATTAGCTATTTGTTTGTTTTTAAAATTAACAATTGCCAAAATTTGTTTATTAATAAGTGATTCTTTACTGTATAAATCTGTTATTTGCGCACTCGATTTTTTTATACCTATTAAACCAAAATCAATAGTTAATTGGTAGGCGGGTTTATGTGCTTTTGGAAAATCATTAATTTCAATAATAGTTCCTATTCTTATATCGAGTTTGCTAAAATCTTCAAAGTTAATTGCTGGTTTAATCATATTAATTTTCAATAATTACAAACTCAGTTCTACGGTTTAATTGGTGTTCTGCTTCAGTACATTTAACGCCATTAGAACATTTATTAATTAACTTAGTCTCACCTAATCCAATACTTGCTAATCTGCTTGAATCTATTCCTTTTGAAATAATATAATCAACAACAGAT
Organism: Lutibacter flavus; assembly: GCF_900188355.1. Classification (GTDB taxonomy): domain Bacteria; phylum Bacteroidota; class Bacteroidia; order Flavobacteriales; family Flavobacteriaceae; genus Lutibacter; species Lutibacter flavus. The sequence continues at coordinate 301,197 of NZ_FZNX01000001.1, forward strand.
TGAGCTCGTCTATTTGATAGGTTTAAGTTATAATTATCAGGTGCTCTGCTATCTGTATGAGATTTAACTTCAATTTTTAAAGCTGGATTTCTTAACAAGATACTTACAACTTTTTCTAGTTCTAAAATTGCCAGAGGAGTAATTTCAGCCTTATCCAAATCGAAATAAATAGGATTTGTTTTAATCATTTTTTGATTGCGAACTATTTCAAATTCTTCAACTGGAGTTAAGTAAATAGTTTTATTAAATTCTTCATTGTAATTGTTTGTAGGATTTACATTCCAAACGTTATTTTGATAATTAGCGGATGAAGCAACTATTTCATATTGAAGTTTACAATCCAATTCAAAATTAAAATTAGCATTTTCATCAAGTTTTATAGTTTCTAAAATTAATTGGTTACTATAAATAGAAATAATAGCGTTAGGTATTGGTAAACTGGTGTTTCTATCTAAAATTTTACCTGATACAATTTGTGTGCATTTTAAAGGAGTTAATAGTATTGTTTTTGAAATACTAGCATTATGAATTGAATTTGTTGATAGTTCAAGTTCTGCATCCAAATAATTTGTTTTGTTAACTACAATTTTATAAGATTCATTACAATCAACATCAAATTTGAATTCTAAATTTCTTAGTGTAATTGTTTCTTTTAAAACATTGTTTTGGAATAATGAAATATCTAAATTATTCAATCGCTCTTTTGTATTTTCGTCAACAATAACTCCAGTTATAACTTGATTGCATTCTAACGGAATTAATTCAATATTTTTAACTTGATTAAAATCATTTCGAATGTCTGTTTTTAACTCAATTTCAGCATTTACAAATCCTTCTTTTATTGCAACAATTTTGTAATTCGAGCTACAATCAACTTTGAAATTATAGTTGTTGCTTGATTCAACTTCTTGACTATCAATTAAATTATTGTTTTCAAATAAATTTAGTGTAACCTGAGTTAAAGCTTCATTAGTTGTTTTATTTGTAATAACTCCTGAAATTAATTGATTGCAAATTATTGGAGATAATTCTATAGTAGTTTCAAAATTTAAATTTCTTTCGTTTGTTGTAATAATTTCTATTTCTGAATTTTGAAAACCTTCTTTTCCGGCAATTATTTTATAAGATTCTTCACAACTTAATTCTAATCTAAATTTACCATCATTACTTAATTTTTCGGTTTTAAGCAAGGAATTATTTTTGTAAAGGTAAACAGCTACATTAATAAGTTGCTCCCCAGTTTCCTTATTAGAAACTGTTCCTGATAGTAATTGATTACATTCTAACGGAATTAATTCAATATTTTTAACTTGATTGAAATCATTTCTAGTATCCGTTTTTAACTCAATTTCCGAATTTTTAAATCCTTCTTTTATTGCAATAATTTTATAATTCGAGCTACACTCAACTTTAAAACTATAATCATTACTTGATTCAACTTCTTGACTGTCAATTAAATTATTGTTTTCAAATAAATTTAACGTAACCTGAGTTAAAGCTTTATTAGTTGTTTTATTTGTAATAACTCCTGTAATTAATTGATTGCAAATTATTGGAGATAATTCAATAGTAGTTTCAAAATTTAAATCTCTTTCGTTTGTTGTAAGAATTTCTAATACTGAATTTTGGAACCCTTCTTTTTCGGCAATTATTCTATAAGTTTCATCACAATTTAATTCTAATCTAAATTTACCGTCACCACTTAATTTTTCGGTTTTAATTAACGAGTTATTTTTGTAAAGGTAAACAGCGACATTAATAAGTTGCTCCCCAGTTTCCTTATTAGAAACTGTTCCAGCAAGTAATTGATTACATTCTAACGGAATTAATTCGATATTTTTAACTTGATTAAAATCATTTCGAGTATCCGTTTTTAACTCAATTTCGGTATTTAAAAATCCTTCTTTTATTGCAACAATTTTGTAATTCGAGCTACAATCAACTTTGAAATTATAGTCGTTTCTTGATTCAACTTCTTGACTATCAATTAAATTATTGTTTTCAAATAAATTTAGTGTAACCTGAGTTAAAGCTTCATTAGTTGTTTTATTTGTAATAACTCCTGAAATTAATTGATTGCAAATTATTGGAGATAATTCAATATTAGTTTCAATATTTAAATCTCTATCATTGGTTGTTAGAATTTCTATTTCTGAATTATGGAAACCTTCTTTTTCGGCAATTATTGTATAAGTTTCATCACAACTTAATTCTAACCTAAATTTACCATCATTACTTAATTTTTCGGTTTTAATTAACGAGTTATTTTTGTAAAGGTTAATCGCTACATTAATAAGTTGTTCGCCAGTTTCCTTATTAGAAACTCTTCCAGCAAGTAATTGATTACATTCTAACGGAATTAATTCGATATTTTTTGTTAGTTCAGTTTCATAACTGCCATTTGTATTAATTTTAATTTCTGATGGATTAAACCCTACTTTAACAGCAATTATTAAATAATTTGTGCTGCATTTTAAATCAAAATTATAAGAACCATCATTTAAGGTAGATTTTGTAGTTATAATTTCACCATTTTCATAAAGTTTAACGGTTATATCTTCTAATAAATCATTGGTTAATTTATTAGAAACAACTCCACCAACTAATTGAACACAATCTATTGGTGTTAATTCTATATTTTGAGAAATTTCAAATGCAATTGTTTCATCAGTTTCAAGTTCAATTTCTGATGCGATAAAATGTTCCTTTTCAGCGGTAATTTTATAATTAGCGTTACACTTTAAATCGAAACTATAATTTCCTGTTTTATTGGTTGTTAAAGTTTTAAGAAGTTCTTCATTTTCAAAAATTGAAATTATGGCATCACTAACATTTTTTTTGCTTTTCTTATCTACTATTAGCCCAGTAATTAGTTGAGTACATTCTATTTCTTTTTCAACCATTTTAAAACCATAAATATCGGCATCTCCCTCACCACCTTTTCTAGTTGAGGTGAAAAAACCGGTATTAGAATTGGTGTCTATAACAAAGGCAAAATCGTCTTTTTTGGTATTAATGGGATCTGGTAATTGTTCAGTTTTTTGATATTCACCATTTTTAAACTGACTTCTAAAAATATCATATCCGCCTTTTGAATTATGGCCATAAGAAGAAAAATAAATGGTATTGCTGGCATCTACATGAGGGAATTCTTCTGAATATGGAGAATTTACATTTGGACCTAAATTTCGTGGTTCACTATACGTTCCGTCATTATTTATATCTACAACATAGATATCAGATTTCCCATATCCATTTGGCATATCAGAAACAAAATAAAGCTTTTTTCCATCCTTACTTAGTTCAGGGCTTTTAATTGTATATTCCTCACTATTAAAAGGTAAATCTGTTATGTGGGAGATTTCAAAATCAGGATTTATGTCGGCTTTTACAATGTGTAATGTTTGCCATTTTGCAGAATCTTTTCTACTTGTTGTGTTGTAAAAATTATTCCAAGTAAAAAAAGTAGTTTTTAAATCGGATGAAAAAGTGATGTCCGAAACATAAAACTTATTATTAATTTCGTTGGTAAATTTTTTTGAGCCAACTAAATCTCCCTCAGAATTAATATTTGAAATGTATAAATCAACAAATAATTGTCTATTATTTCTTCGTCTATCTGCTACAAAAGATTTATCGTTTTCTGTCTTTTTTGAAGAAGCAAATAAAGCATTATCAGTTCCAAAATAAGTAACACCTAATTCAGCATATTTTGAATTTATGGAAGTGTTAAATACTTCAAATTCTAATTGTTGTGAATAAGTTATGCACGTTAATAGTAATATGTATAATTGTAAAAGTTTTTTCATTTAAGTTGTAATCTGTTTTTTTGAAAGTTTTTCAAACACCCAAGCCGGGCCAATTAATAAAAATTGTAAATCTTTAAAAAATGATGGCTTTACACCTTCTATTTTATGACCATAAAATTGCCCAATCCAAGCAATTACAAAAATAGCCAAAGAAGCATAGAATAACGATAAATTTTCACCTAAATAGTAATTTCCTATAACACAAATTACTGAAAATAGAAACATTCTTATAAAAGTACTAAAAGACATTCGTAAATAAAAAATATGAATTAAAATAAGTATGAAAACTGCCCAATTTTCAATAATGGGACTATCTAAATTTAACGTATTTGAAATTAATTTATTTGGTATGCACATTAATAAACCTACAATGCTAAAAAATATTGCAGGAACGCATATAAAATGAATTAACTGATTTTTTTCGTTTTGATGACTTATTGAATATTCTGCAAACCATTGTTCCTTTGTTTTCATATTTAATGTGTTAACACTCATTAACTTTAATTAACGTTTAATTAAGCGAATTTATTTTTATTTATAGCAATTTTGTATAGTATTAAACTGATTTTAAAGGTATAAAAATAAGACTTTTAAATAAAGGTTTAAAAAACAAATTACTCATGATAAAATTTTGTAATAAAATAGGATTAATTCTAATGGCGCTTATTTTTCTTATGTCATTACAAATAACCTATTCTCAAAGTATTAGAGGAATTGTTTTAGATGAAGATAAGTTACCACTGGAATTTGTTTCTGTTGCAATATTACAACCAAATGACTCTTTGTTAGTTCAATATACATCTACAGGAGCTGATGGAAAGTTTAATATTTCTGGATTTAAAGAAGGAAGTTACATGCTTCAGGTTTATTTAATGACTTATCAAGCAGATCAAAGGATTTTAACTATTGGGAAATCGGATCTTGATTTAGAACCTATAACCTTAAAAAAAGAAGTTAACTTATTAGATGAAGTTATAATAAATGTAATTATTCCAATTAAAATTAAACAAGATACTGTTGCTTTTAATACAAAGGCATTTAAAGTAAAACAAGACGATAATGTTGAAGATTTAATTAAAAAATTGCCAGGAGTTCAAATAGGAACGGATGGAACTGTTAATGCTCAGGGAGAAGATGTAACAAAAATATTAGTTGATGGAAAGGAATTTTTTAATAATGATATGACAATTGCACTTAAAAATTTAAATGCAGATGCTATAAAAAGCGTACAGATTATAGATGAAGAAAGTGACGATACCAGAACTACAGGGATAAAAGATGGAGAAAAAGCTAAAATTATTAATCTAGTTTTAAAGGAAGGTAAAAAATCTGGATATTTTGGTAAAGTGGGAGCTGGAATTGGAACTAATGATAGGTTTACATCAAATTTTGATTTAAACAGATTTACAAATAGTTCTCAATTAGCGCTGTTTGGAAGCCTAAACAATATCAATAATACTGGAGCAACTGTTTTTAGAAGAGATGGAAGTAGAGGAGGAAGTAATAGTGGATATTTAACAACAGGAACCGCCGGTGCAAACTATAATTATGAGTTTAAAAAAGACCTGAATTTTAATTTGGATTATCATTATGGTTATTCAGATAGAGAAGAAGAAGAGTCATCTAAAAGAACTGAATTTACAGAAGATGAGTCTTTTACTTCTGAAAGAGAAAACGATAGCCAGAATATTTCTAATAACCATAATATTAATTTTAGTTTAAGAGATCGCTCAAAAGAAGGAGAATATTTGGAGTTTAGAGGTAGCTTTAAAAATGATAAACGAGAATCTGACAGTAATAATTCTACGGTATATTTTAATGAAAACAATAGCGAAGATACAAACAGTGACAGAACAGTAAGAAGTGAAGATGATAGAAATAATGGAAGTTTAAATTTTTCATTTCGAAAAAAATTAAATGAGAAAGGAAGAAATTTAAGAGTTCGAAGCGGAATTTCTTTTTCTGATAATACTGATATGAATTTTCAAAAATCATTAAATAAGTTCAATATATCAAACAATACAAATTATTCTGAATCTAATGAAATTACTACAAGAGATGAAAAAAATAAAGGGCTAAATTATAATGTTTCGTTTAGATATATGGAACCTATAATTGAACACCATTTAATTAGTTTTTCATCAAGTGTTAGAAATGAAAAGGATGATGAAAGTTTAGATCAAACTAAAACCATAAATGACATTGTACAAAACCCATTTATTTATCAGTTAGATTATAATAAACAAGTGTACAATAATCAATTAGGTTATGTTTTTAGTAAAGATAAAATTCAAGTTTATCTTTCGGGAGGTTTAGAAACAATGAAACAAAAATTAGATGTTGATAATGATTCTTTTATTGATAATAACTATAATAATTTTTTACCAAGAGCTACAGTTAGTTACGAATATAAGAAAGGTAAAAGAGTACGTTTTAGATATGAGAAAGAAACGTCATTGCCAAGTGCAAATCAAGTAACACCAATTGTTAACGACTTTAACCCTCTATATGTTTCAGTTGGAAATACAGGTTTAACACCAGAAAAAGAGGATAGCTATAGTGTTATGTTTTATTCACACGAATTTAAACGAGCAACTAGTTTTTTTACATATATAGGTTATACAAAAACTACAAATGCCATAGTTACAAGCAGAAGTATAGATGATAATTACATACAATACTCAACTTTTGAAAATTATGGAACTAAGTCTAATTTTAGAGGTCATCTTAATTTAAGTAAAAAAATAAGTAATATTGGATTAAGATATACGCTTAGAGGTGGTGCTGATTTAAATGATTATACTACAATTATTAATAATGCTAATAATGATACCAAAAGTAAGGGTTGGAATGTTGGATTAAGTTTAAGTAACGAAAATAAAAATAAAGTTGATTTAACAGTTGGTGCTAAATTCGATTTTAATAAAACAACGTACTCGTTGCAAGATAAAGACAGAGATTATTTTATGCAAAATTATTATACGAAATTTGATTGGGATTTTACCAATAGTTTAACTTTTGATACCCAATTTGATTTTTCATTATATACAGATAATAATTTTGATTCTCAATCAATTCCTATTTGGAATATGGGAGTAGAGTATGCATTTTTGAAAGCTAAAAGAGGAAATTTGAAATTTCAAATATTTGATATTTTAGATAAAAATTTAGGAATTGAAAGAACAAGTTCTGACAATTATTTTGAAGAAACGTTTAAAACTAATTTAGGTACTTATGCAATGTTAAGTTTTACTTATAGTCTAAAACCACCAACTGGAAAAAGCAGTAAAAGGGATTCAGGTAATAGAAGATGGGGAAGAAGACACTAAAAAAAATTATACCCACTGTTTTGTTTTCATTAAATTATAAATGTGAGCAAAATGATGGTTACAATGCCAGGCATAAATACCAATGTTTGTTTCAAGGCTTACAAGTTCATTTCCATCCGGATGAATAAATTCTTTTTTCAATTCTTCAGGTTTTAGACCGTTTAACAAATAAACCCATTTAGCATGCAGCGCTTTTAGCATATTTAAAGATAAATTAATTGGAGCCGATTTAGTATCAAACAATTCGGCCCATCTATCTTCATAATATGCCTTAATTATAGGCTTATCTTCAGTTAAAGTATATTTAAAGCGGATATAACTGTTTTGATGGCTATCAGCGCAATGATGAATAACCTGTCTAATGGTCCAACCACTTTCTCTATATTGAGTGTCTAATTGATCTTTAGTTAAATTCTTTACTAAGGCCTCAAGTTTTAGAGGGAAATTTTCCAAAGTGTTAATCCATTCTGTAAGTTCATTCTTTGTTATAATTGATGGAATAACAGGTTTGCCAATTGGGTATTTTAATTTTTCTAGCATCTATTCTTTTTTATCATATTTTTCTACAAAACTTTTGGCTCTTCTATTTCCAGAATCTAATTTTAATGATTTTTTATAATAAATAATAGCTTGTAGCGTGTCTCCTTTTACTTTTAAAGCATCTGCATAACTATCATAAACATTTGAACTGTTTGGGTAAAGCATCATATTAATTTTGAATATGTTAAGGGCGTTTTCAAAATTATTTTTACGTAATTCTTTATATCCTAATGAATTAAAGTTGTTTTCATTTAGAGAGTTATCTAAAGAATCATTCTTTTTAATGTTTAAATATCCTTCAAGTGCTTTATCAAATTCATTATCTTTTAAATATTCACTTGGTATTTTTTCGTTAACTGCAAGCTTTCTAAAGTTATTAATAATGGTGTCGTTATCATCTTTTGGAACTAAAGTTAAAAATTGGTTTTTACTTGAAGAATCAGTTGAAAATTCAATTTTCTCATTCATTTCTTTAACAAAAAACTGTTGGTTCCCAACATTCATTGGTTTAATACTGTTTGCTCCACGCCATTTTAAAAAGAGTTCTTCATTTTCAAAATACACTTCAATAACTTCATCTGAATTGTATAAATATCTACCTGTAGTTTTTTTAATAAATTCAGGACTGTTGGCAGGTGATGAGCAACTAATAAAGAGTGTTAATATTGATAAGAAAAAAAAGTTTCGATACATCATAATTTTTGGTTGAATTGTAAAAATAAAAAAAATCGTCTAAAAGATATCTTTTAGACGATTTTATAAACTATTTGTTTCAATTTAAAATATAGATTATCCTAATTTGCTTATCTGAACTAGCTTTTTTCTATTTAAAATTTCAATTTTTCTATCAGCAACTTTAAGAATTCCTTCTTTATTGAATTTTGATAATGTATTAATTACACTCTCCTTAGAATATCCTAGCATATTAGCTATTTCTTTTCTCACTATTGGAAGTACAAATGTGTCAGATTTATAAATATTGGCAAAGTCAAGTAACAATATGCACAAAGCTCCATCAATATTTTTTTGAGATAATGTGGTAATTCTATGAAATAAACCATTTGAAACACCAGACATATGTTTTATTAAGTCTAGGGCAAAATCACCATTAGTTTTAATAAATTTCTCAAATATTTCTTTATCTATAAAACTTACTTTTGTTTTTTCTAATGCGGTTGCTGTGAAATCAAATTTTTTAAATGCAAAACAGCATATTATACCAATAAATGAATGTGATTGGATTAAGCCAACAGTGCAAGGTTTTCCATCGTTAATAATTTCTAATTTTACTAAACCATCAATTAAATAAAGAATATTACTAACTAAAAGTCCTCTTTTAATAATGGTTTCTCCAGGCTCAAATTCAATGTCAGTTTTATGCTTTATGAGTTCTTCTTTTTCTTTGATGGTTAACTGGTTTAAACATTCTTTTGCATCTAAAAAATTATAGTCAAATTTATATTCTTTTTTTAAAAAATCGGGCATAGGAATTATTTGTAATTGCAATGAATTAATATTCCATTATAGGTAATGTAAAATTACATTATTATATTATAAAAATTAAACCAGACTGTATAAAATTTGCTGACTCAAATAAATAGTTATAATAAGTATTGTAAAGTAAATTTGTATGATGAGAAAACTCATTCAATTTAAAAATTGTTGGGAAATTTTTAAAGTTGTTTAATTTTAATTCTGTTATGTTATGAAGGCAATTGCAATTAAGTTACTAATTATAATGTCTGCACTTCTTTTTGTAGATTTTATAATAATGATACTAGTAGGATGTACTAGTTGTTTGTTTACACCAAGTATAAATTTTTATGAATGTACATATTGTACTATTGGGAAGGTAACTCTATTACTTTCCAGTGTTCTCTTTTTTATCATAGTTTTTTTAAACTTTAATCTATTATTAAAGTCTAATTATCAAATGATAATTTAATATAGACCTTCATAATTGGTTGTTGTTTTATTTAATTATATTCAAAAAAAGCATTGGCTTTATGCCAATGCTTTTTAATATTTATGTAATGTATTATTATTTTACATCAACCAATTCAACATCAAAAATTAATGTTGCATCAGGAGGAATAACACCACCAGCACCTTGACTTCCATATGCTAAATCCGAAGGAATAACAAATCGAGCTTTGTCTCCAACTTTTAAAAGTTGAATTCCTTCATCCCAACCAGGAATCACTTGTCCAATACCAATAGTAAAATCAATTGGTTGTTTACGAGTATATGATGAATCAAAAACAGTTCCATCAACTAACTGACCTTTATAATGTACAGAAACACCACTACCTTTACTAGCTTGTTTCCCAGTACCTTCTTGTAAAATTTTATAACGTAACCCACTAGGAGTTTCATCATAACCAGCAGCAATTTTATCCATTGCTTCTTTAGCAGCTAATTTAGCTTCTTCTTCTCTTTTTGCTCTTGAACCTTCAAAAACTCTAAAAGCTTCAACAGCATTAAAGTTCTCAGCATCTTCACCAACTCTTACTATTTCAATTGATTCTAAGATATCATTTTGAGCAATTGCATCAACAACATCTTGTCCTTCAACAACTTTTCCAAAAACAGTATGTTTATTATCTAACCAAGGAGTTGCAACGTGAGTTATAAAAAACTGACTTCCGTTAGAAGCAGGACCTGAGTTCGCCATTGATAAAATACCAGGAACATTATGTTTTAATTCTGGATGAAATTCATCATCAAAACTATATCCAGGAGACCCAGTTCCAGTTCCAAGTGGACATCCTCCCTGAATCATAAAATCAGCAATTACTCTATGAAATTTTAATCCGTTATAATATGGAGTTCCTTGTGGTTTTGAGTTGTTTTCTAAATTTCCTTCAGCTAAAGCAACAAAGTTACCTACTGTACCAGGAGTTTTTTCAAATTCTAAGTTTACTAATATCCCACCTTTTGAGGTGTTAAATTTTGCGTATAATCCGTTTTCCATTTTCTTATTTTTTAAACGTTGCAAAGATACATACTTTCATTTGATATGAAAGTAATATGCTCATTTATTGAGTTTAGTATTTAATATTAAAATTACTCAAAAACGGATATAATATTTTTTAAACAGATTTTATCTATTTGGCTTCAGCAATAATTTCAGTTTGAGGTAGTGTTGTTGTAGTATTTTGAATTTTAGAGGCATCACTAGTTAATCCGCAACCTTTTGAAGATCCGCATGAAGCAAATAAAAGCAACATAAACGTAATTGCTAAAGAAGAAGTTATTAATTTTTTCATTTTAATATGGGGTTTTATTAATTTTGAACGACGAAATATACAAAATATTTTAAACAGATAATTTATTTAAAGTATATATAATTAATTCTTCAACTGGCTTATAAGGGTTTTCGCTAAAAGTTCCGTTTGCTCTATTAGCAATTATAGCATTCATAGAACAAGCATTATGACCTAATAATTTTGACAAACCATATATTGCAGAAGTCTCCATTTCTAAGTTTGTAATTTTAATACCATTAAATTCAAAACTATCTATTTTACTATTTAGTTTTGGGTCTTGTAGGGCTAAGCGCAAAACTCTTCCTTGTGGACCGTAAAAACCAACTGCAGTAGCTGTTACTCCAATAAAGACTTTATCACTGGCAAGTTTTTTTTCAAGAATCTCACTATTTTTTACAATGTAAGGTCTTGCTTTTCTTGGACTCCAATTGGTATGTTTAATAAAAGCATCTTCAAAGTCGGCTTCTAAAATATGCTCGCAATCATAAGAATGCAACATTCCATCAAAACCTAAACCAAATTTTGCTAAAACAAAACTATCAACTGGAATGTGTTTTTGCAAAGAACCAGAGGTTCCAATTCTAACAATATTAAGTTGCACATGTTCTTTTTTAACGGTTCTATTTTCCAAATCAATATTAACCAACGCATCTAATTCGTTCATTACAATATCGATATTATCCGGACCAATACCAGTAGATATTACTGACATACGAGTTCCTTTATAGACTCCTGTTATTGTTCTAAATTCTCTTTTTTGAGTTTCAAACTCTATAGAATCAAAGTATTTAGTAACTTTTGGAACTCTATCTTGATCGCCTACAAAAATTATATTTTGAGCTACGTTTTCAGGTTTTAAATTTAAGTGATAAACACTTCCATTTGGGTTCAGAATTAATTCTGAAGATGCAATTTTATTCATGTGTCAATATTATTTTTTTAATGGTCACATGCTGTTCGCTATTTATCATTTTATTGGATGATAAACTTTTTAGCATGCTCGTTTCATAAGTTATCCTCCAACTCTTTTTACGTTATATCCTTCTTTTTTAAGGATTTCCATTATTTTATCTCTATAATTCCCTTGAATTATTATTTCATTTTCTTTTACGCTACCACCAACACCACATTTGGATTTTAGTAATTTCCCAAGAACTTTTAAATCAGATTCAGAACCTACAAAACCAGTAATAACTGTTACAGTTTTACCACCTCTTCCTTTGTTTGAAAAGTGTGCCTCTAAAAATTGTTGATTTGGTTTTAATGTTTCTTGATTTTCTTCTTGGTTGTATTCAAAATTATCATTTGTAGAAAATACAAATCCACCTAAATCTTCTAAACTGCTTAATTTCTTTTTTCCCATATGAAATTGGACTTATTTTTTAATTTTTTTCCAGATAAATAATAAACCAGCTAAAAGTTCAAAAACCAGTCCAATGGCTAAAACTAAACTTGCTTGAGGATTATTTGTGAATTTTAAAATTGAACCAGCAATTATTAAAAACACACCAAAAGTGAACAATGTAATTACTTTATTAATTTTCATTTTAACAGGCCTAATTCTCTTAAACGTTCATTTAAAAACTCACCAGCAGTAATATCTTCATATGCTTTAGGATGCATATTATCTATACATTCTGGCAAACAATTAAGTGGCATTTCACCAATTGGATGTGTGAAAAATGGAATTGAAAACCGTGATTTCCCCCAATCTTCTTTAGGAGGATTTACAACCCTATGTATGGTTGATCGCAGTTTATTATTAGTTAAACGCTCTAACATATCGCCAACATTTATTACCAATTGTTCAGGTAAGGCTGTTACCGGAATCCATTCTCCTTTTTTATTTTGAACCTCTAAACCAGATGCCGAAGCTCCCATTAATAATGTTATTAAATTTATATCTCCATGTGCTGCAGCTCGCTCAGCTCCTTTGGGTTCACCTTTAATTGGAGGGTAGTGGATAGGGCGTAAAATACTGTTGCCATTAATAACAAACTTATCAAAATAGTTTTCTTCTAAGCCAATATATAAAGCCAATGCTCTTAAAACATAGATTGCGGTTTTTTCTAACTTTTTATAAGTTTCCATTCCTACTTTGTTAAAATTAGGAATTTCATTTACAAGCACATTTTTTGGGTATTCAGCTTTTAATTTTTCATTTCCAATAACTTCTTGTCCAAAATGCCAAAACTCTTTTAAATCTCCTTCTTTTTTACCTTTGGCACTTTCTTTACCAAAAGAAGTATACCCTCGTTGTCCGCCAATCCCTTCAATTTCATATGACTCTTTAATTTCTTCTGGTAAATTAAAAAAGTTTTTCACTTCTTTATATAAGCTTTCAGTTAAATCGTCTGAAAGAAAATGACCCTTAAGAGCTACAAAGCCAATTTCTTCATAGGCTTCGCCTATTTCTTTAATGAATTTTTGTTTTCTTTTAGAATCATCAGATAAAAAATCAGATAAATCTACACTTGGTATATTTTTCATAAAAAATTATTTAACTCTTAAAAATACTAAAAAATTATTTGTACTTATTAATTATTGGAATATTATAGCTTATGGTATAATTAAAACCAACACCTAAATCATTTGAGGAAACTTGATTAAATCCTGGGACATATAGGTTTTTAAAATTTTCAGGCTCTTTAGAACTTATCATTTTTTTAATACTGAATTGCGCTCCTAAATATAGATTCTTAAATGTTTCGACTTTCATTCCAAATAGAAATTCTATCCAGTGTGCATTTAAATCTTTAAACTCTGTATTTGGTGTAATTTCTTCAGCATTAAAATAGATTCCGCTGTAATTTGGAGTGTAACTATTTAGTGTTTGACTAAATAAACTAAAAGCATAACGAGTACCAACATAAATTTCGTTGTTCATTCCTTTCCAATTTTCATAGGCATTGTAATTAACACCTATTTTTATAAAAGAACCTTTAGCAGTATAATTAAAATAATCTTCAGTTTTTAACGCATCTTCGTAACCTAATTCTACAGCAGCATAATAATTATTAGAAAATTTAATATCACCAGTTAATTCTAAACCTTTATTATCACTATCTATAAATGAGATTATTGGTTTGCTTATGTCAACTCCAACTCTAATACCGTAACTAACTTTGGTTTTTAAGGAATCCTGTTTTTGCTGAGAATTTGCCGTAAAATTGATAATAATACTAATGATAAATATTAATATGTGCCGTTGTGTCATTGTCAATAATTGTATTATTAATATTAAATCCTTTTATCCAGTTATTTGTGAAACTATCAATTTCTATATTTTCAAATATTGTTTTATAACCACAAGATCTAGATATAAAAATATCATTTCTTTCATAGCTAAAATAAATTGTGTCTACAATTTTGTTAGAAACAAGTTTGTAATTGGTTTTATTTAAATTAAAATCGAGTGGAATAATTATAGAATCAAAAGGTTTATCTAAATAGATAGTATCTAATTCATTCGCCCAAACAGTTAGTGATGTAACGGGTTTTGCTAACGTATCATTATTTATATCATAAAATTTTAAAACTAAGTTTGGCGTAGTGTTCTCTAAACAGATATCATCTTTTTCACAACTCAATATTAAAATAAGAGCTAAAATTATGGTTATTGAAAAGTATTTCTTCATAATTATTTTAATTCTAATAGTACCACATTTTCTACATGATGCGTCTGGGGAAACATATCAACAGCTTGTGTTTTAATAATAGTGTACTGTTCCTTCATTAATGATAAATCACGTGCCTGAGTTGCTGAATTACAACTAACATAAACAATGCGTTTTGGTGCTATTTCTAAAATTTTAGCAACCACATTTTTATGCATTCCATCTCTTGGTGGATCTGTAATAATAACATCAGGTTTACCATGAGTTTTAATAAAATTATCATTAAAAACATCTTTCATATCACCTGCATAAAATTCAACGTTTTCTATGTTATTAAATTGTGCATTTAATTTGGCATCTTCAATAGCTTCTGGTACAGATTCAACACCAATTACTTTTTTTGCTTTTTTAGCAACAAATTGGGCGATAGTTCCTGTTCCTGTATAAAAATCGTAGACAGTTTCATTTCCTGTTAAACCAGCAAAATCTCTTGTGATTTTATAGAGTTCATATGCCTGTTCTGAATTTGTTTGATAAAATGATTTTGGTCCAATTTTAAATTTTAAGCCTTCCATTTCTTCAAAAATATGATCTCTGCCTTTAAATAGAATAATATTTTGATCATATAAAGTATCGTTTCCTTTTCCATTAATTACATATTGAAGCGATGTAATTTGAGGGAATTTTTCAGAAAGAGCGTTTAATAAACCTTCTAGTTTTACTTTATCTTCTTTAAAAAACTGGATAACTACCATAATCTCTCCAGTTGAAGATATACGAAGCATTATTGTACGTAAAAGACCAGACATTTCTCTTGGATTGAAAAACTCTAACCCGTTTTCAATTCCATAATCTTTTATAAAATTACGAATATCATTTGAAGGATCTTCTTGTAAATGACATTTTTGAACATCTAAAATTTTATCCCACATTCCAGAAATATGAAATCCACAAGCATTGCGATTGTCAATTTCTTCACCTGAATTTATTTCTTCAAGAGTTAACCATCTGCTATTTGAAAATGAAAACTCCATTTTATTTCTATAAAAATAAATGTTTTTGCATCCTAAAATTGGTGTAATTTCGGGTAAATCTAAATGCCCGATTCTTATTAAGTTATTTTTAACTTCATTTTCTTTATATGCTAATTGATGATTATAGCCCATATTTTGCCATTTACAACCACCACAATGCTCAAAATGTTCACAAACAGGTTCTACACGTTTATCTGAGTATTTATGAAATTTAATTGCCGTACCTTCATAATAGGCTTTCCTTTTTTTACCTGTTCTAATATCAACAACATCACCTGGTACTGTGTTTGTTAAAAATATAACACGACCATCAGGTGCTTTTGCAACTGTTTTTCCTCGAGCTCCAGCATCTATTACTTCTATATTTTCAAAAATAGTTGGTGTTTTTTTTCTTGCCATTTTGCAAATGTACTATTTTAACATAAAAAAAGCATCTCTATTTTAGAGATGCTTTTAAATATATTTTTTGATAAATTATTTTATTGAACGCATATAAGCCGCCAATGCAGCAAGTTCATTACCAGAAAGGTCTTTTACAAAACCATCTAAATTAGCTTTCATTATTGCAACTTGCCCAGGATCTGTATCAACAATTGCTTCAGCTTCTCCTTTTAAAAATTTTACAATGTTACCACCTTTTTCTGCATATACTTTGTTAATGTCTTTTATTGAAGGACCAATAACTTTAGCATCAGCTTGGTGACAAGTTGTACATGTTTTATCAGTAAACAGTTGTTTACCTAAAACCACGAAATCATCAGAATTCATAACTTTTTCTTTTGCTACCTCTTTTGTGGTTTCAACAGGAGTTTCAACTTCTTTTTTAACTTCTTCTTTCTTTTTTTCTCCGCAGCTTGTTAAAAACAATGCGATTAAACCTAATACTAAAACAGATTTTTTCATTTTTTTAAATTTAATTATATGATTACTACAAATTTATTCATTTATTATTAAGATTGTGAATTTTATGTCAAAAATATCAAAGAAATTAGTGAGAGTTGCAAAATATTTTTATAAGTAGGTAATATTATATCATATTGAGTTAGTCAAATTCAATTTTAGCTCTTCAAATATCTAATATATTTTGTAATTTGCGGCCTAACAAGGATGATTTCTCTCCTTAAAATGAGGAATTGATAATTTTCAATTTTTAATTTTTTAAAAGATGGTTTCAGAAACAATTTCATCGCAACAAGCAATAGATTTAGAGGATAAATATGGAGCTCACAACTACCATCCATTACCTGTAGTTTTAAATAAAGGGGAAGGAGTGTATGTTTGGGATGTAGAGGGTAAACAATATTACGATTTTTTATCAGCTTATTCGGCTGTAAATCAAGGGCATTGTCATCCTTCAATTATTAATGCTTTAAAGGAACAAGCAAGTGTTTTAACATTAACCTCACGTGCTTTTTATAACGATGTTTTAGGTAAATATGAAAAATTTGTAACCGAGTATTTTGGTTTCGATAAAGTTTTACCAATGAACACGGGTGCAGAAGCAGTTGAAACAGCAATTAAATTATGCAGAAAATATGCATATGAAAAAAAGGGCATTGCAGAAAATAAAGCAGAAATTATAGTATGTAAAAATAATTTTCACGGACGAACAACTACTATTATATCATTTTCTAATGATGAGGATGCACGTAAAAACTTTGGTCCGTTTACAGCAGGTTTTATAAAAATTGATTATGATAATTTACAAGCATTAGAAGATGCTTTGCAATCAAGTAATAATATTGCAGGTTTTTTAGTGGAACCAATCCAAGGTGAAGCTGGTGTTTATGTTCCTTCTGAAGGATATTTAGCAAGTGCAAAAGCATTATGTGAAAAATATGGTGTTTTATTTATTGCTGATGAAGTTCAAACAGGTGTTGCCAGAACTGGAAAATTATTAGCTGTAGATCACGAAAATGTAAAACCAGATATTTTAATATTAGGTAAAGCTTTGAGTGGAGGGGTTTATCCCGTTTCTGCAGTTTTTGCAAATAATGAAATAATGAATGTTATTAAACCGGGTCAACACGGTTCTACTTTTGGAGGTAATCCATTGGCTTGTGCTGTTGCAATTGCTGCTTTAAATGTGGTTAAAGATGAAGCTCTTGCAGAAAATTCGGAAAAACTAGGTGAATTATTTAGAAGTGAAATCCAAAAATTTGCAGACTCTAATGATTTAGTAAAATTAGTTAGAGGTAAAGGGTTGCTTAATGCAATTGTAATAAACGATTCAGAAGATAGCTCAACTGCTTGGGATATTTGTATTAAATTAAGAGATAATGGCTTATTAGCAAAACCAACTCACGGAAATATTATTCGTTTTGCACCTCCTTTGGTAATGAACGAAGCGCAATTGTTAGATTGTGTTTCAATAATTAAAAAAACAATTTCAGAATTTTAATATTTTGAATAGCATTTATAAAAAAAAAGCGGCAATTAGCCGCTTTTTTTATTTGTTGTTAAAGGAATTTCATTATTAATAGGTTGAATAGCAATAGTTTAAATTATAACTTTATTAATTTTAACTATTAATAGAGTATGTATTTTGTATCAAATATGGCACTATATTTGAAAATAAATCTATAGGTCTAAAAATTAATTTAATAATGAAAAAACAAGTACTTTTCAGTTTTCTTGTCTGTCTATTTTCGGTATCAATTTTTTCTCAAGAATTGAGTAATCGGTATATTAAAGAGCAAATAGCAACTTTCAAAAAAGAATTAAGAGGTCCTTATAAAGATATTCGTTGGTTTTGTAAAGATGGAAGTATAAGAATGCCAAAAGATCCTTGTCCGGATTCTATTGGTTCTGGTGTTCAACATGCACGATATAAAGATATTGTTGAGAATATTGGTGAAAATAATCATGTGTTTTTAGGACAAATTTTAGCTTATACTTCAAATAAAGAATTTTGGGATTCTCAAAATCACAATTCGCGTTTAAAACAATATCAATTAGATAAGTACTTAAGAAGTGTTGATGATGGTTGGATTTTACAAAAAGCGCAATATTACAGAGGTGCTGTTCAGGTTGAAGATGAAGAGACTTGGGGAGTATATTTTTATAAATGGTTATTAACGGGAGATACGAGCATCACTAAAAATTTCTTTTTAATTCGTCAGTCTTTAAAAGATATTCCTCATAAAGGAGATGATAATGTTGCTCAATTAATGAGAAGTCAATCGAAGGTTTTGTCAGATTCATTTCCTCAATTTATGGATTTACGAGTGAAAATTCACGGACAACCAGAATTTGTTGATATTGAAAAAGTAAAACAATTTAAAACCAAAAATGCTTCAAAATTAACCACTGCGTTAAATTTGAAATTTGATGAGTTACTTGTGACAATGAATAATTATTACAAGCCAATAGATATAAGTGCTTTACCTCAAAAAACAAGTTTTGTTAAAAACACACCAATTGGAAGTGTAATAAAGGAATTTTCAGTAAAAAATGGAGCAGAAATAAATCCTGCTATTTTGGTTTCGGAGTCGGCTAAGTTGTTATTAGAAATTAGAAAAGCAATTTTGGTTGAAAAGAGAGCATTAGCAAGAATTCAATTATTAGATGCTTCTCTAAAATTAGAAGAAGTTGTTTTTAAAAATGCATCGCAATGGCAGCCAAAGGATATACAAGAATTATTGAGTAAAACCTATTATTTAGGAGTGGCAACTGCTGGAGCTGGTTACATTGAACTTTGGGAATGGAATAAAATTGAATCCGTTTTAAAACCGAAAAATTCAACCTCACTTAGTTTAAATGAGCTAACAACAATTTTACAATCGGCTAGGAGTGAAGTAGAGTGGAGCGCATCTATGGTAAAAGCAACCTATGAAGAAATTGTTAATGTTTATAATGGTTTTGAACCAAAATCTTATGGTTTTATTGATGATAAAATACGAAGTTCTGTAGCTTTACATTTAGGGAAATCTGTAGCTGATTTGGGTGACATTATAGCAACTGAATCTTCTTTAACAAATAAAGTACTAAATATTTCAAGTCAAAGTTCAGTTCGTGGATTAAATCCCGGATACGCTTTTGGTGAGTTGGTTGTAATTGATGGATCTCCGGAAGGTGTTGAGGTTTCTTCAAACAAAATTTATATTTTTCAAAAACCACCATCCGATTTAAAACCTGTAGGAGGAATTGCTACTGTTGCAGAAGGAAATTTAGTTTCTCACGTTCAATTATTAGCACGTAATTTAGGAATTCCAAATGCTGCGTTGTCTGATGATAATCTTCAAAGTTTAAAAAAGTTCAACGGGCAAAAAGTGTTTTATGCGGTTTCAAATAAAGGAAATGTTATTTTGAAATTAGAGAAAGATATGACTCTGGAAGAAAAAGGGTTGTTTTCCAAAAAAGAAAGAAATGAAGCTAAAATTGCCGTTCCTGTTGAAAATATTCGGTTAGATGTGAATAGCATTTTAAATATGAGAAATGTTGATGCGAAGGATTCTGGTAAGTTATGCGGACCAAAAGCAGCTAATTTGGGACAATTGAAAAAAATGTTTCCAGATAAAGTTGTGGAAGGTGTTGTAATTCCGTTTGGAATTTTTAAATCACACATGAATCAGCAAATGCCTGACCAAAATATTTCATATTGGAATTTTTTAACCAATATGTTTTTAGAAGCTGATAGGCAACGTTCAAATTCTATTTCGGAAATAGAAGTAGAGAAATTTCAATTGAAGCAGCTAGAGATTTTGCGTGATGCTATTAAGAAAATGCCGATTCAAGCAAGTTTTATTACACAATTAGAAAATGAATTTTTAGCTGTTTTAGGAAAAAAATTAGGTGAAATACCTGTGTTCTTAAGAAGTGATACGAATATGGAAGATCTAAAAGATTTTTCAGGAGCGGGTTTAAATTTAACTTTATTTAATGTTGTTGCAAAAGATAAAATTATTCAGGGAATAAAAGATGTATGGGCTTCACCTTATACAGAAAGAAGTTTTAAATGGCGTCAAAAATATTTGTTAAATCCAGAAAATGTGTTTCCTTCAATTTTGGTAATTCCAAGTGTTGATGTAGATTATTCTGGAGTTATGATAACAACTGGAATAAATTCAGGAAATTCAAAAGATTTAACCATTGCTTTTAGCAGAGGCGCTGGTGGTGCCGTAGATGGACAATCTGCAGAGGCTTATGAATTAGGAGCTGACGGAACTGTCAAATTAATTGCTCCGGCAAGAGAATCAGATTATAATAGTTTGCCAACTACTGGTGGAACTGCTAAAAAATCTGCAACTTTTGAAAACTCAGTTTTAAATGAACAAAACATAAAAGAGATTAGAGAATTAGCTGAGAATTTACGAAAAAAAATGGCTAAAGAAGTAAATGCCGAATATATAGGTGCTTATGATGTGGAACTTGGTTTTAAGAATAATAAATTGTGGTTGTTTCAAATTCGTCCGTTTGTTGAAAACAAAAAAGCATTAAGTTCTGGGTACTTAGAATCAATTACCCCAAAAATTGATAAAAACAAGGAAGTATTACTATCTAAAAAAATATAAAATGAAGAATTATTTAAAAATTGCAATCGTTTTAGTGTTGTCTTGGACTTTTACTGGGTTAAACCCTTACCCAATTGATGGTTATGCGCGAACAGGAATTAAACGATTATTACGATTAGAACGCATAAAAAGTGGTGAAATAAAAGAGAATTTAAATTTACCTGCAGGCGCCTTAAAATCTTACAATGAAATCGCATTAAGTTTAACTTCAAAAAAGAAAGATAGTACAGCGCAGTTTTTAGTTAAAGATGAAAAATTCAACAAAGAGATTAATGGGTTATTTTATGGATTGGATAAAAGTTACTCTCTTTCAGTTATAGATATTTCAGATGTAAATAATATAAGATATGCTGCTAGAAATGAAACTGCAGGCTATCAGCCAGGTAGTGTAGGGAAATTGGCTGTTCTAATTGGTTTATTTACTCAATTAGAGATAATTTATCCTGATTCTTTTGAAAAACGCATTGAGTTGATAAAAACAAAATCTGTAAAAGCTGGTTTGTGGGGGTTAACTGACGAACATACAGTTCCAATTTTTAATACTGAAACTAATAAATTGGTAAAACGACAAGTGATTGCAAGTGATGTTTTTAGCTTGTTTGAATGGACTGATCATATGACGTCTGTTAGCAATAATGGTGCTGCAAGTATTGTTTGGAGAGAAACGATATTAATGGCTGCTTTTGGTAAAGATTATCCAGCTTTAACTCAAGAAGGTGCAGATACTTATTTTAAAAACACACCTAAAAAAGAATTAACAGACCTAGGAAACGATGTTGTTAATTTACCATTACGAAAACTTGGAATTACTTTTGAAGAATGGCGTTTAGGAACTTTTTTTACAAGAGGTGCAAATAATTTTATTGGAAGTAAAGATGGTAGTATTGGAAGTCCTATTGGATTAATGAAATTTCTAGTGCAATTAGAACAGGGAAAGGTTGTAGATGAAAAATCTAGCTTAGAAATGAAACGATTAATGTACATGACAGATAGGAGAATTAGATATG
This sequence comes from Lutibacter flavus, assembly GCF_900188355.1. Taxonomy (GTDB): domain Bacteria; phylum Bacteroidota; class Bacteroidia; order Flavobacteriales; family Flavobacteriaceae; genus Lutibacter; species Lutibacter flavus. The sequence continues at coordinate 323,315 of NZ_FZNX01000001.1, forward strand.
CATATTCACCAGCATTAAAGGATGCGGCTGTTTATTTTAAATCGGGGAGTTTGTATAAATGTGATAGAAGTAAAGGTGAAGCTTGTGGAAAATATATGGGAAATGTTCAAAATTTCATGAATTCAGTTGCTATTGTTGAGCATCCAAATAATTGTAAATATATGGTGGTTTTAATGACAAATGTATTGCGCAAAAATTCTGCTAGTGATCATATGTATTTGGCAGGAAGTATTGATAAACTAATTAATAAGTAGGTGAAAATTATTAGGAAAGTATTTCTAAAGCTTTATTTCTTATATTTTCATTTTTATCATCCAAAACAATTTCAACCAAGGGTATAAATTTTTTATCGTTGGTTTTTTCTATTAAGTATAATACAGCCTGTTTTAGTTTAATGTCTTTTCTACTCAATAAAGAACGATAGCATTCCTCTTCGCTGTAAACTTGTAAGTTCAGCTTTTTTATTTTTTCTTCTGAAATAGTATCAACTAAAATAGATTCAGCTATTGGAATCAATTCTTTTTTAAGTTGAATATTTAAAATATTATCTAAAAATTCAATAGCATGAATGCGCTGTTCTTCCTTACCTGTTAGGATAATATTTAGAATTGGTTCAACATCATTTGGTGGATATTTAATTCCTAAAAATTGAAATATTCGCTGCAATTGACGGTCTAAACGTTGTTCCAGTAATCGAATTAAACCATTTCGGGCTTTAGTGATCTCTATATTTTCTTCTGAAATATTTTTCTTTTTGTATTGAATCACAATCTGAGAATGAATTACAGAAAGTGTATCTTGATAAAGATAGCATTCATCTAATATTTTATCAACTATAAATCTATCTTTTATATGTAAATTCGGGTATTTCCATTTTAGTCTTTTTAACGCTTCTATGGCTTCTATTTTAACAGAATGCTCTGTTCCATCTGTTAATTTTTTTAGTGCACTTATTGCTTTTTGAGAAGCGAACTTTTCAATAACTGCTATTGCATGAGTGGCATCTTCTAGATCAATAGTTTCTCTTTTAACTTTTTTCACTAAAATATCTATAATTGGTACACCATAACTATATAGCGCATCAATAGCTGTTTTTCTAGTATCCTTTCCAGATAAATGGTCTATAATTAAATCGATAAATTGTTGATCCAGAGTTTTAGCAGCACTTAGAATGGCTGTAATTTGTAATTTTAAATTTTTAGATGCCAGTTGTTCTTGTAAAATGTCATAAAAATTTTCTGATTTTGAATTTCCAATTGCTTCTATAATGGCTATCATTTTATTCGTTTTTTCCTCTTCGGAATCAATAAATTTCCATTGAATCAATGCTTGTTTTAACCTGTTTTCTAAACTAAAACGTTCTTGTGATAAATGATTGTTTCTTAGTTCTAAAGATAAACCTATTAATGCGGCATTAGCTATAGTAATATCATTTATGCTTAAAAATTTATTAAAAAGTTCAATAGTATCCTTATCATAATGCTTTAATAAATATCTAAAAGCATCTGTAGTTATTTGTTGGTCTTTATCATAAATCATTGATTCTATTTGAGAGCATAGGTTTTCAGTTTTTAAATAATATAAATTTTCAATTGCCAGTGCTCTTACTTTTGTCGAATCGTGATTTAATAATTTTTTAATTGAGTGAAAAAAACGTTCATCTTTTGCTTCCAACGTTTTTTCAAGCATATGTCTAATCTGGCTTTCAGAACCATTTTTAAAAACTTTTTTTACAGTTTCAATTATTGAAGTAATTGGTATTTCTTTTTTTGCTGTTTTTTCCTTCTTGGAATGAGAAGTTTCCAGCAAATCTTTGAATGAAATAATATATTCTTTTCTAAGGTGATATATATAATAAATCCAAACGGAAATCAGGGTAATAATTATTAGACTTATTGAGGTTGAAGAGATGTTTAACCCATTAATAAAAAAGATTAAAATAAAACCTGCCAAACCTGTTGCAATACTATCAACAACTACATCTGTAAATGTTTTGGTTTTCTTTTTAATATCAATTGGTATTGGAATAGAAAGTAACTCGGTAGCTGCTTTATTCACAGATTGTTTTAAACTTCCATCAACAACTTTAATGGCAATTATTACCCATAATTGCGGAAGGAATAGTAATAAGAATGATCCAATTAATATACCTGAAGGTAGCCAAAATAATGATTTCCCTACTCCAAATGTACCAACAATCCGTTGGGTTAAAAACAATTGAATTAAAAGAGAAATTAGGCTTAATGTTGAAAACCAAAAACCAAAAAATGAAGTTAATTTTTCTGGGTCATCAATTAGTCTTGAGGCATAATCACTGTATTGATAATCCACTAATTTTGCAACTAAAACACTCAAGCCAATTACAATGGCAATTAAACTAAGTAATTTAGATTGTTTTATTAGTTTAAATGGTGATTCTCCTTTTGGATTGGACCTAAAGGATACTTGGAACGAGTTTAGTTTAACTACTTCATTTTTCCAAATGTATTTAGTAATAGGTAAACAACCTGCAAGTAAAATTACGGCTACAAATAATAAGCTTTCTGTTCTTATAAAAGTTGTCAAAAATGAAGTTAAATATCCTCCAAAAATTCCACCGGCAATTGCACCAGCTCCAATAAAACCAAAAACACGTTTTGCTTCCCTAACATTATAAACAAGATTTGCTAAAATCCAAAATTGTGAAGCCGTTAACAGTCCAAAAATAGCAACCCAAATGTATGGGATATATAAAAGTAAACCACCAGCAATATTGAATTTAAATGCAATACCAAAAATAATTAATGAAATTACGGATCCCATTAAGGTTCCTTCAATAACTTTATTTAATGAATTTTTCTCTAAAATTTTATCATAAAAATAAGAGCCTACAATGGCCATAATTGCAGTTAAAACATATCCTAATGGTAAAGCAGCGGATGTAAGTTCTGATAAAAAAAGAGAATTTATTGTGGGTTTAATAATAAGTAATGTAGTAATAAGTAAAAAAATATTTAATTGTAATAACAAGGTTTTTTTGAGCTCGTCATCCTTTAGATCAAAAGCTTTTAAAATATATTTTTTTAGCGGAATAATGTTAAACATTTATAAAGTATATTACTTAAGTATTATTTGTTGTTAAGATAACAAGTTATCTTTCAATGTTAAATAAGTCTATGTTAAATTTTACACCTATTTTATAAAGATATTGAATCTATAAATGTTTGCCAAAGGTTTAATGAAGCAAAAGAAGAATAAGCGTTTTAATAAAGAGTTTAAAAGAATAAGGCCTTACTTATTTATTAAAATTAGTAAGGCTTTATTCGGTATGTTTTTAAGTTTTGAATTATGCTTTTTTAAGTGCTTTTTCAATTGGCCTTACTAAACTTCTAATAATTTGCTCACCACTTTCATCTTCTATAAGAGCAACAAGGATGTATCTTCTTTTAGGGTCTTTTCCCCATACTAATATTGAATCAGAATGGAAATTTCTCCAAGATCCTGATTTTCTAAATAACCTTGCATTTGGAGCAATTTGGTCTAGTGTATTCACAAATTTATGATGAAGGGCTGGGTTTTCAAGTATATCTAACATTTGCTTTGAACGATCACTACTAACTAACTTTCCATTAGCTAATAAGTAATAATATCTACAAACTTGGTTAACAGTAGCAGCATGGCTTAAATTTAATAGTGGCTCTCTATTTGTGTCTCCACCGCCACCATAGCGTTTTCCAACCCATAGACCACCGCCGTCTTCTTCATCATATAATTCATATTTTTCACTGGTCATTACACTTGCAATTTTGGCATAACCTAATCTATCAATCATTCTAGTTGCTGCATGATTATCCGATTTACTAATCATTAATTTCATATCATTAGTAACTTCTTTAGTTTCTATAAGTTCACCGTTTTCAATAGCATCCATTGCTGCTAATAAAATAGAGATTTTAGGTAAACTTGCAGCATACATCATATGGTTTCCATTAATGCTTGCATATTTTGCAATTTTTGGATTGCTCAAATCAATTACCCCAACAGCCATTTTATTTTGTGACATTAAGGTTTTCCATTTCGGAATTAAATTCAATTCCTTTTCTAAATTTGTTTGAAGTGACGAACTGGACAAACTGTTTAAAGGTTTCAAGTTTAAATTATTTTGTTGTATTGGCAATTCATTTTGTGCCAAAATAGGAAAAGAAAAAAAATATAGTAAAACTATAAATAATTGATATGTTTTCATTTAGGGATTTATATTGTTTATTATTGATGTCAAATATATTTATTTTTTTGACACAGAAAATGTTAAATTTTTAGTTATGAATAAAATAAGATTGTGTTTTAATATATGCCTTTATATCAAAATATAGTTTAAAAAAATGTTAATTTTTATTTTGATTTTTTAAAAAATATTCTGAAAAAGGTTTTTAAAGTATAAAAAGATTGCGTTAAAGCAAATAGTAATTAAAAATAATATATATAAAAAAAGCGGCCATTGGCCGCTTTTTTTATATTGAATAGATTTCTATCCTTTTCTTCTTTTTGAAGGCTTTGTATTACCAAATGCACTTTTACTATCAGATCGTTTTCTTCCAAAACCACTAGAATCCCCACCTGATTTTCTATCTTTACTTCTAGGTCTTCCTCCACCGCTTCTACCTCCACGTTCTCCGCGTTCATCACGATCTCTTCTGCCTCCACCGCTTCTTCCGGAACGTTTCTTTTCAGTAATTTCAACGTTTACATTTCTTCCTTCAAAACTAACATCACCTTCTTGAAAAGCAGAAATTGTTTGGTCTTTATAATTCTTATCTAATTCAAAAAATGAAAAAGTATCTAAAATTTCAATTTGACCAATTTCTATATTTTTAGCTATTTTTTGGTCATTTATTAATCCAATTAATCTAGCTGGATTTAATTTATCTTTTCTTCCTACATTAATAAAGAAACGAGTCATATTTTCATCATCTCTTCTTTTTCCTCTAGAATCTGAACCTCTATCAGAACCTCTCATTTGATCACTGTCATTTAAGTCAGGAGCATTTTCATAATAAGTTAAAAAGGTATTGAATTCTAAAGAAACAAATCTTTTTATTAATTCTTCACGATCTAAGCCTTCTAATTTTTCATAAATAGACGGTAAGAATTCATTTATTTCAGTTTCGTTCACTTTAATGTCATGAACTTTGTCAATTAACTTTAATAGCTGGTTTTGGCAAATTTCTTTACCTGTAGGAACAGGTGTGCTAACGAATTTTTTACCAATCATTCTTTCAATAGGACGTAGTTTTCCTTTCTCTCTTGCAGTAACAATGGCAATAGAGATCCCTTCTTTTCCAGCACGACCAGTTCTACCACTACGGTGAGTATAAGATTCTATTTGGTCTGGTAATTTGTGATTAATAACGTGCGTTAAATCAGTAACATCTAAACCTCTTGCGGCAACATCTGTAGCAACTAAAATTTGTAATACTTTTTTACGGAATTTACCCATAACACTATCACGTTGAGCTTGAGATAAATCTCCATGAAGTGCATCAGCATTATACCCATCTTTTATTAATTTATCAGCAACTTCTTGTGTTTCTCTACGTGTTCTACAAAAGATAATACTGTAAATATCAGGATTAACATCTGCAATTCTTTTTAAAGCATTGTATCTATTTCTTTCTGAAACAACATAATATTGATGGGATACTTGATCTGATCCTTTATTTTTTTCACCAGAAGTAATTTCAACTGGCTTGGTCATATAGTTTTTAGCTATACTTTCAACTTCTCTAGGGAAGGTAGCAGAAAATAGTAATGTTTGTTTTTCTTTAGGTGTTACAGCAAGAATTTTATCTAATTCATCTTTAAAACCCATATTTAACATTTCATCAGCCTCATCTAATACAAGCCATTGAACGTTATTAAGTTTTAATTGCTTTCTGTTTATTAAATCTACTGTTCTACCAGGAGTTCCAACAACAATGTGCATTCCTTTTCTAAGTTTTCTTATTTGATCATCAATACTCGCTCCACCATAAACTGCAGTAACGTTAAAGCCTTTTATGTGTTTTGCAAATTCTTCAATATTCTTTGCTATTTGCAAAGCTAATTCACGTGTTGGAGATAAAATAATGGCCTGAGTATCTTTGCTTTGAGTGTCAATTTGTTCTAAAATTGGCAAACTAAAAGCTGCAGTTTTTCCAGTACCTGTTTGTGCAAATGCTTTTAAATCTTCTTTTGATGCAATTACTTGTGGAATTGCTTTTTCTTGAATTTCTGTAGGATTTTCATATCCCAAATCTGTAAGAGCCTTAATGATATTTTCATTAAGCCCTAGGTCTTTAAATGTTGTCATTCTGTATAAATTATTGATCTACAGATGCCCATCTATAAACCGGTTAAAAATCGTGCAAAGGTACGCTTAATTATAAAGCAAAAAACAAATATTTAATTTAATTGTAGTTTAATCAATTCTGAACTAAATTTTGGAGAGTCTAAATAGGTAAAACCATTTGAAACAATACCTTCTTTGTTAATCATTATTGTTCTAGGGTATCTACTGGTTAAATATTGATGCGCATAACTGTCATTAGTCAGTTTGTATTGCTTACTAAGATTAAGTAAGTTTAAATTAGGTTCTGTTGCTATATCTTGAAAACCGGGGTTCATATTTATTCCGATAAACAACATTTCAGGATTGTTTTTTTCTAAATATCGAATTCGTTTTACCAAATAATCAAACGACATATATTCTGCTGACCAAAAGTAAACTACTGCATTTTTATCTTTTATAACATCACTAATATTTGAAATTTCACCTTTATAAGATTCGATTTCAAAATTGTTTAACGGTTTGTTATTTAAAACAAATTTACTATCATTTACTAAATTTTTAACTTGAGAAACATATTCTTCATCAGTACAATTTTCTATAAAGACATTTAAAGTTTCTTGATTTATCGAGCAGGTTGATTCACTTTTTAAGAAATCTTCAACTACAATACCTTTTAATAAAATGTTTTTGAATTCTTCTAATTCTACATTTTCAATAATAGAATTTAAAATATTTATAGTAATATTATTTTTAGAACTATCCTTTTCTTTAGTTTGATAACTTAAATTGTATAAATAGTTTATTACATAATTTCTGTATGGATAAAAAGAAAGCAAGTTATCTTCATTTAAATTTATGCTTTTTCTATAATTATAAAAGTTCTCTGAAACTTTAGGGAATTTAGAAAGTTTATGTGCTTTTTTATAGTAGTATGGATATATTTCCTTTAACCTATATAATGGATAATGAATTGCAGTATTTGTGAGTTTTTTAAAACCGTCAGAAACATTTAATTGGTTGGTTGTAAATTCATTATAAATATTTTCTCTTTCCAAAGCTAAAGAATCAATTTTAAATTGAAAGTCTTTTTCGTTTAAGCTAAAATATTTATACATAGCTTTTTCTTCTTTTTCATTTTGTAAAAATAAATTTATTAAAAACTCATTTTTACTACTTCCATTACCGCTATATACAATAGATTCATCAAAATCCCAGGTATTTAACCTTATTAAAATACTATCTTTTGGCTCTAAATAAACATATTGAAATTCAATTCCATGTTTAAATGTATATAAACCTTCATTTAATGATTTATATGAATTAATAAATCTGTTTTGACTATCTAATGTTAAAGTATCTATTATTTTATCATTCTTTAAGAATAGTACAAAATTGGATTTTGGATTTATTATTTGACCTCCAAAATAAGTTGTAACATCATTATTCTTAGATGAATTACAACTAAAAATTAAAAGGGTTAATATGCTGCTAACTATATATTTCATGAGATTAGGATTAGAGCAAAAATACGCACATCTTTAGGTTCTGGTTGTTAATGACTTGTTAAATTAAATGTTTGAACACTTATTTTTTTGTTAAAAATTATTTGCACAAATTAAATAAATATTAGTTAATCTAATTTATTACTTTTGCACCGCAAAATAAAAAAATAAAAATACAATGCTTTCAGTTTCAAATTTATCTGTACAATTCGGTAAACGTGTTTTGTTTGATGATGTAAATACAAAATTTACCATAGGAAATTGCTATGGAATAATTGGAGCCAACGGTTCTGGTAAATCAACTTTTTTAAAAATTATCTCAAATCAAATTGAGCCAACTTCGGGTCAGGTTCATTTAGAACCAGGAAAACGTATGTCGGTTTTATCCCAAGACCACTATGCTTTTGATGAATTTCCGGTGCTGGATACAGTTTTAATGGGAAATAATAAGTTGTACACTTTAAAAAAAGAAATGGATGCCATTTATGCAAAAGAAGATTTTTCTGAAGCAGATGGAATTAAGGCAGGAGAACTAGGAGCTGAGTTTGAAGAAATGGGCGGCTGGAATGCAGAAAGTGAAGCAGCGTCATTATTATCTTCTTTGGGGATAAAAGAAGAAATGCACTATACATTAATGTCGGAATTAGACGGAAAGTCTAAAGTACGAGTTTTAATAGCACAGGCATTATTTGGAAATCCAGATGTGCTAATAATGGATGAACCTACTAACGACCTAGATTTTGAGACAATTGGTTGGCTAGAAAACTTTTTAGCAAATTATGACAATACAGTTATAGTTGTATCGCATGACCGTCACTTTTTAGATGCAGTTTGTACGCATGTTTCTGATATTGATTTTGGAAAAATTACACATTATTCTGGTAATTACTCATTTTGGTATGAGTCAAGTCAACTAGCTGCAAAACAAAGAGCTCAACAAAGTAAAAAAGCTGACGATAAAAAGAAAGAATTAGAGGAGTTTATTCGTCGTTTTTCTGCAAACGTTGCAAAATCTAAACAAGCAACCAGTAGAAAAAAAATGATTGAACGTTTAAATATTGATGAAATTAAACCATCAAGTAGAAGATACCCTGCAATTATTTTTGAAAGAGAAAGAGAAGCAGGTGATCAAATATTAAATGTTGAACATTTATCTAAAGCTACAGAAGAAGAAGTTTTATTTAATGATATTCATTTTAACTTAAATAGAGGAGATAAAGTTGCATTAATATCTAAAAATTCCAGAGCAGTAACTGCTTTTTATGAAATTTTAAATGGTCATTTAAATGCAGATAGGGGTAAATTTCAATGGGGTGTTACCACAAATCAATCGTATTTACCATTAGATAATGCGGAATTTTTTACAGATTCAAGTTTAAATTTGGTCGATTGGTTGCGTCAATATGCAAAAACTGAAGAGGAAAGAGAAGAAGTTTATTTAAGAGGGTTTTTAGGAAAAATGATTTTTAGTGGGGAAGAAGCACTTAAAAAATGTAATGTACTTTCTGGAGGAGAAAAAGTTAGATGCATGATGTCTAGAATGATGATGATGAGGGCAAACGTTTTAATGTTAGATGAACCAACAAATCATTTAGATTTAGAAACTATCCAAGCTTTTAATAATTCATTAAGTAATTTTAAGGGAACTGTTATATTTACAACTCATGATCATGAGTTTGCACAAACGGTTGCTAATAGAGTAATTGAAATAACACCAAAAGGTGTTATAGATAGATATTCAACATTTGATGAATATTTAGAGGATCCAAAAATTAAGGAATTAAGAGAAAAGATGTATAAATAATAAAAAAGGGAGCAATTGCTCCCTTTTTTATTGCCCATTTCTTCTTCTTCTACCAAATTCTTGTAAAATTCTTCTGTTAAAATCTTTTTCAGATTTTTGAAGTTTCACTATTTGTATTGCAGATATTATTTTGGAAAGTTCTTTTATCATTTTAATTTTGACATCTGAAATTTCTTTTTCGTAAATAAGTGATTGATCAATTATTTCCTGTGCTTTTTTTTCTGTTAAACTTTCAATTCCACCAGCTATCTGAATTTCTTGAAACATACCACCTTCAAGTTTAAATTTTAGTTCCTGAAGTTTCTCGGAGTATAAATTGTAAACTGGCCAAAATTTTTCTGCTTCATTTGGTGTTAAGTTTAAAGCTTCAGTGATAAAAGCTGTTTTTAGAAGCTTTATTCGTTGCCTATTCATTTTTTGAGCAAAAATTGAGGAAGCTGTAAATATTAATATGACTGCTATAATCAGTGTTTTTTTCATTTTTTTAAATTTAATTTTCAAAAAATAATTCTTCTATTTCATTTTCATTTAAATAATCTAAAACTTCACTGTCAGAGATAGATGAAATAAAATGAGAATCATCTAATTCAACATCGGGAAAAACTAACGTTAAACTTTCAGCATCAAAATTAATACTACCATTTTCAATAAATTCTTCAATTTCTGAGGAGGTAATTGATTCAAAGGAAATATCTTTTGAATTATTATTTAATAGAAAAATTAGTAAAAATGAAGCTGCAATTGCAAGAGGAGCAACGTATTTAGTTGTTTTTTTAAGTGTTATTATTTTTGATTGAGATTTTAATTTTGAAAGTACATTTTCTTCTAAATTATCGAAATAATTTTCTGGAATTGTATTGTTTTTTTCTGTTTTAAAAGTTTGTGCTTTTAATTTGGTAATAACAACATCTTCTAAAGAATCAAAGTAATTATTTGGTGTTTTAAAATTTGGAGTTCTTGTTTGAATATTTAAATTCTTAGATTTAATTTCAGCTACAACACTATCTTCAATGGAGTCAAAATAATTTTCAGGTACCTGAAATCCAGATTCCTTAGGAGTTATTTCACTTAATATTGGTGCTATTTTATTTAAATCTTTATTTGTCATTTTAATAATTAGACATTTATTTATAGGTATGGTTTAATGAGTTTTTAAAAATGCTTCAATTTTTTTTACAGCATGAAAATAGGAGGCTTTTAACGCTCCTACAGATGTGTCTAAAATTTCAGACATATCTGCATATTTCATTTCATCAAAATATTTCATATTAAATACCAACTGTTGTTTATGTGGTAAAGAAACAATTGCCTTTTGCAATAATAATTGAATTTCATCTCCAGTAAAATCTATATCATTATTCAAATTTTGAACCGTATTAAGTTGTAATTCACTTAAATCTACATGTTGTTTTGCGGCTTTTTTATTGATAAAAGTGATGGCTTCGTTAGTAGCAATGCGATATATCCAAGAATATAATTTACTATCTTCTTTAAAATTATTAATATTTTTAAAGACTTTTATAAAAGTATTTTGAAGTACGTCATCAGCATCATCATGTACATAAACAATTTTACGAATATGCCAATACAAACGTTCTTTATACAAAGACATTAAACTTCTGAAAGCTTGTTCCTGAGTTTTTTTATTTTTTAGTTGAGCAACTAATAATTTATCGTCATTCACTTACTAATGTTTGTTATTAGACGATTAAAATTAAGAAAGGTTTAATTGATAGCCAAATAAACTATTTTTTTAAAAATTTTCTTCTTGAATAACCGAACAATCTTTCTTCTTTAATTGTTTCAGCAATACCTTTAGGAAGCATTTCTTCCCAACCTTGTTCTCCATTGGCAATCATATCCAATACTTTTCTTGAGAAAACTTCTAAAATATCTGGGTTAAAATCTTTAATATCAACAACTTTACCATTGTATTTAAAGAATTTATACAATTCTTTCATTCTTGGATGAACTTTCAAGTTTTCACTAGTTTTAAGTTCTCCAGTGCGTTCATCTTTAAGTGGGTATAAGTAAACTTTTAAATCTTTAAAAAATAATTTACCAAATGCTTCTAATATTCCACCACTTAAATTACGGTAATATTTTTCATTAAAAATTTGAACAAAACTATAAACACCCATTGCTAAAGCAATTCTTTCTTTTGTGAATTCTGAGAAGTATTCAACCAATTTATAATATTCCTGGAAATTGGTAATCATCACATTTTGCCCAAGTGAGCACAGTAATTCAGCTCGATCTAAAAAGTCTCTTTCATCAATCTCGCCCTCTGAGCTTAAATTTGTTAAGGTAATTTCAAAAATAATTTTGGCGTTTTCTTCTTTAACTTTACTTTCATTATAAAACATTTGTTGAGCCAGTTTATACATGTCCATGTTAACCTTTGTAACTGGTCTAAAACTACCTCTTAATGCTAAAATATTTGCTTTGTATAATTGTTGTGCCGGTAATAAGTTATTACCATCAGGACCAAACATTACGGCATTTGTCATACCATTTCTTACTAAAAGCAAACTCATTAATCTATTATCAACATACGAAAAGCGTGGTCCCGAGAAATTAATCATATCAATTTCCAGTTGAATTTGATGTAAATTATCGTAAAGTGATTTTAATAATTCTTTTGGTTTATCATTTAAATAGAATGCACCATATACTAAATTGACTCCCAGAATACCAAGAGTTTCTTGTTGTAGTTTTGCGTCAGTTTCTTTAAATCTAACATGTAAAACTATTTCGCTATAATCTTCTAAAGGATCTAATTGAAATTTAATACCAACCCAACCGTGTCCTTTAAATTTCTTTACAAAATCAATGGTGGTAACTGTATTGGCATAAGAAAAGAAAATTTTATCGGGGTGTGTTTTTCTACTTAATCGTTCTTCAATTACTTCAATTTCATAAGTAAGCATTTTTTTTAAACGATTCTCAGTAACATAACGCCCATCTTCTTCTACTCCATAAATGGCGTCAGAAAAATCCTTATCATAAGCACTCATTGCTTTGGCTATGGTTCCAGAAGCCCCACCAGCTCTAAAAAAGTGACGCACAGTTTCTTGTCCTGCTCCAATTTCTGCAAACGTACCGTAGGTATGCTTATTAAGATTAACTTTTAAAGCTTTATCCTTACTTGATAATACTTGGTTAATATCTTTATCACCTTTCAATTTTAAAGCCATTTTCTTTTTTCTTTTTTGCAAAAGTATGAAATAATTTTGGCTCAAAAAAAATAGGGTAAAAGTTTAATTTTACCCTATTCTAAAAAAATTTGAAATTATGTTTACATATTTTTAAGTTCTGCAACTAATTTAGTTAATGCTTGTTTGGCATCACCAAATAGCATTGAAGTTTTTTGATTGTAAAATAATTCATTTTCTATACCTGCATAACCAGGTTTCATACTACGTTTATTTACAATAATATGTTTCGCATTTTCTACATCTAAAATAGGCATTCCATAAATTGGACTTGCAGGGTCGTTATGAGCTGCAGGATTTACAACGTCATTTGCACCCACAACAAATACTACATCAGTACTTTTAAATTCTGGGTTGATGTCTTCCATTTCAACCAATTTATCATAATCAACATTTGTTTCTGCTAAAAGAACATTCATATGTCCAGGCATACGACCAGCCACCGGATGGATTGCATATTTTACATCAATACCTTTGCTTATAAGTAATTGTTCTAATTCATGAATAATATGTTGAGCTTGTGCAACGGCTAAACCATAACCAGGAACAATAATTACCTTATTAGAATAGTTCATTAAAATTGCAACATCACTTGGTGATGCTTCTTTAATATTTCCTTGAACTTTATTTCCTTCGCCGGCAACAGCAGCGCTTCCTTCTCCAAATGCTCCAAAGATTACATTAGATAATGGACGGTTCATAGCTTTACACATTGCTAAGGTTAAGATTGTACCTGCAGATCCTACCAAAATACCACCAGTTAACATTACCATATTTCCATATAAGAAACCTCCAAAAGCAGCGGCTAATCCTGTAAAAGAATTTAGCAAGGAAATAACTACAGGCATATCTGCACCTCCAATTGGTAACACAAATAAAACTCCATAAGCTAAAGCAGCAAAGAATAATATGTATAAAAACATGGTGCTATCTAATCCGCTGATAACTATATAGGCTCCAAAACCTAGAATACCAATTAAAAATAAATTATTTAAAATATTGTATTTAGGTAAACGAATTGGTTTGTTTAGTGTTCCGTTTAATTTTGCCCAGGCAATCATACTTCCTGAAAAAGAAACACTACCAATTATCATTCCTGCAATAATTGTTAAAATAGAGAGTTGGTCTCCAACATAATGATGAAATTCAATTAAACCTATTAATGCAGCACTTGCTCCACCCATACCATTAAAAATCGATACTAATTCTGGCATTTTGGTCATACCAACTTTTTTGGCAACCATCCAACCAATTATAGTACCAATAATAATTGCTGCTGCAATTAAAATATAAATAGTATTTGAAACTTCACCTTGATGTAAAAAAATGGTGCCAAAAATGGCTAATGTCATACCAGCCGCTGCAATTAAATTTCCTTTTCTTGCAGTTTCCGGGTGTCCTAACATTTTTAAACCTAAAATGTAGGTTACCGATGCTATTAAATATATAAACTCTAGACTAAATACGTATTCCATTATTTTTTCTTTTTAAACATTTCTAACATGCGATCGGTAACAACAAAACCACCAACCACGTTCAAAGTTCCAAGTAAAACTGCTACAAAACCAAGTGATAACGCTAAAATATTATCAGGTTCTGCACCGAGCATTACTAAAATTGCACCAATAATTACAACACCATGAATTGCATTTGCGCCAGACATTAAAGGTGTATGTAATACGGCAGGAACATGTCCAATTATTTCAACTCCAACAAATATCATAAGTATTACAATGTATATCATTTGAAGATTATTGCTAATAAAATCTATAAATTCAGTCATATTTATTCAGTTTTTCCGTTTTGTCTTATTTCTCCGTTGTAAACAATTAATGTTTTGTCAGTTATTTCTTCTTCTAACTCCCATTTAAATTCGTTGTCTTTTGCTAGATGTTTAATAAAGTTAAACATGTTTTTACCATATAAATCACTGGCGTTTGTTGAAACACTTTCAGGAGAAATTGTAGTTCCAATAATTTTAACACCATGTTTTATTACAGTTTTATTTAATTTGCTCGTTTCAACGTTTCCACCTTGTGCAGCTGCTAAATCTATAATAACAGCACCGTTTTTCATTTGTTTAATTTGATCTTCAGTTATTAACACTGGAGATTTTCTACCTGGTACCATAGCAGTTGTAATTACCAAATCTGCTTGAAATAGAGATTTATTAACCGCTTCTTTTTGCCGGCGGGCATAATCTTCAGAAGCAGCTTTTGCATAACCACCTTCAGATTCTTCACCTGTATTATCTACTGATATGAATTTTGCACCAAGAGACTCTGTTTGCTCCTTAGTTTCCATTCTAATATCTGTAGCTTCAACAACAGCTCCTAAACGTTTGGCAGTTGCTATTGCTTGTAAACCGGCAACACCAACACCATAAACTAATACTCTTGATGGAGTTATAGTTCCGGCTGCAGTCATCATTAATGGAAATATTTTTGTCATTTCGTATGCTCCTAAAATAACAGCTTTATAACCCGCTAAATTACTTTGAGAGCTTAAAACATCCATATCCTGGGCTCTTGAAATCCGTGGCATTGCATCCATAGAAAAAGCTGTTGCGCCTTGCTTAGCAATTAATTTCATGTCATTTGGATGCGATTTATGGAAAAGTTGAGCCATAATAATTTGACCTTTTTTCAACTTTTCAATTTCGTCGTTATCAAAAGGATTTATCTTAACTATTACATCTGCATTTTTAAAAATATCAGATTTGCTTCTGATATGAGCGCCAACTTTACTGTAATCAGAGTTTTTAAACGAGCAAGAATATCCTGCGTCTTCTTCCACCAATATTTCAAATCCTTTTTCATTAAGTAATTTGGCAATATTTGGTGAAATCGCTACGCGTTTTTCGCCTTTTTGAGTTTCTTTTAAGATGCCTATTTTCATTTATTTAATTTTAAAAAATGATGAATAATTTTATTTGGTAAATTCAAGAAAGGGTCTTGAATTAAAGATTAATGAGTATTCAGAAAAAAGAAAACTAGCAATAGAGCTAGTTTTAAGAAAGCATAATTTTTTATTTAATTTTAACACACGTAAAATTAAAGTCATAATAATTAACACATTATAAAAGTTAACCTGGGGTAAATTATATAACTTCATTTCACTTGTATTATTTATACTTAGTAAATTTAAATATTATTTTAAGCTTAAAAGTTGACATAAGTCACCCTTTTAATAAATTGACAATAATTATAGGTTATTTTATGAATTGTGTAATAATTATTACAAAAACAATAGTCTAAAAACATATTTTTTAATGAAGTTGAGTTTGTTAAATGAGTTTTTTGATTGGTTTTATATTTTTTGCTTTTAAAGATTAACTGTATTTTTATAAAAAATTATAATTTTGAAAATAACATTTTTGGGAACTGGAACGTCACAAGGAATTCCAGTAATAACTAGCACACATCCAGTTTGTTTATCAACAAATAAAAAAGATAAACGGTTACGAGTTTCTATTTTAGTTGAATGGGAAGAATGCACCTATGTTATTGATTGTGGGCCAGATTTTAGATACCAAATGTTACGTGCAAATGTTCAAAAAATAAATGGTGTTTTAATTACCCACGAACACGCAGATCATATTGCAGGATTGGATGATTTGCGACCTTTTTGTTTTCAGATTGGAGCAGTCCCTATTTTTGCTCAAAAAAGAGTATTGGATAATTTAGCCTATCGTTTTGAATACATTTTTAATGATAATTACAAATATCCAGGAGCACCTAAAGTTATTCAGGAAGTTATAGAAAATAAACCTTTTACACTTAAAAATTTAGAAATTATTCCAATAGAGGTGATGCATGGTGAACTAAAAATATTTGGTTACAGATTTAATAATGTAGCCTATTTAACTGATGTTAAAACAATAGATTCAGTAGAGAAAAAAAAATTACGAAACCTTGATGTTCTAATTATTAACGCGATTAGATTCAAACCTCATCATTCTCATTTAAATTTGGATGAGGCTCTTAAATTAATAGAAGAACTAAAACCAAAAAAGACCTATTTAACACATATTAGTCATCATTTAGGTTTTCATGAGGAAGTGGAAAAAACATTGCCCAAAAATGTGTTTTTAGCTTATGATGAGTTGGTTTTAGAAATTTAATTTGTTCTAGGTTGGTTTGTTAAATGAAACGTAATTTCACCACCATTTTTAATTTCATCATATTTTAATGAAAAGCCATCAATAATATTTCCATTAACATCTACTTTTTCAACATAAACATTTTCTTTTCCTTGGTTTACAGTTTTTATTGAAATGGTTTTTCCGTTCTCTAAATTTATAATTGCATTGTTTATCATTGGGCTTCCTATTGCATATTCATTTGAAGCCGGAGTAACTGGATAAAAACCCAATGCACTAAAAACATACCAGGCACTCATTTGCCCGGCATCATCATTACCACACAAACCATCTTCACCATTGCTGTACATAGTGTTCATAATCATTCTAACGCGTTCTTGTGTTTTAAATGGATGATTGGTCCAATTGTATAAATAAGGCATATGATGCCCCGGTTCGTTGCCTTGCACGTAATTACCTATAATTCCATCTCTTGTAATATCTTCGTTTTTTTCGATGTATTTATCTTCAATTTCAGTATTGAAAATATAATCTAAATGTTTAGAAAATTTATCTTTTCCACCCATCATCTCAATCATATTATCTATTTCCTGAGGCACATATAAGCCATAATTTAAAGCATTTCCTTCAATAAAACCTTGTCCGTGAGTATCAATTGGATCAAATTCTTTACGCCATTCTCCGTTAGCTAATTTTGGTCGCATATACCCAATTTTCTCATCATACACATTTTTATAATTTTTTGAACGATTTATATACCTATCATAAACTTCTTCATTTCCTGCTTTTTTAGCAATTTGAGCAATACACCAATCATCAAAAGCATATTCTAATGTTTTTGAAACGGAAGCAGCACTTTTATCTTCGGGTACATAACCAAGTTTCATATATTCTCCAATGCCATCAAAATAGGTGAGCGTAGCTGTGTTTTCTGAAGCTTTTAAAGCTTGGTCAATATCAACATCAGTTGTGCCTTTTGCAATAGCATCTGCAATTACTGTAACAGAATGATACCCAACCATACACCAGTTTTCATTTGCATAATGACTCCAAACTGGCAGCATTTTATGCACACTTTGATCGTGATGCGCCAACATAGATTTTACCATGTCGTTGTTTCTCGCTGGTTGAATGATATTGAATAAAGGGTGTAAAGCTCTATAAGTATCCCAAAGTGAAAAAACGGTATAGTTTGTAAATTCGTTAGACAGGTGAATATTTTGATCTAAACCTCTATAAGAACCATCAACATCTTCATAAATAATTGGACCTAACATTGTGTGATATAGTGCAGTATAAAAAGTTTCCTTTTGTGCTATTGTTTCAGTTTCTACAACAATTTTATTTAATTCGTTGTTCCATTTTTGTTGGGTTTCTTCTTTAGTTTTATTAAAATCCCAATGAGGAATTTCAGCTTCTAAATTTTTTAAAGCCCCTGCCGTACTCGTATTTGAAAGTGCAAATTTTATTTTAATTTGTTCGTTTTCCTCTGTGTTAAAATTGAAATAAGCTCTTATATTTTTTCCAGCCATTTCAGGAAAATTTTCTTCTTCATTAAAACGTCTGTAAAATCCGTTGTATTTAACGTCATCATATTTTTTATGACCATAACTTTTAAATGGTTTTGAAAATTCCATTGCAAAAAACACTTTTTTAGTTCTTGCCCATCCTTTTGTTTGTCTGTACCCTGTTACTAATGAGTCGTTTTCAACTCTTATAAAAGTCCAAACATTTTTGCCATCGTAATTATAAATATTTGAAATTAAATCGAGAATAATATGTGAATCTTTTGATTTTGGAAATGTGTATTGATGAAAACCAACTCTATTTGAAGTAGTTAATTCGGCTTTTATTTTATAATCATCCAAATCTACTTTATAGTAACCTGGTTCAGCAAATTCATTTTCGTGAGAATATTGAGAATGATAGCCACTTTGTGGAATTGCAGCATCTCCTGGCTCTAAATTTAAACTACCAGTTGTTGGCATTACTAGAAAATCGCCTAAATCTGAATGACCAGTTCCACTAAAATGGGTGTGACTAAAACCATAAATGGTTGAATCATCATATTGATAGCCAGCACAATATTTATAAGTATCCGGATTGTATTTTCCATCAATAAACATAGGTTGTTGATTCGTTTCCGGACTTAATTGAACCATACCAAATGGGGAAGTAGCTCCGGGAAAAGTATGTCCCATATTTTTGGTTCCGATAAATGGATTTACAAATGGAAGTAAATTAATTTTATTAGCAGCGTTAAAATCTGCTTCAACTGTATTTTCTTTATTTGTACTACAAGAGCTTACTAAAATTGATAAAATTAAAATGTTTGCTATTTTTTTCATTTTGTTAATATTCCTATTCAATTATTAATTGATATTTTAAAAGTAAACCAGCCAAACCTTCTTTAGAAAATTTGGCTTTTTTAAGATTGTTTATTTCCGGATTGATAGAGTAGTTGAAGGAGGTTTTAAAATTAGCTTTTTCTAAATTGGTGTTATCGAAAATGGCTCTGCTAAAATCGCAATTATTGAATGTTGATAATGATAGATCAGCTTCAGAAAACTCAACTTCTTGAAGATTACAATCTGTAAATTTTGATTTTTTTAATTTTAATTTAAAAAATGAAGCAAGGTTTAACTGACAATCGTTAAATGTAATTGTTAGCAAAAAATTATTGCATTTACTAAAATTAACGCCAAGCATTTTACAATTTGAAAAATTTACTTCATTTAAAGTGGTGTTTTCAAGGTTTATTAAACTTAAATTACAATCTTTAAACTCACATTCTATAAAATTAATATTGGAAAGATCTAAATTGTAAAAATCACAATTTATAAAAGTGCAGTTATCATATTCTCCTTTTGGAAATCCTTTTTTAACAAAATCAACATTTTTAAAATTTTCACTGTCTATAAAATTATTGATCATTTGTGGGTTATTTGGAATTGAATATTGATACGATTATATCAACAAATTTAAATATTCCTTTTGACTTAAAAAGTAAGATTTGGTTCAAAAATTTTTGAATTTTTAATTTATATTATTTTGTAGGATTCTTACTTATTTTTTAAAACTAAAAACTCATTATCCATTACATTTCCAGTTAAAATTAAATTTTTGAAAGGTGCAGCAACTGTAGATGCAGACATTGAACTTCCATCCTCTAAATAAATTTGCTCAATGGAGTAATCATTTTTGTCACGATAATTTATTTTAATTATTTCAGAAGGTGATATCTCTTTTTTACCTTTTGCATAGGATGCAAAACTTAATAAATTTGGATGCGCACCAACCCATAGATTTCCTTCACTATCAAATTCAATATTATCAACTCCGGTTCCGCAAAAAATATCTTCAATAAAAGTTAAATCTCCATTTTGCTCTTTTTTATAAACTTTAATTAAAAATTTTCGAGGAGAAGCAACAAATAGTAGGTTTCTTTTCGCATCAAAATTAATTCCGTTCGCATAAGCAATTCCTCTGGCAGCTTCACGGTAATTTTCTCCGTCAAAGTAAATTACATTAGATAATGAGAGTCCGGCGTAATCTTCAATTAATTGTCCTAAACCCTTTGTATATTTATGGTCATTTGTAAAGTAAAATTGTGTATCATTAATTAAAACAACATCATTTGGACTTATAATTAGAGGGTCTACTAAAGATTTTTCAAAAATTAATTTTTTACCTTTCAAATTAAAAACCTCTAAAGAATGCCCTTTTGGTGTATGGTTTACCGCCATAATTTTGTAGGTACTATCTATTTTAAACATAGAAATTCCGTGAGGGGCAAATTCATTTTTAAAATTAGAAGTGAGGTTAGTTATGTTAAAATTTCCGCTTTCCAATTCCATAAAATATAAATCTCCTTTATCTATAGTATTAGAATTAAAAAATCCTCTTTTTGTTGATGAAATTAAAGCGAAATTATCTGGGGTACTTATGGTAATATCTTCAGCTCCTGGAAGCACTATTTTTTTTACAATTTCTCCATCAAATTTCTTTTCTATAGTTCTAAAATAACCAGTTGAGAAAAATATGTTGGCAACAAATACAATAATAAATACAATAATTAGTAGGCCAATTTTTTTAATTAGTTTCATAAATCAATTTTGGTATTTTAGTTCACTTTGTTACCTGTCTGAAAGCAAGTTTGTTAAAAATACACAAAACATTTCAAATAGGTGAGAAGTTGTTTATTGTTGCTAAGTAAAATGCTTATTTTGCTTTTATTAATTTAACTAACATCCCAATTTGACCTAAATGATATATATCGTGATGTAGTATTCCTTCAATTAAAAAACTATAATTGTAATAGTTTTTATAATCGGTATCAAAATATAATTCATTTAAAAAACTATCGTCTTTTTGTTCCAGAAGCTGAATTATTTCAGTTAAACTATCGTCATAATCTGATTTTATTTTGTTCCAACCAATTATTTTAAGTTGTTCAATTGTTAACCAATTCTCTTCACTTTCATCTGTTAACAAGCCTTTTTTAGTTTTTATTTTTAAAATGGCTTCTTGCCTCCAAAATGTTAAATGTGAGATTAATTCTGCAACACTATGCAATGTTGGTATTGGTCTTGTAAATATTTCATTTTCATTTAACAAATCAAGCTTTTTTTTGAAATTTACATTTAACCAAACTTGTTCATTTTGAATATCCTTCAATTGCTTTACAATATTGTTAATGAGTGTCTTCATTTTTTTTTAATTCAAAATTAATTTTAATAAAATATGGGTGAAGTAGCATCATGTATTTTAAATTTATAAGCATCTCTAAATTTGAGATATCTAAAAATAAGAATATTTTTTAAATTAATTTTAATTTACTACTTTTCTATGAATTTTAATTTATTTGATGAAAAAATACTTAATCATTTTAACAGTTATTTTTCTTAATTTTAATTTAAATGCTCAGGTTATTGATGGATTTATTTATGTTACAAATGAAATTCCAACAATTAAAGTAGAATTACGTTATTTTTCAAAGAATAATTTTGTTGGAGAAAAAATTGATGGATATCATTCAAATACACCAATTTTAACAAAAGAGGCTGCAAAAGCTTTAAAAAAAGTACAGAAAATTTTAGCAGAGAAGAATTTATCTATTAAAATTTATGATGCTTACCGACCGCAACAAGCAGTAAATCATTTTTGGAAATGGGCAAAAAATGTAAATGATACTTTAATGAAACATGAATTCTACCCAAATGTAGCCAAGAAAGATTTATTTAAGGAAGAATACATTGCAACGCGATCTAGGCATAGCAGTGGAAGTACAGTTGATATAACGTTAATAGATTTAACTACTAATAAGGATTTAGATATGGGAACTCCGTATGATTTTTTTGGGCCAGAATCTTGGGTGGATTTTAATGGTGTTTCAAAAGAGCAAAAGGAAAATAGGGATTTATTACAAAGTGTTATGTTAGCGAACGGATTTAGAAATTATCCTAAAGAATGGTGGCATTTTACACTTAAAAATGAGCCATTCAAAAATATTTATTTTGATTTTGAGGTGAAATAAAAGCATAAAAAAAGCCCATCAATTATGATGGGCTTTTGTAAAAAATTAAGAAGTATATATTAAATTACTTTTACATTTACTGCGTTTAATCCTTTTTTACCTTCCTGTAAATCAAATTCAACTTCATCGCCTTCACGAATTTCGTCAATTAATCCAGAAATGTGAACAAAATGTTCTTTGTTTGAACCTTCTTCAGATATAAATCCAAAACCTTTAGTCTCGTTGAAGAATTTTACTGTTCCTTTACTCATTTTAAAAAATTTTATATTAATTACTTTTTTGAATTGCAAAGATGGTGCCAAAAAATGACATGACCTAAATAATAGTGTTTTTTAATTATTAGCTTTATTAGTTATTTTTTTTCATTGCTTCAGTCCTTAATTCATTGGGTAATTTCTCAATAGCATACCTTAATGCGGTACGCGGCATTGTAGCTTTTTTACTAATAACAAAGTTGAAAATTTCTTTCTGGTTCACTTTACTCGCCTCTTTTAACATCCAGCCATATCCTTTTTGCACCATATCATCTTTATCTAGAAGTAGTAAATCAGCAATTTTTAATATTTCATTTATAAAATGTCCACGACGAGCAGGAACTATTAAAGAGACTGCTGCGGCTCTTTTTTTCCATCTGTTTTCTGATTGAGTCCATTTTATTAAATCATTTAAATAATTGGGGTACATAACTATAAATGTACCAATTGTATGGTTGCATAGCGTATCGCAAGTAGCCCAATTTGTAATGTATGTATCTACCCATTTTTCAAATATTAAAAAATCGGTTGGTTCATATTTTTTGCGAATAAAATAAGACCAGTCATATGCAATTAGAGCTTCTTCGGTATATCCAGATTGCAAAAGTTCTTCGCATAATTTAAAAATTTCAAGTTTAGGTTTATCCTTAATTAATTTAAAATTTTCTTTTGCAATTTTATGCACTATTGCAGCTTTTACTCCATAAACTTTAATTTCTTCTTTAAAAAACCGTTGACTACTTTCTTTAACTTTTTCGTCACTTCTATTTTTGAGTTCTGTTTGTATATTTTTTATGATTTTAGACATAACCATAGGTTTTGAATTTATTTTTGGAATACAAACGAAATTAGTCTAGGAAGTTCATTTTTATTTAATTCATCATCAAACCATTCATTTAGTTCAATAAGTTTAAAACCATTATTTAATGCAACGGAGGTAAATTCTGAGATGTTATGCGTGTAAACCTCTAATTCTTCAGTGCCATTTTCAGTTTCATATCTTGCTTTACTTCCATAATATTGTTTATATGGGTGTAATTCACAAATAAAGAAAATTCCATTTGGTTTTAACTTTTTATATGTTTGTTTAAAAATGAAATCCAACTCTTTAATGTGTTCAAGAATTAGACTGCTTGTTATTAAATCTACAAACTCATTTTCAATTTTCCAAGATTTGGTTAGGTCAGATTTTTCAAAAATCACTTTTGGGTTTTTGATTTTTTCTTTAGCTATATTGAGCATTTCTTCAGAAAAATCTATACCAATTATAAGTTGAGCTTTTTCTAATAGCCAAATTGTATTTTTCCCAGTTCCACAACCTAATTCTAAAACACTATCAAAATTGTATTTTGAAAGGGTTTTAATTGTTGCAAGTTTATCTAAATCTCTAGTTCTGTTCTTGTTAGTGTCATATTGATTTGCCCAGGAATTGTATGATTTTTCAATACTCATATTTTTTAAAATTTACTCTGTATATAATTGAACACTAAATATACTTTTAAAACTGGTTAGAAATACAGAATTAAAAAAAAACTCTTTAATATGACTGAAATCATTGTGAGTAAATTCAATTTTTTTTAAAGTAAAATATTGAGATATTTTTTATTGGGTTTTAATTATTGTTTCTGTTCTTGCTTATGTAGGTTACATACTTGTATAAAGAAAGGAGTTTACTTTTAACTTGACGAAACCTAGCATTTGTTAATTAGTTATCTATAAATTGTCAGTCCAGTTTTAAGGAAGTTATCGCTTAATTAGTTATTGTTTTGATTATATATTTAAGAAAAATCTAATAATATCGGCAGTTGATACAATACCAACTAATTTTTCATCTTCAACAATGGGCACGGCATGATATTTTCCTTCCGCTAATATTTTAGCAACATCTTCAATTGTGGCGGTTGAGGTTAAAAAAAACGGATTTCTAGTCATAATATCCTCAACTTTTAATTTTTTATAAACAATAGCATCATCATTTATTCCTGCTCCAGCAATATTATACATAAAATCTATAAGGCTTATCATTCCTGTTAATTTTCCTTTTTTAGTTACTGGTATATGATGATGGAAGTTTTTTTTCTCATAAATATGTTTAACATCCAAAAGGATTTGTTCAGGTGAAACACAAACAACATTCTTAGTCATAATTGATGTTATTAATCCTGTTTTTGTTCTCATTATTTTGGTTTTAACGTTATTAATACATCTTAAATTTAGCATGGTATATTAAAGGTTAAAATGAGGAATATCATTTTAAGGATAATTTTTTAGTAATAATTTTAATAGAAGCGTCAAAATTACCCGTCATGAAAACAAAATCAATAATAGAATTACTTACACTTAGTTCTAGTCTATACATTTTAGCAAGAGATACCGAACTTTTGGAAAGAATTAAAGAATTATCTGAAAAAGGAAAAACTGAAGTTAACAAGATAATTTCAGAATCAAAATTAGATGAAAATGGTAATGAATTAGAATTTGCAGATAAAATACTTCTTAAAACTCATGAACTTAGAGAAGAGTTAAATGAAAAGATTGAGGAATTGGTAACTAAGCTCTATAAAAAAATTAACATAGCACATGTTGAAGAAGTAAAAGCGTTGAATGAAAAGTTAGAAAAAGCGGATATGGCAATTGCATTATTGGAAGCTCGATTAAATAAATTAGAAAAAAAATGAAATGGGGGTTTTAACGGGTATAAGACGTAATTTTAAATCTATATCAAGGTATAATCAAATATTAAAAGTCTTATTGAAGTATGGTTTTGAAGACTTAGTTTATTACCTAGATGAGAAAAAGCGGTATGTTTTTCTTCAGAAGTTTATTCCTAAGGCTTCTAGAAGGCAGGCTCTTTTATATACAAAATGGGCCAAAATGAGATTGGTATGTGAAGAACTTGGACCAACTTTTGTTAAGTTTGGTCAAATTTTAAGCAATCGTCCGGATTTAGTACCGTTAGAATTAACATTTGAGTTAGAAAAACTTCAAGATAATGTACCTGCAATGTCTCAATTGGGAGCAAAAGAAGTTGTAGAGATTGAATTAAAAGATACAGTTGATAATTTATTTGCTTGGTTTGATCCAGAGCCCTTTGCCTCAGCATCTATGGCTCAGGTACATAAAGCAACTTTAAAATCAGGTAAAAGAGTCGCTTTAAAAATACAGCGCTCAGGTATATATGATATTATTGTTGAAGATATAAAAGTAATGTATAAAGTTGCTGAAGTTTTGGAAAAAAGAATTCCATCTATAAAAAGTTTTGATCCAGTAGGGCTGGTTAAAAATTTTGAATATTCTATTTTAAAAGAACTCGATTTTATAAATGAATCTATTAACGTTGAACGATTTTATAATAATTTAGAAAACGATGAAGCACAAGATCACTTCTCATTGGCACCTAAAGTATATCGTGAATTTACTACCTCAAAAGTATTAGCCTTAGAATTTATTTCAGGTATTAAAATTGATAAAATAAAAGAATTAGAAGAAAAAGGTTTTAACACAAAAATTATTGCCCATAGATTAGCTGTAAGCTACTACAAGCAAATTTTTGAATATGGTTTATTTCATGCGGATCCACATCCTGGGAATTTGCTAGTACTTCCAAATGGAAAAATTGGTTACTTGGATTTTGGAATGATGGGAAGTATGTTACCAAGAGATATAGCCATTTTTGGTAAATTGTTTATAGCAATTACAAAAAAAGATGTTAAAGCAATTATTGATGCCCTTCAAAAACTATCAAATAATGTACATATTCCAAATATGAGGAATTTGGAATTTGATGTTAATGAATTTGTTGAAAAATACTACATTAGAACAATTCATGAAAATGAGATGAGTACCATTCTTCTTGAGCTAAAAGATATTATAATTAATCATGGCTTAAAAGTACCTACCTATTTTTTCCTTTTTTTAAGATCTTTAATAACCTTGGAAGGAGTTATTGATAAATTAGACCCAAACTTTGACCAGTTTGAAATAGTTAAACCTTATCTAATTAAAAGTACGCGAAGAAGATTTAATCCAATAAAAATAGGAAAGAAAGTTGCAAATTCAATAGTTGAGATTACCGATTATATGGAAGATTTTCCTACAGATTTAAAAAATGCTATCAGAAAAATAAATTCTGGGAAAATAAAAGTAGATTTAACGCATAAAGGTATTGATCCTATGATACATACCTTGCAGCGCATTACTAAACAATTGATTACTGCTTCTATTATGGTTGCATTAATTATAAGTGCTGCATTGTTTATTATTTATGATGTTCATCCGTTGTGGAAGAATATTTCTGTAATTGGTATAATCAGTTTTATTTTATCAATACTTTTAGGAATTAGAATGGTTATAAATATAAGAAAAGGTGATTACGACTATTAATCACAAAAAAAGCACAATATATTATTGCGCTTTTTTTAAGTGGATACCTTTCTTATGAATTTGAAAATGCATTTTTGAAATGGCTAAAAGCTTCTGCTATTTCGTTTTGAAAGTGTTCAAGTTTTGTTTCTTCTTTTTTCTTAGAATATTTAGCTGTTATTTTGTCAATAAATGAATTAAATTCTTCTTTACCTTTTTTAAATGAACTTATTGCTGCTTTTTTATCCTTTTTGTATTCTCCTTCTAATATTTCAAGCTGAATTTTAAATTGTTCAATTTCAATTAGTGTTATTGCATACATACGTTTTAAAGTTTCATTGCTTTTTATTTTAACTTCAATTTCATGCAGCGTTAAAAGCAATTGTTTTTTTTGCTTTTTAAAAGCCTGAATAGTTTCAGCTTTTCCTAAATCTAATTGTACAAGTAGTTCTTCAAACTTAGCCTTAAGATCATCAATATTTTCTTTAACTTTTTTAATTTTATATTCACTATCGTGAATATATAAGTTAAATTCCTTTTTAACTTCCTCATATGTATCTTTAGCTTCTGCTTTACCTAAAGCGGCTTTAACTTGAAATTTTTCTAAACTAATAGCTGTTTTTCTGAGTGCAATTATAATTTTATCAATAAATTGATTTTCGTTTTTATCTTTCATAATTATTTGTTTTAGAATTTAATTAAATTTCAACAGAATTCTTTATAAACACAATGAGGAATATCATTTTTCATTACAATTTTTAAATGTTAGATTTAATAGATTTATTCTAAATCAGCACTTTTAAAGGGAGTGTAGTTTTATAGTTAGCTTCTTCTGGGGTGGCATATTTAAAGAATCTTATAATTATTTTATACTTATGTAGTTTATTTATTAAAATGATATGTTTTATATATATCATAATTAATATTTTGTAAACCACGAAAACATTAAATAAATACCCTGTTATTACTGTATTTCCCATTGTAATTGTGTACCCTAAAATGTTAACAGAATAATTACTTTTTAATACTTGAACACTAAACATTCTTTTAAAACTGAGTAAAATCATAGAATTTAAGAGAGAAAAACGCCTTAGTTTGACTGTTGTCATTGTGTTTAAGATCAACTTTTTTTTCCTTTAAATAAAATTTAAAGATGCTTTTAATTGGTTTTTTAGCACTGTTTTTATTGCTGGTAGTTTATCTATTATTAGTGCCAATTATATTGGTTATAAACACAAACTCAAATGAGTATTACTTGCAAATCAAGGGATTAGCAAAGGCAAGTGTTGAAAGTGATGTTAAGAAAGTAATAAAAATTAAATTGAAATTATTCTTTTTTAACTATTACTTCTATCCACTAATGTATAAAGCTAGTGGTGAGAAAAAAAAGTTAGAAAACAACAAAAAGAAAAAAAGAAAAAGGAATATAGAATTTAAGACAATGCTGAGATTATTGAAATCTTTTAAAGTTCAAAAATTATTAGTTGACATAGATACGGGAGATTGCATTTTAAATGCCAAGTTGTATCCTATTTTTGGGTTCTTAAATTATCACGTTGGAAATTTTAAAGTAAATTTTGAAGGGAGAAATCAATTGGTTTTTCAGATACAGAACAGACCATTGAATATTATAAAATCATTTATAAACATATAAAAATTAAAAATTATGGAATTACATTTTGAAGAATTATTGGGGCAAATTACAGACTTTATGAAAACAGAAGCAAATACTGATACTGTAGTTGGTAAACAATTTGATTTAGGAGAATTTAAATGTGTACCAGTTATTAAAGTAGGTATGGGATTTGGTTCTGGCGGAGGTGAAGGTCGTGAAAAAAAAGAAACAAGTAGAGAAGGAATGGGAGCAGGTGCTGGAGTTGGTATTGAACCAATTGGTTTTTTAGTAACAAAAGGCGATCATATCTCTTTCTTAGAAGCAGGTAAAACACATGGCTTAGCTGCATTATTTGAAAAAGTTCCTGACTTAGTTGAGAAAATTGTTAAGGAAAGAAGCAAAGAAAAAGCAACAGTTTAATCTACAATTAATGAAAATTAATTAAAGCTTTGAATGCTTTGTAAAATTTTGAACTGAGCAAGTTTATATTCTTAGAAGAATGAACGTGCTCAGTTTTTGTTGTTTTATTTTGTGCCTATCCAAGTTAATTTATGCCAAATGGCCTCTAAAGGTCCGTGTTTGTGATTTTTCATCCACCAATGGCAGAAATAGCCCATAAGTAAGCTTAAAACTATACCAATAAGTAAACCATAAGTTGGGCTCGTATATTTATACAATCCCAAACCAAAACCATAATAAATACTGGAACCTACAACAGATTGGATGATATAATTTGACAGACTCATTTTTCCTAATGGGGAAAATAAATTTAATACTTTATGAAAAAACTTTTTTTGAAATAACAATGTAAATCCAGAAATTAACACCAACATAAATGCAATATTGGTCCAGGAGGTTTCAATAGTTAATAGAGGACGCAACACATTTTCACTTTGAATCCAATTTGCTAAACTGTTTTTAATTAGATAAAATGGAATAAAAATAATTGCCGCAATTATTAACGTTTTTGCCCAAAACTGTTTGCTTTTTTCGGAAGTTACAAACAGCGATTTTCTTCCTGCTAACATCCCAAATAGAAACAAGGATAAAATTTGAAAAATACGCCCGTTTTCCCAATTCCAAAGAAGTACACCAATTTTTCCATTGGTTAAATTCCCTATAAAAGTATTTAGAATATTGTTTTCTGGAATGTATTCTCCCATTTTTCCAAAATATGTCCAAGATTCAGGATCTGCAATTTGCAATACTGGGTTTTGTAAGGCAGTAAAAAAATGAAACCATTCATAAGGTTGCAGCATTAAAAATAAAGCAATCCAAAAGACAGTTTTAGTACTCAATTTTGCCATTGGTATTAAAAAGAAGCCAATTATGGCATAAATTGTAAGAATATCACCTTGAAAAAAAGCAGAATTTATAAGCCCAAAACCAAATAATAACAGTAATCTCCAGGCAAAACGTGGTCTAAAATCGTTTCCTCTTTTTTCCTGATTGTTAAATTGAATAAAAAAGGTAAGCCCAAATAAAAATGCAAAAATGGCATATGATTTACCTCCAAATATAAAAAATAAGCTATCCCAAATTATGGTATCAATAGAAGCCATCCATCCAGGAATGTTTTCGGGTGTAAAATAAAAGTCGAAATGCTCAACATTATGTAACAACATTATTGATACAATTGCAAAGCCACGAAGAGCATCAATAACGTGGAGGCGGGATGAAGTGGAGGCCATTATCTAATAAATATTTATATTTTATTTTCTCAAATTTCATTAATTATTAGAAAAATCCATTTGACAAATGTCAAATAATGATTATTCAATTTTAATTTTTAATTTTTCAGAAATTGAATTAGAAGCATTTCCAACATACACATAATAGGTTCCTTTTTCTAAATTCCAATCTGAAACCGTTTCATCATAAAAAGATAAATCCTTAGCGTTAATTACAACTTCAACTTCGTTTGTTTCACCTTTAATTAGCTTCACTTTTTGAAAACCTTTTAGCTCTTTTAAAGCTCTTTTAACCTTAGATTTATGTTTACCTATATAAACTTGAATTACTTCAGCACCATCTGAATTTCCGGTATTAGTTACTTTACAAGATATTTTTATTTGATTATCTGCTGTATATGTTTTTTTATCGGTTTTAATATCTGAAATTTCAAAAGATGTGTATGATAAACCATATCCAAAAGAAAATAATGACTCAATTTTTTTAGTATCGTGCCAACGGTATCCAACTAAAATATCTTCTTTATAATATTGATTTATACTATCTCCGGGATATGATAATTCACCGAATGAATGCGCTGCATTGTCTTTTAATTTTACGGGAAAAGAAAAAGGTAATTTTCCAGATGGATTTGCATCTCCACTTATAATATCTGCAATTGCATTGCCGGCTTCACTTCCTAAATACCAAGTTTGCATAACTCCTTGTACTTTTGATAACCAGGGCATTGCAACCGCATTACCACTTACCAAAACTACTCCGGTATTTTTATTTATAGCTAAAATTTCATCAATTAGACCATCTTGTCCAAATGGTAACTCAAATTGTGTACGATCTCCACCTTCACAATCTTGAAGATAGCTTTTATTCAATCCTCCAATAAATAATACAATATCTGATTTTGCAGCTGCTTCCAGTGCTTCTTGTTTTAATTTGTTTTGATCAAGATTAGATGGTATCACTCTTCCGTAAGCTGATGGCCCCGAAGAATATCCCATTGCGTGAATAATGGTTGCATTTTTAAATCTGGATTGCAAACCTTGCAATGGAGAAACTTCTAATTTGGCTTTTAATTCTGATGAACCGCCACCAATTGTCATTGGTCTGGTTGCATTTTCACCAATTACAGCAATCGTTAATTTTTTAGATGGATTAATTGGGAAAAATTGATTTTCATTTTTTAACAGCACAATACCTTCGGTTGCAATATTTCGGGCAACTTCAAGATGCTCTACATTATTCATGCGTCCAAAATTACGAGTAGGATTCATATTAGTTCTAAACATCAGTTTTAGAATTCTACGTACTTTGTCATTAACGACTTCTTCGTCAATTTCTTTGTCTTTTAACAACTTTAAAAAAGGATTTGCTAAATAATAATAATCATAAGCTGATTCAGTAGAAGAGGTTAGTCCATCTGTACCAGTTCCCATTTCCATATCTAATCCAAAAAGAGCAGCTTCGTTTGTATTATGAGTTGAACCCCAATCGGAAATAACAACTCCGTCAAAAGCCCAGTCTTCTTTTAAAATTTTGTTTGTAAGTAATTGATGGTGAGTTGTATGTTGTCCTCTAAATTGATTGTAAGCTCCCATTATTGACCAAGCTTCACCTTCTTCAACAGCAGCTTTAAAAGCAGGAAGATAAATTTCGTATAAAGCTCTATCACTCACTTCAACATTTATATGCCCTCTCCATAATTCCTGATTGTTTAACACATAATGTTTTACACAAGCCGCAACACCATTTTGTTGCACTCCTTTTATGTAAGGAACCACCATTTTTGAAGCTAAAAATGGATCTTCACCCATATATTCGAAGTTTCGGCCGTTTAAAGGAGTGCGGTAAATATTTACTCCCGGACCTAATAAAATATCTTTTTTTCTATAACGTGCTTCTTCACCAACATTTACACCATAATCATTTGAAAGTTTAGGATTAAAGGTTGCTGCAAGACAGGTAAGCGCAGGAAACGCAGTAATATAATCGTTTGTCCAATCGGCATATCCCCAATTGTCCCAGTTAATTTCTCCACGAACTCCGTGCGGACCATCTGACATCCAAATTTCTGGAATTCCTAAACGTGCAACTCCCGGAGTACTGAATTTAGACTGAGCGTGGCACATTGCTACTTTTTCTTCCAAGGTTAATAGTGAAATTATACTATCTATTTTCGTATCTATATTTTGTGGTAATGGATTTGAAAAGTCATAATTTGATGTAGGAAATTCACTTATTTTTTGTGCCTGAATGTTCGTGTTAAAAAGAAAAATCATCAAAAAACTTAAACATAATTTTATTGATAATTTAAATAGATACTGAGTTCTCATTATTGATATTTTATTAAATTAATTATAGCTGATTTCAAAAGCTTAAAATTACTATGAAATCATTGATTAAATTAATAAAAATGAAACAAATTTCAATACAATAGTATCAGAAGGATTTTATATTAAAAATTGTCATTCTGAGTGGTAACCAAGAATCTTTAGGTAATAATAGTATGAAATATAGATTCTTCAATCCGTTTCACTCCTTTCAGAATGACAAAATAGTGTGTGTCATTCTGAGTGGTAACCAAGAATCTTTGGGTAATATTAGTATGAAATATAGATTCTTTAATCCGTTACACTGCTTTCAGAATGACAAGAAATTCGTTTTATTACAAATCACTTTCATAAAGATTGAGTCTGTTTTTTATAGTATTTAGTTCTTTTTGCATAGTTTCCATTTTTTTTAACAGATTAAAAACCACATCAATACCTTCAATGTTTACATTTAGTTCATTGTGAATTCTTATCATTCTTTCAAGATCACTTATAATGTCTTGAGGTATGTATTTTGTTTGTTCAATCACTTGTATTTCAATGAGACCCATAGTATCTAAAGCATCAAAAAATGAGACCTCAACTTGATAATGAGTACAAAGTGTATCTATTAAAATTAGTTCTTGTGTAGCCATTTTATCTTAATTTTTGTAATTCTTCAAATAATTTTTTCTCTTTATCGGTTAGGTTTATTGGAGTTTTAATGTTGTATGTAATAATTAAATCGCCAAACTGATTTTCCTTTTTATAAACCGGAAATCCTTTTCCTTTCAACTTAATTTTGGTTCCGTTTTGAGTTTCAGATGGAACTTTTAATTTTACCTTTCCTTTAAAAGTATCAACATTAATTTCACCACCCAATATTGCGGTGTATAAATCTAAATTGACAGTAGTATATAAATTATTGCCTTCTCTTCTAAATTTTGTAGTATTTTTTATAGAGAATTTAATGAATAAATCGCCATTTGGACCTCCATTTACGCCAGGACCACCTTTTCCTCTAATTTTAATAACCTGACCGTTTTGTATTCCTGCGGGAATGGTAAGCCTTATATTTTTGTTGTTAACGGTTAAAACTTGCTTTTGGGTTTCATAAACGTCTTGCAAATTTAAATGAAGTTCGGCATTAAAATCTTGTCCTTTAAATTTTACACCACCACTTCTTTGTCTGCCGGAAGATCTTGCTCCACCGAACATAGATTCAAAAAAGTCTGAAAAATCACCTTCTGAAAAACCTCCACCCGTAAAACCTCTTTGCTGAGATTGCCTGCTACCTTGTTGTTGTTTTGCTTTTTCAAATTGTTCTGCATGTTTCCAATTCTTGCCATATTCATCGTACTTTTTACGATTTTCAGGATTGCTTAAAACCTCATTCGCTTCGTTAATTTCTTTGAATTTTTTTTCAGCGGATTTATCGTCAGGATTTAAATCGGGATGGTATTTACGTGCTAATTTTCGATACGCTTTTTTAATTTCAGCTTCTGTTGCTTTTTTTGTGATACCTAATATTTTATAATAGTCTATAAATTCCATTTGAAGTATATTTAAAAAATAGGACTTACATTATAAACTGACCAATACTTTTTGAAAGAATTATTGGATGATTTGGGGAGAATTTTCATCCAGAAAGAACTCAAATTATCAAAAATTTATTGGTTCAATTCTACCTTAAATTTACGGATAAAATTTAAAAAGGACTAACTAAAAGTATCTTTTAATTTCAGTAAATTGGATATTTTAATATTTTTTTTAAAAAAATAAGTTTCTGTTTCTCCATAAAAAATAGATTGCCCAGAAAGAAAAAAGGGCAAAAGGTAAAAATATAATTGTTCCAGATGAAATTGAATTTGAAGCAAAATCTCTAATAATTATTACTGTAAAAGAATACCAGTATAAAACATTTGCTAAATGTGCAGCCAACCAACCAATTTCCTGCTTTTTCCAAAGAGCTATTGATCCAATAAGTGAGCGGAACAGGCCATAGTAAATCTGCAATTCCGAACCCGTAAGTTGTTGAAAAATTTATTTGTTTGGAACTGTTTTTTAGTGAGGTAATGGCTGGGAGTTTAATAAAGGCTAAATCCCCAAAAAAAACTGTATAAAGAAGTGCTGCGAGCCCATTAATTATAGCAATTAATTTAATACCTGATAGTTGTTTTGGTTTGGACCTATTTTTCATTGTTTTATTTATTAAAATATAACAATTTTAAAAATAGATGAGCAATAGATTTGCATAACAACAATTTTTTATAATTGGTACCGCAATAACTGTAAGTAATACCAATACTAACTCTATTACATTTACTTTAAATCTGTTTGCAATATAAAACGCTAAAATGGCATCTATAATTAATCCGGAAATTCCAAAAAGGATTAACGCAAATACTAGAACCAATTCAAGGCTTTTTTCAAAAAATAATACACTCCAATTTGTAATTAAATAAATTAAACAACCTAAAAGAAATAGTGTAGCACTAGTATTTAATATAGAAATTTTTGGTGTCATTTCTTTAAGATTATTTAATATTTAAATGCAATAAAATTATAAATTTTTTGATAATTTTAAATATGAAAATGTTGTTTAAAATAATTAAGAAATAAACCTTTATGCTCGTAGAGCATTTGAGCTTACTTTTATAGTTTTTTGGGCTGCAAATTTTTCTTCATTAAATTCCAGAGATTTCCCTTTTGGAATGCTCAAATTTTTCCATTTATCTGCTTTTATAATTCGACCAATATAAACTATTTGACCAATGTGAAATGCATAGTGCGCTAACTGTCTGTTTATGGCTTCAACAACAGTATGTCTTTCATTTCTGATATAAACTTTGGTGTTAAAATTATCTTTATTAATAGAGTCTAAGGCTGTAAACAAACATTCCCAGCCATCATTCCATTTTTTTATAAATTCGCTTTTAGATTTTATTACATATTCAAATTCCTGATCTCTTTTTCGCCAATTTTTTTCACCATCGGTAGTTAAAAAATCTGTCCATCTGGATTTCATATTTCCCCATAAATGATTCACAATTATGTCAATGGAATTACTGTCAAGGTTATATTGCCAAAATAATTCCATTTCGTCAAGTTGACTGAAGGTTTTTTCACCAAGCATTTTGTAATATTCGAATTGCTTTTTTGCACTTTCAAGATAATTAGCTTCCATAATAGTTCATTTTTTACGTTCAACTTAATACAACCTAATATAACCCATTTATCCCATAGAGATATTCTTGTTAAAAAGGAAAATTTGCAATTTTTTTAGTTTGTACATTCAAATATATTAAACATAAAATACTGATAGTATGACTTTTATCAGGGAGGTGGAAATAATTGCTAAAACACTTAAGAGTATGTTTTTTAAATAGTTATTTTAATTGAAAGTGAAATTATTGAGGCACTTTTCTTTATTTATAAGTTTATAAGGTTTTCCATAAAACTTATTATTGCCTAATTTCAATTATAAAAAATGCAAATTGCAAACCGTCATAAATGGCGTGCGAAACAATTAAAGGCAGTATTCTACGGTATTTGTAAAAGTAGAAACTTATTACTACGCTTTTTAAACCTATAGAAATTATGCCTGCAGTACCTTGATATAAATGTACAGCACCAATTAAAGCTGATGCTATAAAGATTGCCATTATATGCCAGTCTTTATCTTTATTTATATTCCATAAGGTTTTAAGTAAAAAAGCTCTTGATAATTCTTCAAACAAGGCAATACCAATCCATAAAACCGGACCAAACCAAATAACCATTAGCATAGGGCTATTTGCCAGATCTCCCATAACATTTATAAGTTCTGTATTTGGCGGATTGTTATTAGGAATCCATTGATACAGCGTTGCACGTTCTATAAAGAACATTATAAAATAAATAATGGCTAAACCAATACCAACTAAAATATCCCAGTACCAAGTTCCTTTGCCACTATTAAACGTTGTTTTAAACGTATCTTTTATAAGGTATTTGTTTAATAAAAGAATTAATATAATTGTTCCACCTCCAAAAAGAAGTGGATAAACTGTCATATCTGTAGTTGAAAAACTCTGTGTTTGCGTAAGCCTGTACCATATCATGATTATATTGATCGGTAAAATTGCAATACAAATCGCAAGAATATTTTTAGCTATTTTATTCATTTGTTAAATTATATAATTCTAATTTATTACGAGTTTCTCCTTTACAAATAATCTGTCTTTATTAATTCGATAACCTAATTATATCCCAATTAAGATCACATTTATTCCATTATAAATACACTCGAAAAAAAGGAAAATTTGCAATTTTTTTAGTCTGTATACTCAAATATAAACAACATAAGATGCTGATAGTATGATTTTTATCAGGGGTAAAAAATAAGAGCTAAAAAAGCGCACTTTTAATAGGTTTTACTCAAATAAAAAAGCCTAAACTGTAATTTAATGCAGTTTAGGCTTTGTAAATTTTAGGCTTAAGTTATTAAGCCGCTTTCTTCGACTTTCTGTAAAGGAAAGAATTGTATAATTTTCTTTTGGCAAAATTAGATCGCTGACCGCTATTCACAAATTTGGTAAAAAGATTTTTGTTCACTCCAAAATATTCGTAAGTAGTTCCACAAACAAATGTAATTTCTAAGAGCATACTTTTATGTTTAAAGTCTTCAATTTTTGATTCAGAAGTTATTTTTGAGTATTCTTCTAAATTGGCTTCTTTAGTTTCTGGAGCGATACTCACTAAAAAATGATAGCCATCAATAATTTTTGTACTAATAATTCCAGCTTCATTCTTTTTTTCTTCGTCCTGAAATTTATCTGGATGCCATTCTTTTACCAATCCTCTGTATGTATTTTTAAGTTCTTTCAGATTAATGGCTCCTTCTACCTTAAATATTTTTTTGTATTCATTGATACGCTTCATATGTAATGTTTCAAATTTTTTGCAAATGTATTCATATTATTTTAATAAAGCCTATCATTTTTTTAAATGGAAGAATAGAAGATATTTCCCTGTAAAACAGGATTGTTGTCCTATGTAATGAATAATAATTTTAAAAGGAATGGCTAATGATTTATCAGTTTGAATGGGAAAACTGGTTTAAGGATGTAGTAAAAAAAGAAATTGGTATTAATTATAAAGAAATTTGGCTACCTTTTAAATGGTTTTTTATTTTAATGCCAATAAGAAATAACCATTTTTTAAATATTGCGAAGTGATTGTTATTTTTAATAGCTGCTTAATTCCAGCATTGTTCTTGCTTCCATATCAATAATATCTAGGTCAGTAAATGTTGGATTGTTTTCTTTAAATTTTTTTAAGATACTATAACCTATTGCATATCCGCTTCCAAATGGAATCTCTTTGTTACCATACATAACTTTTAAAATTATTTCAGACCCTCTTTTATCTAAATCGGGTTCAATTAAATTCCACACAAAATGCTCTTTTTCTTCTGAAATATAGGTTGTAGAGTGAACTTCAATAGCATTGTTAATACTTTTAGCAAAGGCATCAGCTTTACCTTCAAAAATCAAATATTCCAATAAAGAAAAGTTAGCATCAATCCAGTTTCTATACATCCAGGCACTATGATGATATTCATAAGCAATTGTAAATGATAAATATTCTTTCCAGTTATCAGCTGTTTGATCAATAGCAATTATAATTTTACCACTTCCAAGTGCTACACCATAGCCAGGTAATTTATACTTGTTAAGCCTTTTTTTTAAAGCTGGACTAATTGGTAATAAAATAATTTTTGTATCTGGACCCTTTATTAAATCTGTTATGGAGTTTAATTCCTTTTCAATAATTTCAATCGCAACTTTTGTATTGAATTTTTTTAGTTGCTCTTTTAGAAAATCGGAAGGTTCATATGGTATTTTTATAGAATTAATCATAAATGCAGCTTCAGCATTCTCTAATATTTCATTTTCAATTGGATTAAAAAGTAACTTTTTAGATGCTCTGTTGTAATCGCTGAATTGTTGTTGCTCAATTAAATAATTTTCAAATAAGTTTTTTGTAGTTAATATTTCAAATTTCTGGCCTTTTATATCAAAATTAGTTCTTTCAAAATCTGGAACAACGGTCTGTTGACATCCATTAAACAGAAATAATGCAAACAATAAAAAACCAATTCTAATCATAGTTATTAGTTTTTAGTGGTTATTAAAAATGAAGTTTTTAAACCTTGCGCCGAATTTGGACCAATAAAAACATTAAAATCACCAGGTTCTACTTTATTTTCTAATTTGTGATTCACAAATTTCAAATCTTCTGGAGAAATAGTAAAAGTTACTTCCTGTTGTGCTCCTTTTTTAAGGTGTACAGCTTTAAAACCTTTTAATTCTTTTATAGGCCTTGTTATACTTCCTACAATATCCTGAACATACAATTGAACAATTTCGTTTCCATCTCGATCTCCCGTATTCGTTAATAAAACTTTCACTTGCAACGCTTCATTTAAACCAATGGTATCCTTAGAAATTTGAATATTTTCATAACTAAAAGTTGTGTAACCCAAACCATATCCAAACGGAAAATGAGGTGTAAAACCAGCATCTAAATAATGAGAAGCGTTTCCTAAAGAACTTTGCCAGGCACCAATTGGAATGGAATCTAAATGAACAAAGGTTGAATTATTGGCTGGTCTTCCAGTATTTTTATGATTATAAAACAGCGGATATTGTCCGGCAGTTTTTGGCCAGGTAATAGGAAGTCTTCCTTTTGGTTCGGTATCTCCAAAAATAATATCGTGCAAAGCAGGTCCGCCCATAGTTCCAGGATGCCAAGCCATTAAAACAGCATCAACATCATCTATAATATTAGTAATTGTAATTGGTCTCCCAGCCATAATTACCAAAATAATTGGCTTTCCTGTTTTGGCAAGTTCTTTTATCAATTGTTCTTGTGCACCCGGTAAATCAATTGTTGCTCTACTATGCGCTTCACCAGAAAGAATGGCTTCTTCTCCACCAATAAAAACAATTACATCTGATGCTTTTGCTTTGCTTACTGCCTCTGTAAAACCTTTGGTAGATTTATCTCTACTATATGCTGTCCCTAAAGCGTAATTAACATTTATATTATTTTTTATAAATGTTTTTAAAGGTGTTTTTGTTTGTGTTTTGTCTCCATCAAAAGTCCAGGTTCCTAATTGCTCGTGAGGAGCATCTGCTAACGGACCAATTAATGCTATTTTAGTTGTTTTATTAAGTGGTAATATTTGATTGTTTTTTAATAACACGGTACTTTTTATAGCAGCTATTTTTGCTTCTTCTAAATGAGAATCACTATAAAAATCGACATTATTATCTGTTGAAATATATGGGTTTTTAAATAAATTCAATCTGAATTTTATTCTTAAAATATCTTTCACATACATATCTAATTGAGCTTCGGATACCTTTCCTTCTTCAATCAATTCTTTTAAATGATTTTCGTAAGATTGGCTGGTCATTTCCATATCCATCCCGCTATTTGCAGCAAGTTCTGCAGCGTGTTTTTCATCCTTTGCATAACCGTGTGTAATCATTTCTGTAACTGAATTCCAGTCACTTACTACAAAGCCATCAAATTTTAATTCGTCTCTTAAAACTTGTTTCAATAAAAACTCATTACCGGATGCCGGAATCCCGTTTAATTCATTAAAAGAAGTCATTAAAGTTGCCGCACCAGCATTTATTGCTGTTTCAAAAGGAGGTAGGTAAACGTTTCTTAATAAGGATTCAGGAATTTCTGCAGTATTGTAATCTCTTCCGCCAATTGCTGCGCCATAACCAATAAAATGCTTTATGCAAGCAGCCATACTTGTTGGGTCACTTAAACTATCACCCTGAAAACCTTCTACATAGGCTTTTCCTAAAACAGATGCTAGGTAAGGATCTTCACCAGGAGATTCTGCAATTCGTCCCCATCTTCCATCTCTGGCAATATCCAGCATAGGAGCAAAGGTCCATCGGATGCCTACAGAAGAAGCTTCTATAGCGGCAATTCTTGAAGAAGATTTTGTAACTTCAGCATCCCAGGAAGCTGCCATTCCCAATGGAATTGGAAAAATAGTTTTAAATCCGTGAATTATATCTCTTGCAAAAATTAAAGGAATTCCATTTGGACTTTCTTCAACCGCAATTTTTTGTAATTCCGTTACATAATCGGTGTTCATTACATTTAAAAAGGCACCTATTTTGCCTTCTCTTACAGCATCTTTTAATGCTTGTGGAAGCTCACCTTTAACTCTGCTTGAAGTACCTCTTAAACTGGTTTGTCCAATTTTTTCTTCAAGGGTCATTTTTGCAACAAGCTCATTAATGGATGCTTCGTACTGTCTGGTTGAGGGAGTAGTGTCTGTTTGTTTTTGCTGACAACTGGTTAGGAAGATTATAGTAAAAATTAATATAAGTTTTTTCATAAGTGGTTAACTCAGAGTCTTTTTAGTTGGTTATTATTTAGTTAATTTATAAATTAAGTTTTTATTTTTTTAAAATTACATCAATAATTTTGTTTTTTATTTATACTATCATCACATAATTTCTAATTCTCGGAATTACACAACTAACGGCATCGTGAGCTAAAGGGAATTTTAGTGCCAATTGAGGCATTGTTAAGTTACTATCCTTTAGTTCCTCTTTAATTTTATCTACACGGGCAACTGCTCGTTCTATTCGATCTCCTGAAAAATAATTACTTCTAAAATCGACTTCAGTAAATTTGCTATTAGCATTGTATTTTCCGGTAAGCACACCTTCATCAAATGCTACCACAATATGGAATTAATTTATTAATGGTATAATTATATCTAGAATTGCAATCATGTATTTCGCCTTCAAACCTAATTTTTTTTGAAACGCCCAAGCTAAATATTCCTTTGCCTTTTGCCATTCTTTCAAGTTTTTTTAAGGCCTTTTTTGAGAGCTTTTTATAAATGGGTTCTAAAATAATACACTGTTCTTTTTTTGCTTGTTTTTGATCCCAAGTATCAGCAATTGAACCTTTCAATATTTCTTTAGAAAAATAGAGTTCTTTTAGTTTAGGAAATGAAAATTCAAATACTTCTTTAGATCCTTCATCGGTAAATTTTATAACCTCCTTGTTTCTAATAATAAAAATACGAATAAAATCTTTTTCAATGATGGAAAATCGTGTTGCTATTGTTGAGGCTGCATGAATCCAATTTACTTCGTGCCCTTTTAAACTAATTTCTTGTTGAGTAAAAAGATAAAAATCACGAATTTGATCTATGGTTTTGTATTTTTTGAATTCGTTATTAATTAAATTAAATACGTTAGCATTTTTCCAAATTATTGTTTGTTTTTTTCTATCTTTTTTTAGCCAACACCCATCCTTAAGAACAGTATTTCCAGTTTCATTTTGATAGGCTTTTAAATTTTTCCATTCCTGTGAAAAACAAGATGTTATGCTTAATAAAATTAGTATAATTATACTTTTATTTAGGATAGTTTTTAAGTTGAAATTAGATGTGTTAAAAACTATGTTATTCAGATTTAAATATTTTTTCAAAAGCATTGTAAACAGCTAAATGTAGTGTGTCTCCGTGATCTAGTCTTTCTAAAAATTCAAAGTACAAATTTGTATTTTCAGTATTTAGGGTATTTAATTTTTCATACAACTCATTAGCTACCCTTTGCATAACTTCTCCCTCTTTACCAACAGCTATATAAATGGATTTATTCGACATATAATCGATTGGTTTGAAATTAAGCAGAGATTCATCATCCCACCACAGGCTAGGGCTTACAATTATATAATTATTAAATAAATCAGGCTTTTTGAATAAAATTTCAGTTGCTAAAAGCCCTCCAAGAGACTGACCAATAATTGTTTTTGTAGTCTTTGTATGGTAGTTTGTTTCAATAAATGGTTGTAATTCTTTTTCTAAAAAATTAATAAATGTTTCAGAGCTTCCGGTAGTTGGGAAATCTATTTTATCTCTTTCATTATTGGTTGGAAACGTAAAATTTTTCCTTCTATCAATGTTAGAAATTCCAACAACTATAGACTCTGGAAGTATATTTATCCAAGGATAAGAACCAAATTGAACCAAACCTGAGATATGAATAAAATCTTCATCTGCTGAACCATCCAACAAATAAATAACCGGGTATTTTTTTATGGAATCTTTAGAATAGCCAAAAGGTAAATAAATATTTAAAACCCGTTGTTCGTTTAGTATTTTCGAATGTATTTCAACAGTTTCTCCAATTGAAAATGGTTTGCTATTATTTGTTTTACTTTCTGCTGGAATTTGGGCAATTATAGTAGTCCCAAAAATTAAAAAGATGATTACTAATTTGATGTCTTTCATAAGATAAAAAAGCAATTTTTAACTAGATTTAATATTGGTGAAAAGCATCAGAAACAAATTCTAAAACAACAGGAAGTGAAGCTCTCCAATAAGTCCAGCTATGAATCCCATCTCTAACTCTATATTCATGTGGTATTTCTTTCTTTTTCATTGCGATATGTACCAAACTATTCCCTTCATATAAAAAATCATCGTCACCACAATCTATAAACCATCTAACACTTTTATATTTATCCGCAGAATTATTATTTATTAAAGAAACAGCATTGTGGTTATTAAAATATTCTTGAATAACAGTTTCGCTCAAAGAAGGATCATTTTTCAAGAAGCGTTCTTTAAAATTATCAATTGAAAGTTCTCCAACGTAAGCACTTAAAGGACAAGCAGAAGAAAACATTTCCGGATGGTGAAGCGCATACATAAAACTTCCGCCGCCGCCCATAGAAAGACCTGCAATAGCTCTAAAACGCTTTTCACTTTTAATACGATAGGTTTTCTCAACATATGGAATTAATTCTTCAAAAAAGAAATCTTCGTATCTCCAATCGCCTTTAATGTTATTAAAATAACCACGTTGTCCAGTATTTGCATCTGGCATCACAATAATCATTGGAGTAGCAGTTCCATCTTTAATAGCATTGTCTGTAATACGAAGCACTTCACCAAATTGTACCCAACCAGTATGATCATCACCAGCTCCGTGTAAAAGATATAAGACAGGGTAACTTCTTTGAGAAGTTTCGTAATCAGGTGGTAAATAAACAGCAAATTTCCTTTCAGATTTTAAAATAGTACTTTTTACGGTTAAATTATCAAACACTTTACCATTTTGGGCAAAAGATACTGATGAAATTATTAGCATTAAATTTAATAAGATGGTTAGTTTTTTCATGTGTTTATATAATTTGTTTTTAAACGGTCACCTGCTGTTCGCTATTTGTCATTTTATTAAGTGATAAACTTTTTAGCAAGCTCGTTTCATAATGATAAAATTGTAATTAAAATTTGCAGCATTAAAAGTACTCTTTTTAAGTAATTTTATTATGAAATAAAAAAACAAAATTATGTTGTTTCTATTGGGTTGTTTTTTGTTGAAGCCCATTCTGTCCAGGAACCATCATAAACAGCTTTTTCATTTTTTATAACTTCTTCAGCCGCCAAATGTAAAATGCAAGCCGTTATTCCCGATCCGCAACTAAAAATTAGAGGATTATTGTCAAGTTCAATTTCACTAAATAATTGTACTAATTTTTCTTTTGATTTTAGCTTTCCGTTATTTAATACTTTGGTATAAGGTAAATTAATAGTATTTGGAATATGGCCACTTTTTAATGTTGGCCTAGGATCGGGTGCTGTTCCATTAAATCTACCCTCGGAACGAGCATCAATTACTATAGCTGATTTTGTTTTTAGATTGGTTTTAATGTCTTCCATATTTTTTACCAATATTGGTTTAAAAGTAGCTTCAAAATCTCCAACAGGGTACTTTTTATTTTGAATTTTTTCTGTTTCAAATCCATTTTTCACCCATTCTGGAAGTCCGCCATTTAAAACAGCAATGTTTTTATGCCCCATTATTTTAAACATCCACCAAACTCTTGGACTTGTG
The DNA here is from genome assembly GCF_900188355.1 of Lutibacter flavus. GTDB lineage: Bacteria > Bacteroidota > Bacteroidia > Flavobacteriales > Flavobacteriaceae > Lutibacter > Lutibacter flavus. Next base: position 367,949 of record NZ_FZNX01000001.1, read on the forward strand.
TAAATTCCTAAATTATCATAAACTACTATTTTACTGGATTTGTTTATTCCTAATTTTCTTACTTCAGTTTCAAAACCTTCTGGATTTGGAAGCATATTTGGCATTTCTGTATCTTTTTTGCTAAAATTATTTTTTAAATCAAAAAAACGTGCATTTGGTATTTGCCAACCATCAAATTCAGTTTTTATTCCTTGTTTATTTTCAGTTTGACTAGCATCAAGAATTATTAAATTTGGGTCATTTAAATTTTTATAAAGCCATTTGACAGATACAATTGTTTTTTTCAAAATATTTAAGTGTTATGTTCTTTAATGTAAATATACTATGATTTTTCAATTTTATCTAAAACAAAACAATGAAGTAACTTAGTATTATTCTAAACTAAGTAAGTACAGATATTACTTGAATAAAATGTTTATTTTTATACATATTTTATAATTCACTAACTTAATAATTATACAATGCATAAAATGAAAAAAAATGGTTGGATACTGGCATCCTTCCTTGCCATATTTTTTATGGTAACTTCTCAACAAACAATTGCACAAAGTAAAAAAAAGAAATCAGATAAAAACACTAAACAATTTGAGCTAAACGATAAAATGTTAAATATGTTTAGCTTTAGAAGTATTGGTCCGGCTGCATATTCTGGTCGTATTTCAGATTTAGCTGTAAATCCTGAGAATACTTCAGAGTATTATGTGGGTGTTGCCTCAGGGGGGTTATGGAAAACAGAAAATCACGGTACAACATTTAAACCAATTTTTGATAATCAAAATGTTTTTTCAATTGGTTGTTTGGCAATGGATCTAAATAATTCTAATGTTGTTTGGGTTGGTACAGGAGAGAATAACTCTCAACGTAATTTAGCATACGGTGATGGTGTTTATAAAACAACAGATGGCGGAAAATCTTTTACCAATATGGGGTTGAAAACGAGTTCTCAAATTGGTAAAATTATGATTGATCCTAGAAATAGCAATGTAGTATATGTTGCTTCTCAAGGACAAGCTTGGGGGCCAGGAGGAGAAAGAGGATTGTATAAAACTATTGATGGAGGTAAAACTTGGAATTGTATTTTAGAAATAGGTGAATACACAGGTGTTTCAGATATGGAAATGGATCCAAGAAACCCGGATATTTTATATGCTGCTTCTCATCAAAGAGAGCGAAGGGTGTATTCAAAAATTGATGGTGGTCCAGAATCTGCTATTTATAAATCAGTTGATGCTGGAGCAACTTGGAAAAAACAAACAAAAGGTCTTCCTAAAGGAGACGTTGGTAGAATTGGTTTGGCTTTATCACCAGCAAATCCTGATATTATTTATGCTGTTATTGAATTACCTGGAAATAAAGGTGGTTTTTATCGTTCTAGCGATATGGGTGAAAGTTGGGAAAAACGAAGCGATAAAGTCTCTGGTAGTCCCCAATATTATAATGAAGTATATGCAGACCCAATAAATCCTAATTTGGTAATATTAATGGATACTCGTAATGCACTTTCTGAAGATGGTGGAGCAACTTGGAAAAATATTGAAGGTGAAAATAAGCACGTTGATAACCATGTAATCTGGATTGATCCAGCTGATACAAATCATTATTTGGTAGGTTGTGATGGCGGTTTATATGAAAGTTACGATCGCGCAAAAACCTGGCAGTTTAAAAATAACCTTCCAATTACACAATATTACCATGTAAGAACAGATAACGATTTCCCATTTTATAATGTATATGGTGGTGCACAGGATAACGGTTCGTGGTTTGGACCATCACAAACAAATAGAAGATCATTAGTAAATGCTGATTGGACGTATACAATTGGAGGTGATGGTTATTTATCAATTCCAGATCCAAGTAATCCAGATATTCATTATTGTGAATCTCAGTATTGTGGAATTAGAAGATATGATAGAACTACGGGAAATAGTATTTCAATTAAACCACAACCAACAATTGATGAAGAATATAATTGGAACTGGAATACACCTTATTTCATAAGTTCATTTAACCCAAAAACACTTTATATTGGAGGAAATTATGTGTTGAAAAGCACTGATATGGGTGGAACTTGGAAAAAAGTAAGTAAAGATTTAACTCGTGGAATAGACCAGAATTCTTTACCAATGATGGGAAAAATGTGGCCGCCTGAAGCAGTTGCAAAAAATATGTCTACTTCTAAGTTTGGAAATATTTTTGCTTTGGCTGAATCTCCATTAAAACAAGGTTTATTGTATGCAGGAACTGATGACGGTTTAATTTGGATGACTGAGGATGACGGAGAAAATTGGAACAGATATGAGTCTTTTAAAGGAGTGCCAAATATGACTTTTGTTAATTATGTATTGCCTTCTCAACATAGTGAAAGTACGGTGTATGCTTGTTTTGATGGAAGAAAAAATAGTAGTGATTTTACACCTTATTTGATAAAAAGTACTGATAAGGGTAAAACCTGGACTTCCATAGCTTCAAATTTACCTAAAGGAACTGTTTATTGTATTCAGGAAGATTTTGAAAACCCTAATTTGTTATTTATTGGTACAGAATGGGGTGTTTGGACAAGTATAGATGGCGGTGGAAAATGGGTGCAGCTTAAAAAAGGAATTCCACCAATTCAAGTAAAGGACATTACAATCCAAAAACGTGAAAACGATTTGGTAGTTGCTACTTTTGGACGTGGATTTTATGTGTTAGACAATTATTCGTCATTAAGAAAATTAAGTGAAGAAATTACTAAAAAAGAGGCACATTTATTTGAAATTAGTGATGCCTTATTGTATTTTCCTTCAAGTAATTTAAATTATCAGGGCGATGTTCATTTTAGAACTCCAAATCCAGATCCTTCTGTAAAATTTGAATATTATATAAAAAATGGTTTCGAATCTTTAAAAGACAAAAGAATTAAGGCTCAAAAAGAAAGTGAAAAAACTTCAACATATTTTTATCCAACGGAAGAGGAATTAAGAGCTGAAAAAGAAGAATCAAAACCAAATTTAATTTTTACGGTTTACGATACTTCTGGAAATATTATGAGAAAAATAAGTGAACCATTAAAAAAGGGATATAATACAACTCACTGGGATTTATCTTATTTAGTGAATCGAGGTACAAAAGTTCCTCCAGGAGTTTATAAAGTTGCAATTGATAAAAACATTAAAGGCATTTCTACAAGGTTAGTGGAGCCTCAAACGTTTAATGTTACTTCTTTGCCAAATGCTTTAGGGACTGCCAATTATGTGGATAACTTTAATTTCTTAAAACAAGTAAATGACTTAAATGTGCTAGTTACTGCATCTAGAGGTAAAATTGATGATATGAATACTCGACTTAAAAACATGAAGAATATTCTTGGAAATATGCCAGTTGAGGCTGATGTATTAGTTACCAAAATTGATGCTTTACAAAAAGAAGTTGATGGAGTTGCAAAGGTTATTATTGGTGGTTTTGGAGCAAAAAACACGGTTGCAAGTAGGTTAAGATACGCCTTGTATACAACATATTCTGCACAAGTTGATATTACAGGAGCTCAAAAAGAGCAATTTAATATTGCAAATTCAGCATATAAAAATGAAGCACCTAAATTAAATAATTTGTTTAATGAAAAACTTCCTAATTTAGAAAAAGAGTTCGAAAAAAATGGTGGTGTATTATTTAATAATCCGCCTACTAGAAGACGTTTTTATGAAGAATAGAATTGTGAAATAAAATTGTAATAAGAAAGAGGTTATTTAAAAAGTGAATATATTTCGTTTTTAAACAACCTCTTTTAAGTTTTTATTTATACGTATATAGTTTAAATTTTTGAATTGAATATTCTCCAAAGGGTATACGAATATGTCTTCCCTGATGCGTTTGATCACCATTTAAATGACGAATGGTTTTCCATTTATTATTTTCAAAAATACCTTCATCAGCTTTTAAAATTCCAGCTTTATTAGTAGTTGAACCTATTGGTTTTACAGTGATAACAACTCCTGTGCCAACAAAATAAAACTCATCATTTTCTGTGTGAATAATTATTGCCCCCGTCATTGGCCAATCATCATCTTTAGCAGATGGATTCCAGCCTAAGGTTAGATCGTGTTTAAAAGTGAATTCATAGTTCCCAAATTCTTTTACAATTTCTTGATTTTCTTTATCAAAAAGCACGCCTTCAATTTTATCTTTTCCTTGGTATTCGGAGATAATAGGGGTTATTTGAGTTAATAAATTATATACTTTCCCCAATGGTTCATCTTCAGGTTTATTAGTTGATTCAATTGAAAAAGGAGAGAATCCTAAGGCTTCATAATGACCAATTGCATACAAAGATTTTGCAGCCACTGTTTTATCAAATTTATGTTCAGGAATAAAAAGAGGATCTCCTTGACGCACATATAAATCATTCCAATGCTTAAATCTTGGATTGTAAAAATCTGGTGCTAAAAAATCAATTGTTGGTCCCGCAGCTTTCCAAAGATCCATTAAATGGGGCAGAGGTCCTGCGCTTGGATATTCACCTGGTTCTTTTCCAGGCCTGTTAAGTGCAGCATTTACAAACATTGGGAGCGGATACATATTTTTACCAGCTTCAATTATTTTATTTGTAAATTTTGAATAATACCAAGCCATAAAAAGCTCATCTGTATGTTTGCCTTTTCCAAAAACAGATTCCCAATTTCCTTTTGTTTTAAAACCATTTGTTTTCCATATTTCAAAAAACTCAGGAACTAGTTTATTTTTATGTTGTTGTAAGTAATTTATTAAGTCTTTCGGCACTTCTTTTTTAAAAGATTCCTTTGCTAAAGGATGATAATCTCTTGCAGTTGGTAACATTCCAATTTCATTTTCAACCTGCATCATAATAACCGTATTTTCCTGACTGTCAATTAATTTAATATGTTGCATGAGTTTTTCAAATGCAATTAAATCTGCTTGTAAATTAGAATCACTAAAAGGAGTTAAAATTTCATGACTTAAACCTTTATCATCTTTAATTCTTGGAAATCTATCTTGATTTAATTTAACCCAATCAGGTGCATGACTTGACATACTATTTTTCCAGGAAGCGAACCATAAAAAAACAATTTTCATATTATTTTTTCTTGCTTCCAGTATTAATTGGTCAACAAGAGCAAAATCGAAATTGTTTTCTTCAGGCTCCAAAAGTTCCCAATAAATGGGAATTAGTACAGTATTTAAATGCATTCCTTTTATTTTTGGCCAAACAGAATTCATATATTCCTTGCTTGTTGCGGATGAATTCCCTAATTCTCCGCCCAAAATTAAAAATGGTTGATTCCCCACAATTAATTGAGTTGTTTTACCTTGTTTTAATAAATGAGGGATTTGATTTTGGCAAAAACTAATTTGGTATGTAAAAAGGGCAATTGAAAAAAATACTATTTTATAAATTTTGTTCATTTTAATTGTTGTTATTTTTGTGAGCATATTTTAGGATTTATATCACAGTTTTCAAAATAAATAGTTAAAAGTAACTCATTTTTTTAGATAGATTAAGTGATTCTTTATTAGAATAGTAAAAAACCGATCTATTATTGATATATGTGATAAAAGTCATAATAATTTAAAGTGTTTTTTATACATTTATTTAAATTTATATAAAATTTAATTGCGAAAAGTTTTTTATTAAATGATTAATTTAAAATTCGTCCCATTTTCGCCCTTTTTGAGTAGGAGTTTTTTCTTTCTGTTCATCATATTTAATTCAGTATCTTATTGTTACGGTCAAAATATACCTGTGCCTGAAAATATACAAGCAGCGCTATTGCCTAAAGTTTTAAAATTCAATTCAGAACTTTCAGAAAAAGTAAAAATTAAAATGCTAATTGTGTATGATAATAATTCTTTGAATACTAAAGATAAGTTTTTTAAAGAATTAAAAGGGGTAATGGAAATTAAGGCAATTAGATCAATTGAGTTGGACGAGACTATCTCAGGTTATGATCTTGTTTATTTTATGCCAGGACTTGCTGATTTAGCAATTATATGTAAATCACAAAAAATACTTTCGGTTACTGGAATTTCTCAATATGTTGAAGAAGGAAAAATTTCCTTAGGATTTGGAATTCAGAATAACAAGCCAAAGATATTTGTTAATTTAACTTCTTTAGATGAAGAGGGGCAATCGTTCTCCTCTGATATTTTAAGAATTGCAAAAATTTTTAATTGAACTAGCTATGAGTTTTAATAGAAAAATATTTGTTTTTATCATTTCTCTTCCACCACGTTCAAAAGTTTTAGTTGCTCTAATTTGTGTAATATCATCTTTTAAATTCAGTTCATCAAAATCTTTTTCATTAAAATCTAAAATGTTTTCTGTTTTCTTTTGTAATATTTTCCGTCCAAAAAATAAGCCAATTAAAAATGCGCCTAACATCCAGCAAAATATTTCTATGGAATGTGCGATTGTTTGGTCAGAAAATATTGATAAAATCATTTTTAGTATTTTTAATTAATTCTTATTTCAATTCTATTATTAAGTAATTTCCCTTCTTTAGTATATTTATTGGCTATTGGCTCAGCTTCACCTCTTGTAAAGGTGTTTATCTGAATTTTAGAAATCCCATTTTTTATAAAATATTCTTTTAATTTATTGGCTTTGTTTTTGCCTAAAATTAAATTATTTTCAAAATAACCCTTATTATTTGTATGGCCTGTAATATCAACTGTCTTTGATGGATTTTTTTCTGAAAACTGCTTTAGTAATTTGGTGTATTCAATTAACTCGGTATTCTCGATTAATAGATCGTTTTCAACAGTAACATACAATCTTTTATTTGAAATAGCATTCACAATACTATCTATTAGAATAGTATTTAATGGAATAAAACTTAATTCAATTCCATTGGAAAATGTTCCATTTTTATCAAAAACAAAAGGTTTATTATTTTTTGAAATTTTTATAGATTTTTGAGAGATACCTTTATTAATTAACTGATTTTTAAGTGAATTTGCACGTAAAAAACCTAAATTAGAATTTTCAGAGCTTGAATATTTTCCAATAATTTCTAATTGTTTATCGTAATTATTAATTAAAAATATGGATAGAGAATCTATCAAAAAAGGGATGCTGTCTATACTTGAGATTTTTTCAGAATTTTCAACAATACGAAACCCTTTAGAAAACCTAAAAATGGTTTCATTGTTACTAATTACATTTAAATTATTTAGAGCAGGTTGGCTTTTAGTTTCAATTATATTAGAAGGTCCTGTTCCATAAAAATTGATGTTTTTAAAATTTTTATGTGTTATTAAATAGTGAGAAGTTAATGCAATAATCACCCAAATGAAAAAAAAGAGAAAAGCCTTTAAATAATTTAGCATGAATATATAGTTAGCAGGCTAAATTTAATATATTTTAATGTTTATTACAAATCTATACTATTTAATATGAATAGATTAATGAAAAATTATTTCAATTTTGCAGATTCTACCAATTCTAGTTTATTCAAACTGGTTTTTGTAGTAAAAAAGCCATAATTAATAAAAGCATTGTTCTTTTCAATTTTATCAATTGTTCCACAAGCATTGCTATCAATTATTCTAACCTTGTCGTTAATTTTAAAGGTGTAATCAGCTTTTTGTTTAGCAATTTTTTTGGCTTCTGTTTTAAGATTCTCTCTTACTTTAGTTACTTCTACCAAAACTTCTTTTTCAATTGAAACTAGCTTTTCTTCAACTTTTTTCTTTTCTACCTTAACTTGTTTTTTTTGAGCTTTAGTTTTAGGCTTTGGTGGGTTCTTTTTAAGAAATTTTGTTTTTTCTAAAGAAATCCAATTATTGAACTCTAAATTAAGTTCTTTTTTATTATTAGTTTGAAGGTATTTATTTACCAATTCATTAATTTTTCTACCATATGCCAGCATTTTTTGATTGCTATCATACAATGCCTGAAAACTCTCTAGTTTCTCTTGAATTTTATCTTGCTTTACTGTTAATGAATCAGATTTTTCAGCTGCAATGTTTTTTTCTTTTTGCAAGTCTTTAGAAGTTCTCTGTAACTTATTACGCTCTTTTTGAAGGTTAGAAATAGTTTTATCCAATCTTACTTTTTCACCTTCAACTCTTTTTTTAGCTTTATTTATTAAACTAAAAGGAATTCCGTTTTTTTGTGCAACTTCAAATGTAAATGAACTCCCGGCTTGTCCAATAAATAAATGAAATAATGGTTCCAATGTTTTTTCATTAAACTGCATATTTGCATTGGCAACATTTTCTAATTCGCTGGCCAAAACTTTTAAATTTGCATAATGAGTTGTAATTATTCCAAAAGCTTTTTTATTGTAAAATTCCTCTAGAAATATTTCAGCTAAAGCTCCACCTAATTCAGGATCACTTCCGGTACCAAATTCATCTATTAAAAACAGCGTATTTTCATTACATCTTCTTAAAAAACTACGCATATTTTTTAAACGATAACTGTAAGTACTTAATTGATTTTCAATAGATTGGTTATCTCCAATATCAGTTAATATTTTATCGAAAAAATAAGTTGAAGAACGCTCATGAGCTGGAATTAATAATCCGGCCTGTAACATTGTTTGCAATAAACCTATTGTTTTTAAAGTAATACTTTTACCACCTGCATTTGGACCGGAAATAACAATAATTTGCTGTTTTTTATTTAATTCTAATGTTTGCGGTATAGTCTTTAATTTTTTTGCATTATTATTTAACAAGAGAATTGGGTGGTAAGCATCTCTAAAATAGATCTTTTTTTCTGATGTGATTTTTGGTAAACAAGCATTAATCTTTTTGGAGTATTTAGCTTTTGCTCCTATAACATCAAGTTTTATTAAATAGTTTTGATATTCAATTAAATTAGAGACATATGGTCTTATAACATTTGTTAATTCTTTTAAAATTCTAACAATTTCCTGATGTTCTTCGTATGCTAAATTTTGTAATTCTCTACTGTGTTGTAAAGTTGCTTCTGGAGCAATAAAAACGATGCTTCCAGTTTTAGAGCTTCCAAGCAAACTCCCTTTTACTTTTCTCCTATGCATTGCTAATACCGCTAAAACTCGCTGATTATCAACAACCGACTCTCTTATATTATCTAAATAACCTGCACCACTATATTGATTTAATGCTTTGGTAAAGCTTGAGCCAATTTTAGAACGAATCGAGTTAATTTCTCTTCGTATTTCTTTTAAAAGTACAGATGCATTTTCATTTACTTCACCAAATGGACTTATTATAGTATTGATATTCTCGGTTATAGATTTCTGATATTCAATATCTTCTGAAAAACTAAATAAAACAGGATAAATAGTTTTTAATTTTTTTAAAAATTTTAATAACTCATAAACAGTGTTAGAATTGTTTAATATTTTTAAAAAAGAAGCGGGTTCTAAATAACTATTTTCAATATTTAATAAGTGAATCTCTTTTTGAATATCATCAAAATAATGATTTGGAATTCTATTATCATTTACAAATGAAGAAAGGTATTCGTTCACTTGATTTAACTCAGGAAGTAATTTTTGGATCTTGTTAAAAGGTCTAATTTCTAAGGCACTATTTTTTCCTAAATCAGAAATACAAAGTTCACTTACCGATTGTAAAATGGTAAAAAATTCTAGATCAATTAATGTTTTTTCTGAAATGTTACTCATAAAAAGTGTTACTTTTGAAAAGTAAGACAAAAGTATAAATTTAACGTGAATAGCAATAATGAAAGTTGAAATTGATGATAATTGGAAGAGCTTACTTCAAGAAGAGTTTGAAAAGCCTTATTTTGAGCAACTTACTAATTTTGTAACAGAAGAATATAATGTGAATTCCTGCTTTCCGCCAGAGAATCAAATATTTGAAGCATTTAATTTATGCGCTTTGGAGGATTTAAAGGTCGTAATAATTGGTCAGGATCCTTACCATGGAGTTGGACAAGCGCACGGATTGTGCTTTTCGGTAAATGAAGGAATTCCACATCCACCTTCTTTAAAAAATATTTTTAAAGAAATTGAAACGGATTTAAATATTTCGTATCCAACAAGTGGAAATTTGGAACGTTGGGCTAAACAAGGTGTACTTTTATTAAATGCAACGCTAACTGTTAAAGCGCACAATGCAGGTTCTCATCAAAAGAAAGGTTGGGAACAATTTACAGATGCTGTAATTACAAAAATTTCGAATAAAAAGGAAAATATTGTGTTTTTACTATGGGGTGGCTTTGCAAAAAAGAAAGGAATAAAAATAAATAAAGCAAAGCATTTCGTTTTAGAAACAGGACACCCATCTCCACTAAGTGCCAATAGAGGTTATTGGTTTGGTAATAAACATTTTACAAAAACAAATAACTTCTTAAAAATCAATAATTTACAGCAAATAGAATGGTGATTAATATCATATATTATAAATGTAATATATGTTACTTTTACTGTAAATTAACCCGGATAAAATGAAAAACAAAATGAGATATATTGTAATTATTATTAGTGCTTTGGTATTGCTAAGTTGTAAAGATAAAGGTAATTATTCCAAGATAGATTCAGTTCAGGAAACCTCAAAAAAAACTACTCATAAAATAGTTGTAAATGAAATGAATGATGGTGGAAATTATGCTTATTTAAATGTAGCTGAAGGAGAAAAAGAATATTGGATGGCAATTCCAAATACCGACGTTAAAATTGGTGAAACGTACTATTATGATGGTGGAATGTTAATGAAAGATTTTGAAAGTGAGCATTTAAATAAAACTTTTGAATTTATAATATTTGCTGATGGAATTAGAGATACTGAGGAAATTGAAAAGAAAGAAGTTTCAGATCCACATGTTCACTCAAATACAGAAAAACCAAACGAGGTAGTTGTAAAGATTGCCCAACCTAAAGGTGGAACGGCTTTAGAAAATTTATTTTCGAAAAAAGAATCTTTTGCAAAAAAGTCGATTACTGTTAAAGGTAAAGTTGTGAAAGTGAATAATGGTATTTTGGATAAAAATTGGGTTCACATTGTTGATGGAACGCAGTTTGAAAACAAGAAAAGTTTAACTGTTACTACTTCAGAATTGATAAAAGTAGGGGATACGGTTACTTTTAAAGGAACAATTACTTTAGACAAAGACTTTGGATATGGTTATATTTATGATATTCTTTTAGAAGAAGGAGAATTGATAAAATAACAATATCCCTAATTAAACTTTATAAATTAAAAAAGCACCTTATAGGTGCTTTTTTTATTAACTAACTCTAAACTTATAATGAAAACAAAGCTAACCATTTCTTTGCTTCATAATATTATTAGCAATTGTCGTGCCAAAAAATAAAGTTAGATTATATTATTTAAACTAAATGACGTTGTGCTTTATATGATGACCGCACTAGAGCACCGCTTTCAACATATTTAAAGCCCATTTTTAAGCCAATTTCTTTATACTTATCAAATTGTTCAGGTGTAATAAATTCTTTAACAGGTAAGTGTTTTTTACTTGGCTGTAAATATTGTCCAATCGTTAAAATATCAACTTTAGCATTTGCTAAATCTTGCATTGTTTCAACAACTTCTTTTGCTGTCTCACCTAAACCAAGCATAATACCAGATTTAGTTCTACGCTGACCTTGATCTTTCATATATTTTAAAACTTCAAGACTGCGATCGTATTTAGCTTGTATTCTAACTTCACGAGTTAACCTTCTTACAGTTTCTAAATTATGAGAAACTACTTCGGGTGCAACCGCTAAAATTCTATCTATATTTGTTTTATTTCCTTGAAAATCTGGAATTAAAGTTTCTAAAGTTGTGTTTGGATTTGCTCTTCTAATTGCATTAATAGTTTCTGCCCAAATTATTGAACCGCCATCTTTAATATCATCTCTATCTACAGATGTAATTACAGCGTGTTTAATACTCATTAATTTAATAGATCTTGCTACTTTCTCTGGTTCTTCCCAGTCAACAGTTTCCGGTCTACCAGTTTTTACACCACAAAAACCACAAGAACGCGTGCAAATATTACCCAATATCATAAAAGTGGCTGTACCTTCAGTCCAGCATTCACCCATATTTGGACAACTTCCACTAGTACAAATAGTATTTAGTTTGTATTTTTCTACAACACCTCTTAATTCAGTATATTTTTTCCCAACAGGAAGTTTAACACGTAACCACTTTGGTTTTTGAGGTTTGTTAGGAGATGAGATAGTTTCTTGCGCCATTTTTAATAAAATTGAATGCAAAAGTACAAAGAAATTATAAACTAGTAAGGAACCAAATACTAAATCCAATTAAAAATAGAATTCCAAACCAACTTAATAATTTTAGTTGTAATGAAGGTCTCCATTTTTTTGGAGTATGTTTTCCTGATATTAAGATATAATTAATTATTGCAAAAAATGGAGCAGTTAAAAAGGATAATATGGTAGCTATTTTTATTAAGACTCCCATTTCAGACATGAAAAATGACAAAATTAAAATGGTTCCAATGGCAAGAAAACCAATCCAAAACCAGTACATATTTTTATAAGATTTATCAGTAAGTAAATCAAATGTTTTGGTCATTGCTCTGGGAGATGCATCTAATGTTGTAATTGTTGTGCTAAACATAGTTGTGAAAGCTGCAGCAGCAATAAAAATGTACATTTCAGGCCCTAAGTTTTTTGTGTAAAGAGTAATCAGTTGTTGTGAAAAATGTACAGCACTTCCACTAAAGTTTTCGCCAGAATTAAACATAATTAATGCTCCTAAAGAAACGAAACAAATTCCTAAAACTAAAGTTCCTGCATAGCCAATATTAAAATCGAAAATAGCATCTTTTGTTTTAAATTGATTTGAAATATTTTTTTGTTTCTCAATAGTCCAAAGTGATTGCCAAATAGACACATCAAGTGGAGCTGGCATCCATCCTAAAAAAGCAATTAAAAAACCAACTTCAAAGGTTCCTTTAGGAATTATTTGTGTAAAATCTTGAGGTGTGTTTGTTTTAAGGGCGGCAATTACTAATGCTATTATGGTACTTAAAGTTAATGTTACAATAATAATTTTCATTAAATTATCAAGAAGTTTGTATTTCCCAACAATTAAGAGAATAAGACAAATAACAGTAATAATTATGCTCCAAATTACAGGATTGGTAGTGATTCCAAATAAATTTGCAGCCAAACCAGCAGTTACTATAGTTACCGCAGCCTGTATAGTAAACATTGTAGCAAGGTTTAATGCAAAATAAGCAAAAAGTACACCTTTTCCCAGTTTTTTATAACCGTCTAATAAACTTTCACCTGTTGCAGTAGCATATCTCGGCCCAAATTGAAAAAATGGATATTTTACGATGTGAATTAAAACCAATGCCCAAATTAATCCGAAACCAAAATCGGCTCCAGCTCTGGTTGATTGTACCAAATGAGAAACACCTATTGCAGCTCCAGCAAAAAGTAAGCCTGGACCTAGTTTTTTTAACCAGTTAAGCTTTTTTGAATTCAATGGTTATCAGACTTTTTAATAATATCTGCAAGCAAATTTTTAGCTCTTAAAAGCTTTACTTTTATATTACTCATAGGTTCATTTAAAGTCTCAGCCATTTCTTTATAACTCATTTCTCTAAAATAACGAAGATTTATTATTTCCTGATAATGAGGTTTCAGCTGTTTAATATAGTTTAAAAGCTGCGCTAAGTTTTGCTCAATAATTAATTGATCTTCAGCAGAAGGTGATTCATCAAAAATTTTATATGCTTCAGATTCTTTTTTGTTAATTGATACAATATCAGCACGTTGTTTTCGAAGGTGGTCTAAAAATATGTTTTTAGAAATTGAAATTAACCACGTTTTAAAATTATAACGATCGTTGTACAAATGAATTTTATCAAATGCTTTTGAAAAAGTTTTAATGGTAATATCCTCAGCTTCATCTTCATTATCTGCCTTTGATAATTGAAAACGGAAAACATCACTCCAATAAGTATTTAAAAGCGTTTTAAATGCTTTTTCGTCCTTTTCTCGTGCTTTTTCAATTAATTCGGCAATATCAATGTTTTTCTTTACCAATGTGTAGGTTTTGAAATCAGATTTTTTATAAAGATAAACAATTGAATTGATATCAAAAATAGTTCATAAAAGGGAGTTAATAGAATTAAGTTGGTTTCATTCAATTTTTTTGCGGAAAAGCCAATTGATAAGTATAGAAATAATTGTCTGAAAATAATTAAGAGAACAACAATTTTCCAATTAAATTGAAAACTTAATAGTGTAATAGCAAACAACCAAAATAATATTTGAGAACTATAAAATAAGCCTAATAAAATTTTATGTTTCAATTTATAATGAGTTGCAGTAGAAACGTGTCTTCTTTTTTGTTGAATCCATTCTTTAAAAGAAGTTTTTGCAACGGATTCTGTAAAGCTAACTGCGGTATAACATGTTGAGATATTATTTTTTGTGGCAACTTCATTAATAAATAAATCATCATCTCCAGATTTTAAATGCATATGATTTACAAACCCGTTTACATTAAAAAAAGTTGATTTTGTATATGCCAAATTTCGCCCGACTCCCATATAAGGAATCCCAATTTTAGCGTAAGAAAAATATTGAATTGCGGTTAGCAAGGTTTCAAAACGAATGATTTTATTTAAAAAGGAATTTTTAATTTTTTGATAAGAGCCATAACCTAAAATAATTGATTTATTGCTAAAATTATTAGCCATTTCCTGAATCCAACTATTTGAAACTGGTTTGCAGTCGGCATCAGAAAAAATTAAATAGTCATTAGACGCGGCTTTAATTCCAAGTGTGAGCGCATATTTTTTACTTCCCCAAAATTGTTCATTTGCAGCAACATCAACAATTTTAATATTAATTGGAGCGTCTTTTTTGAATTGCTCCATAATTTCTAATGTATTGTCATAAGAACAATCATTTATAAGAACAATTTCGAAGTTTGGATAGTTTTGCTTTAGAAAATAGGGTAGGTTTGTTTTAAGATTTTCACCTTCATTCTTAGCACAAATTATTACCGAAATAGGTTGGTTAAAAAGCTTTTTAATTGGTTTTATTTTTGAAAATGAAAACGTACCAAAAAAAGGGATATAATAAAAAAATTGAATACAGAAAATTGCTATAAATGCAATAAATAGATATTCAAGCATTTATTACCTGTTTTCACATTCGTCAGCAGTTTTTCCACAAAAGCCACAAGGTTCACCGTTTTTGTTTAAATGTGGGTTTTGACTAGCGCAAGTACCTGCAAATTTACCGTCTCTTTTAGCCCATAATTTTATTGCAATTCCGGCAACACCTAAACCTAATAATACAAGGGTAATTAGTAGTAATTTCATTTTTTTAATTTATTTCTTGTTTCAATCTGTAAATTGGTATTTATAAGTAAAAATTTAATAATTTAAACCCATTTAACAATGGTTTTTTAAACCATAAATTCTAAGGTGCAAATATAAGCAAATCTCTTTATAGTTAATTTGTAATTTGTTTAATATTTAGTATTAAATTAAATTCAAAAAATAGGGATTTTATTTGTGGTAAATACAAGTAAATAACCAATTGTTAATAAGTTTGACTTGTTTTTTTCTTAAAATTTTGTTAATTTTGTAAAAGATTGATATTTGAATTTTCTTTGTTATTACTTTAGAAACTAAACCGGCTAAACATTGTAATTATAGAATTGATTGAATTAATTGAAAATATTGATCGGTTTACTACTAACAAAAAGGCTCGTCATTTTAAATGACGAGCCTTTATTTTTCTATTATAAAAAAGTTTAACTTTCTTTTTTAATTAACTCCTGTTGCACATTATTAGGAACTAATTCAAAACTAGAAAATTTTGTATTAAAACTTCCTCTACCTTGTGTAATAGAGCGCAAAGTTGTTGAGTACTTGTACATTTCTGCTAATGGAACTTTGGCCTTTATGGTTTGGTATTTTCCATCACTATCCATTCCTAAAATAATTGATCTTCTCGATTGTAAATCGGTCATTACATTACCCATTAATTCTTCAGGAACTTTTACATTTAACTCATGAATAGGTTCTAATAGTTTAGGCTTGGCTTCTAAAAAAGCAGCTTTAAAAGCGTGTGCTGCTGCAATTTTAAATGAAATATCATTAGAATCTACTGGGTGCATTTTTCCATCAAATAACATAACTCTAATGTCTCTAGCGTATGAACCAGTTAATGGGCCTTCTTCCATAACTTCTAATATTCCTTTTAAAACTGATGGTAAGTAACGAACATCAATTACACCACCAACTATGCAGTTATAAAATACTAATTTACCTCCCCATTCTAAATCTACTATTTCTTTTTTTCGAATGTTAAACCCATCAGGATCAGACATTCCATCATACCAAGGTTCAATTTTCATATGTACTTCTCCAAATTGACCTGATCCTCCAGATTGTTTTTTATGCTTGTAACTACTTGTAGCAGAACGTTGAATGGTTTCTCTATAAGTAATTCTAGGTTGTGTAAATTCAGCTTTTATTCCATAAATTTTTTGAAGTGTCCAATCTAAAGTTGCTAAATGCAATTCACCTTGACAAGATAAAATTTGTTGTTTAAGTTCAGTTGAATATTTTACAATTATTGTTGGATCCTGGCTGTGGATTTTTCTAAGTGCATCGTTTAATTTTTCTTCATCATTTTTATCTACTGCTTGTATACACTTACTTATTCTTGGTTCTGGGTAATTTATTGGTTTTATTGTAATGTTGGAACCTTTTGTTCTAAGGGTATCATTTGTCTCAGTATATTTTAATTTTAGGGTGGCGCCTATATCACCTGCACTTAATTTTTCAACAGGCTCACGGTTTTTTCCATCCATAATAAAAAGTTGATTTAATATTTCAACTTCTTCATTTCTAGAATTCTCTAACTTGTAATTTTGTTTAATTTCACCAGATTTTACTTTGAAAAAACTAATTTGACCTAAGTTTGGTTCGTATACCGTTTTGAAAACAAATAAGGATGTTGGAGCGTCTACTTTACATTCAATAGTATCACCTTCAACGCTTTGTTCTGGTTTTAAATCGGCTGCAGAAGGAGCTACATTGTCAATAAATCCCATTAATCTTCCCGAACCCATATCATTTAAAGCAGAAATACAAAAAACTGGAAATAACTCATGATTTAGCATTCCTTTTTTAATTCCTTCTCGCATTTCATCTTCGTTTAAAGTTCCTTTATCAAAATAAAGTTCCATTAAATCTTCATCGTTTTCAGCTGCTTTTTCAACCAATTCATTGTGTAATTCATTGGCAATATCAATTTGGTCGGCTGGAATTTTTAATTTTTCTGGTTTTCCTCCCTCAGGACCAAATTTGTACATTTTCATTTTAAGAACATCAATAATACACTGTGCTCCATCGACAATTAGTGGGTATTGAATTTTAACAGCATTGCTACCTACTAAATTTACAATACTTTTAAAACTTTCATCAAAATCTGCATTTGGACTGTCGATTTGATTTATTACAAATAAGGTTGGAAGCGAAAAACGATCCACATAATTCCAAATGATTTCTGTACCAACTTCAACACCTTGTTGGGCATTAACTACGGTAACTACAGAATCTGCTACACGCATAGTAGATGCAATTTCTCCAATGAAATCGTCTAAGCCAGGTGTGTCGATAATGTTTATTTTGTAGTTGCGCCATTCAGTGTGTAGAGGAGTGGCAAAAATGGAAGTTTCTCTTTCTTGCTCAATTTCGTGATAGTCTGAAACAGTGTTTTTGTTTTCTACGCTACCACGGCGTTTGACTAAGCCAGCTTCAAAGAGCATTGTTTCTGCTAAGGTAGTTTTACCACTTTTATGTGCACCTACAAAAGCAACATTTTTAATGTGTTTATCATCATATATTTTCATAATGTACCTGTTTTTGTATAAAGTTTTATAAAGTTACAAACTTTTTGTTTTAAAAAGATGACGAATGTTAGGTTTTAATTCAACTTGGAATTTTTAAAGTTGCAGAAAGTACCGTCGAGTAGAAGCAAAATTTTTAAGGATATTTTCAATACTTGTGATGAAAATTACAATTCATCATAAAAAAACTACAATTCAGGATGTTTAAATTTTATAATTGCATTTATACATAGACTTTTGAAGTATCAAAAAAATAATATTAACTTAAAATAATTTATTATGCAACATTTAATTTTAGCTATCGCAATGCTTTTTTCATCAATAATAGTAGCACAGGAATCTAGTAAATCAACAAAAAATGAATTCAAATCTGTAAAAGTGTCTGTTGTAAATGCAACAAATGACAAGGGAGAAATTGAATTTGCACTTTTTAATGAAGAAAATTTCAGAAAAGAATCATTAGAGTCAATTTCATCAACTATTAAAAACGGAGTTAGTACAGTTACTTTTAAGGGGCTTTTAGAAGGTTCTTATGCAATAATTTGTTATCACGATGCCAATGAAAATGGTAAAATGGACTTTGCTGAAAACGGAATGCCTATTGAGAATTATGGAGCATCAAATAATGTTATGAATTTTGGTCCACCTCAATTTGAAGATTCAAAATTTGTAGTGTCTAAAAACGATTTATCTTTAGAAATTAAGTTTTAAATTGCAGTTAAAATAGAAAACGTTTAATAAATGAGAAAAGACCTTAAATATCTGCTGAAAATATCAATAATTATTGCAATTGTAATATTTGTTATTGAAAAACTCGTTTTTGGAGGGGGTTTTAATTCATCAGTAAGTGACTTAATTAAGGCTTTTGGTATTCATTTTATGTATGCTTTTGTATTGTCAGCAATAAACGGATATTTTTATTACTATTTAAACGAAAGATATTCTTGGAAAGAGCATTCTAAAAAAAGATTGATAATTGGCGCTGCAGGATCAATAGTTTTATCAATGATTGGTTTAGTAGTATTAAGGTATATAACTTTGGTTATAATTTTAGGGAATCCTTTAGAATCTTTTTTAAATGATAAATATGCCTATAACTATTATTTATTTAGTCTTGCCTTAACACTAGTTGCAAGTTTGGTTTTTCATGCTATATTTTTTTACAAAGCATTAACAGAAAATAAAGTAAAAGAACAGCAAATAGTTGCCAAAACGGAAACAGCAAAATTTGAATCTTTAAAAAGTCAAATAGATCCACATTTTTTATTTAATAGTTTAAACGTTTTAACATCTCTTATTGGTGAAAATCCTAAACAAGCAGAAAAATTCACAACCAAATTATCAAAGGTTTATAGATATGTTTTAGAACAAAAAAGTAAGGATTTAATTGATTTAGATGAAGAATTGCAATTTGCAAAAGCGTATATGGAATTATTAAAAATGCGTTTTGAAAATGCTGTTATTTTTGAAATTCCAGAGAAATCAAGTAATCCAGAACTTAAAATTATCCCATTGTCTTTACAATTATTGTTGGAAAATACAATTAAACACAATGTGGTTTCGGAAGGCAATCCTTTAAAAGTTACAATTAAAGAAGAAAATGGGTATTTGGTGATAACAAATAATTACAATCCAAAAACAACTATAGAACAAGGTACAAGAGTTGGATTGAAAAATATAATTGACCGATATAACTTAATTACCTTAAAAAAAGTATCTGTTGAAAAACAAGCAGAAAAATTCACGGTAAAATTACCGTTATTAACACAAAAAACTACAATTATGAAATCGTCAGAAAATATAGAAAATAGTAAGTATATACGTGCAGTTGAACGCGTTGAAGAAATAAAAGGATTTTATTCAAGTCTAATTGCATATTGTATTGTAATTCCATTTTTAATTTATATTAATTTAAAATACGTGCCACAATTCCATTGGTTTTGGTTTCCAATAATGGGCTGGGGAATTGGTTTAATATTTCAGGCATTTAAAGCCTTTGCCTACAATCCATTTTTAGGAAGAGATTGGGAGGAACGAAAAATTAAAGAATATATGAATGAGGATAATAAACAATATTGGGAATAATTGATTTGCAGAAAAGAGAAAAATTAATTTATAAAAATTCACAAAATGAAAAAATATTATACAGAAGAAGATAAATATATTAGAGCTAAGAAAAAAGTGGAAGCAATAAAAGGTTTTTATGCGAACTTATTAGCGTATTGTTTGGTAATTCCTTTCCTGTTTTTCATTAACTATATGACGTCTCCAGGATATTATTGGTTTTGGTGGCCAATGTTTGGTTGGGGAATAGGAATTGCTTTTCACGCCTTTGGGGTTTTTGGACATAACATTATTTTAGGAAAAGACTGGGAGGAAAGAAAGATTAAGGAGATTATGGATAAAGATAATGATCAAAAATATTAATATCATGGAAAATTCAAATTTAGAAGAACAAAAATATATTAGAGCAAAAAAGAAAGTTAAAGCAATAAAAGGATTTTATGTACACCTTACGGTTTATATTTTAGTAAATTTATTTTTAATAATTACAAGAGCATTTTCAAATGACGGATTTGAAGATTTATGGCAATGGCAAACCTATAATACAGCTATATTTTGGGGAATAGGAATTGTTTTTCACGCTTTTAATGTTTTTGGAATGAACTTTTTATTAGGGTCTAATTGGGAAGAGCGAAAAATAAAAGAAATGATGGATAAAGATAAAAAGAAGGATTTGTGGGAGTAGGCCTTGAGTTTAAATGTGAAGAGTGGATATTACCAACAAGCTAAAACTAAGATAAAAAACTAAGACTGAGACTGAGACTGAGACTGAGACTGAGACTGAGACTAAGGCAAAGACTAAGACAAAAAACTAAGACTAAACCCAACAACTAACAACAAAGTATGAAAGTAGTAATAATTGAAGATGAAAAACCAGCTGCACGTAGATTAAGCAGAATGCTCAATGAATTTGATATTGAGCCTATAGCTATGTTGCACTCTGTTGAAGAATCAATAAATTGGTTTCATAATAATGAACATCCAGATCTGCTTTTTTTAGATATTCAGCTATCTGATGGTTTGTCTTTTGAAATTTTTGAAGAGATAGAGGTGGAAAGTTCAATTATTTTTACAACAGCATATGATGAATATGCGTTAAAAGCTTTTAAGTTAAACAGTGTTGATTATTTATTAAAACCAATAGATTCAGATGAATTAGAAAATGCAATTAATCAATTTAAAACTTTACATCTTGCAAATTCAAATGTTGGTTTAAATTTTGAACAAATTAAAAACTTAATTACTCCAACTCAAAAAGAGTACAAAAAACGGTTTACGGTTAAAATTGGTCAGCATTTAAAAATGATTTCAATAGAGTCTATTGAGTGTTTTTATAGTGAAAATAAAGGAACTCATATTCATACTACAAATAATAGAAGTTATTTATTAGAAGAAACTTTAGAGCAATTAGAAGATAAGTTAGCACCCGAAATTTTCTTTAGAGTTAGTAGAAAATATTTTGTAAATATAAATTCGATAAAAGACATTATTTCTTATACAAATAGCCGATTAAAATTAATACTTCATTCTTTTAATGAATCAGAGATTATTGTGAGTAGAGAGCGGGTAAAAGATTTTAAAAATTGGATAGATTAAATTTTACTCATAAAAGCTTCATTTTCTTTTTGTTATAATAAAATAAATTCAGTAAATTTGCACTCCTTTTTACGAGAACAGATTTAAAAAGGAATAGATTTAAAATTTATATAAATAATCTCTTAACGTTATTATCGTTTAAAAATCTGAATAACAATAAGATACAAATAATAATCATCAGCAAATATGTCTGAAGAATCAAAAAAAACTGAAGAGCAAGTAGATGCTACTGAAGTAAAAAAAACAACAGCAAAAGCAAAAACTACAAAAGCTGACGCTGAAAAAGCAACTGATAAAGTTGAAGAAACTGTAAAAGAAGTGGAAGCTCCAGTTGCGGTTAAAGAAGCTAAAGTTGAAGAAACTGTAAAAGAAGTGGAAGCTCCTGCAGCAGTTGAAGAAACTAAAGTTGAAGAAGTAAAAGTTAGTCCTGAAGAATTTTTAGAAAATTTTAACTGGCATAAATACGAAGAAGGTATTGATGAAGTTGATGAAGATAACATTAAAGCTTTTGAAGCAGCTTTAGAGGGTACTTTAGGTTTAGTAAATGAAAGAGAAGTAATTGATGGAACAGTTGTAAGAAAAACTGACCGTGAAGCAATTATTGATATTAACTCTAAATCTGAAGGAGTTATTTCATTAAACGAATTTCGTTACAATCCAGGTTTAAAAGTTGGAGATGTAGTTGAAGTTTTAGTTGACAAAAGAGAAGATAGCACTGGTCAATTAGTATTATCACACAAAAAAGCAAGAGTTATTAAAGCTTGGGATCGTGTAAATAATGCACATGAAACAGGTGAAGTAGTTAACGGTTTCGTTAAATGCAGAACTCGTGGAGGTATGATTGTAGATGTTTTTGGAATTGAAGCATTCTTACCAGGTTCTCAAATTGATGTGAAACCAATTAGAGATTACGATCAATACGTTGAGAAAACAATGGAATTCAAAGTTGTGAAAATCAACCAAGAATTTAAAAATGTTGTTGTATCTCATAAAGCTCTTATTGAAGCTGATATTGAAATTCAGAAAAAAGAAATTATTGGTAAATTAGAAAAAGGACAAGTATTAGAAGGTGTTGTTAAAAACATTACTTCTTACGGTGTATTTGTTGATTTAGGTGGTGTTGACGGTTTAGTTCACATTACAGATTTATCTTGGTCTAGAATCAATCACCCAAGTGAGGTTGTTGAATTAGATCAAACATTAAACGTTGTAATTCTTGATTTTGATGATGAGAAAACAAGAATTCAATTAGGTTTAAAACAATTAAATGCGCACCCTTGGGAAGCATTAGATGATACTATTAAGGTAGGTGATACAGTAAAAGGTAAAGTAGTTGTACTTGCTGATTACGGTGCATTTATTGAAGTAGCACAAGGAGTTGAAGGATTAATTCACGTTTCTGAAATGTCATGGTCTACACATTTACGTTCTGCACAAGATTTCGTATCTGTTGGTGATGAGGTTGAAGCTCAGGTGTTAACTTTAGATAGAGAAGAAAGAAAAATGTCATTAGGTATTAAGCAATTACATCCAGATCCTTGGAATAACATTGCAGAAAAATACCCAGTTGGTTCAACACATACAGGTACTGTACGTAACTACACTAACTTTGGTGTTTTTGTTGAGTTAGAAGAAGGAATTGACGGATTGGTTTACATTTCTGATCTTTCTTGGACTAAGAAAATTAAGCATCCATCAGATTTTGTATCTGTAGGAGATAAATTAGAAGTTCAAGTTATTGAATTAGATGTTGAAGGACGTAAATTAAACTTAGGTCACAAACAAACTACTGAAAATCCTTGGGATGCTCACGAAGCTACTTTTGCTATTGATTCTATTCACGAAGGAACTGTAAAAGAGAAAAGTGATAAAGGTCTTATTGTATCTTTACAAGATGGAGTTGAGGCGTTTGTACCAAGTCGTTTTACAACTAAGGAAGATGGAACTAAATTAGCTAAAGGAGATAGATAAATTTAAAGTTATTGAATTTAACAAAGAATTTAGACGTGTTGTAGCTTCTCACACATCAATATTTAAAGCACAAGAAGAGAAAAATATCAAAGTAGCTCAGAAAAAAGCTGAATCTGCTGATAAAACAACTCTTGGAGATTTAGGTGGCGATTTAGCTGCATTAAAGAAAAAAATGGAAGGGAAATAAGATTCTCTAATATTTTATAATATAAAAAGCTGTATCATATGATACAGCTTTTTTTTTCGTTTTTACATCAATATAAATTATCTTTGCAACACTTAATTTTAGATATGTCTTTAATAAAATCAATTTCAGGAATACGAGGAACAATAGGAGGTAAAGTAGCAGTCAATTTAACACCAATTGATACCGTAAAATTTGCCGCAGCCTATGGAATGTGGCTAAAAGAACAATCAAAAAACGAGCAATTAACTGTTATTGTTGGAAGAGATGCTCGCATTTCTGGTAAAATGGTAAGTAGTTTGGTTTGTAATACACTAGTTGGGTTAGGAATAAACGTAAATGACATTGGTTTGTCTACTACACCAACAGTTGAAGTTGCGGTTGCTTTAGATAAAGCTGATGGTGGAATAATTATAACAGCAAGTCATAATCCTAAACAATGGAATGCCTTAAAATTACTAAATAATAAAGGTGAATTTTTAAATGCTGTTGAAGGTGAAAAAGTGTTGAAAATTGCCGAAAATGACGCCTATATTTTTGCGGAAGTTGATGATTTAGGTAGATATAGAAAGAAACAAGGTTATATAAGTAAACATATTAAAGAAGTTTTAAAATTAAACTTGGTTGATATTGATGCTATTAAAAAGGCAAAATTTAAAGTAGTTGTTGATGCTGTAAACTCAACAGGAGGAATTGCGATACCAGAGTTACTTGAAAAGTTAGGAGTGGAATGTGTTCAGCTTTATTGTGAACCAAATGGTGAATTCCCACACAATCCAGAACCCTTAAAAGAACATTTAACTGATATTTCTGAATTGGTTGTGAAAGAAAAAGCCGATTTTGGAATTGTAGTGGATCCAGATGTTGATCGTTTGGCAATTGTTAATGAAGATGGTTCTATGTTTGGAGAAGAATATACTTTAGTTGCTTGTGCTGATTATGTATTAGGAAAAACCAAAGGAAATACAGTTTCTAATTTATCATCATCAAGAGCTTTAAGAGATATAACTGAAAAACATGGGGTAGAATACCAAGCAAGTGCAGTAGGTGAGGTAAATGTTGTTGAATTAATGAAAGCGACCAATGCAATAATTGGGGGAGAAGGAAATGGTGGTATTATCTATCCAGAATCTCATTATGGTAGAGATTCTTTGGTTGGTGTTGCGCTATTTTTATCGCATTTGGCAAAATTGAAAATATCTTGTAAAGAGTTAAGAGATAGCTATCCAAGTTATTTTATGAGTAAAAATAAAATTGAATTAACTCAAGAAATAGATGTTGATGCTATCTTAGTTTCTATGGCTTCAACATATAAAAATGAAGATGTTATTACTATAGATGGTGTTAAAATCAATTTTGAAACAGAATGGATTCATTTGAGAAAATCCAATACAGAACCAATAATTAGAATATATACAGAAAGTACTTCACAAAAAAAAGCTGATGATTTGGCTGTGCGATTTATAAATGAGATTAAAGAAATAATTTAACCTTATTGAGCTTTATCTTTATGTTTAAAGCGTTTATGGGTCCAAAAATAGAACTCAGGTTGTGCTTTAATTTGTTTTTGAACTTTTTCTAAAAAGATATCGGTTAGTTTATAGTCTGGATATTTAGTTGCATCATTTGTAATTAAACTAAAAGTAGTTTCATAATAACCTCGCTTTACTTTTTTAGTTTCAATATAAACCATATTCATATCATATTTTTTAGCCAACATTTCTGCACCCGTATGAATAGGAACTTTTACACCCAAAAATTCGCTCCAATAATAAGTCTTTTTTAATTGTGGTGATTGATCACTTAACAAACCATACATTGCTTGAATATTATTTTTCTTATTTTTTAGAATTTCAGAGATTACTTTAGAAGTTTCTACTAAATGCGTTCCAAATTTAGCTCTTGATTGTAATACTTTATTGTTAAAATAAGGATTGTTTATTTTTGTATAAGCAGCATAACCTTTATAATCTACAAAAGAATCTAAACTCATGATCCATTCCCAGTTTGCATAATGTGGTCCTGTTAAAATAATACTTTTCCCATCTTTAAAAAGTTCGGTAAAAAAGTCAATATTTGTAAATTTGTAACGCTTATAAACTTCCTCTTTTGAAACTGTAAATGATTTTACCATTTCAATAAAAACATCGACAAAATGGCTATAAAATTTTTTACTGATTTGGACAATTTCTTCATTTGATTTTTCAGGAAAAGATAATTTCAAATTATTTAAAACTACTTTTTTTCTGTATCCAATTACATAATAAATCAATAAATAAACGCAATCAGATATAAAATATAAGATACGAAATGGCAGTATTGATAATAACCAAATTAATGGGTAAACAAGAATATAGACTAATAGATTCATAATAATGAGTGCAAATATCGTATTTAATTTTTAGAATCTTTTTATTAGTTTATAAAGTTTGATTTTAATATCATCATTTTTTTATACATTCGTGAATTAGTAAAAAATCAATTTAAAATGAACATAGATAAAATACTCTTAATCTTAATTATTGCCAATGTAGGGTTTTCATTAAAGGGATTTAATGATCGACTATTTTTTGATAAATATAAGTTTCAAATAGGAGCAATAAATAGAGGAGAAAAAATAAGAATGTTAACATCTGCATTTTTACATGTAGATTATTTGCATTTAATTTTAAATATGTATGTATTGTACATATTTGCTCCAATAATTATTGTAAAGCTTGGTATAATTAAATTTCTGGTTTTATATTTTGGAAGTTTACTTGCGGGTAGTTTTTTAACCCAAAGTTACCATAATAAGGAATTATATTACAGTGCTGTTGGGGCTTCTGGAGCAGTTGCAGGAATTATTTATGGTTCTATATTATTAAATCCAAACATGAGTTTAATGATGTTCCCATTACCAATTCCTATTCCTGGGTATATATTTGGTATTGGTTATTTATTGTATTCAATGTATGGTATGAAAAAACAATTGGGTAATGTTGGTCACTCTGCGCATTTAGGTGGTGCAATTGGAGGATATGGATTAATGTTATTACTGTATCCTGATGTGTTTTCACAAAGCCTGTCAACAATTATAATATTAGGAGTTCCAATAGTTTTATTGTTGTTATTTGGAAAGCGTTTTATATAAAAAAAGGCCAAACTTACGTTTGGCCTTTTTCTTGAGCGAGAGACCGGGCTCGAACCGGCGACAGTCAGCTTGGAAGGCTGAAGCTCTACCAACTGAGCTACTCTCGCAATTTGGTGGGGCAAATATACAATCCTTTTTTACTTCTACAAACGTTTTTTAAATATTTTTATAATATTTTTAAGTAGTGAAAGCCTAACTTTTTATAGCCTTCATTTTCATAGAATTTATGAGACTTTATATTGTCTACATAAGTGTTTAATTCACTTGCTTCATAACCAATACTTTGTGCGTAATTATAGATCCATTTGAACAATTTTTTACCCAATCCTTTGTTCCTAAATTGATGATTTATAATTACATGATCAGGTTCTATAACTTTACCACAATAATGTCTTGTTAAAAACCATAGTCCGGAAATTCCAATTAAATTGTTATTATTATATATTCCAACGCATTTATAATGTTGAGTAGCCATTTCTAAAATCCTTTTTTTTAAAATTTCTTCATCGATAGAACTGTTTAATTCTTTTAAAAGTGGAAGAATTATTTCAATGTTTTCATTAGGAATTAATTTAATTTCAAAGTTTTCCATTTAAATAGTAAATTAGCAAAGGTTAGTTCAATATTATGAAAATTATTTTAGAAACCAAGCGATTGTATTTAAGAGAATTTATTCCTTTAGATGGTTATCATTTTTTTCATTTAAATAATGATCCTGAAGTTATTAAATTTACAGGAGACGAAGCATTTGAATCTTTAGACGAAGCATATGATTTCATTAAAAATTATTCAGAATATAAAAACAATGGCTTTGGTCGTTGGGCTGTTTGTTTAAAAGAAACTAAAGAGTTTTTAGGTTGGTGTGGATTAAAATTTGTAAAGGATAAAAATGAAACGGATTTGGGTTTTAGATTTTATAAAACTCATTGGGGTAACGGGTTTGCTACAGAGGCTGCTATAGCAAGCGTTAATTATGGATTTTCTAAATTAAAAATATCTGAAATAATTGGAAGAGCATCAATTGAAAATAAAGCATCTTTAAAAGTATTAAAAAAATGTAGTTTTAAATTTAAAGAACAATTTATTTATAATAATCAACCATCAGTTTTATATACTATTAAGAATGATAAATATTAAAACAATAACAACTGAGGAAACATATGATATTAGAAAAGAGGTCTTAAGAAAAAATATTCCTTTGCCTTTTGAATTTAACGGTGATTTGGATGAAGATACTTTTCATTTAGGTGCTTTTAAAAATAATAAGCTAATAGCTGTTTCTAGCTTTATGAAAGTTAAAAAAGAAAATTTTAAAGGTGAACAGTTCCAATTAAGGGGTATGGCTACTTTAGATAAATTTCAAGGTATTGGTGCGGGGAAATTAATGATGGAAAAAGCATTTTCAATTTTAAAAGAATTAAACATAGATTGTTTATGGTGTAACGCTCGTATAATTGCTGTTAATTTTTATGAAAAACAAGGTTTGGAAACAATTGGTGAGAAATTTGATATAGCTTTTATTGGTGAACATTATGTGATGTTTAAATATCTTAACTAATATGAAAAAAATAACAGTTATAAGTTTTTTATTAATGTTTCAAATCAATCTGTTTTCTCAAACTGTTTATAATTTAAATGCTTTAACAGGTAGAGGCGATTTAGAATTAATAGGAGATTCTTATAAGTTACAAAAAGAGGCGTTTGAAGCTTTTAATGCTATGAAAGATGCAGCTGCAGTTGAAGGAGTAACTATTGAAATAGTGTCTTCTTATCGAAGTTTTGAACATCAAAAAAGGATATGGAAAAGGAAGTATAAAATGTTTATTTCTAAAGGTTTATCCCCTAGATTAGCAATTGCTAAAATTATTGAATACTCTACAATTCCAGGAACCTCTCGACATCATTGGGGAACTGATATAGACATTATAGATGGATCTGTATCCAAACCAAAAAATATTTTAATTGAAGAAAACTATTTCGATAAGGGTGTGTATTCAAATCTGAAAAAATGGATGGATGAGAACTCTGAGAAATTTGGGTTTTATCTTGTTTATACAAATAATAGCAGTAGAAAAGGCTTTAAGTTTGAACCTTGGCATTACAGTTTTAAATTGTTATCAAAACCAATGTTAGTAGAATTTAAAAAAATTGATTTGGGTAATTTATATACTAAAATTGAATTAAAGGGCTATAAATTTTTAACTCAAGAATTTCTAGAGAAATATAATAAGGAAAATATTTTTGATATAAATCCTAATTTAGATAATTAACTTCTATTTATAATTATTCTAAAAATAATAGTAAATTTGATTTTTAAACAATTAACTATCAACAATAAAAACTAAATTAAGTTTTATTTAGTTGCCCCAATTTTAATTAATGAGACAAAATATTATTTTTATTGTAATTGTTTTTATTACTTTTTTAGGTAGCGCTCAAAACCAAGATAATACAATTAATTATTTAGATGAATTATATCCAAGCACGCAACTAGACTCTGCGCAAGTTTCAAAATTAATTAAAAAGGGAATTGAATATGATTCATTAAAAAAAATAGATTCGTCATATTCTATATTTAAAATGGCGCTTCAAATTTCGGAAAATATAAAATCTAAACACCATATTGCGGAATGCCTTTATAGAATTGGAATATATTTTGAATTAAAAAATAATTATTCAGAATCTATTAATTCTTTTGAGAAGGCGCTAGTTTTATATGAAAATTTAAAGGATTATGAAAGTGTAGCCTATATTCAAAATTTAATTGGCTATAATTATTTTTTTTTAAATAAAGAGGAAAAATCTATTGAGTTTTATTTTAAATCTTTGACACTTTATAAGAGTATTAATAACAAAGATGGTGTTGCTTTTAATCTTATAGATATAGGAAATTTATATTATGAACATGAAAATTATGAGTTTGCAAAAAGATATTTTGAAGAAGCCCTAAATATTTATTTGGAATTAGAGGATAAATCTGGTATTGCAGTTTGTTATACGAATATTGGAAATGTAACATCAGATGCAGGAAATAGTTTTGACGGAATTGAATATTTTTTTAGATCTATTGAAATTGAAGAGGAAATAGAAGATTTTGAAGGCATAGGTGTTAATTTTAATAATATTGGAGATTGTTATTTAAACGTTGAACAATTTGATAATGCAGAATTATATTTTAAGAAAGCATTAAAAATAGCGGATGAAATAGATGATGAAGAATTAAGGGCCATTGTTTATCTCAACCTTTCTGATTTAAATAATAAAGTTCATAATTACCGGGAAGCAATAAATTACGGTGAAAAAAGTCTTGAAATTTCAAAAAGGATTGGAATTATTGATTTTGAACTGGACAATTTGAAGAATATATCTTTTGCTTATGAAAATTTAGGTAATAAATCAAAAGCATTTGAAATCTTAAAACAGCATAAATTAATTAATGACAGTGTAATAAAGTCAGATAAAAGCAAGAAAATTCAATTGTTTAATGCACTTAACGAATTGGAAAAATCCAATTTTACTATTAAGGAATTATCAATTAAAAATGAATTATCTCAAGTAAAGCACGAGAATGAAAAGAAGATTATTTATGGGTTAATTATTGCAATGGCAATATTTGGATTTTTAATAATTATATTAATTCTTCAACAAGCTTCCAAAAAAAAGGCATACAATTTATTAGCGTTTAAAAATCATCAGATTAATAGAATGAATTATGAAATACAAGCTCAAAGAGATAATTTAAAACAGCTAAATAATACCAAAGACAAGTTTTTTTCAATAATTGCACATGATTTAAAAAATCCTTTTAACTCAATACGAGGATTTACAGAACTGTTAATTGAGAACATTAATAGTTATGATGACCAAAAGAGATTGAAATTTTTAAAAATTATTAAAGGTTCAACTGCAAATGCTTCCAATTTATTGAATAATCTTTTGATTTGGGCCAATTCTCAATCTGGCAATTTAAAATACGATCCAAAAAAGATTGAATTGGTAAAGTTAGTTTCAGACGTTGTTTCGTTGTTGGAAATTCAAGCAATTAACAAGGAAATTTCAATTTATAATAATGTAAACCATAATTTAAGTGTAATTGCCGATGAAAATATGCTAAATACGATTCTTAGAAATTTGATTTCGAACGCAATTAAATTTTCTAATCCAAAAGGGAGTATTCACATTATTTCAACATTTGATGAAGAATTTGTGGAAATTACAATTAAGGATAATGGAATTGGGATGTTAAAAGAGGTAGTTGATAATTTGTTTAATGTTGAATTCAAAAGTTCTCAAACAGGAACAGCAAATGAGCAAGGTTCTGGTTTAGGCTTAATTTTATGTAAAGATTTTGTTGAAAAGCATGGAGGTAAAATATGGGTTGAAAGTATTATAGATGAAGGAAGTGAATTTAAATTTACCATTCCAATTTCAAAATAAAAAGCATATAATACCTTCTTATTTTAATTTTTTTTGCTGTTTTTTCTGCATTACATTTTCAACTATTTCAAAAATTTGCATTTTTAGATACTTATATTTACTTATAAATTTATTAATCTCCAATGCTAAATTATCATGAGTTGCGGCATAATTTTTATTGCTAATAACACAGTCACTTTCAATTAAATCTGAAAGAACATTTTCATGTTCAAAAATTAAATCTTTAAGTGTAGTTCCAATATTTTTATCATTAAATATTTCTTTAGAGAATTCTTCAATTCTATCATGAAGACCAGAATCTAAATAATCAATATAATTTGTGCTGAGTAAATGTTCTAAAAATTTAATTTCATAATTAATAAATTCAATTTCAGAAAGCCATATTTTTGAATCATTATGGAGTTCTTCTATACTTTTAGTTCTACCACGCCAATCTTTTTTTAATTTTGTTTTCATTTTAAAGAAATTTAAGAGCTTATAAAATTTTAATTGCGTTTAATTATATAATAAAATTAGATTTTTGTAGAATGTAATAAAATGATGATAATCATATTACCACAATTATTTATATTATTAAGTATTTATCATTCCAATTACATATTCATATATTTTCTTTTTTAATTTTTTGTAGTCTTCTAAATACGCTAAAACTTCTTCAGCCATATCATCAAAAGAATTTAAATATTCATTATCATAACTAATTTTTTTTAATTTAATTTTATTTCTAAGTTGCTGATTGTGAGTATTTATTGTTTCATGAATTGTTGTTCTAATAGTATCTGATTGTTCTAAATCACGAACAAATAACTGAAGTTTTTCAAATAAATTTGGTATTGAAGATTTAAATGGAAATGTTATTAAAAGTCTTTTTAAGAAGGATATTTCAATTTTAATAAATTCAAAATCAGAGGTCCATAGATTGCAATTGTACACTAATTCATCCACACTCTTTTCTCTTGTAAAAACTTTATATTTTAATTGAGATTCCATTGGTTTATATTTTAATGTCTATCTAAGTTCTGCATAATTTTATAGTTGTAAAATGATTATTATCAAGTAAGTAAAAAATATTTTTTTTTGTGCTTTGTTTTTAAGCTCAATTATGAAGGTTTTATTTGCAATTAAAAAAATGTAATTGTCATTTCTTTTTAAAAAATAGCAATCAATAAAATAATAAGAAAAATTGAGGAATATCATTTTGTAAAATTATTACTAGTTATAGCTTTATGTAAATTAAATCTATGTTGTCATGAAAAATTTGATTGTTTTATTATTTTTAGTGCTAATGAATTCATTTTGTTTTGCCCAAATAATTAGTGATATTGATGAAGTTCATATGTTTAGTGAAGATTTAGCAGCGGTTAAAAAAGGCGATGATTGGGGATTTATTAATAAAAAAGGGGAGCTGGTAATTGATTTTAGAAGCGATTTAGCTTTAACTGAAAAGGGTAATAAAAAAGGTAAAACCAGTTCTAATTGGTATCCAGTTTTTAAAAATGGTAGATGTTTAGTTAGAAAAATAATAAATGAGATACCTTATTATGGTTATATAGATACAAGTGGAAAAATAATTATTCATCCTCAATATTTAAATGCCACAAATTTTGAAAATGGATTTGCCATAATTATTGCTCCATCAAAGGAAGTAATAGGTTTTAATGAAATTTTAAAAAAAGATATTATCTCTTCAAATATAGAAGAATTTGTAATTAATACATCTGGAGAGAAGGTTCGTTATTTAGAAAATCCAATTAATTATCATTCATCAAAAAGAAAATCAAAAACACCTCCCGTTTTTCATTCTAAATTTATTGGGGCAAATTTAGTTGCTGTTCAAAAAAATGATATGAAATGGGATATTTATGAATTTTAAAAACTTAAACTATGTCACTAAATTTTAATCAATTTGCATCTGAAGCTAATTCTTTTATGAAATTATACGCAAAAGAATTAAATCTTAAAGACGATAAAGACAAAGCAGGTCGAATTTTATCTTCAATTTTACACGGTTTACGTGAAATAATTTCAACGGAAGAATCCTTGCAATTAATTGCGCAGTTTCCAATGTTTTTAAAGGCTGTTTATGTTAATGGATGGACGGGACGCAAAAAAGTACGAGTTAAAAATATGGAAGAATTTTTAGACTTGGTAAGAGATTTTAATGGGGTTACTTCAATAAACGATTTAGATAATGATGATGTAGCGGAAAATTATGTAAATACCACATTTATTGTATTACGAAAATATATTTCTTTGGGAGAATTGGAAGATATTAGAACAGAATTACCTAAAGATTTAAAATCAATGATATATCAAAATATGATGTTTTAAAGCCTTTGACATGAATGCCATAGAAGAAAAATTTAAGGAAATTGAAATTAATTTGGATTCAGTGAATTTAAAAGGAAATTTAAGATTCCTTGAAAATAGTAAAGGAATTATTATTTTTTCTCATGGAAGCGGAAGTAGTAGATTGAGTATTAGAAATAACTATGTTGCAGGTTTGCTTTTAGACATGGGGTTTTCCAGTTTGCTTTTTGATTTACTAACAACCTCTGAAGATGTTGTTTATGAAAACAGGTTTGATATTCCATTGCTTTCCAAAAGGTTGTTAGAAGTCACAAAATGGGTAAGTAATAATAAAGAAACAAAGGATTTAAATATTGGATTTTTTGGAGCAAGTACAGGTGCGGCATCTGCATTAACTGCAGCTGCCAAGTTAGGTAAAAAGGTGAAAGCTGTAGTTTCAAGAGGAGGAAGGCCAGATTTAGCAATGGATGTACTTAATGAAATAAAGTCTCCTACATTATTAATTGTTGGAGGTTATGATAAAGCGGTAATAGAATTAAATAAGAAAGTTCAATCTCTTATGCCAGGTATTTGTGAGTTAAAAATAGTTCCCGGAGCTTCACATTTATTTCAAGAGCAAGGAAAATTAGAAGCGGTTGCAAAACTTTCGGGTGAATGGTTTGCAAAATATTTGAATTAAAAAAAATTAATGATGTTTTTAAATAGGGAAGAAGCAGGTAATTTACTTGCGGACAAATTAATAAATTACAGTAATAATAAAGATGCTGTAATTGTTGCTATTCCAAGAGGTGGAGTTCCGGTTGGAGCTGTTATTGCTAAAAAATTAAATCTCCC
This sequence comes from Lutibacter flavus, assembly GCF_900188355.1. Classification (GTDB taxonomy): domain Bacteria; phylum Bacteroidota; class Bacteroidia; order Flavobacteriales; family Flavobacteriaceae; genus Lutibacter; species Lutibacter flavus. The sequence goes on from NZ_FZNX01000001.1 coordinate 402,295, forward strand.
GTTAGAAATTGTACTTTCTAAAAAAATAGGCCACCCATTTAATAGAGAATATGCTATTGGGGCAGTTACTCTAAAAAGTAGGATTTTGAGCGATTCTGTTCCTGGTATTTCAAAACGTTATATCGAGGAGGAAACCGCTAAAATTAGAAAAATTTTAGAACAACGTTATCAAACTTATTATGGCAAGCAAACACCTTTAAATTTAAAAAATAAAGATGTTATTATTATAGATGATGGAGTTGCAACCGGTAATACATTAATTTCAAGTGTGCAATTAATTGAATTACAACAGCCTTCATCTATTATAGTAGCTTTACCTGTTGCTCCACCAAATGCACTGAAAAAAATCAAAAAATTAGATGCTGTATCAATAACAATATGTTTATCTACACCACTAAATTTTCAAGCAGTTGGTCAATTTTATGAAGATTTTAATCAAGTAAATGATCAAGAAGTAATAAAACTGTTGAAAGAAACGAACAATAATTTAATTCTTAAATAAACGAATATTTAAGAGTAAGGTTTCATTTCTTTTTTTCGTTTTTCCAATTGTTTTTCTAAATCACGAATAGTTTCATCTGCAGCTTCTTGAAAACTTTCTTCATTTGAAAATGCAAAAATTTTAGAACCAATATGGCTCAATTCAATTTTACAAATTTTACCTTTCCCTTTTGGATCTTTTTCAAGTTTAAAAAACACATCTGCATTTATAATCCAGTCATATTTTTTACCAAGTTTGTTTAATTTTTTTGTTACAAATGCCTCCATAAACTCACTGGTATCCATTTTTTCAAATTGAACATTAATTTTCATAAGTTTAATTGTTTTAGATATTATATTAAATAGAAACAGGGAAGCAATACTTCCCTGTTTCCTTTCGAAGAATTTAATTTTACCATTTAATTCAATTGATTTTGAATATATTCTATTCTCAAAATTAACCCAAAATCACATCTTAAAACCATATTTTTAAATTCTTCAATTAGTTTACATTACCCAATATTGTAAACCTTTTTCTATTTCATGTCAACAGTTTAATTAAAAAGAACAGGAGGCGTTAACCTCCTGTCATAAAGAGATTGAATTTTTTAATTTTCAAACAATTTTTATATTATTTCATTTCTAAAATAATAGTCAAAATCTACTCATTAAAAAAATTGAAACTCTTCATTATCTTTTTAGAAACAGGAAGCCGAAACTTCCTGTTTCCTTAGTAAAGTTTTTAAGTTTGCATTTAACTTTCAA
>NZ_FZNX01000001.1:403799-417688 GCF_900188355.1 Lutibacter flavus
AAACATTTTTAATATCATTTTTACACAATATTAAAAACTATAATCAATTAAGTACTACCTCAAATTCTTCACTTAAATTATTTAGAAACAGGAAGTCGAAACTTCCTGTTTCCTTATTGAAAATTTAAGTTTGTATAAAACCCATCAAACAATTTTTAATATTTTTTTATCACTAAAACAAAACAATACTAAAATTATAATCAAGCATATACGCTCTTAACGTTTCAATATATCTACTTCAATTATCTTAAAGCAGATGTAGTTTTTTGAAGGTATTTTTAATTTTAAAATATCAATGAACGTTTAATTTATTAGTACAAATGTAGTATGCATTTTTCAAATTTGAAATGATCTGTATCAATTCCATATATGATTGTTGTCATAGTTACCTTGTTAAAACAGGAGGTATTAACCTCCTGTTTCTTAATAAAGAATTTTAGATATATTTAATTTTCAATCAGTTTTTATAGTACTTTTTTCAAAAGTAAAAGTAAATACCTACTCATTAAAAAACACTGAAATTCTTCATTATTTTTTAGAAACAGGAAGATTAATCTTCCTGTTTCTTTATAAAAAGTTTAAATGTTTAATGAACCTTATGATAAATATATTGGAAGTATTATTGCTAATATCAAACCATTTTTATAACTGTTTCATTCTACTCTTAAACTCTTCACTTAAATTATTTAGAAACAGGAAGTCGAAACTTCCTGTTTCCTTATTGAAAATTTAAGTTTGTATAAACCTATCAAACAATTTTATATATTAGATTATTACTAAAATAAAACAACACTAAAACTATTATCAAGTATACACATTCTTAAATTTTTCAATATATCTACTTTGTTTTACCAAAGCAGACTTAGTTTTTTGAAGTTTTTTAATTTTAAAATATCAATGAACGTTTAATTTATGGAACAAATATAATATGGGCTTTTCAAAATTGAAATGATTTGCCTCAATTCTATTTATGATTGTAATCATGTTTATTTCTTTCATTAATAATATAATATTCCGTATGCCATATTTAATAAATACAATCCTATTAAAAACAACATCATATATATTACTTGAACAAATTTCACATTAATAAAGTCTATCCAGATTACTGTTTGTTTTGGTAAAATAAATAGAGCTAACCCAATTATTAAAGAGATCCATCCAATAAGTGTAATAATTAATCTCCAATCACTTTCCCATAAATTATGTAGTAAAATATTTAGTAGACCAATAATTATAGCTAAAAAAGAAGTGAGAATAACAAATTTTTGATCTTCTAAATCTTTAACAATTTGTAAAATTCTTTTAGGATTAAAACTTAATACAAAGAAAAAAATAATTAAATACCAACCCCAAAATTTGGCTAAAAAAATTGATATATTTTCCATAATTTAAAATTTTTATTCGTGTAAAACTAAAAATGGTATTTCAATATGATAGCTTATTTCTTCTACTGTTGGTTTAAATAAAATGCGTTGAAAAAGATTTAGATTTTTAGCTATCATAATTATTAAGTTAATATTTCTACTTTCAACAAAGCATTGAACACCGGTTTCAATTTTTTTTGAAGTTATTCTGTGAAAACTATGTTTTTCATCTAAGAAGTAATCATTTAAAAAATCTTTATTTTCTAACTGAAATTCTGTTAATTTCTCACCTTTTTTAGCGATATGTAATATTCTAATTGCAGAATCATACATTTTAGTAATTTCTGAAATACGTTTTAAAATGTTTGGTTGATAAAAAATATTATAATCAGTTGGAAAAGCAATTTCTTCTGGAATTGTAAAAACAGCTTCTTCAGGGATTATTAAAACCGGACACTTAACTTGGGTAATTAAATCACCAGTGTTGCTACCTACAATAACTTCACTTAATCCTGAGGCACCTTTGGTACCCATAACAATAAGGTCTATATCTTTTTCCTGAATTTGATTTCTCACAGCATCAATAAAAAAGTTGTAATTAGATAGGGTATAGAAATTGTGTTTTTCGTTAGCTTTTAATTTTTTAATTTTTTTGAGTAGCTTAATAAGAGAGCTTTTAGCTTGTTTTAGGATAGTTTTCTCAACTAATGTATCTGTTGGAAATATTGGAGAATCTCCGGCAGCATAATTTGAAATTAATGTAACATGTAAAAGGTAAAAATTACAAGGGGTGTCTTTAAAAAATTCTAATGCGTATTTTATTGCATTCCAAGAATTTTCGGAAAAGTCTGTGGGTACTAAAATATTTTTCATTTGAGAAGTTAAATTAAATTATTACTCTAAATTAACTTGGAATATCAAATAGTAAAATGATATATATCAATTGAAGATATTTAAGTCTTTTAATTTACTCTTTTTAATTTTTCAATATTAATAATTTTAATATTTCTACCTTCAACATCAATAATTCCTTCTTTTTTAAAGTCAGATAGGGTTCTAATGAAAGTTTCAGTAGCAATTCCTGCAATACTCGCAAGATCACTTCGTGAAATTTTAGGATTTTCCTTTGGATTTTTTTTAATTTTTTGTGAAAACTGTAGTATGGTACTGGCAGTTTTTTTTCTTACCGAGCTGTATGCCATTTCTAATAAGTGCTCTTTTATTTCAGCTACATTATCAGATAAATAATCAATTAACTCTAAAGTTACCGTATGGTTTTTATCTAAAATATTTTGCAACTCACTTTTGGTTAATCTATAAGCGATTGTTTCTTCTATGGCAGCAGCGGCTTCTTGATAGGGTATGTTATGAGTAAAGGATGTGAATCCAAAAAAATCATCATCTTTATTTAATGATGTTATTAATTCTTTGCCCTGCTCATCTATTTTATACGTTTTTACTACTCCTTTGTAAATTAAATAAATGTAATTAGAATTGTCACCTTCATAATAAATTATTTCACCGGGGTTAAATGTAAACTCTTCAACATTATCTGTAAAATAGTTCTTTAACTGATCTAATGTTTTTATTTCGTTGTCAGGAAAAGTAGTTGTTTCAACATCCTTTTGAAGCGCTATATTTTCATTATAAATAGCAACTTTTGCTAATCTGCTTTCAATTGCACTAAATATTTCCGATTCATCAAAAGGTTTTGTAATATAATCATCAGCACCTAAATCCATTCCTTTTCTAATATCTTTATGCTCAGTTTTTGCAGAAAGAAATATGAAAGGGATTTGTTTTGTTGATTTTTCTTTTGATAATATTTGAAGTACTCCATACCCATTTAATTCGGGCATCATGATATCACAAATAATAATATCGGGTAAATGTTTTTTAGCTTGAGCCACTCCAATTTTTCCATCGGCAGCGGTAATTACTGTATAATTTGCCAGTTCTAAGAGTTCGGCGGTATTTTCTCTCACAACTGTATCATCTTCTATTAACAAAACTTTTTTCATAACGCTTTATTTAATGGTAGTTTAACTGTAAATGCAGAGCCTATATGTTCTTTACTTGTAAAAGTAATGGATCCACCTAAATTTTCCAGATGAGCTTTTACAATGTTTAATCCAATCCCTGTTCCTTGAGTGTTTAAAATGTTTTCTGCTCTAAAATATCGATTAAAAATAAATTTTTGATCGTTTTCAGGTATTCCAATACCTTCGTCAATAATTATAAAAAGGATAAATTCTCCTTGTTTTTTTACTTGTAATTCAATTTGAGTATTTTCAGGTGAATATTTAATTGCATTATAAATTAAATTTGATAGAATAAGTTCTAGTATTACCTCATCCTGGTATATAGTATATTCACTTATATTTTGTGGGATGTTAATTTTTTGTCCATTTTTTAAAAGCATATTGGCATTATAAACCACTTCACTAATAATTTTACTTAAATTAAAGGTTGTGAATTTATAGTTTACCTTGCTTGAATCTAATCGTTCAATAGATAAAAAATCGTTTAATATCTTATTAAGATAATGCACTTTACTTTCTATAGTTTTAATGTGTTTATCTCTTTTATTTTGCTGACTTGTTAAATGGTATTTGTTTAAAAGCATTGTTGAAGTTAAAATACCACTTAGTGGTGTTTTAAATTCATGAGATACAAGTGATAAAAATTTGGTTTTAAGTTCGTTGAGTTCTATTTCCTTTTTTAAGGCATCTTTTATTTTATTTTCAGCTTCTTCTCTTTTTACTATTTCATCTTTATAATTTAAATTTACTTGTTTTAATTGATGAATCGTATTTTTTAGTTCTACTGTTCTCTCATTTATTTTTCTTTCTAATAAAGAATTTATCATTTCAATTTTCTTTTCGGTATCTTTTCTAATTGTAACATCAATTATTAAGGCAATTGCGTAAGTTTTTTTATTAACTTCAAAAGGGTTTAAGCTAATTTCTGCGGGAAATTCTTTTTTGTTCTTGGTAATACCATATAAACTAACCCCAGTTGTTTTCTTGTTGATTCTATTATTTTCTAAGAAATAGTTAAAATGCCTTTGATATTTTTCTTGATATCTTAATGGAATTAAGATGTTCGTGGCTTGATTAATTAATTGGCCTTTTTTATAGCAAAACATATGTTCAGCGGAGATATTTGCAGCTACAATAATTTGATTTTCATCCATTATAATTGCACCTTCAGGAATTGCTTCAAAAAGAATATCAAAAATATTTTTGTTTTGATGAAACATAGTGGTAACGTTAAAATAAATGAGGTAGTTAAATTTCGTGAAAAAAAATTGAAATTCCTCATATTATATAGTTAAATTTTGGAAGAGGATTGAGGAATATCATTAAATATTAAAATTAGTGGTGTTATTTTTAATTAAATAATATTATTTAATTAAAAAAGTGATTCAAAAGTGTTTACTTTCAAAAATTTTAATATTGCAGATTGGTTTTCGTTTTATAGAATTATGGCGGCCCCACTTTTAATTATTCTACTTTGGTTGGGCGAAAGAGAAGTTTTTACATGGTTTTTATTGATTAGTTATTGTACAGATGCAATTGATGGGTTTATTGCTCGTAAATTGCAGATAACAAGTGCTCGCGGCTCCCAATTAGATTCTTTTGGGGACCAAATTACATTTATACTTGGTTTAACTGGAATTCTACTATTTGAATTTGATTTTATAAAAGAAAACTACATTTTAATAATAGTATCTTTTTCTCCGTATATTTTACAAATGTTTATTGCATTTATAAAATATGGTAAAGCAACAGCTTTTCATACCTATTTGGCTAAACTATCTGCAATTGTACAGAGCATATTTATTCTTTGGTTGTTGTTTTTTGAACCTGTTTATTGGTTGTTTTATGTTATGATTATTTTGGGAATACTTGAAACAATTGAGGAAATAACACTTATTTTTATGTATGATAATTGGGTTGCTGGGGTAAAAGGTATATACTGGGCTATTAAAGATAAACGTAGAAAATAAGAATAATAAAGTAATGCGATCTTATCCATTTTATAAAATTCTATTGTTGTGTTTGGTAATTCTTGTGGTTGATATTTTTGCTTTCTACTGGTTGTTTTCAGTTACACAGCTTATTTCGATCTCTTATATTAAAATTACAATTTATGTTGCTTTTTGGATATTTACTATAGGACTTATTTTATCAATTATTATATTGAAAAGTAGGCTGGAAAAAATGCAAGCTTATAGAAAACAGCTTTTTGTGTCATCATTATATGGGCTTGTAATTTCTTCTCTTATTCCAAAATTAATTTTTGTAATAGTTATTTCGGGAATGTATTTAACAAATCATGTATTCTCTAAAGAAGAATCTATAATTATAGTTCCATTATTAGGGTTATTATCTGGTTTTTTACCTTTTTTTATAATTATGTTTGGAATTTTTGGAACAAAATATAAATTTGAGGTTCGTAATATTACCGTTAAATTAGAAGAATTACCTGCGGATTTTAGTGGATTAAAAATTGTTCAAATATCCGATCTTCATTTGGGAAGTTTCAGTTTTAAATATCACATTTTAGATAGAGCAATTGCAATAATAAATGAATTAGAGCCTGATTTTATATTTTTTACGGGTGATTTGGTGAATAATTTCGCTTGGGAATTAAAGGGGTGGACTGCCGTTTTAAACAAGTTAGTTGCAAAAAAGGGAAAGTATGCAGTTTTGGGAAATCACGATTATGGTGATTATAGTAAATGGAAATCTCCAGAAGCTAAAAAGGCAAACCACGAATCCATAAAATATTTTTATAAAAAAATAGGATTTAAATTATTGTTAAATGATGCTGAAATTATAAAAAGTAATGGAAATAAATTGGCCATTATTGGAGTAGAAAATTGGGGTATTCCGCCGTTTAAACAATATGGAGATTTGCAAAAAGCATTAGTAAAAGCAAAAGGCATTTCATTTAAAATATTGTTATCACATGACCCAACGCATTGGAGTGAAGAAGTTGTAAATCAAACAAATATTGCACTTACGCTTTCTGGTCATACGCACGGTATGCAAGCTGGATTTCAAACCAAAAATATAAAATGGAGCCCAATAAAATATAAATATAAGCATTGGGCAGGTCTATATATACAAGGAAAACAATATTTACATGTAAACCGTGGTTTAGGTTGGTTAGGATTTCCAGGTAGGTTAGGAATGCGACCAGAAATTAGCTTTATAAAACTTTTGAGAAAGGAAAATTGAAAAAGATTAAGAGTTAAAATTTATAAGTCTAAAAAAAATAATTTACAGATTATTTACTTTAAAAACCAACCTTATTTTTTATTGGAGGAACTTCCCATTCAATCATTTCTTTTAAAAACTCATCAACTTTTTCAAGAATTAGTTTCTCAGTTATTGAATTTGGCGTGTACGTATTAAATTCTTTTTCATTTGAGCGGTCTTCCAAATTTTCTATATATGGGTATAGTATAAATACATTTATATCTCCACTATATGATTCAGCAAAAACTAATGCTCCACCTTGTATAAACTGATATGTTGGTATTTTATTAGTGGTTTCTAAAAGCTCTGGTGGAAATGAATCAAATGTAATATTAACGGCTTCATTTGTATTCATCCAGCTTAGCTCTTGTACTCGCCAACCAATATTATATTTTTTTACAACTGCATTTAAAGTTTTAACCAATAATTTTTTTGTTTTAGTTTTCCAAAGAATTTTCTTCTTTGCAACAGTTTTAATGGAGTTTTTATAATCAATAACGAGTTCTTCCAAATGTTCTATTTCCATTTTGTGAGATTTAAATTATTTTTTGAAACTAAGTAACATTGTTGTTCTAGTGGTATCTTTTAGTTGAAGAACTTCTTCTTCTTTTTATAATATTATCGTTATGATATCTTTTAATATTATCCCCGTGATAATCTTTTATTCGTACTTGTCTGCTTCTTCTTAAATTAATACCCTTATAACGAGAAGGTAAAATATCTACTGATAGCCAAGCTCCATTATCAAAATAAATATAGTTTCTTAAAGTGAAATCATAATAGAAATTATGTTCGGGAAAATACATATATCTTACATTTTCAACTCTATTTGGATAAAACCAAGGTGGAGGAGGAGTGCCTAATCTTGATGAAAAAACAACTGGACCGCAACTTTCTAGCGAAAAAACACAAGAAATAATTAATGCAAATATTAATAAAATAACTTTTTTCATGATTTAAAAATTTACAGTATACAATTTAGCAATATGAGAAAATGAATGAAATGATATATATCAATTGAGGTTAATAATTGGCGGATTTATTAGTTATTTTTTTTTGCTTCTTTTGCTTTTTGTCGTTCTAATTTTCTAAAATATCCTCTAAAAAGAAAGTTATGTTTTAAGGCTTCTAAATTTTCATTTAATCTAATACTACCCTCTTTTATATTTTTTACGGTTTCGTCAATATTATTAACTAATACCGTATCGTTAACCATATAATCTAAAGTTCCTTCACCATTTTTAACATTCAAAACCAAATCGTTTATATTTGAAATTACAGAATCAATTCCAATGCTGGATTTATCTAAATTTGTAATAATGGATTTCATTTGAATTGCAGAAATAGAATCGCTCAATAGCACACCAGCCATACTTTCATCGAAATTGATAGTCTTAATTATTTTATTAAATTCTAGTAACGAATTTGAAGCGCTGATGCTTGCAGTTTTTAGATTTGCAACAGTTTTCTTTAAATTATAAGCTAGTTCGGGATCATTAATAAGCATCCCTAAAGTTCCATCTCCAGTTTTTATAGATGTGGTTATTTTTAGCAAATCTGAAGTTAATAATGAAATATTATCATTGGTTGTATTTAACGTTTCCAACATATCATTTGTTGAAATTTTACTGTATGATTTAATAGTATCGCCTGGAATTAATGGAGGCGCATAATCTTTTTCAGGTGCAATATTTATAACCATACTACCAACCAAACCATCTGAACTTATACCTGCAACTGCGTTTTGTTTAATATGTTTTAAAATTTTTTCATCTATAAGCATATCAACGCAAATAGTAGTATCATTAATCATATTTATGTTTTTTACAGTACCAACGTTAATTCCGGAATATCGTACGTTATTTCCTAATATTAAGCCGTTTACATTGTTAAATACGGCACTTATTTTAAAGTTTTTGCTAAATAAGTTTTGTCTGTTTCCTATAAAGTAGAGCGCAATAATTAAAAATAGTGTGCTAATTATAACGAATAAACCTAGGTTAATTTTTTGTGAATTTGATTTTTTCATAATAATACTATTTAAAAAATTCCTGAACTTTTTTATCGGTTGAAGTTGAAAGTTCTTTAAAAGTTCCTTCTATATAATTTATTCCATCAATTAATAAAATCATTCTATTAGAAATAACTCTGGCGCAATCTACATCGTGCGTAATTATTAGTGATGAAGTTTTAAATCGTTTTTGAATTCCTTTCATTAACTGTATAATTTCTTTAGCAGTTATTGGATCTAAACCAGTGGTTGGCTCATCATAAATAATTATTTTTGGACGAAGAATTATTGCTCTTGCAAGTGCAATTCTTCTTTTCATTCCTCCAGAAAGTTCTTCAGGCATTAAATCTATAGCACTTTTTAATCCTACACTTTCTAAGGCTTCAAGTACTAAGGTTTCACTTTTACTGGCATATTCTGGAAATTTTCGAAGCGGAAATTCTAAGTTTTCACGCACAGTCATAGAATCGTATAATGCACTTCCCTGAAATAAAAAACCAATTTCGGTTCGTAAATTATTGAATTCTTTTTGTGTTAGTTTGGTAATATCTTTTCCCATAATTTCAATACTACCAGAATCTGCTTGCATTAAACCAACCAGGCATTTTATCATTACAGATTTTCCAGAACCCGATTTCCCCATTAAAACCAAGTTTTCAGCTTCGTATAAATTCATATTAAAGCCTCTCAAAACGTGATTATCTCCAAAACTTTTTTTTAAATTTTGAATTTTTAAAATGGGTTCTATTTTATTCAGGTTTTCCATAATTAAATTTCAAAGAAAATATCAGAAATAAATACTGCAATAAAATCGATTATAAACAACAACATTGAAGCATATACCACGGCAGAATTTGATGCTTCTCCAACGCCAACCGTACCTTTTTTACAATTGTAACCTTTAAAACAGCCTACTAATCCAATAGCAAAACCAAAGAAAAAAGATTTAACCGTTGCCGGGATTAAATCTGAAAATTTTAAAGCATTAAAAACCTTATTATAATATAATTGAAAAGACACATCTCCTTTTAAATTTTCAATTAGGGCAGAACCCAATAATGCGATAGCATCTCCAAAAATTATGAGTAAAGGAAGAATTAAAGTCGCTGCCAAAATGCGGGTTACCACTAAGTATTTAAACGGATTTGTTCCAGAAACCTCCATTGCATCAATTTGCTCTGTAACACGCATAGAACCTAGTTCTGCACCAATTCCAGAACTTATTTTTCCGGCACAAATAAGTGCAATTATAACAGGTCCAAGTTCTCGTACAATCGAAATACTAACCATTGATGGCATCCAGGATTCTGCTCCAAATTCCATTAATGTTGGGCGGGATTGTAAAGTGAAAACCAATCCTAAAATAAATCCTGTTACTCCAACTAATAATAAAGATTTGTTACCCATTTTATAACCTTGAAGCAACAATTCTTTAAATTCAAATGGTTTAGTAAAAAGTTCTTTAAAATAGCGTAAAGCAAAAAATGAGAGTTCTCCAATTTCTGCTAAAAAAGATTTAATATTTTGTACTATTTTAAGTGAAATTGCCATAATTAATGGGCTAATTGAAAAGACACCTATCAAATATAGAACTGTTTAAAAAGTATTAAAATGATATTCCTCAATTTAAAAGCTTGTAAATACAATTAAGTATGATAATTGTTATTTGGTGAAAGGAAGTTTATAATTAACTTTATTTAGGTAAGAAAATTAAATAAAACAGATCAATATGATGACTTTAAAAATTATATTGAAAAATATAGTAATGCTAGTATTGTTTTTATTAATTCCTTCAGTAATAAGCAGTCAAAAAATTATTAAAAAAAGTCAAACTGAAAATTATCTATTAAATAATTCGGTAAAATCTATTGTGGTTTCAAAGGATATTATTGTGAGTAATTATTTCCAATATTTAGATTCGATTGTAAAAAACAGCAATATTGATGCAAATTATAAATTAACAGAACATCTCTTAATTCGATTCAATCCTTGGATAATTGACACATTGGTAACTACGGATTATTATAAAATGATGGAAAAAGATTCATTTGTATACAATCAAAAAGAACAAATAGTATTAAGAAAAGGAAGTCTATTATTAATACCAAATTCGTTAGCTGTTTTAGAACTGTTAAACACTTTTAAGAAAACTTATTTAGATATAAATGTACCTGAATTTAAACTTCGCATTGTGCAAGATTCAATAGAGTTGTTTGAATTTCCGATCAGAGTTGGTAGAAATGAAAAGAAATATCTAAAAATGGGAGATAGAATTACAGATTTAAGAACTAAGTTGGGAATTGGAACAATAGTGGGTCATGTTAAAGATCCGGATTATTACAATCCTGCAAACGGACAGCAATATTATTTAACGAGAAGAGATGATGATAAAGTTACAAAGCTGCCGCAAATACCTTGGCTTGAAACCGAAATAAATGGCGTAAGAAATGGACAATTAATTCATCCAACAACTAATCCCAATACTTTAAGTAAATCTTATTCTAACGGTTGTATTGGTACCGGAGAAGGTGATGCATGGATAATTTATTATTATGCTCCAATAAATACCAAAGTTATTATCAGATACAATTTAAAACGAATAAATAAGGAAGGAGATACACTTACGCTTAAGAATATTTATGGGTATTAAATAAAGCAATTTTTTAAATTTCAGGTATAATACCTTCTTTTTCCAAAGTACTTAAAATGGCACGGTTACAACGTTTAATAGTTGTTTTTATCTTTTTAGGATTAATCACATCATAAGAAGCAACCCAAACCAAGGATTTTCCATTTTCACTAGTAATATTATATAAAGAAATTTCAATATGAAAAACTTTATATTTGTCGTAATATCCAGTATCCAGATAAACATCTTGGTTTAAAAAATAGTAATTTTCAAATCCTTGTAGCGCATCGTCATTACTAAAAATATTTCCTTTATAAGGTATTCTTTCATCATAGCCTTTTACAGCAGCAATTAGAATAGCATCAAAACCTAATTTAGACAGATTTGACACTTCTTTTTCAATATTTTTTTCAGCCTGTTTTAAATTTGTAAATTCTGGTTCCAAAACATTGGCACCTTCATAGCCTTGGATTCCTCGTTTATTTAAGGCTGTTGTGAGTTTACTTTCATACAGCTTTCTTGCAGTTATATTTGGTGTAACTCCTAAAATTAGTACTTTTTTAGGTTGATACGTATTATAAGATGTATTTTTCCAACTATCAGTTAATTTTGTTGAAGAGCAACCAACCAATAAAAAAAAAATGAATATAGAATATATTTTTAACATAATTTATAGTATTGCTTAGTTAAATATTGGTGTATTCAATTTAATTGAGACCGTTTAGAAAGGGGAATTACCACAAAACTGAACTTGCCGAAATATTATACTTATACACAATTATATAAACTTCGATAAGTTCAGATTAACCAAACTTTATAAACTCAATAATTTTATTTATAAGAAGTTACCTTCTGCATCTGTTTTAATTCTAATACGTTTATCAGCATTTTCTAAAACTATTTTATATTTTTTAGTGATTTTACCAGATTCGTGATAGTTTACCAAGTATGCGTCTTTTTTAAATCTCCAGTTTGGATATTGTTTAGCTACAGACTCAATAACTTGTCTAGGTAGTGTTACATCCGTAAATTTTTCAACAGTTCTAATAATATTACCGTCTTTGTCATAAGCAGCAAGAATATGTCCGTCAGGAATAAAAAAATCAACAGAATAAGTATCATAATCATCACGATAAAATTCTGCATTTTTTAAATCAAAACTGGCCACTTTTTGTTCTAGTAATGCAACATCAACATCAACATTTTCTAATCCTACTTTATTCAAGTATTTGTAGTTTGTTGCAGATATTACAACTTCAGATAATTTTTCGGTTTTTATCTGAGCAAAAGATTGGAAGGCAAATCCAAAAACCAATAAGCCAATTAGTATTTTTTTCATAATTCAAAATATTTTAATTAATAAATAAGCTAATACTATTTTATGCTTTATCATATCGAAATTAGAATACATGTATTTAGTATACAATGAGAATTATCAATTTATTAAATGATAATTATTAGTTTTTACTTTCTAAAAGCTATCAAAAATTAAAAACAATTAATAGTAAATGGTCTTTTGTATGGATAGAAATGTTTTTTATTTGAATTTTATAAAGTGTTTTGCTGCAAAATTCATAAGGCTTTATTGTTAATTATTTATGGTACGGTGTATTTTATTTAAAAAAGAGGGTATTTTATTGTTAATATAGTATATGTATAGGATTTGTAGTGTGAAATAAATAAATTTATTTCCTAATTAATTGATTGTCTCTAACCTATTAAAAACCAAAACCCATGAAACATAAAATAAAAATTGCTTATTTAATATTAATAGTTGCTTTTACATTGAGCTGTGAAAAGGAAACTGAAACTTTACCTGAAAATTCAGAAATGAGTACCCAGAAAAAAGAAACAGTAAATGCTAAATCTTTTGAAGATTTATCAAAACTGGTTGAAAACGGCGTTGACTTAGATAATTATTTCAACTCATTATCTACACAAACAAATAAAAAATCAACAGAATCTATATCTAACAAAATAGAAAATTTGGGTCTTCAATTTTTCTCCAATTCTGAAGATTTTCCTTGCAACAATCTTCCTTTAGAAAATTTTGAAGAAGGATTGGTAAACCCCTTAGAGGTAATTACTTTTCTAAACCCTTTAGATGAAAACACGAATAATAGTGCTTTTTCTGCTGGAGATATTCTTCCCGGTGTTACTTTTACCACAACAGGTGTTAACAGCAATCTGCTAGTAGTACTAGGAAATGGTTTTATTGGTGACCATTCTAAAATTATTGGGCCAAATTCTTTTGATGATAATTTAGTAATAAATTTTACAACTAATAATGTAACATCAATAAGTATGGATGTATTATCTGGTTGGAATGAAGGTAATGTTGAAATTGAATTTTTCGGAAATTCAGGATCACTAGGTGTAACTACAGTTTTTGGTACTAATAATGGAACATATTTAGGAATTGAATCTGATGAACCAATAATTAAAATTGAGTTTTTATCAACACCCGGTACAGGAGAATTAATTGATAATTTCTCATTTGGTATTTGTGATTCTGACGAAGACGGAATTTCAAATTTTGAAGACAACTGTCCAGAAACTCCAAATGCAGACCAATTAGATACAGATGAAGATGGAATAGGAGATGTTTGTGA
>NZ_FZNX01000001.1:419753-1004998 GCF_900188355.1 Lutibacter flavus
ACACCAAATGCAGACCAGGCAAATTATGATGGTGATGATGAAGGTGATGCTTGTGATGATGATGATGATAACGATGGCGTAAGAGATTCTAGAGACAATTATCCATACTCAAACACTAGAGAATATTTTAATTTTGGAGATTGTGATTTAGATATTGAAAATCAATTTTCTAGAAACGGTTCAACTATGGTGGATCAAATTAATAGTTTAATAGAAGAAATTAACGAGCAATATGATGGAGAAAACTGGGATGAACTACATAGTGATTTTATGAGAGAATTAGCGAAGCTAACTTATATGTGGAGAAAAGACAGGCTAATTACAAGAAGTGAAAGATCTGCTATTTCAAGTTGTGGAAGAAATTCTGAGATTCCTTATTTAGATATTAATTAATTTATTTTTAACAACAAATACTAAAAAGGCCTCTTAATTATAAGAGGCTTTTTATTTTATCAACTTTTTACTAAAAAACGATAACTAAAAAAGTTACAATTTATATAGTACGTACACCTACGTATTTTATACGTGGTAGCACGTATATCATTCTTATTTTTTTATTGTTATATTCACACATTGCAATTTAGCTACATACAGCTAAAACATTTTTATTAACTAACTATTAAAATCATAAACTATGAAGCAATTAACAAAAATCGCTTATCTACTATTAATAACAGTTTTTATTACAAGCTGTGAAAAACAAACAGATGACTTGCCAGAAAATTCTGAAATGTTTAAAGAGGAAACTAAAGTGCCCGATTTAAATGAATTGAATTCTGTTGGTGACGCAATAATAGCTGGCGTTGATATTCAAACATATTTTAATTCATTACCTAAAAGAGAAATTTTATCAAATAGACCATCCTTTTCGCAAATACCTATATATTCAGGACTTAATTTCTTTTTTGATTCTGAAGATTTTCATTGTAATGATTTGCCCACTGAAAGTTTTGATCAAACAATAAATAATACTTACCCTTTTGACGGATATGGAAATAACATTCTTGACGAGAATACTGATACTTATTTCATTTCACCAGGGTATATTTTACCAGGCATCTCATTTGAATCAGGTTACGATGAATATTGGGGGCTTTATATTTGGACAGATTCTTATTATAACCAAGATAAAGCGTTATTTGAAAATGGTTATGAAGACTTAATTATCAAATTTACAAACAATAACGTTACAAGTGTTAGCATGGATATTTCAAGTTGGAACTGGTACACTTATGTATCTATGGATGTATATGGGGATTCTGGATATCTTGGAACTTCAACAATAAACATTCCGAGTACTTATGATGGACAATTTTGGGGAGTTACCTCAGCAGAATCTATTACTAAGATTGTACTTTATGATTCATATTATGGAGGAGGTTTTGTTGGTATTGACAATATTTCTTTTGGAAATTGTGAAGATATAGATGGTGATGGCTGTTTAAACGAAGATGATGCGCACCCAAATTCTAACATAAGTGAATTTTTAAGTATTGGAGAATACAGTACCGATATTGAAAATAATTTAGTTGATTGTGGAACTACTATGGCAGACCAAATTGATGATTTATTAGAAGAAATAAATGAAGCATACAATGGTGACAATTGGGAAGAACTACATAGAAAGTTTACAAGAGAATTAAGTAAAATAACCTATGGTTGGAGAAAAGACAGGCTAATTACCAGAAGTGAAAGATCTCAGATTTCTAGCTGGGCTTATGGATCTGATATACCAAGTTACTACGATATAGATTAATTTTTAGAACAAAACAACAAAAAAAACCCAAGTAATTTACTTGGGTTTTTTTGTTGTTAAAATTGGTGGTGATGAATTAAATTTAGTTAAATTTCAACTATTTATTCCTTAATAATTTTAATATTTACGGGATCATTTAAAATCACTTTTATTAAATATACTCCAACAGGTATATTTGAAAGATCTAGTTGAGCTTTTCCATTTATAACAGTATAGGTTTTTTTAGAAATTAATGTAGAATTTATGTTATACAACTCTATACCTATATTATTAAGAGTTATTGGTAATGCTATTTCTAATGCTCCTTTTGTTGGGTTTGGATACATTTTAACGGTATCAAATAAATCAACAGTTTTTGAAAAGACACCTTCACAATCAACAGCCGTTTTTACTTCAACATAATCACCATGTTTTACATTAATATTTAATAGAGATGAAATAGTTTCTAAAACTTTGTTACCATTAATATAAACACTATAAGGAGAAGTACCTTTATTAATTTCAATTGAAGTATTTTTGGAATTTACCACCGTTTTTCCAGATATGGTTACTCCTTCATTTATTTCTATAATATAGCATTGTTTAGAAGTAACATCAGGAACTTCAATACAAACTTCATAAGTTCCTGGTGTTATGTTTTCAATTGTTAAATCTGAAGAAAAATCATACTTAGTATTGTTAAATGTCAATTGATAATAGTAAGAATTATTTGCTGAAATTATTAATTGCCCATTATCACTATCCGAACAAGTTTCACCAATAGCTTCAATGGTAAAATTATTTGAAGGCAATACAATACAGCCATTAAAATTAACAGATTCACCTTCAGGCGTATTTGGGCAGGAATCGACATTATTCATAATACCGTCATTATCATAATCCAATTGACTTTCTGAACAACCATTTTCATTTACCATTTCACCTTCAGGTGTATTTGGGCAAGAATCGGCATTATTCATAATACCATCATTGTCATCATCCAACTGGCTTTCAGCACAGCCATTTTCATCAACTGTTTCACCAGATGGAGTTTCAGGGCAAGAATCGGCACTATTTATAACACCATCATTATCATTATCCTCATCACAAACATCACCAATACCATCGTTATCAATATCTGATTGATCTTCATTAGCAATAGTAGGGCAGTTGTCACTTTCATTTTCTATACCGTCATTATCATCATCGGCCAAACTTTTACAGCTTAATGAATAGACAGTACTTTCTTCTTTTTTCCAACTTGTAGGAATATTGCTTAACTGAGTTTGTGTAACTTTAATACAACCAATAAAATTACCCAATGTGTTCAATTCAATTAGGTTTGGATTGTACGTTACATCTAAACTTGCTAATTGATTTCCTGTACTATCATTGTTTTCAGTTAAAAAATGATTTGATTTATTAGAATCTGTATCATTATGAAGATATAAGGTTTCTAAATTTGGATTATTTGAAAGATCTAATTCAGAAAGATTATTTGAACTAACATTTAAAACTTTTAAATAAAAATTATTTGATACGTCTAAACTTGTTAATTCATTATCACTCACATTTAAAACAATTAAATTTATAAATGCTTCAATTCCAGTTAAATCCTTAATATTTTTAGAAGAAAGATCTAACTCGGTAATTGAATTTAGGTCACTTGTAATTATGTAATTGTTTTCTATAATATATCCTAATTCAATTAAGGCATTTTGGAAATTACTGTCTGGAATGTAAGTTTTATTTATATCATTAGAAGAGCAGCCATTTTCGTCTACTGCCAAACCTGTTGGAGTATCGGGGCAACTATCTATATCGTTCATAACGCCATCTTTATCATCATCTAACTGATTTCTGACACATCCATATTCGTCGACAATTTCACCAATTGGGGTGTTTGGACACAAATCATCGTTATTATTTACACCATCTTCATCTTCATCTATTTGATTTTGCGAACAGCCATTTTCATCTACTATTTCTCCGATAAGAGTATTAGGGCAAATATCATTAAAAACTATAACACCATCTTTATCACTATCCAATTGGTCATTTGTACACCCATTTTCATCTACTGTTTCTCCGGAAGGGGAGTTAGGGCATAAATCTTTATCATTCATAATATCATCTTCATCATCATCTAATTGGCTTTCGGCACAGCCATTCTCATTTACAGTTTTTCCAGTTAGTGTATTTGGACATAAATCGATACCATTTCTAATACCATCATTATCATCATCTAATTGGCTTTCTGCACAACCATTTTCATTTACAGTTTCTCTAGTTGGCGTATTAGGACATTCATCTTTGTCATTCATTACTCCATCTTCATCATCATCTAATTGGCTTTCTGCACAACCATCACTATTTACAGTTTCTCCAATTGGAGTTTCAGGACATAAATCGATACCATTTCTAATACCATCTTCATCGTAATCTAATTGACTTTCAGCACAACCATTGCTATTAATAAATTCACCAATAGGTGTATTTGGGCATAAATCTGTATCATTCATAATACCATCTTCATCATCATCTAACTGGCTTTCGGCACAACCATCACTATCTATAGGTTCTCCAGCAGGAGTATTTGGGCATAGATCTTTATCATTCATAATACCATCCTCATCATCATCTATCTGACTTAAAGAGCAACCATTGCTATTAACAAATTCACCATTAGGAGTATTTGGGCATAGATCTTTATCATTCATAAAACCATCCTCGTCATCATCTAACTGGCTTTCGGCACAACCAGTTTCATTAACTGTTTCTTCAGTAGGAGTATTAGGACATAAGTCCATACCATTTGAAATACCATCTTCGTCATCATCTAATTGGCTTTCAGCGCATCCATTTTCATCAACAGTTTCTCCCGATTGAGTATCAGGACATAAATCCTTATCATTCATAATACCATCATCATCATTATCTAACTGACTTTCACCACATCCATTTTCATCAACAGATTCTCCAGTGGGCGTATTGGGACAAGTATCTTTATCATTCATAATTCCGTCATCGTCATCATCTAATTGACTTATGGAACAACCATTTGCATCAACAGTCTCATCCTCAGGAGTATCAGGGCAAAGATCTTTATCATTATCTATCCCATCGTTATCAAAATCGTTGTCAACGGAGCAAGATAAAGAGTATTCAGAGCTTTCATCTTTTTGCCAGTTTATAGGTATGTTGTTTAACTGGTTTTCATTAACTTGAATACAGGTTAAAAAAGGGTTACTTGTTGTGTAAAGTTGGGTTAAAACAGTATTGTTAGAAACATTAAGTGACGAAATTATTGTATTTGAGATGCCTAAATATTGTAATACTCCGTTTTTTGAGACATCTAAGGAATTAAGTTGATTTTTATATAAATAAGCAACTTTTAATTTTGTGTTTTTAGTAAGGTTAATAGATGGAATAAAATTTTCTGAAATAGCAATCCATTCCAAATTTAGATTATAGGTTAAATTTAATTCAGTTAAATTATTATAAGGAACGGACAATTTAACTAAGTTTATATTTTTGGTAACATTTAATGAAGTTAAACCAGTATCAGCTATTACTACCTCTGTTAAATTAAAATTTTTAGTGATATCAACTGATGTTAGCGGATTGTAATTTAGGTTAAGATATTCTAAATTTACATTTTTAGAAATATCTATTGAAGTTAGTTTTGCGTATTCACAATTTAAATTTGTTAAACTTATAAAATCCTCAATACCTTCTAAATTAGTAATATCTTTATTAGAAAGATCTAATTGTGCAACATTATTAATATTTTCTGTTAATACGTAATCATCTAAAATAGCATCAAAACCAAGATCAATTAATGTTTGTTCAAAAATATCATCTGGAATAAAAGTTTTTGGAGCAAGAGAGCAGCCAACTTCATCTATAGGTTCACCTGAAGGAGTTTCAGGACATTCATCTTTATCATTCATTACTCCATCTTTGTCATCGTCTAACTGGCTTTCAGCACATCCACCTTCATTTACAGTTGCTTCAGTTGGCGTTTCAGGACATAAATCTACATCATTCATTACTCCATCTTCATCATCGTCTAATTGGCTTTCAGCACATCCATCCGCATTTACAGTTTCTCCAGTTGGAGTATCAGGGCATAAATCGTTAGAATTAATTATTCCGTCTTCATCATCGTCTGACATATCTGAGCAATCTTCACTAAATGAAGTTTGAGAATCTATAGATATCCAATTTGAAGTTGAATAGGCTTCATCATCAACTAGAACACAGGTTAGATTTTGATTGTTTGTAGTATTAAAATAATTTATGTTGGAATTATTTCCATTTTTTACATTTAAACTTGTTAAGTTATTTAGTCCACAATACAAATTTTGTAGATTTATATTAGCGGATAGATTTAAACTGGATAAGCTGTTTTCCGGGCAATATAATCCAGTTAATTCAGTATTGATTTCTAAATTTAAATTTGTCAAATTATTTTTTCTGCAATCTAAACGTTGTAGTTTTAAATTGTTTTCTAAATTTAAATTTGATAAATTATTTGAACCACAATACAAGGCGTTCAAATTAATATTGTTAGATATATTTATGTTTGAAAGATTAGCTCCAATAAAATTTAAGTGCTGTAATTTTAGATTTTTTGAAACATCAATGGTAGTTATTGGGTTTTCGCCAAATTGTAAACTTTCTAGGTTAATATTGGCTGATACATTAAGGATTGAAAGGTTATTTCTATCGCAATATAAATTTGTTAAAGCAATATTATTTGATATATCTAAGATAGATAAATTATTTAGGGGACAATTTAATTCTTCTAATTTAATATTTTTTGAAACATCTAAACCAGATAATGGATTATCAGCTGAAATTAATTCGGTTAAATCTATATTATTGGAAAGATCTACATTAGTTAAGTTATTTGAATCATAATGTAAATTGGTTAAATTAATATTTTTTGATACATCTAAACTTGTTAAGCTGTTAACACTTAAATCTAAATATTTTAAGTTAACATTTTTTGAAACATCAATACTTGCTAAATTATTATGGCTAAGGTATAATTCAGTTAAATTTATATTTGATGAGACATTTAAACTGGTTAATGAATTATTACTACAAGCTAATTTTTTTAAATTAATATTACTGGAAACATCAAGACTTGTTAAATTGTTTTCATAACAATATAAAGTTTGTAATTCTGTAAATTCCTCAATACCAGTTAGGTTTGAAATGTTTTTGGTGGTTATATTTAAATATGTAATTGAATTTATTTTGGTAGTTGTTACGTAATCATCTAAAGCTCCTGAATCATAACCTAAATCTATTAGAGCTTGTTCAAAGTTGTCATCTGGCACATAAGTATTTTTCTGTAAAAAAGAGCACCCGTCGCTATTTATAGTTTCTCCAGCAGGCGTATTAGGGCATAGATCTAAATCATTCATAATACTATCTTCATCATCATCTAACTGGCTTTCAGCACAACCATCACTATTCACAGCTTCTCCGGTTGGAGTTTCTGGACATAGATCATCATCATTGCTTACAGCATCATTATCATCATCTGCAATACTTGAGCAATCTTCGCTAAATGAAGTGTGAGAATCTTTACTAGTCCAATTTGTTTCACTCCAATTAGCATCATCTACCTCTATACAGTTCAAGAATGGGTTATCTGTTGTAGAAAAATTTAATAAATCTATATTATTACCACTTTTTAAATTTAATTCTTCTAATAGATTTGAAGAACAAGATAAAAAATGCAATGAGTTATTTTTACTAAGATCTAAACTTGTTAATTGATTCCAATCAATACCAAAATTTGCTAATGCCGTATTTGCACTAAGGTCTATAGTTGTTAATTGGTTTGAACGACAATAAAAATTCCATAAATTTGTATTTGCACTAACATTTAAGTTTGTTAATTGATTTGATGAGCACAATAATGTTCTCAATGTTATATTTTTACTTACATCTAAATTATTTAATAGATTATATGCACAATCCAATTCTTCTAAAGCAATATTTGCACTTATATTGATGTTTGTTAATTGATTTGACGAACAATTTAAATCTTTTAATGACGTAAAATTTTCAATACCTGTTAAATTAGAAATGTCTTTAGAAGAAACATCTAAAATTGTAATACTATTAATATTATCTGTTAATACATAATCATCTAAACCACCTGAGTCATATCCTAAATCTATTAAAGCTTGCTCAAAATTGTCACCTGGAACGTAAGTTTTTTGTGATAAACTACAACCAATAACATCAGTTGTTTCTCCAGTAGGGGTATTTGAACAAATATCTAAATTATTCATAATACCATCTTCGTCATCATCTAACTGACTTTCAGAACATCCATCACCGTTTACAGATTCACCGGTAGGGGTATTTGAACATAGGTCTAAATTATTCATAATTCCATCTTCGTCATCATCACTAATAATTTCATTACCGCAAATTTCGAGCGTCCAATTTATTATATTACCAACATCTTCTGGACCAGAATCAACTACTTTTAAAACCCATTGGCCATAAGACTCTTCATTATTTAAGATCGTTAAATTTTCCTGAGGGCTAAAAGTTCCTGTAAACGGAGCGGTTCCATCATTTATAGATGTTGAAGCACTATCATCAAAATTTGTATTAGAGTAGCCTTGTCCTTCAGCACCATTATTTTTTGATAATAGTACTGATGTTCCATTTGGACTAATTAAAGTTAATGTTAAATCTCCCACCCATTGATGAGAAATATTTAAGTTTATTATAACACTGGTTATTGTTACATTTTCTGGAACATCAATAGTTGATCTAGCTCCTTCTGATGTATTATTGGGTATATTTATAGGAGTGTCATTTGAATTATAAGATTTACAAATTTCATTTAAAGTTGTAAAACTCAATAAAAATAAGGCAATAATAAATAGGTGGGGTATTTGTTTATTCATAGCATTTTATTAAATAACTACCAAATATAGTTATTGGTCTTTAATAGTAACATGATAATTATCATTACTTTCAAAGATGAGGTTTATTAGTTTTTGAAAACTAAGATCTTAAATAGCTTACTTCAATATGGGTTTTTTATAGAATAATATTTATTGAATTACAGATTGTTTCAACTTAATAAATGGCATTATTTTTTTTAACTTGATTATCAGTTGGTACTTTAAAGTTGTAACGCTATTATTTAAACGGACTATTACCCATAAAATTTATGTGATTTAACCAGATGACATTGTTAATTATTTTATTTGAATTTTAGAAACAATCTGGAAAATTTGGAGACGAGTTCAATAATAAAACATACTATAGGTGATTTTGTAGTTCTAATTCATGAGTTTGCTTCACTTTAGCCTGTCTTGAGCGACAGTCGAAAGGTTCGAAATGACTAATCCACACGTCATTACGAGGCACGAAAACAACCGAGTAATCTGTTACTTTGTATTTCTAAATCAAGAGATTACTTCATTATCATTCGCAATGACCATTTTTTAGCAAATACTTTTTTACTTTTCTAAAAGACCAATTCTTCCAATACCATTGTTTTTCTTTAACAAAGGTGATTTTTCACGTGGAATCAATAATTTTGAGTCTTCCCATTTCGGACTCTTATATTTAATATTTTGAGAAGTGGTTTGCCCAGATGTTTTGATAACTCCACATGCATAAACCAAACAATTACTAATTAAATGGTTTGTTCCATTTAGGTTAATTGGAGTTTTAACGTCGTAACTATTTTCAAAAACCGAATTTTTAATTGTTACGTAATTAATATCTTTAGTTTTAATTAAATAACCTTTTTCTGTATTGTAAATTTTACTAAACACGCATTGATCAACAAGTATTTGCCCCCCTTTATTAATTGGATTCACACCATTACTAGCGTAATTAATTGCAAATTCTTCTATATTTTTAAATAATGTGTTGTACAGAATAATAACTTCAGCATTGTATTTTCCAAATAAAACTTTTTCATAAGAAAGATTTAACCCGCGATAATTATCAATTATTTTAGAATTTTTTATACTTATGGTATCAGCTAAAGTTCCAACATAGGCTTTAAACACAGCACCTCCGTTAGAATTTGTAAAGTTTTTTAGGGTACAATTATCAACAAAGAGACTGTATTTTTCATTCAAATTTTCATCTGGTGAAACCATTGCATATTTTACGGCTGTTTTTCCTTCACCATTCAGAGTTAAATTTTCAAGTTGTAAACGAGCACCTTCATTGGCTCTAAAAAAATACGTAAGAGGTTTTTCAATAGTTGAAGACATTTTTAAAATTACTTCACCATTTCCCTGATTCCCTTTTATAATAATATCTCCATTTATTTTCATTGTTTTTTCAACAATATATTCCCCAGCGTTTAATACTAAAGTTCCTTTTTTACCTACCTTTTTTATGCCTTTATTTATGGTTCCAATACCAGGTTCAATAGTTACTGTAGTTTCAGTTATTGGTGTTACTTTCTGCTCAATAATAGGGTTCCAATAAGGTCCTGATTTTGCATTAATTACTTTTGGTAAAATAGTATTGTCTAAATTAAATGCTCCTGCAACGTAATTAACTCTTTTAGTTTCTGTGATATCAAATTCAGGGCTTTTATCAGTTTTATTAACTGTTTTTAAAATTTCATTTGCCGATGTTGGCATTGGTAAGCCTTTTAAAATAGCCCAATCAATTGTTGCTTTTGTAAATTGTGCAGGGTTTACGGTTGCTTCTGAATCTACAATATTACCATTAAAAGTAATTCCTGTAACAACATCTTGTTCGTTTGAAATTTTCCCTCCATTAGTGTTTGAAATTAAATTATTGGCAAAAACAACATTTGTTGGTGCCAATGTTTTTTCACTATCTTTTCCAGCACCAAATTGAATTGGACTGCAATTAATTAATGTGTTGTTTTGTATATCAACATTTTTAACCTGATTGTATCGATTTAACGGTGAATTTGGAACTCCATTCATAACCACTATTGGTCCTCTATAATCATCACCTAGAATACCTACTAATAAATTATTACGAACAATATGACCTTCATTTATAATTCTAATACCGCCAACTTTTGATTTATTATTTCCAATAAAAACATTGTTTTCAACTAAGGCATTATTTCCGTGGCGAAGCGTTAAAGTTCCTTCACTTTCCATAAAAAGGTTGTTTCTAAAAATATTATCGCCAGACTTGTTTGAAATAATTTCAATTTCGCCATTACAGTGTTTAAAAGTATTAAACTCAACTATTGTTTTAGATGATTTCATTGAGTTTGTGCTGGTTCCAATTCTAATGGTTTCACCACCATTTTCACCTAAATCAGGTCTGTTTCCAAAGAAATTATGATCAATTAAATGATTATTTTCAATGTGTGCGTCACCTTTTAACCATACAACTAACGTAGTACCGCCATTTGTTTTTCCTGTAAAATTATTGTGATCTACACGGTTGTTTCTTCCCCATATATCAACCCAATGGTTTTCTATGCTGTTATCTGAAGGATTGTAATTTGAAATAGTACAATTTGTTAAACGACAGTTGTAAGCAAAATCTTTAGAATCTTTTCTAAATTCAATTAAATATTTTGAAGTTGGTGTGCCATCTTTAAACCAAAGTCCGGAAACGATTATATTTTTACCTGCAATATTTAATCTGGAATCTCCTGTAATAATAACTTCGCCGTTGGTCTCGGCGGAAATTATAATTGGAGCCTCTTTAGTTCCAATTCCAAAAGCTTTAAAATGAACATCTTTCCATTCGCCGTTTTTAAGTATGATTTTTGTACCCGGAGTCGCTTTTTTAATGGCTTCATTAAATTCTGTAATGTTAGCCACTTTTATTTCTAAACTGTTTTGTGAAATAGCTATATGTTGAAATAAAAATAAGAAAAGTAAAGAGGAGATTATTTTGTGCATTTTAATAAGATTTAAATTATAAATTTTTGAATTTTCGCCATTCAGCAAAATCGATCAAATTTTGTTCATTTGTTGGTGGATACAAGCCGATTATGGTTTTTCCATTGTTTACTTGTTCTAAAACAAAATCTTCAAAAATGGTCATATCAACGCATTCATCAGCAACTTCATCAGCAATTTCCTTTGGAATAACCATAACTCCGTCATCGTCTCCCACAATTATATCACCAGGAAAAACAGCAACATCACCACAGCCAATAGGTACATTAATATCTAAAGCCTGATGTAAAGTTAAGTTTGTTGGAGCAGAAGGTCGACTGTGAAATGAAGGAATAGCTAATTTTGCAATATTGGCAGAATCTCTAAAACCACCATCGGTTACAATACCTGCACCACCTCTTTTCATTAATCGTGTCACTAAAATATCACCACCTGAAGCAGCTCGGGCATTTTTTCTACTATCAATTACTAAAACAGCACCTTTAGGGCAAGTTTCAATTGCTACTCGTTGTGGATGTTTAGGATCTCTAAAAATACTCATTGGATTTAAATCTTCTCGAGCAGGAATATATCGTAACGTAAATGCTTCCCCAACCATTGTTGGTTTTCCTAATTTTAAAGGTTTAACATCTTGAATAAATTGATTTTTTAACCCTTTTTTATACAAACAAGAAGCAATAGTTGGTGTGCTTACGTTTTTCAACTTATTTATGGTTGATAAAGTTAATGCGCTCATTTATTGTTAAATTTAGGAAATTATACTTGTTTAATACACAAATATACATATATTTGGTAAACCAAACTGGTAAACCAATTTAAAAATTTGTTAAAATGAATTCAATAAAATTTTTTAGGCTTGTTTTAATACTATGTTTAGTAGTGTTAGTTTCGTGTGATAAGAGTACAAATAAGGAAGTGTTAGTGTCAACTAAAGAAACCTTATTTTTAGCAATTTCTGAGGCAACGCCTGGAACAGAAATTATACTTGCTAATGGCAGTTATAAAGATGTTACTATAGAGTTTAAAGGAGAGGGGACTAAAGATGCTCCTATAGTTTTAAGGGCAGAAACTCCAGGGAAGGTATTTATTGAAGGTGTTTCAAATTTAATGTTGGGTGGTAGTTATTTAGTAGTTGATGGCTTGTATTTTAGAAATGGGTACACGCCTACAAAAAACGTAATTGCTTTTAGAATCAGCCCGGAAGAGGTGGCCACTAATTGCCAAGTAACCAATTGCGTGATCGTAGATTTTAATCAGCTATCACGAGATAAAGACGATCTATGGGTTCAGTTTTATGGCAAACACAACAGCTTAGATCATTGTTATATTGCAGGGAAAACAAATAGAGGACCTACAGTTAGAGTAGATTTAAAAGGAAACCAAAGTATAAGAAATTTTCATAAAATAGAATACAATCATTTTGGGCCTAGACCTCGAAAAGGAGGGGCAAGTGGAGAAACTATTCAGTTAGGTAGCAGTTTTACTTCTATGTCGCCAAGTAATACTTTGATAGCTAACAATTTGTTTGAGGAGTGTAATGGTGAAGTTGAAGTTATTTCAAGTAAAACAAATTTTAATATAATTAGAAATAATGTATTTTATAAAAGTGAAGGTTCCGTAGTAACACGTCACGGAAATTACTGTACAATTGATGGGAATTATTTTATTGGTGATGGTGTAAATAAAAATGTTGGAGGAATTAGAATTGTAAATACTGGACATTGGATTGTAAATAACTATTTCTACAATTTAATTGGTGAGAACTTTAGAAGTCCGTTGGCAGTTATGAATGGAATTCCAAAATCTCCTTTAAACAGATACAACCAAGTAACCGATGTTGTAGTTGCTTATAATACCTATGTAAATTGTAAGTCGCCTTGGCAATTTGGAGTAGGCACAAATATTGCTCAAAAAGATGTTTTGCCGTTGTCTGAAATTCGTTCAGCTATAGCCTTAAGAACGGAAGTTGCAAACAATGTTATTTATAATACTGCAGGTGATACACATTTAATAATTGAGCATGATAAAGCAGATGGAGTAAAATTTAAAAGTAACGTAATCAACAACCAAGGCATCGATTTTAAAGATAAGAATCGTTTTATTACAAGTGATTTTGAGTTGACAAAAATTTCGGAGAATATATTCATGCCAACGGGAATTTCAACAGAAATTGAACCTTATCACGGGTTTGGTTTTGAGGATATTAAAACAGATCTTTTTGGAGCTTCAAGAGAAAATTCAGTTAGCTTAGGAGCTATGATTGCAGGACAAGGGAAAGACCCAAAAATTCTAGATAAGAAAAAATATGGTGCAAGTTGGTATGATTCTGAAAAACCGGATTATGAAGCTAACATAATTGAAGTAACTACTTTAGAAGGAGATTTGGCAGCTAAAATTGCAGCAGCCAATGCAGGAGATATTTTAGAATTGAATGCAGGAACCTACACTATTTCAACTTCATTAAAGATAGATAAACCTTTGACAATACAATCTAAAGGGACTGAAAAAGCTCAAATTGTTTTTGATGGAAAAGAAGATTTGCCAGTATTTGAATTGAATCCATATGGTATTTTAACTTTAAAAAATATTCAGCTTTCCGGAAATGGAAAACAGTATGCTTTTGCAAGTTTAAAAGAAAACATGTCTAATCATTTTGGATTGTCAGTTAGGGACTGTGAAATCAGTAATTTTAAATATGTATTAAAGGCGTATAAGCAAACCTTTGCTGAAGAAATTACTTTTGCAAATAGTCAAATTTCAAACTGTGAAAACGGGATTGAACTTTCAGAAGAAATCAATGACAAAGGCGATTACAGCGTAGAATATTTAACTGTTGATAATTGTAAATTTAAGGAGGTTAAAAGTAATGTGATAGATTATTACAGAGGTGGTTATGATGAATCTACAATTGGAGGTAATTTAAAGGTTAGCAATAGTACATTTGAAAAATGTGGAGGAAAAGAAGAGAATGGTATTTTATTGAATACAAGGGGTATTGTAAATGTAGCTATTGAAAATAACACTTTTAAAAATAATAAGGTAAAATTAGTGGCGCTTTTATGGGGTGCTAAAAATAATACACATTCTAATAATAAGCTTCAAAACTCTGGAGAAATAAGAGTAGAGGAAAATTTAAAAATGAAATTGATGTATTAGTTTATAAAGTATTTTACTTTTTAAAGATTCATATAATCAAATAATATTTAAATAATGAAATTCAAGTTTTTAATTTTTTGCAGTTATTTCTTTTTATGTCAATTTGTAATTTCGCAGGAAATACCATCTAGAAAGGTACTAAATACTTCTCAAATTTCTAAATATTTAAAAGAAGATGTTGAAAAGGACTTAAGCGAAAACGGCAAGATTTCAAAAGAGAAATTGGCAAAATATTTTCGCGAAAAATTTTCTGAACGCTATTTTTATAATTGGAAAACCTTTAATACTAGATTTGAGGATTATAAGAAACTTTATAAAGAAAAGGAAGGTTCTCATACTGAAAGAGCATTAGATCATCTTTCAAAATTTTCAGATAGTACTCAATGGATTTTACCCTTTAATTATTTAAATGGAGAACCCGTAAATGCATATGCATTAAGGCACCTTGCACGTCAACACAAAATGGTAGATATTTCTTTTTACTATAATTATCAAAATAAAGATTCAAAATTTTTAAATTATTTTACAGATCAGTTAAAATCTTTAAATGCTGCTTTAAGTGTTGATGAATTTGAGAAAATTGAAGATGGAAATGGTGTTTATGAAGCGTTTCGTTCTGGTTATCGTGTATTAAATTGGCTTCAAATTCATAATATGTTTTTAGGAGAAGAAACGTATTCCGATGAAGATCAATTAACAACTATAGCTACATTATTGCAACATGCTGCATATTTGTATGAACGTAACCCTGAGTTTCATGCAGGAAATCACCAAACAAGAGGTTTGTCTGCTTTAGCAATGATTTCCATAGTATTACGTGATTTTAAAGGAACTGATGTTTGGTATACCCATTCAATGAAATTATTAGAAGAACATTTATCAAAAGAAATTAACGATGATGGTTTTCAATTTGAACGTTCTGTTCACTATCATATAAGTGATATTGAAAATTATTATTTTGTTTATCAATTAGCAAAAACTAGTGGAATAGCAGTAAATACTTTTTGGGAAGAAAAACTTAAATCACTTTTTACAACACTTACCAAAATTTCATTTCCAGATAAATCTGCACCTGTTTTACAAGACGATACTGATAATCCCTGGGCCGAGAAGAATGACATTTCTGGTGCTTTAACATTAGGATATTTGTTGTTTGAGGACCCAGAAATGGGATATTTTGCGAATAACAAAGTACAAGCGAAAATGTATTGGTATTTGAATGAAAATCAATTACAATTATTAAATTCAATCAATAAAGAAAAGCCAAGTTTTAAATCTGTTTCTTTTCCAACTACTGGTTATTATATTTCGAGAAATGACGCTCCTGATGCAGAAAATATGATGATTATTTCTGCTGGATTGGATGCTGATAAACCAGATCACCAACATGGAGATATGTTAGGTATACAAGCAATGGCAAATGGAAAAGTAGTTTTACCCAATTACCAAGTTAGATATTCCTTATCAGATTTAGAATTGTTTAAAAACTCTATGGTAAAAAATGTTGCGTTGGTGGATAATGAGTTGCAGGGAAAACGATACACTTCTAATCAAGGAGGAAGTGGTTTTGGAAAGTTTCAAACTTTGCCAAATCCTAAAGTAATAACTTGGAATACAGATAAAAACTTAGATTTATTTGTGGGTTCGCATGATGGTTTTGAAAATGTTGGAGTAGCATATTCGCGTCAGGTTATTAATATTAAAAATGACTTTTGGATTGTAAAGGATAACTTTTCTTCTGAAAAAGAGCATAATTACAAGCAAGTTTGGCAAGGACATTATACACTTGAAAATCAACCAAATTTATTACGAGCAACTTTTGATGATGCAACGGGATTTGATATTTTTCAATTGAATAAAATTGATGAGGTAACTAATTCTGGAACTCGTGGAAAACATTGGTCGGTGGTGTCTAAAAATAAGGTGAATGAGTTTAGTTTTATAACAGTGCTATACCCTTATTCAGGTTACGACAATAGAATTAATGAATTAGAAGAAGTTCCAGATTTAAAAGGATGGAAATTAAATGATTCTAATTGGAATCTTGAAGGTGAAAATGTGGTTTCACTTTCAAAAGAAAATCAATTGTTAGTATATTCAATAAACAAACTAAATATAGGAGGTTTTAGTATTGAAACTTTTAATATAGCTGATTTATATATTTCAATTATTGAAAATAAAATAACCATTCAAAATATTGGAGATAAGGAAACTAACTTGAAAATTAACGGAGTAATTGAGGTTATTATGGATGGTGAAAATACAACCAGTAATATAAAATTAACTCCTGGGAAAATTTTGGAGTGTGTTTTAGAATAACAAAATTTAAATAGCTTTTCCTTAAAAGGAAGGGTTCTGATAATAAAATATTATATGATTTTAAGTGAAAACAACGTGTTTTTTGTGATGGGAGTTTCAGGAGTTGGTAAAAGTACTATTGGTAATTTATTATCAAAAGAACTTGGTATTCCTTTTTTTGATGGAGATGATTTTCATCCAAAAGAAAATATCCTGAAAATGTCTAAAGGAGAACCATTAAACGATGAGGATCGATTTGGATGGTTGGCAACTTTAAATAAATTGGCTAAAGATCAATTAAAAGAAAATAGTTGTGTAATAGTATGTTCTGCTCTAAAAAATAAATACAGAGAAATTTTAAGTAATGGTGTTGAAAATAACACTAAATGGATTCATCTTGTGGGTTCTTATGAATTGATTTCTGAGAGAATGAAACAGCGATCAAATCATTTTATGCCAACAGGTTTGCTGAAGTCTCAGAAGGATATTCTTGAAAATCCAGTAAATGCAATTAACGTAAATATTAGTTTAACACCTTTAGAAATAGTGGAAGTAATTAAAAAAGAATTAAACCCTAAATCGGAATTTGGTTTATTTGGTTTGGGTGTAATGGGTAAAAGTTTAAGCCGAAATTTAGCAAGTAAAAACATAAAACTATCAATTTTTAATAGACATGTGGATGGGATTGAAGAAGATGTAGCTATTAACTTTAAAAATGAATTTGAAGAATTAGCAACTACAAAGGCATTTGATAATGTGGAGCAATTTGTAAACTCTTTGCAACAACCACGTAAAATAATGTTAATGGTGAATGCTGGTAAAACTACAGATATTGTTATTGAAAGCTTAATTCCCTATTTATCAGATGGAGATATTTTAATTGATGGAGGAAATTCAAATTACAATGAAACAAAAATACGCCTTGATTATTTACTTTCAAAAAATATCCATTTAATAGGAACAGGAGTTTCAGGCGGTGAGGAAGGAGCATTGAAAGGACCAAGTATTATGCCAAGTGGGGATAAAGAAGTTTATAAAACAGTTGCACCGTTTTTAAATGCTATTGCGGCTAAAGATGCTAATAATTTACCTTGCTGTACTTATGTTGGTAAAGAAGGAAGTGGTCATTTTGTAAAAATGGTTCATAATGGTATTGAATATGTTGAAATGCAATTACTGGCTGAAGTTGTAAATATTTTAAAATTATCAGGAAATAATTATGATGAAATTGCCGATATTTTAGAATCTTGGAAAAGTGCTGCTGATAGTTATTTACTCGAAATTACAGTTAAAATTTTAAGAAAAAAAGAAGGCTCTGATTGGTTGGTTGAAAAAATAATGGATAAGGCAGGTAATAAAGGTACAGGAAATTGGACCACCATTGCAACGGCAGAATTAGGTATTCCTAGCACCCTAATTCCAGCTGCTTTATTTGCGCGTTATTCTTCATTTTATAAAGAAGATAGAGTTAAATTGAATAGAATATATGATGATGGAAATACTTCATCACTAAATTTAACAACAGAGGATATTTTAAAGGCTTATCAATTTGCCCGAATTATAAATCATTTTCAAGGAATAAACTTAATTTCTGAAGCATCAATAAAATATGAATGGGAATTAAATTTAAGTGAAATCGCCAGAATTTGGACAAACGGTTGCATTATTAAATCTAATTTAATGGTTGAATTGGTTGCGGTTTTAAAAGAGACAAGTAATCTTCTGGGATATGAAAAATTTGTTCAAAAAATAAAAAAATTGAAACCTTCAACAAATAAGGTAGTTTCTCAATGTGTATTAAATGAGATGGCAATTCCGTGTTTAAGCGAATCTGTAAACTTTTTTAATGGGCATACAATAGCAAATTCCCCAGCAAATATAATTCAGGCACAACGGGATTATTTTGGAGCACATACTTACCAGAGAATTGACGATCCTTCAGGTGAATTTTATCACACCAACTGGAAATAAGTTAATTAAAGTCAAAATATAATAACAACCAAATAACATGCATGAAGCAGCAAGTAGAAATTCTTTATTTAAAAAAATAATAGCAATAGTTTTAAGTTTTGGACCGGGTATTTTTGCAATTGGTTATACCATTGGAACAGGTAGTGTAACTTCAATGATAGTTGCAGGAAGTACATTTGGAATGGAATTATTATGGGTATTATTATTAAGTTGTATTTTTTCTGGTATTTTAATGTTTGCCTATGGAAACTATGCTTTAATTTCTGGTGAAACTGCTTTGTATGGTTTTAAAAAGCATATTAAAGGAGGTAAATATTTGGCTATTTTAATTATAATAGGTATCACATTTGGTCAATGGAATTCATTAATGGGAATACTTGGGATTTCAGCAAATATGCTTTTTGAAATCTTTGCTATGAATTTTGAAGGACTAAGACCTTATAAATATGAAACTGTTTTATCAATTGCAGTTGTAGTTATTGCTATATTTTATTCGTTAATGTTAGTTGGAAAATATACTTTTTTTGAGAAAATCTTAGTAATATTCGTAACCTTTATGGGATTGTCTTTTATAATTTCATTATTTTTTGTGAGTCCGCTTCCTATTGAAGTTGTAAAAGGTTTAATTCCTTCCATTCCAGATGTTAAAGGAGGTAAAATGATGGTTGCTGCATTTGTTGGTACCACCATGGCAGCAGCAACTTTTTTGTCCAGACCACTGTTTGTAAAAGGAAAAGGGTGGACTATGAAAAATTTAGGTGAGCAAAAAAAAGATTCAATAATAGCTGCTATTTTAGTATTTATAATTAGTGCTTCGGTGATGGCAGTTGCAAGTGGAGCTTTATATCACCAAGGAAAACCTGTTACGCAAGTGTTGGATATGGCAAATACGCTAGAGCCTGTTGCTGGAAGTTTTGCAGTTGCAATTTTCTTTTTCGGAACATTGAGCGCGGGATTGTCTTCAATTTTTCCTTGTTTATTAATTGCTCCATTGTTGATTGCAGATTACCAATCAGGAGAATTGGACACTACTTCCAGGCAATTTAAAATTGTAACTTTTATTGCTTGTTTAGTAGCTTTAATTGTTCCAATTTTTGGTTCAAACCCAATTGAAATGCAAATTTTATCTCAAGTGTTTAATGTTTTTGTACTTCCTTTAGTAATTTTCGGAATTATATTAATTGTTAATAATAAAAAAGTGATGAAAGGGTATAAGACGAGTATTTGGGTACATATTGGTTTATTTACAGCACTTTTTTTCTCTCTTGTCATTTCTTATAATGGTCTTTTAGCAATTTCAGAATATGTTTAATTTTTTTATCGCTTTGAAATAAGATAAATTTACATAGCTAGATGTTAAAATTGATGTAAAATTTTTTTAGCTTATTTATTAATTATATATTTGGTAAACCAAAGTGGTAAACCAGTTTAAATAATAGAAAATGAGCTTTATAAAATCAAAATTCACCTTTTTTGCATTTTTATTTTTAATACTAATTTCTTGCAATTCTAATAAGGAAACAGGAGTTTTGGTAAAAACTATAGATGAATTTAACAATGCTGTTAAAAGTGCGGTGCCAGGTACCGTAATTAAACTTTCTAACGGCGTTTGGAAAGATACCGAATTGGTTTTTGAAGGAAAAGGAACAGAAGAAGAACCTATTAAGCTTACGGTTGAAGAAAAAGGTGAAGTAACCCTAGAGGGTGCATCTAATCTTCAAATTGCAGGTGAACATTTAATTGTTGAAGGGCTAGTTTTTAAAAACGGATATACACCAACAAATGCAGTTATTTCTTTTAGAAAAAACAGGGAGGAAATGGCAAATAATTCCCGATTAACAGAGTGTGTTATTGACAATTTTAATAATCCTGAACGTCAAGTTCAAGATTATTGGATTACTATTTACGGAAAGAATAATCGAATAGACCATAATCATATTTCTGGAAAAAAGAATTTAGGTGTTACTATGATTGTTGGTTTAGATACTGAAGAGAGTAGAGAGAACAATCATAAAATAGATCATAACTATTTTGGACCACGTCCAACCTTTGGAAATAATGGAGGTGAAACTTTAAGAATCGGAACGAGCCATCATGCATTGGAAAATTCTAATACCTTGGTGGAATCTAATTATTTTGATAGATGTAATGGAGAGCACGAAATTATTTCAAATAAAGCGTGCCAAAACACATTTAAG
This sequence comes from Lutibacter flavus, assembly GCF_900188355.1. Classification (GTDB taxonomy): domain Bacteria; phylum Bacteroidota; class Bacteroidia; order Flavobacteriales; family Flavobacteriaceae; genus Lutibacter; species Lutibacter flavus. Next base: position 441,026 of record NZ_FZNX01000001.1, read on the forward strand.
TATAATACATTTTTTGAATGCACAGGAACTTTAACTATGCGTCATGGAAATGAAACATTAGTTGATGGAAATGTATTTATAGGAAATAACAAACCAAGTACAGGTGGTGTTCGTGTAATTAACGAAACACAAACTGTTATTAATAACTACCATGTTGGTTTAACGGGTTATCGTTTTAGAGGAGCATTTGTTATGATGAATGGTGTGCCAAATTCACCACCAAATCGATACGTACCTGTTATAAATTCTAAGGTAAATAATAATACGTTTGTTAATTGCGACCATATTCAGTTATGTGCAGGAAGTGATTCAGAAAGAAGTCAGGCACCAAGAACTTCTGAAATTTCAGGAAACATTTTTTATAATGAAAACAAGAAAGATATCTTTACTGTTTATGATGATATTAGTGGAGTTACATTTAAAGATAACATTTTAGGTAAAAACTCAGAAACTAGTATTAAAGAAGGTTTTGAAAATGTAGATATTAAATTAGTGAAAAACGAACAAGGTTTCTTAATACCTACTTCAAATCAAATAAAAACTAAGGTTACAATTAGTCCAAATGTTGCAACTAAAGAAAATACTGGAATAGATTGGTATTCAAAAACGGATAAAAGCGTAGCGTTAAATTCTGGTCAAACAATTAAAGTAAAAGTAGGCATTAACACCTTATTTGAAATCGTAAAAAAATCTGAAGCTGGAGATATTATAGAGTTGGAAGAAGGCGGAACATATTTGTTAACCAAAGCGGTTCAAATTAATCATCCACTTACATTTAAAACTTCAGGAAAAGAAAAAGCAACAATTTTGTTTGAAAGAATGATGGCTTTCGAAATTCAAAATGGCGGAAGCTTATCTTTAGAGAATATTTCATTTGATGGTGCAAAATCTCCTGATTATGCAGGTAATTCAGTGATTAGTACAAGTAAAAATTCAATGACTGAAAATTATAAATTGTTTATTGAAAATTGTGAGTTTAAAGATATGGTAATAAATCATTCTTTTGATGTGCTACGAGTTTCTAAAGGAACATTTGCTGATACCATAAGCATTCAAAATTCAACATTTAAAAATATTACAGGTCATATTGCGGCATTAGATACAGAAACAGATGATATTGGAGCTTATAATGTAGAATACTTCTTGTTGAAAAACAATACAATTTCTGATTTGCAAGGTGCAGCTTTGAGATTATATAGAGGAGGAAAAGATGAAAGTACCTTCGGACCATTTCTAGAAGTAGATCATAACGTTTTTGATAATGTTGGTCATGGTAAAAAGAATAAATATAACGCAGCAACGTCTTTATATGGAGTGCAGGTAAATGATATAACAAATAACATATTTACTAACTGTAAACCAATGGAAATGCATTTAGTTGTTGGTGATCCAATAGTAAATATTTTTAATAATAACATCTATAAATCAGATGCAATTAAAATCTCTGGAGATGAAAAGTATACGATTAAAAATCTTTGGAATTTTAATCCTGAATTTGAGAAAGAAAATTATAAGTTGAAAAAACAATCTAAACTGGCAGGTAAAGGAACTGATGAATTAGATTTAGGTGTGATTTATAAATAAAAACAATGATAAATTCAATAAAATTAATAGTACTATTTGTTGCGATAACTTTTGTTTCATGTAAACAAGATATTGCTAATGATTCTAAAAAAATAGCTTCAGAAGAAAGTAACCATCCAAGTTTAATTTTAACTGCTCAAGGTGTAAAAGATATTAGAGTACAATTGGGTGATATTCCAATTTTCGATAAAACTTTAGAAAAGGTAAAGGCAGAAATAGACGCTGAAATTTCATTAGGGATTGAAACGCCAATACCATTAGATTATTCTGGTGGATTCACACATGTACGCCATAAACGTAACATGGTAGTACTGCAAAAAGCAGGTGTTTTATATCAGATTTTGGATGATAAAAAATATGCAAAGTATGTAAAAGAAATGCTAATGCAATATGAGGAAATGTACAAAACATTACCATTGCACCCAAAAACAAGATCTTATGCTAGAGGTAAGTTGTTTTGGCAATGTCTAAATGATTCTAATTGGTTAGTTTATGTAAGTCAGGCTTATGATTGTGTTTATAATTATTTATCTGAAGAAGAACGAAATAAGCTAGAAACAAATTTATTTAGACCATTTGCAGATCATATTTCAATAGACAGTCCACAATTTTATCAAAGAGTCCACAATCATAGTACTTGGGGAAATGCAGCTGTAGGTATGATTGGTTTGGTAATGAATGACCAAGAATTAATTGATCGTGCTTTGTATGGTATTAAAGGTGTGGATTTAGATAAAAAGGCTAAAGATGATGATGGAGGGTTTTTAAATAAAGATGGGAAAGCTGGTTTTTTAGCAAATATAGAAGAACCTTTTTCACCAGATGGTTATTATAATGAAGGACCATATTATCAGCGTTATGCTATGTATCCTTTTTTAATTTTTGCAGAAGGACTACATAACGTAAAACCAGAATTGAAAATATTTGAATACAAAGAAGGTGTATTGTTAAAATCTATTAATGCCTTGTTAAATTTATCTGATGCAGATGGCGAATTTTTTCCGTTGAATGATGGTCAAAAAGGAATGTCTTACTACACAAGTGCTTTAGTTACTGCGGTAGATATTTCGTATCATTTTGGTACGCAAGATCCAGGTTTGTTATCAATAGCATCACTTCAAGATCGCGTTTTATTAGACGATTCTGGTCTTGCAGTAGCACTTGGTATAAAAAATGGTAAAGCAGCACCTTTCAATAAAAAATCTATTAACCTTTCTGATGGACCAAATGGCAAACAAGGAGGTGTTGCCATATTAAGAAATGAAGATATTGAATTAGTTTTTAAATATGCTGCACAAGGTTCTAGTCATGGTCATTACGATAAATTGTCTTATTCTTTATATGAAAAAGGCGAAGAAATTCTTCAAGATTATGGTTTAGCACGATTTGTAAATATAGAGCAAAAAGGTGGTGGAAATTACCTAAAAGAAAACAAGACTTGGGCAAAACAGACCATCGCACATAACACATTAACACAAAATGAAACCTCACATTTTAATGGGAAGTATGAAATAGGAAGTCAGCATCATTCGGTACTAAACTATTTTTCTTCTGAAAATGAAAACGTACAAGTTGTAAGTGCAAAAGAAAGTAATGCATATCCTGGAACAGAAATGCTTCGTACCATGGCAATTATAAAAGACGAAGATTTTGAAAAACCATATATGTTAGATCTTATGAAAGTGACTTCTAATAAAGCAAATAAATATGATTTTCCTTATTACTTCTTAGGGCAAGTATTACAAACAAACTTTGAATATAAAACACCTAAAACATTAAATACTTTAGGAAGTAAAAATGGGTATCAACATTTATATGTAGAAGCAACAGCAAAAGCTTTCAATGAAAACAGTAAGCTATCATGGTTAAATGAAGGTAAATTTTACACTTTAACATCTTTAACTAATAGTAATGATGAGTTATTATTTACCAGAATTGGGGCAAACGATCCAGAATTCAATTTAAGACGTGAAGCAGCTTTCATGTTAAGACGAAAAAATACTAAAAACACACTTTTTATTTCTATAATTGAAGCGCATGGAGGTTACAGTCCAGTTACAGAATCTGCTGTAAACTCAAACAGTAGTATAAAAGAATTAAAAGTCGTTCTGGATTCTGATGCATATACAGCAATAGAAATTACGAATATAAATGGTACTATGAAGCTGTTTATAACAGTAAATACAAATGCTTCAAAACAGCAATCACACAAATTAAATATAAACAAAAAGGCTTACCAATGGGTTGGACCTTATTATTACACAAACATTAATTAAATATATACAAATTATGAAACGATTTAGTGAAAAGTACATAATCACAAAAGAAATGGAATGGGAAGCACTTGGTGGCGGAGTATCAAGAAAGTTTTTAGGTTACGATAACCAAATCATGATGGTAAAAGTGAAATTTGAAAATGGAGCATTAGGTGCCCCACATCAACATTTTCACACGCAAGCTACTTATTGTGTTTCCGGTAAATTTGAATTTGAAATTGATGGAGTTAAAAAAATTGTAGAAGCAGGAGATGGAGTTTATATTGAGCCTAATTTATGGCATAGTGCAATTTGTTTGGAAGAAGGGATTCTAATTGACACATTTAGTCCTGTAAGAGAGGATTTCTTAAGTGGTGAGGGGCCATCTTATTTTGGAGATAAACAGTCATAAAAAAAATATTTTAGTCCAATAAGAGAAGACTTTATAGAACCTAAAAAATAGTATTAGTTTAGAGTAATTAGTTCTTAAAATAATATTTTTTGTTCACATTATCAATAAATTAGAGTTGTTTTGTTCTTTTTCGCTAATTGTTTAAAAAAACTTTATTTTAATTTTTTTTTAACAAATTTTTAATATATATTTGGTTTTCCAAACTGGTTAACCACTTTGGAAAACCAAATTAAATATAGTATTAATAATTAAAACTCAATTAAAAAATGAAACGTGAAGATCTCTAAATGGAAAAAAGGACAGGTGCACGCCTATCCTTTCTAGTAAAAAATTACTTCTTTTAGGAGGGAAGTAAAATTAAAATTACATGTTATTACTTTTATAAAAACACGATCTAACAAAAATACAAAAAACAATTCAAAATATAGAATTGACTGGTTTTTATAAAATGGACGATTAAAAGATTTATAATCTATTCGTAAAAAATTAATATTTAATCGTATTAATCAAAATTAAACTTAAACATAAAAATTTAATTATGAATTTAAAAATCAAGCTAATGCTAATGCTAATGTTGACAGTCAACATTACTTTAATGGCTCAGGATAGCTTTTCAATTACAGGTACAGTAGTATCTGCGACTGATAATTCGCCAATACCAGGTGTAAGTATTATTATTAAAGGTACTACAAAAGGTGCCTCAACAGATTTTGATGGTAATTTTGCTTTAGAAGTTACACAAGGAGATATTTTAACAGTATCTTTTTTAGGGTTTAAAACAAAATCTGTCCCAATTATTAACAATCAAGCATTAACTATTGCATTAGTTGAAGACACGAGTGCACTTGATGAAGTTGTTGTAATTGGTTATGGTACATCAAAAAAATCACATTTAACAGGGTCAATTTCAAAAGTTGTAAACGATGATTTGGATCAGGTTGCTGTATCTAGGGTAGATGATGCCTTAGTTGGGCAAGTTTCCGGGGTTAATATTCAGGCAACTGACGGAGAAGCAGGTGCAGCACCTACTATTAGTATCAGGGGTGTAGGTTCTATGGCAGGTGACTCAACACCTTTAATTGTTGTTGATGGAGTTATTGTAGATTCAGATTTTTTAGGGTCTTTAAACATGAATGATGTGCAATCTTTTGAAATATTAAAAGATGCTGCTTCATCGTCTATATACGGTTCTAAAGGTGCCAATGGTATTATAATGATATCTATGAAGCCTGGTCTTGATGGTAAAACAAGAATAAATTACAGTACCTATGTAGGTTTTAAAGAAGCTAGACATAGTGATGCTTATACTTTTTCAATTGCTGAAACTGCAGCAGCGGAATTAGCAGCAAATGGAGTGCTTTCAGATAGAACTAAATACAAACAATTAATAGGTATTGATCGTTCTTGGCAAGATGTAATTTTTGATGGAGGTATGATTACAAGTCATTCTTTATCTTTAAGAGGTGGAAACGATAAAACTAAGTTTGCAACAAGTGTAAACTTTTCAGATGATGAAGGTGTTTTATTAACTGATAATTTTACGAAGTATGGAATGAGACTTAAAATAGATTCTAAATTAAATGATAAGTTTTCTATTGGTGCTAGTTTTAGTCCTTCATATACGGAAAGAAGACGTTTTGATGGGTCTACCCATGATATAAATAGACAAACAAATTGGTTGCCTGTATATCATGATGAAAATACTATTCAATATGTAGATAGAAATATTTATCCAGATGTTCAAGTTGGAGATTATGCTACGCAACGTCATTTTGATAATTATGATTTATATGGTGATGGAAGCACTTTAGTTGACATTAGTAATACATCAAACACCAATCCGGCGGCTAAAGTATTAGAACGTGAACGTTATGATAAGAAATTTAAATTATTCAGTAGTTTTTATGGTCAATATAAAATTACAGATGATTTAACTTTTAAAAGTATGGTTTCTGGATCTTATCAAGATACTAAAAGATCAAGATGGCAAGGTGTTTTATCAAACAGAAATGGAGCGTCTGCTGCATCGATGAATGAAATTACGCAAAGAAGTATTTATTTAATTTCAGATAACTTCTTAATGTATAATAAAAGTTTTGATAAACACGATATTAGTGCAACCTTAGGTATGGTTTTTGAATCTACAGATGAGTTCTTTTCATCTATTTCAGGTACTGGGTATACAAATGATGGTGTTAAGCAAATTACAAATGCAGCTACAATTTCTGGTGCAGATGCTTTTGAATGGGAAAAGAATGGTATATCATATGTGTCTAGATTTAATTATGCATTCGATAATAAATACTTAGCATCTATAAGTTTAAGACGTGATGGAAGTTCAATTTTCGGATCTGAATATAAATATGGTAATTTCCCAGCAGCATCAATAGGTTGGAATATGTCAAACGAAAGCTTTTTAGAAGATAGCGACGTTGTTAATAATTTAAAGGTTAGAATTAGTTACGGTGTTACAGGTAATGACCGTTTAAATACAGGTAGTGTAAATCCGGATTCAAGCAGTAGTACAAGTAGTTTAAGTACTGGTGATAAATTAGTGGATTTCTACCCTTCATTGGCTTTATTGTCGGCTACTACTGCAAGTGTAAGTGGAGCTCTTCAATCTGGTTTTTCTCCTCTAAATATTGCGAATCCAGAATTAAAATGGGAGCGTTTAGTTGAAATTAACCCTGGTATAGATTTTGGTTTTTACAATAACGTAATTTCAGGTTCTATAGATTGGTACCAAAGAACAAGTGATCAATTATTATTAAATAACCCAGTATCTTATACAACTGGTTTTTCTAATGCTTTGGTTAACTTGGGTGAAGTTAAAAACGAAGGTTTTGAGTTTGAATTAAGAACAAGAAACATTTCATCTGAAGAATTTAGTTGGAAATCTTCTGTAATAGCAACTACAAACAAAAATACATTGGTAGATTTCGCAGATTCTAACGGACAAATTCAAAATATTGATGCTAAAAGAGCAGCAGAATGGATTAATTTAGAAGGTATGCCAATTTCAACTTATTATGGTTGGGTTGTAGATAGAGATATTCCATTAGAATATTTAAATAATGCATATCATCCAATAGGAGGTGAAGCACAAGATGTGTATGTTAAAGATTTAAATGGAGATGGATTAATTGATGATGAGGATAAAGCGGCCTTAGGAGATCCATATCCAGATTTAGTATGGAGTTTTACAAATGAATTTAATGTTGGAGATGTAGATTTTAGTTTTATGTTTCAAGGAAGTCATGGTGCTGAAATTAGAAATATGGGAGATCAGTATATCTTTAACCAATTTAATAGTGGTCAGGATTTTAATCCAGCAACAACTCCAGATCAAGATTTTATTAAACAAAAAATCTTTACAGATGATATTATTCAAGATGCTTCCTACATTGCATTGCGTAACATTAACATTGGTTATAATTTCTCTGAAGATGTATTGTCTAAATTGAACATTTCTAAGTTAAGAGTTTATGCAGCAGGGCAAAACTTAATGTACAAGACGGCTGATGATTATACTGGTTTTAATCCTGAATCTGTAGATAGAACTGGTCCTACAACGTATGGGTATCAAAGAGCAGGATCCCCTATATATAGTACTATATCTATTGGGTTAAATCTTGATTTTTAAGATAAAGTTTAATGAAAAATTATAAAGATATTATGAAACATATAAAATATATAGCTTTACTTATAATAGTAAGCGTAATCACTTCTTGTAGCAGTGATTTCTTAGAGCCAACTCCAGATTCTGGTATAACTGCCGACTCGTATTTTAATAATGCGGATGAAGTAGAAACTGGTATTATTGCAATTTATGATGCTTGGCAAGGTGTAAACAGTACTAGTTTAAGTGATAATCACAGTATTCAGTATGAATTTTACCTTACAGAAATGCGTAGTGATAATACAAGAACTAAATCTCAGGAAGGTGAAGCAGCACAATTTGAGTTCTATAATGTAGAAGCCACTAATGGTATTGTTGGTAACTATTATGCGAGTATGTACAATACAATTTTTAGAGCAAATATAGTTTTAGATAACTTGGGTGTTGTAAGTAATGCTGACAAAGCTGTAGCTTTTGAAGCAGAAGCTAAATTTAACAGAGCATTGGCTTATTTTAATTTAGTTAGATTGTATGGAGACGTGCCTTTAATTGATAAAGTAATTTCACCTTTAGATACAGAAGTTCAATATACAAGAGTTGCTACATCTTCTGTTTATGATTTAATAGTAAGTGATTTAACTACTGCAATAGGCGGTTTAGATAACACTTATAAAACAAGAGCATCAAAAGCTGCTGCGCAAGCATTATTAGCTAAGGTGCATTTAACCTTAGGAAACTATTCAGAAGCTCAATCACTTTGCGAAGCTGTTATAGGTAGCGGGTTTGGATTAATGGATAACTTTAATGACGTATTCTATCAAGAAAGAAATAAAGAAATTATTTTTGCTATCGGTTATGAGTCTGCATTATCTTCAGATAGTCAAAACTTTTCAGCTGAGTGGATGAACGGTGTAGGTAGAACTAGCGGGGTTAATTATGTAACAAATGATGTAATAGCTGCTTTAGATGAGTTTGGAGGAGATAGAACACAATATTCATATAGAAACGATGCAAGTCAAACAACACAAAATCAGGTAACAAAATATTTACCTAATGGTGAAAGTGGAGGTGATGATGGTAAAACATTTATTAATGATGCTACATTAGCAGGTAATGATTGGATTGTATTACGTTATGCTGATGTTTTATTAATGCATGTTGAAGCTATATTAGCAGGAGGAAATGAAACTGTAGATGCGCAAGCGCTTTCTTCATTCCAAAAAGTAAGAGATAGAGCTGGTTTAACATCAACGGTTACAATTGTTACTAAAGATGCATTGTTATTAGAAAGACGTGTAGAATTAGCTTTCGAAAATCACAGATTATTTGATTTAGTTAGATTTGGAAGAGCAGAGTCTGTACTTTCAGCATTTTCTGCTGTAAATGGTTTAGGATATTCATCTTCTGATTTATTATTACCTATCCCTCAAAGAGAAATTAACCTAAGTAATGGTCAAATGAGCCAGAATTCTGGTTATTAATTAAAGTATCATTTTTAATTTTAAAAAGTAAACATGAAAAAAATAATAAAATTTAAAAACCGTGTATCGTCTTCGATTTTAGGTGTTATAGCATTAACAGCTGTATTATCTTTATCGTCTTGTGATCCTTCTTTAGATTCTTTATCATATGATTTGCCCGAAGCAAATTCTAAAGAAGATTTAACGCCACCAGCTGCTAGTTTTTCAGCAGCAGAAACAGATGATTTTTTAACTTGGACGTTTGGTAATACATCTTCAAGTGCTACAGATTATGCTTGGGATTATGGAGATGGAAATTCTTCTACTGGTGTAGATGGAGTAAATACGTTTCCGGGTGAAGGAACTTTTACAGTAACGTTAACTGCTACTGATAAACTTGGGGTAACTAGTACATTCTCAAAGGAAGTTGTAGTAGAGGAACCACCAATACCAGCAGCTATATCTCCTACTATTTTAAATGGTGATTTTAGCAGCGGACAGGATGATTGGAAATTTTCTACTTTCACTGGAGGAACAACAAGTCCTTTTAATTCTAGTAGCGATGGGTCTAACATAAATTATGATGGTTCAGACAATGGTGGAAAAACACCAGGGGCTAAATGGACTAATGGCACGTCTTCTGGAATTTATAGAAGTTCTAGCACTAGGATTGCATACCAAGCTTTAACTGTCTCTCCTGGTAGAGAATATGTTTTAGAATATGAATATGCTATTAAAAATGATAATGATACAAATGGTGGAGCTAAAATAGTTGGTGAAATATTAAATGGTCATTTTAGTGATGGTGCAGATGCTTTAGTTAGTTCTGATGCTGGTGAATATATAGTAAGAAATGAAGGAACTAATCTTTTAGGAAAAGGAAATTTTACATTAGTGAGACAGCAGTTTACTGCAAGTGATTCTGGTTTAGTTTCAATATTTATTTGGGGAGAGACTACTCAAGATGCATATGTTGATAATGTTAAAGTTTATCCAGTAGATTAAGTTAGAAAATGGTAAAAGAAAAAGTTTGTTATAAGTTTTTATTGGTGATTACATTAATGCTCAGTGTGAGCATTAATGTAAGTTGCCAAGAGGATTCTGTAACAAATAAAGTTGTAGAATTACCTGAAAATGGTGATAATATAGAAGAATCAACTATTTTACCTAACATTGATTTAAATAACTGGAAAGTAACTTTGCCCATTGGCAAACCAACGGAAGTTGCACCTCCTGAAATATTGGATTATGCAACAAATGAAACGTTAAAACCATTTTTTTATAATGATTCTATAAAAGGAGCCTTAGTTTTTTACACCTATCCAAATGCTTCAACAGCCAATTCGGCTTATTCAAGAACAGAATTGAGAGAGCAATTGGTTCCGGGAAGTAACAAAACAAATTGGAGTTTTTCGCAAGGTGGAAAAATGAAAGGCACTCTTGAAATAGCTGAAATGTCCAAGGATGTAAATGGAGATTATTATAGAGCTATTATCATGCAAATACATGGTATTTTAACAGATACTCAAAAAACATTAATTGGTGCTGACGATAATAATGCACCTCCAATGTTAAAAATTTATTGGGTAAATGGTAAGGTTAGGGTAAAAACAAAAGAGTTGAAAGATTTGAATGCAACTGATACAGAGATGTTGCATGAAGAAGCTTGGGGAGATGATGATGGGTATACTTTTCCAGAGTATGTAGGTTTTGAGAAATTTACATTAGAAGTAAAAGTATCAAATGGAAGAATGGAAGTGATATTAAATGAAGAAGATTCAGTAGTTTATGAAAATATTCATATGCAAAAATGGGAAATATTTCAAAACTATTTTAAAGCGGGAAATTATTTTGTGTCTAAAGATAAAGAATCATTTTCAAAAGTAAAATATTATGAGTTAGAGGTAACTCATTAATTAGGTAATTGATAAGTTTGAATTAGTTACTATTTTTTGGTTAGAAGAGCTGGTCTTTTTTAAAAAAGACCAGTTATTCAAAAATTAAAAAAGAGAGCCTTTTAGTTTAAATTGTAATTATGGGTTTTATTGTGAAGTTTTTTTTAAATTTATAAAATAAATCTGGTTAACCAAATAAGAGTGTATGAAGTTAGAGGTCATTTCAAAAAGCGATAATAGAGAAGTTCAAAATTCAATAATTTCTCAAATTAGAGATTTAATTAATTATAAGAATTTAGAACCTGGAGATAAGCTACCTTCAGAAAGATCATTATCTGAAAAATTTTCAGTTAGTAGAAGTAGTGTTCGAGATGCAATTCAAAAATTGGAGTTTTATGGGTTATTAAAATCAATTCCTCAAAGCGGAACATTTGTTGCAAATATTGGTGTTATAGCAATGAATGGGATGATTGATGATATTTTAAGATTAGAAGATCCTGATTTTAAATCGTTAGTTGAAACAAGAATTTTATTGGAATTAAAAATTGCAAGGTTAGCAGCTTTAAGAAGAACAGATGAAGATTTGAGGCAAATGAGTGAGGCTCTAGAAGCATATAGTGAAAAGGTTTTGAAAGGTGAAGATGCTGTTCAAGAAGATTTATTGTTTCATTTGGCAATAGCTAAAGCAAGTGGAAATAGTAGTTTAAATACATTAATGTTAATGATTACGCCTGAGATAATTACAAACTTTGAGAAACACCATGTTTGTGATAAAGGAATGGCACGATCAGGAATTAAAGAGCATCAAGATATTTTTAACGCTATTAAAGATCAAAATCCATTAGAAGCTAAAGAAAAAGTAAAAGTACATTTTAAAACGTTGTATCAATATTGTTACAATATTGAATAATTAACTGAAGACAAAAAAATGCACGTTTTTGTCTTTATGAAAAAAAATAGGAGGGTATCGTTTAACTACAATTAAAATTTCAATTTGATTTTAATCAAATAAAGTTCAATATAGTTTTCGATTAATAAATATTAAAAATTTGATTTACTAATTGTAAATAAATTTTTTAATAGTAAAATATTAATGCATAATAATACGTAAAATTTCAAAATTTATGAAAGTTAAAGGATTAAGGTGGTTTATTATTGGGCTTATTTTTATAGCAACGGTAATAAATTATATAGACAGAAGTGCACTTGCTATTATGTGGGGTAATGAAAATGTTGAGGGTTCAATTTCTCAATCATTAGGCCTCACAAAAAATGATTATAGCTTAATTTTAAATATTTTCATGGTTGCCTATGCACTTGGTCAATTATTTTCAGGAAAATTATTTGATAAGGTTGGTACAAGAATAGGGTACGTAATTAGTATTGGTGTTTGGGGGATTTCATCTTTTATGCACTCTACAGTTCGTGGGTTGTTCTCAATTGCTTTTTTTAGAAGTACATTAGGATTATCCGAAGCAGGTAACTGGCCTGGCGGTGTTAAAAGCAATGCGGAATGGTTTCCTATTAAAGAACGCGCTATTGCACAAGGTTTGTTTAATGCTGGAGCTTCCATAGGTTCAGTAATTGCACCTCCATTTATTGCTATGCTTTTTGTAGCCTATGGATGGAGAATTACATTTATGGTTATTGGTTCTTTTGGTATTTTGTGGATAATTCCTTGGTTATTAATAAATAAAGCAGGGCCAAAAAAACACCCTTGGATAACTAAAGAAGAACAAAAATATATTGTTGAGGGACAAAGTATTGCTGATCAAAATGCTACAGAAGATACTAAAGGGTTGAGTTTAAGAGAAATTTTATCTCATAAAGAATCTTGGGCAATTGTAGTTGGACGTTTCTTTTTAGAGCCTATTTGGTGGTTATTTGTTGGATGGATGCCAATTTATTTGTTTGATGTGTATGGATTTAATGTAAAAGAAGTTGGGATGTTTGCTTGGGTGCCTTATGTAGGTGCTGCCATTGGTAGTATCGCTGGAGGATATGTTTCAGGACAAATAATTGCAAAAACAAATTCAATTGATAAAGGTAGAAAAACTACTATTTTAATTGGTGGTGTAATCATGTTTTTAGGTTTGGTTGCTACCGTATTATTTGGTGATACTCCAGAACGTTTTGTTGGAATTGTATTTTTTGTATTGTTTGGATTTCAGTTCGCAATAAGTAATGTACAAACGTTGCCAAGTGATTTTTTCAGTGGTAAATCTGTAGGTTCCTTAGCAGGTCTTGGGGGAATGATAGGAGTTTTCTCTGTTATAGTTATGAACTTTTTAATTCCAATAGTTGCAGAAGTTTCATACACTCCAGTATTTATTGCAATAGCAATATTTGTTCCTCTTGGAGTTGGAGCAATTTATTTCTTTGCAAGAAATATCCAATCAGTAGAGAAATAATAATAATATAATAAGAATATAAAATAAAAAATAAAAAAGATGAGTAATATAAAAGGAAAAGTAGCTGTAATTACAGGTGCTACTGGTGGAATTGGTTTCGAAGTAGCAAAAAGATTGGGTAAAGACGGATACATTGTAGTTTTAAATGGTATTGAAGATGAAGCAGGAGCTAAAAGAGTAGAAGAGCTTACTGCAGAAGGAATTACGGCAGAATATTATGGGTTTGACGTTACTAAAGACGAAGAGGTAACAGAAAACATTACTAAAATTGGAGAAAAGTATGGGAGAATTGATGTTCTTGTAAATAATGCAGGTGGATTAGGCGGTAGATCTAGATTTGAAGAAATGACAACTGAATTTTATAGATTTGTAATGGCTTTAAATCTTGATTCAGTATTTTTTGCTTCGAGAGCTGCAATCCCTTACCTTAAAAAAGGAGAAAATGCTTCAATAATTAATTATACATCTAATGCTGGATGGAATGCTGGAGGACCAGGTGCTGGAATATATGGAACATCTAAAGCTGGAGTTCATGCGATTACAAGAGCATTAGCAAAAGATTTAGCTGAATATGGAATTAGAGTAAATGCAGTATCTCCTGGTACAATTGATACTCCTTTCCACGCTCAAATTAAATCAACGAAGCCAGAAGTTTTTGCAACATGGAAAAATAGTATTTTGTTAGGAAGATTAGGTCAACCGGAAGAAGTAGCTTCTGTTGTATCTTTCTTAGCAAGTGATGATGCATCTTTCATAACAGCTGAAACTATCCAAATTGGAGGAGGACAAGCTTTAGGGATATAAATATATTTTATTTAAAGAGAGTTTTTAAATAGACAATTCTTCTTTTTTTTAAATTATTAAAAAATAATAAAATGAGTAAATTAAAAGGTAAAGTAGCTGTTGTAACAGGTGGTGGACGTGATATTGGCCGTGCGGTTTGTGTTAAAATGGCTAAAGAAGGAGCAAAAGTTGTGGTAAACTATTTTGATAGTGATGCAGACAATGACGCTACAATGAATGCGATTAAGGCTGTTGGTGGTGAAGCAATTGCAGTATATGCAGATGTTACAAAACAAGAAGATATAAATAGTATGGTTGCTAAAACTAAAGCAACTTTTGGAGAAAAAGTGGATATTTTAGTAAACGTTGCTGGTGGTTTATTCGCTAGAAAAACTATTGAGGAAATGGATGAAAAATTCTATGACTTAGTAATGAACGTTAACTTTAAATCAACTGTCTTTGTAACTCAAGCTTTCAAACCATTAATGGGTAAAGGAGGTTCAATTGTGAACTTTGCTTCTCAAGCAGCTCGCGATGGAGGTGGTGGTGGATCAGCTCTTTATGCTGCATCTAAAGGCGCAGTTATGACATTAACTAGAAATTGGGCTAAAGAATTTGGACCACAAGGAATTAGAATTAATGCTGTTTGTCCAGGTATGATTGCAACTAAATTTCATGATGATTTTACTAAAGATCAAGTAAGAGTTAATGTTGCAAATGCTACACCATTAAGACGAGAAGGTACTGCTGAAGAAGTTGCAGATTTAGTTGCTTATTTAGCAGGTGATGAATCTACTTTCTTAACAGGAAATAATGTGGATATTAATGGAGGATTGGCGTTTAGCTAATATTAATTAATAATATTGAATAATTAATACCTTTTAGTTCTGATAAATTCATTGCTAAAAGGTATTTTTTTATAGGAACATTATACCTTTTTTGATGATTCTCTAATAATTAATTCAGAATTTAAAATATTTTTGGTTAGAGTAGGTTTCCAATTTTCTTGATTAATTCTTTTTATTAATGTTTCAGCTGCAATTCTCCCTATTTCTCCGGCATTTTGATTTACGGTTGTTATCGAAGGTTTCACAAAAGATGTGAATGGTTCATTACTAAATCCAACTAAGGCAATGTCATTGGGAACATTTATGTTGTGTTCTTGCATCACCTGTAAAGCACCTAAAGCAGCATAATCACTAGCAGCATAAACTGCATCTGGTGGATTAGATAAACTTAAAAGTTTCTTCATTTTTTTTCTCCCATCTTTTAA
Source organism: Lutibacter flavus (assembly GCF_900188355.1). Lineage (GTDB taxonomy): Bacteria > Bacteroidota > Bacteroidia > Flavobacteriales > Flavobacteriaceae > Lutibacter > Lutibacter flavus. The sequence goes on from NZ_FZNX01000001.1 coordinate 456,718, forward strand.
AGTTAAGTCCCCTTCTAAAATTAGTTCTTTATCTAAAGATAGGTTGTGTTTTGCTAAAGCATCGTTAAAACCAAGAATACGATTTTTAAATATTCGTGTGTGTCTAAAACCTCCTATATGAGCAATTCTCTTACAATTCTGATTAACAAGATGATCAACAACCAAATGACTGCTTTGAAAATCATCAATTCCAATATAATCTACATTTATATCGTTATCCCCTCTATCATATAAAATTAAAGGAATACCCTTGGTTTTTATTTTTTCAAAATGAGAAAAATTTATAGTTTCATTTGCCAGAGAAGCTATAATTCCATCTACTTGAGTAAACAATAAGGTATCAATATTTTCGCACTCTTTTCGATAAGATTCATTAGATTGGGTAATAATTACCTTATAACCTTCTTTGTTTAGAATCTTTTCTATGTTTTCTAAAACCGAAGAGAAGAAGTGGCTATTAGTTCTCGGAACAATAACGCCAATCAAATTACTTTTGCCTTTTCTTAAAGCCGAAGCAAGATGATTAGGCTGATAGTTTAAATTTTCAGCTATTTGTTTTACAGCTTGCTTTGTCTCCTTGCTAATTCTAGGATGATCATTTAATGCTTTTGATACTGCTGAAGGTGTAATACCTAATACATTTGCAATATCTTTTATGGTTGTTTTTTTTTTAGTTTTCAAAAATTTTTATATATTTGTTCCAACGTTTGAACAAAAGTACTGACTTTTGTATTAAGAAGCAAACTAATTTGGGTTTAGATATATTCTAACCTTTTAAAAAAGAAGATAAAACAGATTTGAAAACTATTAAAATAAGTCGTTTTCTTTTTTTTAAATTAAGTTGTTCAAACGATTGAACTAATTAATTAAATAATAGTAATAGTATGAAAAAAGTAGTAACATTTGGAGAGATTATGTTGAGATTGGCTCCTCAAGGATTTTTAAGATTCTCACAAGCAAATAGCTTCGATGCAATTTATGGAGGTGGAGAATCAAATGTAGCAGTGTCATTAGCTAACTACGGCGTTCCTGTAGATTTTGTAACCCGCTTACCAAAAAATGATATTGGGGAATGTGCTATGATGGAAATGCGAAAAAGAGGAGTTGGAGTAGATAAAATTGTTTGGGGTGGAGATCGTTTAGGAATCTACTTTTTAGAAACAGGGGCAGTATCTCGTGGATCAAAAGTGGTGTATGATCGTGCACATTCAGCTATTGCAGAAATTAAGTCTGGAATGATTGATTGGGATACAGTTTTTGAAGATGTTGAGTGGTTTCATTGGACAGGAATTACACCGGCAATTTCACAAGGATCTGCAGATGTTTGTTTGGAAGCAGTAAAAGCTGCAAGTGCTAAAGGTATTACCATTTCTACAGATTTAAATTATCGAGCAAAATTATGGAAGTATTGTAGTAATGAGCATAGAGAAGCTATCATGACAGAATTAACATCTTATTGTGATGTTGTTTTAGGAAATGAAGAAGATGCAGAAATGCATTTCGGAATTAAACCAGAAGGTGCAGCAGTGCAAACAGCTGGACATGATGTAAAAGCGGAAGCTTTCTTATCTGTTTGTCAGCAAATGATGAAAAAATTTCCAAGAGCTAAAAAGGTAATTACTACTTTAAGAGGTTCTATTTCTGCTTCTCACAATACATGGGCAGGTGTTTTATATGATGGTAAAGAAATGCTGCAAACACGTCAATATCAAATTACTGATATCGTTGATAGAGTAGGTGGTGGAGATTCATTTATGGGTGGCTTAATATACGGATTATTAAAATATCCTGAAGATGATCAAAATGCATTAGACTTTGCAGTTGCAGCTTCATGTTTAAAACATACTATAAAAGGAGATGCAAACTTGGTAACTGTTGATGAAGTCCAAAAATTAATGGGCGGAGATGCTTCAGGTAGAGTTGCTAGATAAAGTAAAAAATTATATCAATAATTAGGTTTTAGTTTAGTGGAATGCTGAGCTATTTATTTAGCTCAGCACTCCTAATTTTATTATGAAAAAATCAATAGCGATTATTTGTGGTGGAGGACCAGCTCCAGGAATTAATACAGTGATTAGTTCACTGGCTAAAACATTTCTAAAAGATGGATATGAAATTATAGGTGTTCATCATGGATATAAGGGACTTTTTTCTGAGAAGCCTTCTCTAAAAATATTTGATTTTCACCGCGCTGATCAAATTTTCAGCCTTGGTGGTTCTACGTTGACAATGAGTCGATTCAAGCCAAAGGATAGTGATTTTAAAGCTGATTTTTTTAAGAAAAATAATGTCAAGTTATTGGTAACTATAGGTGGAGATGACACAGCTTCCACAGCTAGTAGACTTACAAAATTCTTAGTTGATAAAAAGTTAGATGTGAGTCATATTCACGTTCCAAAAACCATAGATAATGATTTGCCGTTACCTGATCGTAATCCAACTTTTGGGTTTCATACAGCAAAAGATGAAGGTGTTCGTATTGGAAATACGGTTTATGAAGATGCAAGAACTAGTGAAAATTGGTTTGTAGTTTCAGCAATGGGACGATCTGCAGGGCATTTAGCTTTTGGAATAGCTTCTGCCTGCCATTTCCCAATGATGATTATTCCAGAAATGTTCAATAAAACCAATATTACTTTTGAAAAATTGACGAACATGATTATTTCGTCTATCATTAAAAGTAAAATACGTGGAATTGAATACGGTGTAGCGATGGTAAGTGAGGGAGTTTTTCATTTTATGGATGAAAATGAAATAAAAAACTCAGGAATCAATTTTACGTACGATGATCACGGTCATCCGGAATTAGGAAATGTAAGTAAATCGCATATTTTCAACTACTTATTGCAAGTGAAATTGAAAGAATTAGGATTAGATATTAAATCAAGGCCAGTTGAAATTGGTTATGAGTTAAGATGTTGTAAGCCAATTGCATTTGATTTAACATTATGTACTTTATTGGCAATTGGTGTAAAAAAACTATATGATCAAGGAATTTCTGGCTGTATAGTAAGTACCAATTCTAAAGGAGATATAACTCCGTTGTATTTAAAAGATTTTGAAGATGAAAAAGGCAAAGTTCAGCCAAGATTGGTTGATATAAATTCTGATATGGCACAACTTTTTATAGAACATTTGATTTATATAAAAGAAAACGATTACGAAGAAGCAAAAAAATATGTTGACAATCCAGCAGCATATGATTTCAAAAAAATATTAAACTGGAATTAAAATTAGTTAGAAAGTCGAAAAGAATAATGGCTTAAGTTGAAAGTGAGAAGTTTAAAATTATCATGTCTTTGCGAGGAGTTTGATAGAACGACCTAGCAATCTCATTATTTGAAGTTAGAAAATTAAACGATTAAACAAATACACAAAAAATATGGCACAATTTACAAGAATAGAAGTTGCAACAGTTATGAAAGAAACGGGGATGATTCCTTTATTTTTTAGTAACGATTTAGAGTTAAGTAAAAATGTTTTAAAAGCGTGTTATAACGGTGGTGCACGATTAATGGAGTTTACAGCACGTGGAGATTTCGCTCACGAAGTTTTTGGCGAATTAACAAAATATGCAATTAAAGAATTACCAGGAATGATAATGGGAGTTGGCTCTGTTACAGATGGTGCAGCAGCTTCATTGTATATGGCTTTGGGAGCTAATTTTATTGTAACGCCTGTTTTAAGAGAAGACATTGCAATAGCTTGTAACCGAAGAAAAGTATTATGGTCTCCTGGATGTGGAACCTTAACTGAAATTGCACGAGCAGAAGAATTAGGTTGTGAAATTGTAAAATTATTTCCTGGAGATATTTATGGACCTCAATTTGTAAAAGGAATTAAGGGCCCTCAACCTTGGACAAGTGTTATGCCAACTGGTGGTGTTGCCCCAAATAAAGAAAACTTAACAGGATGGTTCAATGCTGGAGTAACTTGTGTTGGAATGGGGTCTCAATTAATTTCAAAAGAAATTATAGCGAATAAAGATTATGCCAAATTAGAGCAAGATGTAAAAAATGCGATTGCTTTAATTAAAGAAGTTAGAAAATAACCACGTTATTTAATAAAAAATAAAAAGCGATTTAGAATTCTAAATCGCTTTTTTTATAGATTAAATTTGTAGCGTGCTGCAGAATTGAACTGCTGATCTCAGAGTTATTTTAATAAAATTTTTAAATTCCTCCATTTTATAATGGCTTCCGAGCTATTTGTTTTTTAAATCGTATGTAAAAACGTATGTAGTTTTAGTTTATAGTAAAAAATGGAATACAAGATAATAACAATTATTTTCCTTATCATTCATTGTTACTTCTTCTTTTGATAACAAATTCCTGTTATAATTGGCTACAGAAGAAATGACACAAGTAAAAGAACCTTCTTTTAATTATGGTTTAATTTTAAATGATTATTTAGATAAAAATCTAAATAAACCATCCAAGTTAGGCAGATCCATTAATTTGAACGAATCCTGTCTTTTTATGCAATAACACTTTACAATCAAGCAGAAAATAATGTTTATAGAGCCTTACAAGGAATGTTAATGCATAGCCAGATTTGTTTTTAACAGTTGCTAATTTATTATTGGTTTGTGAAGCAAAACACACAGAAAAATTTGATGAAGAACAACTTAAAAGAACTTGGAATATAGCTGAGGTTTGTGCAAAATTATTGTACAAAGATTTGGGTTTTATAGAACCTCCAATACATACCGCTTTTAAATTGGGGGCAGCTATATATAACTCTCATATTAGTTGGTTAGAAATATTAGAAATAACCAAAGAAACCTATAAAATCAATGATAGAACTATAATTGTGATTAAAGCTGGAGTAGATTTACTAATTAGAAAGTTTTCAAAATAATGGATTAGTTAGGCTGGTTAGACGTTTTTTAATTTAATTATAGTGAGATTTTAATTCCCATTTTTTTGTAAAACACTAACAAATAAAGGGTTACTTAAAAATTAATTAGTGATCTGATTAAAAGGTGTTTTCTGCTTTTTTAATTTGTAAAAAGGGTTTATTTTTATAGGTTTAAAAGTTATAATTAGAAGAGAAATTCAATTTTAAAAATGGCAAAATATGGAGCAATCCAAAAAGAAGGTCCTTTTGGAAAGTTCATTATTTTGCCACTAGAAATTGTCAGTAAACTAACAAATTAATTACATTCTATAACTAATAGTATGAATAAGATATTAAAATCAATTCTTAAAGAAATAGAAATTCAACCATTTGAATTAACAGATGATAAATTAGAAAATACAAATCAATATAAATTTATTTATAATAAAATAGTTGAAAATTTAGGAGAACCAACCTTTAAAAGAGTATTGGCTATTAGGTTAATTACTGAACAATTATTTAGAGAAGATAATTATGGTTCAGTAGATTTTAACAGGCACAAAGAAAAGCTAAAAAAAATGCTTATGGATCTTAGTGAAACAGAAATGTCGGATCTAATATCTCATTATTATGGAGTTTCGGACCCAAGAAGATTTCAAATGATTGAAAGTGTTGAATACTTAACTTCACATAATGAAAGAATTAATGTAAGTTTTATCATAAATGTTTTAGCCAATTCAATTGTTGACGAGATAAACTATGAAATTTTATTGGTAAAACTAAAACTTCAAAATATAATTTATTTAAAAGAATGGCATTCATTTTATGGTGTAAATAAAGATGATTATACTGAAAATGAATACAATAGTAATATTGAAAGAATTAATGATATTATTACCGGTGTACTAAAATAAATAGTGTAGATTTAAATCTTCACTAGAAGATAAATCAAACCACTAAATAATCGAACAAAAACAAAAATTAGAACAACAACTTTAGAATATTGCCAATAAACTCCGTAGAAATATGGATGTTAACGATTGTAAAAACTACATATTAGGTTTTATTTTTTACAAGTATTTAAGTAAAAAAAGCGATTTAGAATTCTAAATCGCTTTTTTTTATAGATTTGTCTCGTCCTAATATAGTGTTAAGTGTAACACTATTTCAAAACGTCACAATTAAATGTATAGCGTGTTACAGAATTTCACTTGTTTCGGAAGGCGTTATAATTATTTTTATCTTTTTTTAATAATCTATAATTCTTAAGAATAAAAAGGGTAATCAGTATATCCTTTTTCTCCAGTATCAGAATAAAATGTATCAACATCCCAGTTAGCTAAAGGTGCATTTTTTTCAAATCTTTCTGCTAAATCAGGATTTGAAATAAATAATTTACCATAAGCTACCAAATCAGCTAAACCTTCTTTAATAACTTTATTCCCTTTTTCCTGATTGAAATTACTATTAATTATAACGGTTCCGTTATATAATGGTCGAAAATGCTCTGCAATATTTTGTATCGCAAACGGAACCTTAGAAACATCTGTAAAAGGTTCTGAAAGATGTATATAAGCAATGTTATAATTGTTTAATTTTTTTATTACATATTCAAATAAAGGAATGGTTTCTTTATCAACATAAATACCATGCATATTGTGCATAGAAGGGTTAAACCGAACACCAATCCGGTTTTGGGGAAAAACTTTACTAATTTCATCTAAAACTTCAAAGAAAAAACGTGTTCGATTTTCAATGTTACCTCCGTACTCATCCTTTCTTTGGTTTGAACATTTATTAAAAAATTGATGAAATAAATATCCATTTGAAGAATGAATTTCTAAACCATCAAACCCCGCATCTTTTGCATTAATTGCAGCTTTTTTAAATTCTTCAACTGTGGTTTTTATATCATCTAAAGTCATTTCTTTTGGAGTAACTGTATCTTTAAAACCTTTAGGAGTAAAAGATTTTGAGTTCGGGTTGATAGCGCTCGGAGCAAAGGGCAACGCTCCATTGTGAAAATCGGGATGAGAAACTCTACCCACATGCCATAATTGAATAAATATTTCACCTCCTTTTTTATGAACGGCTTCCGTTACATTTTTCCATCCTTTTGTTTGAGGTTTAGAATAAATTCCTGGAGTATTTACATAGCCAACTGCTCGTTTTGAAACCTGAGAACCTTCAGTAATTATAAGTCCTGCAGTAGCCCTTTGTGTATAATACTTTACTTGTAAATCGGTTGGAGCATTTTCTTTATTGTTGCATCTAGAACGAGTCATAGGAGCAATTACTAATCTATTTTTTAAAAGTAAATCTCCCATTTTATAAGGAGTTAAAAGCGGTTGAATTTTTGTCATTATCTTTTTAATTAACTTCTTGTAAAGTTAATTAATATTCTTTGAGGCATTAGTTTTAATAATTTTTTTTAATTACTATTATTTTACTTTAGGAAGAGCTATTTATTTCTAATAATATCTTAAAACTGATAAAGATGTAAATAACACCATGATAATTATCATTTTATTATTTATTTTAACTTTGTAATTTTAAATGTTGAACCCACACACAATTTTTATAAATATGGAAAACTAGTAAAGTTTATTTGATACTAGAAAGCACTTATTATTCAAGTATTTTTTTTGCAATTAAAATGTGGTTACCGAAAAGAATATACAATTCAAAAAATTTATGCTTAAAATGGAACTATTGCAAAAGACTAAGATTCAACAAAGGGTTTTCCAGTAACACAATCTTTATAAAGAAAAAAGCGATTCATTAATTTGTAAAAAAATAAAGAACAAAATGCAGCATAAAAAAACATTGTTAATTCTAATTTTCGGTTTGATTTTGATTTACTCTTGTAATATAGAAAAAGAAGGAAATATTGGACAAACAATTATTACCAAATGGCAAGGCGACAAAAGATCTGCAGTTTCAATAACCTATGATGATGGCATTATTAATCAATTCACGGTTGCTAAACCTATCATGGATAAGTTTAAAATGCCTGGTACTTTTTATATAATTACAGGAAAGATTGACGGGTCAGAAAAAGGGAAATTTATTGGTAGACCAAAAGAGGAAATAATTGAAGAGACAAAATATTCTAAAACTAATGAAAATAATTTCTTTGAAAGGGCTTCTCTTATTGCATTTACTGGAACTACTGAAGCTATAGATTTTCATTCGAGAGCGGGTTCTCTTTATGAGGCGGGAAACCGACTAGAAGCGTATATAATTTTAGATGAGGGATATAGTAAAATTAGAAGAGGGAAAATTAAAAACTTAAATGAAGCAATATTTCATGACAATGTTATAGACACAACTACTTGGCAAGATCTAAAAAATTATGCTAAAGAGGGGCACGAAATAGCAAGTCATACGGTTACTCACGCAAGACTAGCTGTTTTAGATGAAAAGAATTTATTGTATGAACTTGAACAAAGTAAAAAGGATATTGGGCATTTTTTGGGTGAAAAATATACTTTTTCAGCAGAATGTCCATATGGGACAGAAAATGAAAGAGTGATGGAATATGCACATAAATTATATCCTTCACTTAGAAATAGAATGCCAGAGCTTTATCTTGAAGAGATTAATAGAGGTAGTGACAAAAAACCTGAAGAATCGAAAAAAGAATATGTTCAATGGCAAAGAGGTCCTCTAACAAACACAGAAATGGATAAAATGAAAGAATGGGTTGATACTATCCTTATTCATGATAATATTTGGTTGGTTTTGGTTTTTCATGGTGTTGACGGAGTAGGATGGGAGCCTAAAACAGGTGAAGAATTAGAAGATTATTTTAAGTATATAAATGATCGCAAAGAGCAAATTTGGACTGCTACTTTTGCAGATGTTACTAAGTATATTAGAGAAAGAAAAAGTACAAAGATTGAAATCGAATTGAAAGAGGAAAGAATCAAGCTGCATATATCTTCCAATTTAGACCCAAATGTTTATGATGTACCAATTACTTTAAAAACGTATGTTCCTAAAAGTTGGAAAAACGTTGCAATTAATAAAGATGACGTTATTTATAAAACACAAACAGATACACTAGGGAGTTATGTAACTTATTCCGTTATGCCAAATGAAAGAGATTTAGTTCTTGAAGAGGCATTGCAAAATAATTAGTGTAAGTAATTTTAGAAACTTCAAGTGAAGAAAGCGTAAATTAGTTTTTAAAGAATATTAAAAATTAAAAAACCCAAGTAATTTACTTGGGTTTTTTTGTAGCGTGATGCAGAATTGAACTGCAGACCTCCGGGTTATGAATCCGACGCTCTAACCAACTGAGCTACCACGCCATTTATTAAGGGTGCAAATATAAAAATAAAAATCTTGTTGTCACAAATTTATTTTACTAATTTTTTTTTAATAATTTTAATTTTTTTACAATGGATAATTTATATATATTGTGCTTTTAAAATAATAAGATGTCAACAAAAATAAAATTTGAAATAGAGTTCCCGATTCACGCTTCACCACATATGTTATATCAGTACTTTGGTACGCCTTCTGGACTATCAGAATGGTTTGCAGACAATGTAAATTCTAGGGGAGAAGTGTATACTTTTATATGGGATGGGTCAGAAGAAAAGGCAAAAGTTCTACAGGAAAGACCAGAAGAAAAGATTAAATTTAAGTGGCTAGACGGCGAAGATGATAAATCTTTCTTCGAATTTAGAATAGAAGTAGACGAAATAACTAAAGATGTTTCTTTAATTGTTACGGATTTTGCTGAAGAAGATGAAGTAGAAGAGTCTAAAATGTTTTGGACAAACCAAATTGATGAATTAAAGCATACCATAGGCGCTTAATAAAATAAACTTTTTACAATTATAAAAACCTTGACTTATTTCGAGGTTTTTTTTATTTAATTTTGTTTTCAAATTTTTTAATATGATAAATTTTAATGGCTATTTTATTGAAGACTCTAAAGAATTATTTAATGCAAATAATAGAGCGTTTAAATATGGGGATGCACTTTTTGAAACTATTAAAGTTAAAAAATCAAAAGTTTTATTTTTAGAAGATCATTATTTTAGGTTAATGGCCTCTATGAGAATGTTAAGAATGGAAATACCAATGAGCTTAACTTTAGAGTTTTTTGAAAATGAAATTTTAAAAACAGTTGAAGAAAATAAATTGGAAAATGCTAGGATTAGATTTTCAGTTTTTAGAAAAGATGGTGGATTGTATACTCCATTAACTAATGAAATTAGTTATTTAATTGAAGCTTCAAAATTAAATATAGCTATAAAAGAGATTTATACTTTAGATATTTATAAAGATTATTACATTTATTCAGGCTTGTTGTCTACCTTAAAAACAACAAATAAAATTACAAATGTGTTAGCAAGTATATATGCTAAAGAAAATAACTTGGACAATTGTGTATTATTAAACGAAAAAAAGAATGTTGTAGAAGCAATTAATGGAAATATATTTGTTATTTTTAAAAATAAAATTAAAACTCCCGCTTTAACAGAGGGTTGTGTAAAAGGAATAATGCGAAAAAAAATAATTGAATTAATCTCTGAAAATAATGAGTATTCTTTAGAAGAGACTTCAATTTCTCCATTTGAACTTCAAAAAGCAGATGAAGTTTTTATTACCAATGCAATTATTGGAATACAACCTGTAACCAATTATAAAAAGTCAAGTTTTAATACAAAAATAACAGAAGAATTGGCAATTAGATTGGATAATTTAGTTTAGAGAAGGATTTTTTGGAGCATTGGCCCAAATTTGATACTCACCACCAAATGCCATAATTTGGTTTTTCCAAATTTCATCGCTTTTTAAATTAAGTAAATTAGGATACTTATTTTTTACAATAACCCAGGTAGATTCATTCAATTCTTCAGTCAATTGATTTACTGACCAACCAGAATAACCTAAGAAAAAACGAATATCAGATTCATTTATTAGATGGTCATTTAATAAATCGGTTAAAGTTTCAAAATCTCCTCCCCAATAAAATTCATCATCTATTTGAATACTATCAGGTATTAAATTTGGGACTTTATGTATAAAATATAGATTTTCCTGTTCAACCGGACCACCATTGTAAACGGGTAAATCACATTCAATTTCTGGAATTAAATCTTTTAAAACAAATTCTGTTGGCTTATTTAAAATAAAACCAATACATCCATCTTTGTTATGCTCGGTTAAATAAATAACAGACCTGTTAAATTCTTTATCATTAAGAATTGAAGGCTCGGCAATAAGTAATTTACCTTTAGTAGGATTTCTATCTAACATAGAGCAATGTTTTCTTAAATATAGAAAAAAAAATCAATAAAAAAAACTCTTCAAAAATTGAAGAGTTTTAATTTGTAATAATTGAGATTTTTATTTTTTAGTTTACTGCATCACTAAATCCAGCACCTGCTTTAAATTTCACAACATTTTTAGCTGCAATTTGAATAGTAGCTCCTGTTTGAGGATTTCTACCAGTTCTTGCCGCTCTTTTAGAGATAGACCAAGTTCCCCATCCTACTAATGCAACTTTATCACCTTTTTTAAGTGCTTTTGTTACATTATCTGTTAATGATTCTAATGCTGCTTTAGCTGCTGCTTTAGAAATGCCAGCATCTGCTGCCATTGCATCAATTAAATCTGATTTGTTCATAACTTAAATTTTAAATTAATTGGTTAAACATTTTTTTTGCTTGTAATAAGCTTAACAAAGTTAGAAGGAATAAGGGTTTATGCAAGTTTTTGTCCAAAAAAGAGAAGGATTTGTTAATAAATGATAGTAAATGTTAATAACATCAAAGCTTTTTTGTCAAATTTTCTCTAAAGCCCTGCAAAATATGGGCTTATTGCACTACAGCATTTGAATGAAACACATAGCCATTCAACAAACTTTTACTGTCCATTTTTCTTTTTCCTGATAATTGAAGACTTTCTATTTTTATAAATCCTTTTACCACTGCAATTTTAATTTCATTTTTTGAAGTAATTACTGTTCCAACATTTAGAGAATGTTCTTCAAATTCAGGTTTAACATCAAAGATTTTAACTTTTATTTCTTCCTTATTATTAATTAAAGTTGTCCAAGCCGCTGGAAATGGATTTAGACCTCTTATTAAATTATAAATATTTTCAATAGTATCATTCCAATTTATTTTACACGTGTTAGTAAATATTTTTGGAGCGGGTTTTTCTTCAACCTCGGGTTGTTTTATAGCTGTAACTTTTCCTTTTTCTATCTGTTTTACGGTTTCAACAACTAAGGCACTTCCAACATTCATAAGTTTGTCATGAAGTTCTCCTAAAATTTCATCTTTTCCAATTTCAACTTCTTTTTGTAAAATAATATTTCCAGTATCTATTTTTTCATCAATAAAAAAGGTAGATACACCAGTTTTAGTTTCACCATTTATAATAGCCCAATTAATTGGTGCCGCACCTCTATAATTTGGTAAAAGCGATGCATGTAGATTAAAAGTACCATATTTAGGCAATTTCCAAACAATAGTTGGCAACATTCTAAAGGCAACAACAATTTGTAAATTTGCGTTTAAGTCTTTTAATTCTTCAATAAATTCTTCACTTTTTAAATTTGTAGGTTGTAAAATATGCAATCCATTTTCTAAAGCGTATTTTTTTACTGCAGATTGATTTATTTTTCTGCCACGTCCTGCTGGTTTATCGGGTGCAGTTATTACACCAACAATATTATATTTTGCTTTTAAAAGAGCGTCTAAGGGCGCAACAGCAAAATCTGGAGTCCCCATAAATACAATTCTTAAATCTCTCATTAGAAGTTAAGTTTAAATTTATTTTGCGAAGTTATGGCTATTTTATTTTTTTCTAATAACAATTTAAGCGAATTTAAAAGTTGTTTTTCATTACATTTTAATATGGTAGCTAATTGTTGCGATGATAATTCTTGATCTTTTAGAATTTTAATTATTTGATCTATAAGTGGTTGTGCAATTTTACTATTGTATGTTTTTGATTTGCAAACATCGCATTTTCCACAGGACTCAGTAATAATTTCATTAAAATAAGCGAGTAGCATAATATTTCTGCATACCTTCTTATTTCTTATAAATGAAATAGAAGCTTGCAATTTTTCGAATTTCAAGTTATTCTGTTGCTCTATATTTTTTGAAATTCTATTTATAGTATAATCATCTTCACGAATTACTAAAAATGAAAGCCTCGAATCTGAATTCTCACAAGTGTAGTTAACAATTCCAATTTTGTGTAATTCTTTAAGTTCTTTTATTATTTCGTTTTTTTTAATACCTAATTTCTTTGATAAATTAAATTCGTTTATAACTGTATAATGTTCAAAAATACCCCCGTAGCTTCTAAGAATTAATTTGATTAGATTATTGTGTTTAGGATGCTTATCAATATAATTAAAGAGTTGATTGTTGCTTACTAAAAATTTTAAAGTCGATTTTTTACTGTAATTTTCATCTAAAAGAATAATATTTTCTCTTTCTAAAATTTTAATTGCATTGTAGGTTTGTAGCAGCTTTAAATTATAAACTAAACAAAATTCTTGTAAAGAAAAATTAAAAAATTCAATTGGCTGTTCTCCAATTGAAATTTTATAAAACTGGTTTAAATTTGAATAAATTTGTTTAACATATTTTATTGAAGGAGTATTTAATTTGAAACGATTTTCGGCGTCAAATAAAGTAGCTTCATTTGTTAAAATTAATGAGTAGGATTCTTTACCATCTCTTCCGGCTCTTCCAGCCTCTTGAATATAATTTTCTAAACTATTTGGTACGTTAATATGAACTACCGCTCTAACGTTAGATTTATCTATCCCCATTCCAAAAGCGTTTGTTGCAACCATAATGGGGGTTTTATCAGATATCCAGGAAGAATAAGCATTATTTTTTTCTTGATTAGAAAGTCCTCCGTGGTAGTAAGTACTTTTATAATTATGCCTGATTAAATAGTTGTTTACTTCTTTCGTTTGTTTTCTATTATTGGTATATATAATTATAGAATCAGTAATTCTACCTACAATTTGAAGCAATTTTTCATAATAATTTTCAGTGTAAATAACCTGATATGTTAAGTTATTTCTTTGGAAAGATTTTTTAAAAATGGTTGCATTTTCAATTTCTAAATTCTTGGTAATATCTTCTAAAACTTTTTGGGTAGCCGTTGCTGTTAAAGCAATAAAATTTGCATTGGGTTGTAATTCTTTTAAAATGTTTAATTTTAAATAAGAAGGTCTAAAATCGTGACCCCATTCTGAAATACAATGTGCTTCGTCAATAGCAAAAAATGAAACATTAATTTGTTTGATTTTATCTTGAATTAATTTTGATTGTAGTTTTTCTGGAGATAAGTATAAAAATTTATATCCGCCAAATTGTAAGTTGTCAAAAGCAATAATAATTTCATCTTGTGAAAGTTGGGAAGTTAAGGCAATTGCTTTTATGTTTTTTTCTAATAGACTTTCAACCTGATCTTTAATTAATGCAATTAGAGGAGAAACCACTATGCACACGCCATCTAATAACAAGGCAGGTATTTGATAACAAATAGATTTTCCTCCACCAGTTGGTAATAATACTACACAATTATCACCTTTTATTACAGCTGTTATTATTTCCTCTTGTGGTTTTCTAAACTGAGTGTAATTCCAATGTTTTTTTAATATTTCAAGAGGAGAACTCATTATTTAATGAACTCTAAAATAAATTTAACTCTCTCTGAAACCGTTCCAATTGGAACTTCGATAATTGGATATTGTAAATCTTTATAAGTACGTTCTAAATGGTTATGAATAGCCAAAGCTTGTTCAAAATTTTCGTAGCGCTCATTATCAGAAATATAGATTTCTTCCCAAGGCGGCATTAAAAAAATATAATCGTAGCGGTATAAATTACTTTTAGTAGTATAGGTTTTTGGATAATCTATACTTATATAATTCATATAGGCCTGTACATCTGGGATTCCTCTATCAAAAAACACAATGTCAGAATTTTTAGTCTCAGCTTCAATATATTGATTTATACGGCTTTCAAGTAGTAATTCACTAAATAACAATGGTTTGGTTAAAAATAACTGCTCAGTTCCATTTTTTCTGGCATTTATGGTAACCTCTCTTGAAACTTCATGCATACACATAAAATTCCGTTTACTTAATTCTTCTATTACAGTAGACTTTCCCGTACCTGGGCCGCCAGTTATAACAATTTTATTTTGCATAGCACAAAAATAAGTTATTCAATAAATTATACTTCAAATAATAATGTAATTTTGTCAGTAAAATATTAACATTTTAAAAATGGGCTTATTTTTGTAATGTATATTTCAAAAAAAACAATGGATAAAAGAACTGAATTTTATAAAAAATTAAAAAAGAAATTAAAAAAGGATACCAGTTTTCCAACAAAGTATCTTTTTAAATTTATTGTCCCTTCAGATGTTGAAAAAATAGATCAAATTGAAGAGTTGTTTAATTTTACTGGAGCAGTTATAAATAAAAGGACTTCTAAAACGGGAAAATTTACAAGTGTCTCTGTTCATATTATTATGAAAAAAGCTGATGATATTATATTAAAATATCAACAAGCAGAGAAAATTGAAGGAATAATTTCTTTGTGATTCTTTTAACATCCAAAATCAAAAATATAAAATAAATTGCACCGTTTTTCAGTTAATATTAATAAGTTTATCAATTATTAATTTTAAAAAGAAAACTAAATTTTATGAAGTTATTTTTTTCATTTATTATAGCATTATTAGCAAGTACTCAAATTTTTTCGCAAGAAAATGAAGAAGTATTATTTACGTTAAATAATGAACCTGTTTTTACTAAAGAATTTTTAAAGGCTTATGAAAAAAACGCCGAATTAATAACTGAGTCTAATAATAAAACAGCAGACTATTTAGAATTATTTGTTAATTATAAATTAAAGGTTAAAGAGGCAAAAGAATTAAAGTTAGATACCTTTCCTAAATATATTTCGGAATTAGAAGATTATAAAAATAGGTTAATTCTTCCTTATTTAAAGGATGCAGATGTCACCAAAAAACTGGTTGAAGAAGCCTACCAAAGACTTCAAAAGGAAGTAAACGCAAGTCATATTTTAATTAATATGAAGCCAGATTCATCTCCAAAAGACACGTTAAATGCTTATAATAAGTTATTGGAGGCACGTAATCTTGTTTTAAAAGGTGAAGATTTTACTGAAGTTGCTAAAAAGTATTCAGAAGATCCATCTGTTGAACAAAATGGAGGGAATTTAGGTTTTTTTACAGGATTACAAATGGTTTATCCATTTGAAAATGCTGCTTTTACCACTACAAAAAACGAAGTTTCTATGCCATTTAGAACTAAATTCGGTTTTCATATTTTGCAAGTTCATGAAATAAGAAAGGCAAGAGGCGAAGTTGAAGTTGCGCATATAATGATAAAAAAAGAGGATTTAAAAGCTGAGAAAAAAATTGATTCAGTTTTTAATATGTTAAAAGTAGATAATTCAAATTTTAGTGAATTGGCTAAAAATATTTCAGATGATAGGGCAAGTGCCATAAACGGTGGGAAATTAAAGCGGTTTGGATATGGTGAAATGATTGCGGATTTTGCTAAGGTTGCTTTTGAAATGAAAGAAGTTGGTGAAATTTCAAACCCATTTAAAACTAAATATGGATGGCATATTATTAAATTAATTAATAAATATCCTATTGAAAGTTTTGATGAAATGAAAGCAAAATTAACTCAAGAGATTCAACGAGATGAACGCTCAAATTTAATAGGTAAATCAGTAATAAAAAAATTAACGAATACTTATAAAATTAAAGTTAATAAAGAAGCCTTAAATCAACTTGAAACAGAGGATTATAGAAATGAATTAAATGGTTTTGATCAAGAACTTTTTAAAATAGAATCTAAAACTATTTTTCAAAAAGATTTTATAGCCTTTTTAAAAGCTAATAAATTTGCAACTATTAATAGTGCGTTTAATAGTTTTAAGGAACAAGAAGTTCTAAATTATTACAAAGCTAATATTGAATTTGTAAATGAGGAATTTGCAGATACTTATAAGGAATTTAAAGAAGGGTTGTTGTTGTTTGATTTATTAGAAAAGAAAATTTGGGAAAAATCAAAAGACAGCATTGGACTTTCAAATTATTTTTCTAAAATGAAACCTAAAAAATATATCGAAAAGGATTTTAAAAGTATAAAAGGTACAGTGATAAGTGATTACCAGATTCATTTGGAAAATTTATGGATTGAAGATTTACATAAAAAATATAGGGTTAAATTTAATAGCAAAGAAAAAAAGAAAGTATTAAAAAATTAAATAAATAGAAAAATTGAAGAAATTATACTTTTATATTATAGCAATTATTCTCTTACAATCTTGTAATTATTTTACCATAAAAAATGATTCTAAAGTGGCTGTAGCTCGTGTAAATAATAAGTATCTATATAAAGAAGATCTAAAAAATATTATTAAAAGTGATATTTCTCAAACAGATAGTATTTTAATAGTTAATAATTTTATTAATAATTGGATTAAGCAGCAACTACTATTATCTAAGGCTCAACTAAATTTAGAAAACAAATCGGAAGAATTTGAAGGCCTGGTAAAAAATTATAGAGAAGATCTATTTATAAACTCCTATAAAGAAGCGGTCGTTAAGCAATATTTAGATACAACAATTACTAATTCAGATATTGAAGATTTTTATAAAGAAAACAATCAAAATTTTAAATTAAATGAAGAATTACTGAAGCTTAAATATATTAAGATTGGTAAAGAAGTATTGAATAAAAATGAGTTAATTAAGCTATTTAAATCAAGTAAAAAAAGTGATTTGGATAGTTTGCAATCCAAGGAGTTATCATTAAAATCATATCATTTAAATGATTCAATTTGGGTGAAATATAGCGATCTGATTTATCAAATTTCAGTTTTAAAAGAATTGGAAAAAAAGGAAGTGTTAAAAAAAGATAAATTTATTCAAAAAGAAGATTCATTAAGCTTATATTTGGTGTCCATAAAAGAGGTGTTAAATAGAAATGAAATAGCTCCTAAAAGCTATGTAACACCAACAATTAAGCAAATGATTTTACACCAGCGTAAATTATTATTATTAAGAAAAATAGAAGAAACATTAATTGATGATGCAAGAAAAAAACAACAATTTGAAACATATTAAAATGACAAAAAGTACGATTATATTAGCTTTTTTATTAGTTACATTGGGAATAAAAGCGCAAGATAGTTTAATAGTTAATAACGTATTTCCTGAAAGAATTAAAGTTGATGGCGTTGCTGTTGTAGTAGGAAAAAATATAGTTTTAGATTCTGATATTGATAAATTTAAAAAAGAGTTGCAACAACGTATGGAAGGTAAACTTGATATTACTGATTGCGAAATTCTTGAAGAAATTATGACTCAAAAATTGATTGCACATCATGCAGTAATTGATAGTGTTGAAGTTTCGGAAGCAGAAATAAATTCAGAAGTTGAACGAAATATTTCCTATTTCTCACAACAATTGGGCTCAATGGAAAAAGTAGTTGAGTATTATGGATTTACAGATGAAGAAGATTTAAGAAATGAACTTGCGGGTATTCAAAAAGAACAACTTCTTATCCAAAGAGAAAGAGCGAGTATCACAGAGAAAATTGATGTAACTCCAGAAGAAGTTAGAACTTATTTTAGAAACCTAGAAAAGGAAAATAGTTTACCAGAATTTAGTGCAGAAATTGAATTGGCTCAAATTGTAAAAACAATAAAACCAACCGAAGAAGAAACAAATCGTGTTTTTGAAAAACTAAATGAAATTAAAGAAGATATTGAGGGCGGCTATAGTTTTAGATTAAAGGCTATTATAAATTCTGATGATCCTGCGGTTTCAAGTAATGGAGAAGGAGCAGGTGGTAAATATACAATTACTCGTGAGTCAAATTTTATTAAAGAATTTAAAGAAGTTGCTTTTAGTTTAGATGAAGGTGAGCTTTCAGAGCCTTTTGAATCTGGTTTTGGAATACATATTATTCAAGTAGAAAAAGTAAAAGGGCAAGAGAGAGATGTGCGTCATATTTTAATACAACCAAAAATTTCACAAGCTGAGTTAGATGCTTCTATAGCGGAATTAGCTGACGTTCGTAATCAAATTTTAAAAGGTGAAATTACTTTTGAGGAAGCTGTTTTAAAATATTCAGATGATGTAGAAACAAAAAATAATGAAGGGTTAATTTTAAATCCACAAACAAATGATACTCGTTTTGATTTAACACGTATGGACCCTAATTTATATAATAAAGTAAGTAGTTTAAATTCAGGAGAAATTACAGAACCTTTTTATGATGAAATTAGAGGAGGCGCAAAAATGCATAAAATTATACTTTTAAAAAGTAAAGAAGAAACTCATACTGCGAATTTCACTAAAGATTACGAGAAAATTCAACAACTAACATTACAGAAAAAACAAGAAGAAACTGTTGATAAATGGTCTGTTGATAAATTAGAGGATACATATATTAAAATTAATAAGGATTTTAAAAAGTGTACTTTTAAAAATAATTGGAAAAAGGAATAGTTGTATGTCAGATGTTGATACGTTAAAAGAATTAGTTCTAAAGCATAAAGCCTTAAAAAAGGAAATTGGTAAAGTGATTATTGGTCAGAATGAGGCAATTGATCATATTTTACTTTCAATTTTAAGTGGTGGACATTCATTGTTAATTGGAGTGCCAGGGTTAGCCAAAACTCTAATTGTACACACAATATCAGAAACTTTAGGATTAGATTTTAAACGTATTCAATTTACACCAGATTTAATGCCTTCTGATATTTTAGGAAGTGAAATTTTAGATGAAACGAATCATTTTAAATTTATAAAAGGACCTATTTTTAGTAATATTATACTTGCAGATGAAATAAACCGTACACCGCCTAAAACTCAAGCAGCACTTTTAGAGGCTATGCAGGAGCGTTCGGTAACTGTTGCAGGACATCATCATATATTAGAAGCTCCATTTTTTGTATTAGCTACTCAAAATCCTATTGAACAAGAAGGAACATATCCGCTTCCAGAGGCTCAATTAGATAGATTTATGTTTTCAATACAATTAGATTATCCAAGTTTTGAAGAGGAGGTTGAAGTTGTAAAAAGCACAACTAATGATGTAAGTGAAAGGATTAATTCAATAGTGACTTCAGAAGAAATTATTAATTTTCAGCATTTAGTTAGAAGAATTCCTGTTGCAGATAATGTTATTGAGTACGCAGTAAAATTAGTGTCTAAAACGCGTCCTAATTCAACGCATTCACCTGAAATTGTAAATAATTATATTGATTGGGGTGCGGGACCGAGAGCCTCTCAAAACTTAATTCTTGGTGCAAAAGCAAATGCAGCTGTAAATGGTAAATATTCTCCAGATATTGAAGATGTTCAGTCTGTGGCTTATTCAATATTAAAACATAGAATTGTTCGAAATTATAAAGCAGAGGCAGAAGGAATTTCCGAAAAACAAATAATAGAAGCTTTATTCTAATTATTCTTCTGATTGTTCAGCACTTTCGAAAAAACTAAACATATTTCCACCATATTTTTTTTGATAACTTAATTTAGGGTGATTTTCTAAATTGGTATGTTTAGAGTGTTCTATAATTAATACCCCATCTTCGTTAAGTAATTCATTTTCAAAAACTAGATCAATTATTTTTTCAAACTTTTCCAATTCAAAATCATAAGGGGGATCAGCAAAAATAACGTCAAATTTAGCGTTAGATTTCTCTATATACTTATACACATCACTTTTAATTACGTGTATATTAGCATCTAATTCCTTTGAAATAGCATTAATATATTTTACACAGCCAAAATGAGCATCAACAGCAGTAATATTTAAAGTACCTCTTGAGGCAAATTCGTAACTAATATTTCCCGTTCCAGAAAATAAATCTAAAATAGTTAAGTCAGTAAAATAATATAAATTATTAATGATATTGAATAAAGCTTCTTTTGCCATATCTGTAGTTGGCCGAACTGGTAAGCTTTTTGGAGCTTGTAATCGTCTACTTTTATATTTACCTGATATTATTCGCATTAAAATTGATTTAGAAGGGTGAAATTTGAATGAGGAGCTATTCCATTAATGGTTTTATTAGAACTCTCTAAAGTATAGAATTCAACATTTCTAACATACTGATATAGGGTATTGTATAGTTCGGATTCTTTCTCAATATCACCTAAAAGAATCAATTTAAATTCTTCAGGGTTTAAATTCA
The DNA here is from genome assembly GCF_900188355.1 of Lutibacter flavus. Lineage (GTDB taxonomy): Bacteria > Bacteroidota > Bacteroidia > Flavobacteriales > Flavobacteriaceae > Lutibacter > Lutibacter flavus. The sequence continues at coordinate 477,817 of NZ_FZNX01000001.1, forward strand.
ATTGCTCAGCAGTAAAAAGAATGTAATAAATAAAATCTTCCTTAGTTTTAAAAGAAAAACAATTAAATAATTCTAATTTTTTGTTCTTTATAACTACTATTTCAAAAGTAAAATTAGAAACATTAACAAAACAAAAATTTCCATCTAAATTTTTATATTTATTAAGAAGATTTTCAATTAAAACAGTTGAGGAATGTTTAAAAATAAATGCGCCAAAAGTTTCAATTAAAAAATTATTAATATTTACAAAAGGGATGTATACATTTACAATATCAGAATTATTAATTTTATCAAAGGTAATGTAGTCATTTTCTAATACTTTAACTGAGTATTGCAAATATTGAGCTAATTTGTTTTTATTAAAAAAAGGAGCAGGAACCTGAGCTACTAAATTGTTAAAATGGGTTACACTAACAGATTTATATTTTAATTGAAGTAATTCTTCTTGTGAAAAGATTTCTTGTACTAATTCTAAATGTTTAACTGGTGTTATAGTATTGTTAATAAACTCATAGCACGTAAAAGTACCAATAACATTTTTAATTTTGTTATAGGTACAAAAAGAAAATCCATCCAAACTGAGTTGGATGGATAAATGATTTTCTTCAAGATTTAAAAAATCTATATTTTTATTCGTTATCTTTTTTATCTCCTTTATCATAAGATGGTGGCCAGTTACCGTCTTCACTTACTTCACCTAAAGAACCAATTCTCACATATTCTCCTCTAATTTCTTCACCCCCAATTGCTTCTTTTTCTTGTTTAACTAAATTATGATCCATTCCTTTTAATATTAAAGCTTTATCAACTTTAACTTCAAAAACTGGAGCTTTTAAACCTGCAATTTTTTCAACAACTCCAACTTCAATTTTAAATTTTTGATCAGTTCCAGGAATTTGCATCATATTTTTGTAATCTCTTCCAACAAATTGAGCACGAACTTCTTCATATCCAATTGTATCTATTACTCTTTCTTCAATTTCTTTTGTAATTCCACCACCAACATCAATAGTTTTTGGAACGTTTCTAGTTTGAGTTAAGGCAAATTTAGCGGTATCAATAAATTTAATAAGATTATCCCCATTCGAAGTATAAGCACCGGTTACTTTTTTATGAGCAACTTCTGCATCGCGAATAATTTTTAAATTATTAATAACCTTCGCATATTTAACCTTCTTTTCTTTATTAAACTTAATTGGTTTCCTAATTTCAAAATTGATTTTGTAAACTAACAATGCTGCAAGTGCAATTAATACTAATGAAACTATCCAATGTAATTTTCTAGGGATATAATTTACAATTGCATAAGCTAAAAGAGCTGTAACTATAATGCCAGCTATTATAATCAAAAATGTCATAATTTTTATTTTTATTTTTCTATGTACGCAAATCTACAAATTTTTTTTAATGAGAAAAACTTTTCTGGCAAAATCAATTTGTATATTTGACATTTATTAGATGTATGACAAAAACTGCTCCCGAATTTTACAAAGAATTAATTAAAAAATTTCCATTTGAACCTACTAAATCACAAGATTTATTACTGGAGAATTTATCTGATTTCATTTTTGATAAAAATAAAGATTCTTTATTTTTAATAAAAGGATATGCTGGTACTGGAAAAACAACAACAATTAGTACCGTTGTAAATAATTTATGGCGTATTGGTAAAAAGTCAGTATTACTTGCTCCAACAGGAAGAGCTGCAAAAGTTATTTCAGGTTATTCAAATAAACAGGCATTTACAATTCATAAAAAAATATATTTTCCTAAAAAAAATAAAGCTGGTGGTGTTGATTTTACTTTACAGGTAAATAAACATAACAATACGTTGTTTATAATAGATGAAGCATCTATGATTCCAGATAGTCCAAGCAATGCAAAATTGTTTGAAAATGGATCTTTATTAGATGATTTAATATCGTATGTTTATTCTGGTGCGAACTGTAAAATTATTTTTATTGGCGATACAGCTCAATTGCCGCCTGTAAAATTAGATATAAGTCCCGCATTAGATGCTCAAAAACTGGAACTTAATTACAATAAAGAAGTAACAGAAATTGAGTTGAATGAGGTAATGCGTCAACATGCTAATTCTGGAATTTTAATTAATGCTACGGAACTTCGTTTAATATTGGCTAATAATGGATATGATACATTTCAGTTTAAACTTGGATTTCCTGATTTAATTAGACTAACCGATGGTTATGAAATTGAAGATGCAATAAATACAGCATATGATAATATTGGAGTAGAGGATACTGCATTTATAGTACGGTCAAATAAACGTGCAAATCAATACAATCAACAAATTAGAAGTAAAATTAGAGGACAGGAAAACGAGATTTCGACTGGAGATTTTGTGATGGTTGTTAAGAACAATTATTTTTGGTTGAAAGAATCTAGTGAAGCTGGATTTATTGCAAATGGAGATATTTGTGAAATTCTTCAAATATATAAGATAAAAGAATTGTATGGCTTTAGGTTTGCTGAAGTAAAAGTTAGAATGATTGATTATCCTAATGAAAAACCTTTTGAAACAGTTTTATTATTAGATACTTTAACTTCAGAATCTCCATCACTATCTTATGAAGAATCAAATAAATTGTATCACGAAGTTCGTAAAGATTTTGAACACGAAAGCTCAAAATATAAGCAATTATTGGGTGTTAAAAAGAGTAAATATTTTAATGCATTACAGGTTAAGTTCTCTTATGCAGTAACTTGTCATAAGTCACAAGGAGGACAATGGAAAACAGTTTTTATTGAGCAGCCTTACTTGCCTGATGGTCAGAGTGTTGAGTATTTGAGGTGGTTATATACAGCTGTAACCCGTGCACAGGAAAAAGTGTATTTAATAGGGTTTAAAGACGAATTTTTTATCGATTAAATTATTTAAATAAATCCATTCCGGGTATGTTTGGCATTCCATCTTTTGCGGCAGCCGCGAGTTCTGTTTCACTTATATTATTTGCTTTTTCCAAAGCATTGTTTAATGCAATTATTAAATAATCTTCTATTTCTTCGTGATCTGAAAGTTCTTTAGAAATTGAAATATTTTTAACAATTTTATTTGCCGTAACAGTAACTTTTACGGTTCCATTTCCAGCTTCACCATCAATTAAAATAGTATTAAGCCTTGCTTTAGTTTCTTCAATTTTTTGTTGAGCCTCTTTAAGCTTTCCCATCATTCCAGTTAAATCTCCAAACATTTTAGTGTATTTTTAACAAGTTAACGGGGCAAATATAGTATTTTTGCACCTTAGTAAAAAAATGTAAATGTCAGAAATAGAAATTAGAGTTCCTCTTGCTGAAAAAATTGAAAAGAAACTGGAAATTCATGGGGATGTAAGAATAGATAATTATTATTGGCTTAACGACAAGGAAAATCCAAAAGTAATTGATTATTTAAATGATGAAAATAGTTATTATGATGCTAAGACTAGTCATACTAAGCAATTTCAAGAAGAATTATTTGAAGAGATGAAATCTCGGATTAAGGAAGATGATGAATCTGTGCCTTATAAGAAGAACGGTTATTACTATATTACTCGTTTTGAAATAGGCAGTCAATACCCCATTTATACGCGTAAAAAAGAATCTTTAGATACCATTGAAGAAGTGCTGTTTGATGTAAATAAATTGGCCGAAGGATATAATTATTTCAAATTAGCAGGTTTGTCTGTAAGTCCAAATAATAAATTTGTAGCTTTTGGAATAGATACTGTTAGTCGAAGACAATATACTTTACAGTTTAAAAATTTAGAAACAGGAGAGGTTTTTCCTGAGAAGATTGAAAACACTACAGGAAGTGCATCTTGGTCAACAGATAATAAAACAGTTTTTTACGCACTAAAAAACCCGACTTCATTAAGAAGTGAAAAAATATTTCGTCACATTTTAGGAACCGATCCTTCATTGGATATTGAAGTGTATCACGAATCTGAAGAAGCTTTTAGCACGTATGTGTACAGAACAAAATCGGATCAATATTTAATAATTGGTTCACATAGTACGGTATCAACGGAATATAGGATTTTAGAGGCCGATAATCCTACCGGAGAATTCCGAATATTTCAACCTAGAGAACGTGATTTAGAGTATAATATAGCTCATTATAATGGCGATTTTTATGTACTTACAAATAAAGATGATGCTACTAATTTTAAATTAATGAAAACTTCAGAAAAGGAGACATTAAAAGAAAATTGGGTTGATGTGATTCCACATAGATCAGATGTTTTATTAGAAGATATTTCTATTTTTAAAGATTTTTTAGTTGTGGAAGAAAGAAGTGAAGGATTAAATAAAATTAGAATTATTCGCTGGGATAATTCAGAAGATTTTTACCTTCCTTTTGAAGAAGAAACCTATTCTGCAGGCGTTTATTACAATCCGGAATTTGATACAAATGTAATTCGATACGGATATAATTCTATGACAACTCCTAGTTCTGTGATAGATTTTAATGTAGATACAAAAACTAAGGAAATCAAAAAAGAACAAGAAGTTTTAGGAGGTAAATTTGACAAAAATAATTATATAAGCGAACGTTATTGGGCAACATCTAAAGATGGAACTAAAATAGCAATTTCTTTAGTTCATAAAAAAACTTCTAAATTATCAAAAAATACACCATTGCTTTTATATGGTTATGGTTCTTATGGTCATACCATTGATGCAGGGTTTAGTTCAACAAGATTAAGTTTATTAGATAGAGGTTGGGCATTTGCGATTGCACATGTTAGAGGAAGTGAGTACTTAGGGCGCAATTGGTATGAAGACGGAAAGTTGTTAAATAAATTAAACACATTTTATGATTTTATTGATTGTTCCAAATTTTTAATTGAACAAGGATTTACTTCAAAAGAACATTTATATGCAAGTGGTGGATCAGCTGGTGGTTTATTAATGGGGGCAATTATAAATATTCACCCAGAATTGTATAATGGGATTATTGCAAGTGTACCTTTTGTTGATGTTTTAACAACTATGTTAGATGATAGTATTCCATTAACAACTGGGGAATATGATGAATGGGGAAATCCAAATGAAATAGAATCGTATAATTATATGAAATTATATTCGCCATATGACAATGTGAAAAAGCAGAATTACCCTAATATGTTAGTTACAACAGGTCTTCATGATTCACAAGTACAGTATTTTGAACCTGCCAAATGGGTAGCAAAATTGAGAGAGTTGAAAACGGATAAAAATATTCTAATAATGCACACAGATATGGAAGCTGGACACGGTGGGGCATCTGGAAGATTTGATGCATTAAAAGAGATTGCAAGAGACTACAGTTTTATAATTGACTTAGAAGTTACACAATAATTAAAAAAAATTATTAAATTTGCATCTTAGATTAGTATTAATAATTCAATCATTGGATTTAAATTTTTGAATTAAACTCTAAAAAATGACACATAACACTGGAATAAGTAAAAATATTTTAGACCACATTGGTAATACTCCTTTAATTCAGTTAAACAAAATCACAAAAGATCTTCCTGGTAATTTTTATGCAAAATATGAAGGATTTAATCCGGGGCATTCTATGAAAGATAGAATTGCATTGCATATTATTGAAGAAGCAGAAAGACAAGGTTTACTTAAGGAGGGAAGTACAATAATTGAAACAACATCTGGAAATACTGGATTCAGTATGGCCTTGGTGAGTATCATTAAAGGTTATAAATGTATTTTAGCAGTTAGCTCTAAAGCTTCTGCAGGAAAAATCAATATGCTTAAAGCTATGGGAGCTAAAGTCTATGTTTGTCCTGCACACGTAAAAGCGGATGATCCTAGATCATATTATGAAGTTGCAAAAAGGTTACACTCTGAAACTGCAAACTCTTTTTATATCAATCAATATTTTAATAAATTAAATATTGATGCACATTACAATTCAACGGGTCCTGAAATTTGGGAGCAAACTAATGGTGAAATAACCCATTTAATTGCTGCAAGTGGTACGGGAGGAACTATTTCTGGAGTTTCTAAATATCTAAAAGAGCAAAATCCTGATATTAAAACATTAGGTGTAGATGCTTTTGGATCGATATTACAAAAGTTTCATGCAACGGGAGAATTTGATAAAAATGAAATATATCCATACAGAATTGAAGGATTAGGGAAAAACTTAATCCCTTCTGCTACAAATTTTAATGTTATAGATGTTTTTGAAAAAGTTACAGATGAAGCTGCAGCTCATAGAGCTAGAGAGTTAGCAATTTCAGAAGGTTTGTTTACGGGGTATACAAGTGGTGCAATTTTACAAGCTGCAATACAGTACGCAGAAAAAGGTTATTTTGACGAAAATTCAAAAGTTGTTTTAATTTTACCAGATCACGGTTCTCGTTATATGGAAAAAATTTATTGTGATGATTGGATGAAAGAACAGGGTTTTTTCGACTCACAAAAACAAGCACATCAAAAAGTAGAATTTATAAAGTAAAAGTTCTAATATAATAATTAAAAAGAGGCTAAATTTAAATTATTAGCCTCTTTTTTTGTATTAGTAAGATTTGATTAGAAACAAAAAAATACCGTACTTTGCACTCATGTAAAATATAATTGTGGTATTACAATTTTTACAAAATAACTTATATGAAAGATTTATTTGAAAGAATAGTTAAAGATAAAGGTCCATTAGGAAAATGGGCAAAACAAGCTGAAGGATATTATGTGTTTCCAAAATTGGAAGGTCATATTTCTAATAGAATGATATTTAATGGTAAAAATGTAGTTACCTGGAGTATTAACGATTATCTTGGATTGGCAAATCATCCTGAAGTTAGAAAAGCGGATGCAGAAGCTGCAGCTGAATATGGAATGGCATACCCAATGGGGGCAAGAATGATGTCTGGACATACAAAATATCATGAACAATTAGAGCAAGAATGTGCTGAGTTTGTTGATAAGGAAGCCGCTTATTTAGTAAATTTCGGTTATCAAGGAATGGTATCTGCAATTGACGCTCTTGTAACAAAACATGATGTTATTGTTTATGATATTGATTCACATGCTTGTATTATTGATGGTGTTAGATTGCATCATGGTAAAAGATATACATACCAACATAATGATATTGAAAGTTTAGAAAAAAACCTTCAAAGAGCTACCAAAATTGCGGAAGAAACTGGTGGAGGAATTTTGGTGATTTCAGAAGGAGTTTTTGGAATGCGTGGAGAGCAGGGTAAATTAAAAGAAATTGTAGCTTTAAAAGAAAAATATAATTTTAGATTTTTAGTAGACGATGCACATGGTTTTGGAACTTTAGGAGAAGGAGGACAAGGAGCTGGATTTGAACAAGGAGTTCAAGATGGCATTGATGTGTATTTTGCAACTTTTGCAAAATCTATGGCCGGTATCGGTGCATTTTTTGCTGCTGATAAAGATATTATTCAGTATTTACAATACAATATGCGTTCTCAGATGTTTGCAAAATCATTACCTATGGCAATGGTTAAAGGAGCATTAAAACGTTTAGATATGCTTAGAACGATGCCAGAACTTAAAGATAAGTTATGGGAAAACGTGAATGCACTTCAAAATGGATTAAAAGAGAATGGGTTTAATATTGGAAAAACAAATACATGTGTAACTCCTGTATTTTTAGAAGGAGATATACCAGAAGCAATGGCAATGGTTCACGATTTACGTGAGAATTACGGTATTTTCTGTTCGATTGTTGTTTATCCGGTAATACCAAAAGGGTTAATTATATTAAGGTTAATTCCTACAGCTGCACATACTTTAGAGGATGTAAAAGTTACGATTGAATCTTTTTCTGGAATTCGTGAAAAACTTGAAAAAGGAATTTATAAACGTATAGCTGCATCAATGTTATAAATTGAGAATGCAATGAAATAAAAAAGCCTTTTAGAAAAATCTAAAAGGCTTTTTTATAATATAATTAAAATTAATATCCTTCAGATATGTTTTTTAATGCAATTTTATTTATAATTTTTATTCTTTTACCCAATAAATCAATTACACCGTCTTTCTTTAAGTTGGATAATAATCTAATAGCAGATTCTGTTGCTGTACCAATGGTATTTGCAATTTCTTCTCTCGTTAAAACAACATCAATACATTTTTCATTGTCAACTCCAAAAATTTCTTCTAAATACAATAAAGTTTCAGCTAACCTATCTTTTACAGGTTTTTGAGCCATTTGAGATATTGAAGTATTAGCATCATTTAATTGCTGAGAAATATTTTTCATTAAATTTAAAGAAAACTGAGTATTCTCTTTTATGGTATCTAATATATCTCCTTTTGGGATAAAGCATACATGCATATCTTCTAGAGCGATTGCATTTAAACCGACTAAATCTTCACTTAAAATAGATCTGTGACCTAATATATCACCACCTTTTATAAATTTTATTATTTGCTCTTTACCGTTAGTGTTTAATTTTGTTAGCTTTCCTTTGCCATCTTTAATACAGTATAACCCATTTATTGCATTACCTTCAGTCATTAAATTTTCGCCCTTCTTAATTAAAAGTGAAGTTTTATGGTCAGATATTCTTTCTAACTCTTCATTAGTTAATGTTTTAAGGGCATTAAATCTTTTGATAATACATTGTCTGCAATTCGACATATTCATACAATTAGTTTAAGTGCTAAAAGTTGCAAATGTACAAAATAAAATGATTTTTATCATTTATTAAAAAGAATAAATGAATAGTTTTGTTGCGAAAATAAATCAAAATGACATTAAACAATTGTTATCATTGTGGAATAGACTGTGGAAGAACGCCTATTGAATTTAATGATAAATATTTTTGCTGTAACGGTTGTAAAACTGTTTACGAAATATTAAATGTAAATGAATTAACTTGTTATTATGATTTAGAAACCTCTCCTGGAACTATTCCAAAAGATATTAAAGGTAAATACAACTATTTAGATAATAAAGATATTATTGAAAAACTTTTGGAATTCAATGATACAGAAACTTCAGTAGTTGAATTTTATATTCCAAGTATACATTGTAGTTCATGTATTTGGGTGTTAGAAAATTTGAGTAAATTAAACGAAGGCGTAACAACTTCTATGGTAAATTTTCCAAAGAAATTATTACGTATTACATTTAAAAATAAAAGAACCAATTTAAAAGAATTGGTAGAGTTAATTACTTCAATTGGTTACGAACCTTATATTAGCTTAGAGGATGCAGATTCAAAAAATAAAAATGTTGATAAAACCTTAATTTATCAAGTTTCAATAGCAGCATTTGCTTTTGGAAACATAATGTTACTCTCTTTTCCAGAATATTTTGAAGTTGATGAGTTTTGGCTGGAAAAGTACAAACATTTATTTAGATTATTAATGTTTACAATGGCGATTCCTGTTGTATTTTATTCTGCAAAGGACTATTTTATTTCAGCTTATAAAGGGTTGCGTCATAAACTATTGAATATTGATGTGCCTATTGCTTTGGGAATTTCAGTTTTATTTATTAGAAGTACAATTGAAATACTTTTAGATATTGGATCTGGTTTTTTTGATAGTTTGGCAGGATTGATTTTCTTTTTGTTATTAGGTAAATTTTTTCAACAAAAAACATACAATTTTCTTTCATTTGAAAGAGATTATAAATCTTATTTTCCTATTGCAGTAACCTTAATTTTGAATAATAAAGAAACAAGTGTTCAAGTAAAAGATATTAAAAAAGGGGATCGACTTTTAATAAGAAATGAAGAATTGATTCCAGTTGATGGAATTTTAATTAATGGAAATGCAGCAATTGATTATAGCTTTGTAACTGGTGAATCTATTCCTGTAATGAAACAATCTGGTGATAAATTGTTTGCAGGTGGCAAACAAACTTCAGGAGCTATTGAAATGGAAGTAATTAGTTCAATTTCTCAAAGTTATTTAACTCAATTATGGAGTAATGATATTTTCAATAAAAGTGAAGACTTCACAATTAAAAATATTACAGATAGAATTAGTAAATATTTTACAGTTGCAATTTTATTAATTGCAATGTTTGCAGGTGTGTTTTGGTATTTTTATAATGCTTCTATGGCCTTTAATGTGGTTACAGCAGTATTGATTATTGCTTGTCCTTGCGCATTGGCTTTATCTGCTCCATTTGCTTTTGGTAATATTTTAAGAATTTTTGGATACAAAAAATTTTATTTAAAAAATGCAGAAACCATTGAGAATATATCGAAAGTTGATACAATTATTTTTGATAAAACGGGTACAATTACTTCTAACAATAAAACGAATATAGATTATAAGGGTACAGAATTAACTAATGAAGAAAAAACAGGGTTGAAAAGTGTTCTACGTGCATCAAATCATCCACTAAGTAGGTCTCTTTATGAGTTAATAAATGAAGATGCTATTGCTGAAAAACCTTCTGAATTTAAAGAGATTTTAGGAAAAGGAATTGTTGCAACTATAAATGATATGAATTTTAAGTTGGGTTCTTCAAGTTTTGTTGAAGCTAAAACAATAAATGCAAATGAAACATCAATATATATTAAAATAAATGATGAGTATAAGGGTTTTTATATATTTAAAAATAGTTATAGAGAAGGTTTAAAAGAAGTTTTTAATAAATTGTCAAAACATTATAAATTAATTATTCTTTCAGGAGACAATGAAGGAGAACAACCTTATTTAGAAAAATTATTACCAGCTAATATTCAATATCAATTTAATCAAAAACCAGAAAATAAATTGGAGTTTATAAAGAATCTTCAAGAAAAAGGAGAAAGGGTTATGATGATAGGGGATGGATTGAATGATGCTGGAGCATTAGCTCAAAGTAATGTTGGAATCTCCATTTCTGAAGATGTAAATGTTTTTTCGCCCGCTTGTGATGCAATTTTAGATGCAAAACTTTTTAACAAACTGCCAAAGTTCTTAACATTGTCTAATAAAACTATAAAAATTATTAAAGCGAGTTTTGTACTTTCTTTGTGTTATAATGTTATTGGGATGTATTTTGCATTAAACGGATTGCTAACACCCGTAGTTGCTGCCATATTAATGCCTTTAAGCTCAATTTCTATAGTAGTATTTGTAACAATTTTAACTAATTGGGTATCAAAAAAAATATAACTTTTATAAACTGATTTTTTTTGCTAAATTTATAATATGATAATTATCATATAATTTTTCCAATAAAAAATTATTTTTGTAGATAAAATCAAAAGAAAAACTAGTAGCTAAAAAATGGAAGTCGTATACATTACAATAGGCGTAAGTATAGTTGTTGCCGTATTTTTTTTCATAATATTTATTAAATCAGTTAAATCGGGGCAGTACGAGGACATGTACACGCCTTCAATTCGTATGTTGTTTGATGATGAACTAGTCACTACAAAAGAAAAAGATAAAAAAGAAAAGTCAACTAAATAATAATTAATAATTAATCAAACACGTATGGAAAAAGAACAGTTTTATTATGATAATAAAATCGTAAAAATGTTTCTTTGGGCTACAATTCTTTGGGGAGTTGTAGGAATGTTAGTAGGGCTATTAGTAGCGCTACTTTTTGTTTTCCCAGGATTATTGGAATTTGCAGGAGCAGACAATGCTATTTCTTGGTTAAGTTTTGGTCGTTTACGCCCATTACATACCAATGCTGTAATTTTTGCCTTTGTAGGTAATGGAATCTTTTTAGGGATTTATTATTCTACTCAAAGGTTGCTTAAAGCAAGAATGTTTAATGATGTTTTAAGTAGAGTACATTTTTGGGGATGGCAAGCAATTATTGTTGCTGCTGCTATTACATTACCATTAGGGTTAACTTCTTCAAAAGAATATGCAGAATTAGAATGGCCAATTGATATTGCTGTTGTTTTAATTTGGGTGATTTTTGGAATTAATTTAATTGGTACCATTTTAAAGCGAAGACAACGACATATTTATGTTGCAATCTGGTTTTATATAGCCACCTTTATTACAATTGCGGTTCTATACATATTTAATAATTTAGAAATGCCGGTAAGTGCTTTTAAAAGTTACTCGGTGTATTCTGGTGTTCAAGATGCTTTAGTGCAATGGTGGTATGGACATAATGCGGTGGCGTTTTTCTTAACAACTCCAGTATTAGGTTTAATGTATTATTTTGTTCCTAAAGTAGCAAATAGACCAGTTTATTCATATAGACTTTCTATCATCCACTTCTGGACCTTAATTTTCTTATACATTTGGGCTGGACCTCACCATTTATTATATACGGCATTGCCAGAATGGGCGCAAAACTTAGGTACTGTATTCTCTATAATGTTAATTTTCCCATCTTGGGGTGGTATGATCAACGGTTTGTTAACACTACGTGGTGCTTGGGATAAAGTTAGAGAAAACCCGGTTTTAAAATTCTTTGTTGTTGCAATTACAGGTTATGGAATGGCAACGTTTGAAGGTCCAATGTTATCATTTAAAAACTTAAATGCAATTGGTCATTATACCGACTGGATTGTTGGTCATGTTCATATTGGAGCTTTGGCTTGGAACGGATTTATGGTTGCAGGTATTGTTTATTGGTTAGCTGAAAAACTTTGGAAAACACCATTATATTCTAAAAAATTAGCTAACACTCATTTCTGGTTAGGTACTTTAGGTATTTTATTTTATGCAATTCCGTTATATGTTGCTGGCTTTACGCAAGCATTTATGTGGAAACAATTCAACCCAGATGGAACATTAGTTTATGGAAATTTCCTAGAAACTGTTACGCAGGTTATACCAATGTATGCAATGCGTGCAATAGGAGGAACTTTATATTTAACAGGTTTTATTTTATTAGCAATTAATGTAATTAAAACTGCAAAAGCAGGTTCAACTGTAGAAGACGAATTAGCAGAGGCTGCACCATTGAAGAAAATTAGTGGTAAAAGAGTTGCTGGTGAAGGATTCCATACTTGGTTAGAAAGAAGAGTAGTTTTATTTACAATATTAACAACTATTGCAATTTTAATTGGTGGTTTAGTGGAAATTGTTCCTTTGATATTAGTAAAATCAAATGTGCCAACAATTACAAGTGTTAAGCCTTATACACCTTTAGAATTAGAAGGTAGAGACATTTATATAAGAGAAGGTTGTAATAACTGTCACTCTCAAATGATTCGCCCTTTCCGATCGGAAGTTGAGCGATATGGAGAATATTCTAAAGCAGGTGAGTTTGTATATGATTTCCCATTCTTATGGGGTTCACGTAGAACTGGACCAGATGTTCATAGAATTGGAGGTAAATACAACGATAACTGGCACTTTAATCACATGATGGATCCTCGATCTACTTCACCTGGTTCGATTATGCCGCGTTACACTTGGTTAATTAAAAATGACATGAATGCTTCTAATTTAGAAAGTAAAATGACTGGTTTAGTTTCTTTAGGTGTACCATATACTCCAGAACGAATAAGTGGAGCTAAACAAGAATTGTTAGCACAAGCAAAAGAAGTTGAAAATAATTTAAGACAAGATCCAGAGTTTGTTAAAAATTATGGTTCTAGTAATATACAAAATAAAGAAATTGTTGCATTAATTGCTTACTTACAGCGCTTAGGTACTGACATAAAAGCAAATAAAACAGCATTAAAATAATTTTATATGTTAAAATTTATTAAACATAATTTAGAAGGTATAGATGGAGTTGAAATTTATCCTATAATTTCACTACTACTTTTTTTTACTGTATTTATTACAATGATTATTTTTGTATATAAACTACCAAAAAAAAGTATCGAAGAAGTAAGTCAGTTACCTTTAGATCAAGATACTAATATTAAAGAAAACAGTCATCATGAATAAGAATTCAGAGAACATATCGGGTTGGAAAAAATTTATGAAATCCATGACAAAAGCCCACGATTTAGGAACAGAGGAAGACATAATGTTGGATCATGATTATGATGGGATAAAAGAATTAGATAATGTACTACCGCCTTGGTGGTTATATGGTTTTTATATAACCATAGCAATTAGTGCATTTTATATCTTTCAAGTATTTTATAATTCTGAAAATTATAGCCAAACCAAGGAATATGAAACGGCAGTTGCAGAAGGGAAAGCAGAGGTCGAAGCCTATAAAGAAGCTAATCCACAATTATTTGACGATAGTAATATTGTAGCGTTAACAGATGCTGCTGATATTGCAAAAGGTAAAGAGTTATTTACTTCAAAAACTTGTACAGCTTGTCATTTAGCAGATTTAGGAGGAAGTATTGGCCCAAACTTAACTGATAATAAATGGATTTTAGGAGGAGATGTAAAAAGCCTTTTTAATACTATTTCTAAAGGCGGAAGACCAGGAAAAGGGATGATAGCTTGGGAAAGCACCATTAGTAGAGATGAAAGAATTCAATTGGCAAGTTATATTATCTCAATGCAAGGTACAGAGCCCGCAACTCCAAAACCTGCCGAGGGAGATATTATTTGGCCCGAAGAATAGTATATAAAAATATAACCCTCGAAAGAGGGTTATATTTTTGATTTTTTTAGTTAGTAGTAAATGCGAGGAGTAAGTAGTAGGTTTATAATTTATAAAATTAAATCAACTAATTAATCCTTTTTTTTTGCCACAATTGTTTCAGGTTTGTTATTTAATTAATAATAAATTTGAAATAAAAAATTCAAATCATATTTAAAAAAATATGGAAAAAGCACCCGAAGAAAAATTTAGAGATTCTATTGCGACAATTGATAAAAGTGGGAAGCGTAATTTTATTTTTCCTAAAAAGCCAAAAGGAAAGTTTTATAATTATAGAACTTTAGTGAGTTGGATTCTTTTAATAATTTTAATAGCAGCACCTTTTATTAAAATTAAAGGAAACCAATTTTTGCTATTTAATGTTATAGAAAGAAAATTTCATATTTTCGGATTTCCTTTTTGGCCACAAGATTTTCATTTATTAGTAATTTCAATGCTTGTAAGTGTCGTATTTGTTATATTATTTACAGTTGTTTTTGGGAGAATATTTTGTGGTTGGATGTGTCCTCAAACTATTTTTATGGAAATGGTTTTTAGAAAAATAGAGTATTTGATAGAAGGAGATAGATCAAAGCAAATTAAATTAGAAAAACAAAATTGGGATGCTGAAAAAATCAGAAAACGATTATTAAAGTGGTTTGTGTTTTTTATAATTTCTTTTATAATTTCAAACGTTTTTTTAGCTTATATAATTGGCTCAGATCAAGTTTTAGGGTATATAATTGATGGGCCATTAGAGCATATAAATATGCTTTTTTACCTTTTAATTTTTACTGGAGTTTTCTATTTTGTTTTTGCATGGTTTAGAGAGCAAGTTTGCATTATTGTTTGTCCTTATGGAAGATTACAAGGTGTTTTATTAGATAATAAATCTATAAATGTAGCTTATGATTTCGTAAGAGGTGAAGGTGATAATGGCAGAAAAAAGTTAAGAAAGGATGAAAATAGAGATGAATTAGGGAACGGAGACTGTATAGATTGTAAACAATGTGTTCATGTTTGCCCTACAGGAATTGATATAAGAAATGGAACACAATTAGAATGTATTAATTGTACCGCATGTATTGATGCCTGTGATGAAATAATGGATAAAACAGGATTTGATAGAGGTTTAATTAGATATGCTTCAGAAGATAATATTTTAAAAAAGGAAAAATTTAAGTTTAATGCAAGGCTAATTGCATATTCAATTATTTTAACCATTTTGGTTGGTGTTTTGGTAACAATGTTGTTTTTACGTAATGATCTTGAGGCAACTATTTTAAGGTTGCCTGGTCAAACATTTCAAAGTACTGAAACCACCATAAAAAATGTGTATACAGTTAAATTAATAAACAAAACTACCGAGGATATTGAAGATATTGATATTAAATTAATTTCCCCCGAAGGCTCTATTGATTTAGTAGGTGGTACTATTGATTTAGCAAAACAAGGTTTAAAAGAAGGAACTCTATTTATTGAAATTAATAAAAAAGACTTAAATTCGTCGAAAGTAAAATTAAAAATTGGAGTTTACTCAAAAGGAAAGCTAATTGAAACTACTTCAACCAATTTTACTGGACCATTAAAAATTAAGTAGATGAAATTAAAAATAAGTTGGCCAACAGCTATTATTGTATCCATTGTTGCGTTTATGATATTTATTTTATCATTTGTATATAAAGTAACTTTTTTACCAGAATACGATCATCATTTGGTATCTGAAGAATATTATAAAGATGAATTAAACTATCAAAAAGAAATTGATAAAGAAAATAAAGGTATTGCTTTAAAAGAGAACGTTATAGTCGCTAAAGTTAGTGAAGGTTTGTTAATTTCATTTCCAAAAGAATTTAATCCAAAAGAAATTTCTGGAAAAATATCCTTTAAAAGATTATCAAATAGTAAAATAGATTTTGAACATCCTATTAAGTTAGAAAGCAGTGATTTTTTAATTAAAAATGAGAACTTATTAAAAGGTAGGTGGGATTTACAAATTGAATGGGTTGTTAAGGAAAATGTTTACTTATTTAAAGAGAAATTAATGTATTAATATGCTTTGGACTGCGTTAGTTTTGGGATTAGCAGGAAGTTTTCACTGTATTGGTATGTGTGGACCAATTGCATTTGTACTGCCAGTTGATCGCTCTTCAAAATCCAAATTAATTTTTCAAACTTTTTTATATCATTTAGGAAGATTGATAAGTTATTCTTTAATAGGATTACTTTTCGGGTTTATAGGTAAGGGGCTCTATCTTGCTGGTTTTCAACAACGTTTGTCTGTTTTAATGGGTGTTATAATGATTGCTGCAGTTTTAATACCAATTTCTATTCTTAATAAATATAATTTTTCAAAACCTTTATATAAAATTATTGGGCGAGTAAAACAAAAGCTAGGTTCTTATTTAAGTAAAAAATCAAATAAAGCAATATTTTCTATTGGATTTTTTAATGGGTTTTTGCCTTGTGGTTTGGTTTATATGGCTCTAATTGGCTCAATTTCAACAGGAAGTATTTTAATGGGATCATTGTATATGATGTTATTTGGATTGGGAACAATTCCATTGATGACAGGTGCAATTTTGCTTGGAAATTTTGTAAATTTATCTTTAAGAACAAAAATTCAAAAAGTAATACCAGTTTTTGTTGTTATTATCGGATTATTATTTATTTTGCGAGGGCTTGGATTAGGAATTCCTTATGTTTCACCATCAGACGCGAAACTGCAAATTTCTAATAATCCTGCTGAATGTATAACTGTTGATAAGGCCGAATAACGATGGGAGAAAATCCAAAATTAACTATAGAAGATTTTGAGAAAGCGACTTCAAATAAGGAACTTTTAGAAATTATAAGAGAAAAAAATATTCCAATAGATAAACCTATGAATAAAATTTTTTATGAGAGCGAATTGAAGAAACTTCAAATTGAACTTGTAAAACTTCAAAAATGGGTTTCAAAAAATAACAAACGCGTTGCTATTATTTTTGAAGGAAGAGATGCTGCAGGAAAAGGCGGAAACATTAGAAGATTTACAGAACATTTAAATCCACGTTCAACACGTTTAGTTGCCCTTACAAAACCTACAGAAGTAGAAAGAGGTCAATGGTATTTTAGACGTTATATTAAAGAATTACCAAACCCTGGTGAAATTGTTTTTTTTGACCGAAGTTGGTATAATAGAGCAGTTGTTGAGCCTGTTATGGGTTTTTGTAATGAGGCTCAGTATGATAATTTTATGGTTCAAGTTCCAGAATTTGAGCATATGTTATATGAAGATAACATGGTATTAATAAAATTTTGGTTCTCAATATCTAAAAATGAGCAACTAGCTCGTTTTAATTCGCGTTTAGAAACACCGTTAAAACGATGGAAATTTAGCCCAGTGGATAGAATGGGACAGGAATTATGGGATAAATATTCACATTTCAAAGAACAAATGTTTAGCAAAACACATACTAGTTACAGTCCATGGATTACGGTAAAGGCAAATGATAAGAAAGTAGCTCGTTTAGAAAGTATACGATATGTATTATCTCAATTTGATTATGAAGGAAAAGATGAAGCATTAACAACTGTGCTACCAGATCCTAATATTATTATGAGATATTATAGATCTGCAAAACAATTGGATTAATTATGGAAGAGAAATTTAAGTTAAAGGAAGAAGATGTTGCTATTCTTAATTCTAATAAAGGGTTGACAGCATTATTATCTAAAGAACCGTATAATTTAGAAAAGGCTATTAGATATGTGAAATATGAGAAGAAAATTAAAAAACTTCAAGTTGAACTTATAAGGTTGCAGCATTGGGCTATAGATGAAAATGAGCGGATAATTATAATTTTTGAAGGTAGAGACGCAGCTGGAAAAGGTGGTGCAATTAGGCGAGCTACAGAAAGAATGAATCCTCGTCATTTAAGAATTGTGGCTTTACCAAAACCAACTATTGAAGAACGTACTCAATGGTATTTTCAGAGATATGTAAATCAATTTCCGAAAGCAGGTGAAATCATATTTTTTGATAGAAGTTGGTACAATAGAGCAGTGGTTGAGCCGGTAAATGGGTTTTGTTCAGAAGAAGAATACAAAATTTTTATGAGTCAGGTGAATGATTTTGAGCGGATGATTACAGAATCAGGTATTCGTTTGGTTAAAATATATATGTCAATTTCGAAAAAAGAACAAAAAAAACGATTTGATGATATAAAAAAGAATCCTTTAAAACAATGGAAAATGACTGAGGTTGATGAAAAAGCTCAGGAATTATGGGATGTATATACTGAATATAAAAGTAAGATGTTTGAAAAAGCAAAAGAAGGGAATTCTCCTTTTAATGTAATAAGAGCAAATAGAAAAACCTATGCTAGAGTAGATGCAATAAATCATATTCTAAAAAAAATACCTTACGATAAAAATAGAGAAGTTTAGATAAAAAAAGCCTCAAATAAATAATATTTGAGGCTTTTTTTTATAATTTAATTAGAATTTTATTCATCTACAATTACCCAATCTCCTTTTTGAATTAGTGGGATAGCTTGCTTATATTTAACACTTTTATTTTCACCACTCATTACATTTTTAATTGTAACATGTTCATTTCTACCTATTTTACGTTCAGTACGTACTATAGTTTCAATAACTTGTGGTTGTTGTGTTTGATTTGTTTGTGTTCCTTCAGAAGAATTTTTATAATCTTCTTTACTTAATTTAACTTTTTCTCGTTGTTGTTCTCTGGCCTGTGAAACCTGACTAGCATCTTGTGATGGTAATTCACCTTTAAATAAGAAAGACAAAACTTCTTTATTTACTTTATCCAACATACCATTAAACAATTCAAACGATTCAAATTTATAAATTAATAATGGATCTTTTTGCTCATAAGTAGCATTTTGAACCGATTGTTTTAATTCATCCATTTGACGTAAATGATCTTTCCACGTATCATCTATTATTGCCAATGTAATATTTTTTTCAAAATCTGTAACTAAACCTCTACCTTCAGTTTCATAGGCTTCTTTTAAATTAGTAACAACTTTTAATTCTTTTGTTCCGTCGGTAAATGGAACCACAATTCTCTCGTATTTATCACCTTGATTTTCATAAACATCTTTAATAACTGGAAAAGCTGCTTTTGCACTTCTTTCAAGTTTTGCTTTATAGTGTTTATAAACAACATCAAAAAGTTGATCAGTTAATTCCTGTTCAGTAAGTGTTTTAAATTGTTCTTCATCAAAAGGTGAACTTGTTGATGAAAAACGAATTAATTCAAATTCAAAACTGCTGTAATCGTTTGAAAGTTTGCTTTCTCTAACTAAAGAACTACAGGTGTCATAAACCATATTTACAATATCAACTTGCAAGCGTTCGCCATATAAGGCGTGTCTACGACGTTTGTAAACAACTTCACGTTGAGAATTCATAACATCATCATATTCAAGTAATCGTTTACGAACACCAAAGTTATTTTCTTCAACTTTACGTTGTGCTCTTTCAATAGATTTTGTAATCATAGAATGCTGAATAACTTCACCTTCTTGAAGCCCCATTCTATCCATCATTTTAGCAATACGTTCCGATCCAAATAAACGCATTAGGTTATCTTCTAAAGAAACATAGAATTGAGAAGATCCTGGATCTCCCTGACGACCAGCACGACCACGTAACTGACGGTCAACACGACGAGAATCATGACGTTCTGTACCAATAATTGCTAAACCTCCGGCAGCTTTTACTTCGTCAGATAATTTAATATCGGTACCACGACCAGCCATATTAGTTGCAATTGTTACAATACCAGGCTGACCAGCTTGTGCAACAATATCAGCTTCTTTTTTATGAAGTTTTGCATTTAATACATTGTGGTTTATTTTTCTAATTGATAGCATTCTACCCAACAATTCTGAAATTTCTACAGATGTTGTACCAACTAAGACAGGACGGCCTTGATTTACTAAATTTTCAATTTCATTAATAACCGCATTGTATTTTTCTCTTTTAGTTTTAAAAACTAAATCTTCTTTATCTTTACGAACTAAAGGAACATTTGTTGGTATTTCAATAACATCTAACTTGTAGATATCCCAAAATTCTCCAGCTTCCGTAATTGCTGTACCCGTCATACCAGAAAGTTTACGGTACATTCTAAAGTAATTTTGAAGTGTTACAGTTGCATACGTTTGAGTTGCAGCTTCAATTTTTACATTCTCTTTAGCTTCAATCGCTTGGTGCAGCCCGTCTGAATAACGACGACCATCCATAATACGACCAGTTTGCTCATCAACAATTTTAATTTTATCTTCCATTATCACATATTCAACATCTTTTTCAAATAATGTATATGCTTTTAAAAGTTGATTCATTGTATGAATACGCTCACTTTTAATACTGAATTCTCTAAATAATTCTTCTTTTTTTGAAGTGTTTTCTTCGGGATTTAAGTTACTACTGTCAATTAGACCAATTTCAGTACTTAAATCTGGTAAAATAAAGAAACTCTCATCACCGTCATCACCAGATAAAAAAGAAATTCCTTTATCAGTTAACTCAATTGAGTTATTTTTTTCATCAATCACAAAATACAATTCCTCGTCAATTTTTGGCATTTCACGATTGTTGTCTTGCATATAAGTATTTTCGGTTTTCTGCAAAAGTTGCTTAATACCTTCCTGACTTAAAAATTTAATTAAAGCTTTACTTTTTGGAAGACCACGATACACACGGAGTAATAAAAAACCACCTTCTTTAGTATCACCTTCTTTTATTAATTTTTTTACTTCAGCTAAAACACCAGTCAGGTAATTACGTTGAATAGAAACAATTTTATCTACACTTGGTTTTAACTCGTTAAATTCATGGCGATCGGCATTTGCGGTTGCACCAGAAATAATTAATGGAGTTCTGGCATCATCAACTAATACAGAATCCACCTCATCTACAATTGCGTAATTATGAGGGCGCTGTACTAAATCATTTGGAGAGTGTGCCATATTATCACGTAAATAATCGAAACCAAATTCGTTATTTGTACCGTAAGTAATATCTGAGTTATAAGCTTTTCTTCTGGCATCAGAATTTGGTTGGTGATGATCTACACAATCAACACTTAAACCGTGAAACTCAAAAATAGGAGCCATCCAAGCAGCATCACGTTTTGCTAAGTAATCATTTACAGTAACAACATGAACACCTTTTCCTGATAATGCATTTAAGTAAACAGGCAAGGTAGAAACCAATGTTTTCCCTTCTCCAGTCATCATTTCAGCAATTTTACCTTGGTGCAAAACAGAACCACCAATTAACTGAACGTCATAGTGAATCATATCCCAAGTCACTTCTTTACCTTGAGCATCCCAGGTATTTGACCAAAAAGCTTTATCATCTTCAAGTGTAATATTATTTTTTGTTGCAGAAAGTTCTCTATCAAAAGGAGTTGCAGTTACAATAATTGCTTCATTTTCTGTAAAACGTTTTGCAGTCTCTTTAATAACTGCAAATGCTTCAGGCATAATATCGTTTAAAACTTTTTCTGAAGTCTCATAAGAATCATCTTCCAATTGATCTATCTCTGTATAGATTTCTTCTTTTCTATCAACATTTGCTTCGTGTGCTTCTTCTTGAAGTTGGTTAATTTTTGAGGTGAATTCTTTTGTAGCCTCCGAAATTTTTTCTTTAAAATACGTTGTTTTAGCTCTTAACTGGTCATTTGATAAATTTGAAATTTCACTCTCAAAGGCAGCAACCTTTTTTACAACAGGTTGAAGCAGTTTTAAATCGCTTTTCTTCTTATCACCAACAAATACCTTTAAAACGGAATTTAATATACTCATAATTTATTGTGTCAAATTATATAATTTGCCTAAAAAACAGGCGTGTTTTTTTCTAATGTTAAATTGTATGCGAATTTAAAATATTTATATTTTAAAAACCTTAAAATTAAACTTAATTTATTCTTAAAATAAAAGCAAAAAAAAAGCCTCGTTAGAGACTTTTTTGAATTTTGATTTTTTAGTATTCATCTTCATTCCAAAGATAATCATCTTCGGATGGATAGTCTGGCCAAATTTCAAGAATTGACTCAAAATTTTCATCTGCATCTTCAATTTCTTGAAGATTTTCTACAACTTCTAAAGGAGCTCCTGTTCTAATTGCATAATCGATCAACTCGTCTTTTGTTGCTGGCCAAGGTGCATCTGATAAATATGATGCTAATTCTAGTGTCCAATACATAACTTTTTTTGTATTATATTTTTTGCAAAAATAATTTTTTTACTCAAAAATCCAAGTTATTTCTTGCTTTTTTTCAATAATAAAATGAACTTATTTAATTTTCTCAGGAATCCAAGGGATTTCTTGAGCTTGATTATCAATAGTCAATTTTCGTGCCAGTACAAAAAGATAGTCAGAAAGTCTATTTAAATACATTATTATTTGTGGGTCTATAGGGCTCTCATCGTTTAACTGTGTGCATATTCTTTCAGCTCTTCTACAAATACATCTTGCAATATGACAAAATGACACCGTTGTATGTCCTCCAGGTAAAACAAAGTTAGTCATAGGAGGTAAAGTTTCATTCATTTGATCCATCTCACTTTCTAAAATTGCAATTGAATCCTTATTTATTTTATTGATGTTTAATCTTTCACTCCCATTTTTCAGAATTTCTTTTTCTGGGGGAGTAGCTAACATTGCACCTAGCGTAAATAATTCATTTTGAATTTTAAGAATGGTTTTAATTGAATGCTTATCAATTTTTTGATCTCTTATTAAACCCAAGTAAGAATTTAATTCATCTACGGTACCGTAAGCTTCAATTCTTATGTGGTGTTTTGGAACTCTTGTACCTCCAAAAAGAGATGTTTTTCCCTTATCGCCAGTTTTTGTATAAATTTTCATTGTATAAAAGTAATTAATAATGTTAAACTCTAATTGTAAAATGTTGCTTTACTTGTTCTGTTCTAAAAAAAACAAATCCCCAAAAATAGGTATCGATTGTAACAGTAACTCTTCGATGATTTTTAATTTCTATCCAAGCCTCTTGCATTTCTTTAGACCAATTTATATCATCAAAAATAAATACAGAATTATTATGAGCTGAATTTAAGCAAACATTAAAATATTGCAGCGTTGCTTCCTTTTGATGATTTCCATCAAAATAAATTAAATCAAATTTATTTTCTAATAAAACTTGTGGCAACGTATTATTAAACTCACCAATAATTAATTGAATATTTAATAGATTAAAAAAGTTGAAGGTTTCTTGAGCTATTTTGGCTGTGTTTTTACATCCCTCAAGGCTAATTATTTTAGCATTCCGATTTCCAATACTTAGTGAAGAGGTTCCTAATCCTAAAGAACAACCCAATTCTAAAATAGTAGTTGGGTTAAAATATTCGACCACTCTAATTAATAACGAGGCTCTTTTTTTTGAAATACCTGCAATTTTGGCAATTTTAGAGATCTTTCTTATATTGCTTTTAAATACTTTTGATCCGTTGCCAAAATCATTTACCTCTATAGTATAATTATTTTTATACAAAATATTTCTAATACTATTAAGTAATTGAAGTTTATGAACAGCCGTTTTTTTATTAAAACATTTAGTAACTAAATTGTAAACAAAAGGTGAATGAATACCATGTTTATTGGTTGACTTAATTAAAAAAATAAAGTATGATTTAATTTTAAAAAACATGCATTAAGTAGTTTCATGCGAAATTAACAGAAAAATTATTTTAAACCGCTATTAAAAATTATATTTGTGTCACCTGCAATCCTATTTTATATGAAGAATATTTTTTTGTGCTTAATTATTTTACTTTTTTTTTCGTCCTGCATTTCAACTAAACAAATGACTTATTTTCAAGGAGAACCAATTAGTGAAACTGAAATTCAAAAATTAAATAACGAGCCTTACAGATTACAAATTAATGATATTTTATATATAGATATTAAAGCTAACAATCCTGAAATTGTTTCAATGTTTAAAACCAGTGGAGGAAATGAAAGCTCTTCGAATAAAGGAGAAGGTTTGTATTTTTCTGGTTATAGTATTGATAGACATGGAAATATTAGAATGCCTTATTTAGGCGATGTAAATGTTTTGGGATATTCAGAAAAAGAAGTTAGAGAGAAAATAGAAGTTGAATTAGGGAAGTTTTTTAAAAATCCTGAATTGATTTTTGTTACAGTAAAATTAGCAGGAATTAAACTTATTGTTACAGGAGAAGTTGGTTCTCCAGGAACAATTAATTTAGCTCAAAATCAAGTAAGTATTATAGATGCAATTTCAAATGCTGGAGAAATAACACCTTTTGGAAATAGGGAAGAGGTAACAGTAATTAGAAAATCTATTGATGGAGTAAAAAAATATAATTTAGATTATACAAAAATTAGCATTTTCACATCAGAAAACTTTTATTTGCAACCAAATGATATTGTTTATGTTTCGCCATTAAAACAGAAATCTTGGGGTACTGGCGCAACAGGTTTTCAGTCATTTACAACAGTTGTAACAATTTTATCATTTTTAGTTAGTTCAGTTTTACTAGTTAAAAATTTATAATATTTAATATGGATAATAGATTTAATTTTATTGAAAATTCAAGTGAGCATATTTCTGATATTAAAGATTATTTATTAAGAATAGTATCCAATTGGAAATGGTTTGTTTTAGCAATATTAATAGCATTGTCAATTGCATATTATTTTAATATTTCAGCTGAAAAAATATATGGTTTATCTACTACAATTGAAGTTAAAGAAAAACAAAATCCATTATTTTCAACAGGAACCAATATTGCATTTAATTGGGGAGGTGTAAGTGATAAAGTTGAATCTATACGAAAAGCATTAACATCCAGATCACATAATGAAAATGTTGTTAAAGAATTAGATTTTTATGTGGATTACCTAAAAGATGGAAGATTTAGACAGGAAGATGTATATGGGTATACTCCATTTGAAATTATTTTACAACCTAATCAACATCAATTACTAAATTGCTTAATTAAAATTGAATTTATTAACGATGACAGTTTTAATTTGTCGGTTGAATTTGATCCTGAGCTCAATTATAATTTAATAAATTATAAAGATGAAAGTGTATATAAATTTCACCCAGAATCTTTAAGTTTTACCAAAAAATTCTCGTTTGATGAGTATATAAATCTACCATTTTTAAAGGCGCAATTAATTAGAGTTAACGGGAAAAAAATTATTGAAAACGAAACATTCTATTTAAAGTTAAATTCAATTAATGATGTTACTGGCAGATATAAAAATGTTAGAGCCAAAGGACTTTCAGGAACTTCGTTAATAGAGCTTTCTCAAACAGGTTCTAATAAAAATAGAATTGTTGATTATTTAAATAAAACTGTAAAGGTTTTGGCTGAAGTTGAATTGGAACAAAAAACCAATTATGCCAGAAGCACAAAAGAATTTATTGATGCCCAGTTTAAAAGCACATCGGATAGTTTAAAAATTATTGAAAAAAACATAGAAAATTTTAAGCAACAAAATTCTATTTATAATTTATCAGCTCAGGGAGGCGAGATATTTTCTCAAACAACAGGTTTAGATAAATTACAAATTCAATTTAAGGATAGAATTCAATATTTTGAAAATTTAGAAACATATATTAAAACGAATGATAATTATTCAAAAATTCCAGCACCAGCAATTATAAATATAGAAGATGCTTCAATTTCTGGAATGGTTGGAGAATTAACAAAACTCTCTATTGAAAATGAAAGACTTTCAAATGAGGTGACTCCAAATCATCCATCATTAAAATTAAATAATGAAAAAATAATTACCACAAGAAATGTTTTACTTGAAAATTTATCATCTCTAAAAAAAGCTACATTAATAAGTTTAGACAATAGTAAACAACGATTAAATTCTTATAATTACAAGTTAAATAAACTTCCAAATAAAGAGCAGAAGTTATTAAATTTTCAACGTAAATATAGTCTTACAGAGTCTAATTATGTGTTTTTAATGCAAAAGAGATACGAAGCCGATATAGCTATTGCAGCAAGTGTTTCAGATATTACAGTGTTGGATTCGGCTAAAGATACAGGACAAGGGACCATTTTACCACGAAAGCCTTTTAATTATATGATAGCCTTATTATTAGGAGCTATTTTACCATTGTTTGTAATTATTGCAATGGAAATATTTGATAATAAAATTCATACTGCTGAAGAAATTGAGCGATTAACACCAATTCCAGTTTTGGGAGTTGTAGGTAAAAATTCAGCCATAAATAATTTGGCAGTATTTTTAAAACCAAAATCGACTGTTGCAGAATCCTTTAGGGCATTGCGGTCAAATATTCAATTTTTGTTTGATAGAAGCATAAAAGATAAATCTAAAACAATTGTAGTAACTTCTTCTGTTAGTGGAGAAGGGAAAACCTTTATTTCAATAAATATGGCAACTGTTTTTGCTTTAGGAGGCAAAAAAACAATTCTGGTTGGGTTAGATTTAAGAAAACCAAAAATATTTGGGGATTTTGAATTAACAAACGAAAAGGGTGTGGTTAATTATTTAATTGCTGAAGAAAACCTTCCTAATATTATTCAGAAATCTAAAATCCCGAACTTAGATGTTATTACTGCCGGTCCTGTTCCACCAAATCCTTCAGAATTATTAATAAGTTCAGCGACAGAAGAATTAATTAATACATTAAAAAAGGATTATGACTATATAATATTAGATACACCTCCTATAGGACTTGTAAGTGATGCACTTGAATTATTAAAATATGCCGATTCAACCATTTATGTTTTAAGACAAGGATATACTCAAAAAGGGATGCTTAGAATGATAAATGAGAAGTACAAAAAGGAAGAAGTATCAAAAATTAGTATTGTTTTAAATGACTTTAAAATAAAAACTAAATATGGATATGGTTACGGCTATGGATATGGCTACGGCTATGGAAAATATTCAAATGGTTATACAGAGGTTGAAAACCAATCTTTTTTTAAAAAACTATTTAATAAGAAAAAATCTTAAATTTCTTTACCTTCAATAAAAACCTTGTCAATTTGATGATTGCCAAATGAGTAAGGGATAAAGTTGTAACTAGGTATTTCTTTTGTAATTATAAAATTAGCTTTTTTTCCAATACAAATAGTTCCATGTGTTTTGTGTAAATTCATTGCGTAAGCACCATTAATTGTTGCAGCATTTATAGCTTCTTCTGGTGTCATTTTCATTTTAATACAAGCAGTTGATACCACAAAATTCATATTTCCAGATGGTGTTGAGCCAGGATTGTAATCTGTTGCTAAAGCTAAAGGTAATCCTGCATCAATCATTTTTCTTGCAGGAGTATAAGGAATACTTAAAAAGTAGGAACAAGATGGAAGTGCTACAGGCATTGTTTTAGTTCCTTTTAAACATTCTATATCTATTGCTCTCATTTCTTCTAAATGATCTACAGAAAGGGCGTTATATTTAATTACTGCTTGTATGCCACCAATTGCTGTAAACTGATTTACATGAATTTTAGGAATTAAGCCAAATTTATTCCCTGCTTTAAGTATTCGCTCGGTATCTTCAACAGAAAAATAACCTGTTTCACAGAAAATATCTATAAACTCAGCTAATTTTTCTTTTGCAACTATTGGTAAAATTTCATTGATAACTAAGTCCAAATATGCTTTTTTATTATTTTTAAACTCGGTTGGTAAGGCATGTGCTCCTAAAAACGTGGATTTAATTGTAATTGGATAGTTTTTATCTAACCTTTTAATAACGCGCAACATTTTTAATTCAGCTTTTTTTGTTAAACCATATCCAGATTTAATTTCAACAGCTCCGGTGCCAAGCTTCATAACTTCTTCAATACGCTTAGAAGACTGATTATATAATTCATCTTCTGAGGTGTTTTGTAGTTCTTTGGCTGAATTTAAAATTCCTCCACCTTTATTAGCTATTTCTTCATAAGTAAGCCCATTTATTTTATCAATAAATTCTTGTTCACGATGCCCAGCATAAACTATATGCGTGTGACTATCGCACCAAGTAGGAAGTATTATTTTTCTTTTTGCATCAATTCTTTTATCAACTTTAAGGTCCTCTAAAAAAATCATTTCACCAAAATCTATAATAATTGAATCTTCAATTAATAAAAAAGCATTTTTTATTGTTGGTAAAATTTTCATTTGTTTTCCTGAAACAAATAGTTTTGGGGTTTTTTCAACTTGAAGTAATTCTTGTATATTGGTGATTAAAATTTTCATTTTTTAATTAAATTATCTTCAAATATACAGATATTTTTATGAGGTTTATAAATGAATAATTTTTTAAATAAAGGTGACAAAAGTCACTAAATTTTAAGGTGTTTTCCAAGGCAGAACAAGTTGTTTAGGTTATATTTGCAAAAAAAATATAAAAAATGAAAAAAGCCATTTATATAGCAACAAGTGAAGCCAATAGCGGTAAGTCCATTGTTGCATTAGGGTTAATGAGAATGTTATTAGGACAAACAGCTAAAGTTGGATATTTTAGACCAATTATTGATGGAAACAAGAAAGGTAAAAAAGACAATCATATAAATACTGTAATATCTCATTTTAAATTAGATATAGACCCAAAAGAAGCCTTTGCTTTTACTCGAAAAGAATTTATTAATAAAAGGAATGAAGGAAAAGAGGGTGAAATATTTGACACTATTATTGAAAAATACAAGGCTTTAGAAGAAAAAAATGACTTTATGTTGGTAGAGGGTACTGATTTTTCTGGAGAAGGTACTGCAATTGAGTTGGATGCAAATATTTTAATTGCCAAAAACTTAGGGATTCCTGCAATTATTGTTTCTTCTGGAGTTGGTAAAACGTTAGATGAGTTTGTAAATGGAGTTCATATAGCTTATGATTCTTTTAAAGAAAAAGAAGTTGAAGTATTAGCTGTAATTGCTAACAAAGTTCAAGAAGAAAATATTGAAATTGCTAAAAAAGGTATTGAGAAAAATTTACCTAAAGATATTTTTGTAAGTGTTATACCTTTAATAACTTCATTAAGCAATCCTACAATAAAGGAAGTTGCTAAAGCAATTGATGCTAAAGTTTTATTTGGAAAAGAACATCTAAATAATCAATCTTCAAAATTTATAGTAGGTGCCATGCAATTAAGAAATTATTTGGGGCATTTATGTGAAAATTGTTTAATTATCACACCTGGTGATAGAGCAGATATTATTTTAGGGGCATTGCAAGCAAATATTTCAACTAATTATCCAAAAATTTCTGGAATAGTGCTTACAGGTGGAATAAAACCAGAAAAGCCTATTATTAAGTTAATAGATGGATTATCTCAAATTGTACCAATATTATCAGTTAAAGAAGGAACGTTTGCAGTTGCAAATAAAATTGGAGCAATTCGTTCTCATATGTATGCAGAAAATAAAGAAAAAATTATTACATCATTAAATACATTTGATAAATATGTTGCAGTTGATAAATTAAATGAGAAGCTAGTTACATTTAAAAATGAGAGTATAACTCCTAGAATGTTTCAGTATAATTTATTAAAACGTGCAAAACAACATCGCAAACATATTGTTTTACCAGAGGGTAATGATGATAGAATTATTAGTGCTGCTGTTAAATTAATTGAAACGGATATTGTTGATTTAACAATTTTAGGTCAAAGAGATGAAATTGAAAATAAAATTGGGCGACTAGGATTGAAAGTTGATTTAAATAAAATAAATATTATAAACCCAATCGAATCTGAAAATTTTAAGGATTTTGCAAATACATTGTTTGAATTAAGAAAGGCCAAAGGTATGACAATAGATATGGCCGAAGATTTAATGGGTGATGTTTCTTATTTTGGAACTATGATGGTGCATAAAGGGTTAGCAGATGGAATGGTTTCAGGTGCTGCTCATACTACCCAACATACTATATTACCAGCGTTACAATTTATAAAAACCAAGCCGGGAGTATCTGTAGTTTCTTCCATATTTTTTATGTGTTTAGAAGATAGAGTGTCCGTTTTTGGAGATTGTGCAATTAATCCAAATCCAAATTCTGAGCAATTAGCAGAAATTGCTATTTCTTCAGCAGATTCTAGTATTAATTTTGGAATGGATCCAAAAATTGCAATGCTTTCATACTCTTCAGGAGCTTCTGGAAAAGGAGCTGATGTTGATATTGTGAGAAAAGCAACAGAAATTATTAAAGAAAAAAGACCAGATTTAAAAGTAGAAGGCCCTATTCAATATGATGCTGCTGTTGATATTACAATTGGTAGAAGTAAATTGCCAGAATCTGAAGTAGCCGGCCAAGCAAATGTTTTAATTTTCCCTGATTTAAATACAGGAAACAATACTTATAAAGCAGTACAACGTGAAACGGGAGCATTGGCTATTGGACCAATGTTACAAGGTTTAAATAAGCCAGTAAACGATTTAAGTAGAGGTTGTACAATAGATGATATATTTAATACAGTAATATTAACTGCCATACAAGCACAAGGAATATAGATGTAAAAAGCATTCAAATTTTATTTTAAAAGATAATAATAAAATCGAACTGCAGATATTCCACTAAAAATTAAAGTTTAAAAATGAAAATATTAGTTATAAATTCAGGAAGTTCTTCAATTAAATATCAGTTATTTAATATGCCTTCCGAAGAGGTAATTTGTTCAGGAATAGTTGAACGAATTGGATTAAAAAATCCAAAAGTTAAATACGAGTCGAAAGATGATAAAATTGAAAGGGTTTGTAGAATTAGCGATCATAAGACTGGTTTAGAAAAAGTGGTTAAGTTCTTATTAGATGATAAATTAGGGGTAATTAAATCTACTTCTGAAATTGGAGCTGTAGGGCATAGAGTGGTACACGGAGGGAGTGATTTTTCAAAAACAGTTATAATAAATGAAGAGGTAAAAGAAAAAATTAAAGATTTATTTTCCTTAGCTCCATTACATAATCCAGCTAATTATGAGGGAATTATAGTAGCTGAAGAAATTTTTCCTAATGCAAAACAAATAGCAGTTTTTGATACAGCTTTCCATCAAACTATGCCTATTGAAGCTTATAAATATGCAATTCCAAATAAGTTTTTAGAAGAGCATAATATTCGTAGATATGGATTTCATGGTACAAGCCATAAGTATGTTGCAGAACAAGCTATTGAGTATGTAGGAAAAGAAAAAAGCAAGAAAATTATTACAATACATTTAGGTGGTGGTTGCAGTATAACAGCTATTAAGGATGGTAAAAGTGTTGATACTTCATTAGGATTTGGGCCTGTTGCAGGTTTAATAATGGGTGGTAGAAGTGGAGATATAGATCAATCTATCATATTTCATTTAGTTAATAATTTAGGGTATAAATTAGAAGAGGTTAACAATATGCTTCAAAAAGAAAGTGGTATGGTTGGTTTAACCGATGGCTTATCCGATTATAGAGATATTGAGGCTGAAGCAGAAAATGGGGATGAGAAATGCCAGTTAGCATTAGATATGGCTGCTTATAGAATTAAAAAATATTTAGGTAGTTATATGGCTATTTTAAATGGAGTTGATGTGATAGTATTTACGGCTGGTGTTGGAGAAAACTCTATTCCAATGCGTAGGATGGTTTGTGAAAATATGGAATTCTTTGGAATTGATATTGACGTTGAAAAAAATAAAATGAAAGCCAGAAAAATAGAAGAAATTCATAGCGATACTTCAAAAGTAAAAATATTAGTTATTCCTACAAATGAAGAAGTAGAAATAGCCAAACAATCTTATCAATTAATAAATTAAAAATTGTAAAGAATAATAGTATTATAGTTTTTGAAACTATAATACTATTATTCTTTTAAAGGTCATTTTAGAATCATTAATAACTCTAATAATATATAAGCCTTGTTGTAAAGTAGGGAAAATTATTTCGTTTTTTGAATTAGATACTTCCTTAGAGAAAATTAAACTCCCTTTTGTATCATAACAAATTATTTTTGAAGTACCGTTTAATTTTGTAAAATCGTAATATAATTTATAATTATTATAATATAATAGAATATTGGCTTTTAAAGCTTCATCATCATTACTTAAAGTTCTACCAGTAGCGGTAGGATCGATACATTCTCCTTGATAAACCCATTTAGCATCTGTTCCAGGTAACTGGCCTGCTCCAATGTAAGAACTATTTTGATATAATTTATTATTATAATATACAAGAGTATCATAAATTGAATAAATATTATATTCATTATACATTTGAGCTCCACAATATCCGTAATCTGGTTCGGTACATTCAGTACTTTCGTTACAGTCAGATTCATATTGCCACGAAGAAGTTGTACCTGGTACTATTGGAGTTTCTACTGTTTGATCCATATAACCAGCTGAGTACCAAATTTTACAATCATAATAAACTCTAGTTCCATCAATATGATAAAGTAAATATTTGTTGTATGGTTCAATTCCACAAACGGGTTTAGGTTCTGTACATCCGCTTAATGAATCATAGCAATTATCAATAAAAATCCAGGTATTATCAATTCCTGGGTCAATACCACTTGATGCTTTTCCTGGTCCGCGATTCCATATGATGCAGTTAAAAAAAACAGTGTCATCCTTTGAATAATTAATTGAGTTATCATATTCTTCTGCCCCACAATAAACAGCTTGAGTTTTATTGTGGCTATTTATAAAGGTTGATGGATTTAGTTTCTTGTTACTAAGACCAGATGTAATAGTTGTATCAACTGCTTTAAAATCACTATTTAAAGCAGTCTTAAGTAGGGAATTGAAATTTGTATTGACTACTGCTTTAAAATCATTATTTAAAGCAGTCTCTAGTAGGGAATTGAAATTTGAATTGTTAACTGTAATTTTATCAAAATTACTATCAATTTCTAAAATAGTATTTGCATTTATTTTTATAAGTGAAAATATTACAATAAAAATTATAATTATATTTTGGGGTTTTCGATTAAACATTATTTATCCTCGGGGTAGGAACAGGATAAATTTAAGTCAAATACCGAATCAATATTTTTCTTTTTAACAAATGGGTGGTTAAAATTAGTAAAATACACGATTTTAAGTATAAATGGAAAAAATAATAAAAGACTAATTAGTTCCTTATAAAAAGCTGATTAATAGTAATGTAGTAGGTTGATTGAAAATAAAAACAGGATAATAATTTAAATTTATAATACAATCTATCGTTTATATTTATAGGTTTAAAATTTCTTTTAGACTCCTCTAATAAATTTATTAAAATGATAGCTTATTTTAATGAACCAATCATGTTTTCTGGTTTTACCCAAGCATCATATTCTTCAGGTGTAACATAACCTAATCTAACAGCTTCTTCTTTTAAAGTAGTACCATTTGTATGAGCAGTATTTGCAATTTCAGCAGCTTTATAATATCCGATTTTTGTATTTAAAGCTGTTACTAACATTAACGAATTATTTACTAATTCTGTAATTCTAGAATAATTTGGTTCAATTCCAACAGCACAATTTTCATTAAAACTTGCGCAAGCGTCACCAATTAAACGGGCAGATTGTAAAAAGTTAGCTGCCATTACTGGTTTAAACACATTTAGTTCATAGTGGCCTTGGGTTCCTCCAACTGTAATAGTAACATCATTACCCATTACTTGAGCACAAACCATAGTTAATGCTTCAGACTGAGTAGGGTTCACTTTACCTGGCATAATTGAACTTCCTGGCTCGTTAGCCGGGATAATTAATTCACCAATTCCTGAGCGAGGTCCTGAAGCCATCATTCGAATATCATTTCCTATTTTGTTTAATGAAACGGCTAATTGTTTTAAAGCTCCGTGACTTTCAACAATTGCATCGTGAGAAGCCAAAGCTTCAAATTTATTTTCGGCAGTGATAAAAGGTAATCCAGTAAATTCAGCAATTTTTTCAGCAACTAAAACATCATATCCAGCTGGTGTATTTAATCCAGTTCCAACTGCGGTTCCTCCTAATGCTATTTCTGCTAAATGAGGTAAAGTATTTCTTAATGCTTTTAAACCGTGGTTTAACTGAGAAACATATCCAGAAAATTCCTGACCAATTGTTAAAGGAGTAGCATCCATTAAGTGAGTTCTACCAATTTTAACCACATCTTTAAATTCTTCAGATTTTGTTTTAAGTGTGTCTCTAAGTTGCTCAACTCCAGGAATTGTTGTGTCAATAATCATTTTATAACATGCAATATGCATCCCTGTAGGGAAGGTGTCGTTACTTGATTGGGATTTATTAACATCATCATTTGGTTGAATCGTTTTTTCTCCTTCGCCAATAACATTTCCAGCAATTTCATGTGCTCTGTTTGCAATAACTTCATTACAGTTCATATTGCTTTGAGTTCCTGAACCTGTTTGCCAAATTACTAACGGAAATTGATCGTCATGTTTTCCTTCTAATATCTCCTCACAAACAGCAGAAATTAAATCTCTTTTTCCCTCAGATAAAACTCCTAAGTTGCAATTTGCATGTGCAGCAGCTTTTTTAAGATAAGCAAATCCATAAACAATTTCTAATGGCATTGATCCGGATGGACCAATTTTGAAATTATTTCTTGAACGTTCAGTTTGAGCTCCCCAATAGTTGGCTGCAGGAACTTCAACTTTTCCCATGGTGTCTTTTTCTATTCTATATTTCATAAAAGCTGTGTTTGTTAATTTTAAATATATGCATTAATTTTTGAGGATGATTTTTCGTCAGTTCGAGTGATTTTCAATAGAAAATCTTATCGAGAATAGAAAAATTATCATTAAAAATGATTCTCGATACTTTTTTTGTTCCGTTTCACTACACAAAAAAACTCGAACTGACGTTTTTAATAATTAAACCCAACGAGTAATTATATAATTTTCTTGTAAATTAAAAAGGATAAAATACCTTTATTTTACCTACTATTTTCTTATTCCATTGTATATTTGTGTGAATAAAAATAAAGTTACAAAAAATTATATAAGATGTCTGAATTTATATACCAAAAGCCGTTTCCTATTACAAAGGACACTACAAAGTATCGTTTGTTAACTAAAGACCACGTTTCTGTCGTGGATTTTGATGGACGAAAAATTTTAAAAGTTGCACCTGAAGGTCTTGAGTTGCTTTCACAAGCAGCATATCATGATGTGTCTTTTTATCTACGTGCTTCTCATTTAAAAAAATTAGAGACAATTCTTAAAGATCCAGAAGCTACAGATAATGACCGTTTTGTTGCTTATACAATGTTGTTAAATCAAATGGTAGCAGCAGCTGGTGAATTACCAACTTGCCAAGATACCGGAACCGCAATTTGTGTTGGAAAAAAAGGAGAAGATGTATACACTGGTGTAGTTGATGCTGAATGCATTTCAAAAGGAGTGTATAATACCTACGAAAATGATAATCTTCGTTTTTCTCAAATTGTTCCTCAAACAATGTTAGAAGAAAAAAACTCGGGGAATAATCTTCCTGCTCAAATAGATATTTATGCAGCAACGGGTAATAAATACGAATTTTTATTTATAACAAAGGGTGGAGGTTCAGCTAATAAAACGTACCTGTATCAAATGACCAAGTCATTGTTGACAGAAGAAAACTTAACCAGCTTTGTGAAGAAACATATTATGGATTTAGGAACTTCAGCTTGTCCTCCTTACCATTTAGCGTTTGTAGTTGGTGGAACTTCTGCTGAAGCTAACTTAGCAACAGTAAAGAAGGCATCTGCGGGTTATTTAGATCATTTACCAACAGAAGGAAACGATGGTGGTCAAGCTTTCCGTGACCTTGAATGGGAAGAAAAAATTACGAAGATTTGCCAAGAAAGTGGAGTAGGAGCTCAGTTTGGTGGAAAATATTTTGTGCACGATGTACGTGTTATTCGTTTGCCTCGTCACGCGGCATCTTGTCCAGTAGGATTGGGTGTTAGTTGTAGTGCCGACCGTAATGTAAAAGGTAAAATTACTGAAGAAGGTATTTTTCTTGAAGAACTAGAAAAAAATCCAAAACAATTCTTGCCAAAAGAAGCACCGCACTTAAAGGATGCAATTGAGTTGGATTTAGATCAACCAATGGAAAAAATTCGTGAGGAGCTTTCAAAATATCCAGTAAAAACACGTTTCAGCTTAAGAGGAACTTTAATTGTAGCTCGTGATATGGCACATGCAAGAATTAGTGAGATGTTAGCCAACGGAGAAGCAATGCCTCAATATTTTAAAGACCATCCAGTTTATTATGCAGGACCTGCAAAAACACCTAAAGGAATGGCTTCTGGTAGTTTTGGACCAACAACAGCTGGTCGTATGGATCCTTATGTAAATGAATTTCAAAAAGCAGGAGGAAGTATGGTAATGGTTGCAAAAGGAAATCGCTCTCAACAAGTAACCGATGCTTGTAAAGCAAATGGAGGTTTTTACCTTGGTTCTATTGGTGGACCTGCGGCTATTTTAGCTAAAAACAGTATAAAATCTGTAGAAGTTATTGACTTTCCAGAATTAGGAATGGAAGCTGTTCGTAAAATTAGAATTGAAGATTTTCCAGCATTCTTATTAGTTGATGATAAAGGGAATGATTTCTTTGCAGAATTTAAATAGTTAGTAAAAAATAGTACTTAAATTTTAAATAAAACAAAGAATTTTGCTAGGTGTCTTTTTTCTAAACTATTAAATGAGAAATATCATCTAAAAAAAAATAAAAAGTTGTACCATAAATAGAAAATAAATATTATTTTTGTAAAAAGTTAAAACAACCTTTATTAGTTATGGATTTATCACAATTTTCAGGATTTTTAGTATTCTTAACAGTTTTCACAATGGGATTTTGGTTAATGATTTTCCTAATAACATTTGTAATTCCTTACTGGTTAGTTGGGTATTTTAGAGAAGCTTGGAAATACAGAAAAGAAGGTAGAGCAGTACCAAAAAAATAATTAGATTATATAATATAAAAAAAAGGGCAACTATTTAGTTGCCCTTTTTTGGTTTTATGCTTTAAACATTTCTTCATCACCACCGTTATAATTACCACCTTGTCTTTGACGTTGTTTTTTCTGATTTAATCTATATGTAAAATTCAGCATAATTTGTCGTTGACGCCATTGAAATTCACCTTCTGAAATTGTTGTTGGTGAATAACTTGTAGATTTTCTTTTACGGGAATTTAATAAATCGCTAACCCTTAGAGATAAAGTTCCTTTTTCATTTAAAATATCTTTGCTAAAAGCCAAATCAACGCTGATTATTGCTTTTCTTTTAGATTGAGCTCCTTCGCTGGGAGCCATATACATTGCTTTAGTCTGCCAATCTATACCGCCTGGTAAAGTAATTCTAGAATCCAATCGAGTAAACCAACTTACATTCTTTATATCGTAATTTATATTATCATATTCTCCATCAGTAATAGATTCAAAAAAATTAAAACTGTTGGTAAGTTTCCACCATTTAAACGGATTGTAATTAGCCGTAAATTCAAAACCATAGCGATCTTGTTGACTTAAATTTACAGGGCTTCTAACAATTACAAGTGTTTCAACGTTGTCTACTAACCTTAATTCATCAATTTGTATAAATTCAATATTATTTATGGCATGTTGAAAATAAATTGACGAATTAAATGTTAACTTCTCCCATCTCTTTAAGTATCCCAAATCAAATGAATTTGTATATGTTGGGTCTAAATTTACATTTCCCTTTCTAACGTAAGTTTCACTAGTTCTTGACTCAAAAGGATTTAAAAACCAATGACGTGGTCTTCTAAGCCTTCTACTATATCCTAAAGTAAAACTTTCAGTATCGTTTAACTCTAAGCCTAAATTTACTGTTGGGAATAATTCAGTAAATTTTTTATTATAAACTTCATTTGTTTGAATTAAATTAATTCGTCGGTCTGTGGTTTCTGATCTAAGACCTAATAAATATGAAAATTTATTAATTTTTTTACCGTATTGACTGTAAAAAGCATAAATATTTTGCTCAAATTCTAATGTGTTTGAAAAATTAGTATTGTTTATATATTGATTATTTTCAAATTCTTCAACTAAATAATCAGAATTTAATTTATCCATTACAATATTAAATCCTAATTCAAATTGTGCTGTTTCTCCTAATGGCAACGTATAATCACCTTTAAATTGAAATCCAGTATCAGATTCATCAGTTATATTACGTTCAGGGGCATTTTCAATCAATGATGGAAACGTGTCTTTATCTGTTATATAAGTGAAATTATCTTCATTACTTTTTCCATATTGTAAATCCAATGTTAATTTATGTCCGGAAGTATTAAAATCTTTTGTAAAATTTAGGTTGTACTCAATTGTTTTGTCATCTTCACTTTCAGATTCAAGTCTTGAACTGGCAATAAGTAGATTTTTAGTTACTCCTAATTCTGTAATTGAATTTGTGGCTAAATCATCACCATTAGATTTTCTATATAACACAGAACCTGTTAATGAGCTTTTATCAGTTAAGAAATATTCTAATCCAAAGCGAGTATTTAAGCCTTTATTTTCGCGTTTGTATTCAATTTCTTCATTTCTGTAATTTAAAGTATTTCCAAAGTCGTCAAAATATGTAACTTTTGAAAATGAATTCCCTGGAGAATTTCTATATGAGTATCCTAAATTGGTGAAAAAGTTGACCTTTTTAGTTCTATAGTTTAAGTTGGTCGATACTCCTAAATTATCGGGATTTCCGGCCGATAAAGTAAACGTACCATTAAATCCAAGTGCTTTTCCTTTTCTCAATATTATATTTAAAATTCCAGCGGTTCCTTCTGCATCATATCTGGCGGACGGACTGGTAATTACTTCAACTTTTTCTATAGCATCAGCAGGGAGTTGACGTAAAGCATCTGTACCACTTAAACCAACTAATCCGGAAGGTTTGCCATTAACAAGTATTCTTACGTTTTCATTTCCTCTTAAACTTACATTCCCTTCAACGTCAACCGAAACCGATGGTACATTGTCTAAAACATCTGATGCTGTTCCTCCTTTTACGGTCATATCCTTACCAACATTGTATATTTTTTTGTCTAAACGAATTTCTACAGTACTTTTTTCGGCAATAATTTCAACTTCATCAAGAGCTTGTGCATCAATTTCTAAAGAAATTACCCCCAAATCAGTTGTTTTAGTTATCTCTTTATTTCTAAATGTATACGTTTTAAATGAAATAAATTCTACTGATATATTATAAGTTCCTCTTGAAATTAAAATATCAAATGAACCATTATTGTCAGTAATTCCACCTGTTACAATTTCACCTTCTAATGATTTAACAACAATTGTTGCATATTCTAATGGTAGTTTAGTTTCATTATCAATTACTTTTCCAAAAATAGAAATCTTTTCTAAGGGATCAGAATTTTCAGCAATAAGTGTAGTTGCAAAAAAACTGAATGAAATCAAAAATACAAGATTTTTCATGAATGATTTATTAGTTAGTATGATGCAAATATACTTTAGATTTACCTTTTTAAGTGTTAACTAGTGTTAACGTTTGTTTAATGTATTATTAAATGTGTTAAACAAAAAAATCCAAAACGGATTTCGTTTATTAACTTAGCAGTCAGCAAGTTGTTTTGTGTTTTTGAGAAAAATTAAATGAGAATAAAAGAAATTAAGTCATTTTTTGTGTGTTAAAAAAAGCTTAAATTTTATAAAATTGATTTTATAATTTCAGGTGGACGCCCAATAACAGCTTTGCCGTTATTAATAACAATTGGTCTTTCTATAAGTTTTGGATTTTCAACCATTGCGCTAATAATAGCATCATCGGTTAAAGTTTTTCCTTTATAGTTTTCTTTCCAATAAGCTTCATTTTTTCTAACCAAATCAATAGGAGCTATTTTCAATAATTTTATAATTTCTTCAAGTTCTTTTTTAGAAACAGGAGTGTCTAAATATTTAATTGTTTCAAATTCTAATTCAGATGCTTCTAAAATGGCTAAACCTTGTCGGCTTTTACTGCAACGCGGATTGTGATATATTTTCATTTTTTTAATTTTAAACAAAAATAACCATTTTTGTGAAGGAGCATACTAATTAGTAAATAGGTTTATTTTCTTTCCTGTCAAAATCAATTTTTCTATCTTTTTTACTTTGGTTAAATCGGTATGTATAAGAAAGTAAAATTGTTCTGTATTTATTTTCGATTAAACTTTTTGAAAAATAATTAGGGTTAAACCGGTCTCTATTTGTGTCATTTGATAAAAATAAATCATTGACAGTTAAACTTAAAGTTGCTTTATCATTAAATAAATCTTTGTTTATTGCAGCACTAGCATAAGTATATGCTTTTCTTGTTGAATATTTAGCTTTAGATATTAGATAATGCTTGGCATTAATTTGGAAGTTAAATAAATTAGGGATTTTAAGTTGTGTTAATAAACTAAATTCGCCATTTAGATTTACGTTATTATAGTCTAGAGAAATAGTTTCATTTGCTGAATTTACAGTTTCAAATGTTCCAGTTTGATCAAAATTCATTATTGTAATATTACTGGAAAAACTTAAGATTTTATTAGGTTTATAAATTGTTGAAATATTCATTCCATAGTAATCAACTTTTCCTAAGTTAACAGGTGTCGTTATCGTTTTGTCTACACCTTCAATTTGCTCCCCCGTTTCATAGGTTACGTCCTGTATCATATCAGTATATCTAGTGAAAATAATGGCAGGGGCAAATGTAATTTTATTTCCATAATAAGTAAAAGATAAACTTGCGTTATCTGTATAAATTGGATTTAATTCAGGATTCCCTTTATAGAATGAAGTCTCGCTAAATTTTTGTTGAAAAGGTTGTCTATCTAATAAGCCTGGTCTTTTAATACCTCGGTCATAACCTATGCTTATGCTTTTTGTTTCACTAATAGAATATTCTGTATATACAGCTGGAAAAAAATCGTTAAAACTATTATCCTGTTTGGTATTTAAAGATTTATAATCAACGCTATTTTTTGTTAATTCAGTTCTTAATCCAATTCCAAAATAATAATTACTTAACTCATATTCATATTCAATAAAGGCCTTATGAATATTTTCTGAATAATCAATTTTGTTTGAAAAATTAGTTCCTAAATATTCAAAAGGAATTTTACCAAATTCACTTTGGTAACCTGTGGTAATTGCAGATGATTCTCCAATTGGATTTGTAAATTTTAATTCAAAAGTTGTATTAGTTAATTTATTTTTCTCAATATAATCTTCACTTATATAATTTATGTTGGAATTTGTTATTGTATTATTAAAAGTATCAACATCATTTATATACTGTACAAAAGAAGTTAATTTTTGACCTTCTTTTTTAAAATTGTGCTCTAAATTAATAATATACTCCATCGCTTCATTATCATATTTTCCTATATGATTTCTATTATTTGTTGAAGTTGGTGTTTGATTTGGATCAAAAATATCAGAATTTGTTAATGTATTTCTTTTTTGATTTAAATTTTGATAATTTATACTTGTTGTTAGCGTAGTTCTATTCGAAAGGTAAAAGTCTGCTCCAACTGTTGTATAAAAGGTATTATTTTTACTGTTAAATTCACTATTTTCATTTAAAAATGAAGAAGTCGTATTGTTTTCAAAATATTCACTTTCTGAAATTGAGGTTGTAATTGGGTTGCTACTATTAAAAGAAACGTTTGTATAAAAGTTTGTTTTTTGTGTTTTGTGGTTTAATGTTATTAAACTGCCATAATAA
This sequence comes from Lutibacter flavus, assembly GCF_900188355.1. GTDB lineage: Bacteria > Bacteroidota > Bacteroidia > Flavobacteriales > Flavobacteriaceae > Lutibacter > Lutibacter flavus. The sequence goes on from NZ_FZNX01000001.1 coordinate 519,957, forward strand.
TCTTTATAACCTCCTGTTCCTGTAATTGAAGCATTTAATCCTTCATTTACACCCTTTTTTAAAATAATATTTATAATGCTAAGTGCAGAAGCATTGTATTGAGCGCCGGGATTTGTAATAACCTCAATATTTTCCAGAGAACCGGCTGGCAAAGATTTTAAGGCACTTTCTTTAGAGAGTAAAGACGTTTTACCATTGATTAATACTTGTACTTGACCTTTCCCTCTTACGGTTATTCCACCTGCTGGGTCAACAGAAACCGAAGGGATATTATTTAAAATGTCGGCAGCTGTTCCTCCAGCAGCCATTAGGTCTTTGCCAACATTAAATACAATTTTATTAGGCTTAAATTCAATTGTCTTTTTTTCGCCTAATATTTCTATAGCATCTAAAAATTCTGTATCGGTTTCTAATGCAATAGTTCCAATATTGAAATCTCTAGAAATGGTAGATATGTTTATTTTTTTTTCTTTGTAAGAAATATATGTTACTGACGCATTATAAGTTCCCTCTTCAACATCAATATTGAAATTTCCTCGGGCATTAGTTATTCCTCCACACTTTATGGTGTTAGAATCAATGCTTTTAAAAATAACTGTTGCATCTTCTAATGGTTTTTTAGTTGATGAATCAATAATTTTTCCTGAAATCGTATATGTGGGGTTGCTTTTTTTCTGACTAAAACTTATTAGTGGGGGTAATATGATTAGTAATAATAAAATTCTTCTCATATAAAAACTTATTTAAACAATTCATAGCATTTTTTAACAATAAAAAATTAACATTACATTAGTTGTTAATTAATACGAAAATACAAAATATTGTTAATATACAACTGTTTATATGAAAAAAATTACTGTTTGTTGTTAAATTGGGAATTTTTTATTTTTAAAAGGTTAATATTTTAATTGTGCAAATTGTAGTTCTTTTTTGAGTTGTTTACCATTTTTAAAATGGATTCCTTGTATTTTTAAATTGTTTGCAGCAATAATATTATCTAAGTTATCATCTATAAAAAGAGCCTTTTCAGGAGTGATATTATACCTGTTTAGAATTATTTTATAGATTTCAGGAAAAGGCTTTCTAGTCTTTTCTTGCCCCGAAACTACAACTCCGTCAAAATCATTAAAAAAAGGAAATAATTCTAAAGCTTTATCCCATTTTTCGGCACTCCAATTAGTTAGCGCATAAATTTTATAATTTCCAGAAGCTTTTAATTTTTTAAAAAGTTCAACATTTTCTAAAATCGGTCCAGAAAACATTTGAGGCCAATCTGAATAAAACAAACGAATCAATTTTTCATATTGTGGAAATTCTGCAATTTTAATGGCATTTGCTTCTTCAATTGTTCTACCAGCGTCTTGTTCTGCATTCCATTCTGGAGTACAAACAGTATTTAAAAACCATTTCACTTTTTCTTCATCACCATTAAATACTTTTAGATACAAATATTCAGGCTTCCAATCAACTAAAACGCCGCCAAGGTCAAATATTATAGTGTTAATTTTAGGTGACATTATAACTCATTTTTATCTTCGGTTTGTCCCTGTTGCATTAAATATGCTTTAATAAAAGCATCTATTTCTCCATTCATAACAGCATCAACATTACCAGTCTCAAAAGAAGTTCTAACGTCTTTCACTAATTTATAAGGATGCATTACATAATTTCTTATTTGTGATCCAAAATCAATTTTCATTTTTCCAGCTTCAATATCACTTCTTGCTTCCTGTTGTTTTTTTAATTCAATTTCATACAACTGAGATTTTAGCATTTGCATTGCTCTATCTCTGTTTTCGTGCTGTGAACGCGTTTCAGAACAGGAAATTTGAATACCAGTTGGCTTGTGTGTTAACTGTACTTTTGTTTCTACTTTGTTCACATTTTGTCCACCTGCACCACTTGAGCGCGAAGTAATAATTTCAATATCAGCAGGGTTTATATCAATTTCTATACTATCATCTACAAGTGGATATACATAAACGGATGCAAACGAAGTATGTCTTTTTGCATTGCTATCAAATGGTGAAATTCTAACCAATCGATGCACGCCATTTTCACCTTTTAAATAACCAAAAGCATATTCGCCTTCAATTTCAATTGTAACGGTTTTAATACCAACTACATCACCAGCCTGAAAGTTTAATTCTTTCACCTTAAAACCTTGCTTTTCGCTCCACATTAAATACATACGCATTAACATTTGAGCCCAATCACAACTTTCTGTTCCTCCGGCTCCAGCTGTTACTTGTAAAACGGCACTTAAATTATCTCCTTCATCAGAAAGCATATTTTTAAATTCCAGGCTTTCAATTAAATCTATGGCTTTATTGTAAACTTTTTCTACTTCTTTTTCAGTTGCTTCGCCTTCATTAAAAAAATCTAATAAAATTGAGGTTTCTTCATAGTAATTTTCAATGGTATTAAAATCTTCAACCCATTTTTTCTTAGACCTTAATTGTTTCATTACAATTTCAGCCTCTTTTGGATTGTTCCAAAAATCAGGGTTTGCAGTTTTTTCCTCCTCATTAGAAACTTCAATTAGTTTTTTGTCAATTTCTAAGTAAGTTTTTAACTTGGCAATGCGTTCTTGTAATTTATAGAGTTGTTCGTTTGAAATCATATTAAGGTTTAAGAATTACAAAAATAACCTTTCATTTTTAAACAATGAAAATTAATTAAATACATATTATATAAATTACGAAAGCAATGGTTTAGTTGTTATTTTTACTTACTATATTTGATTCATAAAATTTAATTTAAACGATGCAAATAAATTTAATTAGTGACACGGTTACAAAGCCAACGAAGGGAATGTTAAAAGCAATGATGAATGCTGAAGTTGGTGATGATGTTTTTAAATCAGATCCAACGGTTAATAAACTTCAAAGTAAAATTGCTGAAATGTTTGGTATGGAAGACGCCTTATTTTTTCCTTCTGGAACAATGGCAAATCAAACAGGAATAAAAATACATACACATCCAGGAGATAAAATGTTTTGCGATAAATGGGCGCATGTTTATAATTTTGAAGGTGGAGGCGCAGCATTTAACTCTGGAGTAACTTCGCATTTAATTGATGGGGAGCGTGGAACTTTTACAGCGAATCAATTACAAGAAGCCGTTTCAGGTGGAAGATCTGATATTCACGTGCCTTATTCTCGATTGGTTGCAATTGAAAATACTACAAATAAAGGTGGTGGAGCTTGTTGGGATTATGAAGAAATTTTAAAAATTAAAAAAATATGCTCTAATAATAAATTAGCATTGCATCTAGATGGTGCGAGGTTGTTTAATGCTTTAGTAGCTAAAAAGGAATCCCCAGAGCAATATGGGAAAGTTTTTGATACCATTTCTATTTGCTTGTCAAAAGGGCTAGGAGCTCCTATTGGATCTTTATTATTAGGTACAAAAAGTCATATAGAACAAGCATTAAGAGTTCGTAAATTATTTGGCGGTGCTATGCGTCAATCAGGTTATTTAGCAGCAGCAGGTATTTATGCCTTAGATAACCATATAGATCGACTTGCCATAGACCATACAAGAGCCCAAATTATTGGTGTTACCTTAAATAATTGCCCTTTAATAAAACATGTAGAACCTATTGAAACCAATATTATCATATTTAATGTTATTGATGAAATAAATGAAAATGATTTTATAAGCCGGATGAATGATGCAGGAATCGAACTAATCTCAATGGGACAAGGTAAATTAAGAATGGTAACGCATTTAGATTTTACTGAAGAAATGCTGGAGAGTGTTGTATTAACAATAGAAAATATATAAAATTTAATAATTATGAAATCTTCTTATCAAGTTGTTTTAGTACTTTTTTTTATGATAAGTACTGTAAGTTTTTCACAATCTAAAATAGATAAAATTTTAACTGAAATTTCAACTGCAACATCTGCACAAAGAATTGAAAATGATATTAAAAAACTGGTGAGTTTTGGAACTAGGCATACCTTATCTGATACTGTTTCAAACAATAGAGGAATTGGAGCTGCAAGAAGATGGATAAAATCTGCTTTTGAAGAAGTTTCAACAGCATGTAATAATTGTTTAGAAGTAAGTTATTTAGGTGATATTGTAAAAGCTGATGGAAGAAGAATAATTACAGATACAAAAGTTGTTAATGTATTGGCAATTCAAAGAGGTACAAAATATCCAAATCATTATGTAATTATGTCTGGGGATATAGATTCCAGAGTTTCGGACGCTAATAATTTCACTTCAGATTCTCCCGGAGCAAATGACAATGCAACAGGAATGGCCGGCACTATTGAGGCTTCAAGAGTTTTAAGTAAATACAAATTTCCGGTTTCTATAATTTATGTTGGCTTGTCCGGTGAAGAACAAGGATTGTTTGGTGGAAAAATTATGGCCAATTACGCGAAAGAGCATAATTGGAATATAATTGGCGTTCTTAACAATGATATGATTGGTAATATTGAAGGAATTGATGGTGTTATTGACAATAGTACTTTTAGAGTTTTTTCTGAAGCGATTTCTATGGAAACAACAGATAGAGAAAAAGCAAGTATGCGTTTTTATGGAGGTGAAGTAGATGGGCCTTCTCGTCAATTGGCTCGTAGAGTTGATCAATTAACAGATGCATATATGACTAATTTAGATGCAATTATGATTTATAGATTGGATCGTTTTGGTAGAGGAGGACATCATCGTCCGTTTAACGATGCAGGTTTTACCGGAGTTAGAATTATGGAAACCCACGAAAATTACAATCGTCAGCACCAAGATATTAGAGTGGAAAATGGCATAAAATATGGTGATGTTATGGAAGGTGTAAATTTTGACTATGCTGCAAAATTAACTGCGGTAAATTGTTTAACATTGGCTTCAATAGCTGCTGCACCACCAGCTCCAGAAAATGTAATGATTGCTGGTGCAGTGCAACCTTCAACACGATTAAAATGGGACCCAATTGAAGATGATGCCATAATTGGGTATAAAATATATTGGAGAGATACAACCTCACCTCAATGGCAATACAGCAGATTTGTTGGCAATACTGCAGATTACACATTGAAAAACATTGTAATTGACAATTATTTATTTGGTGTTGCTAGTGTTAGTGAAAGCGGCGCAGAAAGTTTAATTCAATTTCCAAGAAAACAAATTCCAAGTGGTATGTAATTAAATAGACTATATTTCGACTCATTTTAAAAATAATTTATAAAATGAAGAAAATAATACTAACGGTAGTTGTTTTTGCAATAACTACAGTAACTATTTTTGCCCAATCAACTATTACTAAAAAAAATAATATGTCAATTCAATTAGAAACTGCAACTTTTGCAAATGGTTGTTTTTGGTGTACCGAAGCTATTTTTCAACTTTTAGATGGTGTTGAAAGTGTAACTTCTGGGTATACTGGCGGAACAATTAAAAATCCAACCTATAGAGAAATTACAACAGGTAGAACAGGACACGCAGAAGCAATTCAAATAAAATATGATGCTTCAAAAATTAGTTATCAGGAAATATTGGATGTTTTTTTTAGTACCCATGACCCAACAACGTTAAACAGACAAGGGTATGATAAAGGGACTCAGTATAGATCTGCAATATTTTATCACAATTTAGAGCAAAAAGAAATAGCTGAAAATTTTATTGAGGCATTAACAAAAGAAGGTGTTTTTGATGATCCAATAGTAACTGAAGTTACGGCTTTAGATGTGTTTTATAAAGCTGAAGAATACCATCAAAATTATTACATCAATAATAAAACTCAAGGTTATTGTGTGGCTGTTATAAATCCTAAATTAGAAAAATTCATTAAAAAATATAAAACCAAATTAAAGCAATAAAATTTGTATTTTCATAGCTTTACCAGAGTTTGTAAATAGTTGTGTAATATATTTTAGTTGTCATTCAGATCGATAGAGAAGAATCTCAAGTATTATTATTGCATTGTGTTTTGTCATACCTGCGTAGGCAGGTATCCAATAATAAACATGTAAATAGATTCATGTCTTCGCAGGAATGACATCGTAGTTTTATTTGGCAGTCTTGTGAAAACAGGAATCCATGGTAAGATTGTCACAATCGAAATTACAGGGTTTAGATTCCTGCCTTCGCGGCTATGACAAGTAAATTTTATATATTTTTTCATTTTACAACATAAGATGATAAAAATAATTTATAATAATCTAATCTATAATTGAGGTTTAAAAATAAAGCAAAAAAGTTGGCATTTTAATTGCTATATATTTAGAAAGAATATATTTATTTATGCAAAAAAAATACAAATTATTATTACTAGGTTTATTGTTTGATGGAATTGGAATGCTCTCTTTTGTTGTTCCGTTTGTTGGCGAATTTACCGATGTTATCTGGGCTCCGGCCGCTTCATTTTTAATTTATAAAATGTACCAAGGTACAGAAGGAAAAATAGGAGGATTGGTTACTTTTGTTGAAGAAGCCGGTTTTTTTGGAACCGATTTTTTACCAACATTTACCTTAACTTGGGTGTACAAATACTTAATAAAAAAAGGAAAGAAAAAAAACTAGTTTTCTTTATTTAACCCTTTTATCCCCATTCTTATTAGCACTTTTTTTGTGAAAAAATTCCAAAAGAATTTAAATTGCCCAAAGCAATAACCAACCAATGGCAATGTTATTTGGTAAATTATAAAAATTAAAATAATTCTAACTGGCCAAAATAACCAAGGATTTGTAGTTTCAGGATTTAAACCAATAAAAATTGTTAATGGTTTTGCAATAAAAGCTGCAAAAGAACCATTAATTGAAAAAACAATTAATATTAATACTACTTGAAAGTTAGATGTTAATCCCCAACGTTGTTTTAATTTTTCCATTTAAAATAATTTCAGGGCAAAAATACATTTATATTTTACATTTAAAATAATTGTATAAAAAAAGGTCAAACTTATTAGCCTGACCCTAAATTTATTTTTAAAATAGCATTTTCTTATTTTCCGAAAAGTCCACCAAGTAATCCGCCAAGACCACCTTTCTTTTTTCCACCACCTAAAATCATTCCTGCAACATCATCAATTATACTTCCGTCACCATCAGCATCTAATAATCTAGTAACTAAACTTTGTTGCTCATTAGAAGCGCCACCAAGCATTCCACCTAATAAATCTCCAATTCCATTTTGATCAGCAACACCTTTTTGACGAGTTTCTTTACCCAAAGCACCCATTACTAATGGACCAGCGACTTTTAAAATATTCATTGCAGTATCTAAATCAATACCACTAGATTTACTTACAGCTTGTGCAACATTTTGCTCGCGACCTCCAAATACATGTCCTAAAATTCCAGCACCATCATCAAGTACGTTTTGATCTACACCACCTCCACCTAGGATACTTCCAAGGTTGTCTAATATTCCACCACTATGCTTATCGTTTCCTAATGCTTTTAATAATCCTGAAGCACCATCTGGAGTAGAAGCATTGTTTTTCATTGCCCCTAAAATTAAAGGAAATGCAGCGTTTAAAGCGCTAGTTGTTTTTCCTTCATCTTGTCCAAATTGTTTGCTCGCTCCACTAATAAGAGTTTTTCCTAAGTCACTGTTTAATAAATCTAAAATTCCTGCCATTTTTTGTTTTTATGTTAATAATTTCTCTAAAATAATTAAAAAAATAATTTAATTACATTTTTTATGACACATAATTTATAATCAAGTCACAATAAAATAATAATATACAAAATACGTTGTTATTTTAATGGCATAAACTTTGTTTCCCTTTAAACGTATAATTTAAAAATTAACTTATTATGAAGAAAATATTTTTAATGTCAATGTTGGTTTTTTGTGGAATTTTATTTACAAATGCTCAGGAAATTTCGGAAAATGCAATAGGGATTAGGTTTGGAGATAATGATGGTTTTGGAGGCGAAATATCATATCAAAAAAGATTAGATGATGATAAAAGATTAGAGGTGGATTTTGGTTATAGAAATCATAAAGATTATGATGCGTTTAAATTAACTGGGGTTCATCAATGGGTATGGAATATTGATGGAGGTTTTAACTGGTATGCAGGTTTTGGTGCAGGAGTAGGATCTTGGAGCTATAGTAATGGAATAAATACAGATAAAGAAGATGGATTGTTTATAAATGCAGATGGAAATGTAGGAATAGAATATAATTTTGACAGCACTATTTTAATTTCACTGGATTTTAGACCTGAAATTGGAATTATTGGAGATTATGGAAAGGATACAGATTTAGATTTGGCCTTATCATTTAGGTATCAGTTTTAATAAATTAAAGGTATAAAATTTTAAAAAGCACTTCAGGTGCTTTTTTTTATGCTTAAAATTTAATGAAGTTCATCAGTATTTTTTATCTTTCCAAGAATTTAAAAATTATTTAATGAAAAAATTAGCATTACACTGGCAAATAATATTAGGAATGGTAATTGGAGTAGGTGTTGGTATTTTAATGACTCAATTTGACGGCGGCAAAGAAATTGTTCAAGATTGGATTAAACCTTTTGGTAAAATATTTATAAATTCATTAAAACTTATTGCAGTTCCTTTGATTTTAGCGTCATTAATTAAAGGTGTTTCTGACCTAAAAGATATTTCTAAACTTTCAAAAATGGGAGGAAGGACAATTGGTTTGTATTTATTAACTACAATAGTTGCCGTTTCAATTGGGCTATTATTAGTTAATATTATTAAGCCTGGGAATTCAATTACAGAAGAAACGCGTTTAGAGCTAGTTCAAAATTATAGTGGAGATGCGCTAAAGTATAAGGAAGAAGCAAATAAACAAAAAGATAGTGGGCCGCTTCAGGCATTGGTTGATATTGTTCCGGATAATATTTTTGGAGCAGCAACAGAAAATAAAAATATGCTCCAAGTTATATTCTTTGCAATATTTTTTGGTATTGGTTTGATATTAATTCCTGAAAAGAAATCTAAACCTGTTAAAAAATTCTTTGATGGTTTTAATGAAGTAATTTTAAAAATGATTGACCTTATAATGCTCGCTGCACCTTATGGTGTTTTTGCATTATTGGCAGCCTTGGTTGTAGAATCTCCAAGTATAGATCTTTTTAAAGCTTTAGTTTGGTATGCTTTTACTGTTATTTTTGGACTGTTTTTAATGATCGTTTTTTATAATTCAATTGTTTGGATGGTAACCAAAAAAAATCCATCAACATTCTTAAAGGGAATATCACCAGCACAATTATTGGCATTTTCAACAAGTAGCAGTGCTGCTACTTTACCAGTAACAATGGAAAGAGTTACGGAACATTTGGGAGTAGATGAGGAAGTAAGTAGTTTTGTATTACCTATTGGAGCTACAATTAATATGGATGGGACGAGTCTATATCAAGCTGTGGCTGCAGTTTTTATTGCTCAAGCTTTTGGCATGGATTTATCATTAGGAGTTCAATTAGGGATAATTGTAACAGCAACTTTGGCAAGTATTGGATCTGCTGCTGTGCCAGGAGCAGGAATGGTTATGTTAGTAATTGTTTTAGGGCAAGCAGGTATCCCGGAAGCTGGTTTGGCATTAATATTTGCTATTGACAGACCGTTAGATATGTGTAGAACAACTGTAAATGTTACAGGTGATGCTTCAGTTTCTATGTTGGTAGCAAAATCAATAGGGAAGCTCCACAAACCAAAAGTTAAAGATTGGGATGATTATTATCCAAAAAAATAAATTAATAAATCTATTTATCAGTTTTGGTGAAGGAATCATGCAAGATTCTTTTTTTCCATACCATTTATAGCGGTTTTTTGCAATGTAATTATAAACCCAATCTCTTATAAATTTGGGGATAATTATAAACAAATAAAGGAATTTAAAACCACCTGATAAACTTTTGGCAATTCTTAAGGCTGCTGTAGATTTTTCGTAAATTTCATTCTTTTCAATTAAAACAATTGAATCAAATTTTATTTTTTTTGAATTGTATTGTAACAATATTTCTTTTGCTGCGTCTGATTGTAGTGAGGCAAATAAAAACTGTTCTTTTTTATCGTGTTTGATGATAAAGTAAACTGATGCATTGCAAAGGTTACAAATACCATCAAATAATATAATAGATTTGTTTTTATTTTTGTTCACAAAGCTAAGTTACATATTTAAAGATTAACTGTCTTTTAACAAAATATTAATACGAATTCTCATAAGCAATTTATATTTTCGTTTAAAACAACAACCAAATGATAAAGATTGAAAAACTTCATAAATCCTATCCAATAGGAAAAGATTCTCTACATGTTTTAAAAGGTTTAGATTTACATATTAAAGAAGGTGAATTTGTTTCTATTATGGGATCTTCAGGATCTGGAAAATCAACCTTATTAAATATAGTTGGTCTGTTAGATGGTCATGATGAAGGAAATTATTTTTTGAATGGTCAAAAAATTGAAAATTTAGACGAAAAGAAAGCAGCAATTTTAAGAAATAAATTTTTAGGATTTATTTTCCAGTCGTTCAATTTGATAACCTATAAAACTGCAGTAGAAAATGTTTCGCTTCCATTGTATTATCAAGGAATGGGTAGAAAAGAGCGTCAAAAAATCGCATTACAATATCTAGAAAAAGTAGGTTTAAAAGATAGAGCTGACCATTTACCAAGCGAACTTTCTGGAGGTGAAAAACAGCGTGTGGCAGTTGCTCGAGCATTAGCTACTAAACCAAAAGTTATTTTGGCAGATGAGCCTACGGGGGCGTTGGATTCAATTACTTCTGCTTCTGTAATGGAATTGTTGAAAGAAATTAATCGCGATGGAATGACCGTTTTTGTAATTACTCATGAAGAGGATATTGCAGAACAAACAGATAGAATAGTTCGATTAAAAGATGGAGTTATTATAAGTGATGAATTGACAGCTAAAAAAGTAAACGCATAAGCTATGTTTGATTTAGATCGTTGGCAAGAAATTTTCCAAACCTTAAGAAAAAACAAACTAAGAACAGCACTTTCGGGGTTTACAATTGCATTTGCTATTTTATTATTTACCCTTTTATTTGGAGTTGGAAATGGTTTAAAACACACTTTTGAAAAACAGTTTGCTAGTGATGCTGTTAACTCTGTTTATGTTTATGGAGGTAGAACTACCAAACCATATAAAGGGATGCAAAGCGGCAGGAACATTCAGTATAGAAATGATGATGCTAAGTTTATGAATGAAAAATTTGAAGACGAAATTCAATTTTTCAGCCCAAATATTCAACGGAGTATGCAGGTTATTTATAAAGGAGAGCAAAATCGTTATACAATTCGTGGGGTATATCCAGATTATCAGCCATTAGAGTCTGCTGTAGTGCAGGACGGTAGATTTTTAACTTATTTAGATATAGAACGACGTTCTAAAGTTGTTGCAATTGGTAGACTTGTTGAAAAGGATTTATTTGGAAATTTAAGTGGTCTTGGAAAGAATTTAAATATAGAAGGGATTTCTTATAAAGTTGTTGGCGTTTTTAATGATCCAGGAGGAGATAACGATGAACGATTTATATATGCGCCTTTTACAACAATTCAAGGAATGTATAAGCCTAATGATGAATTAGATTATTTTGGATTGACATTTAATCCAAAAATGGATGTAGATCAAGCATTGGCATTTAGTAATTTACTTACTAAATTATTAAAAGAAAAACACAATGTAGATCCAAGAGATCAAGGAGCCATTAGAGTTAGAAATTATGCTGAAGGTACAAGAGATGTTCAAAGCTTTATGATGGTTTTAAATGTAATTATTCTATTTATTGGTATTGGAACTTTAATTGCAGGTATTATAGGTATCAGTAATATTATGGTATATATTGTAAAAGAGCGTACAAAAGAATTAGGAATTAGAAAAGCTCTAGGAGCAACTCCAAAATCAATAGTGGGAATGATAATGCTCGAGTCAATTTTTGTAACAGCACTAGCCGGTTATTCAGGTTTGATGTTAGGTGTTTTTGCTTTAAGAGCTTTGGGTGATACTTTAGAAAAATATTTCATTTTAAATCCAAGTGTTGAAACCTATGTTGTAGTGGGTGCTACAATTGTACTTATAATTGCCGGTACAATTGCAGGTTATATTCCAGCCAAAAGAGCAGCAAGAATTAAACCGATTGTAGCACTAAACGACGAATAATAAATAATTACCGTAAACAATGAAATTTTTGTTTGACAAAGATACCTGGCAAGAAATATATAGTAGTATTCGTAAAAATAAAACGCGTACTGGTATTACCATTATTGGTGTAATGTGGGGTATTTTTTTATTGGTTGTTTTATTGGGTGCAGCAAAGGGTGTTGAGAATAATTTTAATAAACTATTTGGTGATTTTGCTACGAATAGTGTTTTTATTTGGGGGCAATCTACAAGTAAACCTTTTAAAGGTTTCCAGGAAGGTAGGCAAGTTGCTCTTAAAATAGATGATATAGAAAAGATCAAACAAGAAGTAAAAGGGGTGGAATTAATAGCTCCAAGAAGTCAGGATGGCGGTTTAGTAATTAGAAAATTTCAATCAGGAAATTTTAATATTTCAGGAGATTTCCCTGTTTTAGATAAAATTCAAAACAAGGACTTGATTTATGGAAGGTTTATTAATGATAATGATATTAAAGAAAAGAAAAAGGTTTGTGTTATTGAAGAAGAGGTTTATAAACAACTTTTTGAAAAAGATGAGTATCCAATTGGCGAGTTAGTAAACATAAATGGAATTAATTATAAGGTTGTAGGCTTGTTTAAGGAAAGTCAAACAATTAGATTGGGGGATAATATTCATATACCATTTACTACATTTCAGCAAGTTTACAATAGGGGAGATAATATAAGTTGGATGATTATAACTGGAAATGCTGAAAGCAGTATTGTTCAAATTGAAAAAGACGCAAAATTAATAATAAAGAATTTGCATAAGATTCATCCAGAAGATAAAAGAGCTCTTGGAGGAATTAATTTAGGAGATATGTTTAAAAAGATTACAGGATTTTTAATTGGAATGCAATTTTTAACATGGTTTGTTGGAATTGCAACACTAATAGCAGGAGTTTTTGCAATTGGGAATATCTTATTAATAACTGTAAAAGAAAGAACAAAGGAAATAGGAATAAGACGTGCTTTAGGAGCAAAACCTTGGGAAATTAAGCGTCAAATAATGTTGGAATCTGTTTTTTTGACAAGTATTGCAGGCGCGTTTGGAATTATTTTTGGTGGGCTAATACTTATGTTAATTGATGCTACTTTAGGAAAAGGTCCTGATGCTGCATTAACAAATCCGACAGTAGATATACCAATTGTTTTAATAGCAGCATTAACACTGGTTGTCCTGGGAACATTAATTGGGCTTATTCCAGCTCAAACAGCGGTTAGTATAAGGCCTATTGAGGCATTAAGGGAAGAATAAATAAAACTAATATTCAATTGATAAGAAGGTAAAATGAAATTTTTATTTGACAAAGATACTTGGCAAGAAATTTATAGCAGTATTCGAAAGAATAAAATGCGTACTGGTATTACTATAATTGGAGTAATGTGGGGTATTTTTTTATTAGTTGTTTTATTAGGGGCTGCAAAAGGAGTTGAAAATAATTTTAATAAATTATTCGGAAACTTTGCTACAAACAGTGTTTTTGTTTGGGCGCAACAAACAAGCAAGCCTTTTAAAGGTTTTCAGGAAGGCAAAAGCCTCACCTTGAAAATGTCTGATTTAGAAAATATTAGGAGCGAAATTAAAGGGCTTGATTTTGTAGTGCCTCGTCACCAAACCCAAGCAATGGCAATTAATAATTTTAAATCTGGAACTTTTGGAATTTTTGGAGATTATCCGGAGTTAGATAAAGTTCAGAAAAAAGATATGGTTTATGGTAGGTTCATAAATGATAATGATATTAAAGAAAAGAAAAAAGTTTGTGTAATTGAAGAGGAAATTTATAAGCAACTTTTTGATAAAGATGTTTACCCTATAGGTACCTATATAAAAATAAATGATATCAATTATATTGTAGTTGGAATGTATAAACAAGGACAAGTTGGAAGTGGTGGACCTCAAGGAAATATTCATATTCCTTTTACAACATTTCAACAAGTTTATAATAGAGGAGATAGCATTGGATGGATGATGATTACGGGGAAAATGGAATATGATATTTCACAAATTGAAGCAGATGTTAAATTATTATTAAGAAATTTACATAAAGTACACCCAAATGATGAAAGAGCTTTTGGTAGCTTCAATTTAGGGGAAAGAATAGCTCAGGTTACTGGATTTTTAACTGGGATGCAATTTTTAACATGGTTTGTTGGCATTGCTACACTAATAGCTGGAGTTTTTGCAATTGGAAACATTTTATTAATTACTGTTAAAGAACGGACCAAAGAAATAGGAATTAGAAGAGCTTTAGGTGCAAAACCTTGGGAAATAAAACGTCAAATAATTTTAGAATCTGTATTTCTAACAAGCATTGCAGGAGCTTTAGGTATTATTTTTGGCGGTTTAGTTTTAATGTTAATTGACGCAACAATTGGTCAAGGACCTGATGCAGCATTAACCAATCCAACGGTTGATATTCCGGTTATTATTATTGCTGCAGTAACGTTAGTAGTTTTAGGAACATTAATAGGTTTAATTCCAGCTCACACAGCAGTAAGTATTCGGCCTATAGAAGCATTAAGAGAAGAATAAAAAGAATAATAGTAATAAAAAGAACAATAAACTGAAAATCAATAACTAATGAAGAAAAAAATAATTTTTGGAACAATAGCAGTCGCACTTATAGCTGTTTTAGCTTGGTTTGGAGCTAAGAATAGTAAATCACCTGTGCAATATGAAACGGAAAAACCTTTTAAAACAAATATTGTTAGAAAAACTGTAGCTACTGGTAAAGTAGTTCCTTTGGAGGAAGCTGAAATTAAACCTAAGGTTTCAGGAATTATTGAGAAAATTTATGTTGAAGAGGGGGCTCAAGTAGAAGTTGGGGATTTAATTGCAACAATTAGAGTTGTGCCTAATATACAAAGTTTAAACAGTGCACAAGGAAGCGTAAAAACTGCTCAATTACGTTTTGACAACGCAAAAACGAATTACAATAGAATTAAAGGTCTGTTTGAAAAGGGTGTTAAATCTCGTTCAGAATTTGAAACTGCAGAATTAAGTTATAATAGCTCTGTTCAAGATTTAAGTAATGCAAGAAATAACTTACAAATCATACAAAAAGGATCTGCCGCTGGAATGGGTAAAACAGCAAATACTTATGTGACAGCAGAAATTTCTGGTACAATTTTAGAGATTCCAGTACGTAAAGGAAATCAGGTAATTGAAAGTAATACTTTTAATGCAGGTACTACAATTGCTACTATTGCTGATATGACAAAAATGATTTTTGAAGGTAAAGTTGATGAAGCTGAAGTTGGTAAAATTAAAAATGGAACGGTATTAGAAGTTTCTTTAGGTGCCATTGAAAAGAAAAAATATCCTGCAAAATTAAACTTTATTGCTCCAAAGGGAACTGAAGAAAATGGAGCAGTTCAATTTAAAATTAAAGGTGATGTAACTTTAGATGATGAATTTTTTGTTAGAGCTGGTTATAGTGCAAATGCTGATATAGTTTTAGAAAAGAAAGATAGTGTTCTTTCAATAAAAGAGGCTTTATTGCAATTTGATAAAAAAACTGAAACACCATATGTTGAAGTAAAAACGGGAGATCAGGAATTTGAAAAACGTGATGTTGAGTTAGGAATTTCAGATGGTATTAATGTTGAAGTTTTATCAGGTGTTGATAAAGAAGATGAAATAAAGATTTGGAATAAAACATCTAAAAAAGATGAAGATGAAAACGGTAATAACTAATACCGAAAATTAATAATAATAAAAAAAGCGTTTTAATTAAATTAAAACGCTTTTTTTATATCTTTATAGGAGAGTACTTTTAAAATTAAATTTTACTTAAAAATGTTAATTATGACTTTTGTCAGAGTAATTTTTAAAAAAAAGTTAGAAATTTATTGTATAAAATTTAAAAGCAAATAGAGTATGGAAAGTCAATTATTATTTTTAAGTGATTTAAACTTCAATCTTGAAGTATGGAAAAGAGAGTTGAAATTTCAAGAAAGTGAAATGGATTATTTTGAAGAGAAACTAGAGCATATAGCTATGCGTGATCTTGGAAATGACGTTATGGCTCAATTGGAAGTATTTCAGAATAAAATAATAAGAGAGAGACATGTAATGGGTGAATTAAGGCATCGAATACGAATGAAAAAAAGAGAAATAGCTCAAGCAAAATATGATAATAACAGTGAAGTAAAATTTCACGAAAAACAAGTACTGCTTAAAGATCAAATGAAAACTTTTGTTAAAATGCATTACGAGTTAAAAGAAGATATGATGGATTTTTTCTTAAAATATCTATAATTTAAAAAAAAGACCTTTCCAGAAATTGAAAGGTCTTTTTTTATAGGTCAAAATTGTTTTTATCTAAATTGTTTTGAAATTATTTCAGCCTTACGGTTTTCGGAATAGTCATAAAAACCTTCACCTGATTTTGAGCCAAGTTTACCAGCTTGTACCATATTAACTAATAGCGGACAAGGAGCATATTTTGGATTTTTAAAGCCATCATACATTACATTTAAAATTGATAAACAAACATCTAGGCCAATAAAGTCAGCCAATTGTAACGGACCCATTGGATGCGCCATTCCTAATTTCATTACAGTATCAATTTCATAAACGCCTGCAACTCCATTGTATAAGGTTTCAATAGCCTCGTTTAGCATTGGCATTAAAATACGGTTTGCTACAAAGCCTGGATAGTCATTAACTTCAACAGGAACTTTTTTAAGATTTTCTGAAAGATCCATAATTGTTTTGGTAACCTCATCAGAAGTGTTATAACCTCTAATTATTTCTACCAATTTCATTATTGGAACAGGATTCATAAAATGCATTCCAATTACTTTTTCTGGTCTTTTTGTTACCGATGCTATTTTAGTAATTGATATTGATGATGTATTTGAAGCTAAAATTGCATTAGCCGGAGCTTCTTCATCAATTTGTTTAAATATTTTTAATTTTAAATCGATGTTTTCAGTTGCAGCTTCAACAACTAAATCTATATCTTTAACACCTTCAGCAATAGAAGTATAAGTTGTAATATTATTTAAAGTTTGTGCTTTAATAATACTAGTGATTTTTTCTTTAGAAAGTAATCTATCAAGGTTTTTAGTAACTGTAGCTAAACCTTTGTCTAAAGCCGCCTGAGATATATCTATTAAGTTTACTTTGTAATTATTTTGAGCGAACACATGAGCAATTCCATTTCCCATGGTCCCAGCTCCAATAACAGCTATATTAGTCATAATTAATAATTAAATAGTTAATTTTCCTTTTAAATAAGTGATTGCTTGTCCACTCATTTCAACACGTTCATTTAAATATTCACATTTTAAATATCCCGTTCTGTTAGATAATTGAATAGCTTCTAAACTATTTAATTTTAGCTTTTTAGCCCAAAATGGAATTAATAACGTATGTGCAGAACCAGTTACCGGGTCTTCATTAATACCAATTTTTGGAGCAAAAAAACGAGAAACAAAATCCACTTTATCTCCTTGTGCAGTAACAATAATTCCTGCGTGTTCCAAATTTGCTAATTTTGAAAAATTAGGAGTTAAATTTTTAACTGCACTTTCATTTTCTAATTCCACAACCAATTTCCATTTACCTTCAAAAGTTTTAATTATTGGAACTTTTAACGCATCCTTTAAAAGTTGCGGTGTTTTAATTTCAATAATTTCTTCAGACGGAAAATTTAAAGTGTACCAATCTTCTTTTTTTTCAACTTTTAAAATGCCACTTTTTGAATTGAATTCTATTACTTTTTTGTCATAATCTAATTCTGAAAATATAATATGTGCAGCAGCTAAGGTAGCGTGACCACATAAATCAATTTCACAAGAAGGTGTAAACCATCTAATTTCAAAATGATCTTTAACTTTCACAAAGAATACAGTTTCAGATAAATTGTTTTCTTCAGCAATAGCTTGCATTAATTCTTCCGAAATCCATTTAGTTAGAGGGCAAACTGCAGCTGGATTTCCTTTGAAAATCTCGTTTGTAAAAGCATCAACTTGATAAATAGTCATCTTAAAAATCGTTTATAATCATATGAGCAACTCTTAATGCTTCTGTACCTTGTTCTAAAGTTACAATTGGAGTTGTATTATTAGTAATTGCGTCTGCAAACGTTTCTAATTCATCTAAAATAGCATTATTTGCTTCAACAGTTGGGTTTTCAAAATAAATTTGCTTTTTAATTCCTTCAGCATTTTGTAAAATCATATCAAAATCACCTGGTATTTTAGGCGCATCTTGCATTTTAACCACTTCTGTTGCTTTTTCAAAGAAATCAACAGCTATATAAGCATCCTTTTGAAAAAAACGTGTTTTACGCATATTTTTTAATGAAATTCTACTTGCCGTTAAATTAGCAACACATCCATTTTCAAATTCAATTCGAGCATTTGCAATATCCGGAGTTTCACTAATCACAGAAACACCACTGGCATTCACACTTTTTACTTTAGATTTTACAACACTTAAAATAATATCTATATCATGAATCATTAAATCTAAAACAACAGGCACATCGGTACCACGTGGATTAAACTCTGCCAATCTATGGGTTTCAATAAACATTGGTTTATTTAAAGAATCCTTAACGGCAGTAAATGCTGGATTAAAACGCTCTACGTGACCAACCTGACCTTTAACCTTGTGTTTATTAGCAAGTTCAATTAATTTCTCAGCTTCTTCAACTGTCTTAGTAATTGGTTTTTCAATAAATATATGTTTTCCTTTTTCGATGGCTTCTTTTGCACAATCAAAATGCGAAAGGGTAGGTGTAACTATATCTACAACATCTACGGCATCTATTAACTCTTGAATAGTATCAAATGATTTGTAGCCAAATTCTTCTTCAACTTTTTGAGCGTTTTCCTTTATAGGGTCGTAAAATCCTACTAAATTGTATTTTTCAGATTGATTTAATAATTTTAAGTGAATTTTTCCGAGATGTCCGGCTCCTAAAACTCCTGCTTTTAGCATAATAAGATTGTTTATTTTTATGTAAACAAAAGTAACAATCTTTATGCATTTATTCCTATTTTTAGCATCTCAAATTTAATTAATTAGTGAAAGATTCGCACAAACATCAAGGACTTAGAAATCAATTAGTAGCAATATTATCTAAAAAGGGAATTACTGATAAAAATGTTTTGAAAGCAATTTCAATTATACCAAGGCATTTATTTATGGATTCTAGTTTTGCAGATTTTGCGTATCAGGACAAGGCGTTTCCAATTGCTGCCGAACAAACTATTTCACAACCTTATACTGTTGCATTTCAAACAGAATTGTTACAAGTTAAACCTAATGATGAAATATTAGAAATAGGGACAGGTTCGGGTTATCAAACTGCTGTTTTAATAGAAATGGGAGCAAAGGTTTATACTATAGAGCGACAACTAGAACTTTTTAAAAAGACGAAATTATTTTTGCCAAAATTAAATTATAAGCCTAAAAAAGTGATTTTTGGTGACGGTTATAAAGGTTTGCCAGAAAATGCTCCTTTTGATAGAATTATTGTAACTGCCGGTGCTCCATTTGTTCCAAAACCTTTGTTGAGTCAATTAAAAATAGGAGGGAGATTGGTAATTCCCATTGGGGATGAAGTACAAACAATGACTTTGTTTGTTAGAACAAGTGAAAAGGATTTTGAAAAGCACGAATTGGGCGATTTTAGGTTTGTGCCAATGCTAAAAGAGAGGAATTAAATTAATAATATGCCTTCATTTTTATGAGTATTGTTTTTTATATTTAACCAATGAAAAAATTATTCCTCTTTTTCTTTATTGGATTTTCTTGTTTGGGTCAAAATGAACAAACATTTGGGGAATATGCTCTTAGGCCAGAATTATTTTTTGGAAAAACCATTGCTGCATTTGAATTGTACCCAAATACAAATTCTCAATTTATAATTGGGATGAGTTTTGAAAAGAAAAATTTATTTCCTGAAAAACAATGGGAAAGTATTTTAAATTTTCCAACCACAGGTGTTTCAGTATATTTTACTAATTATGGTAATAAAGATTTATTGGGACGCTCAGTGAGTGTTTTACCATTTATAAAACTAAATTTAAATAAAAAACAAAATTTTCATTTTAAAGGAGGTCTTGGAATTTCTTATTTTGATACACGTTATGACGTGGTAAATAACCCTAGAAATTCTGCAATAAGCACAAAATTAACATGGGCTTTTCAAACATTTTTGTATTACAATTTGCTTTCGAAAAACAATAAAGATTTACAATTAGGAATTGGTTATATACATCATTCAAATGGTCATGCACAACTACCAAATGAAGGGTTGAATTCTGCTTTAATGAGTATTTCAACAAAAATTGATGTTAAAAAAAGTATTATTAAAAATGATACTAAATTTGATTTAAACAATGTTAAAACGTTTTCAAAAGGTTTTTATTCAATACGTTACGGACAAGGAATACATAAATTTGTTAAAAATGAAAGTTTGGTAAAAGCTATTAATTCAATTGAAGTATATGGAGGTTTGTTTTATAAAGATATTTTTAAAGTCAGTTTAGGAGCTACCTATAGATTTTATCATCATTATTACGATTATATAAATGAAAATGAATTAGAACCTTATTACTCTAAACCTATACTAAATGCATCAAATTTATATTTGTCGGTTGGTGTTGAGGCTATGCTGGGACATATTGGGATTGATTGGGAAGGCGGTTTAAATTTGCACAAACCATTTTATAAAGAGCAATATTTACTTGAGGAACCAGAGCTTGATTTTTTTTATGATCTTAAAAAATTGTTTTTAGGACGTTTAGGTTTAAAATTATATGCTATAAATACTTCAAAAATGCCAAAAAATAATTTTTATTTAAGTGCTCACATTAATTCTAATTTAAGTCAGGCTGATTTTTCAGAATTAAGTTTGGGGTTTACCCATAGAATATTTACTAAATGACACTGTATTTATAAAATTTGAAATATTAGAAACTAAGTTTATTGTTAAATTAATTAACTCTGGTCCAGTATTGAGTTCTTCCAATTAAAGCAAAACCAATATAGCCTCTAACTTTTAGTTTGTTATTATCTTCAAGGGTTATATAACATTTGTATTCTTTTCCTGTCTTAGGATCTAATATTTTGGCTCCATTCCATTCACTACCATCTTTTGAAAGGCCATTTATAATAACCATTCCTTTAATTGATTTATTTTTATTTGTTCCTTTACAGTTTTCACAAACTTTATTTTCATTTCCTTTTTTCAATAATTGCTTAATTACAGCATAAGCTTTTCCATTTTCTTGATAAACTTCAACAATAGATTTTTCGTTACCAGTTTCATCATCAATAGTTTTCCATTCTCCAAAAATAGATTGAGCTTGTAAAGAAATAGCTCCTGAAAATAAGAGAGTTAGAGTTATTAGAATAATTTTTCTCATATTATTAATCATATTTTGCATCAAATTGTCCATTCCATTTTCCTTGAACTTTTAAAACTTGCTCAATTACATCTCTCACACATCCATTTCCACCTTTTTTTTGTGAAATATATAATGAAATATCTTGAATTTCTGGAACTGCATCTTTTGGACAACTGGGTAAACCTACTTTTTTCATGACCTTATAATCTGGAATGTCATCACCCATAAATAAAATTTCTTCAGGATTTAATTTATGAATTGTAATGTATTCTTCAAATTGTTCCATTTTATTATGAGTGCCTAAATAAATATCTGTAATTCCTAAGTTTTGAAGTCGAGAACGCACGCCTTCATTACTTCCACCAGAAATTATACATATCTTAAAGCCCTGATCTATTGCTGTTTTTAAGGCATATCCATCTTTGATGTTCATTGTTCTAATCAATTCTCCAGTAGTGGTAATTGTAATCATTCCATTAGTTAAAACGCCATCTACATCAAACATAAATGTTGTAATTTGAGGCATTATTTCTTTATAACTTTTTCCCATAGGTATTTTGTATTGATTTTGTAAGCAAATTATAAATTTCCTTTTGCTGTTTATTTAAAATTGCTTTGTGGTTTTTTATAGTTTTGGTATCGTTTCTTTTTGCAGGACCAGTTTGAGCCTTTAAAGGTGGTATTTCTACTATTTTTTTTGAAGTTTTTTCAATTAAAGGGTGCAAAATCTCAAAGGGAATTCCATTTTCTTCACAAATTTCATTTCCGATATGATATAAATGATTCACAAAATTATTTACAAAAACAGCTGCAACATGCAAATGTTTGCGTTGTTCAGAATTTATTAGATAATATTTTTTTGCAATAGATTTTGCTAATTTTTCCAGTAAATCTAAATCTGTTTTTGTTTCAGCCTCAATACAAATTGGAATAGATGTAAAATCAATTTTATTTTCTTTTGAAAATGTTTGTAAGGGGTAAAAAACACCTTTGTTAGATTTAGATTTTAATTCATTTAAATTGGCTGCCCCTGAAGTATGAACAACTAATTTATTTTTGAAATTTAATTTTGAAGAAACTTCTGAAATTGCATTATCTGCAACCGCAACAACATAAATATCAGCAGCTTCCAATGCATTTAAGTTATCTGTTATTGCAGTTTTTGATTTTAAATATTGAATTTTATCAATACTTCTATTATAAACCTGAATAAGGTTAACAGCTTTATTATTTAACAAATTTTTTGTTAAATGAAAGGCTAAATTTCCACCACCAAGTAATACAACTTTAATCATATTGCGAAGATACTTTAATTGTTATATATAAAAAAACTCCATCTTTTTTAAAAAGATGGAGTTTTTATAACTAACTAAAAAAACCTATACTATGCTTGTTTTTTAATTACCGCCTGAGCCGAAGCTACACGTGCAATTGGAACTCTATAAGGAGAACAACTAACATAATTCATTCCGGTATTGTAACAAAATTCTACTGAACTTGGCTCACCACCATGTTCACCACAAATACCAACTTTTAAGTCTGGTTTTGTCATTCTACCTTTTTCTGTACCCATTTTTACTAATTGTCCAACACCTTCTTGGTCAAGAACTTCAAATGGATCAACTTTTAATATTCCTTTTTCTATATAAACTGGTAAGAATTTACCAGCATCATCTCTTGAATAACCAAATGCCATTTGAGTTAAATCATTTGTTCCAAATGAGAAGAACTCAGCTTTAGCAGCAATTAAATCAGCTGTTAAAGCAGCTCTTGGAATTTCAATCATAGTACCTACTAAATATTCGATAGTATCATTTCTTTCTTCAAAAACTTTATTGGCTGTATCTCTAATAATTTTTTCTTGACTTTCAAATTCAGCCAAAGTACCAATTAAAGGAACCATAATTTCAGGTTTTGCTTCAATTCCTCTTTCTTTTAAATTTAAAGCAGCTTCAATAATTGCTCTTGCTTGCATTTCAGTAATTTCAGGATATGTAATTCCTAATCTACAACCTCTATGACCTAGCATTGGGTTAAATTCTTCTAACTCTGCAATTTTACTTTTTACAGCTTCTAATGAAATATGCATTTCTTCAGCTAAATCTTTTTGAGTAGCTAAAACGTGAGGTACAAACTCATGTAAAGGTGGATCTAATAAACGAACTGTTACTGGAAGACCAGCCATTGCTTCAAAAATACCTTCAAAATCTTCACGTTGCATTGGTAATAATTGGTCTAACGCTTGTTTTCTTCCTTTTACAGTATCTGAAAGTATCATTTCACGCATTGCCTTAATTCGGTCAACTTCAAAGAACATATGTTCAGTTCTTGTTAATCCAATACCTTGTGCTCCAAAACTACGAGCTACTTTTGCATCTTTAGGAGAGTCAGCATTTGTTCTAACTTTCATTGTCGCAAATTTATCAGCCAATTCCATAATTTCAGCAAATTCTCCGCTTAATTCAGGCTCAATCGTTGCAACTTTTCCGTCAATAATATTTCCAGTAGAACCGTTTAATGAAATCCAATCACCTTCATGATATTCGTGACCATCAACTGTTAAAGTTCTATTTTTATAGTTTATTTTTAAAGCACCAGCACCAGAAACACAACATTTACCCATACCACGAGCAACAACAGCTGCGTGAGAAGTCATACCACCACGTGCAGTTAATATTCCTTTTGCAATATTCATTCCTTCTAAATCTTCAGGAGAAGTTTCTATACGAACTAGAATACTTGTTTTATATTTTGAAGCTTCATCAGCAAAAAATACAATTTGACCAGTTGCAGCTCCAGGAGAAGCAGGTAAACCTTGCGCAATTACATTAGATTTTTTTAAAGCTTTAGGATCAAAAACAGGATGTAATAATTCGTCTAATTTATTTGGTTCTATAGAAAGTAAGGCTTCTTTTTCAGTAATAGCACCTTCTTTTAATTTGTCAATTGCAATTTTTACCATTGCAGAACCAGTACGTTTACCATTTCTTGTTTGTAAAATCCAAAGTTTACCATCTTGCATAGTAAACTCCATATCTTGCATATCTTTATAATGATCTTCTAATTTTTGTTGGTAGTCATTTAACTCATTATAAATAGATGGCATTAACTCTTCTAAAGAAGGGTAATTTGCTAATCTGTCATCTTCTTCAACCTTAGCTAATTCAGCCCAACGTAAAGAACCAACTTTAGTAATTTGTTGAGGAGTTCTTGTTCCAGCAACTACATCTTCACCTTGTGCATTGATTAAATATTCTCCATTGAAAAGATTTTCTCCAGTTCCAGCATCACGTGTAAAACAAACTCCTGTACCAGAATTGTCTCCCATATTTCCATAAACCATTGCTTGCACGTTTACAGCAGTTCCCCATTCACTTGGGTATCCATTCATATTTCTGTAATAAATAGCTCTATCACCGTTCCAACTATTAAAAACTGCCATAACAGCTCCCCATAATTGATCCCAAGGATTTGTAGGGAAATCATGACCAGTACGTTTTTTTACAGCATCTTTAAAATCGTAAACTAAATCTTTTAAATCTTGTATTGTAAATTCTGTATCTAATTCAATATCTCTTTTATGTTTAAGAGCTTCCATTATTTCTTCAAAAGGATCAATATCTTCTTTAGATTCTGGTTTCATACCTAAAACAACATCACCGTACATTTGTATAAAACGTCTATATGAATCCCATGCGAAACGTTCGTTTCCAGATTTAATAGCTAAGCCTTCAACAACTTCATCGTTTAAACCTAAGTTTAATACAGTATCCATCATACCTGGCATAGAAACTCTTGCTCCAGAACGAACTGAAACTAATAAAGGGTTTTCTTTGTCTCCAAATTTTGATCCCATTATATTTTCAATATTCTCTATTGCTTTTTCAACTTCAGGAACAATCATACCAACAACAGCATCTTTTCCTAATAGGTTATATTCAGTACAAACTTCTGTAGTAATTGTAAATCCTGGAGGAACAGGGATTCCAATTGCGCTCATTTCAGCTAAATTAGCTCCTTTACCACCTAATAGGTTTTTCATTGTACTATTACCATCAGTATTTTTATCTCCAAACTTGTATACTCTGGCTTTGACTTCTTGTATCGTCTCCATCTTAAAATTTTATATTTGTGTTAATCTCTTGTTTTAATGAGAACAAATTTAAGCACAGTATTTAAAGTTTATTATGATTTATGTCATTCTATTTTTCGATTTGTAATTTAAAGTAACTATTGTTACAGAAAAAGTCAAAACATACTATATTTCAGCACTTTATATATTTTAAATTATTATAAATGCAATTATTTTTCCTATTTGATGTAACATTTGTATCTTTAAAAAGTCTTTTAAGAAGGTAGTTATCATACTAATAATACTGTTTTAATAAATGTTTGATTTAGATCGCTGGCAAGAAATATTTGAAACCATTCGAAAAAATAAACTTAGGACTTTTCTTACTGGAATTTCTGTAGCCTCTGGTATATTTATTTTAGTCGTTTTATTAGGTTTTGGGCAAGGAATGCAAAATGGTATTCAAAAAGAGTTTGAAGCTGATGCGACTAACCGAGTTTGGGTTTGGACTGAAGTTACAACCAAAGAATACAAAGGCTTAAATCCAGGTAGGCCTATTCAACTTAGAAATGAAGATTATGACAATTTAACAACGTTATATAAAAATGAATTAGAATATAAGTCTGATTTGTTTAGAGTAAGAGGTACAAGTATCAATTATAAGAATGAATCTGTTTCTTACGGAGTTCATGGAGTTAGTCCAAATTATCAACAAATTGAAAATCAAAAAATAATTTTAGGGCGATATATAAATTATTCAGATTTAAAATCAAAAGGAAAAGTAATAGTAATTAGTAATAAAATTAAACAGGAATTATTGCCAAATGTTGAAAACCCTTTAAGTGAATACCTTCAACTTTCTGGTATCAATTTTAAAATAGTTGGTGTTTATATAGATGAAGGTGGTGAGCGTGAGGAAAATAGAGTATTTATACCAATAAGTACAGCTCAATCTATATTTAATGGATCAAATAGAGTTGCTAATCTCGCTTTTACTTTACAGCCTGAAGAAAATTTTGAAAAAGCGTTGGCTGTATCCAAACAATTTACGGAAGAAATAAAGCAATATTTAAAACAAGTACATAGCGTTGCGCCAGATGACAATGCCGTTAATGCATTTAATGTAATGGAAGAAGTGAAGAGATATTATACTTTAACAAGTAATATTGCATTATTTTTCTGGTTTGTAGGTATTTGTACTATAATAGCGGGAGTTGTTGGTGTAAGTAATATCATGTTAATTATTGTAAAGGAACGAACTCGTGAAATTGGGATAAGAAAAGCGTTGGGAGCTAAACCTTGGTCTATTATTTGGATGATTATGCAAGAATCAATTTTTGTTACAGGAGTTGCGGGTTTCGCAGGTTTAATTCTAAGTATGGCGTTGTTAGAAGTTGTAGGTCCAAATATTGAAGTAGATTATGTATTAAATCCATCAGTAAATTTTTCAATGGCAGTTACTATGGTTATTTTACTAATTGTTGCAGGTGCTTTGGCTGGTTTTATACCTGCCTGGAAAGCGGCAAATGTACATCCTATAAAAGCTTTAAGTCACGAATAAAAGTGTAAAAATGTTTAATAAAGACAAATGGAATGAAATAATAGAAGTACTAACAAGTAATTGGGTTAGAACTTTATTGACTGCTTTTGGTGTTTTTTGGGGCATATTTATTTTAATATTATTATTAGCTGCGGGAAAAGGTCTTGAAAATGGGATTAAGCAAGATTTTGGAGATATAGCAACCAATACAATGTTTATGTGGACTCGAACGGTTACGAAGTCTTATGAAGGAATGTCAAAAGGAAGACGTTTTAGTTACGATTTGGATGATGTTGTTGATATTAATGAGAATGTAAAAAATTTAAGATTCGTTTCTCCACGAAATCAATTAGGTGGATTTAGAGGCGCAAATAATGTAGTTAGAGGGTTAAATGTTGGCGCTTTTAATGTTTATGGAGATTATCCTGAAATTATTAAACAAGAACCAATGGATATAACTTCAGGTAGGTTTATTAATTATTCAGATATAAATGAAAAAAGAAAAATAGCTATAATTGGAGAAGGAGTAAGGAGCAGTTTGTATGAAAAGGATGAAGAAGTTATTGGGACCTACATAAAAATACAAGGAGTGAATTTTATGGTAATTGGTACTTATAAGAAGAAAACTACCGGTGGAGATGGGGAAGAAGATCAAAAACAGATTTACGTACCGTTTACATCATTCTCACAAGCTTTCAATAGGGGAGAACGTGTTGGATGGATGGCAATTACAGCAAATGATGGTACTCCAATTACAGAGATTAAACAACAAATATTTGATGTTGTCAAAAAGAACCATAAAATACATCCAGATGATGCCAGAGCAGTGGGTCATTTTGATTTATTTGAACAATACAACAGAGTAGAATCATTGTTTATGGCGTTAAGGATTATAGCATATTTTGTTGGTACTTTGGTCTTACTTTCAGGAATAATCGGTGTAAGTAATATTATGCTAATTGTAGTTAAAGAAAGAACAAAAGAAATTGGGATACGAAGAGCATTGGGAGCTTCACCATCAAATATTAGAGGCCAAATTCTTACAGAATCAGTATTTTTAACCATTATTTCGGGTATGGCAGGTATTGTATTTGGAGCCGTTTTTATCTATCTCATAAATTATGTTATAGAATTGTCGGGTCCAATAGATATGTTTGCAAATCCAAGTGTTAATTTGGGAGTAATAATTACCGCATTAACAATTTTAATATTTTCAGGATTGTTGGCTGGTTTAATACCTGCACAAAATGCAATTAAATTAAAACCAGTTGATGCCTTAAGAAATGAATAATTATCAATCAAATAATAATACCAATCAATGAAAAAGTCAGTAACTATTTTTATATTAATTTTTATCGTAATCACTTTTAGTGGTGCAATGTATTATTTATATCAAAAAAATGCCGAAGATCCAGTTGTGTATAAAACTGAAAAAGCCTCAATAGAAACTATTATTAAAAAAACAGTGGCTACAGGAAGTATTATTCCATTAGAAGAAGTATTAATAAAACCAAATATTTCTGGTGTAATAGAGGAGATTTATGTTGAAGGTGGGGATATTTTGAAAGCCAATGATTTAATTGCAAAAATTAAAGTAATCCCTAATTTATCTGCTCTAAATAACGCAAAAAATGCTATTCAAACGGCAAAAATATCACTGGATAATGAAAGCAGAAATTTCAACAGACAAAAGGGTTTATTTGCTAAAGGAGTTATTTCCAGACAAGATTTAGAGCGAGTAGAAGTTAGTTATGATCAGGCAAAGCAATCCTATAAAGCAGCAAATCAAAATTATGATATTGTAAAAACAGGTTCTACAAGCGGATTGGGAAATTCTGCAAACACTTTAATTAGATCTACAGTATCAGGAATGGTTTTAGAAATGCCTGTAGAAGTAGGAAATCAAGTAATAGAAAGTAATAATTTTAATGAAGGAACTACGATTGCAGCCCTTGCAGATGTGAATAAAATGATTTTTGAAGGAAAAGTTGATGAATCTGAAATTGATAAAATTAAAGAAGGCTTACCATTAGAAATTACTGTCGGTGCAATTGAAAATACCAAGTTTAATGCAGTTTTAGATTATATTGCACCTAAAGGAAAATTGGAAAATGGAGCTGTTCAATTTGAAATTAAAGGAACTTTAAATAAGCAAGATTCTACTTTTATTAGAGCTGGATTAAGTGCAAATGCATCAATAATTTTAGCAAAAGTAGATAGTGTTATTGCTATTAAGGAAGCATTATTACAATTTGATGTAGAAACTAAAAATCCATTTGTTGAAATTAAAACAGGGGATAAAGAATTTGAACGAAAAGATGTTAAAACTGGAATTAGCAATGGAATTTTTGTTCAAATATTAGAAGGAATAACTTTAGAAGATGAAATTAAAGTTTGGAACGCAATTAAAGCGCAAAACGGTAATTAACCTAGTTCAATATATTTAATATTGATTATAAACAAGCTAATATTTTTCAATTAAAATTAAATATTATTTTATTGAGCGAGCGTGCTACAGATGGAAACTGGGGAATCCAAAACAAAATATATAATAGATTCCTGCTTGTGCAGGAATGACAATCAAACATAAAAGGCTGTCTAAAAAATTTAGACAGCCTTTTTTTTGTTTTAAAAATATAGAATTTTAAAATTCTATATTTAGTAAATCACCAGATAGTTGCAATAATTTAAGTTCTGCGTTTTTTGCATCGTATTTTGCACTATTGTAATTAGATTGTGCATTTAATAAATTTACCTGAGCTTGTCTAAATTCTATTGAAGAAATTTGTCCTAATTTAAATTGTTCTTCTGTTCGCGTAAAATTTTTAGTATTTGTTTCAACATTTTTTCCTTCAGCTTCAAGTATAAAAAGAGCATTGTTATAAATTTCTAATGCGTTTGCAACATTACGTTCTAATTCATTCTCAACTTGATCTTTTTGTACTTTAATGTTGTCGGCATTTATTTTTGCATTTTGAATACGTGTTTTTGTGCTTCCTCCATCAAATAAATTCCAACTTAAAGTTACTCCAGTATTAAATCCATCTGATTCTATAGTTTTAAAAAGAGATGTTTGATTATTATTGGAATTATTAAATCCGTAAGAAGTATTTAAATTTAGAAAAGGATACAGGCTGGATTTACTCATTTTAATATCATATTCGCTAATTACAATATTTCTATTGATTTTTTGAATTTCAACATTGTATTGTTTTGATTTTTCTAATAATTGATCAAATTCAAAAATTGAATTAAACTCAACTTCTGTATCTACAACAAAATCAACAGTTACGTTTCTTCCTAAAAGTAAATTTAAATTACGTTTAGAATTTGCAAGTAATTGTTTTTCATTCAAAAAGCGAATACTATCATTATTAACATCAACCTCAGCATTTAAAACACCTAACTTTGTGTTTTGTCCGTATTCAAAACCGTAATTCATTCGAGTTAACCGTTGTTTAGAAATTTTTAAAGATTCTGAAATGTTCTTTTGATTTTCTGTAATTCTAGCAACTTCATAATAATTGGTGAAAATTTGCAACAACGTATTTTGAATAACTGTTTCAGCTTCTAATTCTGATAAGTTAAATTGTTCTTTTAATCTTTTAAAATTATAAGACCTTCCTAATCCATCAAATAATGTATAATTTAAACCAATAGAACCATTATATCTTGAAGATTCAGCATTATTTATTTTTACAGATGTACCATCTTGCCTTGTTGCTGTGGAATTATCGTTACTATAACTAGCGCCTGAATTTCCAACAACATTAGGTAAATAACCGCTATTGAATACGCTTTTGTTGTTTTTAGCAATTTTCACATTGTTTTTAGCAATTTTAATTCCGTAATTATTTTCTAATGCCAGGCTAATTGCTTGTTCCTTTGTTAAATTTCCCTGAGCGTAATTTGTAGTAAAACAAAGTGTTAATAGAATTACAAGTTTATTAATATTATTCATTTTCTTCGTTTTTTAATTCAATAATAGCTCTTTCAACTTCTTCTTTAGTTACTTTTTCTCCAGTACGCATCCATTTTATAAATACTTTTATAGAATTTGAAACGGATAACATTAAAGGCAGCATTACCAAGGTTAATACCGTAGCAATTCCAATACCATAAGAAATTGATATTGCCATTGGTTTTAAAAATTGTGCTTGTCTGCTTTTTTCTAAAAGCAACGGTGCTAAACCTGCAATAGTAGTTAAAGTAGTTAATAAAATAGCTCTAAATCTGGATAGACCTGCTTGTATAAGG
This sequence comes from Lutibacter flavus, assembly GCF_900188355.1. Lineage (GTDB taxonomy): Bacteria > Bacteroidota > Bacteroidia > Flavobacteriales > Flavobacteriaceae > Lutibacter > Lutibacter flavus. Next base: position 551,315 of record NZ_FZNX01000001.1, read on the forward strand.
GCATCATCATATTTCATACCTTGCTTTAAATACCCATTGAATTTTTCAATAAGAACCAACCCATCATTTACCATAATTCCTATTAAGGCAATTATACCTAACCAGGAAAGTATGTTTATTGGAAAGCCATGAACCCAATGACCTACAACAACACCAATTAAGCTAAATGGAATCATTAATAAAAGCATTATTGGTTGTTCATAAGACCTAAATGTAAATGCAATTACAATATAAATAAGTGCAAAAATAATCAATCCAACAGTTTTAAAAGAGCTAACGGTTTTATTAGCCTCTCTATTTTGTCCTTCATATGCAGCAGTAACTGTTGGATATTTTGAAGAAATTTCGGGCATTACATTTAGTTTAATATCATCTAAAATATCTGTTGCCCCTTCACCTGGAGTTTTTAAATCTGCAGTTATTTGTATTTCACGTTTACTACTTAAGTGGTTAATAGCAACATCACCTCGTTTAATTTCATAAGTGGCAATTTCAGATAATGGAACGCTTTTATTTGAAGGTGTGGTAATCCACATATCATTCAAATTTTTAATAGAAGATCTATCTTCTTTTTTATAACGTACCCAAATTTTAATTTCATCTTGCCCACGTTGAAAACGCTGAGCTTGTATACCAAAAAATCCTGAACGCACCTGACTCATTACAGATTGTAAATTTAAACCTAATAAATAAGCATTTTCTTTTAACTTAATTTGAATTTCTTTAATACCTGCAGGATCATTATCAGAAATGTCTTTTAATTGAGAATTTTTAGCTAAAACTTCTTTTAATTCGGTTTTTGCTGCTTTTAATTCTGTAATATTATTACCTAATAGTGAAACTGCAACTGGGCTTCCACCAAAGTTACCACCAGAGCCAAAAGTTAAACTTTCAATTCCATGAACGGTACCAACTTTTTCTCGAATAGCGTTTGTTATTTCAGGAGATGAAAAATCTCTTGTCTCTCCAGGAAGTAAATTCACTGTTAAACGTCCATTTGAAGTTCCAGGACCAATTCTTTTTATAACATTTTCAACAACTGGAATATTACCCGTTTGTTTTTTTGTAAATTCTTGGTTTACTTCCCAAACTGCATCTTCAATTTTTGAAATAATAGAATCAGTAATCATTTCATTAGTTCCTTGAAGCATCTTTAAGTTAATAGATACTCTATCACTTGCAATTGACGGGAAAAATGAAGTTCTTACAATTCCTCCTCCTATAGCGCCAATACTTAATATTAATAGGGCAATTGGTATTGCAAAACCTAATAATTTGTTCTTTAAAAAGAATTTTAAATAAGGAGCATAAAGTGTATCTCTAAAATAGAAAAGTCCTTTTTCTGCTTTTTGATTTACGTTAAAAAAGAAAGTATTTAACTTATTACGTTTTTTATTTTTCTTTTCTAATGCTTTTGAATGTGCAATATGCGCAGGTAAAATAATTAATGCTTCAATTAATGAAACTGCCAATGTTAAAATTACAACAAGAGAAACCTCACTAAAGAAATTTCCAATTCTCCCATCTAAAAAGAAAAATGTTGAAAAAGCTATAATAGTAGTTAATATTGCAGAAACAATGGGAGGTATAACTTCTAACGTTCCGTCAATTGCAGCTCTTATTGGAGTTTTTCCTTTTTCGAAATGGTGATAAATATTTTCTCCAATAACAATCCCGTCATCAACTAAAATACCGATAACAATAATCATCCCAAATAATGAAAGAACATTTATTGTAATTCCTAAATTTGCAGCAAAAACAAACATTCCAAAAAACGCTATTGGAATTCCAAAAGCAACCCAAAAAGCCAAACGGATATTTAAAAATAAGGCCAAGAAAAAAAGTACCAATAAAACTCCCATTCCAGCATTTTTAATCAGTAATTCTGTACGTTGGTTTAGAGAAACTGAACTATCACTGGTAACATTTAATTTAACAGTTTCTTGTTGCTGATTAAACTTATGGATGTATTCTTTTACATTTTCAGCTGTAGAAAGTAAATCTTCACTATTTGTATTGTTTACCGTAATGTCTATGGCATTTTCTCCATTATAATATAATCTGTCTGGATTTTCAGACCACGTATCTGAAACACTAGCAATATCACTAAGTCTAATAATATTACCGCTAACATCAGCTTTTACTACTAAATTTAGTAGTTCATTACCATAATAATTTTTATTACGAGCTCTTATTAAGTAATCTTCATCATCAGTTTTAATATTACCTCCAGAAATTAATAAATTTGTTTTGCTAACCGCATTTGAAACTTCAGCAAAGGATAAATTATAAGCTAGTAAGTCTTGTTCTCTCACTGCAATTTCAATTTCTTGGTCAGGAAAACCAGAAAGACTTACTTGAGAAATACCTTCGATACCCCTTAAATCATTTTCAACAGTTCTTGCATATTGTTTTAAAGTTGCCAAGGAAATATTATCACCGCTAATAGAAAAGCTAATTGTGGGTCTTATGCTTTCAATTTTGGCAATAATTGGAGGTTCCATACCAGACGGAAAGGAGGGAACTCTATCAACTGCATTTTTAACATCTGATAAAACTACATCAATTTTTTTTCCTTTAATTGTTTCTATATTTATACTAGCTGAATTTTCTCTGGAAACAGAAGTAACACGGTCTATACCTACAATTCCTTTTAAATTGTCTTCAACTTTTAGAACAATACCTTCTTCCATTTCTTCTGGTGAAGCACCTGGATAGGTTAAACTTATTGAAATGTTTTGAGATTCAGTTAATGGGAAAAATGAGGATTTCATTGATAAAACTCCTGCCAAACCAAATCCAAAAAAGGCTAGTATAAAAACATTTACAGCTACAGGAAATTTTATAAAATATGAGATTATTTTTTCCATTATTGATTATTGTTTTCAGTTGAAACCTTAACTAACATTCCAATATGTGCACCAGGAACGGGTTTAGATAAAACTAAAGTTCCGTTTTCAAGTCCTTTGACTACTACTGTTTTTTTACTTTCAAAAACAGGGTTAATTGTTACTAAATCTAAAACAGAATCTTTAACAATGTAAAGTTTAGAATTCTCAATTAATAAGTTTCTAGAAACCTGATATGCATTTTCTTCAGCTTTTGCTTCAAGAGCTACTTCTAAATATTGACCTTCTTTTAAATCTTTGCCAATTACTTCAATGTAAGCTGTTATTGTTTGTGTTGATGCATCTACTTTACCATTAATTCTAATAACTTTTCCGTCCCAACTTTTAGATTTTTCTAAATTAAATAATGTTACGTTTTTTCCAATTTGAAGTAATTCCTTAAATTCTGATTTCACGGAAATAGCTGCTTCAAATATTGTTGGGTCAATAAACTCCCCTAATTTTTGACCAGATCTCACTAAAGTTCCAGGGTTAACCATAGATTCGGTTATAATTCCCGAAAAAGGAGCTCTTAAATTATATTTGCTAAGTTTAACTTCTAAATTTTTTACATTGTAATATGAAGTTACAATTCCACGGCCTGAAATAAAGAATTTTTCTTTTTCTGAAGTTGTTTCAGGAAGTTTATCAATAGATTTATTGAAATCAAAATTTTGAAGATAGTTTTGCCATTTTAAATATTCATTTGGAAAGTCTAAACGAATATCAGGCATAATAGAGGTTAAATTATTAAATAAATTGCTTTTTTGCGCTTGTAAATTTGTGTAAAATTCGTCGCTGTTAATTTTAATAATTGTTTCCCCTTTATTAAATTTAGTTCCGGGCTTAAATTCTTTTGAAGTTGTTTTTAAAACACCCTGAACTTCAGAATATAAATCAATTTTATTTTTAGCAATTAAATTACCATTTGCAGTAATTATTAAAGGAATTGACGTGTTTTTAACTGTATCTATAAATACTGTTTTTACAATTTTTTCAAATTTAGGTTTGGGTTTATTTTTATTATCTATTAAATATTTTGCAAAAAATATAGATCCTGCTACTAGTACTACAGCTAATATAATTGTTATTATTTTTCTCATTTTTAAAGTTAATCAGTTATTTATGGTTTTAAATGGTATGTTTTTTAAGGTTATTTTGAATTTTTGCTAATATTGAAATTAAATCCTTCATTTCATTTTCAGTAATTCCACATTGAATAATATCTAAACTATTTAAGAGTAGAGGTTTTGTTTTTAAAAATAATTCATCTCCTTTTTTTGTAATTTGAATTACATTTTTACGAGAGTCTGCTTTAAATGGGATTCTAGTTACTAAATTATTTTTCTCCATAACATTAATTAATCTTGTTAAAGAAGCTTTATTTCGTTCAGTAATACATGCAAGATCATTTTGAATAATTCCATTGGTATCTTCATGTAAAATTTTTAAAACAACCCATTGTTGTTTAGTTAATTGTATGTTATTTTTATTAAATACATCTAAAATGTACATATTCAACATTTTTGATGTTTTTCCTAACCAAGGCGCTATTGTTTTATTAAACTCTGAGTTAATGATGGAAGGATGCATTATAAATATTTTTTTGCAAATATATAAATAGTAAATAAAGGTTGCATATGCAACTATGTTAATTAGTGTTAATATTAGTTAACAAAAAAAAATCACTCAATTGAGTGATTTTTTTATTTTATATATTTTGTTTTTTACTGTAATGTAAGTCTTGCTTGTGAAACTGGATTTGAATATACAGGTGATTCTTTTAAGTTTTTATATTCAACGTTTTTAAGTAAATATAAATTCTTAATAATTGGATCTAATTCTCCAACAAATCTATTCTGATTAAGCAATAACGTTTCTAATTGAGTTAATTTATTTATTTCTGTTGGTAAATTACCTTCAAATAAATTATTAGATAAAGCAAGTTCTTTTAAATTAATTAAATTTCCAATTTCAACAGGAAGAACTCCATACATAGAATTTTCAAAAAAGCTCAAAACCTCAAGGTTTTTTAACATTCCAATTTTAGAAGTTATTGTTCCTGTAATTTTATTACTGCTTAATTGTAAAATTTTTAAGTTTTCAAGTTTATAGATTGAAGCAGGTAAATCACCACTTAATAAATTATTGAATAAAATTAATTCTTTAAGACTAGCAATCTCCCCAATATTTGAAGGTAATTCACCTTCAAGCTGATTCATAAATAATTCAATACTTTCTAATGATTTGTTTTTGCAAATTTCAGAAGGAATAGTTCCTTGTAATTTATTAAACCCAAGATTTAATTTTACTAAAGAATTTAAATTCCCAATAGTAGAAGGAAGTATACCTTCTAAGTTATTCATACTTAAATTTATTTTAGTAACTGAATTATTTGATATTGTAACTCCGTGCCATGTACTTACGTCTTTAGATAGATCCCAAGAGTTATTCCAATTCTCTCCGTTGGTTGATTTATATAAATCAATCAATGCATTTTTTTCTAAATCAGAAATTTGTGAAAAAGCAACCGTTGAGATTGTTAATAAAAACAATATGCTTAGAGTGAATTTTTTCATTTTCTTGGGGTTTTGAGGGTTAAATTATTCAAAATCTTATATCAAATATATATAATTGTTTTCAATTAAACAAACAAAACTTACCATTTGTTCTGTTTTTGTTACCGTTTATTAGATTTCCGTACTTTTATATGGTTTTTCATTACTTTGTATGACCTGTAATATTAACATTAAGTATTAGGAGTCAAAATTATTATATATTTGTTTAGCAATAGAACAAAAAAATTATGAAGTTAGATATATTAGCAATAGGTGCTCATCCAGATGATGTTGAATTAGGTTGTGGAGCAACTATTGGAAAAGAAATTTCTTTAGGGAAAAAAATTGGTATTTTAGATTTAACACGAGGTGAATTAGGAACAAGAGGCTCTGCTGAAATTAGGGATAATGAAGCTAATGCCGCGGCAAAATTATTAGGAGTTCAAGTAAGAGAAAATTTGGGGTTTGCTGATGGGTTTTTTATAAATGACAAAAAACATCAATTAGAAGTAGTTAAAATTATTAGAAAATATCAACCTGAAATTGTTTTGTGTAATGCAATAGATGATAGGCATATTGATCACCCTAAGGGTAGTGATTTAGTTTCAAATGCTTGTTTTTTATCTGGTTTAATGAAAATTGAAACTGAATTAGATGGGGTTAAACAAAAAGTATGGAGACCAAAACAAGTGTACCATTATATACAGTGGAAAAATGTTGAACCAGATTTTGTTATTGATGTAAGTGGATTTATAGATTTAAAGCTAAAAGCAGTTAATGCATATAGTTCACAATTTTACAATCCTAATAGTAAAGAACCAAGCTCTCCAATTTCTAGCAAGAATTTTATAGATAGTATTGTTTATAGAGCACAAGATTTAGGAAGGCTAATTGGTGTTGAACACGCAGAAGGCTTTAATTCAGAGCGTTATATTGCAATAAAATCTTTAGATAAAATATTTTAAAAAATGTTTGTAATAAAATAGAAATGTTTTACATTTGCATCCGCAATATGGTGGTTGTAGCTCAGTTGGTTAGAGCATCGGTTTGTGGTACCGAGGGTCGCCGGTTCGAATCCGGTCTTCCACCCAAAATTAGAGGTCTGTTTTTCAGACCTTTTTTTGTGGATAAATGTCATTAATTTAAGATAAATTTTAGATTTGATAAGATTTATTTTAATAGTTTTACATCTTCAATTTCTAAATAAAAAAAATGAAAAACTTAGTATATATTTTTACTTTCATTATAGCAACATCAGCTATAGCACAATCTGTAAACAACCTAGATTTAGAAAAACAAAAACTAAAGCAAGCGTTAACTTATAGCGATAAAGTTGTTGCAGCTTCTGCAATGTATTCAATAATTGCGATGGAAGGTGAGCGAAGCACTTATAAGGATAGCTTAGCGTACCTATATTTTAATGATGCAAAGTATGTTTCTTGTTTTTTGGTAACAAATGATATTTTAAAAAGTAAACCAGATAATTTAGAGTTATTGGAAATGCAAAGCATTTCATTAGAATCTATGGGAGCAATTGCAAAAGCAATTGAAAATTACCAGTCTCTTTTGTCTAAAACTAACAATAACTATCATGCTTTTAAATTAGCAGGATTACAATTGTCTCTAAATAAATTTGATGATGCTTATCAATCAATTAAAAAAGCTGATCAGCTTCCGGATGATGGAACAGCTAAAGTAACTTATCAAGTTAATAAAAATTACAATCAAAATGTTGATTTGAAAGCAGCTATTGCTTATTTAAATGGAATTATTGAGCTGAATTTAGAGAAAAAAGCTGAAGCAAAACTAAGTTTTATGCGTGCAGTAAATTTATTTCCAGATTTTGTATTGGCTAAAAGTAAGATAACTACCATTGAAAATTCAGAAAAAAAAGAATAAACTATCTTAATTTCTCAGCTAAATAAGGAGCAGTAAAAGAATCTTTGGAATTAACAAGTTCTTCTGGTGTTCCTTGGTATAGGAGTGAACCACCATTTTTACCACCTTCTTTGCCTAAATCTATTATATAATCAGCACATTTTATTAAATCAATATTGTGTTCAATTACAATAATGGAATGGCCATTATCAATTAATGCATTAAATGATTTTAGTAATTTTTTAATATCGTGAAAATGCAGTCCCGTGGTTGGTTCATCAAAAATAAATAAAGATTTACTTTGGCGGGTTCCTTTTACTAAAAATGAAGCTAATTTTATACGTTGTGCTTCACCACCAGAAAGAGTTGATGATGATTGCCCAAGTGTAACATAGCCCAAACCAACATCTTGTAATGGTTGTAATTTTTTTACAATTTTGGTTTCATTATAATTATTAAAAAAGGTTATTGCATCATCAATTGTGCTATTTAAAATGTCGTTTATAGACATATTATAAAATTTCACTTCTAAAATTTCTTTTTTAAATCTTTTTCCTTTGCAAGTTTCACATTCTAAATGCACATCTGCCATAAATTGCATTTCAATAGTTACTTCACCATCTCCTTTGCAAACTTCACATCTGCCACCTTCAACATTAAATGAGAAATGTTTTGGCTGATAGTTTCTAATTTTTGAAAGCTTTTCTGAAGCAAATAAAGCTCTTATATCATCATAAGCCTTAATATACGTAACAGGATTTGATCTGCTTGAACGCCCAATAGGGTTTTGATTTATAAATTCAATATGTTCAATTTTATTTGCATCTCCTCTTAATTCGGTAAACTGACCAACTTTTTCTCCATATCCTCCAATTTGTTTTTGAATTGCAGGATATAGTAGTTTACTTACTAATGTACTTTTTCCACTTCCGGAAACACCGGTTACAACAGTTAAACTGTTTAATGGAAATTTTACATCAATATTTTTTAAGTTATTTTCCCGAGCTCCAATAATTTCAACTGAATATTTTGATTTTCTTCTTTTTTTAGGAACTTCGATTTGTAATTTATTATTCAAATATTGCGCAGTTAACGAATCGGATTTTAGAATTTCTTTAAAAGTACCTTCTGCAACTATAGCACCACCAAAGGTACCCGCTTCTGGTCCAATATCAATTATCATATCTGCAGCTTTCATAATATCTTCATCGTGCTCAACTACAATAACTGTATTGCCTAAATTTCGTAAATCTTTTAGCACTTTTATTAATCGTTCTGTATCTTTTGGATGCAAACCTATACTTGGTTCATCTAATATATACATAGAACCTACTAAACTACTACCTAAAGATGTTGCAAGGTTAATGCGTTGACTTTCTCCTCCAGATAATGTATTTGAGGTTCTATTTAATGTTAAATAACTCAATCCAACATCATTTAAAAATTGTATTCTATTATTAATTTCAACCAATAATCTTTTTCCAATTTTTGCTTCAAAAGCTTCTAATTGAATGTTTTTAAAAAATAATGCCAATTCATTTAAAGGTAAATCTACTAACTCGTTAATATTTTTAGTATTGATTGTAACATAATTAGTTTCTTCTCTTAAGCGTTTTCCTTTACAAGTTGTGCATTTTGTTTTTCCCCTGTATCGAGAAAGCATAACTCTATACTGAATTTTATAAGTTTGTTCTTCTAAATGTTTGAAAAAATGGTTTAAACCATTAAAAAACTTATTACCACTCCAAATAAGTTGTTTTTGTTCATCTGTTAACTCAAACCAAGGTTTATGAATAGGAATATCAAATTTATAGGCGTGTGTTATCAAGTCATTTTTATAATGGCTAAAAGTGTCTGTTTTCCAAGGTAATATTGCATTCTCATAAATTGAAAGAGAAGTATTAGGAATAACTAAATCTTCATCAATTCCAATAACACTTCCATAACCTTCGCATTTTGGGCAAGCGCCATACGGATTGTTAAAACTGAATAAATGTGTATTAGGTTCTAAAAATTGAATTCCATCCAATTCAAATTTATTATTAAAAAGTGTTTGAGTATCTGAATTTAGGTTTTCAATAATACATTCACCTTTTCCTTCAAAAAAGGCAGTTTGAACAGCATCACTCAAACGGTTAAAAAAATCTTCATCGTCTTTTACTACAATTCTATCAATTACTAAATAAAAATCGTGCTCTATTTCTTTTTTAATATCTTCAATTCTTAGAATTTCATTTTTATATTTAATTCTCGAATAGCCTTGTTGTGCTAGTATTTTTAAGGTCTGCAACACACTTCTTTCATCAGGAATATGAACAGGAGCCAACAGTAAAAGTTTTGCTTTTAATTCTAGTGTTTTTATAAAATTGATCACATCACTTACGGTATGTTTTTTTACTTCGTTTCCAGAAATAGGAGAGTAGGTTTTACCAATTCTGGCAAAAAGAAGCTTTAAATAATCATATATTTCAGTAGAAGTTCCAACAGTTGATCTCGGATTTGTTGAATTCACTTTTTGTTCAATGGCAATTGCAGGTGCAATTCCTTTTATATAATCTACTTTTGGTTTGTTTAATCTACCTAAAAACTGACGCGCATATGATGATAAACTTTCAACATATCTTCTCTGACCTTCAGCAAATAATGTGTCAAATGCTAAACTTGATTTTCCCGAACCAGAAAGTCCAGTAATCACAATTAATTTATTTCTAGGGATTGCAACATCAATATTTTTTAAATTATGAAGTCTGGCTCCTTTAATTAATATATTTTCTTTTGGGTTTAATGTTGCTATGTTTTTAGTCATATTAATTCAAAAAAGTGAATAAATGCAAAGATAATCACAATTACTGAGAATTATAACTCAACTATAAAACATATTTCAAAAATAATAATAAGGATAGTTTATAAAAATTTATTTGTAAATGTTAAAAATATGCTGCATATTTGAATATTAATTCAAAAAAGAAACGCCTATACAATACTATTACTTTTTATAAAAATTATAAAATACAAAAATAAACCCCTTAATGTATTTAAGTATGGAAAGTAAAGTTATTGCCGATAGCGTTCTAGTTAGCGACTACATAAACGGAAATGAAAAATCTTTAGAATTATTAATAATTCGTCATAAACAGCGAATTTTTAGTTTTATCTTATCTAAAGTTTTGGATAGAGAAATTGCAGAAGATATCTTTCAAGATGCCTTTATTAAAGTTATTAATACTTTAAAAAAAGGAGGATATAATGAAGAAGGAAAGTTTTTACCTTGGGTAATGCGTATTTCTCACAACCTGGTTATTGATCATTTTAGAAGAAATAAAAGGATACCAACTTTTAAAAATACGGATGATTTTGACATTTTTACTGTAATTAGTGATGAAGTGTTAAATGTTGAAAAGCAATTAATAAAAGATCAAATATTAGAAGATATTAGAGGTTTGATTGTTGAATTGCCAGAGGATCAGAAAGAAGTTTTAATAATGCGTATGTACAAAGATATGAGTTTCAAAGAAATTGCTGAAAATACAGATGTTAGTATCAATACTGCATTAGGTAGAATGCGATATGCTTTAATTAATTTACGTAAGTTAATAGAAAAACATAATATTATTTTAGTTAATTAATAATAATTGTAAGTTTTCATCGTTAATGTAATACAAACCAATTATATATGATGAAACTTTACTCTAAAAAGTCTCCAATGAAGGAGCAACCAAGACCTGAAATAGTTCAATATTTGATAAATTACTCTAAACAATTTAGAGTAGTTAAAACCAACAAAAACGATTATATTGAATTACATTTGAATTAATGTTCTTAACCCATTTTATAACCTAAAATGGGTTTTTTTATTTTAAAATAGATTTTCTTCCAATTGTTTTAGTAATTATATCTTTTTCCAGATTCCAACCTCTTGCAGGTGAATATTCTCTTCCATAAAAAATGATTTGTAAATGCAACTTATTCCATAATTCTTTTGGAAATAATCTTTTTGCATCTTTTTCAGTTTGTGCAACATTTTTTCCATTGCTCAATCCCCATCTATACATTAATCTTTGAATATGAGTATCAACAGGAAAAGTTGGAATACCAAATGCTTGACTCATTACAACACTTGCAGTTTTGTGTCCAACCGCAGGTAAGTCTTCTAAATCTTCAAAATTTTGAGGTACTTTACCATCGTGTTTTTCTATCAATATTTTTGATAAGCCATAAATTCCTTTTGCTTTCATAGGAGATAAGCCAACAGGTTTTATAATTTCTCTAATTTCTTCAACTGAAAGTTTTACCATATCATAAGGATTATCAGCTTTTGCAAATAGAATAGGAGTAATTTTATTCACGCCAACATCAGTACTTTGAGCTGATAATAGCACTGCTATTAATAATGTATATGGATCTTTATGGTCTAGTGGAATTGGAACTTCAGGATATAATTTTTCCAGTGTATCAATTACAAACTGAACTTTTTCTTTCTTTGTCATTTTTAGTATCTTTACAAAAAGCTAAAATACAAATTATGACAACATTAAAAGTAGGAGATAAGGCACCAAATTTTGAAGCACTTGATGAAAAGGAAAATACTATAAAATTAACTGATTATAAAGGTAAAAAATTAGTATTATTTTTTTATCCAAAGGCAAGTACGCCTGGTTGTACTGTAGAAGCTTGTAATTTAAGAGATAATTATCAATCGTTTTTAGCTCAAGGTTATGCTATTTTGGGAGTCAGTGCAGATTCAGCAAAACGTCAGCAAAATTTTATTGATAAAAATGAATTGCCTTTTCCTTTGTTGGCTGATGAAGATAAAACCGTGATTAACGCATTTAAAGTTTGGGGGCCAAAGAAATTTATGGGCCGCGAATATGATGGAATTCATAGAACTACTTTTGTGATTGATGAAAAAGGAATGATTGAAGAAGTAATAACCAAAGTTAAAACTAAGGAACATACTGGACAGATTTTGAAGTAATTTAAAATTTCACATCCATTTTAATATTTAAAACTCTAGGAGTCATATAATTGGGGATTCCATAATATCGTTTTGAATATACGTCTCGAACCCAAGTATTTGTAATAGAGTTTGTTACGTCAAACATATTGAAAATTTCAAACCCTACAGCTAATTCTTTAAAGTTTTTAAGCCAACCAGTATTGTAATTATTTTTGGCATCTGTAAAAACGTAAGAAATGCCAATGTCTGCTCTTTTATAGGAATTTAATCTGTTTTGATAATCGTAAGAATTTGTATAGGAAGGGGAACCTCCAGGTAATCCAGTATTAAATACTAAGTTTAAATACATTTTAATATTTGGAATATTGGGAACATAATCTTGAAACAACATTCCAAATTTAAACCGTTGGTCCGTTGGACGAGAAATATAACCTTGATTATTGCTATTTTCTTCAGTTTTTAAGAAACCAACACTAACCCAACTTTCTGTTCCCGGAACAAATTCACCATTCAATCTTAAGTCAATACCAGTAGCATATGCTTTTGCATTATTATTAGCGCTGTATCTAATTTTAACATTGTCAACGGTATACGTATTTACATCAGTTAAATTTTTATAATATACTTCTGAAACCAATTTAAAAGGTCTGTCCCAGATATTAAAACTGTAATCACTTCCTAAAACTATTTGAACTGATTTTTGAGTATCAACAGCGGTATTTATGTTTCCATTAAAATCTCTTAATTCTTTGTAAAAAGGAGGCTGGTTATACATACCACCAGAAATTCTAAAAAGCATATCTTTTTCCCAATCTGGTTTTATTGCAAATTGTCCTCGAAGACTATAAATAATTTGATTTGAAGTTTCAAGGTTTTCACTATTAACATTCCAGTTATGTGATCTTAAACCTAAATTATACCAAACTTTATGATTATTCCAATCAGAATTTTTACTGTACTGTGCAAACCAAACCAACCTATCAATTTTTATATGGTTTTTTGTATTTATATTTTGGTAAGGAGTTATTTCTCCAGAAAAAGGTTCGTAAGGCTGATTATTTACTAGGTGATGCGGTGGGCGGACACTAAACCCTACAGAATCAATTACTTCCCATTCTTTTATTCTGTCTTTTATATCTTCATTTTGATATTTTATACCAAAATCAAATTTATGATTGTCCTTTTTATAAGTAGCTTTTATTTCAGCATTACTTATTAAAGCATCAATATCATTACGTGCGTGATTTAATTGAGAACCTAATCCTTCAGAAAAATCTACATTACCAAAATCTTCAGAGCCAAAGTCGTTATTTACTTCCCCAATATTATAACTTGCCAAAATATCATAATATTCTTCTTCAATTGTATGATATGCTGACGTGGTTAGACTTAAATTTAAGTTTTCGTTTACAATGTAACTTCCTTTTAAAGCCCCAAACAATGTTTTAAATTTATCTTTTTCTTGTCCGTTGTAATGAACAATAAGTTCTAAAGGGTCACTAATAGTTCCAAATTTAGTTCTTCTGGTTTTTGGTGTATAATTGTAATTATTTAATGAATAATTTCCTAAAAAGTCAATTTTTAATTTAGGATTTACGACATAAGATAAAAAAGTTTGAACATCAGTAAAATTTGGATTTGCATTGGTTTCAATATCCTTACTATTAATAAATAAGTTGTTATTTCTGTACCTAAAGCCAATTAAGGTGCTTAATTTTTTATTTGGTGTCAAACCTTCTAATGTTAAACTCCCACCTAACAAGCTGGCATTAATACTTGCTCCAAATTCTTGTGGAGTTCTATAAGTAATATCTAAAACCGATGAAAGTTTGTCGCCATATTTGGCTTGGAACCCACCTGCAGAAAAATTAATATTTTGAACCATATTTCCATTAACAAAGCTTAAGCCCTCTTGTTGACCGGATCTCACTAAAAATGGTCTGTAAACTTCAATTCCATTTACGTACACTAAGTTTTCATCAAAATTACCGCCACGTACATTGTATTGTGTACTTAATTCATTGTTATTATTTACACCTGCTAAAATCATTAAAATATTTTCTACACCTTGATTTGCACCTGGTATTTTGGAAATATCAGCAGTATTAATATTAATATTTCCTTGCGCATCCCTTTTATGGTCTTCAACAATTACTTCAGTTATTTCCTCAACCTTGGCAGTTAAAAAAGGTGAATAGCGTAATGATTTATTTTTTGGAATAATTACAATTTTCTTAATTGAATTATATGCAATATGACTAAATATTATTGAAATTTCAATGTTCGCCGCAACTTGTAATTGGTATTCTCCTTTTTCATTTGAAATTGTACCGTGATTTAAATATGAAATTGCAACGCCTTCAATAGGTTCTCTATCTATATTTTTTATAATTCCTTTAATTGTTGCGGTTTGGGCAGAAAGGGAAAGTGAAATAAAAAAAACTAAATATTGGGTTATTGTTTTCAAATTAGAGTACTTATTTTTTTCTGAAAAAAGTAGTGTTTAAAGTATTTGTGTTTCCAACATTATCAGTTACGGTTACTTTAAGATTGTGTTTTGCAGTTGTAAAATTTTTATCTTTTAAATTGTAATATAATAAGTTCTTTTTAGGGTCATATTCCATTAAAATCCATTCACCATCTATTTCACCCCCATACGATTTAATCCCGGAATCACTATCTGTAATTTTAACTTTTAATGTATTAAAACTAGTAAGCCATTGTTCATTTTTAAAATTAACTAACTTGATCTTAGGTGATTTATAATCATACAATAAAGTAAATTTACCTAATTTTTTAATTGAAGTATAAAACGACATTTCTTTTTTAACGGTTGACTCATATTTTGAGTATCCATATTTGTTTATTGAAGCAATATACATGTGCTTTTTTTCATATTCATTATATTTAGAAACATCAAATGTAAGCGTGTATCTTTTATTCAGAGGTACGGTTGGTGTATGTACTTTAATAATAGAATCAGATGTATTGAAGTCTAAATAAAAATCATTATAAAATGTGTTTTTAGGAAATGCGATTGTGATGTTATCTTTACTGAATTTATTAAATTCAGTATGATTAATTTTATAAGGTGTTTTTATAATTTCTTTTTTTACTAAAATACTGTCCTTTTTTCCAACAATTGGAATTGTTATTTTTTGATTATTTCCTTTAAAATCTTTAGCAATTATTTCTACATTATAGTTTAAACCATCTTCAATTGTTAAATAACCTTTGCTATAAGATTTTTTATACAAACTTAGTTTATTGGCAGGCTCAATATAACATTTTTGAATTCGTTGTTTTATTTTGCTAAATCTCTCGTAATCAATAAGTAAATTTATATATTTAGATTCAGAGAAAGAGAAGGTAGTAGCATTAAACTCGTGAACAGTTTCTCCATTAACTTTCATTAAAAGACTATACAAACCATTTTTATTATAAGCATTATCCAATTGATCATAGGCATTTATTCCAAAACCAATTTTTCCAAAAGCATTAATTTTTTTTGCTAAAAAATCTCCATTTTCAAGTCGAACTAATGTAAGTTGAGTAGGAACGGTTACTTGATTTATATGAGATGCTTCAGTTAATGAATATCCAATTAAAGTATTAATTCTAGGCTTTTTAGAGTCGTTAACTGTAATCCCAAAAAGCATTGGATTAATTGTTTTTTCAGATTTAGTTTCTCTTATTTCATAGTGTAAATGTGGACCTCCAGAACCTCCGGAATTACCAGAAAACGCAATTATTTCATTTTTAGATATCGGTAAAGTTCCAGAAGAAGGAAATAATTGAATTTCAAAACTTTCCTTCTTGTATTGTTGCTTTTTTACGTAATCTTCAATTCGTTTATTAAATTTTTTTAAATGTGCATAAACAGTTGTATATCCATTAGGATGCGTGATATATAGTGCTTTGCCATAGCCCCAGTGTGAAATTTTAATTCGTGAAACATATCCATTTGCAGATGCAAATACATTTAAGCCTTCTATACCTTGTGTTTTAATATCCAATCCAGAATGAAAATGATTGGTTCTTAATTCTCCAAAGGTTCCTGATAAAACAAGTGGAATTTCAAGTGGGTTATTAAAAAAATTTACAGGGTAATTACTAGATGTATCAGCGCTTCCTTGACAAAAGATGTAAGAACTGCTAAAAAGTATTAAAATTATAAATATTTTTTTCACTAATTGTTGTTTTGTGCTAAAATACTAAATATTATTTTTTGAAATGTTTATTAAATCAATGAATTAGTAATTATAAACGTAAGTTTTTTTTAAATTGGTATAAAAACAGTTGTAATATTGACATACTAACACTAACTTTGTATTTATAGTTTAGATTCTTTAGCATATATGAGTAGTATAGTAAAAGTTGTTGATTTATTTGAAAATAAACTTAAGACGCTTTTAGAGAATTATAATTTTTTGAAAGAAGAAAATGAGATTTTATACAATAAAATTGCAGTTTTAGAAAATCAAATAGCTGAAGAAAAGGAATTTAAAAATGTAATTGAAAAAAAATATCAATCATTAAAAATTGCTAAAACTATAGAAGGCAGTAAAGAAGATAGAAGAGAAACAAAACTCAAAATAAATACTTTAATTCGTGAAATTGATAATTGTATCACTCAATTAAGCGAATAAGATCTTTTAAATATGGCAGAATCATTAAAAATAAAGGTAACCATAGCTGGAAGAGTGTACCCACTCAATGTTAAAAATGAAAATGAAGAAGAGGGAATGCGAAAGGCAGCTAATAAAATTAATGATTTAGTAAGCAAATTTGAACAAAATTATGCAGTTAGTGATAAACAAGATGTTTTATCAATGTGTGCATTGCAATTTGCTTCATTAATTGAAATTAATGCCATTAATAAAGAAGAAGATCTGATTGAAGTATCAGAAAAATTAAATAAGTTGAATGTTTTAATTGATGAACATTTAAAAAAATAAGTTCTTTAAAATAATATTAATTAATAATACTGCCTACATTAGTTATTGTTTGTTAAACTCAACACATTTTTATTAAAAAGGATGAGTCTAAATTGTTAAAGCATGCCGTTTCGTACGGATCCTTGATCAGTTTGTTAGTCCTAAACTTGTTTACAAGGAGTTTACATAAAACCTTTCTAATGTAGGTTTTTTTATATATAAATTTGAAATATGGTAGAAATTATAGTGCCAATTATAATTGGCATAGTTATAGGATTAGCAATAGGCTATGTGATTGCAAAAATTCTCGAAAAAAAGAAAGCAACTAAAATTTTAAGAAATACAAAAAAAGATGCAACTTCATTAATTAGAGCAGCTCAAATTGAAGCTGACGCAATTAAAAAAGATAAAATTTTACAAGCTAAAGAAAAATTCATAGAGCTAAAATCGGAGCATGAAAAAGTTATAATTGCTCGTGATAAGAAAATTGCAGAAGCAGAAAAACGTACACGAGATAAGGAATCTCAAGTTTCTCAAGAGCTCGATAAAGGTAAAAAGCTTAATAATGAACTTACTTCTAAAGTAAATGATTATACTAAAAAAGTTGATTATTTAGAAAGAAAAACCGAGGAAGTTGATAAATTACACCGTAAACAAATAGAAAATTTAGAAGTTATTTCTGGTTTATCTGCCGAAGACGCAAAAAAGGAATTAGTTGAATCTTTAAAAGATGAAGCAAAATCAGATGCAATGGTTCACATTCAAGATACTATTGAAGAAGCCAAATTAACTGCACAACAAGAAGCTCGTAAAGTTATTTTAAATACAATTCAACGTGTTGGTGTTGAACAAACAGTAGAAAATTGTGTATCTGTTTTCAATATAGAGTCTGATGATGTTAAAGGTAGAATTATTGGTAGAGAAGGGCGTAATATACGTGCTTTAGAAGCTGCCACTGGTGTTGAAATTATTGTTGATGATACACCTGAAGCAATTATTTTATCTTGTTTCGATCCTGTTCGCAGAGAAATTGCTCGTTTATCTTTGCATAAATTGGTAACTGATGGTCGTATTCACCCAGCTCGAATTGAAGAAATTGTAAAAAAGACAGAGAATCAATTGCAACAAGAAATTATTGAAGTTGGTAAGCGTACAGTTATAGATTTAGGTATTCACGGTTTACATCCTGAACTTATTAAAACGATTGGAAGAATGAAATATCGTTCTTCATACGGTCAAAATTTGTTACAACACTCTCGTGAGGTTGCAAATCTTTGTGGTTTAATGGCTGCAGAATTAGGTTTAAATGCAAAATTAGCTAAAAGAGCGGGTTTATTACATGATATTGGAAAAGTACCTGAAAGTGAAAGTGAATTACCACATGCATTGCTAGGTATGCAATGGGCCGAAAAATACAATGAAAACCCAGAAATATGTAATGCTATTGGAGCTCATCATGATGAGATAGAAATGAAAACGTTAATTGCGCCTATAGTGCAAGTTTGTGATGCTATTTCAGGAGCTAGACCAGGTGCACGTCGTCAGGTATTAGATTCTTATATTCAACGTTTAAAAGACTTAGAAGATATTGCATTCGGATTTAACGGAGTGCAGAAAGCATATGCTATTCAAGCAGGTAGAGAATTGCGTGTAATTGTTGAAAGTGAAAAAGTGAATGATGCGAAAGCGGCTGAACTTTCTTTTACAATATCACAAAAAATTCAAAATGATATGACATATCCTGGTCAGGTTAGAGTTACAGTTATTAGAGAAACTAGAGCTGTAAATATTGCTAAATAGTATATATTGTTAAAATAAATTGAACGAAAAAAATCTCGCTTAGGCGAGATTTTTTTATTTTCTTGGGTGAAAAGTATTTACAACTTGTTTCAAAAAGCTTTTATCTAAGTGCATATATATTTCTGTAGTTGTAATGCTTTCGTGACCTAACATTTGCTGTATAGCTCTTAAATCGGCACCACGTTCTAATAAATGAGTAGCAAAAGAGTGCCTAAATGTATGCGGACTAATTTTCTTTTTTAGTCCAGTTTTAATTGCTAAGTTTTTTACAATAGTAAAAATCATAACACGGGTTAATTTTTTGCCTCTTCGATTTAAAAAAACAGTATCTTCAAATCCTTTTTGAGTATTTAAATGAACTCTAATTTCATTTACATAATTTGCAATATACTTTTGAGTTTGAGTATTAATTGGTACAAATCGTTGTTTGTTTCCTTTCCCAATAACTCTAATAAAGCCTTCTTCAAAAAATAAATCTGAAATCTGTAGATTAACAAGTTCAGAAACTCGTAATCCACAACTATATAATGTTTCTAAAAGTGTTCTGTTTCTTTCACCTTGAGGTTTGCTTAAATCAATAGAATTAATTAAAAGATCTATATCTTCAATTGAAAGTGTATCAGGAAGTTTTAGCCCAATTTTTGGTGTTTCAAGTAAATCCGTTGGATTGTCTTTTCTATAATCTTCAAAAATTAAAAAGTCAAAAAAATTACGAATACCAGAAATTAATCGTGCTTGTGAACGTGCATTTATTTCTTTTGATGCAGTATAAATAAATTCTTGAATATGATCCTGATTTATTGAAATAGGAGAGACCTTAATTTCATTAACTTCTAAATATGAAATCAATTTTTTAACATCGCGAGAATAGCTGTCAATTGTATTTAGGGCCAGACCTTTTTCAATTTTTAAAAAAGTTAAATAATCTGTTAAAGCGTTATTCCAATTCATTAGGTAAATATAATCATTTAAAATTTTCACATTAAATATTTGAAGGGTACATTTAATTGAAATTAATTATATTAGTGGTATAAATTATAAGAATATGAAGAAGTACATTTATTATTCGTTTTTTGTTATTTTTTTATTGAACTTCAACCAAGTTAAATCTCAAAATTTAAATCAGTTTGGATTAAAAGCTGGAGCAAATTTAATGGGAATAAAAGATAAACTTAGTGACGGCAATACCACTCAAGTAAATAAAACAGGATTTTACATAGGTGCTTTTATGGAATTTAGAAAAAGTCTGAATTTATCAATCCAAGCAGAAATAAACTATTCATCAACGGATAATAAAATAAATGATAACATTGGATTATTGCATATTCCTTTATTAATTAAATATAAGCTTGGGGAAAAATTTGAAATTTATGGTGGACCAGAAAGTCAGTTTTTATTATCAGTTAGTCAAACTGATATTAAAGGTGATGAATATAAAAAATTTATTTTAGCAGCTGATTTAGGAGTTGGATTGATTGTTTCAGATGCACTTACTTTAGATGCACGTTATAATTTAGCTATTTCCAATTACAGAGATTTAGGATATCGCCAAAATATAAAATTAAATTTTTTACAAATTGGATTGGCATATAAATTTGATAATTGATAAAACAAATTCAATGTAATCAATAATAATTTTTAAATTTGATACTTGAAGAATTGACTTCTACTTTATTAAAAAACATACATGAAAATATTAATATTAAACGGCCCCAATCTTAATTTACTTGGAAAGCGTGAACCTGAAATATATGGAAGTTTAACCTTTGAAGCGTTTTTTGAAGAATTAAAAAAGAAATATAATACAATTGATTTACATTATTTTCAAAGTAATGTTGAAGGTGAACTTATAAATAAATTGCACGAAGTAGGTTTTAGTTTTGATGGAATTGTTTTAAATGCGGGTGCTTATACACATACATCTGTAGCAATTGGAGATGCTATAAAAGGCATTGAAACACCTGTAATTGAGGTACATATTTCTAATGTACATGCCCGTGAAGATTTTCGACATACCTCGTATATTGCTCCAAATGCAAAAGGAGTTATTGCTGGTTTTGGGTTGCAAAGCTATGAGTTGGCTTTACAAAGTTTTTTGTAAATAAATTTAAAATTTTTCGAATACTCCAAGACCAAATAAGGCAAAGTCATATTTAACAGGGTCTAATGGATCCATTCTTCTTAAAGAAGAATCTAGTTCAGCCAATGCTTTGGCATCGTTCTGTTTTCTAGTTAACAAACCTAATTTTCTGGCAACATTTCCAGAATGTACATCTAAGGGACAAGATAGTTGAGCGGGAGTGAGGCTTTGCCAAATACCAAAATCTACTCCGGCATTATCATTTCTAACCATCCAACGTAAAAACATATTAATCTGTATAATTAAGGAAGCGTTTTAATCAAAAGTAATTAATTCACTATCATTAATTGAGACATCTAGTTCGTCTTTAATCAATCCTTTTAATTTATAACTAAATAATGCTCGACTCGGCATATATTCTTCAACCATTTCAAGACCAAATTCATCTGATGGAAACTGTTTTACATTGGCTATACAAACATAGTTTAATAGTTGAAGGTTGGATAAAAAGGAAATTGTTTCATTGAATCCTTTATACTTGATAACAAATAGGAATCGACCATTCCTTTCAAGCGGTTTATATGATACATCAATTCTTTCTATTAGCTGTTGTACTGCTTTCTTAATTGCATCAAACCCACTACTAACATCAAACCCATCTATAACATGATTAACCCTATTTAATCTATTGTTGTCATTCTGTATTACCAATTGAGCTTCCACGTGTTCTAGTGATTCTTTAAATTTAACCACTCTATCCTTAGCTTCTCTATACTTGGCTTTTAATCTTTCATCTTCAGCAAAATCATCTTCAGCATCACCAAACAAATAGTTAAATGCTTTAGTTTCAATTTTTTCGACTGATTTTATTTTCTTAATTAGTTCATTCTTCTTGAAGGTCAAAGTATCTATTTCAACGGTATCTACTTCAATATTGTTTAAGTATTGCTGTAGGTCCTTGCTCAAGAATAAATGTTTAATGATAAAGGTTTCGAATCTAGGAATATTAAACCCTTTGCTTCCTTTACAGACATGTAAAGGTGCTTGTTTTCCAGAGCATATATATTGATTCCTCCTATCAGACAAGCGTCTTTTACCTTTGTACATATGACCGCATTCTGCACAGAATATAATTCCATTCAATAAATACTTATATATTGGTGTTTTACCAGATTTGGTTCTTTTGTTCTTCGTTAGATTCTTCTGGATGGCGCTATATTGTTCTAACGATATGATGGCCAAATGAGGCAAAGGAATTTCTTCTTTATTCCAAACATGAATACCAGCATATAATTTCTTCTTTAATATACCATGAACTGTAGAACCCCACCATACTTTATTCTTATGTTCTATTTTCTTGCCAGTACTTGCATCCGTTGTCACAACATTTTTACCAAGCTTTGCAAACCTTGTAGGTATATTTAATTTATTTAATTTCTTTGCTATACTATATGCGCCATTCCCTTCTAATGACCATTTAAATATTTTCTTAACTACTTCAATTTCTTCAGGTTCTTGAATATAATACCCATTTGCATCTTTGGTAAATCCGTATGCACGAATACCATGAACTTTCCCCTTAAGTGCATTACGGTAAAATGCAACTTTCACTGCATCAGATGTTTTATCAGAATGCATTTCATTAAAGATTGAGAGTAGGTTTGCCATAGCTCTATTGGTAGTTGAATCCAAGTCATAGAAAATTCCATCAGGATACCACTTAGCGCCAGCATTTAAAAGGGTAGAAACAAAATATCTCCATGTGTCAGGGTTTCTCTCTATCCTATCTTGATGAACAGCAAATACATTTGTTATTTTTTTATTTTTAATATCACCAATGAACCTATAAAATTCATCACGAGCTATTATTTCGGCTTTACCTGAAACATTAATATCTTTATATACTTCGTACTGCATTTTCATTTTATTAGCAAAAGCAACACCTCTTTCTTCTTGATACTCAATACTTGTATCTTTTCCTTCTTCTTTATCTCCAGATATTCTACAATATATTCCAACCATAATTTTTATATTCAAGTTCAAATATACTTTTAAATGGTTAATTAAGGAAGCGTAAATTTACATTGTTATAACCCTAATCCTACCTTTTTATATTAATTAGTTGTTTATTCAACAGTTAGTTAATTATACCACCTCGATAAATAATTATTTAAGAAATATTAAATTTCAATTAAATTTCATCTATTTATATACATGCTTTAGAACTTCATAAAGATTTCAAAGCATTATTGATAATATATAAATAGAAATGAAGAAATTAATGCAATTGATAGATACTATTACCAAAATGGAAATCCTCTGGTTAAACGACCAGTTAACATCAATCTCCAATAGAAAAAAACTTAAAAAATGAAACTAATAATCAACACCCACCAGCTAGATTTACTATCATCCAACTTTGTTATAGTAGAAGATGGATTGCATTCCAATGAAACCAACCTTATCAAAGAAGGTGGAACTCCTGAATACCTTGTGAGTCTTTGGATTTCATCATATCCCGCTGAGATTAGAATTGGAACAAATATGGGAAGTGGAGGTGCAATGGCCATTGCTCGGAAATTATTCCCCAATGCAAGAGTATATTCTGCCAAGTCTGCATAATTATGGCATTGAAATAAATTAAAAATATGGCTTAAAATATAAACTAAGCTATATTATTCTTGATACTATTGTTTATAGTAAACATCAGGAATGAAAGCTAACCTAAATAAGTTTACAATAATATTTTCATTAGTAAAATTGATAATTGTCAATTGTATTCTTGGAACTATGTGGTGTATCCGTTGTTGGTCCCATATACTCACTTCCATCATTATATAACTCAACATGATAGAAAAATTCATCCACTTGAGTTGGTAAAACTATATTTGATTCCAAAATAGCTTCCTCGCTAACAATCAAAGCATCATGAAATCGATGACAAGTAACTGGAAGAATCCTTCTATATTTCTCAATGATTCTCTTTTCATGCATAGTCATCTTCACATAAAAACTTCCTTTTGGAACTTTTGCGGTCATCTTGGCCAACTTTAATGCATTATCTTTATCATATCCACTATCCAAGTAAATCTTCTGGGCTTGAGCAACAGTAAACTTATAATTATTCAATGTCATATTAAAAAACCGTTTGGCTTCTGCTCTTGAAATACCCATATTCTCCATTAAATTATCATACACTTGCATGCCTATTTTAGTTCCAAGAATTTGGTCTATAATTTGAGGATGAGCTGAAGTCAAATCTATAGATAAATACCTAAGGGGAATAGCTTTCCTAAAAACCTTGGATAATTGAGTCATGGCATTATACTCCCTGTTTTTCTTGAGGATTGTTCTATGATTAGCCTGCCCTTCAGTTAATAAAAATAGGTTGTTATTAACCATTTTATCTCTCAATGATTTGAAAGTAACGAAATACAAACTCTTACCCTTATCTATGCGCTTAAAGAGCTTCTTTACGATATCTTTTATCAGCTCTATTTCAGTTGTGCTCAATGGCTCAAAAATCTCATCTACACGACTTGAAATAACCCTCAAGACATCTCTGTATCTTTGTGGATTGGATTCATATTTCTTATATAACTCTTCATTATTAGCTTCAATAAGTATTTTTATTTCACGCTCATATTCAACTGATAATTTCTCATAGGTAATTTGATGAATATTATATAAAAATTGCCAATCGTTGGTCAAATCAGTGTTTTCCTCTAAGATTTCCCTAATATCATTATTAGCGTATAATCTTATGGCATTTTTTTTAGCCTCTTCAGATAATTGCTCGGTATAATACTTGGTATCCGTATTAACCCTTAATAATAAATTCATCGATGCGTATATATCTTTACGCTTAACTCTCTTAGAAGTTCGTAGCTTCTCAACTAATTGAGAAGTATTGGTCACTTTCAAAAAATAAGCAGATAAATATTCAAGTGCATCTTTACTACTAAATACCCCCTTTCCATTACTCTTATTTTTTATGTTATTTTTAATTTTATTATAATCTTTTAAAAGTTGAGGTTTATCAATATCCATTAAATTAAGTAACCTTTCAGAAAATACCGTACTCTTTTTTTTGCTCACAGCTGTATTTGTAGTTACATAATCAGAAACTTTAAAGTTATATTCCTTCATCCTCTCAATGAAAATACCCTTATTATACTGCTGGTAATCATTCATTGTATTCAATGCATTATTGAATAGAAAAGCCCTATTAACATCCATCGATTGTGTTATGGACTTATGATGACTTACTTGATAATAGGCACTGTACTTACCAACTACTGAGCTAAAATAAGTGAAGTCATCTTTGAACATTGTAAATGAAGTAATTACATCCTCTTCAGATATTTGAGTACAATTTTCACTTCCATTTTGAGGGCTAGTTATGTTGACATATAAGGCGTTTTGAACTGTTTTACGACACCTACCATAAGATTGCACTAGATTGTTGATATTTATTTTATAGGCATCATTATTTTGCTCACTAATAATACAAACACTACAATCTTGATTGATATCAAACCCAGCAAAGTAGGAAGAACTAAAGACAATTATGTCACAGTCATCGAAGCTTAATTTTTCTCGACTTGTATCCCCATTAAATGGAGCTAACTTTACTCTTAACGCATCTCCAGTCCCGCTTTTAGTTTTTAAATCTGAAAATGATTTGTGATAACGGATGTTATTAGTAAATACAGCTACCTTATTTTTATTATTATTTTCATTATATACAAAGTCGAAAGCATCATCTTTTTTAGTACTATATCTCAAAGACTTAGTAGGCTCATCATATCTTTGAAATTTATAATATTTGATATCAAGTTCCTTTGGAATATCATGACCTCCATAGATAGGTGTTGCAGTAGTTAATGTCATTTTTGCTTCCCATTTTTTATAAACTAGCTCCATACAAAACCCCATCTCAACTCTGAATACGGCATCTTGAGTAAAGGCATGAATTTCATCAACCAAGACTGGAATCTGTATGATTTCACCGAATATATCTTTTCTATTTTGATATAACCATGTGATTTGATTTGGAGTACAATTAATAATTAGGTTTTGTTTCTCTATTTCAACAAAACCAAAATAATCCATGGCTTCTTGCCATAGGTCTTTTGTCTCCCCATAAATGCCTAATTGTTTGTCACTATAATATTTACCATCTATTTTATCCGTTATCTGAACAATATTAGGACTTATTATAATTAAGTTTCCTCCTTTATAATTATAAGCAGCAGTTGTTATTCCAACCCCCGTATTCTTATCAATAAATTTATGGTAGCTAAAGTCCGTTAACACGGCATTAGCATTTTCATCATTACCCACATAATCGAGGAATTTAATAATTTCTACTTCCTCATTTTTTTTAAATTCTTTCATCGTTTTTCATATTTTATAATTAATAATTTGAATGCCTTCTAAATAGTTTTTTTCCTTTTTTTCTACTTTAGAAAGTATTCCCATAACCCTGTATCCGTTGCTCCAACAATTTGACTCACAAACAAAGTTCTATAGCTCGATGGTCAAATTATCATAAGAGGCACATCAACCAAATAACTATCATTATTGTCTCCAATTCAATTGTATTCATGTCAATAATCTAGACATAGTTTTTAACTAATTTTAGACGAAAACCTAATGATGGCAGTAGTTACACTCATTTTATTGGGTAGACACTTTAGATATACTATTATAATAAACAATACTTAGGAAGATACCTGATAACACAACAACCATTATTGGTTTTTAGCAGATGGAAATCTTAGTTTTTTTTACAGCTTCCCACCCGATTAGAATTAATCTATTTCTATTACTTCCCACCCATACTCAAATCTCTTTATTATTTTATGTTTGTTTTCATATACTAATATATTATATGGATTTAGAAGGAATTTCAAGTCTGACTCTGCAATTCGAAAATTTTTAGTATTTGTTTTTATATAAACGCAGAAAATATCATCATAATTTTCTACGAAATAATCAGTTTCTCTGGATAATCCTTCAACAAGAGTATATGGGTGACAATAAATTGGAATTTCATTCCCATTATCTTGGAGGAAAATTATTTCAATATTTATTTTGAAAATACAATCATGTTTTACTCTATCAAATCCCCATTCTGGTGGAACTTCCTCACCATTGAATTCAGGAATAAGTTCCATAGTTCTTTTAATAGCGCTTGTACGAGCATCAAAAATGTTCTTACTTTCAAAAACCTGTTCAAATATTATTTCATCTAGTTCATCGTTTTTTGTAAAGTGGTAGAAGTACCCTCTCACAATATATTTACTTGTTTCTTTGTGTTTTGAATCATTTTGACTCAACTTTTTACTTTCATTTTTTTTCATGATTTCTATATTTAATTTGTTAATAATTTTATTTTACAGCAAGTTTTTCACCCTCAGGCTACTCCAGAATTTTTAATATGTTGGTAATTTGGTAATTGAGTTTTTTGTAATTCAAATACAAGTTTTTTGGTTTCTCTCATAATTTTAAAGTTTGTGAGTGGAAAACCATTTTTTGAGCCTCCCACTCGATTAGTATTATTTTATTTATGCCGATTGATTGAAAATCGGTGGCATTTCGTCATAGGTTCTACCATTCAATAATCGTCCAGCTTTCTTTTTGTTTTTGCCGCCCCATTGCTTGAAGAAAAAATCAGTTTTCTGCTCTTCACATTGCTTTTGGATATCTTCAACCCAAAATTTTTCAATCGGTCTTGATTTGGGTCCAGATTCTCCGCCTACAATTGCCCAATCTATTCCTGATAGGTTCATATTGGGCAATGGTCCCAGCAGAGGTTCAAGTGAAAGAAATTTGGTTTTAGCATTGGTATTTCTCAAGAAATCAATTCTATCCATCACCTTCTGATTTTCAACACTAACTCCCATCCATATATTTGAGGTCCATTCAAGCTCTTCATGCAATTCATGGAGCCTTTCGGCTCTTTTGGTTAACACTTGAAAAGTGTGTTGAGGGTTTTCATTCATAACTTTAAATACTTGTTTGATAAACTCTAGCGGAACATCCTTATGGAAGAGGTCGCTCATAGAATTAACAAACACCACTCTAGGTTTTTTCCATTGGTATGGTCGTGTTAATTCACTTGGATGAACTCTTACTTCAAAGTTGTCTTTGTACTTTAGTTGCCCCATAGCTTGAAGCCTTTTGGACATTATTTTTGCATAACAGTTTGCGCATCCCGCTGAACATTCAGTACATCCAGTTGTTGGGTTCCATGTTGTTTCCGTCCATTCAATTTTAGTTTTACTCATAATCTTTTAAGTTTTGTGAGTGGTAGATATTTTAATACCACTCGGTTAATAATCTTACCTATAGATATAGTTATCCCTCTTCACGATTTTCCTGAATTTTTAATTAATCGATAACAGTTGCTTATTTACCTCCGATATTGAGGGTTTGACTTAGCTTTTTATTGAATCTCTCATAGCAATGATTCAATCTTTTAATTTAGAAAGAATTCTAAATCCGATTCAAGAACTACGACCATCTGACCGTTCAAATCTTCAACTTCAACATATTCCATGTCCTCTTGGCCTACATAGTGATTGGCTTCAATTTCTAATGATTCTATGGTTAGTTCTTCTTCTCCATAAATTTGATACTCCCAATCCTCATCGAACATGAAGGTTAACTCTATTGAATATGCATTGAAGTCCTTGAACCCTTTAAATTGAGCCTCCAGTGGAGAACTAAACTCACTTCCTTCTGGCATTCCATAATTAAAGAGCTCTTCCAGTTCTTTAACCTTTGATATTGCCTTGTTGCGTGCTTCAAATAGATTTGGTTCTTGGTAGGTGTATTCAAAATTCTCTGAATTAACAGTTCCCTTTTTGTCTGATTTTAAAATGTTTACTCTTACGATGTATTTTTTCATAATATTTAGTTTTAATTGGACTATCTATTTTTAGTCCGTTTAACAATCTGTATTTGAACCACTTGCAAGCTAAATTCTATGCAAATATACGAGATACTATTGGCTAAAAAAAGAGCAATTCACAAAGTGAGTAAATTCACGCTTATTATTAAGTCTTTGTATATTAGTTTATTAAATCGTATTTTAGACGAAATAAAAATATCATTTACCTAAATATGAGTAAAAACAAGCTTACATTGATTGACAACATTGATTACAGTCATATCATAGTTGATTTACTGACTCCATTTGATTATGAAAAAAAATTTACTAAATATTCATTTAATACAATTGTTTTGGTTGCGTTGACAACAGGTTTACCGCTAAAAGGTTTAACTAGTTTGAAATGGGGAGATATACTCGAATATGATGAAAAAGGGAGGACTAAATGTTTAGATAGAATAAATTTAGAGAGAGGTTACGACTTCTCAATTAGTAATAAGGTGCGAAAGCAAATTCTAACATTCTACACATACAGGAATCAGCCTAGATTTAAAAGACTTATTATAGATGATGGTTTTTGGAAGTATCAAACGAGAAAAAAATGGCTTACTAAGCTGAATTATACAGTTTGTTTGTGTAAAACAAAAGAATCAATTCAAGATAAACGGCTAGAAATTCTGAATGACCATCTTACCCAAATTATATTTGGAAGAAGGGTAATAGAAACTTGTGGATATTCGAATAAAATAGCGAATTTTCTAAAAGGGCTGTATAATATTAAAACGAGTCAACAACTTTTCACCTTTTTGGGTTTTAAATCTCGCAATGATTTCAAATACAAATTATCTAACATATCATTAGCCGAAGGGGTTAACAATAGATTTAGTTTAGGGGAGCCCAAAAGTTTTTTAAATGAGAATAAGCATTTT
Source organism: Lutibacter flavus (assembly GCF_900188355.1). Lineage (GTDB taxonomy): Bacteria > Bacteroidota > Bacteroidia > Flavobacteriales > Flavobacteriaceae > Lutibacter > Lutibacter flavus. The sequence continues at coordinate 581,242 of NZ_FZNX01000001.1, forward strand.
TTAAAATTAAAAAAAGGGTCGAATGAGTATTATCCATTTCAACATTTTCAAGTATTTTATGATTTTTTAAATATCTTAAGGTTAGGCTATTTTGATGTTAAAGTTAAAAGTGTCTTAGTCTTGCTAATGATTAGCTTAACTAACGGAATTAGACCATCATCACTACTAAAGCTAATCTGGTCTGATTTTTTCGTTGCTGGGAAAAACGGCATTTTGGATTGTTATACTCTAAAGGATTCAATTAAGATAAGCAGACATCAAATTAAATTAGACCATAATACCAAAAAGAAAATTCTACTACAATTCAAATGTTTGTTTCTTAATTTTGATTCTGAGATTGATATCGACAATTATCAGCTAACAATTTTAAAAGAACTTCCTGACCCTAAGATTCATGGCCTTATCACTATTGATAACAAACTTATATTAAAAAATGAGGCTCCAAGCCTTAACGATAGTTGTTTTATTACCAATAAAATGAATACCCTAACACAACCATCATTAAATAGGGAAATTAAAAATGCATTGCGAGAGGTTGGATTTCAACATGCTGATAAATTCAAAACCGAATCTACAATGATAATGTATGGTAGAAGAATTCTCGATTTAAAAGGAAATCACACCCCAACTATCAGAGCTCTTGTAAAGCATTTCAACAGACGAAGTAAAAAAGATTTGTTTAAGTTTCTCTATATAGATTTCGAAAGAGGTTCAATAAGGCCGAAATATTTAGGGGAATTCACCAATATTTTTGAGCATGTATTATATGATATCTAGTATATATAATTATATCAAAACACTCCCCCTTTTTTAAATTTCAAATAGCTAAAAATATTTAATTATTTAGAATCAATCTTCATTCATTATTTACTAAATTTGATGAAGAGAAACTTTAATTTTTATTAAATAGATGCTGTTAAAAGAATTACTAAAATCTAAAGGTGTTAAACAAAATTGGTTGGCCCAGCGAATTGGGGTTAGTACCGTAACTATGAGCAACTGGGTAAAAGGTAAAAGCCACCCATCAAAGAAAAACTTAATGAAGTTGAGCGAAGTACTGAATGTTCATCTAAACGATTTAGTAAATTAATGGCGAAAACAAACAAATATAACTTCTCGTTTACTGGATTTTCTTTAAGAGTAAACGAAATGACCAAAGTTGCTGAAGCAATGAATGAAGGACTCCCAGTTGAGATGGTTGATTTTGGTGACGGAAACAGAAACACAGGACAACGTAGATTGGTGGAAATAAAAAAGAGGTTAAAAAAGTTAACCGATAAAGAACTACATCTTCTCATCGCTGGAGATTTCATATCTCAAAAGCAAATAGCCTTCCTTTCCGTTTGCAAAGTACACACATTTATCAGAGATTTTGTGGTGGAAGTTCTACGTGAAAAATTGTTGGTGTTTGATTATCAAATTACCGAAGGAGATTATATTTCATTTTACAGACGAAAATCTGAGTTGCATCCAGAAATGGAGAATTTAACAGATAGAACACAGAGTGCAATTCGACAAGTCACCTTTAAAATATTGGAGGAAGCTGGGATTATAGATAATACTAAGACAAAAATGATTCAACCTCAACTTTTAGACGCTAACGTTATCAATACAATAGCATCCGATAATGAGCAATGGTTAAAAGTCTTTTTTATGAGTGATATGGATATAGAAAATATAAATTAATATGGTAGAAATTGTAAAAAAGTTTGATGATTTATATAAGAAACTATCATCTAGTCGATTTTTGAGAAAAGATGGATTGGGTGGTGAAATACCTTTTTTTATATCGCCATATAAAGCAGAACAAGAGCTGAAAATAGCTGAGTCAATTCAACTGTTGAAAAAGAAATTAGACACCGCTGGTGTGCCTATTTTAGAAATCAACTTATATGATTTAGTCTGTGAAATACTAGAAGAAAAAGGCGGTGTGGAGCGGATGTTTAGAGTGGAAAATAGAAAATCTAAAGATAAGTTTTTAAGAGCGCTACAGTCCTCGTTAAATATACATCAAGTACTGATGCCTAGGATTGAAAAGAAGATATTAGAGAGTGATGTCAAGATTTATTTCCTGACTGGTGTTGGTTTGGTGTACCCATTCATAAGGTCCCACAATGTATTGAACAATCTCCAAAATATTGCAAAAGAGGCTCCAACGGTGATGTTTTTCCCTGGGGATTATGATGGGCATTCTTTAAACCTTTTTGGGTTGTTAAAAGATGACAATTATTACCGAGCATTTAATATTGATAAAATTGAAGCAAAATAAATTATTATGATAAAGAAGTTTTTTGAAAAAGACATTAACAGAAACATTGAAACGGTTATTAAAGCGGATGACCGTGAGCATATCTCTGATGAGGTAGTTGAATATGTAATTACCAACGAAATTGGAAAAAAAATAAGAGACCTATTCTCTGAATACATTGACTACGCTGGAGCCAATGGTGTTTGGATTTCAGGTTTTTTCGGAAGTGGTAAATCTCACTTGTTAAAGATTTTATCATATGTATTAGAAAATAAGGAAGCGTATGATGGTTATAAAAGTGGGGAGCTATTCGCAGAAAAGATTGAGAATGATGAGATGCTAAAAGCTGATGTTCTTAGAGCCTCCAAAATACCTTCAGAATCTATTTTATTCAACATTGACCAGCAAGCTCAGATTACAAGTAAATCAGATGAGAATGCCATTTTATCTGTATTTTATAAAGTGTTTTTTGACCATTTAGGCTATTATGGTTTTCAACCTCACGTAGCGGAATTCGAAATGTGGTTGGATAAACAAGGTCAGTACGATACGTTCAAAACGAACTTTAATACCAAGCACGAAAAATCTTGGGAAGAAGCTAGAATAGACTATTTCGACCCTATGGTCACGGATGATATTGCTGAAGTATTGGGAGAATTAAATAATACCGATGCATCCAAATATGAAGATATTTTAGATGATTTAGAAGATAAACAAAAACAATCTATTGAAGATTTTGCTGAGAGGGTTCATAACTATCTTAAAACGAAATCTTCTGATTTTAGACTGAATTTCTTTGTGGATGAGGTTGGTCAGTATATTAGTGACAACACCAAACTGATGCTAAATTTACAAACCATCGCTGAAACCTTAGCGACAAGAACACACGGAAAATCTTGGATATTGGTTACGTCTCAAGAAGATATGGAAAAGGTTGTTGGAGATATGAATAAGCAACAACAGAATGACTTTTCACGTATTCAAGCTCGTTTTAAAATAAAAGTTCCGCTTACTTCTGCAAATGTGGATGAAGTAATAGAAAAACGTTTATTAAAGAAAAATAGTGATGCTCAAAAACAACTAGTTGCTTCTTATAAAAAAGAAAGTGCCCATTTAGAATCATTATTATCCTTTTCTGAAGCTGGTGTTCAATTTAAAGGATATTCAGGCGGAGCTGATTTTGGAAATAAATTTCCATTGGTTCCATATCAGTTTGATTTATTTCAACAATGTAGAAGAGCATTGTCAACACATAATGCATTCCAAGGAAAACACGCTTCCGTGGGAGAACGTTCTATGTTGGGTGTGTTTCAACAAGTGATTCAAAAAATCGAAAATAGAGATGACAAAGCCTTGGTAAGTTTCGACTTAATGTTTGAAGGCATTCGTAACGAATTACGTGGTGAAATCCAAAGTTCTGTGATTTTAGCGGAACGAAATCTGGATAACAATTTTGCTAAACAGGTATTAAAAGCACTATTCTTAGTGAAGTACTTTGGTAACTTTAAAACTACCAAAAGAAATATATCAGTGTTAATGATTGATGATATCAATATTGACCTAAACAAACACAAACAAAACATTGATGAAGCGCTTAATATCCTTGAAAACCAAAATTATGTACAACGAAATGGTGATTTGTATGAGTTTTTAACGGATGATGAAAGAGATATTGAAGAAGAAATTAAAGAGACAGAGATTGATGACCCAGCTGTTACCCAATTATTAAAAGAAATTTTATTTGATGAAATCATACGTGATAACAAAATAAAATACTTGGATAACAAGCAAGATTACGATTTTACGACCAAGATTGATGGTTCTATGTTTGGGAGAGAAAAGGAGTTAGAAATCGAAATCATTACAGAAAATTATAGTGATTATGAGAACGTAGTTTTTATACAATCACAAACAATGGGAAGCACCAGTATGAAAATGGTGTTAAGCTCTGATGCTGTATTTATGAAAGATGTCAAAATGTATTTACGAACTCATAAATACGTAAAACAAAATCAATCTACATCCAATCCAACGGAGCGTAAACGAATACTTCAGGACAAAGCTCAACTAAATGCAGAAAGACGCAGAAATTTAATGCTTATTGCCAATAACTCGTTAGCAAAGTCTACCGTGTATATGAATGGTTCTAAGCACGAATTGGGGCAAACTGCCGATGGTAAAACTCGTGTAGTAAATGCATTTCAAGACCTGATAAAAACAGTGTATTCGAGCCTTAGAATGTTGGGTACTACACAGTATAGTGAAGATACTATAAAAGCAACTGTAGTTTCAAGACAAGATGATTTATTTGGAGCTGATGATGCTACCATCTCAGAAGCAGAATCAGAGGTTTTAAATATCATCAATAGACGAAAGAAACAAGCGGATAGAACGTCATTAAACGACCTTAAAATGCACTTTTCACGTAAACCATATGGTTGGTATCCAAATGCTATCTGGACTATTACAGCAAGGTTGTACAAGCGAGGGAAAGTTGAAATTATGCAAGGTTCAAATAGTTTAGAGGACCAAGATGTATTGAATGCATTGTTGAATAGTTCGAAACACGGAACAACATTATTAGAGCCACAAGCAAGTTTTGATTTAAATGCTGTAAAAAAATTAAAACAAGTCTATAAAGATGCTTTTGACGAATCGTGTCCATTAAAAGAACCTAAAGATGTGGCCAACGCTTTTAAAAATGAAATAAAAGAAATGGTTGTTGTTGTGAATCAACTACTGGCTCGTAAAAATGAATACCACTTCCTGAAAACCTTAGAAGATTTCAGTGAAAAATTGGATATGCTATCTAAAAAAGAATACAGTTATTTTATTACCAATCTTGCCGATTTTGAGGATAATTTATTAGATACCAAAGAGGACTTATTGGACCCGATTAAACGGTTTATGAATGGTGACCAAGTAAAAATTTACGATGAAATCAAAAAATTATTAAATAGTAATAATGCCAATCTAAATTTTATTGAAGGTGATGAGGTTAAAACCTTAGAGACCATTCTTGAAAGTGATTCTCCATACAAAGGAAATGGCATTCAACTGGCAAAAGCATCAAAAGATAGCCTGACTAAAAAAGTATTGGATGCTATTGATGCTGAAAAGGAGGTATTCAATACCAAAATTAATGACATTGAGAAGGCAATTCTAGATTCTGATGAATACAGCAAAATTGACAATGGGCAACAAAGGGAAATTCAAAAAACGATACTCGATTTAAAAAAGAAAGTTACTGAAGAACGCTTTATTGGAAACATTAGAGTTACAACTAGTACTATTAAGAACAACTTATATAGTGACCAAATGAATTTAATGTCCAAATGGTTAGCTCCAAAACCTGAGAGTGGAAAAGTAGAAGAACCTCAAGCCAAATATATTAAAAAAAGTAATATTCGGGTTGAATTTGTTAAGCACGAATTAACCAATGAAGAAGATGTGAATGCATATATAGAAGCTTTAAAAGAAGCCTATTTAGAACGCATTCATCAAAATTTAAAAATTACATTGTAAATATAATAATTGTTATGAATTATATAAAACCAGAAATTATTAGTCTTAAAAACAGTAAAGAATTTAATGAAAAATGGCTTCAAGCAAGAATAGAAGAGGACCCAACTATAGTTGGTCTAGGGGAGTTGGAATTCAGGGATACTGAAAAAATCCAAATTGGAGGTGGTCGCTTAGATACCATTTTATATGACCCCGAAGATAATAAAAGATATGAGGTTGAAATTCAATTGGGAAAAACGGATGAGTCACACATTATAAGGACTATTGAATATTGGGATTTGGAAAGAAAGAAAAACCCTCAGTATAGTCATTGTGCTGTAATAATTGCTGAAGATATTACAAGTAGATTTTTAAACGTTATTTCTCTATTCAATGGGTTCATACCCTTAATTGCAATTCAGGTAAAAGCGATAAAAATTGAAGATAATATTTCACTTTTCTTTACCAAAGTATTAGATGAGACAAAATTTGAATTATTGGAAGAGGATATCAATTCAGAACCTACTGACAGAGATTATTGGGAAAAAAAAGCTACAAAAAATTCACTTAAATTAACTGATGAAATATATAAAGGTTTAGGAGAATTAACTAATGATTATAATTTGAAATACAATAAGCATTACATAGGTCTTGAGAACAATAATATTGCAAATAATTTCATCTCTTTTATACCTAGAAAGTCAGGTGTAATTGCACGTATTAAAATGGAAAAGAATGAGGAGGTTGATGAAATATTAGAAAATTCAGATATGGATACTCTTTCCTTTGATAAAAAATGGAGATTATACAGACTAAAGTTAAATAAGAAAGACGTTCCTGAAAATATGGAAATAATTAAGGATTTAGTATCACGAGCAAAAACTGAATACAGAAATTAATACTATGAACACAAACACCCTAAAAAAATTCGCTCAAGAAGCTCGTAAAAAATTAATATCACAAATTGGAGCTAAATTAGAATTGGTTTTAACTTCAGATTCTGCTGAGTTACGTGAAAAAGCATCACAAATAAAAAAATTACAAGAAGCTATTAATGCTTCTAATAAAGAACAGGTAATTGAAACCGTTGCCTATACGTGGTTTAACCGTTTTATGGCATTACGATTTATGGATGCCAACGATTATCAACCTATTGGTATTAGAGTGGTGACTCCAAAAGCTGGATATACATTACCAGAAATTTTAGATGAAGCCAAACAAGGAAATATTCCTGATGAATTACCCGTAAACCAACGACATATTTACGATGTGTTGGATGGTAAAATACCAAGTAGCAACTCACAAAACGAAGCTTATAAGGAGTTGTTGATTGGAGCTTGTAACCATTTAAACCAAGTTTTTCCGTTCTTATTTGAAAAGTTAAGCGATTACACTGAGTTATTATTACCAGATGATTTAATTTCTGAATTCTCCATTGTACAAGTTATTCGAGAAGGAATGACAGATGAAGATTGCAAAGAGGTAGAAATTATTGGTTGGTTGTATCAATTTTATATTTCTGAATTAAATGAAGATTTGATTAGTTCTAAAAAAGTATATAAAAAGAATGAATTAGCACCAGCATCTCAATTGTTCACGCCTAAGTGGATTGTGCAATATATGGTGGATAATACATTGGGACAACTATGGTCTGAAATTAATCCAACTACAAAAGTTACTGATACTCTAGAGTTTTATATAAAACCAGCATATAAAGAGCAACTTTCAACAAGAGAGACTAAAAGTATTGAAGATATCAAGTTCTTTGAGCCTTGTGTTGGGTCTGGTCATATCTTGTCTTATGCTTTTGATGTGTTTTATAAAATGTATGAAGAACAAGGCTATAACCCAACAGAAATTTCAGAACTCATTATCACAAAAAACTTGTATGGAGTAGATATTGACCAACGTGCTGCTCAATTGGCTTCCTTTGTGTTATTAATGAAGGGACAACAAAAACATAGGCGTTTCCTTCGTGTCGTAGAAAAGAAAAATATACAACCTAACATTTCTTTCTATCAGGATTTTGAATTTGATAACAATTTTAAAAATGCCACAGCTTTAGGTTCTTTAATAACTATTGAAACAGAAGAAGCAAAAGCATATAAAGTTGATGGAAATTCACTTTTTGGAGAGCGACAAGCAGAAGTCAAAAAACTATATGATTTATTAGGACAACGCTATGATGTGGTAGTAACCAATCCACCATACATTAGTTCTTCTAGAATGGAGGGTGGTTTAAAACAATATGTAGAAGCTAACTATCCAGAAACAAAATCCGACCTTTTTGCTGCCTTTATTATACGTTGTATAGAATTATGTGATGAAGATGGCTTCACTGGTTTTGTAACTCCATTTGTATGGATGTTTATTAAATCATATGAAAACTTAAGAAGATATTTACTAAATAAAAAGTATCTATCTAGCCTAATAAAACCTTCTTACACCAGTTTCTTTGAGTCAGCAATAGTACCATTATGTACTTTCGTGGTTAGAAATTCTGTCCAAAAAGGAAAATCTACTTTTTTTGATTTAGGTTATTTAGGTACATTGTCTGAACAGCCTATAAGATTAAAAAAGGCTTTTTTAGATGAAAATGACATAAATGTTGATGGGAAAAAAACACAATACATTCAAAACCAGATAGATTTCTTAAGGATACCTGGAAGCCCAATGGGTTACTGGTTAAATGAAAACACAATATCAACTTTTAGCAATAATTTAATTGGAGATATTTCTGAACCGAGACTTGGAATGGCAACAGCCGACAATAATCTATTCCTTAGGTTTAATTGGGAGGTTTCAAAAGAAAAAATTGGTTTCAATGAGAAAGACTATAAAGCAAAATGGTTTAATTATGCCAAGGGAGGAGATTTTAGGAAGTGGTATGGGAATCAGGAATATACTGTTAATTGGAAAAATAAAGGGGAAGATATTAGGAGTTTTACTAATTCTCAAGGAAAAGTAAGGTCACACAATTATAATATGGATTATATTTTTAAGAAAGGGATAACTTGGTCTGCCTTAACTTCTTCTCAAACGAGCTTTAGAACACTTGAGAACTCGTTATTTGATAATGCTGGTAGCTCACTATTTGTTAAAAACGAAAAGGATTATTTACCAGTATTAGGCCTATTAAATTCTAATATTATTGAATATTTATTACCAGTAATTAGTCCTACATTAAATTGTCAACCTGGAACAATTGCAAAATTACCTGGAAAAATTGATGATTTTGGAGCAACTAATTTGGTTATAGATTGTATATCTATTGCTAAGGATGAGTACAATTCTAAAGAACTTAGTGTATTATTAAAACAGAACGAACTTATCCGCATCAAAGGTCAAGACCTAGAAGAAACCTATGATTTATATCAGCACTATTGGAAAAATAAATTTTCACAATTGCATAAAAATGAAGAAGAACTCAATAGACAATTTATAGGGATTTATGGCTTACAGGGTGAAGTTAAACCAGAGGTACCGTTAAAAGATATTACTATACTTAAAGAAGAAACTAAAATTATAAATGGCCAATTAGTTTTTCAAGTAAAAGAAGTATTTGCACAGTTTATGAGCTATGCGGTAGGTTGTATGTTTGGGCGTTATAGTTTAGACAAAGATGGTTTAATATTGGCAAACCAAGGTGAAACCTTAGAAGATTACCTTGAGAAAGTGGGAATTAGTGAAACTGAAGTATCCTTCCTCCCAGATGATGACAATATTATTCCAATACTGGATGATGAATGGTTTGAAGATGATATTGTAAACAGGTTTAATGAATTTTTAAAAATCAGTTTTGGCAAAGCCAACTTTGAGAAAAACGTAGCTTATGTAGAAGAATGTTTGGGTAAAGACATCCGCAAATACTTTGTAAAAGACTTTTATGCAGACCATATAAAGCGTTACAAAAAGCGCCCAATTTATTGGATGTTCTCATCACCAAAAGGTTCGTTTAATGTGCTTATATATATGCACCGTTATACACAAGACACCTTAAACCAAATATTAAATGGCTATTTAAAAGAATACAGAGAAAAACTAAATACACATATAGATAATTTGGACCATTTAATAGAATCTGGAACCTCAGCGGAGCAAACAAAAGCATCTAAAGAAAAAGACAAGCTTAAATTAGTTGTTAATGAGCTACTAGAATATGAACGAGATGTGTTGTATCCACTAGCTACAGAACGTATTGCTATAGACCTAGATGATGGTGTATTGGTAAACTATAACAAGTTTGGAGAAGCTATTAAAAAAGTCGCTGGATTAAATGATAAGACTGCTAAAAAGAAAGTAAGAGCATTTGATTGGATAGATACTAAAGAGATAAGGTAAAAACAACTTTAAATAATATGTAAAATGTATAAAAAATCTAAATTTACAATAAGTCTGGATGTTTTGTGTCCAAATTTAAAAGAGCATAAACAGTGTTTCGAGAGACTGTTAAAAAGAACAAAAGAGGAAGGATTTAGCTCACTACTTGTTCATCCTAGTTTTCAGGCTGAGCATAATAAAAATGGAAAATACCTAGTGTATATTGAAACTACAAACTTGTTTTATGCTACTGATGACATAAGTGGATATGTGCGAAGATGTAAAAGTAATGGTATAAAACCTGAAAATATTTGCGCTATAAATAAAAAAGGTGAATATGCAAATATTACTTTTTAAAAAATGCTGGTTTAATCGATAAAAAAGCCAAAGACAAGGTGAAAAAGTTTGATTAGATAGATACAAGTGAGATAAGATAATGGAAGATATTTTAACAAATAACAGAATTTGTCCCCAACCAATGATTTGGAATGAGTTGTATGAATTAATGTGTGAAGATTTAAAAGTTCACGCTATTCCAAAACCATTAATATTAGCGGGTTGGAATTTCTCAAATGATTTAGAGAAATCTATTCGTTTTAGAGAACACCTTAATTTAATTAATTTTGATTCTGACAATAGAATTAAAACTTATATTTTGAACATTGAAGAAGAAAATTGGTATAAAGGATAAAAAACTAAGTTAGAATAATGGAACAACTAGATATGTTTGCCCCAGCTCCAGATTATAATAAAACCATTAAAATAAATAATGGTGAGTACATCTATATCCCGAATTTTTATGGAAGGATTATGGCCAATTATTACCTTCAACAATTTACAAATACCATTGAATGGAAACAGGAGTCAATGAATATGTACGGAAAACAAATTCCATTTCCAAGGCTAACTGCTTGGTATGGTGAAAATGATAAGCCTTATAGTTTTTCAGGCATAACATTACAACCTCATCCTTGGACAAAAGAGCTAATTGAGATTAAAGATAAAATTGACCATAAAGCTCAAGTGAAATTTAATTCTGTATTGTTGAATAGATATAGAAATGGAAATGATTCAATTTCTTGGCATACTGATGCAGAAAAAGAGCTTGGTAAAAATCCAGTGATTGCTTCTGTAAATTTTGGAGCTGAACGGAAATTTCAATTAAAACATATGCATACAGATGAAAAAATTGAGCTAAATTTAAAGCACGGAAGTTTGTTAATTATGAAAGGTGAATTGCAACATTTTTGGAAGCATCAGGTGCCAAAAACAAAAATGAAAGTAGAGGAACGTATAAATTTAACATTTAGAGTTATAAAATGATTTGGAAAAAGGTTGAAATAAAGAATGATTTAGGAGAGCAAGTAAGTGCTCAAGCTCCAGTAATTGTATCTGCAAGTCGTTCTACAGATATTCCTACTTTTTATGCAGATTGGTTTGTGGAACGATGGCAAAAAGGCTATGTAAAATGGAAAAACCCTTTTAATGGTGTTTTCTCTTATGTTTCATTTAAAAACACTAGAATAGTTGTGTTTTGGACCAAAAACCCAAAGCCAATGATGAAGCACCTCGATTTTCTAAATAAAAATGTTAAGCAGTTTTATTTTCAATACACACTGAATGATTATGATAAAGAAGGATACGAAGGAAAAGTGCCAAGTGTTGATACTAGGATAAAATCGTTTATTGAACTTTCAGAAAAAATAGGAAAAGAAAGAGTGATTTGGAGATTTGACCCAATGATTTTAACTGATACAATTGACGTAAAAGAACTTTTAAGAAGAGTTAAAAATATTGGAGACCAGCTGAAGAACCATACAAGAAAATTAGTTTTCAGTTTTGCAGATATTTCAATCTACAGAAAAGTTGAAAACAATCTTAAAAAAGAGAGAATTAATTACGTTGAGTTTACGGAGGAAACGATGCATCAATTTGCAAAAGGACTTCAGGAATTAAACAAAAACTGGAATCTTGAAATTGCAACTTGTGCAGAAAAAATTCCTTTAGAACAATATGGAATCACTCACAACAAATGTATTGATGATGACTTGATGATTGAACTTTATGGCAAAGACAAACAATTAATGGATTTTCTAGGTGTTAAAATTGAAGAACCTACCCTATTTGATGACTCAAGCAATATCAAAAAAACCAAGGTAATAAAAGATAAAGGACAAAGAGAATTATGTGGATGCATAATGAGTAAAGACATTGGGCAATACAATACGTGTCCTCACGAATGTGTTTACTGCTATGCAAATACATCTAAAGAAATAGCAAGGAAAAATTACCAAACACATATTGAAAATAAATCACTAGATACAATAACAGGATTATAAAAAAACTATGAAATTATGGCTTATTATTTTAATTTACCAGCATCAACAGAATTGACAAGAGACCAACAATTAGCAGTAGACGAAACAGAACCAATTGCCCTTTCAGGAGGGCCAGGCACAGGTAAAACTGTTGTAAATCTTTGGCGCCATATATTCAACTACACAAATGGAACTGCTAGAAGTCTATTATTAACTTACACAAAAACTTTAGAACATTACTTGAGACAATCTGCCAGCTCTAGAAACATCAATGCATCTAGAAATATTGATAGGACTTACAGATGGACATATGGCAAAAACAAATCTCATTATGATGAAATAATTATTGATGAAGCCCAAGATGTTGAAATTGACAGATACAATATCATAAAAAGACACTCTGACCAATGCACCTATGGAGCAGATGAAGCACAAAGTTTGTATGCTGAAAAGAGCTGTTCTGTTCAACAACTAAAACAGCTATTCCCAAATAATGAAGAATATACTCTTGATGTTAATTTTAGAAATTCACAGGAAATATTATTATTTACAAAGGCAGTGTTTCCAAGTGTATTTATTCCGCAACGCACTATAAATAACGCTGAAGTAACAGGAATAAAACCAATCGTTCAAACTGTTGGTTGGGATGAAGATGAAATTATTGCTAATATTGAAGAAATAGTAAAAGCATATGCATCTGACACACATAATATAGGGATACTAGTTCCAGGGAAAAATCAAGTGACTAAGCTTTATAATGAGCTTGAATCAAGAATTAATTGCTCCAAATATGAAGGTGAAATGTCCGAATTTGAATCTTTTGAGAACGTACATATTACAACATTTAAATCTGCTAAAGGGGTAGAGTTTGATACTGTAATTATACCTAACTTTGACAGCTACAAGTGGTTTATAGCTAAAACTCATAATATTGGGATGAACGATTACTATGTTGCACTTACACGTTCTAAAATAAATTTATTTTTAATTAATAAATTTGATTTAGACGTTAATACTAACACGTACGAAACGGAATAAAAATGGAAAAAATATATTTACCTATAGCTTCTTTTAATCTTGGACATTACTTTACTAAAGGCTGTATTTGTCCAACAAGATATATTTCAAACAGAAATGAAGATATTCAGAATAGATTTGACAATTCACTACTTTTTTGTAGAACAAAATTTACAGATGAGACAAATTGTTCTTTAGAGATAGTTTTAACTCAAAAAGAATCAAAATCTATTAAAGAAAAAACAACTAATTTTTTTTTATTGGATTTAGTTTTACCTATTAGTAGAGTTAAACGTATTTTCTTTAAAGATGAAAAACAAAAAGTAAAAACAGTCGCCAATATTAATGACGGAGCAGCTTTTATTCCAGATGAAATTGTAGATGTTGATTTAACTAATGAATATAGTAAGACAGATGAGATTCTTGCAGTAAAAAATATTAGTGAAAAAAAAGATTGGCAGTCTAAAATTGATTTATATGACAAACTATTAGGTGGCTTTGCTTTTATGCGATTAGGAGGCGAATCTTGGATGAATTATTCAAAAAATTATTTCCAAACATTCTCTCTTCTCAATAAACTTGTTAAAGAACAACTTTATGTTACTACTTTAAATTTTGATAATCCTTATGAATGGTTAATTCTTGACAATAATAAATATGAATCTCTCCGTTCATCTATATATTCTAATGTAGATTATAAAACTGTTGAAGGTTTTGCCAAAGAAGAAGATATAAATCTAAAAAAAAGATTAGGAATTATTGATTTAGATGGAATTAAATTTAAATCAAAAACATATTTAATAGCCATTCTCGCAACATACGGGAGTAGTGGTAGAAAAAAAATAGATGATTTTATAACAGATTTAATTAATAACAAATTTTCGGAGCCTCGAAAAGAAGGAATATCCCTTATGTTTGGTATTAACTCAGGATATAAAGCATTTAGAAATAAATACAAAACTTCAAAATTTGAAGTAGATGTTAAATTTAAACTTAATAGTCAGTTAGATTATTACACAATTGAAAGTATCTATCAATATGTTTTTAATAATAAAACAGACAATTATTCATTCTTTTATATAGATAGTTGGTGTCCTAAATCAAATGAAAGAGTTAAAATAAAAGAGTATCAAACTTATACGATTTTAGATAAAACTATCATTTACAAAAAAAAAGTTCAAATTGGTTCTTTGGAATATTTGCAAGAATTATATCAAAGTGTTTCACCAAATAATCTTTTTGAAAGTATCACAAAAATAGTCAATGGTTGGTTACCCGATTTTCTAAAAACAGAGAAAACTAAGGAAGCAAGTTTATATTTTGAAAGAAATCTTAAAACCAATATAGAAGCTATAGTTAAAGACACCTACAAAAAAGTTAAAGCTGATATTGATAACGATATAAAATTAGACAAGGAAAATATTCTATTAGAGAACATTGAACTTAAAAAAAGTATTAAGAAAATTCAAAATAATTATGATGAACTATTAATAACAAATGATAATCTTTTAGGTGAATTAAATTCTAGTTCACCCAAAACATTTGTTGATAACACTAAAGAACAAATTGAAGATTCTACATCAGAAACTTTTGATTTACATGTGGATAGAGGTTCTAGAGGAGAAGGAGAAGAAAAAAATAATATTGACGATAGTTCCTTCCAAGGAGAAATGAATTTTCCAGTTAATTTATCAGAGAACAAAAAGACGCCCAATGAATCTGAACATTCTCAAATAGGATTACGTGAAAAAGAACTTTCAGTTATGGGTATCACTAAGCTTAGGAACGAAGCAAAAAAGACAGGAATTAAAGCAACTTCTAGGTTTGCAAATAATCCTGTAGATAAAGAACGGTTAGTGAAACTGATTATTGAAAAAGAATCTAACTCTTAACATTAGTTTAGATATGGATTTAATTGAAAAGCTAAATAAAGTTTCAACAAATACAAGCATCTTAACTTCGTTTTTGCAAGAGAATATAAATTCTGTCTATGACTTTTTCCTTTCTCAAGGGTATAGTGAACTAAAAGAAGAAATTGAAAGAATCGATAATTATATATTTTCAAATTATAAAGTACTAAAAAAAATAGATTTAAGCGTAACAGAAAACCTTACCTTCATTACTGTTTTACTAGATGTTTGTGAACGGTTTGGGTTTCTTTCTTATTTTAAACGCCTTTATAAATTATTAGTTTCTTCTAATTCAAATATTAATAGTAGACATAAAGCAACAGCATTATTTTCAATAGGGATAAAAGAGTTCTCTGATTATGAAAAAGTGTTTGAAGAGGTCTTAAATAAATTACAATATGCAACTGAATACGAAGAAGATAATTATGATAAAGTAGTTTCAACATTTGTTGATTTTTATGCTCAAGTTGTTTATAATTATGGTCAATTTAACTGCGAAGGTGTATTAGCTTTTAGAAATAATATCAAAAAAATTAAATGTGATTTTTTCTTTCTTGGAAATGCTCTAATTGATGAAATTCTTCTAATAGATGTTAGAGATTTCAATTCCGCTTACGATGAAATTAATCTTAAATTAGATTTATACCTTAATCGTAAAAAAGTTGAACTCATTTTTTCGGAAGAGAAATATTTAATCGAGTCTGAAACTGAGTATAGCAAGACATTAAAAACCGTACCAGCAGATTTTCACTATATAAGAAATATATCTGTTGAAAATTATAATCACATTGGTGATAATGATATTTTTTATTCATTAGGTAGAGGTGTTGAAATATTGACAAGCGAAAAGCAACTTTTTGCATATATGAATAGCTATGGAAATATGCATTATGCAAAGCTTGATACAGCCTTTAATATGCTACCTGATTCTTTATTCTCTTCTGAAATTGAAATTTATGATTGGGGTTGTGGGCAGGCAATGGCATCACTATCCTATTTGGACTTTCTGAAAAAAAATGATTACAGGCAAAAAATCAACAAAATAACTTTGAATGAACCTTCGGAACTAGCTTTAAAAAGAGGTTCCTTACATTTAAATAAATTTGACAAAAACATAGACATCTCTACAATTAATAAAGATTTAGACTCGTTAAAAGTTTGTGATTTTAATACAAATGGAAACATTAAGCTTCATTTCTTTTCAAATATTTTAGATATTGATTTTTTTTCAATGGATAAATTAACTTCTTTAATACAATCAACTTTCAAAGGCGTAAATTATTTTGTAATTGTCAGCCCATATATTACTGAAATAAAAAGAAATAGAATAGATAATTTTGTAAGGCAATTTGAGGAGAATAATGAATTTGAACTCATAGATTCATTAAACAAACAAAAAAGAGAATGGAAGAATAACTGGACAATAGTTTCAAGAGTATTCAAAGTTGATTTATAAAAAGATTCTAAAAGTTTATGAATAATATAAAAGAAGCATTATTAAAACGTTTTGAAAGTCATCGCATCATTTTTTGGTATGATGAAAAGAAAGAACTTATAGAGCAATATGAAGAATTGAGTATTGATGGGGTGGATAAAATTTACGTTCAAGGTAATGAGTTCGAAGTAAAATATCGCATCTCCAAACAAGAGCGAAACAATAAATTCTTGCTCTACTTTACTGGTAAAAAACCTCTAAATGAAGAAAATTGGTTGTTAGATTTGGTATTGGCACACCACGTTTTTCATACGGACCAAGAAGCGATGTTTATGCAAGAGATTGGGATGGGATATCATTTCAAAGAATTGGTTGCAGAACATATTGAATTCTTTAAGTCTAAAGGACGAAGAACCAAATTAAAAGAGCTCTTGGGAGAAGGTGACCAACACGAAGATATTAGAGGTAAAATGTTAGCTGTATTATTCAACACAGACTATGTAAATCTAAGTACCTTTATCCAAGCGCATAGCTCAGAATTTATTGATGGGAATGATAAGTTTGATAAAAACTTAGACCGTTATAATCTCTCCAACTATTATTGGGGGAGAATTAAACACCAATTTAATTATTTAAATGAAGCTCCATCCATATATGATTTTCTATTAGAGGTATTTAATCACAATTTTATATTAGGTTCTAAAAATACGTTAAACAAAGAGTCTAGAATATTGCTATTGCAATGGAAAGACACTATTCAATTTAGAGATAGCTTTGCCCAAATTTCTGAAAAAATAGCAAAAGATTTGGATATTAAATCCAAATTGAATGAAACTACTTTAGATACTATTATTGATGATGATTTATTTGAATTGGTAGATTTAAAAGTAATTCACGAACTAGTTACGCAATTAGCTGAAGGAAGCATTACCACAGAAAAAGTTTTAAAGTATATAAAGAAGAGAGAAAATAAGTTTTGGAACAATAAATTTCAACCGTTCTACAGCTGTATCACTTATGGAGCTCAGTTTGTTGATAAAGCTAAAGAAACCTCATCAACAACCTATAAATCGTTTGATGAAGGTGTAAAAAACTACTCAGAGAATTTGTACGAAGTAGACTTTATTTACAGAAAATTCATTTGGAATTTCAGGCAAACAAAACAAAACAAAATATTAGCACATTTAGTTGAAACAGTAGAAAAAATATACTCCAATGATTGGTTGTTGAACAACAACAATAACTGGCAAAAGGTGATTGAAAATGTTGAGGTTTGGCCATTTAAAAAAGGGAACAGTCAGAGAGCATTCTTTAAAAATCACGTTGTGCCATTCATTGAGAAGAAGCAACGATTGTTTGTAATTATTTCAGATGCATTTAGATATGAATGCGGAGCTGAATTGAGTGAAAGACTTCAAGCGGAAAACAGATATGAATCATCTATCGATTCGATGGTGGCTTCACTTCCTTCTTATACACAACTAGGAATGGCTTCTTTATTGCCTCATAAAGAAATTTCATTTAAAGAAGGTTCAGATTCAGCAGAGGTTGATGGAATGTCTAGTTCTGGCACACAAGGAAGAGCAAAAATATTAGCAACCAATTCAGGAGTGAGAGCAACAGCTATTAAAGCGAAAGACTTTATGAATTTTAATTCTGCAACTGAGGGAAGAGATTTTGTAAAAAAACACGACCTCATCTACATTTATCACAATAGAATTGATAAAATGGGTGATGATAAAACAACGGAAGAAAACGTTTTTGAGGCTGTTGAAGATGAACTGGACTTCTTGATGGATATGCTAAAGAAAATAGCCAATATGAATGGTAATAATATGCTCATTACATCAGACCACGGTTTTATTTATCAGAATAATTCATTGGATGAAAGTGACTTTGTTCAATCCAATCATAACGGTACTATCTGGAAGGAGAATAGAAGGTTTGTTATAGGAGAAGGATTAAAAGGAGATAATACTACAACAGCATTTACGGCAAGTCAATTAGGTTTAAAATCTGATTCCAATGTTTTGATTCCTAAGTCTATTAACAGACTTCGTATTAAAGGCGCTGGCTCTAGATTTGTACACGGTGGAGCATCATTACAAGAAATTATAATTCCCGTTATAAAAGTCACTAAAAAGCGTCAAAACACAACATCTCAAGTTGAAATTGACATCATTAAATCTACGGATAGAATTACCACTAATATTTTACCAGTATCCTTTATTCAATCTGACTTGGTTACAGAGAAAGTACTTGCAAGAACACTTAGAGCTGGTATTTATGCCGAAGATGGAGAATTACTAAGTGACCAATTCAAATACAACTTTGATATTGAACAAGGAAGTGAACGCCAACGAGAAGTGAAACATAGATTTCAATTAATGGCAAAAGCAAGTGGGAAATATAAGAACCAACGGGTACAATTCATTTTGGAAGAACCAGTTGAAGGAACTACCAAATGGAAGCAATACAAAGAATACTATTATACATTAAACATATCATTTACCAACGATTTTGATGATTTCTAGCCTATGGAACAATTAGATATAAAATTGAATGAACATTTTGGAGGAAAAGTAGTTCGTAAAGATTTAACCAAATTGGTGAAAGGAAATGCCATTGTACCTACCTATGTATTGGAATATTTATTAGGCCAATATTGTGCAACGGATGATGAGGAAACTATTGTTGAAGGTGTTGAAACAGTGAAGAGTATCATAGCTAAACATTTTGTTCATAGAGATGAAGCGCAGCTTATAAAAGCAACAGTTCGAGAAAAAGGTTCTCATCGTATTATTGATAAAGTATCTGTAAGACTAAATGATAAAAAAGACCAGTATGAAGCATCTTTTGCAAACCTAGGTCTAAACAGAATCCCAATTTCCGATTCAGTAATTAAAGAACATCAAAAATTGCTCTCTAGCGGTGTATGGTGCATTTTAACGTTAGCTTATTTCCATACAGACGAAAGAGATTCAACACCTTGGATAATTGAAAAGATTAAGCCTATTCAAGTTTCCAATGCTGATGTAGATGAGTATAAAGAAGCACGAAAAGCATTTACAAAGGAAGAATGGATTGATGTGTTACTACAAACAATTGGTTTAAACCCAGAAGAGTTTACATTTAGGTCTAAATTGATTCAGCTGACAAGGTTGGTTCCTTTTGTTGAAAACAATTACAATCTTATTGAGCTAGGACCAAAAGGTACTGGGAAGTCTCATATATTTTCAGAATTGTCACCTCATGGAATGTTGATTTCGGGTGGTGAAGTTTCTAAGGCAAAACTCTTCGTGAATAATAGCTCTGGTGAAATTGGTCTTGTTGGCTATTGGGATGTTGTTGCTTATGATGAGTTTGCTGGTAAAACCAAGAGAGTTGACAGAGGGTTGGTTGACATTATGAAAAATTATATGGCCAACAAATCATTCTCCAGAGGAACACAAGTTTATGGAGCATCGGCTTCCATGGTGTTTGTAGGAAATACAGACCATACTGTACCCTATATGATTAAGCATAGTGATTTGTTTGATGCGCTACCAAAAGATTACTATGACACCGCTTTTTTAGACAGATTACACGCCTATATACCAGGATGGGAAGTCCAAAAATTAAGAAATGAAATGTTCACTTCAAACTATGGATTCATTGTAGATTATTTGGCTGAGATTCTGAAGGATTTAAGAAAAGAAGATAGAACACACGATTATTCGAAGTTTTTTGAGTTATCAAATTCCATTACAACTAGAGATAAAACGTCTATTGCAAAGACCTATGCTGGTTTGGAAAAAGTAATCTACCCTCATAATGAAATAACTGAAAATGATGCCAAAGAGCTGTTAGATTTCGCTATAGAGAATAGAAAAAGAGTAAAGCTACAATTGCAGAAAATGGATGAAACCTTTGAAGAGGTTGACTTTAGTTATACCATTAAAAGCACTGGTGAAATCATCAACGTTGATACCTTGGAAGTTATTCAATATGCTCCTAAAAAAAGCCCCGTACTTGAAGTAAAAACTGAAAAGAGTAAAGAAACCACCTCAACTTTTATTGGAGAGAGTCCAATTGAGCTCCAAGGCGGACAAAAAATTATTAGA
Source organism: Lutibacter flavus (assembly GCF_900188355.1). GTDB lineage: Bacteria > Bacteroidota > Bacteroidia > Flavobacteriales > Flavobacteriaceae > Lutibacter > Lutibacter flavus. The sequence continues at coordinate 602,097 of NZ_FZNX01000001.1, forward strand.
GACAACCAAATAGGAATATCTTATGATTTATTATTTGGAGCTTACTTATTAGGAGCTACAGACATAAAAGTGATTGACCCATATGTTAGGTTGCCATATCAGTTAAGAAACTTTATGGAGCTGGCAAAATTGATTGCAGAAAAGAAAGACCCTGAAGTTGAAGTAAAACTTCATTTAGTTACAGCCAATAATGAAGATTATTTGGAGAATGCCAAAGAAGCATTTCAACAAATGTCTTATTCTTTAGAATCTTTAGGAATCATTTTTTCATATGAATTTGATGACTACATTCATGACCGTTCAATTTTAATGGATAATGGGTGGAAGGTGGTTCTTGGCAGAGGTCTGGATATTTGGCAAAAAACGGGTGGTTGGTATGATATCAACGAATATGTTCAGGAACAAAGATTATGCAAAGCACATGAAATAACATTTGTAAAAAATTGATACTGATAATTAAATGAGAAATGCGTTAAGTGGTTACACATATCAAAAACAAGTTACCTTACTCTTATTATCAATTATGGATGTGGAACGTAATATCTCAAAAATTGAGATAGAAGCTAAAACCACTGACAACTTCGATGATTTAATAATTACTACTAATTCAGACAGTTTCCAATTTCAAATAAAGGATTTTGAGGACGTATCACTTGAAAATTTAAAAATTAAAAACAATGAAATTTTCATTAAAGGAAACCCTCATAAACTATCTGCAAAACATAATGTCATATTCTTTAAAAATATAACAATCAAATCAAATGAGAAAATTCTAGAATTTCCTAGTTATAAATTTGCTGAAAACGTTTCAATTGTTTCGTTATCAAGAGTCCAAATTGATAAAAAATTAAATAATCTATACAAAATTAATCCACGAAGAAAAAACGAAATGGATTGCTTTTTAAACTCAATTTTAGATAAAAGAATATGGCAAATACCAAGAGAATCATTACCACAACTAAAAGTGTTCTTAACTGATTTACAAGAAAAATCTGTATTAATCAGTCATAAGCTTCTTGAATTTGAAAAACTTCTTTTAATAGAAGGAAAACCTGGTATTGGTAAAAGCCATTTCGTAAACTCACTAATTAAGAAGTTTGAAAACAATATAATATACCGCTTTTGGATTGGAAATCAGGATAGGGATTATCAAGAAAGGTTAAGGTTTGAAAATTTTATTCGTGATTTAAACGTTAAACTGTTTTACGACCAAAAAACAAGAACAATAGAAGAGCTTCTTATTAAATTAAAAAACGAAGATAAAACTTTTATTATTGACGGTCTTGACCACATAGAAAACTATAACAAACCTGAATTTAATAGTTTTATTAATTTCATTAATAGAGCTAAAGAATTTTGTAAAATAATTATTTTATCAAGACCCTTAACTAAGGAACTAAACTGGAATAAACATACACTTGAAAAGTGGAATTTGAAACAAACTGAAAGGGTTTTAAAAACGTTGTTTCACCTTTCAGAACATCATATCTTAAAGGAAATTTATGAAATCTCCCAAGGCTATCCTATCATTGTTAAATATATAGCAGAACACTATAAAATAAACGGAAAAGTACCGAAAATTGAACAAGTTGAAAATATAGATTCTTATTATCAGGATATCATTTCAAACGAAAAAGGAAAAAATAGTTTATCAGTTTTTCTATGTTCAAAATCCTATATAATGGAATCGGAAATAGATTTGTTTATAGGTCATGAAAAATATTATGTTGAAGAGTTTATTAAGGAACATCCATATCTATTTGACATCAAAATAAATCGAATTTCCCTTTTCCACGATAGCTTCAACACTTTTTTAAGAAAGCAAGTTGATTACACACATAAAACGGAAACGGTTAATAATATCGTTAGTAAATCAATTTTAAATCTTGAAAAAAGATTTTTATCACGATTTAGCTTATTTCAATTTTCAAAAGAACAGAAAAAGAGTATATTAATTAAATATGCTTCAATAAAAACATTCGAAAAAATCATTAAAAATACCGTTGACTTCGAATCAATAAGAACGTTTTATACTCAACTTAGAGAATTATTAAAGGAGATTTCACCAACCGAGCTGAGCATTAATAATTACTATGACTTATCTTTAATTATCATCTTAGTTACACGAGAACACATATCAACTATCAATACTTTTTACTACACATATGTAAGTTCGTTAATTGAGAATGGAATAACTGATGAAGATATTACAAGTTCTGAATATCTTTTTGGAATGTATTATTACGTTAAAACTAAAAATGCAGCACTACTTTATAATAGCACTACTGACGACCATTATGACACCGAATATTTCCATAAACAATTAGAACTTGACATCAACGAAGAAGAAACATTCATAGAAAAACATTCAAGACAATTAGACAAAAGAACTATAGATGAGGCATTAAAAGATAAAATAAATTTCAAAAAACACTTAAAGCAAATCATTGAAAATATCTTTATACACAAATCAAAAATAAAAGGTTACGAAATTCTAAAATCCAGTATTGGAGAATATCTAAATGGACATACTTACCAAGCGACCCATAAACTAGAGAGATTTTTAATAAAATATAATGTCCCAGATTATTATCCAAATTGGATTTTGAAAGATGTTTATAATAATCTATTATCTTATGGATATAAAATTGACTCAGGGAAAAATGAATATCATGATTTAACCTTAAAAGAACTCATATGTAAGTATCGTGATTTAGGAAGTTTTAAACTAAGAAATAAAATACATAATTATATTCGCTTAGCTTTATTAGAAAAAAGAAAAATTGATGTACAAAGTATTTATCCTTACTGGACAAAATACTACCAAAGAAAAGACTATACCTTATATAGTCTGCCAATTGCATTAAAAACACTACAAAGTGAAAATTTAATTTCACTTAAAGAATGTGTAAGTCTAATTCACAAAATACAAGAAATATCTGAAAAAGGATATAGGCATTTACTTGCTGACTTTATTGAATTATATCAACCGTCAAAAATAATTTTACTTTTAGAAATAGACTTTGACATTGAAGAATTACATGTAGAATGGTTCAAATTACAAAAAAAATACATAAATAAAATAAGTGAACGAACATATAATATTCAGGAGAATAGATTACTTACAAATCATCAAAGTCTTTTAATACCTTTAGAAGAAATTGAAAATGTTCTTTATTCTAACAAGTTCGAAAAACTTGAACTTACTTTGGATTTATTTAAAGCAAAAGTTAGTTTTAAAAATAATCAAAAGAAAACGGCTCTAAAATTTAAACAATCAAAATTAAGATTTTACGAATTAACTGAACAAAATGACTATGACAAATACAAACAGAATAGTCAACAGAGATTCGAAAGAGGTATTTTAACATCCAAAGACATAAACTTCATCAAGAGGGAAAAGTTAAAACCGTATGAAATCGCAAAATATTCGGATGGTAATTACACTTCTCTACCCGAAATAGATATTTTTAAAGTTTATGAACCAAAACAAATAAAATACTACTTTAAAAAAATATTATACAATACATTAATAAATAAGACAAAGAGTATAAACTACTTTTATTCATTGTACTACCATCCAGGAAACATACTTGCAATGATAAAACTTTATAGAAATGACAAAGAGTTTAAAGACGCAACTAAAAGTTTTGAAAGGTTTTTAAACTTATCAATGCTTAGTCTAAAACAAGATAGAAGTCCAAAATGAAAAGAAAATATGCACACATCAAAAATGTTGAGAAATTAGAAGTTGAACTTTTGAAATCGAACTTTATCAAGGACTTTTCGAATGAATTGATGACACTCATTAAAAAGACAATTGACCCTTTTGAAGATATGGGTTATGTCTATGATATAAATCAAGCTACGATTGCTGGTTTATATACAAAACTATATAAGCATTATAAATTATTTCTTCGGGCCTTCAATAACAATGAATATGATACTAATGCTTTACTAAGTAGACCGATATATGAAGCTTTTGTTTTAATGAAGTATTTGATATTAAAAGGAGAAGAATCACAAAAACATTACAGACTTGTTTCATATAGGAGAAGGTACAAGAATTTAAAAGAGCTTGAGGGAATTGAAGGAATTGGTCAAGTAATGATTGAAAAGTTAAAACATGCGATGAGCATAGATGGATTTACAATGAGTGATTTTGAGGCTGAAAATTCAAAAAAGAAAGGGCGTAAATGGGAACTTGATGGGAAAAATTTCTCAGAGATTCATAAGGAAGTAGAAATATCGGAAACATACCCATATGTATATGGAATGCTTTCGGAAGTTTTACATAGCGGATGGGGAGATATTAGACAGCTACATTTAACATATTGTGAAGGTAAATACTTCATTCCTAAGATGGATTTCTACAATAATAATGACAATCGTATTATTGCTCCAATTTTCTCAATATTGATTGAAGCCTCTGAAGAGTTTTTAAACTGGGCAGAAAGAAACAAAGATGTAGAGAATTTCACAGAACTTAAGAGAATTAATAACTTGACAATTAAATATATTTTTAAAAATTATGAAACTAATTCGGATAAATATCTATATGAATAGAAAGAAAAATAAATTATTACAATTAGTATAATTCATTGCTTGGTTTGGAAATTGTCCAACAAACATTCCGTATATTTAACCTGATTTCTCAGCCTGAAAATCCTAGCGGGTTTACAGCAACAAAATCATAACTCTGAACCGTTGTACATAATTTAAAAAATGACTCCCGATAACTATCCAGATATAATTTACAAATACAGAAGTTGGAACAACGACTTCCATAAAAATATTCTTTTAAATAATGAAGTCTTTATGTCACCACCTAATGATTTTAACGACCCATTTGACTGTCGAATTCCAAAAAATCATTATCTAATCGATACACCTGAAAAAATAGACCAATTTATTAATGATGGGATTGAAAAGCATAGAGAATGGTTAATTGCAAGTGGGAAAAATATTGATTTTGAAAAGAAACAATTAAAAGAACGCCTTCAAGATATTGAAACTTATCAAAAAGAACACGAAGATTTAGAATATGCGGAAATGGATAAACATTATGGAATATTATCATTAAGTGCTCGTTGGAATTCAATTTTGATGTGGTCTCATTATGGAGACTTTCATAAAGGTTTTTGTATTGGATTTAATGAATTAAAAATGCGGAATTGTGGACTTTTTGGAAAAGGTGGGCCAGTAACGTATACTGAAGAGTTTCCAGAAATCAATCCAATGGAACAAGAACATACAATGTTGAAATCATTTAAACAGACACACAACAAAGCTAAAGATTGGGAATACGAGGAAGAATATAGGCTAACAAATCTTTTTTTTCCTAATGTACCAACAAATGAGCAAAGAGTAATTAAGGTACCTTCTGAATTCATCGATGAAGTTAACTTAGGAATGAATATTTCAGAACAACATAAAACAGAGATTATTACAGAATGTACAAAACGAAATATTAAAGTCTATCAAACTGAAAAAACTCCATTCAAGTTTAATTTGACAAGAAACATTATCTAAATAAAACGTGTGACAACAAAAAAAACGGAGTTAAAAAACAAGTCATTTTAGTTTAATTTCGATACAAATTTTGCTTCATAATACAAACCCGATTTAGCAATAGTAAAAACTTATTTTAATAGTTTATTGCTCACTATTATTAATGTTAGTTACTTACTCTTCCTTTTGATATAATACCCAGAAAATTCTATCTTTTGGAATGATACTCAATCAAATATCTGATAACAGAACTCGCTGAGCCACCATAAATATTTCTCTTGGCCATTTGGTTCAATTTTTCCTTTAATTTGGGGCTTATGCGCATCGTAAAAATCAATGTGTTATCAGTTTTCGGTAATCTCTTATTCATAATAATCAAGTGTTTATACTAATAAATATCTCCAACATTTCAGAAACACCTCCCTGAATGCATTATTATTTTTATTCATAGAATAAAATGTACCTAAACCCATATTTATAATCTCATAGCGCACTTCAACGCCAACTCATTCGCAGTCAATACATCCATTGAAGTGGCGTTATTAGTACTTAATAGCACGATTAAGAGTCCTCCAAGGATATGCATATCGAGGTACGTGTGATATATCTGGGATATCTCAATACCCTAGACCCTCCCTACATAGGAAACCTCAATCTAAAGCGCTAATAATCAACCACTTACGTATACCGTCTTATATGCTAATAATCAGGTAGTTACGTATATACGCCCATCCGTATGGTTTTTATATTTTGGGAATTTTGAAATTGTAATATTTGGAAGTGTATATACAGAAAATTATTTTTCTAAATTTTAAGAGCTTTATTTTAGAGTGATTTATGTTTGTGAAAATAAAATAGATTTTCTACATTTGAGATGTAGGTTATTTTTCCTACAACTTTTTCATAGCAATTTACCCACCTCTCTAAAGAAGTGGGTTTTTTTTATTAGTATAGTTCAGATTATTATCTATAATTTTTGTTGTTGTGAATTTCAGTCATCATTTTCAAATATTAATGTCAAGATAAGTCAACATTCTTGACATTATATTTGATGAATATTTGGTAAAAACCCAATGATGGCAAAGGATTACAAGGATTGATTGGGTGTCTACCTTAGATGTATATAATATAATAACCATCTCATAGGTCGTAGCCCAGATATCATTAGTTTTCTGTAAGCTTAATTTTACAAATTAGTCCTAAAGAGATGAACTATCCAATTGTAATTACATATTTATATACATATGGATTTAATAGAAATTGAAACAAGAATTAAACACTTCGAGACTCGATTAACGGAATCAGAATGCTCGGAGGATATAAATTGGCTTCAATGCCAGCTGGACAATCTTAGGTTTAGAATAAGATTGAAAAACCTTAAGCGAAGAGCTTATGAAATGCAAAATAAGCTATCAGATATAGAACTCTTGAATAAATACTTTTCAATCCAGTTTTGGGATTACTACTGAATATTTCAATTTATAGGTTTTATAGAAATATCATACCAAATTATCAATTTCGCAAAATAATTGAATGGTGAAATTACAAAATAACAAAACGCTAACTACTGTTTGCGATATGTTATAAAATGTTGTATCTTTGATATATCTTTAAAATATAGGTCATGGAAAACAATTCAACTCAAATAGCTCAAACGATTTTAAACCAAATAAAATATTCTGATAGATGTGCACTTATGGCATGGGGAGCAAAAAACTTTGTGGCTCTTCCAAAATCAAAAGATTTTAAAGGTGGAGTTAGATTTAAAGTTAATGGGCTTCAATTTAAGAATTGGGTAACGGTGGAATTAACATGGTCAGATGAATATAAAGTTTCATTCATCAACAGAAAAAGAGAGGTTGTAAAAGAATATGATGGTGTGTATTGCGATATGCTTGTTAATATTATTGATTGGGTTGAAAATAAAAACGTTGCATAATGAAGAGGTTTGTTACATATTATAGGGTTTCAACTGCTAAACAGGGTGAATCTGGTCTGGGCCTTCAGGCTCAACGAAATTCAGTTGATAATTATATTCAAGGCAAAGGTGAAATGATTAAAGCTTTCACTGAAGTTGAAACTGGTACCAGAAAAAAGAAGAGGGTAGAAATTTATAAAGCCATTGAACTAGCCAAAAAAGAGAAGGCTGTTCTATTGGTAGCAAAATTGGACAGATTAGCTCGTGATGTAGAGTTCACAGCTGCTTTGTACAATGCCAATATTGAATTTATTTGTGTTGATAATCCAAATGCAAATAAGCTAACCATCCAGCTCCTAAGTGTTATTGCTGAGCATGAGGCGGAGGTAATTTCCACAAGAATCAAGGATGCGCTAAGGGTAAAGAAGGATAAAATCAAAAGTGGTAATTACATCAACAAGGATGGTTCTCAAATGAAGCCAGTTGATGGAAAAATAAGGTTAGGCAATCCAAATGGATTTAGTGATTATCAGAAGATGGGTGTTGAAAAGATTAAAGAAAATTCTTTAACCAACAAAGCCAATATTCAAGCAATGGATATTATATGTAGTGCAAGGAAAGAAGGAATGACCTTCCAACAAATTGCAGATAAGTTGAATAACCTACAATACACAACTAGAAGAGGAAAGCAATTTAACCCTATTCAAGTTCAAAGACTTTATAAAAGATGTGAAGAAGATTAATTCCTATTTAAAAATTTTCAAAAATACCCAATCCAAATAAAGCAAAATCATATTTTACTGGGGCGTTTCTATCCATTGCTCTTAAAGAAGCATCCAATTCAGCTAAAGCTTTTGAATCGTTTTGTTTTCTGGTTAACAAACCTAATTTACGAGCTACATTTCCTGAGTGAACATCTAATGGACAAGATAATTGAGAAGGTGAGAGGTTTTTCCAAATCCCAAAATCAACACCAGCTGTGTCATTTCTAATCATCCATCTCAGCCACATATTTAATCTTTTTGAAGATGAACCTTTCATAGGGTCAGACATATGTTTGGTGGTTCTTAATGGGTGTGGTAATTCAAAAAACACCTTCTTTAGTTCGTGTATAGCTGGTTGAAGAGAATCATTAGAAGCATAATGGTTAATTAAACTTTCTAATCCATTATGATTAATGTAAATATGCTTAAGTGCCTTGATGAAATATTTTAAATCAATACTATTAAAGGTTCTATGTACAAAACCATCTAAAGAATCTAAATGATGCTCATCGTGATTCATCACAAAATCATATGGGGAATTACCCATAAACTCCATCATCTTGTTCGCATTCTTAATTATCATTTTTCTATTTCCCCAAGCAATAGTTGAAGTTAAAAATGCTGAAATTTCAATATCTTCTTTTAGATTATATCTATGAGGTATTTGGATGGGGTCACTTTCAATAAATTTTGGTTGGTTGTATTCTAATACTTTTTCATCTAGAAATTCTTTGAGTTCAATAGAATCCATAACTTTTACAATTTGGTTCTAAAATTAATAGAATTAATATTAACTTTACTTATCGTTAATAGAAAGTTTATAACAATATATAATATATTATGAAAAAATTACTTATCCTTTTTTTACTAGCATCAAACTTTAGTTTTAGTCAAGATTTATCTGTTTTAAAAGAAAAAAATGGTTTTAGAAATATCAAATTGAACAGCCTGGTTAAAAATTACAAAGATTTTACAGAGACTCATAATAGTGATGAATATATAACTCTAGATGATAACACATTTATTGTTGGCTTAAGTAAAAATAAGTATGAATTAAAAACGAGATATAATACACAAATTAATATAGCTGGTTCAGAAGTAAGAAATATTACTTTGTCAACTATTGATGGAAAAATATTTGAAATTTTTGTTGATATTAAATATTCAAGCAATGTATTGGATAATTTAAAGTTAGCTTTTGGTAAACCAAATAAATCCTATGTTCAGGATTATGCGGAAGTTGATTATGGCACAACGCCAGATGAAAAATATACGTGGGAAATTGATAACGTTCACTGCACTTTATCTAATGGAAATTTATATAATGGAGGTGATACGAATGATGTATATCACCTCAGATATGTCGATATTAAACTAAAAGAGTTATATGTTTTGAGGTCAAAAAAGAATAGCCTTAAAAAAAATAAGGATAAACAAAAAAAAGCTACTTCAGAATTTTAAATAACCTCTTTGCTTAATTATTATGGTTGATGAAATATTTTTGCTACCTTAATTGAACGAGTTAATATGTTAATTCTTTTTGCAGCTGAACCCTTTAACGGATCTGAGATGTGTTTTTTTGTTCTGTCTAAATGAGGAATTTCGAAAAATATTTTTTTTAATTCATGAATTCCGTTTTGGGTTGAATGGGAAGTTGAATATTTTTCAAATATAGATTCCAAGCCAGCTTGATTTTTATAAATATGTTGAAGCGCTTTAATAAAATAAGAAAAATCAAGGCTATTAAATGTTCTATGAACAAATCCTTCAAGATTTTTTAAATGTTGTTCGTTATGGCTCATTACAAAATCAAAAGGTGAATTACCCATCAATTCTGTCATTCTTTGTGCATTCTTTATAATCATTTTCCTATTTCCCCAAGAAATAGTAGCTGTTAAGAACCCCGAAATTTCAATATCTTCTTTCAAGGAATATTGATGCGGAATTTGAATAGGATCACTATCAATAAACTTTGGATTATTGAATTCAATCACTTTTTCATCTAAAAATTCTTTAAGCTCGGCTGGGGTCATTATTTTAATGAATTATAGTTTTATTAAATGAAATTAATAAAATTGTTCGTTTTTAAATGGAATCAATGCCAAAATAACCGCTTCCAAATAATAAGAAGTTCTATCAATAATATTGTTGGTGAGCAACCCAACAGCACCATTTTCTTGTTTAGAATTACTTTTGTTAAAAACAATGTCATCAGCTTCTCCAAGTTCTAAACCCTTATTTATCAGCTTTACAATTTCAGGAGGAAGAAAAAATGTTCCAGTTTTGGATTTTCCTGTTTTTAATGCAGACTTAATAACAACCCAAGCAAATGCTTCCATTTCTTCATTGTTTGGCTGTATGCCACCTTCTATTCCAACCCAATAAATTGCTGCACTATATTGTTGTTTGGCATTTTCGACCCTATTTATTGCTCCTTCAAGAGTTTCTATATTACTAAAAGGTTGGTCTGCAACATCAGATGAAACTGAAACACCAATAAATTCAAATATTTCATTTGGAAACATTTTTTCAAAACCTTTTTTAACAGCATTAATTTTGACTGGGTTTTTAGAGGCAACAATTACTTTTTTCATAAGTTAGTTTTTGGCTATTGTAGGTATTTTTTTAATCAACAAATTAACGATTTTACAATAATACAATTCAATAATTAGGTTGTGAAAATGGATTCCTGTCTACTTAGGAAAGACAGTTGTGTTAACTAATTAACGATTCTATATTATTAATTATTTCAGAAATATCAGTTTCAAAATCAAACCAATGTATGTCATCATCTTTTTTATTCCAAGTTACTTGACGTTTAGCAAATCTTCTTGTATTTTTTTTAATTTCTTCAATTGCAAACTCCAAAGTACAGTTTCCATCAAAATAATTGAAAAGCTCTCTGTAGCCAACAGTTTGAAGCGCATTTAAGTTTTTATTTGGGTATAATTTTTTAGCTTCTTCAATTAAACCTTGGTCAATCATTATATCAACACGCTTATTAATACGATTGTACATAATTTCTCTATCAGCACTTAAACCAATTTTTATAGGGGTGAAATTACGTTTTGCTTTTGGTTTATTTTTAAATTCGGAATACGTTTTACCCGTGCCAATGCAAATTTCTAAAGCTCTAATTATGCGATGTGGATTTTCAATTTCAATTGTATTATAAGAATTCAGGTCTAACTCTTTTAATTTCTTTTGCAAAGATTCAATTCCATCTTCTTTAAGTTGAATGTTAAGCTGATCTCTTATTTCCGGTGAAACTTCAGGGAAATAATCTAAACCATCAATAACAGCATTGGTATATAAGCCACTGCCACCAACCATAATTGCAAGATTATTCTTTAAAAGAAGTTCATCTAGTTTTTTTAATGCATCATTTTCAAATTGTCCGACACTATAATTTTCAAAGATGGATCTATTTTGGATAAAATGATGTTTAGCTGCAGTCAATTCTTCACAAGAAGGAACAGCAGTTCCAATTTTCATTTCTTTATAAAACTGACGGGAATCACAAGAAATTATTTCGGCATTAAAATGTTGAGCAAGTTTAATACTTATGGCAGTTTTACCAATTGCTGTAGCACCAATAACTGTAATTAAATAGTTAGACATGTTACAATTTTTCACCACATTTATTACAATATTCTGCATTGTCTAAATGCGTATCTGCTCCGCAAAATTTACAATGTTGAGTATTTGTTTGTATTTTTGTGTTTGTTTTAGCCATTTCTGAAGTTACAATACCTGTAGGAATAGCAATAATTCCATAACCCAATATCATTACAATACTAGCAATAAATTGACCTAAAGGTGTATGAGGTGAAATATCTCCGTAACCCACTGTGGTTAAGGTTACTATCGCCCAATACATACTGTAAGGAATACTTGTAAAACCATTTTCGGGTCCTTCTATTAAATACATTACTGTACCTAAAATAACGGTTAATAATAGCACTACAAATAAAAATACGGCAATTTTTATTCTGCTAGCTTTTAGTGCAGCTGCTAAAGTTATAGAAGCACCTAAATAACGTGTCAATTTTAAAATTCTAAAAACTCGCAATAAACGCAGGGCTCTTAAAGCAACTAATGCATGTGTTCCAACAAAAATTAATGATAAATATTTAGGAATTGTTGCTAAAAAGTCAATTACTCCATAAAAGCTAAATATATAGGAGGTTGGTTTTTTAATAGATACTATTCTGGCAATGTATTCTAAGGTGAAAAGGATGGTAATAATCCATTCAGAAATATTTAAAAAGTTATGATATTCACTATCGAAACTTTCAACGCTTTCTAGCATCACTAAAATTATACTAGCAATAATTGTAAGAATTAAAATGATATCAAACAACTTGCCGTTTGGTGTATCTGCTTCATAAATTACTTCATGAAGTTTAGATTTCCAATTCTTTTTAATGTTTAGATCTTCCAAAGGTTATTTTTTAATAAAATAAATACTAAAATAATTCTTTTATTTTAATTAAAATTCATTAAATATTTAATTTAAATAATTTTATCTAATTTTTAAAACAATAGGAGTTTTTTGAGAATTTATTGTTTGACTAAAAAGTTCTTTCAATAAATTGTATTCAAAATTATAGTAGATAGATTTATTAATTTCTAAATTGCTACTTAAAGTTATTTTATAATCTTCATTTTTTCTAACTAGTAATTTAAAACTTCCACTATTTTCTGGTAAAGCTAAAGAAATATTTTTAGGGAATGATTCAATCTTATAATTATCAGGAACTTCTAATGAAAAAGTTGTAGAATATTTTCTTGGATATCCAAAATCAACAGGGTATAGTCTGTTATTGAGTTTAAAAGGGTTTTTATCTAATTTTTCATCAAAATAGGGATTCAAGAAAATAGTATTTAGGTTTTCAAAATTTTCAATTTGAATTTCAAAAATTTCAGTAAGAGGTTTTTCTTTTTTATTTTTATTAACAACCTCATAATTAATTACTTCTAAATCGTTAAAACTACTTTCGAACTCCGAAATTGAATCATCTTCAATTAGTGAAATTATTTTTTTTCTTTTAAAATATGAATCATAGCCGAAGTATTTTTTTCGTAATTTCCCTGTAATTGAGCCATCCTCTTTTAATTCTAAAAAAACGTTAATAGAGGTTTTTGAATTTTCATTTGGAATTATATCAATCCAATAACTATCATTTTCAAAATCCATAACTCTACCATATCCATTAAGACATCTATAAGGTAACAATCCAAATGGTATCAATTTTTCAGTAGCATCAATTAAATACGTTTTGTTGTCTATATCTATTTTTGCAATAATGTAATTGAAATCTGAAATAATAGGGTGAACTTTAGTTGCATTGCCATTATTTCTAGTTGATAATAAAACCATTTGAGTATTTAAACCTACTGATTTTAAGGCGTTAATTAAGGAAATATTTATTTCACCAACATTCCCTATTTTGTTTTCAAAAGCATTTTTAACATTTACATTTTTAAAAATACTATTCTTTTTATTCCAAGTAAAATGATTTTGTATAAAACTATATATTGCTTTAGCTCTTTCTAATTCATCTTCAAGTGATTTTATTTCAATAGGAATTAATTTTTCGAAATAGCTGGTTTTTTTTAATTGTTTACCAACGTTTTTGTCGGTTTTAAATTCTTTATCAACAGCTTCCCAAGTAGTAGTGAATTTTTTGTTTGTGCCATCAAACCAAATTGTTTCTGCTAACTCAAATTTAATTTTTGCAACAAAATTATCTTTATCAGTCATATAATCTTCAACTTCAAAAGCTGGGATATTTTCCATTTCATATTTAATTTCTTCACAATTAGCAGAACCTGCTATACCAGGAACTCTGAAGCAATTCTTTTTTACTGTTGAAGAATTGGTTTTTAATTTTAAGTACCCTTTTAGTTGCCTGTTATAAACATAATTACCTGGAACAGATGCTATGTATTGGCTGAATTTTTTAGGTATATCAGATTGAAATTCCCAACCAGTTAAATTAAATTTAAATGGGCTATTTAAAACATATTCAACTTGAATAATACAACCCTCTTTTAAATTTGGCATTGTAAATTTTACGCTTTTCCAATTTTCATTTATCTTTTCCTTGAAAATTTGTGAATTTTCAAGATAAGTTTTTTCATAACCATTTAATGTAAAACCTGTTATATTTGAAACTGTTTCACGATTATTTTTAGAATTATATAATGGTATTTCAAAAGTAGCATTATCGTAACCTTCTTTTTTAAATATTTTTATTTTAAAAAAATATTTAGTTTCAATAACTATTTTATCGTTTTTAATTTTAAATACTGTATTCCCTGATTCAAATAAGACAACAGCATTTGCAAGTGTGTCTAAACTGTATTCTAATAAATCGATTTCTTCTTGTGTAATTCTGTTTTTTTCTGAAGTATTAGTGTTTTGAGCGTTTGAAAATAAAGTGAATAGAAAAATTGTAGCAATAATTAATTTTTTCATAGATTGGGTTTTGTCAAAATCGAATTAGTTTTTCAACTGTATTTTTTTGTAAGTAATTTTTAACTGTATTTCTATTTGATAAGGAATTTTCCATAGGTGAAACAAGGTTTCTTAAGATTTCAATATTGTTAATTTGATGACTTAATTCTGTGTAACCAAAACCAATTAATTCACTATTTTCAATAAGTAAAACTGATTTTTCACCAATTGATCTGCCTTTATCAATTACCAGCAAATTTTCGTTACTAAATTCTATTTTTGTAAAATTATTTTTTGCTTTAAAATTAAATTTAGGTTTATTAATTTTAATTTCTTCAAGGTATTTCAATTGGGCAATTAGCTCATTTCCAGTCTCTTCAAATGAAACTGTTATAACTGTGTTTTGTATTATTTGAGCCTTTTTTGAAGTTCTTAAAAACAATTGGTTTACTGTTTTCTTTATATTTTTTCCTTTACCAATATAAATAATTGTTTTTTCGGAATTATAAATATAAAATAAACCAGCAGTTGAAGGTAACTCATCTAAAATTGATAATAATTTTGGGGCTAATTTTTTTGAATTTTCAATTTTAATAGCTTGTTTTACTATTTCTTTACTTGTGTCCTTGTTTAATAATAATTTAAATAATTGAACCGTTGCAATAGCATCTCCATCAGCTCTGTGTCGGCTAGATACCGGAATTCCGAGGGATCTACACAATTTTCCAAGTTTGTATGAAGACTGCTCAGGCATTAATTTTTGACTTAATTCAACGGTACATAACGTATTTCGTTCAAAATCAAACCCTAATCTTCTAAATTCTGTAGTTAAAATTCGATTGTCAAAGTTAGCATTGTGAGCGACCAAAATGCAATCTGTAGTAATTTCTACAATTCGTTTAGCAACCTCAAAAAATTTGGGTGCATTTTTAAGCATTCCGTTATTTATACCAGTTAAGTTTACAACAAAAGGTTGAATCGCTTTTTCAGGATTCACTAAACTAATAAATTGATCAACTATTTGTGTGCCGTCAAATTTATATATAGCAATTTCTGTAATTCCTTCTTCATTAAATTTTCCACCGGTAGTTTCTATGTCAAGTATTGCGTACAAATTATTTATAATTTCTTGTTCCAAATATAGCACTACCAACTCTAATCATGGTGCTGCCTTCTTCAATTGCAATTTTATAGTCACCACTCATTCCCATAGATAATTTAGATAGATTTATATTTATTGAATTGTGTTCTTTTAAAATGTCAAAATATTTTTTTAAAATTTTAAATTCAGTTCTTATAATGGATTCATCCTCAGTAAAACTAGCCATTCCCATTAAACCAACAATATTAATGTTTTCCAATTTTTTTATTTCTTCGGAACTTAATAAATCCTGAACCTCATTAAATGACAAGCCAAATTTTGTTTCTTCACGTGCTATTTTTACCTGTAATAAACAATTAATTATTCTATTATTTTTAATTGCTTGTTTATTTATTTCATTTAAAGTTTTAAAACGATCTACACCATGAATTAAATGTACGAAATGAGCCATATACTTTACTTTGTTGCTTTGTAAATGCCCAATCATGTGCCATTCAATGTCCTTTGGTAATTCTTCATATTTTGCTGCCATTTCCTGAATTTTATTTTCACCAAACACTTTTTGTCCAGCATCATAAGCTTCTTTTATGGCAGAAGTTGGTTTAGTTTTAGAAACAGCAACCAAACAAACATTTTCAGGAATAGAATTTTTAATCTTATTAAGGTTTTTAGCGATACTCATAAAATTTGTAACAGATAATTTGCAAAGATAATTGAAATAATATTAATCATTAATTTCAAAGATTGTTAATCCGCTTCGCAATTTGGGTTCAATATAAGTGCTTTTAGGTGGCATTCTAAGTCCTTCATTTACAACTGCTTTTAATTGATCAACAGAAACAGGAAACAATCCAAAACCAACTTTGTAATTTCCTTTATCTACTTCTTTTTTTAATTGTTTTTTATTGTAAACAGAAGGTAAACATTTAATACGCGAATCGGTTTTTAAATCTTTTATACCCAAAATTGGCTTTAAAATTATTTTATTTAAAATATGTGTGTCTAAATCTGATAGTGCATTGTTTATTGGAACCTCAGTTTTCCTGAGATATAAAGAATAGTATTCACCATTTAAATACATACTAAAATGATGTTTTTTACTTGGTTCATATACGTTTTTACCTTTATTCTCCACAATAAATAAAACAGCAAGTTTCTTTAAAAATTCTTCTTTTGTGAGACCATTTAAATTTTTCACAAACCGGTTGAATGATGAGATTTTTAAATTGGCATCAGAAATCAAATAACTCATGAAGTAATTATAATTTTCTTCACCTGTATGATTTTTATTTTCTTGTTTGTTTTTGTTAGCCAAATAGTTGGAAGATGCGGTTCTATGGTGGCCATCAGCTATATAAATGGCTTTCATTTTATCAAATTCTTTCGCTATATTTTCAATATCTAAATCATCATCAATTATCCAAAGTTTATGCAATCGCCGGTTCTGAGTCATAAACTCAAATTCAGAACGCGTTTGGTTATACTTTCTGTAAATTCGATTTATATAATTGCTTTCAGGATAGGTAAGTAGCACTGGTTCAGCATTAAATCCAGTGATTCCCAAATAATTCCCAAATAATTCTTCTCGAGCTTTTAAGGTATCCTCGTGTTTTTTAATAATACCATTTTGATAATCTTTTACATGAGCAGCAGCAATAATTCCCCAAAAAGTATCACCTCCATAAGATTTTTCATGTAGGTAATATTGAGATCTACCATCTTTGCGATAAATATTTTCATTTTTAAATTTCTGATATGTTTTATATACTAATTTAAACCGTTCTTCACCAGTTAATTCATCTTGATTTTCGTAACCTGGTTTTATAATATGTAAAAAGGAAAAAGGATTGTAGCGTAAACTTGCTTTTAATTCAGATTTAGAATATTCATCATATGATCTTGAAGTTGCCAACGCAGCTTTATCCCGTGTTGGTCTTGTAGCTTTAAAGGGTTTTATAGTTGCCATATCAATTCTTTCAGATATTTTGTATTATTGCTAAAATAGATACTCAAAGATACAACTATATTAAATTTTATTAAAAAAAAAGGATGCTATTTTAGCATCCTTTTAATTTTTATGTGAAATAGGTTATTTTAAAATCTCAATAATTTGAGAAGCTAATTCAGTTCCAATTCTATCTTGTGCTTCACCAGTTGCAGCTCCAATATGAGGTGTAAGTGATAAATTAGGATTCATTAAAAGTTGAATTTCAGGAGTTGGTTCATTTTCAAATACATCTAATGCTGCTGATGAAATTTGACCTTCTTCTATTGCTTTAACCAAAGCAACTTCATCAACCACACCACCACGAGCTGCATTAATAAGAATAGCAGTATTTTTCATCATTTCAAATTCTTTAGTTGAAATAACATACTCTTTTTGTGCGGGTACATGAAGAGTAACAAAATCAGCTTGTTTTAAAACTTCTTCTTTTGAAATAGTATTAATATTAAAGAATAAAGATTGATGGTCGAAAAATTCTAATTCTAAATTTACGCTGTCTATAAAAGGGTCAAATGCAATAACTTTCATACCTAGACCTAAACCAACTTTTGCAGTTGCCTGACCAATTCTACCAAAGCCAATAACACCTAGTGTTTTACCTTTTAATTCAACACCTTTTGCATATGCTTTTTTAAACACTTTAAATTTTGAGTCACCTTCTAACGGCATATTTCTGTTAGAATCATGTAAAAAACGAACTAGGCTAAATAAATGTGCAAATACTAGTTCTGCGACAGAATGAGATGATGCTGCAGGTGTATTAATTACATTAATTCCTTTTTCACGGGCATAATCAACATCAATATTATCCATACCAACACCACCACGTCCAATAATTTTAATTGAAGGGCAATTATCGATAATGTCTGTTCTGACTTGTGTTGCACTTCTAACAAGCAAAACAGTAACATTATTGGTGTTTATATAATCAACAAGTTGCCCTTGGGCTACAGTTGTTAAATCTACTTCAAAACCAGCTTCTTCAAGTGCTTTTACACCACTTGCGGCAATACCGTCATTAGCTAATACTTTCATTTTATTTTTGATTTTTTTAGTTTAAATTTCTTTTTCAAGTTGTTGCATTACATCAACTAAAACCTGTACACTTTCTATTGGCATTGCATTGTATATACTTGCTCTATAACCCCCAACTGATCTATGCCCTTTAATACCACTAATTCCTACAGCATTCCATAGTTTATCAAATGCCTCTTTGTGATCTTCATTCGCCAAAGTAAAAGTTACATTCATTAATGAACGATCTTCTTTTTCTGCAAATCCATTAAATAGTGGATTTCTATCTATTTCAGCATATAATATTGCTGCTTTAGCTTCATTTAATTTTTCAATTGCTGGAATACCTCCTAAATCTTTTAACCACTGCAAGGTTAGCATAGAAACGTAAACAGGAAATACAGCTGGTGTATTAAACATGCTGTCACTCTTAATGTGACTTTGATAATCTAACATTGCTGGAATTGTACGGCCAGTTTTACCTAAAATTTCATCTTTTACAATAACTAAAGTTGTACCAGCCGGACCCATATTTTTTTGAGCACCTGCATATATTAAATCGAATTGAGTAAAATCTAATTGACGCGAAAATATATCTGAACTCATATCACAAACTAACAAACTATCAGTTTTAGGAAACTCCTTAAATTGGGTCCCATAAATAGTATTGTTAGATGTAACGTGAACATAATCTAAACCACTTGGAACTGAATAATTTTTTGGTATATAATTAAAAGTTTTGTCTTTTGAAGATGCAAATACTTCAACATCACCAAATAGTTTTGCTTCTTTAATAGCTTTAGAACTCCAAGCTCCTGTATCTATATAACCAGCTTTTCCATCAACTTTCATTAAGTTGTAAGCAGTCATTAAAAATTCTAAACTAGCACCTCCTTGTAAAAATAATACTGAATATCCTTCAGGTAAGTTTAATAATTCTTTTACTAAACTTCGAGCATTTTCCATCACTTCAACAAATTCTTTGCTTCTGTGAGAAATTTCAATTAACGATAAATTTAAACCATTAAAATTGATAACAGCATCAGCTGCTTTTTTTAAAACTTCTTGCGGTAAAATACACGGTCCTGCACTAAAATTATGTTTTTTCATCTTATATTATAAATATGAGTTTAGTTAAACAAATTTCGTAAAAAAAAGAAGAATACTTGTAATTAATATTATAAAAAAAAGATTATAATTTTAATAAAAATTCAATAGTATCTATATTATCTGCATAATCCCATAATTTTGGATGCTGAGTTTTGCCCAATTTTACGAAATCTACAACGTTTTCGTTACACGCAATGCATTGTATTTGTTCACTTTCTTCTTTTAGTCTAGATAATAGATTTTCAAAAGACTCATAATATTCATAAAATACTGTGGCGATTGGTGAAGCATAATTTTCATCTTCTTTTAACATTACAAAACTGTTTTCGAGCACATTAAATAAACTCATTATATATACTGCTTTATTGTAGTCGTAATTGTTTTCGTATTTTTTATAATTTATAATATCATTGTATTTATACAAGGCATTAAAAAGAAGGTCGAAATTATAATCTTTTGGTATAAAAATTTTAGAAACACTCCGGCAACCAAGCCCAAAATATTGAAAAATATCCTCTCCCAAAGCTTCTAATTCTTCTTTACTTTCATTTCCTGTTAATATTGCTACAGAGTTTCTGTTTTTACGAATAATATTAGGATATTTCCCAAAATAATGCTCAAAATAACGCGCTGTATTATTGCTACCTGTTGCAATAACAGCATCAAAATCAGGTAGCTTGTCTTCTGTAAAAGTTATTTTGTTTTTAAAGTAAGGATTTAAATGTTCTAAAAATTTTGATACTAATGGTAAAAAGTGTTTATCGTTTGAAGATTGTTTTACAACTGCATTATTTCCACTAATTAGCACAGATAAAAAGTCGTGAAAACCAACCAAAGGAATATTACCAGCCATAATAATGGCAACATTTTTAGGGTCATTATTTTCTTGAAAGTTATATTTAGAAGTCCAAAATGTTAAATTTTCTTTTGTAAGTGCTTTGTTCCAGCTTTCAAAGGCTTTTAATACATTCTCTTTTGTAAACCAGCCGTTAAATTCCTGAGCTCTATTTATTTGCATTTTAAAAGCATCAAAAAATAGTGTATTGAATTCTGAATCATCTTTTTTTAAGAAACCATCGGTTGTAAACTGACTAAAAAAATCTCCAAGTTTGGTAAAAGCCTCAATACGTTGTTCTAAATTCATTTTCAAATTTTATATTTGCAAAAATAATCTAAATAATAGTATGGCAATAAAAATAACCGATGAATGTATAAATTGTGGAGCGTGTGAACCAGAATGTCCTAACAATGCAATTTATGAGGCATCAGAAGAATGGAAATATTCTGATGGAACTGAAATAAGTGGAAGTGTTGTTTTACCAAATGGAAAAAAAGTAGATGCAGACGCGTTAAATGAACCTATTGATGATGAAGTATATTTTATTGTTACGGATAAATGTACAGAATGTAAAGGTTTTCATGATGAGCCACAATGTGCAGCTGTATGCCCGGTAGACTGTTGTGTTCCTGATGAAGAAAATGAGGAAAGCGAGGATGAATTGTTAGCTAAAAAAGGTTTTTTACATAAAGAATAGTTAGTTTTTGATGCAATAAAAGTTTTAAATAAGGCTTTATAAAAAGCAAATAAAATATAATTTACCTAACTGAGTCTGTCGAAATTGATTCTGATTTTAATCAAGTTAACATATTTCGACAAGCTCAAAATGACATAGGGTTTTACTTTTAAAAAGCCTTATTTTTTTGTTTTACAATTTGTGTAATTATAAAAAAAGCACGTACTTCAACATAAAATTAAGACCTCCAAATTTTATGAAATCACGTAGAAATTTTATTAAACTTTCAGCATTGGGAAGTGCAGCAGTTTTAACAAGTTCTTGTATATCTTCAGAAAAAGATTCTAAGGAAGAAACAAAAATTCCAAAGATTGTAGCAAAACCAATTGTAATCTCTACCTGGATTCATGGTATGGAAGCAAATGCATCAGCTTGGGAAATTTTAAAAAATGGAGGTAATTCTTTAGATGCTGTTGAAGCTGGAGTAAGAGTTACAGAATCGGATCCTGAAAACTCAAGTGTTGGATTAGGAGGATTGCCAGATAGAGATGGTTTTGTAACTCTGGATGCTTGTATTATGGATCACGAAAATAATTGCGGAGCAATTGGTTGTATACAAGATATTGAAAATCCGATTTCTGTTGCCAGAAAAGTGATGGAAGATACTCCCCATGTGATGCTAGTTGGCGATGGAGCTAAACAATTTGCTATTGAAAAAGGATTTGAAGAAACCAATTTATTAACAGAAAATTCTAAAAAAGCTTGGGAAAAATGGAAAGAAGAATCAAAATATCAGCCAATTATAAATAGTGAAAATCATGATACAATTGGTTTATTAGCTTTAGATGAATCAGGAAATTTGGCTGGTGCTTGTACAACAAGTGGAATGGCATATAAATTACATGGTAGAGTAGGAGATTCACCAATAATTGGGGCAGGATTATTTGTAGATAATGAAGTTGGTGCAGCCTGTGCTACTGGTGTTGGGGAAGCAGTTATTAGAATTGCAGGGAGTGCAATTGTTGTTGAATTAATGAGAAATGGAATGTCGCCAAATGATGCTTGTAAAGAAGCTGTAAATAGAATTATTAATAAGCACAAAGATTTAACAAATATGCAAGTTGGGTTTATTGCATTAAATAAATTTGGAGAAACGGGAGGATATAGTGTTTATGAAGGCTTTAATTATGCCCAATATGATAAAAATTCCAACCAAATGATTGATGCCGAATTTGATAGAAATTGGGGTTAAATGAATATAGAGATTTGTACAGATAGTGTTGAAGGAGTAATTATTGCTCAAAAATATGGAGCAAAACGTATTGAATTATGTTCTGCGTTGTCAGTTGGTGGATTAACTCCAAGTATTGGTTTAATTCAACAAAGTGTATTAAATTCATCTGTAGAAGTTCATGTGTTAATTAGACCAAGAGAAGGTGATTTTAAGTATTCAAAAAATGATATTGAAGTCCTGAAATCAGATATTAAAATGGCAAAAAAAGCTGGAGCAAAAGGTGTCGTTTTTGGTGTTTTAACAGAGAATAATGAAGTTTCAAATATAAATCAAGAATTAGTTACCCTCTCAAAATCCTTAGGTTTGGAAGTTACTTTTCATAGAGCTTTTGATTTTGTAAATGACTTTAAAATTGCCATTGAAAAAATAATTGAGTTCGGTTTTGATAGATTATTAACTTCTGGATTGCAGCCAACGGTAGATGAAGGTTTAGATGTTATTTCTTATTTACAAGCAAATTATGGCTCTAAAATACAAATAATGGCTGGAAGCGGCATAAACGTTTCCAATGCTTTAAAAATTGCTGATACAGGAATTAAAAACATTCATTTTACTGCTAGAAAAACAATTCAAGAATATTTAGAATTTGGAATGGGGATTCAAACAGAAATTGATGAAGAAAAAATAAAAGAGATTACAAATTTAATCAATTGAAATTTCATCAATAAAAATCCAAGAATTGCCACCAGCACCCAAATGCCATTCTGGACAAACTCCAAAGTTTTTAGCAATCATTTTTATATAACGTGCTTTAATTGATGTTTTAAACCCAAATTCTTTAATAAAGGAACCTTCTTGTTTTATGCTAAAATCGTTTTTAAGATTTTTAATTTTGGTGAAATTTACTCCGTCTATTGAAGAATAATAGTCAACTTCTTTAGGAAACCAAACCCAAGAACGATTGTCTTGTAAAAAACCTGTTGAAATAGTTGAAACCGGTTCAATTTTCCCTAAATCTACAATAGCTTCTACATTTTGACCTTGAAAACCTTGCCAAAATCCAGTTCTAAAATTATTACTTCCTTTTAGCATATCAATTAAAGCGCCATCACCTTCAGCTGAGTATTGATTGGCATATGTTGAATTTAACTTTAAACTTCTACCAGGTTTTATTTTTAAAAACTCACTAAAAACAGGCACACTTTGGTTACCACTGTTATCAATTGCAATTGCCGTAATAGTTGATGTTTCTGTTAATAATAATGGTTTAGAATAATTTAACCAAGTTGGATTTTCTGATTTTCCGATAAAATATTTTAATTCACAATCCTTACAGTTACTACTAATAGAAACTTCCAATTGTTTTGTAAATGTTTTCTTTTCCGAATCAATAAAAGGAACGGGAATTATTAAATTTTCTGCTATTTCTGAAACAGGAATATTTTCAGGTCCTACTCCAAAATCTTTTGAAGGTTTATTACCCATTTTAAAAATTAATTCTCCCCCATTCATTAAATCATTATGTAATAAGTACGATTTTGTATAATTCTCACTATTTAAAGTAGCAGATTGAATGTATTTATTTTCATTGGATAAATTTTCAGCTAAAATTTTAAAAGAATTTCCATTTTCTAAATTGTAAATAACTTCATTAAAAGTTGGAGCGCCAATTACATAATAATTTAAACCAGGCGTAACAGCATAAAAACCTGAAGCACTCAAAACAAACCAAGCACTCATTTGCCCACAATCTTCATTACCTGAAAGTCCATCTGGAGCATTCCAATATTGTTCGTCAATAATTTGTTTTACGCGTTCTTGTGTTTTCCAAGGTTTGCCAATAAAGTTGTATAAATAAGCCATATGATGACTTGGCTCATTTCCATGTGCATATTGCCCAATTAAACCTGTGATATCTGCTTGATGTCGACCTGAAGTTTCAGAACTTACAGTGAACAAATCATCTAAACGTTTTTCAAAATTTTCTTTTCCACCAAATAAATTAATCAACCCCGAAATATCTTGAGGAGCAAATAATGAATATTGCCAAGAATTAGCTTCGGTATAATTAAAATTTACTTCTGATGGGTCAAAAGGTTTAAACCAACCACCATTTAATCGGGCTCGCATAAATTTTGAAGTTGGATCGAAACTATTTTTATAGAATTGAGCTCGTTGAATAAATTCATTATAAATTTTAGCATTTCCGTTTGCTTTTGCAAATTGAGCAATACACCAATCATCATATGCATACTCTAATGTTTTTGAAACTGATTCAGGCTCATCACCGGCTCTAATATATCCATGTTTTTTATACGATTCTAACCCAAAATGATTCAAGTTTGCACCATAAATCATAGCTTCTAATGCTTTTTTAGTATCAAAATTGGTAATTCCTTTATTAAAAGCGTCAGTTATTACAGAAACCGAATGATACCCAATCATACACTCTGTTTCATTACTTGATAATTCCCAAACGGGTAACCGTCCACCTTGATCATACTGTTTTAAAAAAGTATTGATAAAATCATTTGTTTTTTGTTGCTCAATTATGGTGTATAAAGGATGTGCAGCTCTAAAAGTATCCCAAAGTGAAAAAACAGTATACGTAGTATTTAAAGTGTCTCTATGAATTTTTTGATCCATTCCTATATAATTTCCATCTTCATCTGAAAAAGTATTTGGAGCAATCATTGTATGGTACAATGCAGAATAAAAAACGCTCAGTTTTTCTTCATCAGCACTTTTTACTTCAATTTTATTCAAAGCTTTTGTCCAAACTTCTTTTGCATTTGTTTTATAAGAATTAAAATCCCAATTGGTTGCTTCTGCTTTTAAATTTGCTTGAGCTCCTTCAATGCTCACAGCCGAAATACCAACTTTTACTACCAGATTTTTAACAGAATTTTTAAAGGATAATATTTTATAGAGTGCTGCCTTTTTTGCTTTATTGTCTAAAGGGTTTGACGCTGAAAACTCTTCAGAAAATTCCATATAAAAATAAACATGCTGATTATCAGCCCAAGCTTTTGATTGTCTAAACCCTGAAATTGTTTTGTTGTTTTCTATATTTATTTCAAAGTTTAAAACCCTATCTCTATGATTTAAATCTAGTAGAATTTTGTTGTTTTCTTTCTTGTTAAAAGTATAATTATGAATTCCAACTCTTGTAGTTGCAGTCAATTCAACATCAACATTTGGTTTTTCTAAATGCACTTTGTAATAACCAGGATGTGCAGTTTCAGTTTCTTTTTTAAATTTAGAAGGAATAATTTTTTGTTCTTCTACTTTAGAAAGAGTAATATTTTTATCATAATTAAAAGGCATTAATAAAATATCGCCGTAATCTGAAATTCCTGTACCGCTTAAATGTGTATGTGAAAAACCAAAGATTATAGAATCTGTATTATGATATCCAGAACAGCCATCCCAGCCATCTAATCGAGTGTCTGGACTTAATTGTACCATTCCAAATGGCATTGTTGCCCCAGGAAATGTATGTCCGTGACCACCAGTTCCAATAAATGGGTTTACTAATTCATAAGCTTGTTTAGAGCTAAATGAAATAGTTTGTTTTTGTGTACAAAAAGTAAATATGACAAAACTGCAAATAAAATAAATTCCTTTTAGTTTCATAAGTTAACACTATTATTCTTCAATTATTTTTGCTGGTTTATAACCAGATAATCCATAATAAATTAAATAAAGCATTCCAAAAATTGGAATAATAAATGATGTTTGAACATTCACTTTTTCAATAATTACACTCTGAATCAAAGGTAAAATAGCACCACCAACAACTGCCATTACTAATAAGGAAGAACCTTGAGAAGTATATTTCCCTAAGTTGCTTATTGCAAGTGAAAAAATATTTGTCCAACCAATTGAAAAGAATAACCCTGTACTAATAATTACAATAAAAGCTAATTGACCTTTTGCTAAAACTGCAATAGTTAACAGCACAAAATTGATACAAGAAAAAACCACTAAAGATTTTGAAGGTTTTCCATCTCCAATAATAAATGCAACAAAGCAAAGCGCAATAAACGCTATATACATTGCTATTTTACTAAATTCTATAGGGGAAAAGGCAAAAGACCCTGCATCCATTTTAATTCCGGTAACTAAGTAAATGCCCATAAATACAACCAAACCAATAATTGCCATAGAAAGATATTTTCGCTGCTTACTTAATTCAGAATTTAAAGCATAACTGGCCATCAATCTACCAATCATAAGCCCACCCCAAAAAAATGAGAGAAAGTAACTGGCATTTTCTTCACTCATTCCAACAATATTTTCGTCTTTTAAATATTCAACAATCCAGCTTCCAATTGCTACTTCAGAACCAACATAAAAGAAAATAGCTAATACACCTAAAGTTAATTGTCTATGCTTAAAAACTCCAGCACCTGATCCGATTTTTTCATTGTTTTGAAACGAGGGCATATTACTAAATTTAACAATAATAGCTAAAATTATAAATATGATTCCATAGGCTAAATAAGTTTTACTAATTGAAAAAGCAGTTAATTCACCTGTTGAAAATACTTTGTAAATTAAAATTGTTCCAACAATAGGACCCAAAGTAGTTCCTAATGAATTAAATCCTTGAGCTAAATTTAAACGACTACTTTCTGATCCTTTTTTACCTAATATTGTTGCGTAAGGATTTGCGCATATTTGTAATAAAGTTACTCCGGAAGCTAAAATAAACAATGAAAATAAAAATGCATTGTAAGAATTTAAATGCGCTGCTCCATAAAAGCTAACACAGCCAATACCGCAAATTAACAGACTAATTGCCATTCCGCTTTTATACCCAATTTTATTAATAGGATCTTTTCCTTTTGATGAAGAAATTAAATAGTAAATTAAAGAAATAATGAAAAAGGCACCAAAAAAAGAAAATTGAATTAAAGCCCTTTGAGTAGGAGATAAATTAAAAACGCCTTTAAAAGTATTTATTAAAATATCATTCATTACTGTAATAAATCCCCACATAAAAAATAGAGAAGTTAAAAGAGAAAATGATTTGGAGTAATTTTTGGTTGAGTTCATTGGGTATAGTTTGAAAAATTGAAATGGAAAGGTAAAAAATAAACTTCATTTATATGATTAAAATCAAGTTTAGAATTAACAAAACTAAATACTATATTTGCATCGCTAAAAAATTAAATTATGAAGGCAGGAATTGTAGGATTACCAAATGTTGGAAAATCAACATTATTCAATTGTTTATCAAATGCAAAAGCACAAAGTGCGAATTTTCCATTTTGTACGATTGAACCAAATGTAGGTGTTGTAAATGTTCCAGATAGTAGAGTAGCAAAATTAGAAGAATTGGTAAAGCCAGAACGAGTTCAAATGGCAACTGTTGATATTGTTGATATTGCAGGTTTGGTTAGAGGAGCAAGCAAGGGGGAAGGTTTAGGGAATCAATTTTTAGCTAATATTAGAGAAACAGATGCAATTATTCACGTTGTACGTTGTTTTGATAATGATAATATTGTACATGTTGACACAACAGTTGATCCTGTTAGAGATAAGGAAACAATTGATATTGAATTGCAGTTAAAGGATCTGGAAACAGTAGAAAAAAAACTGGAGCGTGTTAAAAAAACGGCTCGTACAGGTAATAAAGATGCACAAAAAGAGCAAGATGTGTTAGAAAGGGTTAAAGCAGGATTAGAAAGTGCAATTTCTGTTAGAGCAATTGAATTCACTGAAAAAGAACGTGAAGAGTACATTAAACCGATGCAATTTATTACTGATAAGCCTGTATTATATGTTTGTAACGTAGACGAAAATTCGGCAGTTGATGGTAATAGTTATGTTGACGCTTTAAATGAAGCTGTAAAAGATGAAAATGCAGAAGTAATTGTATTGGCAGTTGGAATGGAAGCAGATATTACAGAGTTAGAAACTTTTGAAGAGCGTCAATTATTTCTAGAAGATTTAGGGTTAAATGAACCAGGAGCTTCCGTTTTAATTAGAACAGCTTACAAACTATTAAATCAGCAAACTTATTTTACTGCTGGGGTTAAGGAAGTTAGAGCTTGGACAATTAATATAGGTGATACTGCACCTCAGGCGGCTGGAGTAATTCATACCGATTTTGAAAAAGGATTTATTAGAGCGGAAGTTATTGCTTATGATGATTTTGTAAAATACGGAAGTGAAGCAAAAGTAAAAGAAGCTGGTAAAATGCGTGTTGAAGGGAAAGAATACATTGTAAAAGATGGTGATGTTATGCATTTCCGTTTTAATGTATAACATTGTATATTAAAATATAAAAAAAATCGCCTTATTTGAGGCGATTTTTTTTTGAGTCATTATATTTTTTTAGTTTCATTAACAATCAAAAAGTTGGGAGCTTCAAATTTTTCCATCATTGGTAGTATTGGTCGGATTTCAACAATAATATTGGCATATTTTATTTTAGATGAAAAACTTTTTTTCTTACAGGTTTTAGGAACTGTTATTGTGATTTTTGGAATAGGAGTGATATCTTATAAAAAGAGAAAAACAAGACCTAAATTAGATTGAAGTTTGTTCAATTACTGTTAATAACTATTTTAACAGAGTTTTTTGCCTTTTTTATAGCAAAATAGTACATTAGCACTTCTTCAAGAATTTTACATAATAGATGGCAGAACAAACTAAGTATACCGAGGACAATATTCGTTCATTAGACTGGAAAGAGCATATTAGAATGCGTCCTGGAATGTATATAGGTAAATTAGGTGATGGTTCTTCACCCGATGATGGAATTTACATTCTAATTAAAGAAGTTTTAGATAACTCTATTGATGAGTATGTAATGGGTGCCGGAAAAACCATTGAGGTTGCTGTAAAAGGCGAAACAGTTACCGTTCGTGATTATGGTCGTGGTATTCCTTTAGGTAAAGTTGTTGATGTTGTTTCTAAAATGAATACAGGTGGAAAATACGATTCTCGGGCATTTAAGAAATCAGTTGGGTTAAATGGAGTGGGTACAAAAGCTGTTAATGCATTATCCTCTTATTTTAAGGTTCAATCTATAAGAGATGGGCAAACTGCTTTTGCAGAATTTTCAGCTGGAAATATAACTCTTGAAGAAAAAGCTCAGGAATCTTCGCAAAGAAAAGGTACCAAAGTTACTTTTATTCCGGATAATACAATTTTTCCTAAATTCAAATATAGAAATGAATATATAGTGAAAATGATTAAAAATTATGTGTACCTGAATACAGGACTTACCATAATTTTTAATGGAGAAAAGTACTTTTCTGAAAATGGATTGAAAGATTTATTAGAAGAAAATATTGCAGATGAGTTTATGTTATTTCCAATAATTCACTTAAAAGGTGAAGACATTGAAGTAGCATTAACGTATAGCAAAGCTCAATATAGTGAAGAATATCATTCTTTTGTAAATGGGCAACATACAACACAAGGTGGTACGCATCAAAATGCGTTTAGAGAGGCAATTGTTAAGACAGTTAGAGAATATTTTGGAAAAAATTATGAAGCTTCAGATATTAGAAAATCGATAGTTTCAGCTGTGAGTGTTAAAGTTATGGAACCTGTTTTCGAAAGTCAGACAAAAACAAAATTAGGTTCAACTGAAATGGGTGGGGATTTACCAACTGTTAGAACATTTATTACAGACTTTGTAAAAACTAAATTAGATAACTATTTACATAAAAATCCTGATGTTGCTGAAAAAATTCATAAGAAAATATTACAAGCAGAAAAGGAACGTAAAGATTTATCAGGTATTCGTAAATTAGCCCGTGAACGAGCTAAAAAAGCTAGTGTGCATAATAAAAAATTACGGGATTGTAGGGTTCATTTAAATGATTTAAAAAAGGACAATAGATTAGAAAGTACCTTATTTATTACTGAGGGAGATTCTGCAAGTGGTTCCATAACTAAATCAAGAAATGTAAATACACAAGCTGTTTTTAGTTTGCGTGGAAAGCCTTTAAATTCATACAATATGAGTAAAAAAATAGTGTATGAAAATGAAGAATTTAATTTATTGCAGGCTGCATTAGATATTGAAGATGGTTTAGAGAATTTACGTTATAACAATATTGTAATTGCAACCGATGCCGATGTAGATGGAATGCATATTAGATTATTATTGATTACATTCTTTCTTCAATTTTTCCCTGAATTAATTAAAGAAGGGCATTTATATATTTTAGACACACCTTTGTTTAGAATTAGAGATAAAAAACAAACTTTTTATTGTTATACCCCTGAAGAAAAACAAGATGCAATTAATAAATTGAAAGGGAAACCTGAAATGACTCGATTTAAAGGATTAGGTGAAATTTCTCCGGATGAATTTGTACATTTTATTGGAGATGATATTCGATTAGATCCGGTTATGCTAGATAAAGAAATGTCTATTGATAAAATGTTGGAATTTTATATGGGGAAAAATACTCCAGACCGACAAAAATTTATCATACAAAATTTAAAAGTTGAATTAGATATAGTAGAAGAAGTCTAATATGGCAGAAGAAAACAACGAAGAAATAAACGAAGAGTACGGAAATCAAGAGACCATTACTAAGGTAACGGGAATGTATAAAGATTGGTTTCTGGATTATGCATCCTATGTAATTTTAGAAAGAGCAGTACCTGGAATAAAAGATGGTTTTAAGCCAGTTCAACGTAGAATATTACATTCTATGAAAGATTTAGATGATGGACGTTATAATAAAGTAGCTAACATTGTTGGGCATACAATGCAATATCACCCTCACGGAGATGCTTCAATTGCAGATGCAATGGTACAAATTGGACAGAAAGATTTGCTAATTGATATGCAAGGAAACTGGGGAAATATTTTAACTGGTGACCGCGCGGCAGCTTCTCGTTATATTGAAGCACGTTTGTCAAAATTTGCTTTAGATGTTGTTTTTAATCCAAAAACTACGGATTGGCAATCATCTTATGATGGCAGAAGAAAAGAACCCGTAGATTTACCAGTAAAATTTCCAATGTTATTGGCGCAAGGGGCTGAAGGAATTGCAGTTGGGCTTTCAACAAAAATTTTACCTCATAATTTTAATGAACTTATTGATGCATCTATAAAACACTTAAAAGGAAAAAGTTTTACTTTAATACCAGATTTTTTAACTGGTGGTATTGCAGATGTTTCTAATTATAACGATGGAAAAAGAGGCGGTAAAATTAGGTGTAGAGCAAATATTTCTCAAGTTGATAAAAAGACACTAGTAATTACAGAAATACCTTTTGGAACTACTACGTCTTCATTAATTGATTCCATATTAAAAGCAAATGATAAAGGCACAATTAAAATAAAACAAATTGAAGATAATACTGCGGCAAATGTTGAAATATTAGTACACTTACCAGCTGGTATTTCACCTGATAAAACAATTGATGCTTTATTTGCCTTTACCAGTTGTGAAAATCCCATTTCACCGTTATGTTGTGTAATTGACAATAATAAACCAGTATTTATTGGAGTTTCTGAAATTTTAAAACGTTCTACTGATCTTACAGTAGATTTATTAAAGCAAGAATTAGAAATTCAATTAAATGAATTAGAAGAACAATGGCATTTTGCTTCTTTAGAGCGTATTTTTATTGAAAATAGAATTTATCGTGATATTGAAGAGGAAGAAACTTGGAAAGGTGTAATTAAGGCAATTGATAAAGGTTTAAAACCACATATTAAACATTTAAAAAGAGCAATTACTGAAGATGATATTGTTAGATTAACAGAAATTAGAATTAAAAAAATATCAAAATTTGATATTGATAAGGCTAAACAATTCATAGAAAGTTTAGAAGAAAAGATTGCCGTTGTGAAAAATAATTTAGCAAATTTAATTATGTATGCAATTGACTATTTTAAAGAGTTAAAAACTAAATATGGTAAAGGAAAAGAACGTAAAACGGAGATTCGATTATTTGATGATATTGTTGCTACAAAAGTAGTAATGCGTAATACCAAATTATATGTTAATAGAGAAGAAGGTTTTGTTGGAACTTCCTTAAAACGTGATGAATATGTAGATGATTGTGCTGATATTGATAATGTTATTGTTTTTAGAAAAGATGGTGTAATGATGATTACAAAAGTAGATACTAAAACTTTTGTAGGTAAAGATATTATTCATATTGCAGTATTTAAAAAGAACGATAAAAGGACTGTTTACAATATGATTTATCGAGATGGAAGGAATGGACCTAATTATATGAAACGTTTCAATGTTACGAGCGTTACTCGTGATAAAGAATACAATTTAACAGCTGGAAACAAAGCTTCGGTTGTTCTTTATTTTACAGCAAACCCAAATGGAGAAGCAGAAGTGATTACCATAAATTTACGCTCTGTTGGAAGTGTTAAAAAATTAAAATGGGATATTGATTTTTCTAATTTAGCAATAAAAGGAAGAAGCTCAAAAGGAAATATTGTTTCAAAATATGCTATAAAAAAAATAGAATTAAAATCTGAAGGTGTTTCAACTTTAAAACCTCGTAAAATTTGGTTTGACGAAACTGTTCAACGTTTAAATGTTGACGAACGTGGAGAATTATTAGGGGAGTTTAAAGGCGAGGATAGGTTATTGATAATCAATCAAAAAGGAATTGTAAAAACAATTAAACCAGAGTTGACAACACATTTTGATAATGATATGATTGTATTGGAAAAATGGATTCCTGAAAAACCAATTTCTGCAATTTATTTCGACGGAGAAAAAGAACGTTATTATATCAAACGTTTTATGATTGACAATCCTAATAAAGATGAAGTTTTTATATCGGAACACCCAAAATCTCAACTAGAAATTGTTTCTACAGATTATAGACCAATGGCGGAAATAGTATTTTCTAAACGTAGTTTAGAGAATATTGAGGTTAACTTGGAGGAGTTTATATCAGTAAAAGGAATAAAAGCACAAGGAAACCAATTAACTACGGATAAAATAAAGACAGTTAATATGTTGGAGTCTTTGCCTTACGAAGCTCCAATTATTGAGGAAGTTGAGGTGATAGAAGAAGAGATTGTTGATAATTTCCCATTAGAGGATATAGAAATAAAAACGTCGATTGTTGATAAAAACAAAAAAAAACCGACAATAATTCCACCGAAAAAAAAGATTGATGAAGATCCTGATCAAGTAACACTTTTTTAAAAGTTACTTTAACTTTTCATAAAAAGTAAATTCGTATTCTTTTAGTAATTCTGGGTGTGCAATTTTTATAAGGTCTTTTAATACTAAATCTGGTCGGGCAGGAGCCAATTCAAAATAAATGATTCCACCTTTTTCTCCTCGTTTATTTACAAAAGAATAAACTTCCTTATTTTGAAAAGCCTTAAATTGTGAATAGATATCATTGGCGGTTTTTATTTTCTTGAACTTTATGCTTCCTTAAAAACAATTTAACAAAAATTAAAATACCATAGAGTGTTTTAAATCTACCATTTATAGCGTTAACTATGTAATTTTCTTAAAGCTGATAAATATCATTTAATTAGAACTACATTTACCATCTAACTAAAAAAGTTTCTTTACATTCTCCACAAGTAATTGAGTTGATTCTATCTTAACTTTTTAAATAAATTAATTGCAGATGAAACAAAAATTACTTTTTGCAAGTGTCTTATTTTTGACATTTATTCAATTTACCGAAGCCCAAAACACCACAAGTGCTTATTTAGTAAGAGCAACCACTGGTGTTGCAGGATCGTCAGAAACTATTACAGCAAACAACAAAAGCTATACAGTACAGCAAAGTATTGGACAAGCCAGTGCCATAGGAACTTTTAGTGCTGAAAACTATACGGTACGTCAAGGTTTTATACAGCCCAATGTATTGGCGAAAATTAGAGATACAGCCATTCCTTTAATTTTAGAAGCTATTGTATATCCAAATCCATTTGTTGAAGGTGTTACCATCTCTTTTTCAGAACAAATTTCTAACAAGGTAGAAGTTGCTGTTTTTGATGTATTGGGACGCTTGGTTTTTTCCAATACCTATGCAGCAGAACAAAACCTAAAGGTGCAATTTGAAAACCTTTCAGTGGCAGATTACATATTAAAGGTAACCGCTAACAACAAACAATTCATAAAAAAAATACTTAAAAAGTAAGCTGTAATTAAGTATTGCTTTACTTATTTTTTTTATTAAATAAAATAACAACCAAACAAACTCACCAAATCAATATGAAAAAAATTACTTTAATACTAATGCTATTAATCGCAACCATTGCCACTGCGCAACAATTGTATGTTGAAGGCGGAAAATCATCAACTTCATTTGAGTACACAAATTCACAAGGAAATAGCCTGGATAACCTACAAGCTACCACAAATAGTTATATGGCAGTAGGTTATAGCAACCAATTGCTTACAAAAAACTTGCGTTTAAATGTAGGATTGGATTATTCAAGTTATGGTGCAATAGGAAGCGACCAAGCAGTAGGAAACTTTATGGAGTGGAACGTAAACTATGCAGGACTAAATGTAGGATTGGATTATAACCTTTTTAACATAAAAAAAGCAAGTGTTTATGTAAAAGGAGGGATGTCCGCTGCATTTTTTGTTGAAGGAACTCAAACATTCAACAACAGTGTGATTGATTTAAAAAACAATGATGACTTTGATACCACTTTAGTTGCGATGCAACTAGGCGCAGGATTTTCACACCCTATATCAGAAGATCTTTCTTTTTATGTGCAATATCTATATGGAAAAAGTTTAGATATGGCTTCAGGCGATGCGGAATTAAAAATTTCAAGTAAAAATATTGGTTTTGGATTGTTAATAAACATTTCCAAAAAAACAGCAAATACAGAACCAGCAAACTAAAAAATCAAGACAAACTAACACATAAAACAAGCAATTATGAAAAGACTACTACTTTTAATGCTATTAATAGTAACGGTATTTCAAGGTTTTTCACAAACTAAAGGAATTAGTTACCAAGCGGTTATCTTAAATCCGAACCCACAGGAACTACCAGGGCAAAATGCACAAAACAATATTTTGGTAAACAGCGCAGTTTCCATACAATTTACAGTTGTAAATGCGTCGGGTACAGAAGAATATCAGGAACAACACAACACAAGTACCGATAAGTATGGTATGATCAACCTTTTAATAGGAACTGGATCGCCAACGAGTAGTGCTGATTTTACAGATATTTTTTGGGATGGTATCACAAAGAAATTAAAAGTTGGGATTGATTTTTCAGGAGGTACTAATTTTAGTGCTTTAAGTGAGCAAAACTTAACGTATATGCCTCAACCTGCTACGCAGGAAACCACACAATTAATTGTGGATAATGCAGCTTCAATTTTAGCAGAGAAAGCGAGAGCAATTTCAGCCGAACAAACAAATACAGCTGCCATTGTATTAAATACAGCTAAAATATCATATCCAGGCGACCAAGATATTTCAGGAATTGCAGTAAATGCAGCAGGAATTTCAGCTTTAGAAAGTGAGCAAACTACTCAAAATAATGCGATTTATTTAAATACTGGTAAAGTTGGAATTACAACCGGTCAGGCAACTACTATAAGTAATACAACAGGAATTAATACAGGCGACCAAGATATTTCAGGAATTGCAACCAATGCAACTGGGATTTCAGATGAAGCAGCAAGAGCAGGATCAGCAGAATTAGCGAATGCTGGTGCTATTTCAACTATCCAAGGAGAGCAAACTATTCAAAATACATCAATTGGGTTAAATACTGCCAAAGTTGGCATTACAATAGCTCAGGCAACTACTATAAGTAATACAACAGGAATTAATACAGGCGACCAAGATATTTCAGGAATTGCAACCAATGCAACTGGGATTTCAGCTTTAGAAAGTGAGCAAACTATTCAAAATACATCAATTGGGTTAAATACTGCCAAAGTTGGCATTACAACAGCTCAGGCAACTATAATTAGCAATACAAGTGGAATTAACACAGGTAACCAAAATATTTCAGGAATAGCAATTAATGCAGGAGCTATTTCAACTATTCAAGGTGAGCAAACAACTCAAAATGATGCAATAGATTTAAAAGAAAATGCTATAACTGCAACAACACAGGGCCAGATTAAAGTATGGAATGGTACAAAGTGGATTGTTTCTACAGATAAGATTGGAATTGGTAATGCTGCAGGAAGTACTTCGCAAGAACCTAATGCTTTAGCTATTGGTACTCAAGCCGGTACTTCAACGCAAGGTGGAAAGTCAATAGCCATTGGTTATCAATCAGGTATGACTACGCAAGGATGGAATGCCACTGCCGTTGGTCAAGAAGCCGGTAAAACTAATCAACAAGGTAATGCTGTAGCTATTGGAAATGTAGCTGGTTATAATGCTCAAGGGGGTGGAGCAATTGCAATAGGTATACTAGCAGGTTATGAAACTCAGGGGAGTAATGCAACAGCTGTGGGTAGTAAAGCAGGATATTATTACCAAGGAGAAAACGGAGTGGCAGTAGGTATTAATTCAGGAAGACAATATCAAGGTACAAATGCAGTTGCTGTTGGTAATGAAGCAGGAAACGGTAGTCAAGGTGCTAATTCAGTTGCTTTGGGAATTACTGCCGGGCAGATATCCCAAGGTGTAGATGCTGTGGCAATAGGAAATAATGCAGCAAGTTCTTCTCAAGGCACTAGTGCAGTAGCAATAGGATTGCAAGCTGGTCGTTCTAATCAAAGTGCAGATGCTGTTGCAATAGGAACCCAAGCTGGAGGTTATAATCAGGGAACATCATCTATAGCTATTGGAAGGCTAGCAGGTAAAACCAATCAAGCAGCTAATTCCATAATATTAAGTGCATCTGGGATAGAGTTAAATTCGGCTACGGAAGGTTTTTACGTTGACCCAATAAGAACTGTTACTGCTTCAGGTGCTAATTATTCATTATCATATAATTCAGCTACAAAAGAAATATTTTTAAATGATGGTGCACAAATAAGTGGAACTAACACTGGTGATGAAACTTTAACAACAATTAAAAATAAATTAGGCATAAGCACATTAAGTGGATCTAACACAGGAGATCAAACCTTGCCAACATTATTAAGTTTAGGTGCTGTTGCAAGTAATGTAGGTATTACAGGAGGCACAAATACAAAAATCACGTATGACGCCCAAGGTTTGGTTACAGCAGGAGCTGCTGCAACTACCACAGATATAGTTGAGGGTACAAATTTATATTATACCGAAGCAAGAGTAATAGCCAATACTGCAGTAGTAGCGAATACAAGTCATTCAACTTTAACAAATAACCCACATGCTGTAACAAAGGCTCAAGTTGGATTGGAAAATGTTGAAAATACTAAAGTTAATTTAAGTGCTACAGCTGCTCCAATTGCAACAGATGATTCAACATTAGGTTATTCAGTTGGTTCAAGATGGATAGATGTTACCATTGGGAAGGAATATGTTTGTTTAGATGCCACTGCAACGGTAGCCGTGTGGGTAGAAACTACAGGTGGAAGTAGCAATAATTATGCAGGTACTTCAACCACATCAATTGATTTAAGTTCTTTTGGTGGATGTATGACTTATCCAAGTTATGGTTGTGCAAGCGGAACAGCAACTTTAACTACCAGTTTACCATTATCTTATACCGCTGGTATGAGAGTTAGAATATCAGAAACTACAAATCCTACAGTTGAATTTATAGAAGGAGTTATTCAATCTTATGATGGTGAAACGATGGTTATAACTATTGATACATTAATATCTTCAGCATCAGGAACATTTTCTAGTTGGACTATTAATTTGGGTGCTGGTTTACCAGGAGTTCCAGGTATGCTGGGACAAATGGGACAAGGTTATGGAGGTACTTCCACAACAAGTAATGATATAACAATTGGAGTAAAAACGTTTACTTTAGATAATATGTATTATGCGTATAGTGTTGGGATGCGGGTTCGTTTTGCAAATTCAGCAACTAATTATGTAGAAGGGCTAATAACTTCATATGATAATTCTTTATATGATATTTCAATTAATGTAGATTATATTTTAGGTGCAGGTAATTTTTCAGATTGGACAGTTGGTATTGCTGGTGATCCTGCAACTCAAGATTTAAGTAGCTATGCTACAAAAGACATGGCAAATGCTACGATTACAAATCTAGCAGACCCTACAAACGCCCAAGATGCCGCTACAAAGGCGTATGTAGATGCATTAGAAGCTAAATTAACAGCTTTAGAAGCAAGAATAACTGCTTTGGAACCTTCAGCACCATCTGCAACACTCGCAATAGGCGATAGATATCAAGGAGGTATAATTGCATACATTTTACAACTAGGAGACCCTGGTTATGTAGCTGGAGAAAGTCACGGTCTGATAGCAGCTGAAAATGATCAAACGCCATTAGGTCTAGGTATAGAGTGGATAACCGGAGTTTCTACGCAAACAACTTTAAATGGCAATACTTTAGCTGCTATAGGCACAGGACAAGCAAACACAATTGCGATGATGAATCAAGCTGGTTATATTGGAGGAGCTGCAAAACTTTGTGATGCTTATTCAATTATAGATGGAGGAGTTACGTATAACGATTGGTTTTTGCCTAGCAAGGACGAACTGAGCACTATGGCTCTTAACAGGTATGCTATTGGAGGATTTGATTTAACCGGAGGTCTTCCTACCACCTCTTTCTACTGGAGTTCTACAGAGAACGATGCCAATACCGCGTGGGCAAATTATTTTGTCCGTGATGTTCAAGTTATCAATAGTAAGGCCTACAGGTACAACGTGCGTGCTGTTCGGGCTTTTTAGTTACCTGCCTTCCGGCAGGCAGGTTTATCAATTTAATTATTTATCAAATATAAAATTAAAGCCACACAAGCGTCAATTTTAAAAATATAAAACCAATGCTACCGTAAAAAGGTGGTGTTGGTTTTTTTGTTATAGTAAAAAAGTAACTTAATCCGTCATTACGAGGCGCGATAGCAACGAAGTAATCTGTTACTTTGCAGTTCTACTCATGAGATTGCTTCTTTCCACTTCGTTTCAATCGCAATGACGGATAAGATTACTTCAACTTTTCAAAAAAAGTAAATTTATAATCTTCCATTAACTCAGGATGGGCAATTTTAATTAGGTCTTTTAGCACTAAATCTGGTCGGGCAGGAGCAAGTTCAAAATAAATAATTCCGCCTTTTTCACCACGTTTATTTACAAAGGAATAAACTTCTTTATTTTTAAATGCTTCAAAATTGGAATAGATATCATTTGCTTTTTTAATTTCTTCTAGGGAGGTATAAAAACTAGGTGAAATCCATAAATTGGCATCTTTTCCTTTCTCAAAAACATTTTCAATATTTAAAGATAAACTTCCTTTTCCTTTCGAATCTTTCCATAAATAATTTGTATTTGCATCTTTTAAAAAAGTAGCTTCAAAGCTGTCGCCAGCAGGTAAATTCCAAATGTCTTTAAAGAGTCCCCCAGAAATAATTGTAGGTGTATTTTTAGATTTTATGGCAGTGTTTTTAGCTTCTATATAATTCTTTTCAATAGTATTAAAAATACTATCTGCTTCTTTTTCTTTATCAAATAAAACACCAAAAAACCGAATCCATTCTGCTCTTCCTAAAGGAGTTTCTTCTAGCCAGTCACCATTTAAAATTACTGGAATTCCCAAATTTTCAATGGTGGTAAACATTTTATTGTTGCTGTTTATTGAAAATCCAACAACTACATCAGGTTTTAAATTTATTAACGATTCAGTATTTATATTTTCTTCGTTTCCAAGATCTATTATTTTACCATCTTCAATTAATTTTCTAGTTTTAATTGAAGAAATATAATCTGAATTAGGATAGCCAACCAGCTTATTTTCAACTTGTAATAATTCTAACATTGGAATATGAGTGGTGCTGGTTACAACTATTGAATTTATAGGAGTTGCTATTTCTTTAAAGTTATTTTTTGATTTAGTTTTTGTAAGAATAAATTCAAAAGTTTCTTTAGAATTTTGATATGGAGCTTTAATAATTAGCTTTTTGTAATTCGTAAAAGATTGAATTTCAAAGCCTTTTGCGTATTTAATAGTGCTTTTAGAGTTGACTTCCTTTAGTTGAGATTTACTTTTCACATCATTTTTACATGATACAGAAATTAAAAATAAAATTAAAACACTTAATAATTGGTACGTTATAGACTTCATTATAAATATAATTTTTGCAAATGTAATATTTTAGAAAATTAATAGTACTAATTACTCTTATTTTAATTAATTTCGCAGCTGATTATGGTTCCTACACTATACTTCAGTATAGATTAAGTGAAAAGGGAAGTTGGTTAAACTCCAACGCTGTACCCGCAACTGTACGCTTTGTCGATTTTGTTCGATGGTTGTTATTACTCTTTAACCACTGTTCTTTAAGAATGGGAAGGTAAATAACAATACGCAAGCCAGGAGACCTGCCAAAATCTTTATAGTTCAAACTTTCGGGAGAAAGGTTTGAGTATGTGGAAATACTTAAAACTTACCTGATTAATTTATTAATTAATTCAAACAAAGTAAAATGAAAAAATCATTTCATTTAAGTTGGGTATGCCTTATTATGGTATTCACCAATTTATTTGCTCAAGAAAAAAAGCAAGAAGTTGAGCAATTAAACGAAGTTGTAGTAACCGCAACAAAATTTGCAACAAAAAAAGAACTTGTAGGTAAAATTATTTACCAAATTAAGGCCAAAGATCTTGAAAACTTAAAAGGTCAAACAGTAGTTGATGTTTTAGATAACATTTCTGGAATTCACATAAATGGCAACAACAGTTCTGCCGGAAAAAATAAAAGTACTTATATTAGAGGAGGAAGAGACCGTCATTTTTTAGTACTAATTGATGGGGTTCCAGTTAACGACCCTTCTGGAGTAAACACTACTTTTGATTTACGATTATTAACATTAAGTCAGGTTGCGTCTATTGAAGTTATGAATGGTGCTGCAAGTACATTATATGGTTCTGGTGCTGCAACCGGAGTTATTAATATTACTTTAAAGGATGCTAATAAAAAACCTATTTCATTGAATTATCAAACCTCTGTAGGTACTAATAATTCTCAAAAAGATTCAAAAATTAATTTTAATGAGATTAATCAAAATGTATCTGTTAATGGGGCTTTGAACAAATTTAATTATTTAACATCTTTCAATATTTCAAAAACAGATGGTTTATCAGAAGCTAGTGATGAGAATAGCACTGATAAATATGGAAGTGATGCGCTAAAAGCAAGCAATGCATTTATGAGAATTGGTTATAATTTTAATAATGATTTAAGCATTAAATTATTTAGTAATTATGATAAAAACACCTACGATTACGATGCAGGTGCTTTTTCTGATTCAGATATAAATAATGGTGAAAATGAACAAGTTAGATTTGGGATTTCATCGAATTATAAGTATACCAAAGGAAGTTTAAAATTAATTGTTTCTATGAATAAAATTGATAGAATGTTTGATAGTTATAATGGTTGGACTCTAGAAACAGATCATTATGAATATACTGGTAAAACATATGTTATTGATGCTGTTAATAATTATAAATTTTCAGAGGAAATACAATTAATAACAGGTTTAAATTATCAGAAACAAAGTAATTTAACTAACAGTCCGTATGGAAATATTGACGAGAATATAGCTAATTACGAAACAATAGATCCTTATGCGACAGTAGTTTATAATTCATCAAATGGATTTAATATAAACGGTGGACTTCGATTAAATAACCATAGCGAATATGGAAATCATTTTGTTTATAATGTAAACCCATCTTTTAATTTCACTAATAATTTTAGAGTTATTTCTTCATTAAGTACTGCTTTTATTGCACCAAGTACTTACCAATTATTTTCGCAATACGGTAATGTAAATTTAGATCCGGAAGAAACTAAAACTGTTGAATTGGGATTAATTTATTCAAAGGGCCAACTATTTGAAATTAACTCGGTTTTCTTTTATCGAGAAGAAGATAATGCTATTATTTTACCAGATTATATTACCTACCAAAACGCAACTGAAACGTTAAATGCAAAAGGTATAGAAACTGAGCTTAAAATAAATGCATTAAAAGATGTTTCTTTTAGATTAGGGCATACTTATACTAATAAAAGTGCAGATTTGGATTACATTCCTAAAAATAAATTCACAGCTTTAATTGAAACCAGTTCAATTAAAAACAGCTATGTGTCATTGCGCCTAAAAAATATTTCTGAACGAACATATTTTGATCAGTGGGGAACAGGAGAGAATATTAATTTAGATGCTTATAATTTAGTTGATTTATATGGAAGCCATAATTTAATAAAAGATAGGCTTTCTGTATTTATTCAAGTGAACAATATTTTTAATGAAGATTATGTTGAAACAATTGGATATACTACTAGAGGAAGAAATTTTAAAATTGGATTAGATTTTAATTTTTAAGATATAATAAGATAAAAAATGTCATTCTAAATGAAATGAAGTATCTAATTTTAGATAGATTTTTTAACAACATTTAGAATGACATTTTTTTTACATAAAACTTTTCACTTCATTTTTTATAAATGAAAGAGCAGTTGTAGATGGAGGAGAAGTATTTAACATTCTCTTTAATATTGCCTCTCGCAATTCTTGAGCATTTGTAATTATGGAATCATCAGCTGTATTTTTAATAATTTGCATAGTTGCATTTTTTGATGCAATTATAACATTCCAGCATTTATCTGAGATATAAATTTGTTGTGATAAATTATGTTCAAACTCTTGTTCAATTGTATTTATTAAGCTTTGTAAATAAGCATCTTTATCATTATTTATTGAAGTAACCCGTAGCAATAAATTAGAAGGATTCATTCGTTCTAAAAACAACGTCATTCTTTCGTATGCTTGTAATCTTATAGGTAAAGAATGCTTTTGATTCTCTTTTAGCAATGTAATCTTTAATTTCCGTACTTCAGAAGCAGTATAATTTTTAAAAAAATAATAGGCCACAAATCCAGTAACAATTGTTGGTATAGTATAACTCAATAAATCAATAATTCTATTTATTTCCATAATGTTTTATTTCATTTCAAAAATAGACATTGTTATAATAACATACAATTATGATTTAATAATTATAAATTATTTTATTGCTAAATTTTTTTGAATAAAATCTGATCATTTTAGAGTGTAACAGTTGTTACATTCTAAATGAAAAATTATGATAATTGTCAGTGTTAGTAGGTACGAATCTTTCTAATTTTGTTGTGTAACAATTGTATAATAATTATATTTAAAGCAATAAATGTTACATAACAAGGAATATTAAACAAATATTAAATTATGAAAAATTTACTAAAATTGGCAGTTCTATTATTTACAACTGCAACTTTTGCTCAAGCAGGACACATTATGCAAGGTGTTGGTGCGGTTAATATGTCAATGGGTGGGGCTTCTACAGCGCAACCAATAGATATAAGTGGAGCTCTACAATGGAATCCAGCATCTATCTCAACTTTTGATAATAAAATAATGAATTTTGATTTAGGGTTGTTCTTTTCTTCTCCAGAATTATCTTCAACTTATGGTCCGCTTTCTGGTGTGACTGAGGATGATAGAGGAGTATCTCCTATGCCTGCATTGGCAATGGTTTGGGGTAAAGAAGATAGCAAACATACTTTTGGAGCTTCTGCTTTTGGTATTAGTGGTTTTGGTGTAACATTTCCAGAAAATATTAACTACCCACAAGATAGAATGGGAAATCCAAATCCAAGTTTTGATCAAAATTCACCTGTTAATCCTATTAATTTCCCTCAAATGGCAGGAGGTTTTGGTCATCTTGAATCAGATTATATGTTGTTACAAGTAG
Organism: Lutibacter flavus; assembly: GCF_900188355.1. Classification (GTDB taxonomy): domain Bacteria; phylum Bacteroidota; class Bacteroidia; order Flavobacteriales; family Flavobacteriaceae; genus Lutibacter; species Lutibacter flavus. The sequence continues at coordinate 646,574 of NZ_FZNX01000001.1, forward strand.
GATTTACTTGGGCTTATGAAATTTCTGAGAATTTCTCAATAGGAGTGCAGCCAACATTTAATTATGCAGCGTTGGAATTAGCACCAAACCCAATAGCTTCTCCAAGTCAAACATTAGGTTATCCAGTAAGTGATAAAGCGAGTGCATTAGGTTTTGGAGCACAAGTTGGTTTATTTTATGAATCTGATGGAGGATTTAAATTAGGAGCTTCATATAAAACAACACAATCATTTGGTGATTTAGAATTTAAAAACACTTATTTAGATGGATCATCAGCTCCTGATGCTTCATTTAATATGGATTATCCAGCAATATTATCATTTGGTACTGGTTATTCTAACGAAACAATAGATTTTGCATTGGATTATAGAATGGTAGATTATGAAAACACTGATGGTTTTTCTGAAAAAGGTTGGGTGATTGCTGATAATGGTTTCCCTTCAGGTGCGGTTAAAGGTTTTGGTTGGAAAAACATCAATATAATTTCAGTTGGTTTACAATATAAAGGAATTGAAAAAATGCCTTTAAGAGTTGGTTATACTTATAGTAGCAACCCTATTGAAGACGAATTGGCATTTTTCTCTACACCAGCAACAGCAGTAATTGCAAATGCATTTCAATTAGGTTTTGGATATGAATTTAGTGAAAACTTTACCTTAAACGGCGTATATCATTACGGCTCTAGTGATGGGAAAACTGAAGGAACATTGTTAGATCCAACTCCTGATGTTATGGGAGGTCCTTGGAATGCGACTACAAACCCACTTGGTATTATCCCAGGTTCTAAAGTTGGTTACGAAATGACAACTAGTATGATAATGTTTGGAGTTTCATATACATTTACAAAATAGTAATACAATCACAAGTTAATTTAAAAACGGCTTCTTAGGAAGTCGTTTTTTTGTGCTATATATTAAAATTAACAAATTAATTCTTGTTTATTTGTAAACCAAAATTTTACAAATGCTAATTAAAAGGAATAAATCACTTATTTTATATTCACTATTATTATTTGTAATATCTGCAATATATGGTTTGTTGTTGAGATGGAACTTTGCCTTTCCAACTAAAATTATTTCGTATAAAAATTTATTACAAGGGCACTCACATGTGGCTTTTTTAGGTTGGGGTTACTTAGCCCTTATTGGAATTCTTTTGTGTTTATTTATAACAAAAGAAAAACAAAAAAACAACATATATAATATAACAATTATTACAATTATCATTACCATTTTTTTAATGTTAATTAGTTTTATAGCAAGTGGATATAAAGTTTTTTCTATTGCGCTTCTTTCTATATTTGGAGTAGTTTCATATGTGTTATCCTTTAGGTTATTGAAAGATATATCAGGAATAAGTACTTCACATAAATTAATCAGATTTGGTGTTTATTATTATTTAATTTCGAGTTTAGCAACTTGGTTTTTAGCATTTGTTATTATAACTCAAGGTAAAACGGAATTGTATTATAATACGGTTTATTTTTATTTACATTTTTTATACAATGGTTTTTTTGTATTTGTTTTGTTTGGTATTTTATTTAAAATTTTAGAAAATCAAGAGATAATAATTTCAGAAAGACTTAAAAAGAACTTTTTTATATATTTAAATGTAGCTTGTATACCGGCTTATGTGCTTTCAGTGTTATGGAGTACTAACAATTTAGCTTTTAATAGTGTTGGATTTTTTGCAGCAATATTGCAATTAATTTCATTAGTAATTTTATTTAGAATTTTAAAACAAGCCTATGTGCAACTTCAATGGAATTATATTTCAAAGTTACTGTTGAAATATTCAATGGTGGCGTATGCATTAAAAATAGTTGCTCAATTGGCATCATCATTACCTTATTTTGTTTCAAAATCATTGGCATTAAAGCCATTTTTTATCATTGGATATTTACATTTATTTACGTTGGCATTTATGAGTGTTTTTATTCTATTAATTTTAAATCAACTAAAAATTATTAGCTTTAAAAAACTAAGTTCAAAAATAGGAATAGGTTTATTCCTTTTAGGAGTTTTATTTACAGAATTGCTGTTATTTTCACAAGGATTTTTAATATTGCTGCAATTAAAAGCTATCAATTATTACAATCAGTTGCTATTAGCGGTTAGTTTTCTTATTGTTGTAGGATTGATTTTTATTTTTAGTAGTCAGTTTATAAAACAACGAAATATTATAAAATAAACATTGTCAATAACTTTTATTGCCAAACTAAACATGTAATAGTACATTTGAATTTTAAAGATTTCCTGTGAATAATTACTTAGAAAACCTTAACGAATCTCAAAGAGAAGCCGTTGTACATAAAGACGGTCCAATGATAATAATTGCTGGTGCTGGTTCAGGTAAAACGCGAGTTTTAACCTATAGAATTGCGCATTTAATGAATCAAGGAATTGATCCATTTAATATTTTATCGCTCACATTTACCAACAAAGCCGCACGAGAAATGAAAGATCGTATTGGTACTGTTGTTGGTTATTCTGAAGCAAAAAACTTATGGATGGGAACTTTTCATTCTGTTTTTGCAAGAATTTTACGTTCTGAAGGTCATCATTTAGGTTTTCCTTCAAACTTTACAATTTATGATACTCAGGATTCCGTTCGCCTGATTTCTTCCATTATAAAAGAAATGGCATTGGATAAAGAAATTTATAAGGCTAAAAAGGTTTTAAGTAGAATTTCTTCTTTTAAAAATAGTTTAATTACGGTTAAGGCTTATTATAACGATCCAGAGTTGAAGGAAGCTGATAAAATGGCGAGACAGCCAAAAATGGGTGAAATTTATCATCAATATGTAGAGCGTTGTTTTAAAGCAGGAGCAATGGATTTTGATGATTTATTGCTTAGAACTAACGAATTATTAACACGTTTTCCAGAAGTTTTAGCAAAATATCAAGATAGGTTTAAATATATTTTGGTTGACGAGTATCAAGATACCAACCATTCTCAATATTTAATAGTTAGAGCATTGGCAGATCGTTTTCAAAATATTTGCGTGGTAGGTGATGATTCACAAAGTATTTATGCATTTAGAGGGGCTAATATTCAAAATATTTTAAATTTTCAGAAGAATTATGATGATGTTAAAATTTTCAAATTAGAACAAAATTATAGGTCAAGTAAAAATATTGTTGAAGCAGCTAATAGTGTTATTGAAAAAAATAAAACAAAACTAGATAAAGAAGTTTGGACAGATAATAGTGAAGGTTCCAAAGTAAAAGTGATGCGAACTGTTACGGAAGTAAAAGAAGGTCGATTTGTTGCGAATTCAATTTTTGATAATAAAATGAATTTGCAGCTTCAAAATTCTGAATTTGCCGTTTTATATCGTACAAATGCGCAGTCAAGAGCCATTGAAGATGCTTTACGTGAGAAGGATATTGATTATGTTATTTATGGTGGACTTTCATTTTATCAACGTAAGGAAATTAAAGATATCTTATCCTATTTAAGATTATTGATTAACCCTAATGATGAGGAGGCTTTAAAACGTGTAATAAATTACCCTGCAAGAGGAATAGGAGCAACTACACTTGATAAATTATCTGTTGCCGCAAATCATTATAAAAAATCAATTTTTGAGCTGCTTTGTAGTTTAAATAAAATTGATCTAAATTTAAATTCAGGAACAAAAACAAAGTTGATAAACTTTGTTACAATGATAAAACATTTTCAAATTGAAGCGCAATCTAAAAATGCTTTTGATGTAACAGATTTTGTTGTAAAACAAACAAGAATAGTTCAGGAAATTGAAAAAGATGGAACTCCGGAAGGAGTTAGTAAAGTTGAAAATATTCAGGAATTATTAAACGCAATTAAAAATTTTACTGAAGAGCAGAAAGAGAAAGAAGAAGACGATTCTTTAGCCTTCTTTTTAGAAGATGCAGCTTTAGCATCGGATTTAGATAAAAAAGCAAAAGATGATTCTCCAAAAGTTTCATTAATGACAATTCACCTGGCAAAAGGATTGGAATTTCCGTATGTTTATATTGTTGGTTTAGAGGAAAATTTATTTCCATCAGCAATGAGTATGAATACAAGAAGTGAATTAGAGGAGGAGCGTAGATTGTTTTATGTTGCATTAACAAGAGCAGAAAAACAAGCCTATTTATGTTATTCTCAAAATAGATATCGCTGGGGAAAATTAGTAGATTGTGAACCTAGTAGATTTTTACAGGAAATAGATGAAAAATATTTGGAGTATTTAACTGTTAAGGCTCCGGAGCCTATACAAAATAAGTTTATTAACGAAGATATTTTTGGAAGTGTTCCTCAAAATAAGATACGATTTAAAAAGCCAATTCAACGCACTCCAATTAAGAAAAGCACAGCTCCAAAAATTGAATTTCAACCGCCAAAAAACTTAAAAAAAGTTTCTAAGACTTCGGCTACAAATAGCAACTTGTTCGACAATAATATAGTTGTTGGAAACGTTGTAAATCATACAAAGTTTGGAAAAGGAGAGGTTATTAGTTTAGAAGGCTCTGGAGCAAACCAAAAAGCAGAAATAAGATTTGCAAGTGTTGGTGTTAAAAAGCTGTTGTTACAGTTTGCTAAGCTTTCAATTATTAGCTAAAATAACATTGTAAAACCAATATTTATATTGTAATTTGCATAAATTAAAAAGAAGAAAAGATACATGGAATTTGATTTAGAATACAACGGTGAAAGACCTCATTTAATTATACCAGAATATGGTAGACATATTCAAAAATTAGTTGATCACTGCATAGCAATAGAAGATGTTGAAGAGCGTAATAAAATGGCAAGAGCAATTGTTGATGTAATGGGGAATTTACAGCCTCATTTACGTGATGTACCAGATTTTAAACATAAATTATGGGATCAAATTTTTATAATGTCCGATTTTAAATTGGAAGTTGACTCCCCTTATGAAAAACCAGTAAGAGAAGAATTACAAGCAAAACCAGAACCTTTAGCATATCCTAAATCTGCATCAAAATATAGATTTTATGGAAACAATATTCAAACGATGATTGATGTTGCTTTAACTTGGGAAGAAAATGAGGCAAGAGAGGCATTGTATTATGCAATTGCTAATCACATGAAAAAATGCTATTTAAACTGGAATAAAGATACAGTAGATGATGCTGTCATTTTTAAACATTTAATTGATTTGTCTGGTGGGAAAATTGATTTGTCTGATAAGGGCGAAAAGTTATCAGAAATAAAAGAATTATTACGTAAAAGAAAACCTACTGCAAAATCTTCACATAAAGCATCTGGTAAATCCAGACAAGATTATAAAAAGAAAAATTATAAATCTAATTAATAATGGCAACATTTGTAATTGAAGGAGGTCATAAACTTAGTGGAGAAATTATTCCTCAAGGAGCTAAGAATGAAGCTTTACAGGTTATTTGTGCAGTTCTTTTAACAGCAGAAAAAATTACAATTAGTAATATTCCTGATATAAGAGATGTAAATAAACTTATCTACATTTTAGGCAAATTAGGAGTTAAAATTGAAAAGGTTAATGGAGATACTTATACTTTTCAATCGGATGATTTAAATTTAAAATACTTAGAATCAGAGCAATTTAAACAAGATGGTAGTTCACTAAGAGGTTCTATTATGATTGTTGGTCCATTATTAGCACGTTTTGGAAAAGGTTATATTCCGAGACCTGGTGGTGATAAAATTGGGCGAAGACGTTTAGATACTCATTTTGAAGGATTTATAAAGCTTGGTGCTTCTTTTAGATATAATAAAGACGAAAAATTTTACGGAGTTGAGGCTGATTTTTTAACAGGAACTGATATGCTTTTAGATGAGGCTTCTGTAACAGGTACAGCTAATATTGTGATGGCAGCTGTTATGGCTAAAGGTAAAACTTCAATTTACAATGCGGCTTGTGAACCTTACTTACAGCAATTGTGTAAAATGCTAAATAGTATGGGCGCAAAAATAAGTGGAGTGGGTTCTAATTTACTTGTTATTGAAGGAGTTGAGATATTAGGAGGATGCGAACATAGAATTTTACCAGATATGGTTGAAATCGGTAGCTGGATTGGTATGGCTGCAATGACAAAATCTTCTATAACAATTAAGAATGTTAGTTGGAATGATTTAGGTTTAATTCCTCGTGTATTTCAAAAGATAGGTATTAAATTAGAAAGAAGAGGTGATGATATTTTTATTCCGGAACAAAAAAGTTATGAAATTCAAAATTTTATTGACGGTTCAATTTTAACAATTTCTGATGCGCCTTGGCCTGGTTTTACACCCGATTTATTAAGTATTATATTGGTTGTTGCTACACAGGCAAAAGGAAGTGTATTAATACACCAAAAAATGTTTGAAAGCCGTTTGTTCTTTGTAGATAAATTAATAGATATGGGTGCAAAAGTAATTCTTTGTGATCCACATAGAGCTACAGTAATTGGAATGAATCATGAATCTAGTTTAAAAGCAACGGTTATGACTTCACCTGATATTAGAGCGGGTATTTCATTATTAATTGCGGCACTTTCTGCTAAAGGTACCAGTACTATTCATAATATTGAACAAATTGATAGAGGTTATCAAAATATAGATACGCGCTTACAAGCAATTGGAGCAAAAATTACAAGAGTTGAATAACGAATATTCAAAATTTTAAAAATCCCGCTTAATGCGGGATTTTTTATTGATGTCATATTGGCATAATTCAAAAAATGGCAATACTTTTGCTGATTATTAAACTGAAAAATTTTTTAGAGAAAAATTATGGGTAAAAAGAAAGATTCAAAGGAAGAAAAAGAATTAAAAGATAAAGAATCAGTTCAGCAAGAAACGAATGAAATTAGTGTAGAAGAGCAATTAAAAGTTGAAGTTGTTCAAGAAAAAGATAAATTTTTAAGGTTATTTGCAGAATTTGAAAATTACAAAAAGCGTACCTCAAAGGAACGTATAGAGTTATTTAGAACTGCCAACGAGGAATTAATGACAGCCTTATTACCAATATTAGATGATTTTGACAGAGGTCTATCTGAAATGAAAAAAGCAGATGACAAAGAGCTATTGAAAGGAATGGAACTTATAAAAAATAAGTTTTACAATTCTTTAACTCAAAAAGGTTTAAGTCATATTGAAGTAAAAAATGGTGAAACTTTTGATGTGGAATTACACGAAGCTATTACACAAATTCCAGCTCCAACGGAGGCTTTAAAAGGGAAAATTATTGATGTTATAGAACAAGGATATAAATTAGGTGATAAAGTAATCAGGTATCCTAGAGTAGTTGTAGGACAATAATAATTATAAAATGAAGCAAGATTTTTACGAAATATTAGGCATTTCAAAAAATGCAACTCCAGCAGAAATAAAAAAGGGATATAGAAAGATGGCAATAAAATACCATCCTGATAAAAATCCTGGAGATAAAACAGCAGAAGAAAATTTTAAAAAAGCGGCTGAAGCATATGAAGTTTTAAGCGACGAGAATAAAAAAGCAAGATACGATCAATATGGTCATGCAGCATTTGAAAATGGTGGTGGCGCAGGCGGTTTTGGCGGTGGCGGAATGAATATGGATGACATATTTAGTCAGTTTGGAGATATTTTTGGAGGTGCTTTTGGTGGTGGCGGAGGCGGCTTTGGTGGCTTTGGTGGTGGACAATCTAGAGGTAGAGCTCGTGTAAAAGGGAGTAATCTTAGAATTCGTGTAAAACTTACTTTAGAAGAAATTGCAAAAGGTGTTGAAAAGAAAGTTAAAGTTCGTAGGAAAGTAAGTGCACCTGGAGCTACATTTAAAACGTGTACTACTTGTAATGGAAATGGGCAGGTAATGCGTGTTACCAATACTATTTTAGGGCGTATGCAATCTGCTTCAACTTGTCCAACTTGTCACGGAGCAGGTGAAATATTGGATAAAAGACCTAAAAATGCAGATGCACAAGGTTTAGAACAAAAAGAAGAAACAGTTTCTATAAAAATACCGGCAGGTGTTACTGAAGGTGTTCAATTAAAGGTAAATGGTAAAGGAAATGCTGCCCCTGGAAATAATTCAGTAGATGGGGATTTAATTGTTGTTATAGAAGAAATAAAACATGATACCTTAAAACGTGAAGGAACAAATTTGCATTATGATTTGTACGTTAATTATTCAGAAGCTGTTTTAGGAATAGATAAAAATATTGATACAGTAAGTGGTAAGGTTAAAATTAAGATTGAACCAGGAACTCAATCTGGTAAAATATTAAGATTAAGAGGTAAAGGACTTCCAAGTATAGATCATTATGGAAATGGGGATCTATTGGTACATATAAACGTATGGACGCCGCAAAACCTTTCAAAAGAGCAAAAAAAGTTTTTTGAAAAAATGATGAATGATGAAAATTTTACACCAAACCCTTCGAAGTTTGACAAATCTTTTTTTGAAAAAGTAAAAGACATGTTTTCATAAAAAAAGTGTTAATTAATTATTATAATAATTAATTTTAATATATATTTGAAGTGTTATTAGTGAAATATCTAATAACACTTTTTCTTTTTCATAGCAATTTTCCCACTCAAATTTTGAGTGGGTTTTTTTTTACAATTTAATAGTCTATTTTTGCAAAAAAAAATAAGTAGGTCGTCTTATCGCTTTAATTTATTAAAGAGGAAAGTCCGGACACCAAAGAGTAGCATAGCGGATAACATCCGTCCAACGTGAGTTGAGGACAAGTGCAACAGAAAGCAAGTACAGTTCGGCTGTAGTGAAACCAGGTAAACTCTATGCGGTGAAATGCCACGTATATTGAAATTTTAGAGTCACTCGCTCTATTTCAAGGGGTAGGCAGCTTGAACTATAAAGTAATTTATAGTCTAGATAAATGATAAGAACTTTTTAAAGTACAGAATCCGGCTTACAGACCTACTTATTTTTTTATCATATTCTTAATATTTACAACGTTTTCGTAGCTGTTTTTTATGTTATTAAAAATATTTGTTGTTATTAATATTTATATCTTTAAAAATGCATTGGACATTAGGAATTTTTTAATTCAAAACATCATTTTTTGTACCTTCGCTGAATTAAAATAACTAAACAAAAATTATAGATATGGCATTTGATATTGAAATGATTAAAGGTGTTTACGAAAGAATGGCTGAACGTGTAGATGCTGCACGTAAAATAGTTGGGAAACCCTTAACATTGGCTGAGAAAATATTATACAACCACTTGTGGGATGGTAAAGCGACTTCTCCTTATCAACGAGGAGTTGATTATGTAGATTTTGCACCGGATCGTATTGCTTGTCAAGATGCGACTGCACAAATGGCATTGTTGCAATTTATGCAAGCGGGTAAAAATAAAGTTGCTGTACCTACAACAGTTCACTGTGATCATTTAATCCAAGCTAAAATTGGAGCAGATAAGGATTTACAAAATGCCTTAAATACGAGTAGTGAAGTTTTTAATTTTTTAGCTTCAGTATCTAATAAATATGGAATTGGATTTTGGAAGCCAGGAGCAGGAATTATTCATCAAGTAGTATTAGAAAATTATGCATTTCCTGGAGGAATGATGATTGGTACTGATTCTCACACTGTAAATGCAGGTGGACTTGGTATGATTGCTATTGGTGTGGGTGGAGCAGATGCAGTGGATGTAATGGCTGGAATGGCTTGGGAATTAAAATTTCCAAAATTAATAGGAATTAAATTAACAGGTAAACTATCTGGTTGGTCGGCGCCTAAAGATGTTATTTTAAAAGTAGCAGGAATATTAACTGTAAAAGGTGGTACTGGTGCAATTGTTGAATATTTTGGTGAAGGAGCTAAATCAATGTCGGCAACTGGGAAAGGTACAATTTGTAATATGGGTGCTGAAATAGGAGCTACAACTTCTACTTTTGGTTATGATGCATCTATTGAGCGTTATTTACGTTCAACAGACAGAAGTGAAGTTGCGGATGAAGCTAATAAAATTGCTTCATATTTAACAGGAGATGATGAAGTTTATGCGAATCCTGAAAAATATTTTGATCAAGTTATTGAAATTAATTTAGATGAGTTAAAACCACATATTAATGGTCCGTTTACACCAGATTTAGCTACTGTTGTTGGAGAAATGACTGAAAAAGCAACAGCTAATGACTGGCCTTTAAAAGTTGAATGGGGTTTGATTGGTTCTTGTACAAACTCATCTTATGAAGATTTATCAAGAGCAGCTTCTGTTGCAAAACAAGCCGTTGATAAAAAATTAATTACAAAAGCAGAATTTGGTATAAATCCAGGATCGGAACAAGTGCGTTATACAGCACATAGAGATGGATTGTTAGATATTTTTGAAGAATTAAATGCTAAAATCTTTACTAATGCTTGTGGACCTTGCATTGGACAATGGGCTAGAGAAGGAGCTGATAAACAAGAAAAAAATACAATTATCCATTCATTTAATCGTAATTTTTCTAAAAGAGCAGATGGAAATCCTAACACACATGCCTTTGTAGCTTCGCCAGAAATGGTTGCTGCAGTTGCAATTTCTGGGCGTTTAGATTTTAATCCATTAACTGATAAGTTAATCAATCAAGATGGAGAAGAAGTAATGTTAGAAGAACCTACTGGAATGGAATTACCTCCAAAAGGATTTGCTGTTGAAGATGCTGGTTACGATGCACCTATTGAAGATGGTTCAGGAGTTAATGTGGTTGTTAGAGATGATTCAGAAAGATTACAATTGCTTACACCATTTACTCCAATAGGAAGTGATATTAAAGGAGCAAAATTATTAATAAAAGCATTCGGAAAATGTACAACAGACCATATCTCTATGGCAGGTCCTTGGTTACGATTCCGTGGTCATTTAGATAATATTTCAAACAATTGTTTAATTGGTGCTGTAAATGCCTATGGAAAAGCAACAAATAAAGTTAAAAATCAATTGACTGGAGAATTTGGAGCGGTTCCAGATACAGCAAGAGCTTATAAAGCAGCTGGAATATATTCAATTGTTGTTGGTGATCATAATTATGGAGAAGGATCTTCTCGTGAACACGCAGCAATGGAACCACGTCATTTAGGTGTTGCAGCAGTTATTGTAAAATCATTTGCTCGTATCCATGAAACAAACTTGAAAAAACAAGGAATGTTAGGTTTAACGTTTGCAAATGAAGCGGACTATGATTTAATTTTGGAAGATGATACTTTCAACTTTATTGATCTAAATGAATTTGCACCGGGTAAACAATTAAGTTTAGAAATTGTGCACGCAGATGGATCAAAAGATGTAATAAAATTAAATCATACTTATAACCAAAGTCAAATAGATTGGTACAATGAAGGTTCAGCATTAAACCTTATTAAAAAGGAGAATGCTCAGTAAAAAAGATTAGATTATTATATAAATCATCAAAAAAGAGACCTATTTATACGTCTCTTTTTTGTTTAATATGTAATTGAGAGTGAATTTATTTATATATTTTTAATATAAAGGATTGAATTACAAGGTAAAATAAATTAAATTCCAACGATTTCGTAAATATATAATTTGTTTTATATATTTTTTGTAACTTTTTATCATAAATTCGAAATATGAATATAGTACATGTTAGTGCCGAATGTTATCCAATTGCAAAGGTTGGTGGTTTGGCAGATGTGGTAGGATCTCTACCAAAATATCAAAATAGCGCAGATGTTTTATCTCAGGTAATTATGCCTTTTTATGATAATAAGTTTACAAAAGAAAATGATTTTGAAATAGTTTTTGAATCAAAATTAAAATTAGGAAAGGAAGAATTTGATTATCGAATTTTAACGCTGAAAAAAAATAATTTAGGTTTTAATTTATTTCTGGTTGATATACCAGAACTTTTATTTAAAAATTATGTATACTCAAATGATGATACAGAAAGATTTTTAGCTTTTCAAATTGCAACTTTGGATTGGTTTTTAAGTTGGGATAATAAACCAACTTTTGTTCATTGTCACGATCATCATACAGGTTTAACTCCGTTTATGATGTTACAATCAAAAAAGTATGAAGCATTAAATAAAATCCCTACTGTATTTACAATTCATAATGCACAATACCAAGGTTGGTTCTCGCATGATAAAGTATCTTTAATACCAGAATTTGATTTTGATAATGTTGGATTATTAGATTGGGGTGGAAGTATAAATCCATTAGCGGCTGCAATAAAATGCGCTAGTCGAGTTACAACTGTTTCACCCAGTTATATGGAAGAGCTAAAAGGTAATGCAAATGGTTTAGAATGGTTATTAAGTCATGAAAGTGCTAAGTGTGTTGGTATTTTAAATGGAATTGATATAGAAGTTTGGAATCCTGAAACCGATAATTATTTAGTTAAAAATTATAACCAAAATACAGTTCAGTCAGGTTGTAAAGAAAATAAGAAATGGTTGTGTGAAAAATTTAATTTAGACAATGAAAAACCGCTTTTTGCTTTTATAGGAAGATTGGTTGGAGAAAAAGGTTCGGATTTATTTCCGGAAGTATTTAAAAAATCATTGGAAACAAAAAATATTTCAATACTTTTGTTAGGTTCAGGAAATAAAGATGTTGAAGAGCAATTAGACGAGCTAAAGTCTGAATTCATTGGAACATATAATGCTTTTATTGGCTATGATGAAAGTTTATCACATATAATTTATTCAGGAGCAGATTTTTTATTGATGCCATCAAGAGTAGAACCTTGTGGTTTAAATCAAATGTATGCTTTAAGATATGGAACCATTCCAATAGTTAGAAGTATTGGAGGGTTAAAAGATACTGTAATCGATATTTCAGAAGAAAATGGATTTGGTATTTGTCATAAAGAGGTAACTGTTTCAGATATTGCAATTGCAATTGAAAGGGGAGTTGAGCTTTATAATAATCAACCGGAATATAAAAAATTAAGAAAGCAAATAATGAGCATAGACCATTCTTGGAATGCTTCAGCAAATGAATACATCAATTTATATAAATCTTTAAATTAAAAAAATATGTCAGGAAATAAAGTTTTAGCAATTATTTTAGGAGGTGGACAAGGATCAAGATTGCACCCTTTAACTCAATCAAGATCTAAGCCAGCAGTTCCTATTGCAGGAAAATATAGATTGGTAGATATACCTATTTCAAATTGTATAAATTCTAATATTAAAAGAATGTTTGTGTTAACTCAGTTTAATTCAGCATCTTTAAATAGACATATTAAAAATACATATCATTTTAGTTTTTTTAGCTCTGCTTTTGTGGATGTATTAGCTGCAGAGCAAACTCCTGGAAACCAAGGTTGGTTTCAAGGAACAGCAGATGCTGTTCGTCAAAGTATGCACCATTTTAAAGAATTGGATTATGATTATATGTTAATATTATCGGGAGACCAACTATATCAAATGGATTTTAATGTAATGGTAAAGGCACACATAAAAGCAAAAGCAGCAATATCAATTGCTACCATTCCAGTTAATGCTAAAGACGCTACTTCTTTTGGTATATTAAAAACCAATGATAAAAATGAGATTACTTCTTTTATAGAAAAACCAGAAACTAATTTATTACCAGAGTGGAGTTCAGAAGTAAGTGATGAAATGAAATCTGAAGGTAGAAATTACCTAGCTTCTATGGGTATTTACATTTTTAATAGAAAATTGTTAGAAGATTTAATGGAAGACGATAGTACTATTGATTTTGGAAAAGAAATTATTCCTCAAAATATTGAGAAACAAAAAGTTGTAAGTCATCAATTTGAAGGTTATTGGACTGATATTGGTAATATTGATTCATTTTTCGAAGCCAATTTAGGATTAACAGATGATTTTCCAAAATTTGATTTGTACAGTAAAGAAAGACGAATTTATACGAGAGCTCGTATGTTACCAACTACAAAAGTTTCGGGAACTAATTTAGATAAAACTGTAATAGCAGAAGGTTGTATTATTAATGCAGGAAAAATTGAACATTCTGTGATTGGTATTCGCTCTAAAATTGATTCAGAATCAACTGTTATAAATACCTATATGATGGGTAGTGATTATTATCAAGCTCTAGAAGAAATTTTAGATGATAAAATAGTTTCTATGGGAATTGGTAAACGTTGTTTTATAAAAAATGCAATTTTAGATAAAAACTGTTGTGTTGGAGATGATGTTAGAATTAATGGAGGTAAACATTTAGAGGATCAGGAAACTGATACTTATGCAATAAGAGATGGTATTGTAGTAATTAAAAAAGGAGCAGTAATACCTAACGGATTTATAATATAACTAAAAATTTATGGCAAACGTTATTCCGTATAGTCTGTTTACAGATTTTGATATAGATTTATTTAAAGGAGGTAAGCATTATAGACTTTATGAAAAGTTTGGTTCTCATTTAGTTACTGTAAATGGCATTATAGGAACATATTTTGCTGTTTGGGCTCCAACTGCAAATCAAGTTTCAGTTATTGGAGATTTTAACCATTGGGTAGATGGAGAATTTAGTTTAAATGTTAGATGGGATTCGTCTGGAATTTGGGAAGGATTTATTCCTTACGTTGAAAAAGGAACAGTTTACAAATATAAAATTCATTCAAATAATCAAGGGTATATCTCAGAGAAGGCTGATCCTTATGCACGTAGATATGAGCATAATCCTAAAACCGCTTCTATAGTTTGGGAAGATAATTATCAATGGAAAGATAAAAACTGGATGAAAACTCGAAAGAGTCATAATGCCTTAGATGCACCATATTCAGTTTATGAAGTTCACTTAGGTTCTTGGAAAAGACATGAAACAGAAGATCGTTTTTTATCTTATTTTGAATTAGGAGATGAATTGGTTAATTATGTAAAAGAAATGAATTTTACACACGTAGAATTTATGCCAATTATGGAATTCCCATATGATCCTTCTTGGGGATATCAAGTAACAGGTTATTTTGCACCAACATCTCGTTTTGGTTACCCAGATGAATTTAAGTATTTAGTTGATAAACTACATGAAAATGGTATTGGAATTATTTTAGATTGGGTACCTTCTCATTTTCCAGAAGATGCGCATGGTTTAGGTTATTTTGATGGTTCATGTTTATATGAACATCCAGATAAACGGAAAGGATATCATCAAGATTGGAAAAGTTTAATTTTTAATTATGAACGTAATGAGGTTCGATCATTTTTAATAAGTAACGCTATTTTTTGGTTAGAACAATATCATGCCGATGGATTACGTGTAGATGCAGTTGCATCCATGTTATTTTTAGATTATTCACGTGAAGAAGGAGAGTGGGAACCTAATATTTATGGTGGAAATGAAAATTTAGCAGCAATTAGCTTTTTTAAAGAATTAAATGAGGAAGTTTATAAGTCATTTCCAGATGTTCAAACAATTGCAGAAGAATCAACTGCTTTTCCTATGGTGTCGAAGCCAACCTTTATGGGTGGATTAGGTTTTGGAATGAAATGGATGATGGGCTGGATGCACGATACGTTAGATTATTTTGCAAAAGACCCAATGTATAGAAGGTATCATCAAAATGAAATTACTTTTAGTTTAGCATACGCATTTACTGAAAATTTTATGCTACCACTTTCTCATGATGAAGTTGTTTATGGAAAAAACTCCATATTAGGCCGAATGCCAGGAGATGAATGGCAGCGTTTTGCAAATTTGAGACTTTTATATGGTTATATGTTTACACACCCTGGAACCAAATTATTGTTTATGGGTAGTGAATTTGGGCAATATAATGAATGGAATTTTCAGCAAAGTTTAGATTGGAATTTATTAGAGTTTGAACCTCATAAAAATATGAAGTTGTACTTTTCCGAGTTGAACAAATTTTATAGAGATACACCAGCACTTTATGAAAAAGGATTTAGCGGAGAAGGGTTTGAATGGATTAGTTATGAAGATACAGAAAATTCTGTGATATCTTATATTAGAAAAGGAAATGATCCAGTAAATAATTTACTGGTTGTGTGCAATTTTACACCTGCAACTATAAAAAAATATAAAGTAGGTTTTCCAACTAATGGAAAATTAAAAGAAGTTTTTAATAGTGATTCAAAAAAATATGGAGGAAGTGGCATATCTAATTCAAAACAAATAACTTTAAAAAAACAAACCTGGAATAATAGAGAATATTCAGGCGAAATTAGTTTAGCTCCGTTAGGTATTAACATTTTTCAGGTAAAATAGCATACAAATAGTTTTAAATATAAAAAGAGCCTATAATTTTAAATTTTATTTAAAATTATAGGCTCTTTTTTAGCTAATTGCATCGTAATTGAATACTAATATTTAGTATGTTTGCATTTCGTTTAATAGCATAATTTATGATTTTAAATACAGAATTAGAATACAAAGGAAATTTATTTCCATCGAAAATAGTTTTTTATAAAAAAAACGTAGACACTTTATATTTTAAGAGTGAAAATAATGTTGTACTTCAATTAACAGTTGAGCGAGACAGTGTATTACGATTTAGATATAGTACTACAGGAATGTTTGATAAAGACTTTTCATATGCAATAACAATGTATGCAAGTAAGGGATTTAATCATTTAGAAATTGTTGAGGATGATGAAAAATATATAATCACCACATCAAAATTAATTTGTCATATTTCAAAATTAGATATGCGTAAATCTATTTTTGATGTTAAAGACAATTCATTAATTTGTGAAGATGAACTTGGTTTTCATTTTGAAGAGAGTTATGAGCTTGGAGGCGATATCGTTAAAATGTCTTTAAAATCTCAACAAGGTGAAAATTATTATGGTTTAGGTGATAAACCTGTTGAAAATAATTTAAAAGGTAAACGTTTTCAAAACTGGGTTACAGATTCTTATGCTTATGGTAGAGGAACAGACCCTATTTATAAAGCCATTCCGTTTTATACTGCAATACATCACGGAAAGTCTTATGGAGTATTTTTTGATAATACTTTTAGAACTTATTTTGATTTTTGTCATGAAAGAAGAAATATTACAAGTTTTTGGGCTGAAGGTGGTGAAATGAATTATTATTTTATTTATGGACCTGAAATGACTGAAGTTGTTTCTAACTATACAGATTTAACAGGTAGACCGCACAATATTCCACCATTATGGGCCTTAGGGTATCATCAATGCAAGTGGAGTTATTATCCAGAGTCAAAGGTAAAAGAAGTTGCAAATAAATTTAGAGAATTACAGATTCCTTGTGATGCACTTTATTTGGATATTGATTATATGGAAGGGTTTAGATGTTTTACTTGGAACAAAGAATATTTTCCAGATCCTAAACGAATGGTTAAAGAACTTTCTGATGATGGTTTTAAAACAATAGTTATTATTGATCCCGGAATTAAAATTGACCATGAATATGATGTTTTTAAGGAAGGATTGAGCAAAGATTATTTTTGTAAACGTGCTGATGGACCTTATATGAAAGGTAAAGTTTGGCCTGGGGAATGTTATTTTCCAGATTTTACAAAGCCAGAAGTTAGAGAATGGTGGTCAGAATTATTTAGAGAATTGATTGAGGATATTGGTGTTAAGGGAGTTTGGAATGATATGAATGAGCCCGCGGTAATGGATGTTCCAGGTAAATCTTTTCCGGACGATGTTCGTCATGATTATGATGGAAATCCTTGCAGTCATAGAAAAGCACATAATATTTATGGAATGCAAATGGCAAGAGCAACATACCATGGATTAAAGAAATTTAGCTACCCAAAGCGTCCATTTGTAATTACAAGAGCTGCATATTCGGGTACTCAAAGATACACATCTACTTGGACAGGTGATAACGTTGCAACCTGGGATCATTTATCTATAGCAAATCAACAAGCACAAAGAATGTGTATGTCCGGATTCTCGTTTGCAGGATCTGATATTGGAGGTTTTGCTGAACAACCAAACGGAGAATTGTTTACTCGATGGATTCAATTGGGTGTATTTCATCCATTTTGCAGAGTACATTCATCTGGTGATCATGGGGATCAGGAACCATGGGTATTTGGTACAACTGTAACAGATATTGTAAGAAAGTTTATTGAAATAAGATATCAATTATTACCTTATTTATACACAACGTTTTGGAGATATACAGAAGAAGGTATACCAATTTTAAAATCATTGGTTTTATTTGATCAGACTGATACAAATACACATTATAGAAATGATGAATTTATTTTTGGAGAAAAAATATTAGTTTGTCCAATAATTGAAGCAAATGCAAAAGGTAGAAGAATGTATTTTCCAAGAGGGAGATGGTATAACTTCTGGGATAATACTGTTGTAATTGGAGGTGAAGAAAAATGGGTAGATGCGGATATAGACAGTATGCCTATTTTTGTTAAAGAAGGTGCAATAATACCAAAATATCCAATTCAACAATACGTTGGTGAAAAAGTAATAGAAGAATTAGAACTGGATATTTACTATAAAGAAGGTAAAGAATCTTCTGAAGTTTATGAAGATGATCATGATGGTTACGATTATAAAAAAGGTAGATATAGTTTAAGAAATTTTAACCAAGTTGGTAAAAAAGATACTTTAACGATTCAGCAATTTAAATCTGGAAAATACATCACTAGTTACAATACTTTTAAAATTAATATTCATGGATTACCATTTAAAATTAAAAGTATTGAAGTTGATAATGAAAAAATAGATATTTCAAAAATTAATGGAGATGTAACTTTTGTGGTAACAAAAGAATTTAGAGAGATTTATATTGAAAGAAAATAAAGTTCTATTTAAATAGAATAAAAAAAGCTCCTTATTTAATTATAAGGAGCTTTTTCAATAATATGGAGTCTTTTTTTTTAATTTCTAAAAAACACTATTGGAATCGTAATTACTTGGCTTATAGCTTTACCATCTAACATGGCAGGTAGCCAATTAGGCATATTTTCAACCACTCTTTTAGCTTCTTTATTAAGTATTTGATTAACGCCTTTTTCAATTCTTACATCAGCTATTTTTCCATCATTTTCAATTGAAAAGCAAACAATTACCTTCCCTCTAGAACTTGAATTCCTAGAATTTCTTGGGTATTTCATATTATTGGTTAAATACTTGGCCAGTTCTTTGTTTCCACCTGGAAATTTAGGTTGAATTTTGTACATGGTATGTTTTATATTTACGCCATCTTTGTTCCAACAAAAACCTTCAGTAAAGATTCCATTTTTATAAAAATCTTGTCTTTTTAATTGTCCACTTTCCCAATAAGTCATGAATGCACCATGCTTTTTTCCATTTTTATAATAAATTTCAGAACTAATTTTCCCATTCTCATTCCAATAAGTCTGTTTTCCATGAAATTTTTTTACAGTATTTGAAACAAAATGATTTTCAGATTTAATTTGACCAGATTCAAAGTATTTTAATTGAACAGCTTGATTAATTGACGAATCTGATAATTTTATGATTTTGTTCTTATTTACTAATTCAATAGTATTTGATTTTGAGGAAGTATCTATATGAAGTGGTATGTTTTGTGCATAAACTATTTTAGTTATTAAAAACAGCATAAATGCTATTGAGATTGACCTCATTTTATCTTTTTTAGGGTTCTAAATAGTTGATAGGTTATTTTTACCTTAATTTATTTATACTGTAAAATTATAAGATTATAGATGTTTTTGTTATGATATATGTCATATCAATAAATGTTATATAAGTTTTAATTGTAATAAATTATTATATTGATATTCAATAGAGTAACTAATTAATAAATTAATCTATAATTTCAAAAAGTGAATATTTTTAAAAAGAAAAACCCGTAAAGAAAAGAATCTTTACGGGTTAAAATTATCTTCATTTTGAAGGTGTATAATTTTATATATTATTTAAGTACAAAATTTAATCTGGCAAAAAGGAAACGACCTCCAACACCAAATTGTTGTGCTCTTCTTGACCAGTCAAATCTACCACTACTTCTGTTGGTTCCACCATCAGAAAATTCTTGTGCAGCTCTATCTGGTTCTACATCAAGTAAATTATTTGCTCCAACTGTAATTGTTAAAGATTCAGTTGCTTTGTATCCAAAAGATAAATCTGTAACTACTTTTGTTCCAAATACTTGTTGTCTGGTAACATTGTTTGTAGCTTCAGTTACTTCACCAAAATATACATTTCTTAAAAACACGTTGAATTTATCAGTAGTTAAACTATGAGATAAATTAACTTTAGTAGTAGGTACGGCTTCTTCTAAATACACTCTACTTGCCTCATCGAAATAGGTATCAACTTTTCCTGCATCTATTAATACTTGTGAGGCATTTACATCACCAACTCTTTTGGTGTTTGAAAAAGTTGCAGCAAAGTCAGTTTTTAATTTTGTATTATCACCAAAGTATGCATCATGTGTTATTACTACATCTAAGCCTTTTGATTCAGTATCAATTGCATTCGCAAAAAATGCTGCAGCACCAGCATTTGCCTGAGAAAGTAATTTATCTAATTCTGTGCCAGTTCCTGGTCCTGAAAATCTACCTGTATATACAACTCTATCATCAATACCTACCCAATAACCATCAACAGTTAATGTTATATTTGAGTCAGGAAATTTTGATGTAAATCCTATACTAACACTGCTAGAAGTTTCTTCTTTTAACTGAGGAATTCCTAATAATTGAGCAGCTCTACTATCATTTGCAAAAGTTCCAACTTCAATAGGGTCACCATTTTGATCAAAAATTGTTGAAGTAGAATTAAAGTTTAATTGGTGTAAAGATGGAGCTCTAAAACCAGTATTTACGGCAGCTCTTATATTTGTATTTTCACCAGCTTTTATTCTAGATGCAACTTTAAAGTTTAATGTTGAACCAAAATCAGAGTAATCTTCATAACGAGTAGCTAAACTTAATAAAAAGCTTTCTGAAATATCAGCTTCAACATCTAAATAACCAGCAACACTGCTTCTTCCTCTAGATAATTCGTTAGCCGGACTAAATCCAGGAAATACTTGAGAACCTCCTGGTCTTGAAGCTCCAAAAAAGTCTACAGAAGGATCTTGACTGTCCAAAGTAATTACTTGTCCATCATCAGTATATTGGGCATATGAAGCTTCTTCACCAGAATAAATTTCATATGTTTCTATACGGTATTCAGATCCAAAAGCAACATTTACTCCAGACATAACATCGTCATAAAATTTACTGATATCTAAATTAGTGGTGTTTTGGGCGAATGAAAATCCACCAGCATCAAATTTTGTTGGTGATGCACTTTGTTTAGAAGCATTAAATGTATTTCCAATAGTATATAAAAATTCATTTTTACCATAAGTATTGCTAAAGTCAACATCCCATTCAGATACCTTTCCTTTTATTCCTACTGAAAATGATTTATCGGTTATAGCTGAATTAATTTCTGGTAAAAAACCATTAATATAGGCAGGAGTATAAGTTCTACTTTGACTAGGTAATCTATAAAAACCAGCAGAGTTTCCAACTCTTGAACTAACACCAGCAAATGAGTAAAGTTCAGTTCCATCGTCATTTAACGGTAATGAAAAGTTTGCAAAGAATCGACCACCACGTAAAGCAGATTGACCAACTCTCATGTTAAAATCACTTCTATCTAAACCTCTAGCAGCTAATTCTGAAGTAGTATTATCAGCTGATAAAATACTTTGTAATTCAGATTTTGTTGAAGACGGGCTTAAACCTAAACCAGCAGCATTACCATATTGAATTACATCTGATACATCATCATCTAATAAATTAGATAAATCATATCCGGCATTATCAGCAAATCTTTCAACAGTATTATAAAGATTGAAAATACCTCCTTCAAATTCTTTCATTCTACTATATGGATCTCTCACGTCAAAATCTCCAGTGAAATTTAAAAAGCCTCCTTTATCTCCTAATTGTAAACCATAGTTAGCACTTACGTTTGTTGTGCTACCATCACTTCCTCCAGTTTGATCATTTGAATTTTCAGAGAAATATGCACCAGAAGTTATATTCATAGTAAGTTCATTAGTGCTTCTTTTTAATACAATATTTATAACACCTGCAATAGCGTCAGAACCATATTGCGCTGCTGCACCATCACGTAAAACTTCAATACGCTCAATAGAAGCTGCAGGAATTGCATTTAAATCCGTACCTACGCTACCACGTCCAAAGGTTCCATTTACATTTATTAATGAAGAAGTATGTCTTCTTTTTCCATTAATCAACACCAAAACTTGATCAGGACCTAAACCTCTTAATGAAGCAGGATCTATATGGTCTGTACCATCAGAAATCGTTTGGGTATTAGATGTAAAAGAAGGAGCCACATAATTTAAAATTTGATTTAAATTTACTTGTGGACCAGCTGTTATTAGTTCGGTTACATCAATAATATCAACAGGAACTGCAGTATCTACAGCTGTCCTGTTTGGATTTCTTGAACCTACAACAACTACCTCATTTAAAGAAACTCCTGATATCATAATAACATCAAAACTTAAAGTTCCATCCATTTGTAATTTTTTATCATTAAATCCTACATACGAAAAAATAAGATTTTCACTAGATTCTACCCTAATGTTGTAATTACCATCAAAATCTGTTGTTGTTCCTCTTGATGTTCCTTCTATTGTTACCGAAACACCTGGCAGTGGTTGATTGTCAACATTGGTAACTGTACCTGTAACTTGATAAGATTGGGCATAAATTCCCATTGTTAAAAGCGAAAATATCGCTAAAATTAATTGTCTTTTTTGTTTCATTTAAATTGATTTTATTTAGTTAATTCGCGTAATATATAACAAAAAGATAATATACGGTGTGATTAATTACACATATTAATCATAAAATATAGAATTTATTTTCATTATTATAATTTGATATATATATATTGTAAGGTTGAATTAATATTTCGACCAACATTTAAATAATTTAAGGTAGATATGAGTAAAATTTGGTATTTAGAAAATGTTAATTTATTTAAAATTTTATGCCCGCATAAATTTGCAGCTTATAAAGACTGCCATAATTTTACTCAATATTCAAAAAGTGATTATATTTATTTTGTAGAAGACGCTTCAACCAAAGTATTTTTAATTGAAAAAGGAAAAGTAAAATTAGGTTATTATAATGAAGATGGGAGTGAAGTGGTTAAAGCAATTTTATGTAAAGGCGAGTTATTTGGTGAAAAAGCAATTTTAGGTGAAGAAAAACGAAATGAATTTGCTCAATCAATAGATAATTCCACATCAATTTGTCCGATAGGTGTTACAACGCTTCACGATTTAATGCGTGATAATCAAACCTTTACTCTAAAAATATATAAGTTTATAAGTTTTAGAATTCAAAAATTAGAGCGCCGTTTACAAATTTTACTTTTTAAAGATGCTAAAACCAGACTGTTGGATTTTTTAGATGAACTATGTGAAGATTATGGTATGTGTTGTGAAGAAACCGGTGGAATGAAAATTGAACATCCATATACTCAAAAAGATATCGCTAATTTAATTGGTACTTCAAGACCAACATTAAATCTTATTTTAAACGAGTTAAAACACGATGGAGTCATTGATTTTAATAGAAAAGCGATACTTTTATTAAAAAAAACTGCATAGTGTTAGCTAGCTGACATTTTAAACTATTTTACTGAAATATATTTGTCATATAACTTTTAAAACAAATTATTATGACAAGAATTTTCACATTAATTGCATTATTTACAATTGCATTTTCGGTTTCATTTTGTTCAGACGATGATGAACCAACAACAAAATATTTAACCTTAAACATTTCTGGATTAGAAAATTTAGGAACAGATTATGTTTATGAAGGATGGATAATTGTAGGCGGAAATCCTATTTCTACTGGTAGATTTTCAGTAAATGATAGTGGAAATCTATCTCAAACAAGTTTTACAATTGATATTGAAGATTTAGATGCTGCATCTACCTTTGTTTTAACAATTGAACCGGAAGTTGGAGATAACCCTGCTCCAAGTAAAGTTCATATTTTGGCAGGAGATTTTTCAGGTAATTCCGGACAACTTTCAATAGGACACGGAGCTGCTTTAGCAAATAATTTTTCAACAGCAAATGGAAAGTATATATTGGCTACTCCAACAAATGGAGCAGATAATGATGAGAATAGTGGAGTTTGGTTTTTAGATTTATCATCTGGAGCTCCAGCAGTAGGTTTAAGTTTACCAACGTTACCTGAAGGTTGGAAATACGAAGGATGGGTAGTTACAAGTGGAACACCTGTAACTTCTGGTAAATTTACATCAGTTGATGCAGTTGATGAGTTTGATGGATTTAGTAGCACGATGGATGGTCCACCTTTTCCAGGAGAAGATTATTTAGTAAATGCACCTTCGGGATTAACATTTCCTGTCGATTTATCTGGTGGAAAAGCAGTAATTTCTATAGAACCAGATCCGGATAATAGCCCAAATCCTTTTTTATTGAAGCCTTTAGTTGGAGACATTCCTGCAAATGCAGTAGATCATACTACATATGATTTAGGTCAAAATTTAAATTTTCCAACAGGTACAGTAAGTAGATAATTTTAATAAATCAACCCCTTTTAATTATATAGTTAAATTATAAAAGCTTCCTTTTTGGAGGCTTTTGTTTTATACAAATGTGTATATTTGATTTATTAAAAATTTGAAAACTAAAATTAAACAAAAGAATGAAACTTTTAGAAAATAAAACTGCTTTAATAACTGGAGCTACTAGAGGAATTGGAAAAGGAATTGCAGAAGTTTTTGCAAAACAAGGTGCAAACGTAGCCTTTACTTATAGCTCATCTGTTGATGCCGCAAAAGCTTTAGAAAAAGAATTGGAAACTTATGGAGTTAAAGCAAAAGGATATCAATCTAATGCTGCTAATTATGATGCTGCTCAGGAGCTTGCAGCCGATGTGTTAAAGGAATTTGGAACCATTGATATATTAATTAACAATGCAGGAATTACAAAAGATAATTTATTAATGCGTATTTCTGAAGATGATTTTGATAAAGTAATTGAAGTAAATTTAAAATCTGTTTTTAACTTAACAAAAGCGGTAATTAGACCAATGATGAAACAAAGAGCTGGTTCTATTATTAATATGAGTTCAGTTGTTGGATTAAAAGGAAATGCAGGTCAGTCTAATTATGCAGCTTCAAAAGCTGGTATTTTAGGTTTTTCAAAATCTGTTGCGTTGGAATTAGGTTCAAGAAATATTAGATGTAATGTTATTGCTCCTGGTTTTATTGAAACAGAAATGACAGCAAAATTACCTGAAGATACTGTAAAAGAATGGAGAAATTCAATTCCTTTAAAAAGAGGAGGAACACCTGAAGATATTGCAAATGCTTGTGTGTTTTTAGCTTCAGATATGAGTTCTTATATTACAGGACAAACATTAAGTGTTGATGGTGGAATGTTAACATAAAATATATAATATTGGAATCAACAACATTATTATACATATTATTAGCTGTAATTGCAGCGATAATTATTGCTGTATTTCAATATATTTTTAAAAATAAAGAGAGAAGCCAATTAAAATATTGGCTTTCTTTTTTACGCTTTTTAAGCATCTTTACAATTTTATTATTGATTATTAATCCTTCAATTAAAAAAAAGGAAATTGAATTAATTAAGCCCAATTTATTAGTTGCAGTAGATATTTCAACTTCTATTAAATACAATTCACAAGATATTATTGTAGAGAATCTTATTGAAAAGTTAAAAACGGATAAAGAGTTAAATGATAAATATTCTATAAATTATTATGGTTTTGGGGATAATTTATACAGTTTAGATTCTTTAAAGTTTAATAAAACTCAAACAAACTTATTTTCTCCATTTCAAGAATTATCAAATTTATACAAAACTGGAATAAATCCGGTAATTCTAATTTCAGATGGGAATCAAACAATTGGAAGTAATATTGAGTTTGTAAATTATAAAAGCCCCGTTTTTCCATTTATTTTAGGGGATACAACTCAATTAGAAGATATCTCTATTAACCAGTTGAATGTTAATAGGTTTACCTATATAAATAATAAGCTTCCTGTTGAGTTATTTGTTAATTATACAGGTGAAAAACCAGTTTCAAAAAGACTTTCTGTTTATTATAAAGGAAACAGAGTATATACCAAACAATTGAATTTTTCAAAAGAAGAAAATGTAAAAACGGAATCTTTTTATTTAACTGCAACATTAAAAGGAACTCAATATTATTCGGCTTCAATAGAAGAATTAGAGAATGAAAAAAACACCTTAAACAACACTAAAAATTTTAGTATTAATGTTATTGAAGAACAATCTAAAATTTTAATATTAACATCAATTATTCACCCTGATTTGGGGATGTTAAAAAAATCTATTGAAAGTAATAAACAACGATCTGTTAAAGTTACAAATATAACTGAATTTAAAGGTGATTTATCAGATTATCAGCTAGTTGTATTGTATCAGCCTAAAGACTCATTTGAACAAGTTTTTAAGGAGATTTCTACTAAGAAATTGAATTATTTTATTATTTCTGGATTGAGTACGGATTGGGAATTTTTAAATAAAATTCAAGATAATTTTTCAAAAAATGTAATTTCACAATCAGAAGAATACCAACCAGTTTTTAATGTAAATTATGCCAGTTTTATAAGTAACGATATTGGTTTTTTAAATTTTGCTCCTTTAGAGGATTATTTTGGAAATGTAACATTTTCAACTCCAGTTAATTCTTTATTATTTGAAAAAATAGAGACTATTGAAACTGATAGACCAATGTTGGCAACCTTTGAAAATAACAATCAAAAAGGTGCCGTTTTACTAGGTGAAAATAGTTGGAGGTGGAGAATGAATAGTTTTTCTTCAACTAAAACCTTTGAACTATTTGATGGATTTATTTCTAATATTATACAATATTTAGCTTCTAATAATAAAAACAATAGATTAAATGTAGTTGTTGATCATTTGTATTATGCAAATGAAACAATTCAAATTTCAGCGAGTTATTTAGATGAGAATTATAATTTTGATTCACGTGCAAAACTATGGTTAATAGTTAATAGTCAAGAAAATAATTCTATTAAAAAAATTCCTTTTGCACTAGTTAATAACAGGTTTAATACGGAACTTTCTAACATTTCTTCAGGTGAATATTTTTATACGGTATCAGTTGAAAACCAAGATAATAAATCATCAGGAAGTTTTAAGGTTTTACCGTTTGAAGTTGAGCAGCAATTTACAAATGCAAATGATGAACAATTAAAAATTGTAGCTTCAAAAACGAAAGGGAAAACTTATTACAATCAACAAGAAACTAATTTAATTGATGATTTAAAAGCTGACAATCGTTTTAAAATTATTCAAAAAAGTAAGGTTATAGAAACCCCATTAATTAACTGGAAATGGTTATTAGGTTTTATTATTTTATCGTTAAGTATAGAATGGTTTGTTCGTAAATATTTCGGTAAAATTTAACAATTTGTAAATATTAAAATTTGTATTATTGTTTTGTGATAAAAATTACAACTATACTATTATCATTTGCCGTTCTAATTCAAAGTTTTAATTTTGATATTGGAGATATTAATAAGATACCAGTTCTTGTTGACCATTTTATGTGTCATATTGAAAGTGGCGATAGTATTAACGATTTTTTTTCTATGCATTATGGTGCTAAAACGGTTAATCACCAAAGCGACCATAAAGAACATGAAAAACTACCTTTTAAGCATCAACATTTAGATTCACATTTTCAAGTAGTTTATATTTTATGTGAAAATAATAACCCGATTGAACTTAAAGAAACTATTTTAAACGATAATAATTTCACGTATAAAGAGCCTTTCTCTAAGTTATTTTCAGATAACTTATTTCAGCCACCACAAAAGTAACATAGTTATATTATTTTATTATTAACTTTGAGTATCAAGTGATTGATATTCATATTTATACACTCTTTATAATTATGTTATGCTACAAAAAATTATTAAAATAAGCATTGATAATAAGCTTATAATACTTTTAATAACTGCAGCAATTTTTGGTTTTGGTTTATTTTCATTAACTCAAATTCCAATTGGTGCCGTACCAGATATTACAAATAATCAGGTACAGGTTATTACAACATCAAGAAATTTATCAACGCAAGATGTTGAACAATTTATTACCTATCCAGTAGAATTAGAAATGGCAAATTTACCTGGAGTTCAGGAAATCAGATCAATTTCAAAATTTGGATTGTCGGTTGTTACTATTGTATTTGACGATGCAATGGGAACTTATTTACCGAGACAATTAATTGCGGAAAAAATTAAAACAGCTTCAGAAAAAATTCCTGAAGGATTTGGTTCCCCAGAAATGGGACCAATTACAACAGGTTTAGGTGAAATTTACCAATATATTTTAGATACCAAGCCAGGATTTAAAGATCGATATTCGCCTATGAAATTAAGAACCATACAGGATTGGGTGGTTAAACGGCAACTTTCAGGAATCCCTGGTGTTGTTGAAGTAAATACCTGGGGTGGATTTTTAAAGCAATATGAAGTCGCTCTAAATCCAGAGAAATTGAAATCGATGAATATTACTTCTGCCCAAATTCTGGAAGCAATAGAAATGAATAACAGTGTTGCCGGTGGTGGTTATATTGAAAAAACGAATGAAAGTTTTTTTGTTAGAGGAGAAGGCTTGATAAAATCTTTAGACGATATAGAAAACATTGTAATTAAGAACGTTGAAGGCGTTCCGGTTTTAATAAAACATGTTGCTGAAGTTAACTTTGGATTTGCAACAAGATTTGGGGCAATTACAGGAAATGGAGAAGGTGAGAAGGTATTGGGACAAGTAATGATGTTGAAGGATGGAGATTCAAATAAAGTAATTGAAGCAGTAAAAGACCGTGTTGCAGAAATTCAAAAAACATTACCTGAAGGTGTTTTTATTAACGGCTTTTTAGAGCGAAGCGAATTAATTGGTAAAACAACATTTACAGTTGCAGAAAACTTAATTCTTGGAATTATAATCGTAATTTTTGTAGTTATTTTATTATTAGGAAGTTTTAGATCCGGATTGGTAGTAGCATCTGTAATTCCATTGTCCTTATTATTCACACTGTCAATGATGTATGTATTTGGAATAGATGCTAATTTAATGAGTTTGGGGGCAATTGATTTTGGTATTATTATAGATGGAGCAGTTATTATTGTAGAATTTATTGCTTTTAAAATTACCGCAAATAGAAATGATTTAATGTTGCTTTCAAGTAATGAAAGGCAGAAAAGTATTGATGAGATAACTTATAAAAGCAGTTCTAAAATGATGACATCTGCCATATTTGGGCAGCTAATAATTTTAATAGTTTTTATTCCTATACTATCTTTAAGTGGAGTTGAAGGAAAAATGTTTAAACCAATGGCAATGGCGTTTAGTTTTGCTTTAATTGGAGCCATGTTTTTATGTTTTACCTATGTTCCTGTTGTAGCATCCATATTTTTAAAGCCTGAAAAAGTTACTAAAAATAACGTTTCTAAACGTTTAATGAATTTCTTTTATAGCTTATATGAACCTGTAATTAGATGGGCTTTATATCATAAAAGAGTGGTAATCATTTCTTCAGCAGCTTTATTAATAGCAACGGTAGTATTATTTAGTAAAATGGGTGGTGAATTTATACCAACCTTAGATGAAGGGGATTTTGTAATTCAACCAGTTTTAAAAACTGGAACATCACTTTCAAAAACAACCGAAATTACTACTCAAATTGAGCAAATATTATTGGATAATTTCCCAGAGGTAGATCAGGTAGTTTCTCGTATTGGAGCTGCAGAAGTTCCAACAGATCCAATGTCTATGGAAGAAAGTGATGTAATTATTAAATTAAAACCTAAAGGAGAATGGGTATCAGCAAAATCTAAAGATGAATTAGCAGATAAGTTTAAAGAAAAGTTATCGATTATTCCAGGAATTGATTTTGAGTTTACACAACCCATTGAAATGCGTTTTAATGAACTAATTACTGGTGTAAGAGCAGATGTAGCTGTAAAGATATTTGGAGATGATCTAAGTGTTTTAGCTAATGTGGCTGATGAAATTAAAAGTAAAATCTCAAATGTAGAAGGAGCGTCAGATATAATTGTTGAAAAAATTGATGGCTTACCTCAAATGACAGTTACTTATAATAGAAAAAAAGTAGCTCGCTATGGATTAAATATTAAAGTTTTAAATGATATAGTTTCAATGGCATTTGCAGGAAACACTTTGGGTAATGTTTTCGAAGGTGAACGCAGATTTGATTTGGTAGTTCGTTTACATTCAGATTATAGAAAAAATATTGAAAACCTTAAAAATTTATATGTTGATACTCCACAAGGAATTAAAGTGCCATTGCACGAACTAGCAACTATTGAATATACCAAAGGTCCGGCAAAAATATCCAGAGATGATACTAAAAGACGTATTGTTATTGGTGTAAATGTTAGAAACCGAGATATGGAATCTGTAGTTCAAGATGTTCAAAATATAATAGAAAGTCAGGTAAAATTACCTGTTGGATATACGGTTTCATATGGAGGTCAGTTTGAAAATTTAAATAGTGCAAAAGCGCGATTAAAAGTTGCTGTGCCAATTGCATTGTTATTAATATTTATACTCTTGCATTTTGCTTTTAAATCGATTAAAGATGCATTTATGATTTTCTCGGCAATTCCATTGTCTGCAGTAGGAGGAGTGTTGTTTTTATGGATAAGAGGATTGCCTTTTAGTATTTCGGCTGGGGTTGGATTTATTGCTTTGTTTGGTATTGCTGTTTTAAATGGGATTGTACTTATTGAGCATTTAAAATCACTAAAAGAACAAGGAATGAAAGATGTTTATGAGCGAATTTTAGTGGGTACAAAAGAAAGATTACGCCCCGTAATTTTAACAGCTGCAGCAGCCGCTTTAGGTTTTTTACCTATGGCAATATCAACAAATGCAGGTGCGGAAGTTCAAAGACCTTTAGCAACCGTAGTTATTGGTGGTTTAATTTCAGCCACCATATTAACTTTGGTGGTTTTACCAGTTTTATATGCAATTTTTGAAACTAAAAAATTTAAAATGAACAGAAACAAGAAATCGGATTTAACAATGGCTTTATTATTACTATTGCTACCAATTATTGGATTTTCACAAGAAAAGACCATTTCTTTAGATGAAGCAATTTCTATAGCGGTTGAGAATAATAAACAATTACATATTAAAAAGTTAGAAATTGATAAGAGCGAAAAATTAATTGGGAATGCTTTTGAAATGGAAAAAACCAATATTTATTATACCAAAGACAGGACTAATTTAGGTGTGGATGGCAAACCATTCGAGACTTTTGGAATAGATCAAAAAATTGAATTCCCGACGGTGTATTTTGCTAAAAAGAAAGCGTCTAAAATTAATAGAAACCTGAGTGAAATAAATTATAAAATTTCTAAAAATGAATTGGTTAAGAATGTATCAAAATCATATCATACAATCCTGTATTTAAATGAAAAATTGAATCATTTAATTTATATAGATAGTTTGTATCATAATTTTTCAAAAGCAGCCAAACGAAAATTTGAGTTAGGGGAGTCTAACTATTTGGAAATGATTACGTCACAATCTAAATACAAGCAATATTCTGCACAATTAAGTCAGGTTAAAAATGAAATAAACATTGCTAAAGGTGAATTAGATTTATTGCTCCAGTCAGAAGAGAATTATGAAATTTCAAAAATCGATTTATCAAAAATAGCAATTAAAAATATTGATTTAAGTATTCATTTATTAAATCAATATTATGTTGAAAACAGTAATTTTGTAACTGCAAAAAAAGGAGTTTTAACACAGCAATTATTACCCGATTTACATTTTAATTATTTTAATAGTAAAGATAAAATAGCGAATACTACGGTAGATAGTTATCAGGCAGGAATTGCCATTCCATTATTTTTCGCAGGAAAGTCTTCAGCTATTTCGGTTGCTAAAATTGAGCAAGATATTGCTAGTGAATTAGCTTTTGATTCAAAAATGAAGCTAGAATATAAATACAAAAACTTACTTGAAGACCTGAATAAAAGTGAAGCTCAGCTAAACTATTACGATGAAAGTGGAAAAGAATTGAGTAATGAAATTTTAAAAACAGCAAATAGTAGCTATAAGAATGGTGAAATTGACTTTTTTCAATACATACAAAGTATAGAATCTGTAAATCAAATTAAATTAGATTATTTGAGTCATTTAAACACTTACAATCAAATTGCTTTAGCTATAAATTATTTAAACTTATAAAAATGAAAACATATTTAATAAAAATAGTATCAATAAGTCTAATATTTATATTGGCTGTTTCTTGTAATCCATCTAAAACTTCAGAAAAGGAAGTACATGAAGTTGAAAATACAAATGCAAACCTTGTTAAAATTACCATCGCTCAATTTGAAAACTCAAAAATGGAATTGGGAGCTGTTTCTAATCAAACTTTTTCAGAAGGAATAAAAACGAATGGTTTTATTGATGTTCCTCCTGCAAACAAAGCAAGTGTTAGTGCCATAATGGGTGGTTACGTTAAAATTTCTAATTTATTAATTGGTGATAAAGTAAAAAAAGGACAATTTTTATTATCTATTGAAAATCCAGACTTTATAGAAATTCAACAACAATTTTTGGAAGTTTTTGAACGATTAAATTATTTAGAAAGTGAATATGAGCGTCAGAAAACTTTATTTGAAGAAAAAATAACTTCACAAAAAAACTATTTAAAAGCTGAAAGTGATTTTAAAATGGCTAGAGCAATACATAATGGTTTGGAGCAAAAATTACGCTTAATGAATATCAATCCAGCAAAAGTGAAGCAAGGAAAACTAACCTCGGTAATTCCTGTTTATGCACCAATTTCGGGTAATGTAACTGATGTAAATACAAGTGTTGGTAAGTTTATGAATGCTTCAGATGTATTAATTGAAATAATTGATAGTGAACATAAACATTTGGAATTGGTAGTTTTTGAGAAGGATGTGTTACAGGTTAAGGAAGGTCAGATTATTTATTTTCAAACCCCAGAAAACTCTTTAAAAAGTTATACGGGTGAAGTTCATTTAATTGGTAAATCTATTGATGAGCAAAATAGAACAGTTAGAGTTCATGGCCATTTAGAAAATGAAAATGAACCTTTTGTTGTTGGTATGTTTGTAGAAGCTGAAATAATAACAAATTCAATTGAAAAAAAGGCGCTCCCAATTAATGCTGTTTTAGAGGAAGGCGGAAGCTATTTTATTTTGGTATTGAAACAGAAGAATGAAAATTATCTGGAATTTGAAAAGAAATCTATTACTATCGGTTTAAAAAATGAAAACTGGGTTGAAATTATAGATTTTAAAAACACTCTTGATAATTCTCAGATATTGATTAAAGGTACTTTTATTCCACTTGATGACGGTGCGGGACATTAGTCATTAAATCTTAATTAAAACTAAGTTATATGAATTCAGTTTTGTATTTTTGAAGAAACATATAAAATTAATAAAATGAGCAACGGACAATTACAATTACCAAAGACTTTAATGCCTCTAATTTTAATAGGTATTATAGCAATTATATTTATATCAAAATCAGCTGTAAATATAGATGCAGGGGAAGCAGGTGTTTTATGGAAACGTTTTGACGGTGGTGTGGTAGTAGACGAACCACCATTAGGAGAGGGATTTCATATTGTAGCTCCTTGGAATGATGTAGTAGTTTATGAACTACGTCAACAAGAATTATTTGAAAAAATGAAAGTGCTTTCATCAAACGGATTAGACATTATATTAGAAACATCATCTTGGTACATGCCAAGACCAGAAGATTTAGGAAGATTACATCAAGAAAAAGGTGAAAACTATTTAGAAAGGGTGATTAAACCTACCCTTAGATCGGCAGCTCGTAGTGTTGTTGGACGTTATACACCAGAACAATTATATGCAAGTAAAAGAGATGTGATTCAGAGTGAAATTTTTGATGAAGCTAAAAAAATATTAGATGGTCAATACATTGAATTAAATGAAGTGTTGGTTAGAGATGTTACCTTACCAGCAACAATTAAAGATGCTATTGAACGTAAATTAAAGCAAGAACAAGAATCTCTTGAATACGAATTTAGATTGGTTACTGCAGCTAAAGAAGCTGAAAAACAAATTATTGAGGCTCAAGGTAAAGCAGATGCAAACCGTATTTTAAGCGCTTCCTTAACGGATAAAATTTTACAGGATAAAGGTATTGAAGCAACTATTAAATTATCGGAATCTCCAAATAGTAAAGTGATTGTTATCGGTAGTGGAAAAAGTGGAATGCCTATTATTTTAGGGAATCAATAATAAAATAAAAATTTATATAAAGAAGGCAACCAATCGGTTGCCTTTTTTTGTGCTTATTCTTTTCATGAAAACTTAATTTTCTTAGTTTTTGAAATTCCGTATTATTTCATATTAAATATTGATTTATTGTAACAATTTCGTAATTTCATTGCCATATAAAAAGAAGCATAAACTGGTGGTTTTCAAAAAAAAAACTCAGTTTGTTAAATAGAATTTAATTTGCTTTTTTGATCAACCTCTTTTTTTATTTTGAATTATTTTATGAAAAAAATTGATATTAATTGTGATGTTGGAGAAGGAGTAAATAATGAGGAAAGATTGTTACCTTTTATTCAATCTTGTAATATTGCTTGTGGTGGTCATGCAGGCGATGAACAATTAATGCGAAAAATAGTAAAATTAGCTTTAATTTATAAAGTTAAAATTGGAGCACATCCATCATATCCTGACAAAGAAAATTTTGGAAGGAAAAGTATCAATGTTTCTTCCAATGATTTAAAATTATCAATTCAAAAACAATTAGATACTCTAAATACCCTTATTAAGGGGGAAGGTGGAATATTACATCACATAAAGCCTCACGGAGCTTTGTATAACGATATTGCAAAAAATGAAGAACTTTCATTAGTCTTTTTAGAAGCTATTTTCAATTTTAAAAATTTCACAAAACTAGTTGTTCCATTTAACTCAATAATAGCTAAAAACGCCTTAAAGCAAGGTTTTTCTATAATTTATGAAGGTTTTGCAGATAGAAATTATAATGATGATTTAAGTTTAGTTTCAAGAAACGAAAAGAATGCAGTTTTAACTGATATTATTGAAATTGAAAAACATGTGAAAGGAATGCTTTTTAATGATGAAGTAACTACAATTTCCGGAAAAAAAACTACTATAAAAGCCGCTACATTTTGTGTTCATTCAGATACTGAAAATGCAGTGGAAATTGTCCAAAAACTTTCTAAGTTATTTTAAATATGAATTCTAATTTAGGTAAATATAAATTAGTTTTTAAACCATTTGGCGAGTCAGGTGTTTTAATAGAATGGCCTAAAAAAATTGACAAAAATATTTTAACTGATATTCGTGAATTTGTTCATAAAAATGAACTTAAAAAGATTAAATATATAATTGATATAAACTTTGTATATAGTTCTTTATTAATAATTTACGATAATAATTTAACAACATATAAAAAAATTAAAAATGTTTTATTGAAGCTATATGATAAAACAGATTTTGTTGAGAATAAACAACGTTTACTTTGGAATATTCCTGTATGTTATAATACAAAATTTGGAATTGATTTACAATTATTAGCTTCAGAAAAAAAATGCACTATTAACGATATAATTGATTTACATTCTAGTATAAATTATACTGTTTATGGAATTGGATTTTTACCTGGATTTTTATACTTAGGTGGATTGCCAGAAAAATTACAATATCCTAGAAAAAGTATACCTCGATTAAACGTTTCAAAAGGCGCTGTAGCAATTGGTGGAGATCAAACTGGGGTTTATCCACAAAACTCTCCGGGAGGATGGAATATAATAGGTAAAACTCCTATTTCAATTTTTGATATTGATAAAGTAAATCCAATTGAAATTCAACCTGGTGATGAAATAAAGTTTTACAGTATTTCTTTAATGGAATTTGCAGAAATTGAAGCTAGTTTTAAAAATGGTTTTTATAATTTAAAAAAAGTGGTTTTAAATGATTAAAGTATTAAAAACAGGAATGTTAACAACCGTTCAGGATATAGGGAGAGTGGGTTATAGAAACATTGGAGTTCCGTTAAGTGGATCAATGGATAGCATTTCAGCAGGAATTGCAAATGGATTGTTGAATAACCATAAAAATGATGCTGTTTTAGAAATTACAATGTTAGGTCCAAAATTAGCGTTTTTAAAAGCTGCTAAAATTGCAATCTCTGGAGCTGAATTATCTGCTAAAATAAATAATACTTCAATTATAAATAATAAAGTTTACTTTTTAAAAAAAGGGGATGTGTTATCTTTTGGTGCAGCAATAAAAGGTATTCGTTGTTATTTGGCGGTAGAAGGTGGTTTTCAAACAGAAAAAATTTTAAAAAGCAGATCTTTTTATGCTGGGATTACTTCACAGGAAAAATTAAATGAAAATGATACAATTCCATTTAATTCCCAATTAGAAAATACGAATAATTTTAAAGGTCTTTTAAAAAATAAAGTACATTTTTTTGAAACAAATGAATTAGAAGTTTACAAAGGTCCGGAATATGACTTATTTACTCCAAATGAGAAAAAATTACTTATTTCAAACAAATTTACAGTTTCCAAAGATTCAAATAGAATGGGATATAGACTGGAAGAAACTGTAATTGAACACACTAAATCAATAATTACCAGTCCTGTAATTCCAGGAACGGTTCAGCTAACTCCAGAAGGAAAACTTATTATTTTAATGAAAGATGCCCAAACTACGGGTGGATATCCAAGAGTATTACAATTATCAGAGAAATCAATAGCTATTTTGGCACAAAAAAATGCAAAAGATAAAATATCTTTTAAAAAAATGGTATCAATTTAATAATTGGGTAAATAAATCTATTAAATGTTGGTTTGCATTAGAAGGATCAGGTAAACTTCCTGAACCTTTATAAATACCAAAAGAATCTTCGTGGTAAGCGTGGTATGTAAAATGAATATTAGCTTCTTTTGCAATGGAAACCATATCTTCAACAAATTGTAATCCACCTTTATTATTCTCAAAACAAGGCGCTCCAGCACCAAATTCACCCATATATAGAGCAACATTTTTGGTTTCAGCCCAATCAATATATTTTTTCAGTACAGATTCTAGATATTGCTTATTCCTTTTTAAAACTGGTGAGTTTGAAGTATAAAAATCCAGTCTAATGTTACAGGAAGCATTTGTTGAAACGTTTTCACCCTTCATCCAACCATTTATTTGATAATAATAGTTTTTTGTTGGAATAAAACTTAATGAAGTATTACTTAAATTACAATCCACTGAAGCATTTTTTATAAACAAACTCGAAGCATCATTATAACCAATATTAGAAGATAATCCGTGTTCACCAGAAGCATCTGCACTCCAGAAATACCAATTATTTTCACTTGTTAAATTCATATCAATAATGGTGCGTGTATAATTTCCATTTTCATCAAACTCCTTTACTCTAATGTCATCAAAAAATACTGTACCTTCAACATTTCTAGCAACCAAAGCAGGGTAAGCGACTTTAATTTTATCATCTATAATTTGATACTTTTCACCTTCAAAAAACTCCCAATCATTATTTCCGCTATTTAAAGGCGGATTATTAAATGTTGCTGAATACCAACTTCCATCAATAAACTCTATAATATTTTCATCAGGATATTTGCCGCCATCCCCTAATTGAGTCCAATCAAATAATTGATGCGTATATCTATGTGGTGAATATCCGTGAAATTCATAAACTAAGTTATCACCAGATACTGTTGGAAAATTAAGCCCATCGTAATTACTTTCATTTTTAACATAAATAGCTCTTTCAATAAAAATTAAGTGATTTTTATTTACTTCTCTTATTCCATTAATTAATTTTTGAGCTAAATCAGACCACTGGCTTAAAGATTTATTTGGAACCGGCTCATTTACGGGTCCAAAACCAGCAATTTGAACTTCATCCTTATAACGTTCAGCAATTTCTTTCCAAAGCGCAACTAATCTATTTTGATTTTCAATGTTATCCCACAAAGCATCCCCAGTTCCTTGTGATTGATATCCACCTTGCGGAGCGTGCATATTTAAAATTAAATAAACATTATTTTTTTTAGCCCATTCAATGTTTTTATCCAACCAATCCCAGCCAGATTGTTTGTAAACATAGGGATTGGAATCTTCTTCAAAAGTTCTATAATTTAAATAAAAGCGAATCGCATTCATCCCCATTGCTTTTACACGCTGATAATCTAGCTCATTATGATGCGTTTGGGGCGGTAAAGATGAATTTGACCAGATTTCGTTTCCAAAGGCAACCCCTTTTAAAAAAACAGGGTTATTGTTAGAATCAACTAGCTGATTATTATCTAATTGCAAAAGTAAATTAGGAGCTTCAATTTCAGATTCTTGATCATTTTCTATGATGCTTATTTCATTTTTATCACAAGAAAATAACACTATTAATAAAAGAAGTAAAAAGTAAAAATGAAAAGATTTCATTAAAATGGAGTTTTATCAAAATTACAAATTCTATTAATAAATATAAACTTAAATAACTTAATTTTAATGATTAACTATTATATTTATGCTCTCAAAAAAGAACCCTACCATGAAAATTTTTCTCACTACTCTTTTAATTTTTATATCACTTTCAATTTTTGCACAAAAAAAAATATTAGATCATAAAGATCTTGAAATTTGGAATACTATTAAAAATAAAACAATCTCATCAAATGGCGAATTTATTATGTATTCGCTTGAAAAAGGAGAAAAAGACAGTTGGCTTAAAATTAAAAACGGTACTGGAGGATTGGTTTTTGAACATGAAAGAAGCGAAAAAGGACAATTTACATACCATTCAAAATATGCTTTATTTACATTAAAACCTTGGAAAGACAGTATAAAAGAGTTAAAAAGATCAAAAGTTAAAAAGGATGATTTACCAAAAGATACTTTGGGAATTTATAATTTAAATACAAAATCACTGCATAAACTTGGGAATGTTAAATCTTATAAAACTCCAGAAAAATGGTCTGGATTTATTGCTTATTTATTAGAAGATATTAAATCTGTAAAAAAAGAGGAGGACACCTTAAAACCAAAAAAGAAAGATAAAAAGAAGTCGGGACAAAAAGTAGGAAAAGAGAATGGATATCATTTAGTTTTAAGAGATTTAAACAATACAAAACAAGATACATTTAAATTTGTAACTGATTATGTTTTTGCAGAAGAAGCAAAAAGACTTGCGTTTATTACTTCAGGAGTTGATTCTACTGTAAAAGCAGGTGTATATGTTTTAAACCTCGAAAATAATAATTTAGCTCAGATTTTTGATGCTGAGAAAGCAACATATTCGCAATTGAATTTTAGTGAAACTGGTAAAAATTTAGGTTTTGTTGTTGATACAGATACAACAAAGGTTTTGGTGAGGCCAAACCAATTGTTTCATTGGAAAGAAGGAGCAATTAAAGCACAAAAAGTACTAGATGAAAATAATGCTCCAAATGGTTTTAGAGTTTCTTCAGATGGGAAAATTAGCTTTTCAAAAGATGAGTCGAAGCTGTATTTTGGATTATCAAAACCTCCAATTGTAAAAGATACTACTTTGTTAGATGAAGAAATTGTAAATGTTGAAGTTTGGACGTATGATGAACCTAGATTGTATACAGTTCAGGAATTACAGGTTAAAAGTGATGTGAAAAAATCTTATTTAGCAGCAATTCATTTAAATAATTCCAACAAATTAATCCAAATAGGGTCTTTAGCATATCCAGATGCTAGATTGGGAAATGAAGGCAATTCAGAATTAGCTCTAGTAAGCACTTCGTTACCATACGAATTAGAAAGCCAATGGACAGGAAATAGAGCCCGTGATTACGCTATTGTAAATACAAATACTGGTGAAATAACTAAAATTTTAACCAAGATGAGCGGACGAATTAATATAAGTCCGGCTGGAAAATATGCGTATGGTTATAATTCTGTTGATAGTACGTGGTTTGCTTATTCGTTAATTAAAAAGAAAATGACGAATCTTACTAAGGGAGAAGTTTTTTATAACGAGTTAAACGACTCTCCAAACAATCCGTATGCCTATGGTTCTCTTGGATGGAGCGAAAACGATGCGTCTTTATTAATTTACAATCGTTTTGATATTTGGAAATTTAATCCTGATACTGGATTAAAAACGAAATTAACAAATGGACGAGAAAATAAAACAGTTTACCGTTATGTTAAACTTGATAAAGAAGAACGTTTTGTAAATGATAAAAAATGGATTTTAAAAACATTTAATGAGGTTACAAAAAATTCAGGTTATTATGAGTTTAACTCTAAAAACAATACAGGAAAACAGCTAATAACTGGTCCGTTTAGCTTTTCAACACCTTTAAAGGCAAGAGAAAATAATAAAGTAATTTACACTAAGGAAAGTTTTATAGATTTTCCGGATATTATAGCTTCTGATTTAAGTTTTAAAAAACAAAACCAATTAAGTAACGCAAACCCTCAGCAAAAAGAATACAATTGGGGAACTGCAGAATTGGTGAATTGGACCTCATTAGATGGTGTAGAATTAACAGGAATGCTTATTAAACCTGAAAATTTTGATCCTTCAAAAAAGTATCCGATGATAGTTAATTTCTATGAGAAAAGCTCAGATGGATTGTTTAGACATAAGGCACCTTCAGCAGGGCGTTCAACAATAAATTATAGCTTTTATGCAAGTAGAGGCTATTTAATTTTTAATCCGGATATTAATTATAGAATCGGATATCCTGGAGAAAGTGCATTAAATTGTGTGCTTCCTGGCGTTACTTCATTAATAGATAAAGGATTTGTAGATAAGGACAATATTGGTGTACAAGGGCATAGTTGGGGAGGTTATCAAATTGCCTATTTAGTAACAAAAACGGATATTTTTAAAGCAGCTGAATCTGGAGCACCAGTTCCTAATATGATTAGTGCATATGGAGGAATTAGATGGTGGACAGGGTTAAGCAGACAATTTCAATATGAACATACACAAAGTAGAATAGGAGGAACACCTTGGGAATATCCACAGCGATATATTGAAAATTCACCAATTTTTAATATAGATAAAATTAATACACCTTTGCTAATTATGCATAATGATGCAGATGGTCACGTACCTTGGTATCAAGGAATTGAATTTTTTACAGCATTAAGAAGACTTGGAAAACCTTCTTGGTTTTTAAATTATAATGGAGAGCCACATTGGCCTCAAAAAATTCAAAATAGAAAAGACTTTAATATAAGGTTAGCTCAATTTTTCGATTTCTATTTAAAAGGAGCTCAAAAACCTGTTTGGATGAAAAGAGGAGTGCCTGCAATTGAAAAAGGCATAAATCAAGGGTTGGAGTTATTGCCAGTTGGAGAATAATTTTTAGTTTCATATTACTTTAATTAATGAAAGCAGCTACTGTTAAACAAATAAAGGATGAATTGAGTAACCTATCTTCAAGTGAATTGGTAGAACTAGTGTTACGTTTGTCAAAATTTAAAAAGGAAAATAAGGAATTACTTACCTATCTTTTATATGAAGCATCAAATGAAGATGGATATATTGCCTCTGTTAAAACAGAAATTGAGGAGCAATTTAAATCGGTAAATACAACTAATTATTATTTTATAAAAAAGACAGCGCGTAAAATTCTTAGAATTACTAAAACATACATTCGATATTCAAAAAAGAAAGAAACGGAAGTAGCATTATTAATTCATTTTTGCTTAGAATTAAAAAAAGTACAGCCATCAATAAAACACCATGTTACGCTACAAAATTTGTTTAATAGGCAAATAAATTTAATAGAAAAAGCAATTGCAACTTTACACGAAGATTTGCAATATGATTATAATTTAGAACTGGAAAAATTACTGAAATAATTCAGAAAAAAATAAAATAAAAAAATATTTATTCAAAAATATTGGTAAAAACTTAATAAAGGCTGTATTTTTGTACGTTTTTTAAAATTGAAATGTGCATTTGAATACTACTGACTTAGAAGAAAGAAAAACTGGTAAAGACCTTTACCATTATCAAAAAGAAGCAATTACAAAAATCTTTAAGAGATTTGAGGAAGCTCGTGATGACTATCATTTGCTTTATCAATTACCAACGGGAGGTGGAAAAACTGTTATCTTTTCAGAAATTGTTCGCCAATATTTAAAACATCATAAAAAGAAAGTACTTATTTTAACTCATCGTATAGAGTTGTGTAAACAAACTTGTACAATGCTTTCAGAATTTGGTGTTGTAAATAAGGTTATTGATAGTAAAGCGAATTTAGATGATCATAAAGATTATTCTTGTTACGTTGCAATGGTTGAAACTTTAAACAATCGTTTGAATGAAAACAAGCTAGATATTTCTGATATTGGATTGGTGATAATTGATGAGGCACATTATAATTCATTTACAAAACTTTTTAAATTTTTTGAAGATTCATTTATTCTTGGAGTTACTGCAACGCCTTTAAGTTCAAATATGCAGCTTCCAATGACCGATAATTATGAAGAGTTAATTATGGGTGAATCAATAGAATCCCTAATTTCAAACAATTTTTTATCCACAGCAATACCATATTCTTACAATGTAGGTTTAACGTCTTTAATTGTAGGTGCCAACGGTGATTATACAGTTAAATCTTCAGATGATTTGTATACACATAGTGATATGTTAGGGAAATTGGTACAAGCTTATGAAGAACGTTCATTAGGTAAAAAAACATTAATTTTTAATAATGGAATTAATACTTCCATTAATGTTTTTGAAACTTTTAAAATGGCGGGTTATCCAATAATGCACTTAGATAATACAGCTACAAAAAAGGAAAGAGAATTTATTTTAAAGTGGTTTAAGAAAACTCCAAATGCAATTTTAACTTCTGTAAGTATTTTAACCACAGGATTTGATGAGCCAACTGTAGATACAATTATTTTAAACAGAGCAACAAGATCATTAACATTATACTATCAAATGATTGGTAGAGGATCTAGAATCTTAAAGGATAAGAAAACTTTTAATGTAATTGATTTAGGAAATAATTTTCATCGTTTTGGAATGTGGGGAGCCCAGGTAGATTGGCAAAAAATATTTAAATACCCTAATTATTATTTAGACAATCTTTTAAATGATGAAGAATTAGAAGATAATTTTAGGTATGAAATGCCAGAAGATTTAAGAATCCAATTTTCAAAAACCGAAGATGTGTTTTTTAATATTAAAAAAGCATATGCAGCAGCCATAAAAATTGGAGAATCCTCTAAAGTTGTGCTTTCTCGTTCTATTGATCAACATGCTAAAATTTGTACTGAGAATAGTGAGGATGTTTATGATGCACTAGCTTTAGCAAACCAATTAGGTGATGATATTGATTATAGAATAGATCAATATGTAAAATGTATTTGTAAAAGCACTAAAAACTTTACCGATTGGTTAAAAGATGATTATCGTCAGAAATTACGATCTCATTTATTAGCTAATTTTGATACTATTTTTGAAGAAATATTTGGGTATCCTCCAGAAGATTAAAATTAATACAACAAACTATTAAACTTTTTAATAAATTTAAGGTCTAAGTATATAAGGAGCATTTTATATTTTAATAGCGAAGAATTTAAACTGTTTCTTCTTTTAATTTAAAGTAATGTTATTTTGACCAATGAAACTGAATTTATTAATGCTTTAAAGGATCCTAGACAAAAAGATAAAGCATTTAAATTGTTACTGGATAAATACCAGCAGCGATTGTATTGGCATATTCGAAAATTGGTATTAACTCATGAAGATGCCGATGATGTACTTCAAAATACGTTTTTAAAAATTTACAAAAACTTACATAACTTTAAGCAAAACAGCTCTTTATTAACTTGGATGTATAGGATTGCTTATAATGAATCTATGAATCTTTTATCTAAAAATGGCAAAATTTTGTTTTCAAATAATGAAGAAGAATCAAAAAAAGCAATAGATAAATTAGAATCGGATGTGTATTTTGAAGGAACAGAAATACAATTAAAATTACAAAAAGCAATACTTAAATTGCCTGAAAAGCAACGGCAAGTTTTTCAAATGAAGTATTTTGAT
Source organism: Lutibacter flavus (assembly GCF_900188355.1). Taxonomy (GTDB): domain Bacteria; phylum Bacteroidota; class Bacteroidia; order Flavobacteriales; family Flavobacteriaceae; genus Lutibacter; species Lutibacter flavus. Next base: position 690,636 of record NZ_FZNX01000001.1, read on the forward strand.
GAATTAAAATTTAATGAAATTTCAGAAATAACCGGGATAAGTGAATCCACATTAAAATCTTCATATTATACAGCCGTTAAACATATTGAAGAATTTGTGATGAGTTTTCAAACTTTTTGATAAAAATGAAGTCTAATAATAACATGGAGAATTTATACAATAAAAATAAAATGAACTTCAATAACGATTTTATAGATGCGTCTTTAAAAGATAAAATTAAAGACGATACTCTAGGTGAAAGCCATAAAGAGGAATTGGGTTTTAAAATTCCAGAAAATTATTTTGAAAAATCTAAATTTGAAATTAATAGCAATATTTCAGTTAAAAAAGATGGTTTTTTCGAAATTACTTCAAACAAATTAAAATTTATGCTGCCAATTGCTGCAGCAATAGCATTACTGGTTACTTTAACAATTTTTAAACCTAATTCGTTATCAACCATTAAACAATTACCTGGAATAGTTTTAGATACCGTTGATGCCATTAATACGAATGAATTTATAGATAATAATGCGTTAGCATATGATGATATTTCAATTAATTCACTTTTTGTTGCAGATGATGAAATTGATGAATATTTGGAAGATTTTATATTGCAAAGTTTGGTTGAAGAGGACTTTTAACTATAAATAAATCAATATTTTATGTCAAACTTTATTAAAATATTGGAGTCTAACTAATAGAACATTAAAAAAAAAATATAATTTTGATATATGAATAATATCATGAAATCTTTAAAAGTTTTTTTAATAGTAGTAATCGGTTTCATAATTGGGTTACCCAATGTTGTTGCTCAAAACAATCCTGCTGAAAGCGAGGTTATAAAAAACCTAACTACAGAGCAAAAAGAGTTGTTGAATTCTCAAAAAGAGTTGCTAAAAGAAAATAGAGATGCTTTTAAGGCAAGTTTAAGTGAAGAGCAACTTATGATTCTAAATGATCAGTCAGTTCCAAAAGCTGATAGACAAAAAGCATTATTACAGTCACTTTCAGTTGTTCAAAAAAATTTAATTAAACAAAATAAAGAAATTGCAAAAATTAATAAAGAAATTTTTAGAGCCTCTTTTACAATTGAACAGCGAATACAAATAAAAAATCAACTTCGACAAATTAGAGATATTCAGGGTTCAAAAGAATTACGTGAAATTGTAAAAGAACGTAGAAAAAACAGAAGGAATAATAATTAATTTACTACCTTTAAAGACAGGTAATTAAGTAGTTTAAGTACTTGTTTTGCTTATGGATTATGAGAAATTATTTATTAATTATTTTCTGTCTTTTTTGTTCAAAGTTTCTTCTGTCTCAAGAAATTAAAAAGGACGATGTAGACGATTTACTTGATGAAATATTACTTCAGGAAGATAATCTATTAGATGAAATAATTCAGTCGCTTTCCAATTACCAATTTTTGTATGTAAATGTTACTTATAATTCCAATACTTATTTTTCTGGACGAGATATTGGCTTTGATCAATTTAATGTAGCTCCACAAATAAGTTATGTAAGTTCAAAAGGGTTTTATGCAGGCATTTCTGGAAATTATTACAATGAATTTTATCCCAAATGGGATGTTACAGTGGCGAATTTAGGTTTTAACAAAGAAATTGGACAAAAAAAATTATTTAGATACACTATCAGTTTCGCCAAATATTTTTATGCAAATGAAGAGGATAATATTTTAAGTAATAGTGCTAATCTTGGAGTAGGTGTGCGAAATAAAGAACGAAGTATTGGAACGCAAATTACTGGATCTTACTTATTTGGGAAAGAACAATCTTTTCAAATAGCATCTAGAACTTACGCATCAATTAAACTAGTAAAAACAAAAAAAGTAAGTTTAAAGTTTAGGCCGCAATTAACTATAATTGCGGGTAAACAAACAATTGAGCTCGCTCGAATTATTCCGGTAGGAGATGATGATACAGCTATGGAATATATTAAGAATGACGTTTTTGAGCTCATTAATACCCAAATAAATATTCCATTGCAGTTATCTTATAACTCTTTTGATTTTGAAGTGGGGTATAACTATAATATCCCGAATCCTATAGGTACAGAAACAAAACTTGATGCAACAAGTTTCTTTAATATTAGCTTGGCGTATCTAATTGATTTGTAGTTGTTTATTAATTATCATTCTTCGAATTTAATAATTCTGCACATTTTTTTACTTTTTATAAAACTATATAATAATATGACGAGCATCATATTATTTGATTTTCCTGTGAATTAATTTTAATAGTATGAAAAACAGGTGCTCCCTTAAGATTTATCTTGGAATTGTATTAATAATGATTCCTTTATTAGAAATTCAATCACAACAAAGCCTAAGTGCTAAAAAGGTTGTTAAAATAGCTGATGAAAATATGCGAGGTAAAACTTCAGAAGCAGATATTACTATTAAAATTATCAGACCAACCTGGAGCAGAGAAATGAATATGAAAGCTTGGTCTAAAGGAGATGATTATTCAATGATTTTAATTAAATCTCCCGCAAAGGAAAAAGGAACCGTTTTCTTAAAACGAATTAAAGAAGTTTGGAACTGGATTCCTTCAATAGAACGGAATATAAAATTGCCACCTTCAATGATGTCACAAAGTTGGATGGGTACCGATTTTACCAATGACGATTTGGTAAAAGAGGCTTCTTCAGTCGCCGATTATAATCACAAACATTTAGGAAAAGAATCAATCTTAGAAAAAGAATGCTATAAAATAGAAATGATTCCAAAACCTTCAGCCGCTATTGTTTGGGAAAAAGTAATTGTATGGATTGATGTTAAAGATTTTTTACAATTAAAAGCAGAATTTTATGATGAAGATGGTGAGTTGGTAAATATTATGAATTCCGGCGAGGTGAAAGAAATTGGTGGACGAAAAATTACTTCAAAAATAGAAATGATTCCTATTGATAAAGAAGGAAACAGCACTTGGATAATTTATAATGATATCATTTTTGATAAAGAAATTGATGACAATTTTTTTACTACCAGAAGAATGAAGCAAATACAATAACATGTTTTTAAAATTAGCCTGGCTAAATATTTGGCGCAATAAACGAAGAACATTAATTACAACCGCATCGGTATTTTTTGCTGTTTTGTTGGCGATTGCAACACGTTCTATGACCGACGGTGTATACGAAAACATGATACATAATGTGGTAAGTTATTCATCGGGGTATTTGCAAATTCACCAAAAAGGATTTTGGGACGAACAGTCTATTGATAATACTTTTGAAGCAGATGAAAAACTAAGTCAAATTTTATTGAATAATCCTGATGTTGAGCATATTATGCCTCGATTAGAAACGTTTGCTTTAGCATCTTATTTAGAAAAAACCAAAGGCGTTTTAATATTGGGCATTGATCCTGAAAAAGAAAAAGAGGTTAACAATTTACATGAAAAAATTTCTCAGGGAAAATACATTGAAACCATTAATGACAATGCTGTTGTAATTGGTGAAGGATTGGCAACTCAGTTAAAATTAAAAGCAAATGATACGTTAGTTTTATTGGGACAAGGGTATCACGCCAGCAGTGCAGCCGGAAAATACCGAGTAACTGGAATTATAAAATTAGGGTCGCCAGAACTGAATAATAATATTGTCTATATGCCAATTCAACAAGCGCAATATTTACATGGTGCAGAAAACAGGTTAACTGCCATTTCCATTATGTTAAATAAATCCTCAAGCCTTGATAAGTTAAAAACTACTTTACAAATGGATTTGGATACCGATACTTATGAAATTATGAGTTGGAAAGAAATGATGCCGGAAATGGATCAATTTATTACTGCAGACAGCACAGGGCATTATATAATTATTGGGATTCTTTATTTTATCATTTCATTTGGATTATTTGGCACGTTGTTAATGATGACTTTTGAGCGCTCACGAGAATTTGGAATTTTAATTGCCATTGGAATGAGAAAAAGATTGCTGGCAATTATTTTATTATTGGAATCATTAATGATTTCCTTAATTGGTTGTTTAGCTGGTGTATTTGGGGGATTTTTAGTTGTATTATGGTTTACAAAATATCCGATTTATTTCACAGGAGAATTAAAGGAAGTTTATGAAAATTATGGCATAGAACCAATCATTTATTTTTCGAATAATCAAAATATATTTATTGTTCAAACCTTAATTGTACTTATGTTATCTGTCATTTTAGCCATTTATCCTGGTTTAAAAGTGATAAAAATGAAACCTATAGAAGCTATAAATAGTTAATTATGTTGTTACAAATTGCTTGGCGAAATATATGGCGAAATAAAACAAGAAGTTTTGTTGTTATCTGTTCCATTATTATTGGTTTATGGGCCGGAGTTTTTATGCTTGCATTTTCGTGGGGAATGTATAAAAATAATATTGATGATACCGTTTTTAAACAACTCTCTCATATTCAAATTCATCATCCATCTTTTAAAGTAGAGAACGAATCAAAATACACCATTACAAATACCAATAAAATTTTGCAACAGCTTAAATCTAATTCAATTATTGCTTCAGTAAGTGCACGTGTTATTACAACAGGAATGATTACTTCACCAACAACTGCAAGTGGTGTAAAGATTTATGGAATTAACCCTTCAATGGAAACAACCCAAATTGGTTTAGATGAAAATGTACGTCAAGGAGCTTATTTTAAATCAGGTAAAAACAACGAGATTTTAATTGGAGAAAAACTGGCCAAAAAGCTTAAAATAAAAGTAAAAAGTAAAGTGGTTTTAACCTTTACTGATATTGAATCTGATATGGTTTCAGCTGCATTTAGAGTAGGAGGTTTGTACAAGTCTAAAAATATTTCATTAGATGAAATAAATGTATATGTTCAGCAACATCATTTAGCCAACCTTTTGGGTTTAGAACCTACAGAAAGTAATGAAATAGCCATATTGTTGACTAATGAGGAACAATTGGATTCCATAAAAAAATACAGTGCCAGTTTGGTTTCTAAAGGCAAGGCAGAAGACTGGAAAGAGCTCTCTCCGGAGCTTGGAATGGTGATAGAATCCTTTAATATGTACACTTACATTATTACCGGAATTATTCTACTTGCGCTAACATTTGGAATTATAAACACCATGTTAATGTCGGTTTTAGAACGTGTTCGGGAATTGGGAATGTTAATGGCAATTGGGTTAAACAAGCGAAAAATATTTTTTATGATTATGTTGGAAACCCTTTATTTAACATTATTAGGTTGTCCAATTGGCTTATTATTAGGTTGGTTAAGTATTAATTTTTTAGGTAAACACGGCATTAATATTTCTATGTTTTCAGAAGGATTGGCATCTTATGGGTTTAGTTCAATTATTTATCCTTCATTAGACCAGGAAAAATATATTATTGTGGCTGTAATGTGCTTTATCACAGCACTTTTAGCAGCTGTTTATCCGGCTTATAAGGCTTTACAGTTAAACCCTTCAGAAGCAATTCGAAAAATTTAAAATTATGGCTAAAACAATTATAGATGCGCATAATGTAAGCAAAGTTTACAATCCAAAAACGGTTCCGGTTCATGCGGTTCAAAATGTGCATGTACACATAGAAGAAGGTGAGTTTGTTGCGTTGGTGGGGCCTTCAGGTTCAGGGAAATCCACATTGCTGAATATGATTGGTGGTTTAGATGAGCCAACAACAGGAAATGTAATTATAGATGGTGTAGAAATTACAAGTTTGCCCGAAAATAAATTAATCGATTTCAGGCTTCATAATATTGGTTTTGTGTTTCAATCTTTTAACCTGATTCCTGTACTTACAGCTAAAGAAAATGTTGGTTTTGTGTTGCAGCTACAAAATATGTCCAAAAATGAAAGAGAAAAGCGTGTAATGCAATTATTAAATGAGGTTGGTTTAGAAGATAAAGTAAATAGCAAGCCAGGAGAACTTTCAGGCGGACAACAACAACGTGTAGCTGTTGCCAGAGCATTGGCTTCAAAGCCAAAAATAATACTGGCAGATGAACCTACAGCGAATTTAGACTCAAAATCGGCAGGAAATTTATTGGATATAATGGCAAAATTAAACAAAGAAGAAAAAATTACTTTTTTGTTTTCAACCCACGATATGCGTGTTATAAAAAAGGCAAGAAGAGTAATTACATTGGTAGACGGTAAAATAGATAGTGATGTGGAACAAATTCCTACCTAAACAGTATGAAAAATCATATAAAAATACTGTTGTTCATTTTTATATTGAGTTGTTTTGGGGTAACTTCTCAGGAAAAGGATGACAAATTATTCTTAACCGGTTATGTTAAAAACCTGCACGAATTTAGTTTTGTAGATAATTTGGACGATTTACAATGGACTACCTTTTTACATAACAGGCTCAATTTTAAATACACAGCTTCCGAAGAAATTAAAGTGCGCCTAGAAGTGAGAAATCGAATTTATTACGGAGATAATGTTAAAAATATTGCAGGATTTTCTAGGTTGATTGATCGTGATAATGGGGTAGTGGATCTTTCCTGGAATTTATTGGATACCAATGTGGTTTTTAATTCAACTATAGATAGAGCCTTAGTAAATTATATTAAAGGTGATTGGGATGTTACTTTGGGAAGACAGCGTGTAAATTGGGGAATGAATTTAACTTGGAACCCAAACGATATTTTTAATACCTATAATTTTCTAGATTTTGATTATGAAGAACGACCTGGAAGTGATGCAGTACGTATTCAATATTATTTAAGTGATTTTAGTAAAATTGAATTGGCTGCAAAAAAGGGGAGAAGCAAGAACGATTATATAATTGCAGCAATGTATAAATTTAATAAATGGGAATACGATATCCAGTTGCTAACAGGTATTTATCAAAAAGATTGGGTAATTGGTGTAGGTTGGGCAGGAAACCTTAAAAATGCAGGTTTTAAAGGTGAAGCTACGTACTTTGTACCTTATGAATCTTATTACGAAGCTGATAATGTATTAAGTGCTTCTGTATCGGTTGATTACGGTTTTAAGAAAGGATTGTATTTAAACGGCTCTATATTGTATAACAGTAATGCCAGCGAAAGCGGTAATTTGGGAAGTTTACAATATGCCAATGTTTCTGCTAAAAATTTAATGCCTTATAAATACTCCGGTTTTTTACAATTAGCTAAAGAATTTACACCCATTTTCTCAGGTACTTTAAATGTAATTTACGCTACCACCAACCAATCTGTAATTATAATGCCAAGTTTAAATTATTCTGTTGCAACAAATTGGGAACTAAACTTCACAGGGCAATCTTTCTTTGAGTTTGACCCTTATAAAACACTTGGTAATACGCTGTTTGTTAGATTGCGGTATAGTTTTTAAATTAACTAGTTTGAATATGGCAAGTTGCGGGTTTTAAAATGCAATTTTCCATTGTTTATTTATTAGTTTAAATTTACTAAAATTTTCCTGTTTACCACAATTTAGCAATTTGGTATATGCGTTGTTGTAATTTAGTAGCTTTAGTTCCTTCCAACTATTCTATTTTGTTTAAATTTCATCCGATTCAATAATCAAATCCGGAATAATCATCATATTTATTCAATCAAATAGGGTGTTATAAATAGACTTCCACATCATACTATGACAGATGTTATTGTGTTAGATGTGGGGGTCAACTAAACGTTATCATTTCTTCACTACAGTTGTAGTTAAGACTAAAGTGATATATATAATTATTGATAATTCAAAAATGCTTGGTTAGAGCTCAGTCTCGGCTACTAGTAGAACCTCCAACTTAATCAGTGGGAGGTTTTTTATGTATAGCTCTACTAAGAGAAAAGTATCATTATACTGATGGGTTGTTTTTCATGTCTAATTTAAATGAAATCCTTCCAAATTTCAATCCAAAAAAAAGGCCACCTTTTCAGACAGCCTCAATATTGATTTCCATAAAACAATAAATTATTTTGTTGCTGCCAAATTATCCCTAGTGTTTTTCTGTACTGCAATTGCACCGAATAAAGATAGTAAAAAAGCGAATGCATAAAAGCCTTTTTCACTTGGAAGTACAGTAGCATTCCAAAGTCCAACAATTAGTAAAACAATAGATAAAATTGTTCCAAACCAACAAATGCTATAATAAATATCAGTTACTGGATAACCTTCAAGTCTATCTCTTACACTTTTTTGTAAAGAAATTACTGCGAAAAGACCAAACATTAATACCGTAAAATAATAGCCTTTTTCATTCAATTGCATTTCGGCTCTCCAAAGTCCAATTAAGTAGCCAATAATTCCCACTGCCATAGCGACCCAAGAAGCCGATACAAATGCTGATGATGTTTTTTGATTCATTTTTAGTTATTTTTAGTTAATAAATTCGTTTTAATATTTCAAAAAGATTCCAGTATCAAAAGCTGTCCATAAAGCCGCTTTTTGTCCACTCCTTTTTAGTCCATTATTCGCCCAGGTATTGCAAGTATGAAACATACTATAACTACCATTAGCTTCATAGAAAGCATCGAAACCACCATAATTCGCACTTGTTTTAATATTGATTACATGACCATTATCGTCTTTTTGAAAACTTCCATCGATATAATCTATTAATCGTGTATACTGTTTCTTACTTATCATTATTTTTTTACATGATTCATTTTCAGTCATTTTATTGTAAAAAGTAGCATGTATTGCAGTATTACCTAATGCAAAGGCTGCATTAAATGCAACTCTAAATTTTAAGTCAGCCCACTCAGGTGTTTCTAAGTAAAACCCTTTATCTCCCCAACCCATTGCCAAATAATTCATTACTGTATCTTTTAGAACTGTATTAGAGTACTTAATTTCTTTACTCCAATCTATTTGGTTGCTTTTGATTGGTACTACGATATCAGTATGTACTCCATTCGTAAGTATATAGATACCTACATCTTGAGATGTATTAGGCTCTGCATCTACAGTTATCCTTGAAAGAGCATAGGCGGACAATAAATAAATCAATATTATTGCTATAAAAGTCAATATTGGATAAAAAATAAATTTTAAATATCTTTTCATTAGGGAGATATAAGGTTAAATGTGGCTAATATACAATAATATCTAAAATAGTAATGAGATAGAGTTTTACGAGTCTGATTAGTTGCAAAGTCAGGTAAATTGTGAAATTAGACTAATCTATTTTTTAAATTTAACAACTCTAAAAAATACCTAAAAATAATTTAAAGTAATTATAAATAGTTTTGTATTTTTATTTTAGGATGCTTCAAAAAACTTTAAAAGGAGGGAAGGTGGTTTTTTTGCTATTGTTGTATTTTAGGAGCTTTTCACTTTGGTTTATTAGCTGTTTTATTTAAACGCGGTATCTTTGGTTTAATCATGCATTACCAATAATTTATACGTTTTATAGAATGTAGTTATTGTTAATATTCAATTTCAACATTTATTGTTGAAGCTCCTTGTAATTTATTCCATTTTCCTTGACTGCTTCTCCTTGAAAACCCTTTTCCTTTTGTTAAAATGGCTCCGATGTAAACGTCTTGTGATTTTTCAAAATTTGGCATAAACTCAACTCCAACAAAAAAATCTTCCTCAAGATAAATGTAATCGTGTGTTAAATCAATTTTAAGCCAACCTGTTTCTATCTTTTTTTTCTGAATTATATTTTGGAATATTATTCTATCTCCAGGTTGATTATTTAAGTTTTTATAGAAATTTATTCTAACAAAAGAACTGTCAGATTCAAATCCCTTTCTCAAGTAAATATTTACAAATTTTATGCTCACCATTTTGTTGGGAATATTAATTCTTTGAGCATTTTCTATAATGTCATTATCTTTAGAAATTCCTCCAAGCCAGAGTAGTGGATTATATGTTTTAACTCCAACTTTTCTTTTCTTTTCTTTTCTTTTCTTTTCTTTTCTTTTTTTTATTGGTAAGCATTATTTCTGAGAGTTCATTTGTTCTCGGTTTTAAAGTAATAATATGATTTTTAACTTTATGAATAGGTATTTTGACTGCATAGTAATTAATATGACTAATTGTAATGCTATCATTTATAGATGCTTTAGGTACATTAAAATCAAATTCCCCTTGCAAATCAGAAACAGTTCCTAAATTTTTATTTACAATTCCAATATTAACAAATTCAATAGGTTTTTGAGTGTTAGCGTCAATTATTAGACCACTCATTTTAATTTCTTGTGTGTATCCTAAAAAGTTAATTAAAAGAAGTGAAATTATTGACAACATATTTTTCATAAAAAAATACTAAGAATTAATAATCTATCAATATTAATTAAATGTATTTTCAAAAGAAGTTAAAAATTCTATAATTGGGAATAATTTAAGTTTTGTCAAATGAATTTCACCATTTTAGCCTAATTATTTAGGCCATAAGAAGCAATTAATTATTGCCATTGTTTATGTTTATAATTTAGTCAAATATATGCGCTTCATAATCTTTCCACCATTTTTCAATATCAATTTTTGGTTTTCTACAAATGTAAAGAGGGATTCCGTTCTCTTCTCCAATTGCATATTTGTGCGTTATTATTTTTACCAATTCAACTTCTTCAAAAACATATTCTACAGATGGTTTCTCGTTTCCTAAACTTATCCAAACAATTGCATCTTTATTTCCATAACCCCAAGACCAAAAACTTCCGTGTCTACTAATTGGATTGGGTAGATTGTATTTTTTTCCTAATATTTTAAGAGCTCCTGCTTCGCCATAATTCTCTGCCCATAAAACACAATTATTCTTTTCTTTTGGGCTTAACTGTTGGTAAACACTATCCACTAATTTCACTTGTTCTTGCCATCCAAACATATCAGCATAATCTCCTTTTAATGCTACTCTCTCATTTTTTTCTTCTAATTGGGCATATTTTACATATTTTTCTATTGGTAAAATAGGGGTAGACTCTGGAATAAAAAATATTGAAGGTAACAGTACAATTAAGGTAATTGCGTATATAAACATAGGTTTTTTAGAAAATAGAAATTCTAACTTTACCGCTCCACCTGCAAAAAGAACTGGGTAAATGGCAAATACATAATATGCTTTAGAATTAAGTAGCCACAGAGTGCAAAAAATAACCAAAGATGCAATTCCAATGGTTCTATATTTTTTTAAGTTTTTATCTATTATAAAGGCGGCTAAACCGAAAAGACTTATAATTAAGGTAAATGGAAAGTTTAATTGTTCCAGACCAAATTCCATTGGGTTTATTTCGTCTAATTGATTATCATTAAGCGCTTGTAAATGTTTTAAAAGTGGGAAATCATTTTGTGCTTGCCAGAAAATATTTGGCAAGAAAATAAGTAATGAAATTATTGCCGAAATGTATAGCCATTTGTTTTTAAACGCATTTCCTTTTTGATAGAAAAATAAACCAATAAATATTCCAAAGGCCCAAACTAATATGGTGTATTTGTTCATTAGCCCTAAACCTAATGTGATTCCCAAAAGAATTAGAAATTTTTTGTTTTTAGAATTAATAAACTTAATAATAAAGTAAAACCCTAATGTCCAAAAAAGCTGATCAAATGCAACGGGTTGAAACAACGTATGGTTTCTATAAAAAGGTAGAAATGCCAAAATACATATTCCTGAAAGTAAAACAGCTTTAAATTTACCACCAAGTTCAATTGCAATTAAGCAACATAAAATCAGAATCCCAACACCTGCAAGCGTTGGAAAAAGTCGAACTCCTAGCAATGAATAATCAAAAAGCCAGTAAGATATTTTTCCGATAAAGCCAATAAGAGGAGGGAACTCCATAAATCCCCAATCTAGATGCTCACTAACTGATAAATGCAGTAATTCATCACGATGAAAGCCATAATTCCGGTTTCCAAACAATTGAATTATTAATTTAATAGTAGATAGGATTAATATAATTGGCACATATTTTTTCATTGGGAGGTTTTTAAATACGCAATAAATATTAGAATTTTTTTTAAATATGCATTAAAAATTTAGATAGGCAATAAATAACAATAAATAGATAGTCAAATAGAACAGGTAAAAGTTTCTAAATTTTTTATATTCCCTGTTATCAGGGTAGATATTTCCAAAAAGGCCCTTAATTTCTTTCCAAAAAACGGGTTTAATATTTATCACCCAACTATCTGTTTGATACACTATTTTACGGAATTTACTACGATAATAACTTAATGGCATTCCCCAGGCCACAAAAAGTATAAACCAAATATTTTTAACTATAAAATCCATAGTTGTTTTTTTGAGGTAATCTAATCCTTTTTACCGCTAATTACATAAGTAATTAAAGAACTCTCTATACATAATTGATACTCTTCAATATTAAGAGGACATTTATATTCTACAAACAAGAAATCATTTCCAACAAGTTTGTTGAATTTCGGATGATTTTTAAAGTATTCGTATGCGTTAATCACTATATATCTTTCGGTTTTTTAAATTATGCCTAACGGTTATTTATAAGATTTGTGCGACTGGAAAATCGGAGATTTCTAGGTTGTAGCAAATCAGTTTATTAGAATGTTTATAGTTGATATTTAGTTGTTTTTTAACTCATTTCTTGATGAATGGCGTATTTAAGCACCTAATTTAGCAAATAAAAACCGAATAGAAAATCTACAAACCACGAGCGTAGCGAACTGGCCAAGCAATCTTCGTAGTTAGGCTAGAACAAGCAATTAATTATATACGTCTTAAGTTAGGCACAGTTTTTTATTTTGAATAAGCACCTGAAGAATATGTTAGTTCATAACTATGAGTGTAGATTTCAAACACAATTCCAAATGGGTCTTCAACATAGCACATTTTGAACGGCTTGTCATTCGGATAGTATTCCCTTATTGGCATTCTTTGTTTTCCTCCATAAGATAAAATTTTATCAATGAGTTCTTCAATATTTGGGTCTTGTACACAAAAATGAAATAGACCAGTATTGAAAGGATTAAATTCAGGTGCTTCTTTTATTCCGTTCGGAAAAGAAAATAATTCTATTCCAATTCCGTCAGAAGTTGCTAAATGAGCAATTTCAAATTCTGTCCAATCGTTTCCGAAAACGTCAATGCACATTTGACCAATAGCCGTTTCCTTTTCTTTTTTGACCTTTGAAGGTCCCATAATTATGTACCAGCCCATTACTTCTGAATAGAATTTTACGGCTTCTTTTATATTTGGAACTGTTATTCCGATATGTGAAAATGATTTTGGATAATTTTTATTAGTTGTCATAAGTTATATTTTAGATTGTAAAATTAATCTATATTTGCCTAATCGGCAATAACTTACCAAAAAGTAGTATAGTTACTAAAACGAGTAAAATAATGATAATCAATAATATAAAGTTATAATTTTGAATAAAAAAGATAGTTGCCCATTAAATTATACTATGAATTTAATAGGGACAAAATGGAAACCTTTAATTCTATTTCATTTATTAGAAGGCGGTTTGCGTTCAGGAATATTACAAAAGAAAATTTTAGGGATTTCAAATAAAATGTTTACACAAACGGTAAGAGATTTAGAAAAAGATGGACTTATTTCTAGAAAAGTTTATCCTGTAGTCCCACCTAAAGTGGAATACAGATTAACCACTAGAGGGAAATCACTTGAGAATATTTTAAGAAGTTTGGATAAATGGGGTTCTGAAGATTGTCAGAATTAATTGAAGTGACTCGATTTCAAACTTGTAGGTAACCAAGGGTTAGAGCATGAAAAGTAGCGGGTTTGAAAACGCACTTTTCAGATGTTTAAATTAATATTTTTTTGTTTTAGAAACATTATATTTTACTGAATTGAGCAATTTTTTACACGTAGTTACCCTACGTTTTTAATTTTCAGGCTAAATTTATTCTGGCTTTCGCAAAAATATCTTGTAATTCTTTTTCAATCGGAAATGGTTTTAAAGGTGGAACATTCGCTCTTCCAGGATTTCCAATTAGAATTTTTCCAACGAACGATTTTACACCTCCAAAAATCAGACGTGAAATTTGTCCGATAATTTCTTTTCCGCATTTGATTTTAATTCCGAATTGTAACATTTTCCAATGCACGAATTAACTCTTAACTATATCTACCAAATGCAGTATATTCTGTGTTATATGAATACTTTTAATAACGTATCCATTTTAAATCTGACTATTAAAAAAATCTAATATTCGAGTACGTACATATTCAGGTTGATCTGATACAACTGCATGATTACACTCTTTAATAAGTTTTGCATCACAATTGTATAATATTTTGCGGGCTCTTTCAATAGCACGTCTTGAATTATAAAGAAATTCTTGCTCACCTATTAATAATAATACAGGCATTACAAGTTTTTGTAATTCTTCATTTGTAAATACACGAGGAGGAACTTTCATTATCATTTTGGCACTTCTGAATCTTTCATACAAAATATGTGAATGTTGAATACAGTTAAAGTTTGTTTTATAACAAAGTGCTTTTTCGAAAATACGTACTGTAAATTTTGAGGGTATTAATAACGGTAGAAAACCAAGTAGAAAACCAACACCTCCTTTCACGAAAGTCATATATGGAGCTAGAAGTCCTAGTTTTTCAACTCTTTCAGGTTCATGAATCGCAAAATTAGCAGCAACAAATCCTCCAAATGACCAACCCAACACTTTGGCACTCTGGATACCGAAATACTCAAATAATTCGACAATCCAATTTGCTAAATCCTTTTCCGTTTTTGGCGGATTACTCGGTATAGTTTTACCAACATCTCCTATTACATCCACTGCGTATGTAGATGATCTTGACTTAATTCTTCAATAATAGGTGACCATATTGCTGAAGTCATTAGAGCACAATGGAATAGCATTAATGGTGGCGCATCTTTAGGTCCACTTATAATAATATGAGTATTGCCGTAGGATGTTGGAATATCAATTTCCACACATGGTATCGGCCAGAGTTTCATTGCAGCATCATAAACCTTATAAAACCTGGCTTCAGCCTTTGCAGATTTGAAAATAGGAGAATTAGCACGCATAATAAATTTTAAGTTTATAAATAATTTATTTAAGTGTCTCGTCCTGAAATATGGCTACAGTTAAAATTAATAATTAAGCTGTTAATTTATATACCATATTAGGTGTTTTATAGTTTAAAGATAAGTGTAATCTTATTTTGTTGTATAAATTAATTGCATTTTTTGTAGCTATATTTCAGGACGGGTCAGAGTTAGTATTTTTATCAGTTTTTCGTTGATATAATAATTTCCAGTTCCTAATTTTTCTTTTTTTAGTACATTATCTTTAGCTAATTGATTTAGATATTTGGATGCTGTAATTCTCGAAACATCTAAATCGTTCTCAATGAACTCAATTTTTGTATATGGATGTTTAAATAAATTATTCAATAAATCTTGACTATAAAATTTGTAATTGTTTCTTAGTAAATTTTTATATTCATATATTAAATCTCTAATTTTTCCAATTAATACAATTGTCTCTTTAGATATTTGCTCTACACTATCTAACATATATAAAATCCAATTTTCCCAATTGTCAGTTTCTCTAACTTCTTGTAAAAGGTTATAATAATCTGCTTTGTGTTCAATAATGTAACGACTTAAGTATAGAACAGGTAAATTTAATAAATCGTTCATTACTAAATATAGAACATTAATTATTCTTCCAGTTCTTCCGTTTCCATCATAAAAAGGATGAATACTTTCAAATTGAAAGTGAATTATTGCCATTTTAACTAATATGTCAAATTCAGACATATGTTCATCGTTAATGTATTTTTCTAGATTTGTCATTAAATCTAGGATTGTATTATATTCTTGAGGAGGAGTGTATACAGTTTCTCCGGTTGTTGCATTTTTCAAAGCTGTTCCTGGAACTTTTCTGAATCCAGCATTATTTTTCTCTAATTCTGATTGTATTTCAATTATATCATTATTTGTTAGTATTTTATTTTTCTTAATTAACCCAAATCCTTTTTTTAATGCAGAAATATAGTTTTGAACTTCTTTAGCATTTAATGATTTGAAACCATCAAAATTTAACTCAGCTTTAAATATATCATCGTGAGTTGTTATTATATTCTCAACAGCAGAACTATCTTTAGCCTCTTGAAGACCTAAAGTGTTGATTAAAATATTTTCATTCGGAATACTTGAAACAATTCCTTTTAATTCAGCTAAAGCTCTATGAGCTTTAGCTAATTTTTTAAGAACTTTTTTTGTCTCAATATCTTGTTTTAGAGGTAATTTTTTTAATCTTTCAGATTCCATTATGTATAGAAATATTAATTTTCTTTACAAATATAAATCATTATGATAAGATAATCGATTTTTCTTATCATTACTTTGTGAAATGATAAAATATTTCAGTTTACTTATCATACCATTTTTTAGTGACATTATTTTGGCTAACGGTCTCGGCTATGAGTAGTTGCGTGGGTTAGCACTTAACCTTGCAAGTACACACCAAGTTGGAAATTCCGCAGGAATTTCCAAAGTAGGCGAGAACAAGCAATTACTTATAGTCATTGTTGTGCTTTCGTTAGTTTTCAACCTTTTCATATCCTACTGGATCTCTATCAATAAATTGGATCAAAAGCTTGTGTGTGGAACTATCAGTACTACTAAAATCTAACATTAAATTCCAGTTAATAACGTAGAAAAGAGAATCATTGAATTGAACAAGTTCATCTTCTCTACCATCAGGCCTAATAAGATATAGAGATTCATTAGCATAACTAATTGTTATATTATTCCAACTTTTAATATTAGGTTCTATAGTTTTATAAGTGTAAATTCCAGAATATCTTCTGATTAATTCTTTTTCAGGTGTTAGTTCATTAAAATTAAATTGGTATAAGACCTTATTCAAAGATTTGAGTAGATTCTTTTGGTATATAACTCTTATGGTTTCCCATCTCGTTTTTTGAAGTAAGTAAGCTAAAAATGATTCATTGGCATAAAGATTCTTGACTGCTATTTCTTTTTCTTTCAAAGTGTAATCCTTTTTAAGAGCAATAGTATTCCTCAAACCATAATTACTTAAAGCAGAATAAAAATCTTTGGAAGCGGTCATCATTAAATTTAAAAGATTATCAGATTTAGATTCATCTTCAAAACCAGCTTTGTATTGTGAAGAGAAGTTTGCTAAAACATTAAGCAATTCCTTATTTTTAATGATTGAAGTTTTTCCTGAACCAATAATCGCGTCGTAGCTTCCCATAACAGCCTCCTCTCGATGATGAGAAAAGGCACCTGTGCGAATATATTCTCTAATCGTATCAGGATGAATTGAATAATCTTGAGTCTCAATAGCATCTATTAAATCTCGAGAACGCAATATCACTCTTTCTTGATTTTTTATAGTTTCAATAAAATTTAAACGTGTTGCAATAAAATCTTCTTTGAGGTCTGAAAGAATTAATGCTTCTTCATTTTTCTCTTTTCTTAATTCATTACTGTTGTTAATCTGTAAAGCGATTACTATACCAATAACTACCAAAATAATTTCGCCTATAGCATATTTTAAATACTTTCCATTTTTGCCTTCCGAAAGTAAGTTTTGTCTAATTTTTCTAAAGAATTTAATCATTGGTTAGCGGTTTGTGATAATGAAGCACAACGGGATTTTATAAGATTTGTGCGACTGGAAAATCGGAGATTTTTCGGTTGTAGCAAATCGATTGTTGAATGTTTGTCTGTTCGTTATTTAGTTTAAAAGTAAGCATAAATTTTATGAGGTGTTAGCCTTTCGTTATTTTTTATAATTCCGCGAAATTGAAAACGATTAGTGCAAACTAAGTATTGCCTTTTCATTTCTGAATCTATTTCAACTTTTATTTGGGCAGTACGTTCTTCTATTTTATTCCACGTTTGTTTCAAATAACGTGCGCGATTTTATTCAAAAATTATAGCTTGTTTGAAATTTATTTAAAATATAATATCAGGATTAATAATACTTTAAAAATAGGTCTTCAATAGAAAGATAGCGCTCGCCAGTGTCATAATTTATAGTTAATATAGTTTTTTTTGAATTTATAGTTTGTAATTGTTTTCTAACCGCAGCCAAAGATGCTCCGGTAGAAATACCTACCAAAATGCCTTCGATTTTTGCTAAATTTTGAACTTCTGAAAATGCTTCCTCTTTTGTTATTTTAATGACGCCATCAATTGAATTTTTATTGAACACTTCAGGAAAAAAACCTGGTCCAATACCTTGTATTGGGTGAGGTCCTGGTTCTCCTCCAGAGATTATTGCAGAATCATTGGGTTCTACTGCTATGACCTTTAAATTTGAAAAGGTTTCCTTTAAACCCTCAGAAATACCAGTAATATGACCGCCAGTACCAACTCCAGTAATTAAATAATCTAAACCTTCAGGAAAATCATTAGCAATTTCTAAAGCTGTTGTTTTACGATGTATTTCTGGGTTTGCTTGGTTTGTGAATTGTGAAGGCATCCACGCATTTTTATTACTTGCCACTAATTCATTAGCTTTTGCAATGGTACCTCCTAAGCCTAATTCTTTTGGAGTTAGTACAAGATTAGCACCGTAAGCGGCCATTAAAGACCTTCTTTCAACAGACATTGATTCAGGCATTACAAGAGTAAGTTTGTAGTTTTTCACTGCGGCAACCATTGCTAAACCAATACCAGTATTTCCAGAAGTGGGCTCAATAATTTCTGTGTCTTGAGTTAAAATATTTCTTTTTTCAGCATCCTCAATCATAGACAATGCAATTCTGTCTTTAATGCTTCCTCCTGGGTTAGCTTTTTCAAGTTTCATCCAAACATTTGTATTTGGAAATAATTTAGCCAATCGTACAACTGGTGTGTTACCAATGCTTTCTAAAATGTTATTGATTTTCATATTGTTTTTATATTTAATTTATTCTATGTTATTTTTCACATTGAATGTAAATACATCAGGCCTCGAATAGTGTCCAACGACATCAAACATTCGTTTAGCTTTTATGATTTGTTTAAGATCAATATCTGCATATAAAATACCCTCTTCTGCCTCAAGCGGACCTGCTAATAATTGTCCATTTGGACCAATTATAGAGCTATTCCCAACATTAATCCACTCTCTTCCTTCCGGGTAAAGTTTTTTAAACTCATATTCATCAGGAATGTCATCCATTTTTAAGGACATACAAGCACTTATTACAAATAATCCACCTTCTCTAGCTATATTTTGCATAGATTGTATCCAGTTTGGACTTTTGTCCCAAGTTGGAGATGCTAGTATTTGAGTTCCAAATTCGTAGATTGCATTTCTTGCTAATGGCATAAAGTTTTCCCAACAAATCAATCCTGCTATTTTTCCAGCTGAAGTGTTATAAGAACATAGAGTACTACCAGCGCCTTGCGACCAAATTAGACGTTCACCTCCAGTTGGAATTAACTTCCTATGTTTACCTAGAATATTACCTTTATCATCTATAAAAAGTAAGCTATTAAATAAACTTGCGCTACTGGTTTCAGAATTTTTCTCGCTCATACCAATTACAACATTGATATTTGCTTTTTTTGCAGCTTTACAAAGTTTACTGGTGCTACTATCTGGAACAGAAACAGCATTTTCAACAAGTTTTAAATAAAGTTCATTTAAATCAGTTCCTTTACTATTCGGAATTAGCCATACCCAATCTGGGTATCCAGAGATAAAAGCCTCTGGAAAGACAATTAAGTTAGCTCCATTTTCTCCTGCTTCTAATATCGCTTCACAGGCTTTTTGAACAGTTTTTTCTTTGTTCAGGAATATTGGTGAAAGTTGTGCGGATGCTACCTTTATATTTTTAGTCATTTAAATTATTTTTAATTAGCTATAACGAGTTTTTATAAGATTTGTTCGATTGGAAAATTGAAGATTTTACCCTTGTAACAAATCGTTTGTTGAATGTTAATCAGTTAGTATTTAGTTTAAATGTAAGTATAATTTTTTTGAGGTGTTACCTTTCTTTGCTTTACATTATTGAAATCAACTTAAATATAGTCTAAAATCGGTCAATTTTATTTTTTAGAAAGATGCTTACTTTTCTGTATAGCACAAAGCTAAATTTTTCTAAAGAACTTTAACATTGATCAGTGGTTGATTTTAATGAAGGCTAACGGTTTAGGGTTATGATTTGTTGCGAGAAAATCCGCTAGGATTTTCGGACAAGAAATTAGGTTAAATGTACAAAACGATTGTCGGACTTGCACGAAATAGCAATAAATTATACCCATTGTTGGCGTGTCGTTATTTGTTTCTGTTTTTCATTAAAGTACTCTCCCAATCATAGAACCAGCATTAAGTACACAATGAGCAATAATTAATGGCCATAAATTTCGTCCAAACTTCACATATGCTATTCCCATAATTAAACCAATAATACCAACTGTAATTGACCTTTCTGAAAAATCATTAGAATGTCTAAACCCAAATATTGCTGCTTGTAATATCACAGCAATAACAGTTGCGAAATAGGTCTTAGAAAATAATCTTTCAATCCAATTTATTAAAAAACCTCTATCCAATAATTCTTCTAACATTGATTGAAGTAAAATGAAAGGGATTATTAAAAAAAAGTGTGACCAATTTCCTTTTAAGTCTCCAAATTTAGAAACAGCACTTTCCGATGATGTGTCTGATGCCATAGAAAATGGTAAATGGTCTTTAAAAATATTAAATGCTATTAGCGAAATCATTGTAGTTGCAAGAATTAAAGCCGCAATCCCTAACGTTTTCCATAAATTATCAGGTTTTCGTAAGCCTAGTTCTTTCCAAGTCACACTTCTGACTTTCATTCTCCAAGTAGCTACAATCAAGGTCGTGAATGACCAAAAAAGTCCATTTGCTATAAATCCTACTTTTGGAATATAAATTTCTCTAATCAAAAACATTATAGAGATATAAATAACCAAATCAAATAAAAATCCTTTGTAGTTATTTTTTCCTTCTAATTCAGTTTTTGATTTCGTATTATCTATCATACTTTTTCTGTCCTAATTAGATTGTTATTTTTCAAGAGTTATGTCCTTTTTTCTAATGCACGCCAACGTGATTTTATAAGATTTGTGCGACGTAAAAATCGGAGATTTTTCCGCCGTAGCAAATCGTTAGTTGAATGTTTGTCGGTTTGTTATTTAGTTTAAATGTAAGCATAAATTTTATGAGTTGTTGCCAGTAGTTTTTATCTCTTAAATCTATTAATTACTTTCTTTATAAATTCCGAAATAATATTGATGTCCTTTTTTATTGAATCTTTTTCAAATTGGCTGACGTTATTTCTTTTCGTTTTAGCCCAGTTTAATTTCAAAGTAGCTATGTCTGAATTAATCGAATCTTTCTCGAATTGACTTACTTTACTTTTAAACTCATTTATGAGCTGTGATACTTGAATATTAATTTTTTCGGATTGAGGCTGTTCATTCCATGTATTTTTTATGTCTTGCCAAATATTTTTCTGTTCACTATTCCACATAATATTATATTTTATTCGTTATACAATCCAATAGGATTTTTTTAATTCTTTTCATTTTTACTGCAATATGATTTTCTGTTAATCCGGTTATTTCAGCAATTTCTTTATACTTCAATTCTTCTAAATAAAGGATAATGATTGATTTATTTTCATTGTTTAATTTTGAGATACAAGAAGTCAAAGCATTATACTTTTCTTGCTGATTATTCTCAATAGGAATTTCGACAGGAATGAATTGAATAGATTCTAATTGAAGTGTCTTCTTATAAGTTTTCTCTAATTTTTGTTTTGAGCGAAGACAGACATTTAGTGTAATTCTGTAAATCCAAGTGCCAATACTCGAATTGCCTTTAAAAGTTGAAAGAGATTTCCAAATTGCAAAAATTACTTCTTGGAAAAGGTCTTGAGGTTCTAAAGGGGAAACTGCGTAGATTTTACAAATTCTATAAATTTTCTCTTTATTATTCTCAAGTAGCTGTTCAAATGTTTCTGTCATTGGTTTTTTATCTTTCATTATTATTCTCTACTTATTTAGTGACAAGAGTTTTCGAAATATGACAGATTTTTGAATTTATTTACGGATTTTCTTAAATTACTGGCAACGGTCTAGGCTATGAGTAGTTGCGTGGGTTAGCACTTAATTTTGCAAGTACACACCGAGTTGGAAATTCCGCAGGAATTTCCAAAGTAAGCGAGAACAAGCAATTACTTATAGCCATTGTTAGCCACTGACTTTTTTATAGTTTAAATTCCGTTATTTTTTCATTCGTGTCAAAAATATTTGGATAATGTTCTTTTATATTTTTAATCATAAATTCTAGAGGCACATCGTCAAAATATCCATAATCATCTACATATTCCATAAATCGACTTCCCTCACTATTATATTGTTGTAAAAATGAATTGTTTTCTCCGTCAAAATCCAATGGTTCTACATTCAATTTCTCACATAAAGATTTGTTAAATGCAGGTGACATTTTCAACCATTTTTTATCGAGATAGACGTTAACCATTCCGTGTGGTGTCAATTCATTTGAACCAAATTTTTCAGTTAATCTTTCGACAGCTATATGATTCTTTACTTTTCCCAAGTGTAGTCTTGCAGGAATTCCTAAAGCACGAAGGCAGGCAATTAATATTATAGATTTTTCCACACAATTACCCGACTGTTTTTCAGCAATGTGGCTCGACTTGTACTTTTCCTTTGAAAGGCTTATGCTGTAAGGGTCATATTTCCAATCGTCTCTTACTTTAGTATAAATTCCAATTGTCTTTTCTTTATCAGATAGTCTATTAGTTTTAAATTCAGATATCAGATTCTGAACTAATTCATTTTCAATGTCAAAATAATATGTTGATTCTAAATACTTCATTTGTAATTAAGACGAATTTCTAGTTTGTGGCTAACGTGTTTTTATAAGATTTGTGCGACTGGAAAATCGGAGATTTTTCGGACGTAGCAAATCGTTTGTTGAATGTTTGTCGGTTCGTAATTTACCTTAAATGTAAGCATAAATTTTATGAGGTGTTGTGTGTAGTTATTGATTCATACTTTGTTCAACAAAATCTACTGCCTCATTTATGCTTATCGTAAACATTCCGCCTTTTCCACTGTCAAACGCTTTTTTCCACTCATTATAACCATCCAAATAATCAGGCAAATCATTATTAGAACTTTCTAATTCTGTCAAGCTTTTGATAATCGATTCATTTGAAAAAGGTAAATGACCAATTTCCTCTGAAATTCCGCTTTCTTTTTGAGAATTTTCGATTTTCAATCCTTTTACTGCAATATGAACTACGATTTCTCCTTTGTCATATTTCTCAACTCTCAAAATTATTATTCTTGATTTTTCTTCTCCTTTTCGAGTATTGTATTTCCAAATTTGTCCGCTTTTAAGTTCAAAGTTTTTCAAATTAATTTCTGATTTTTTTTTATTCTGACCGAATAAACCAAATAGGGAAAATAATAAAATCATAGTGGTTAGTTTAATCTTTTTCATTTTATGTTTTGCATCTGTTCGAATTACACACAACGGGATTTTATAAGATTTGTGCGACTGGAAAATCGGAGATTTTTCTGCCGTAGCAAATCGTTAGTTGAATGTTTGTCGGTTCGTTATTTAGTTTAAATGTGAGCATAAATTTTATGAGTTGTTGTGTGTTGTGCTTTTTATTCTCAGTTAGTCAAGAAATCGATTTCTCCATTATTAATTTCTTTTGTCAATTGTCGTATTTTTCCATTCTTATCTTTGTAACTCATTACAACTGATTTTCCATCTTTCCATCCTAACAATCTAAACTCATTTTGGGTAATATTAAAGTCCGAGTTGTAAGATGCTGGTGTTGATTTCCAATTATCTTTATTGTTTGTCATAAAGGTGATAAAATCTTTCCATTTCTCAGAGTTAATTTTAAGAGTATCAATTTTAAAATCAGAATATTCCGATTCCACTTTTTGAATTCGTTGAGTTAGAATAAATGGTGAATCTTGATTAATAACCTCATTCAAATCAATTTTATTCTGACAACTTAAAAAAGTCATCAGGATTATAATAATCGAACTCAAATTTAAATATTTTCTCATTTTTTGTCGCATTACACACAACGTTGATGTATATGGAAAGTTGCGTGTTTGTGGGCGATGATTTTCCGAAGGTAAATCAGAAGCAAGCAAACGAGCAACTAACATTGGTTTAGCTAAAACTAGCAATTTTTTATATACTGTGTTGGCAATAGTATTTTTATTCAGTTAGATTTTCCGTTATAGGTTTCAGAGTTTCAATTGTCGGCATTTCTGTAATTTCAAATTCTCCGTCTATTGAGTAAAATTCCAATTCAGTCGGCATTAGGTCAGTTCCGAATACAGATATTCCAATCAATTCTCCGTTTTTGCCTTTTCCAGCGTAATCTATTATTAAATTCCCGTTTTGAACTTCCGAGTCAAATGTTTTTCCAAATATTATAGTCGGACATTTTCCGCAACCACATCTCGCAATAACTTTCAGATTTCCGATTGAATTAGTCCATTCCGATTTTTCTTTTCCAAACAGATAGGTCAGAAATTCAATTTCGGATTTTGTCAATTCTCTTTTATCTGGAATGCTATATTTCATTAATCAAATTGTTCACTTTTTACGTTCCGTTGATATTAATGCCAACGGGCTTTTATAAGATTTGTGCGACTGGAAAATCGGAGATTTTTCGGACGTAGCAAATCGTTTGTTGAATGTTTGTCGTTAATATTAGTTCGAATTTAAGCATAAATTTTATAAGTTGTTAGCAGCCGGCTTTATGCATATCCATTTGTTCCGATTGATAAACATTCTCCAGATGATAGATTTAATCTAATCGTAAAATAACAATTTCCTCCATCAAATACTGAAATGATTTCTTTTCTCCAATCCGAGTTGAAATCATCACAAAATCGGTTTATCCAGATTTCTTTTTCTCCTTTTTGATTTAAATATGGAACGTATTGAATTTTATAATTCGTGAGTTTCATTATTCGATACATTTTAGCATATTTTTTCTTTTCTCCTCGTTTTTTGAATCCCTCATTTACTTGAGTATTATAAATCTCAATATACTCTTGTGTTTTTTTTCCGACAAGTTTAAATTCCTCATCCGATAATTCAGTCTTTTTAGCATTTTTAGGTAGAACTTTATAAGTCAAAATAAGTTCGTCTAACGTTGATTGTTTTGATAAAATCACATATTCAGATTGTCCTCGACAAACTCCTAAATATAAAAGTCCAATTAATATTATGATAGATTTTTTCATTTCTTCTTGCTGCTAACTGAACAATATAAGATTAGGCAGTTTCTAAGTAATAGCAATAACTCTTGTAAAGTTTACTTAGTTAATAAATGAACTTGAACACATTAGTAGTTTAACTGCTTAATTTTATATATAGTTACCTGACGAAGTAAACTTTTTAAAATAACATTATGAAAACAAAAATAAAAATTAATTGCGACTGTGGGATAAGCCACGAAGTAAATAGAGATAATGAAGCACCTAAGACAGCTATAAGTATGGGCTGTAATTGGTGTCCGAAATGTGAAGATACGGCCAATGAGTATTATAGAGAATGGTATAATTATACTGACGATGGAGATAGTAACACCAATTACGGTGATGATCCAAAGCAATTAATGATGTTTAGTATAGCAGATGACATATTAGAAAATCACGAACCTAAAAAAGAGCCTGTTATTTTAAATTGCAGGTAACGGGCTTTTATAAGATTTGTGCGACTGGAAAATCGGAGATTTTTCGGACGTAGCAAATCGTTTATTGAATGTTTGTCGTTTGTTCTAGTTCAAATTTAAGCATAAATTTTATGAGTTGTTGGCAACTGGCTTTTAATCATTCTGTTTATTCGAACCTTTGCAAACATCTCCTTCTTCAATTCCTATAATCCACTCGTTCAATTTTTTTATCCTATTCTCAGTTAGGTTTGTCAAGTACATCCATTTGCACATTGGAAATATGCTTCCATATTCAGATTTGTCAATCGAGGGATATTTCATTTCAACTTCTGCATCTCTGAAATCGACCCAAATTCGTTGAGCTTTTTTCAGGTTTTGAATAAACAACAAATCGGAATTATATTCTGTCAAAATTTGATTATAAATTGAGTTTAATTTGTTATCAGTTTTGACATAATCAATTTTAGCTTTTTCATTCATTTCTCCTTGAGTTTGAGAAATAATCTGTTGTGATGAAATCAGAATAAATATTATTAAAATCTTTTTCATTTGTGTTATTTTTCTGCTTGTTGCCAACGGGATTTTATAAGATTTGTGCGACTGAGAAATCGGAGATTTTTCGGTGGTAGCAAATCGGTTTGTTGAAATGTTTGTTGGTTCGTACTAGTTCAAATTTAAGCATAAATTTTATGAGGTGTTAGGCAACGTTATTTTATATAATTATTTAAATCGACCCTAATTTGAGCAATTAAATGAATAATCTCTTGATTCTCAAATATCGAATAATTATCAAGGAGTTTATTCAATTTTTTAATTTGTTTATTGACATCTTCAGTAAGGCTATTATCAATAATAATATTGTCAAGTAGTTGTTTTGCCGCAATTAAATTATTAATCGTTAATCTTAATGGATCTTTCTTTTTTTCGATTAAATTTTTTGATAATTTCCATTCTCCGAGATGCTTTGCACCAATTAAATAATATTTTAATGAATTTATTAAATCATTATTTTGTTTAAAATGTGCTCCAATCGACATATTGATGTTTCCGAGTGCTAAATTTAAATTAGTGTCAATACCTTTTAGCTTATCCTTATGTTCTATAATTTTTAAAGTCTGTTCACTAATTTTCTTCTTTGTAAAACCTTTAATTTTAGCCAATTCATACCTTAAAACACCAAAAGAAAGTAATGCTAAAATTGCTAAAATACTCGTTAAAATAACAGCAAATCTCGATTCTTGTCTATTTAGTGCAGAAATAAAGTAATCTTCTTTCGCTCGATAAAATAGTAACTCTTTTTCTAAAGTTTCTTTTGTATTAGTTGTTCTCGTTAACTCTGAAGATTTCTTATTTAATTCTATAAGAATACTGTCTTGAGTTTTATTTGTTTTCTTTATATCATTTTCCAATTGTTCAATTCTTTTTGTTAACGGTCCCCTTTGACTAATAGAAATAATAGGTGAAATTAAAAGAAGAATTACTAATATCTTTTTCATAGTTTTTTTTTTATGTTGCCTAACGTGTTAGAATATGAAAAGTTGCGATTTTGAAAGCGCAATTTTCCGATGTTTAAATTTAGTTTTTTTTAAATTAATAAACTTTCAATTTTGTTGAATTTAGCAATTTTTTATATGCATGGTTGTATTTTAGCGGCTTTACATAATAATTTTAAAAAATAATTCCGTTGCAATTTTCAAATCCGATATAATTTTCAAAATCTGGAATTTGACATTTTTGTTTTAACTTTTCTTAAAAACTTTTTAGGTTTCAATTTTTTCATTTTGTGTTCCAATAAGTTTTTCGGTTTCAATGCTTAAATCGGTTGTTATGCTCAACTTTTTGCGTTTCAGTTTGTAATTCCGCCGTTGTGCTAAAATCATTCCGTTTCATTGAGCTTTTCACGTTTCAAATTTCATTTTCCTATTTATTTCTAAAATCAAACCGATTCAATTTTTAATTTCATTCGGCTCGTGTGTCAGTCAGTTTAACTTTTTTTACTTAAAAAACTAAAATTGTGGATTTCAGACCTGAAATCCGCCGTTAAATACAACGGTTTAGTGTAACCAAAGATGGCTTTGGTTATCGCAATTTTTCGATTATAAAAATAATAAAATTAGAATTAAGAAACATTCTATTTAGTGGGAATTGCCAATTTTGGTTAAACATTGTTGCTTGTAGCAGCTTTGCGTTTTGGTGCTCAAAAATCAGACCGTTGCAATATTCAATCTGTGATGTTTCTTATATCTTAAATTTATCTTTTAGTTTAATTAATCTTAAAATCTAATCGAGTTTCATCTTACTACTCAGTTAGTTTTCCGATTTCAATGCTTAAATCTGCTGTTTTGCTCAATTTTCACGTTTCATATAGTAATTCAGTTGTTGTGCTAAAAATCATTCCGCTACAATGAATATTTGCGTTTCAATTTATCTTTTGCTTAATTCTCAATTTATTCCAATTTAGTTTCTGTTTGATAGAGTAGAAGAGTGATCAGAATTTTCCCTCATTAATAATTTTTTCACGCCTCTGTCAGACTAACTATTTTAATCTTAAATGACTAAAATGTGGATTTCAGAAGTGAAATCCGCTGTTACAAGCAACGTGATTTTATATGATTTGTGCGACTGGAAAATCGGAGATTTTTCGGTTGTAGCAAATCGTTAGTTGAATGTTTGTCGTTTGTGTTAGTTTAAATGTAAGCATAAATTATATGAGGTGTTGGCTAACGTTTTTTATTTTATTATTCCAATTCCGATAAATAAAATCGCAACAATTATTATTAAAAGTCCAAATGAAAATAATTTGTCAGACATTTTTACTTGCGGGTTTTTTGCTCCGAAAGAATCATTAATCTCATCAGAATATCTTAAGTAAAGAATAAAGTCTCTGTTATGAATCATAAAACTAATTTTCTTAAAAACTCGGTCAAAAACCCAATAAATTATTGGTGCTAAAAATCCTAAAAACATAATCCTATCATTCTTGAATTCGGGTTTAGTAATGTTTAGTCCATAAAGACCAATTGAAAATAATCCAATACAAATCAACCAAGTAATTTTTGGATTCATCCATTTCTTTTTTCGAGTGTAAAGAATAAAGAAACTTACTCCTAGTGCAATTCCAATTCCGATTATACTATTGTCCATTATAATGTCTCATTCTTTATTCTAGCTGTTTTTTTTCTTAAATGTTAGCCAACGAGTTTTTATAAGATTTGTGCGATTGGAAAATCGGAGATTTTTCTGCCGTAGCAAATCGTTTGTTGAATGTTTGTCGTTTGTGTTAGTTCAAATTTAAGCATAAATTTTATGAGTTGTTGTGTGTAGGTTTAGTTTTACGAATTATTCTATATACCTCAATATCATTGATCAAATTGGGTTTTAACTCAAACTGTTCTTTTAATAATGATATGCCAATATTCTCTTTTGATTCAAGTAGTTCGAACCAGTTTTTCTCATAAACTACAGAATTTGAAATGTCAACATTAGTGAATATACATTTTTCGAAATTTGTTTTATACAAAATTGCTGAACAAAAACTACAATTAGTCAAATTTACTTGTACAAAAGTGGCTTCTTTTAAATTTGTCGAATAAAATTGTGCATTTTCAAGAGTACTCATCATAAACATTGTGTTGCTTAAGTTTGCACCTGAAAATTTCCAATTTTTCATATTATCATAAGTTGAAAAAGAATTGTCTGAAGCTAAATAACAATGAGATAAATCAATATTTTTAGCATTTAAATCATAAAGTCTTTTAATTAATCCTCTTGTTCTGAACATCGCTTCTTCATTCTCCCAAAACTTATAATCATTAATTTCTTCTTTATATCTTGTAATATTATCGTTCTTACTTTTTATAGTCTCGTAAATTGTCAATAATATACCGAATATTAAAAGGTCAAAAATTAGTCCGTGAAATTCAACCAGAATATCGTGATAAGAGTATTTTTCATCGAAAAAATCAAGAACTAAAACTATTATTAATCCTAAAATTGACAATGCAATCATAAGATTTATTTTAGAATCTGAAATCTTTGTATATGTTTTCTTTAAATTCAAGATTTAATCATTTTTAACTTACACACAACGAGTTTTTATATGATTTGTGCGACTGGAAAATCGGAGATTTTTCGGTGGTAGCAAATCGTTAGTTGAATGTTTGTCGTTAATGTTAGTTTGAATGTAAGCATAAATTATATGAGGTGTTGGCTGTAGTTTTTAATCGTTAATATTTTCTATCAGTTTATATTTTTCTTTAACAAGTTTTGTTCTTTTCTCTCCAATCGGTTCTGTTTTTAAAACACTTTCAATTTCGATGAATTTATTGGCAAAAGCATAAAATTTTTCAGTAGTAATAAAATTCTCTAACCAGTCAGCAAAATCGATTAACTCGTTTTGGTCTTTTGAATAAATCAATTGTTCAGCTAAACTCGAATATTCCCAATTTGAATTCTCAGATTTATCAAAGTCAAGCAATTCTTTGTTTAAAAATCTGTCAATCAAATACGTGTTAGAGTAAAATGTCTCCATAGCCTTTTTCTCGGCTTGTTTAATCCGTTTAGTTTTAAAAAGGGTAATTGTCCATTCAAACAGAAAAATTGGAAATCCGCAGTCATCTGGAAAGTTTTTTTCGAACCAGTTGTAATATCTTAAAGCTCCTGAATAATCGTTTATTTTCAAATATAATTCTGGTGGTAAATAGCGAAGTCCTCGACTATCATCATAATATCCTCCCCAACGTTTTTTATCAGCAGAAAGTGCACGTTTTATTTTCGTGATTTTATTCTTTATTCTTTCTACTTGTTTTGGTGTCATTTTTATCTTTTTCGTGTTATTACAGCCAACGGTTTAGTATTAAGATTTGTGCGACTTAAAAATCGGAGATTTTTCGGTTGTAGCAAATCGATTGTTAAATGTGTGTCGGTTTGTATTTAGTTTAAATTTTAGCATAAATTTTATACATTGTTGCCTTTTAGTTGCTTTTTTATCAACCTATAAATTTTCTTAAATCATCAATATACTTTGTGTAAATAAAAATAATAATCAAAATCGTAAATGTAATACTCAATAAAGTTATAATCCAATTTTTAATTTTGGCTTTTCTGTTTTCCGCAATCATTTGGGTTTTTATTTCTTCAAGTAATTCTGGCGATGCTTTTTTATCAAGTAATATATTTTTTCTCGAATTACCCAATTTCGAGTTTAATCTTTTTTTGTCAAAGTATCTCGTTCTATTCTTTACTCTCGAATTATTTTTGAGAGAATTTATCATTGCTTGAGCTGCTGAACCTACACCTAACATCTTTTAAATCTAAATTTTATCTAATAATTTATTCTTTAAAAAAACATTGATTTGGTCTCTCAAAAGTGTTAATTGATTTTCATTAAATACTAAAACACAATCTTCTTTACTCTCGTTATCAAAAGCACTAATTTGTAAATATTCTGATTCATTTTCTAAAATCAGTTTTCTTGATTTTGCTGAATCCTCATTTGGAAATAATACTTCAATGTCTGGAATTTCTGTTTTCATATCTTTTTATTTTTTAAATAATATTTTTCGGAAGTGTTTTAATCCGCAATTAAAGGCAACGTGTTTGTGTATGATTTCGTTGCGTATTTCAGCAACTAAATTAGTAAACAAAAACCAACCAGAGGAAATTCCGAAGGAATTTCCAAGTAGGCGAGTACCAGCAATGAATTATACACGGTGTTGCCAGTAGTTTTTCATTCCTTTTTGTTCAGTTCAATTGGATTCGGGCTTTCAGGTAATCCGATTAACTTGTCATCATAAAAGTACATTTCTTGGATTTCCCCATTCCACCATTTCAACACAATACTATCTCCTCTTTTTTCATTCATTCCCATTTCAATTATTTTCAGGGAATCCAAAGGATTTGGGTTTAATTCATAAATCCCATATGTGTTTGGGTTTTCGGAAATTCTTAATTGAATATTTCTGTTCTCAATTTTAAAATCATATCTAGTTTGCGAGTAAGGATTATTTTCCAAATAGGAATTCCAGAAAAATGAGAATATCCAATAACAGACTATTGTGTTAAAAAAGAATAAAATCGAAAGTCTTTTTTTAATGAAGAAAACAATAATTCCAATCAGAATATTCACTCCAAATATTTCAAGTCTGTGCGATTCAACTCCGACAGACATAAATGGGTCAGGTTTAATATTACCAACCCAATATTTCATAAGTAAAATATCGATTAGCAAAATCAGAATTCCAATTCCGACTAATAATTTCGTTTCTGATTTCGTCATTCTCAAATTACTGGCAACGGTTTAGCTATGAACAGTACGGGAGCAAACTAGCGTTTGCTTTCCGCCACGCACATAGCGAAATCTTTTGGTTTTCTTTTTTCTTTGTCCCGCTAAAAAGCAAAATCCCAAAGATTTTGCGGACTTCATAAAAATACGCAAACCCTGCGACTAAGCCCGAAGCCCGTATTGTTTATAGGTTGTGTTGTACTGCGTTTTTATCTCCGTTGACTTTTGAAAAGGTACGTAAATTGAATTCCAACTCCTATACTTAATTCTTCAAAATCTTGAACTTTATAGAATCGTGTAAAACCATAAAAGTTTTTATACTCTTTTTTTATCTCCGCTTGGTATTCCGTTAGATTATCGTAAAGTGAAGCCTTTGCAGAAAAAGACAAGAAGAATGGTTTTCCTATCCAAGAACCAATACCCAAAGTTGGCCCAACACTTTTTACATTTAGTGTTTCCATTGAATTTGTGAAGTCAATACTGCTTATCCCAACAATTGCTCTAATTCGATTAAAATTTAGGCTCGTCTCTATTGAATAAGCTGCTAATTCTATTCGGTTATTAAAGTCTAAGTTCCGATAATAAGCATTAATGTCTGTATCAAAATCACAGCTTACAAAAAGATGTTCTACACCTAGATTAGCATTTAAAAATCGGTTTTCTTTTAAATCCGTCTGATAACTAACACCGCTTTTTAATGTTGGTTGTCCAAAGATTACTGGAAAACTCAAATTGATTTGACCTCCAATTGGGTTATTAATTACACCGCTTACAATATTAAATCCGATTTTTTGATGGTCAAACCAATCTCGACTACAGTCTTCTCTTATCATAATATTTAAATCCTTTTCTCCTTTCAACTCTATTTCTTGTGTACGAATTCCAACACTTGAAACTATGATAGTTGAATTCTTCTCGGAAACAATTAGTGAAAATCGTCCGTCAAAATCTGTCTGAGTTCCATTTTTTGTTCCTTTCTCAATAATCGAAACTCCAGGATAAGGTTCCTTATATTTTTTTTCAATAACAATACCGTTAATTTCAATTTGCGCTAAGCCTAAAAATGGAAACAGAAAGATTATTAGCCTTATTTTGAAATTCATTCTGAAGGTTTTTTTAAATGCAGTACAACGTGTTTGTGTATGATTAGTGGCGTGGTTAAGCACCTAATTTAGCAAATAAAAACCGAATAGAAAATCCGCGAGGATTTTCGTAAGTAGGCTTGCACCAGCCATTAATTATACACGGTGTTGTGCGTTCGTTTTTTTATTCAGTTTATGTTCCGTTCAATTCAATTTCCAATAAATCAGAATCTTCTGGATGAACTTTTATTTTAAATTTTTGTCCAACTTTCAATAATTCAGGTTTATAAGTTGTCCGTGACTTTATAATTTTTTTTCCATTATGTTTAAATTCGAACAAGAAAATATCTTCCATTTGTGTTGTTCCTTTTGAAACATTAAGTTTTATTTCAGTTATTGTTCCTTCTGTCCAGATAAAATTCGATTCAAGTTTTTCAATTCTGCTATGTCTATAAATAGAAAATATAATTCCGAATATTAATATCAGAATTCCTCCAATTAATGCACTTTTTTTTCCGTCAGTTAGTTTCTTATAGAAATCAATAATTTTACTCATAAATTGATGCACCTTTTAATATATGACTGAAATTTTCCCAAGTCGGATTATCCGCATTTATATTCATTCCCATATTGTCATAAAAACCTTGAATATCTTCTGTATAAGCAATCATACTTTCTAAAAAATCAGAAAGATTTACGTTTTCCCAATTCTCTTTGTTTTGGTCAAAATCAGTTTTAAATTCCTTTAAAAATTCAATAAATTCTATTCTTGTCATTGTTCTTTCGGTTTGGCTTAAATGACGCACAACGGGTTTGTATAACTAAAGTTGCGTTTTAGTTATAACAATTTTTCGTTTGATAAATTTATTAAAATTAAGGTTTAGAATTATTCTATTTTACCCTATTTAGCCATTTTGGTTATACGGTGTTACCCACAGTTGTTGAATCATTAGGAGGAGGAAGACTTCCGTTAAACATATCAAAAATTTCTTGGTCATAAATTCCTGCAGTTAGAATTTCATCTTGCTTAATAGTTACGTCAGTGTTAAGTTCAACTGAAGTAGAGTCATCGTCTAAATTTTCAATATAATAATTAACTATTTCTAAGTAATTAGTTGTTATTTTTACTTTTTTAGATGGTTCTTTTCTATATCCACTCAAAATTGGAGAAATAACCATATAGTTTGTCTTTTGAGGTTCTGGAATTATCTCACAAAAACCAATATAAACTTTATTGTTTTTAAGTGTTATTTGCATAAGTTTTCCTTCATCTGAAGATCTTTCAAACAATTTTTCTAATTCATCACCGTTTTTTCTTATTGCCCAAATAATCGGGTCAATTTTTCCATATTTTCGATATATGCACTTATTTGAAATAAAAACTAAAATGATAGATGAGAGTGTACCAACAAATACTGTCCAAAAATAATCAGGCTTTTGAAAAGGTATTATTTTAAGGAAACTTACTATTGAAGGAATAAGTTGAGGAAATAATAATTCAATAATTGATCTAATAAAAAAAGAAATTAAGATAATCAGAATCGCAATTATTATTGATTCAAAAAGTAGTCTACGTTGATGAAATCTTTGAATATTATATTTGAATAATACAGAATAAACTAAAATTATATATCCTGCACAAATAGGAAGTAATAATAAATTGTAAGGCATTAGCTTGCAGTTTCCAAATGCTTTTTAATAACATCTGAATTCTTTAAACTTTCTATAGCTTTCTGAACGTCTTTTCTCTTAAAAAATATTGATTTATCAATATACAATCTACCAGAAAAGGTTCCTCTAACTCCTGAATCTATGTTTCTATTTTTAGATGCTTTTGCCATAATTAACTATTATACTTTGTCTAAATATACATCAAATATCTTTCCGAAAGGCGAATTTAATAGTTTTTTTTGAGATTAATTAATATTATTTATAAAAAACCACTACATTTCGTAATTGTGGGTAACGGGTTTGAATATGAAAAGTTGCAGGTTTTAAACCACAATTTTTCGATGTTTAAATTTAGTTTTTTAAAATTAGTAAACATTGTATTTTACTGAATTTAGCAATTTTTTATATGCGGTGTTACAATTTGCAGCTTTTCATTCTGGTGCTAAAAAATCAAACCGTTTCAACTTTCAATTCGGAGAACTCTATTAAAAACTGAAATCTCTCTTTTTAGTTTTAATTTTTATTAATTCTTTTCCGTTTCAACTCTTAAATTCCACGTTTCAATGGGTTTTTATTTTTCTCATAAATTACTCATTTTTTCGACCAATTTATTATTCCGCCGTTGTGCTAAAATCGTTTTTCTCCACCGAGTTATTTTTCGGTTTCAATATTTTCCTCCGATTTATTGCTAAATTCTGACCGTTTCAATTTTCTTTCGGTGTGTGTCTTAGACAGTCAATATTTTTTTAACTCAAAATGCTCAAATTAAGGACTTCAGGCTGAAGTCCGCTGTTAATTGTAACTAGTTTTTATAAGATTTGTGCGACTGGAAAATCGGAGATTTTTCTGCCGTAGCAAATCGTTTGTTGAATGTTTGTCGGTTCGTTATTTAGTTTAAAAGTAAGCATAAATTTTATGAGGTGTTGGTAAACGTTTTTTAATCTATCGGAATTTCAATTTCCTCAATATTCGGTAATTCAATCTGAATTGTGTCAATTCTTTGTTTTTTCTCGGATATGTTATTTTCTTTAAAATATAATTTCGCTCTTTTTTTAAACTCTTTAATTGTCTTTTCTTTCCAGTTTTCTAAATCATTCGAATCTATTTCGGTAATATTATTCTCAATTTTGGAAAGTTTATAATTTTGGTTCAGAAATTTTCTGTTTAGTGTGATTTTATCTTTCGAATAATTAATTAAACTAAATGTGTCAATTTTAGGTTCATACTCTTGATTATCAATTATTAATAGATTATTTTCAATTCTGTTCTTGTTCTTTATAATCTCAATGTTATTCTCGCAATAAATCAATTTTAAAATATAATCTTTTTCAATCTTTAATTCCGAGTAATTTTCGGGATTGTTGTCTATTTTCCAAGTTCCAATCAATAATTCAGAATTGTCATTTTTCGTACAACTCAGAATTAAAATGGATGACAATAAAATAATCAGATATCTCATTTCTTTATGTTTACCAACGGGCTTTTATAAGATTTGTGCGACTGGAAAATCGGAGATTTTTCGGACGTAGCAAATTGTTAGTTGAATGTTTGTCGTTTGTACTAAATCAAATTTAAGCATAAATTTTATGAGTTGTTGTAATTTTTTGCGATACGTTATGCTGATAATTGAATTTTAGTATTTTCCGAGATTTGTCATTCTTGTTCTTTATAAAAATCCTTTTTTTTGTTATTAATTTATCTTTTTTCTTGTTTTAGCGTTTTGCAATTTTTCTCCGTTTCAATGCTCAAATCCGCTCTGATTTTAAATTTCTCCGTTTCATTGAGCTTTTTGCGTTTCAATTCTCAAAAATCAGTAGAGTAGAAGTGAACTCAAATTTATCATTTTTATTTAATTTGTCATTAAACTAATTAAAAAAAAACAATTTTCTCATTTTACTAAATTTATCATTGAATGAATTTTTAATCAACTCAATTTTGTCATTTTACTGAATTTATCATTTATAGAAATTTAAATCAAATCAATTCTCCTCCTGGTTTAAATCTTAAAAATCTATTTTATTAAACTCAATTTTATCTGTTTTGTTTCTGACCGGAAAATTTCATCAGAGCAATTAATTACAACCGTGTTTTTATAAGATTTGTGCGACGTAAAAATCGGAGATTTTTCCGCCGTAGCAATATTTTTATTGAATGTTTGTCGGTTTCTGCTAGTTCAAAAGTAAGCATAAATTTTATGAGGTGTTGGCAACAGTATTTTCTACTTTCTGAATGTTTTCTGTCAGTTTTTTATTTACAATTATAAATTTGATAATTATAAATCCAAAAAATAATATAATCGGAATTTTCATATATTCCCAATAAGGATTATTCTCATTCATTGTCTGCCAAGCACTCATAAATAATATTAAAATTCCTAAAATAACTTGAATTATGTTCGTTCTTATTCTATTGTTTAATTTGTCAATCTGAAATTTCAAATCATTATTCAATTTTTCAATTCCATTGAAATCATTGTAATTATTTATTTTTTTAAAGTGTTTCAATAATTTGAGTTCAAAAATCGCATTCGGTAGATTTAAGAATACTATTAAACTCAAAAGGGCAATTAATCCTGTTTTCTGCCATTTATAAAAATCAAATTCTAATTGTTCAGATATAATACTTGTCATTAAAATTCCGAAACAAATTATGGTTATTGAAATATTCATAAAGTTCCACATTTTCAGGAATTGAATTTGTTTGTCAATTCCTTTTATTCTTTCTCCGTAATATGATTTAAGAGAAATTATTATGTTTTTTCGGTTGTCAATGTTTGTTTTCATATCGTTGTCAACAATTATTCTCCGTTATTTTTTTTTCTAAAAATTTAAAACATTTATTGCATTTAAAAGAAATATTATTAGAAATGTTACTCCGATACTGACGAAAATTGCTCCTTGCCAATAAAATAATCTCGTTCCCCAATTTTTCCATGTTCCTTTGCTAAAAACTTCATTTTTGAAATAATTCTTAGAAATTTTCCAATAAAGAAATATGGTTATTAAAAATAGTAGTATTGCAATAATCCAAATATTTTCCATTTTTCAATTTTTTTAATTGTTGCCAACTAGTTATATGTTAATAAAAAGTGTTTTTATCCCCCTAAAATTTACGGGATAAAAAACACTATTGTTGTTTTTTTGATATATATGCTATTTCATAAAAATGCAATAGCAACGTTTGTATCAAATTTAGTAATATTTGTTTCATTTTAAGCTATTTGTATATAAAATTTCAATTATTTAGTTGTCCTATGTTTAATTTAGGATACATCTATTTAATCTTAATTTCCTCTATT
This sequence comes from Lutibacter flavus, assembly GCF_900188355.1. Lineage (GTDB taxonomy): Bacteria > Bacteroidota > Bacteroidia > Flavobacteriales > Flavobacteriaceae > Lutibacter > Lutibacter flavus. The sequence continues at coordinate 728,566 of NZ_FZNX01000001.1, forward strand.
AAAGTAAGTAATTTGTTACGATTAATAGGTTTTGAAATATAAGCATTGCAACCAACGTCAATCACTTTTCTTTTATAGCTGTCTTGTGCAAATGCCGTATGTCCAATAATATAAACATCTTTATTAAAAGTTCTAATTTTTTTTGTTGCCTCAAAACCATTTAAATGCGGCATTTTTATATCCATTAAAATAAGATCTGTATCTGGGTGTTTTTTAGCTAGTTCAACTACTTCATTCCCATCTTTAGCGTAATACAAACTTTTGGTTACGTCTTTTAAAATTTCTTTTAAAAAATAAAAAGTAGTGCTGTCATCTTCAGCAATTATAATTTTATAGGTTAAAGATGTAAATTGTTTTATAGCTGTTTTCTCTTCAGATTCAATTATTAGAGATATTTTATTTGAAGAATTAGGAATACGAATATAAAAAGTAGTTCCTTTATTTGGCGTAGATTCTAACTTTATAATTCCATCTAATAATTGTACATAGCCTTTAGAAATTGACAATCCTAACCCTGTGCCTTCAAAGCCGCTAGAATGTGAAAAATCAGCTTGTACAAATTCATTAAATATAGTAGCTTGTTTATCTAAAGGGATGCCAATACCAGTATCTTTAATCCAAAATTCAACATATTCATTATGAGAACTATAATTAATTTCAATAGCGCCCTTAAATGTAAATTTTAGAGCATTTTTAATTAAATTGGTTAAAATGGAATTCAATTTATATTCATCGGTGTAAAATGGCTGATTCTTATTTAAAACAGTTTCATTTAATTTAAATTCCAGTCCCTTTAATGCTGCCTCAGGGCTAAAGAAATCTAACAGTTCATTTATGATTTTATTAATATTTATAGGTTTAATATGAACAGTTTCTAATCCAGATTCTAGTTTAGAAATATCCATAATATTGTTAATCGTATTCAACATTCTGTTTCCACTTTGTTGAATAATATTTATAAATTTAGCTTTCTTTTCTGAAGAATAATCAGCTGTTTTTAACAATTCGGTAAAGCCCAAAATACCATTCATAGGTGTTCTTATTTCATGACTCATATTGGCTAAAAAAGCCGATTTCATTCTGTCGCTTTCTTCGGCTTTAAATTTTTGAATTTCCAACTCTTGCATAATATCTGCATTCACTTCAATTTGGTGTCGCAAATCTTTTGTTTTTTTTCGAACTTGTATTCGTAAAATCCAATTTATAATTAAAAGAAATAAAAATAATGCTACAACAACCAGTATATATTTTAAATAATTTCGCCAGCTAAATTGTGGTTTATCATAGTTGGAGATCCATTTGTCATAAATTTGTTGATAAGTGCCATTGGCAAGAATTATTTCTAATCCATTATTTAAAGTTTCTGCTAATTCTGGCGAATTTTTGGAAACTTTAAAACCCATATTGCGCTCTAAAATTCGATGATCAAGTGTTTTTATATAATCTTTATTTAGTTTTTCTGCAAAATACATACCGCCAATTCGTTGTCCAAAAAGACAAGTAACATCTCTTCGGTCTATATTTTTTATGAGTTCTTCATAATTTTTTACATATATAAATTTAGCTGTAGGATTTATGGATAATACATAGTGTATAAGAACATCGTTTTTCCACATGGCCACCAAAGGTTCTTTTATAGTACGAAATTGCTCTAATGAAAATTTATTGAAGTAATTTGTATTGTAAAAAAAGCAATGAGAGGTATTTATTGTTGATCGTGTATAAATATACTTTTCATCATATCTGCCAGGGTAGTGAGCTCCTCCAATTGCCTGAATATATCCGCTATCTAATGCTTTGTTTATAGCATTCCAATTATCAGAATTTAATTGTATCTCCTTGTTTTCATATAAATCATTAATAGCATTTAATATATCTATATTAAAACCAGCAGGTTCGCCATTGTCATTTATGTAATTAAAAGGTGGATAATTGTCGCTAAATTGCACGTTGTATTGGGCATTTAACTTATAAGTAACCATAATAAGGAATAGGGAAATGGCAAAAACACTATTTTTCATAAAGGGAAATGGGGATTTCAACGAGCAAAATTACTAATTTTTTTTGTTTTTAAGGTGGTGTAAGTGCATTTTTAATAATTACCGGATAGTCTATTATTAGTTTGGTTATCATTCGTTTCCATTAAATTTTTTAATGCCAAGTCCAAAGGAGTTTCAATTTCTTCTTTAGATATAATAGTAGGTACTAGTATGCTTTTTTCAGTTCGTTTTAATTGTAAATCATTAAAATCACATTCCGGGTAAAAAGTCTTAAATAATTTAATAGCAATCATAAATTGCCTGTAGGTGCTTACGCTATAATTTCTTGGTACAAAAACATCTTTAATAAACAATTCAATGGTTTGGTTAGAAATTGTTGAAATAGAAGTGTCTTTTAGATAATCGAAAAAATCTGCAATAAAAGAGAAATAGGTTTTAATGGTACTTTCACTATAGCATTTTCCTTCTAAATATTTAACATACAGCCTTATTATTTGTTTGTTCTGTTCGGATATTTCTCGTGTTTTTTTAATCGGTTTTACTTTTAGCTTTTCATAAACAGAAGGATCTAATTTAAAAGTTACTTTATCATTTAAAGTTTGTTTTAAAAGTGCAATATTTTCTAAAGTAAATTGGGTATACCATCCTCGTAAAGTTTTACTCCAGTAATAACCACCTAGGTTATAAAGAATATTTTTTATTTCATTATTGTAAGGGAACAGCAATAAAAGCTGAATTTTATTTTTGTGAATTACCTTTTTTAATAAAATAGGAGGGAGTGTGTTTTGAGTGTTTTTCATAGCATTTCAAATATATATTTTTTTGAAACATTATAAAAAAAATATGTTGAAAAATGAGCTATTTTTTCTTAAAATTAGAAGGATATAAGTCAATTCCCTTTTTTTCTGCAGCTTTTAAAATAAACGGAATTAACAGCGTAGCGCCTGGAATAAGCATAAATGGCACTCCAATTCCCAATATTTTAAAAACATCAGCAACCTGTGTCTTTAAATGTTTTTCTTCTTCTTTTGAAATAGCTTTTGCAGAAACAAATTTCACAATAATTCTTGAGGTTTCTTTAGAACCTGAAGCTTCATTTTTAAGACCAATTAAAAATCCATTTAAAGCTTTTGTAGCTTTAAATTTGTTCTTTTTTATAATTTGCGCAAATTCAAACTTACCATTTTTTTCAAAAACAGCTAAATCAATTTGTACAGGTTCTTTATGGTCTTTCATTAATAAAATAGCTTTAACACTTACTTATTGAAAGTGCAAGTTTACTTATTTTAGTTCAATTGGAAAATTTGTTCAACATTTTTTTCTACATAGGTTTTTAAAATGCGTTTTACATCATTATTATCTTTTTGACTTGTAATTATTTCGCAATAATCATCTATCGATTTTAGTTTTTGTTTCTTATCGGCATACCCAAAACCCTTATAAATTCCGTTTAAAATAAGTACATAAGCATTTTCATTTTTTGCTCTGCCAGTTTCTTTTATAATAAAGTTCTCCGATTCAAATTTAATAGATTCAATTGCTTTTTTTACTCTTTTATTATACAATTCAACAGGTTCTTCATCTTTACAAATACCTTTGCATTGCTTTATTTGATAATGAAAACAAGTGGTTACATTAGATTGTAAATGACAATATTTTGGACACAATTCAAACGATTCACATAATTTTTCCATAAAAACCCGGCATTCTGTTACATTGTGAAATTTCATTAACGGTTTTGGAATTAATTTTAATCGGTTATGTGCCAGGTGAATAATGCCATTTCTATCTTCGTAACTAAACAAGCCTACACTTTCCTGAGCCCGTCTTTGAGCTCTGTTAAACTTTGGAAACAACTTTTTAATTTCTGAAGATTCTAATAACAATGCTAATAATTCGCTTCCGGTTTCAACAAAAGTTACGTTAGCGGTTTCTAAACACATAGTAATTTCCTTTTTGGCTTTATCGTAAAAATGACTGATTACACGTTGTTTTATATTGTTGGCTTTACCAACATAAATAATTTCGTCTTTTTCGTTTTTAAAATAATAAACGCCTGTTTTTTCCGACAATTCATCTACTATTTTTTTTGGAAGTAAAGGAGGTAAAGTTCCTTGTCTGGATTTTGGGTTTAAAAAGGAATTAAATACACGTTGATCTGTATCTAAATTTAACAATTTTTCAAATAAAATGGTAGTAGCTTCTGCATCTCCTTTTGCACGGTGACGGTCTATAATTTCAATATTTTGAGTACTGCAAAGCGCTCCTAAACTGTACGATTTTAATCCCGGAATTAATTTTCTGGAAAGTCGAATTGTGCACAGTTTTTTTCGTTTAAAATCAAACCCAAGTGATTTAAATTCTTTTTGAATTATATTGTAATCAAAGTTTACATTGTGTGCTACAAAAATGGTGTCTTTTGTTATTTCGGCTACTTTTTTGGCAATTTCATAAAATTTAGGAGCATTGCCAACCATTGCATTCGTAATTCCTGTTAAATTGGTAATAAATGGTGGAATTACAGATTCAGGATTTACAAGCGTAGTATATTCGTCTATTACTTTTTTACCATCAAAAATAAAAATGGAAATTTCAGTTATTTTAGAGCTGTGTCCTGTTGTTTCTATATCAACAATTGCGTACATTAATTTAGGGTTTTCTCAAGTTCTTTTAATTCAACTCCCAATTGAGTTAACATATTGGCTATACTGCTAATTTTTAATTCTTGTTCATCGTATTCCTGTGTGTTTATGCTACAGGTAAATTCCCATAATTCTAAAATTTCATCAACAGGCACAAAATAAGGATCGTATTTTTTATTGTCTGAAGCCAGCAATAACATTTGATGTTCATCTATTTTATCAAAAACACGTTTGTATACAATACCATCGTTTAGCGTTAGTACTATATAGGTTTTTCCATCTTTTACATCTCTAATATCTTCAATAAAACGAGCAACAATATAAGAACCGCTTTTTACGGGCAGCATAGAATCTCCTTTTATTGGAAAAGCTCGGTGTGTTCCGGTTGGTAAAAACGGTAGTTTAATTTTATTTAAATGCTCTATGTACTCCGGATCCGAATACCCTCTTAAATAACCCGCAGAAGCTTCAACAGAAACCACTTCTATTAAATCTTCGTTTTCACTATCAACAGTAATTGGAAACAGCAATCTCTCATTTCCAATTTTTATAAAGGAGCCATCTTTTGCTTTGGATAAATCGTTTTTCACTAAAATATCAATAGGAACTTTAAAGAATTCAGATAAAATTATTAAGAAATCAATAGGAGGAATGGCTCTATTTTCTTCGTAAGAGCTTATTCTAGAGCGTGATACATCTAATTCCTGAGCAAATTGCTCTTGTGTTAACCCTTTTAAAGACCTAAGATGTTTAATGTTTTTTGAAAGAAAATTCATATTGCTAAATTTGTGAGCATAAGTTACTAATATATTGAGCTAATTTAATAAAAAAATTAAGAACACCTAATTTAGCTCTTAAATAAAATGAATAAATAACAAGATAATAATGTGGGATATATTAAAGTAGCTTGTTTTAAAAGTATGAAAATTAATGATGTATACATTAATTTATATTCAATAAAAATAGAATTTAAAAGACAAAGATTTACCTTAAATTAGTATGTTATTTTTGAATAAAAGTGTAAATTTGAGAGTGAATTTTACAGATGATGCTTGTGAAACTATGCTTTTTAGAAGACTAAAATGAACTCAATCTTAATTAAGCTAACAACAAAACAGAAAGAGATAACATAAATTTATAATAACATGGCGAAAAAAGTAAAAGGAACCATTGCTATATTAACTGGTGGTGGGGATGTTCCAGGTTTAAATCCTGCAATTAGAGCAATAACAATTAGAGCAATTAGAGAAGGTTATAGAGTAATTGGTTTAAGAAGAGGCTGGGCAGGAATTGTTGAACTTGTTCAAGACCCAAAAGCAGATAATAGTTACAATTTTGTTGAACTTACTCAAATTATTGTTAATAAAGCTGGACGAACCGGAGGTACTTTTTTACATAGCTCAAGAACACGGCCAAGCCATCTTCCAAAAGCAAATGTGCCAGAGCAACATAGAGATACTTACCAAGAAGAATATAATGATATGACCAAAGTGGTTTTGGATAATTTAAACTATTTAGGTGTAGATTATTTAATTCCAATTGGTGGTGATGATACCTTAAGTTATGCCGTTAGGTTGTATAAAGAGGGCGTAAAAGTAGTGGCAATACCAAAAACAATGGATAATGATGTTCCTGGAACCGATTATTGTATTGGTTTTAGTACCTGTATTACCAGAACCATTAATATGACCAATACGTTAAGAACTTCTGCCGGATCGCATGAACGGTTTTTAGTATTAGAAGTATTTGGTAGATACGCTGGTTTTACAGCAATGTTACCAACAATGGCGGGTGCTGCAAATAGATGTGTAATTCCTGAATATAAATTTAATATTGAAGGTTTAACAGAGCTTTTAATACAAGATAGATTTGACAATCCAAGTAACTACTCGGTAGCACTGGTTTCTGAAGGAGCCATGTTTGAAGGTGGTGAGATGGTTTTTAAAGATGGTGAAAAAGATCAGTTTGGACATGCAAAACTTGGTGGAATAGGTGAGCTTGTTTCACAAAGATTGAAAGAGTTATCTCCAAAATACAATAATGGTAAAAAAATTAATGTAATCAATCAAAAATTAGGATATTTAGTAAGAGGTGGTGATCCGGATGCAATAGATTCTATTGTGCCAATGGCTTACGGAAACCTTGCGCTAGATCTTATTTTAAAAGGGGTACACGGACGTTTAGTAGTATTGAAAAATGGACGTTATGATAATGTTCCTATAGATGTGGTTACAGGTAAATCTAAAGTGGTTAATATTGAGAAATTCTATAATATAGACAGGTTATGTCCTACTTATAATAGTTTTGAAATGAACCCACTGTTTATTATGACAAGCGACTATTAATTAATTGTCAACCTAGAAAATACGTTGTAAAATTAATCGGGTTAATTATGCAGCGTATTTTTTTTTTGAAATTATTTAGATTTATTATTGGGATTTTGAACTGTAAAAATATGATTGTCTAAATTATCTTCATCCTTTCTGTCTTCCTTATAAATGAACTTATTATTGACTAATAATTTTTTTGAAGGGTTATTATTTCGATGTGTAAAAGCCTCAATTTCTCTAAGATTCAACGTATTAAAACCATAATTAAGTACAGTATTTAAAGCTTCATTCATAATCCCTTTTTGTTGATAATCAGGGTGTAAGTCGTATCCAACTTCAGCAATTGTTTTATCTTTAGAAAAATGCCACAAGCTAATAGTTCCAATTACTTTGGGATTGTCTTTTAATGTAATACACCAATAAACCCATTCGTTTTCTTTAATTCCATTATTAATTTTAGCAATAAAAGCCAAAGCATCATCAATACTTTTTGGTGTAGGCCTTTTTATATATTTATTTACTTCAGCATCCGACCTTAAAAAGAAAATAATAGGAGCATCAGATTTATTTAATTGTCTAAGTTGTAATCGTTCTGATTTTAATTTAGGAAATGGAGTAAAATTTAAATAATGCATTTTTTCTGTTTAAAAAACGAATGTAAAGTATTTTTTATAAAAAATTAACATATAAAATTGTATAAAACTTGTTTATTAACACCTCATTTATAGGGCTTAATATTTTGTAAACAGCAAATATATTTGTAAATTTAAAGGGAAATCTAATAACTAAATAGAAATATTCTTTACATTCTGTTTTAGTTAATGTATTGAAAGTCTAAAGATTAAAACACTTCTTGCAATCTTTAACTTTTTGGCAAATATTTTAATTGGACAAATTAAATAACTTAATATTTTACCCATGCAAATACCATTATTCTTTAGTATTCTTATTGTATTGTTTTTATTCAGTGGAATACGCGTCGTTTATGAATATAAAAGAGCCTTAAAATTTAGATTTGGTAAATATATTACCACACTTCAACCAGGTTTTAGATGGATTATTCCTGTTATTGAAACGATTCAGGTTGTAGATATTCGTGTAATTACCATTAATATTGTTTCCCAAGAAGTAATGACTGAAGACAATGTACCTTGTAGTATTGATGGGGTAGTGTTTTTTAAAGTAGATGACCCTGAAAAAGCTGTGTTGGAAGTTGAAGAGTATAATTTTGCCATAACACAACTTGCTCAAGCAGCTTTAAGAGATGTTTGTGGTAAAGTTGAATTAGACACCATTTTATCAAAAAGAGAGGAAATGGGTAAGAATATTAAAAATATTGTAGAACACGAAACTAAGGATTGGGGAATTGAAATAATTGATGTAAAAATTAAAGATATTCAGTTGCCTGAAAATATGAGACGAATGATGGCAAATCAGGCAGAAGCAGAACGTTCTAGAAGAGCACGGATTATTTTAGCACTTGCAGAAGAACAAGCAGCAGGGAAACTGTTAGAAGCTGGTAAACTAATAGATCAATCGCCATCTGCAATTAAATTAAGATTGTACCAAACATTAGCAAATATTGCTTCTGAAAAAAATTCGACAATTTTATTCCCATTCCCGGAAGAAGTATTGCCAAGAAAACGAAGAAAAGAGAAAGATTAAATAAAGTGTAGATTAACGGTTTAGAACATGAAAAGTTGCGATTTTGAAAACGCAATTTTCCGATGTTTAAATTTAATACTATTTTGTTTTACAAAAATTAATATTATCAATCCTCTATCCATTCTAATTCAAGTTTCTTAAGATAATTCATTGCTACATCAGAAAAAGTATAATACTTTTCTGGATTTTGTTTTGAAGCCTCATTAAACAATTGAATAAAAACAAAAGGATTCTCTAAACATTTAAGTATTCCATCTTTTCCATATTCCCTCTCAATAAGATGTGCCATATACAATCCATTGGGATGACATCCCAAGGGAAGTTCTCTACTTATTTTTTTTCCGTTAGCAGTAAACATCGATTCATTATCAACAATCTCTTGTATTAAATAATCCATTTTTTGAAAACGACTTTTGGATTCTTTATAGTATTTACAAAAATCTAATTCATAATCACTTTTGTTAGGCTTTTCTAATATATCATCTTTATCTATTAAATCTGCAATTCCCTCAAGTCTTAATTTGTCAATACTATATATTAGATCTGGATATCTATCCAATTCATCATTCTTCCTTAGTTTAGAAAAATAGTTTAATACATAAAGATGATGCAATTCATGACCTAAATATTTATCAAATTCATTTCCAAGTCTATAAGCGCTCAGAAGGTCGATAAGAATAAGGTCTTCTTCAGGTATAGTTTGTGAGTCAGGTACAATTAAAGTTAAGGCTATAAGTGTATTCTCATTATCAGGTTTAAAAGTTTTTGGCAGATATTTAAATGCTTGAGTATTTCCGTCATTAATATTATTTGATGTTTTCAAATTTTGAATGAACTCTTCTAGTTTTAATCTTTTTTGTTTTGCTTCATTCAAATACCTAATTATATAAGAACTAATACTACTATTATCATTATTTCTTAATCTATTTTGAAGAGAATCTTGTAAACCTGTGAGATAAACTAAATTATAATAATTATTATAGATGTCTTGAGAGGCTGTTTGATTATTATAATAATTATAACCTGGCGAATTCCATATTTCCATCAAGTCTGTATTTGATAACTCTTTTCCGCTTTCAATATTTTGCATTTTTTCCCAATAAATTTGCAATCCTTTGTCTGATATCTTTTGACCAAAAGAAGCTTCTAAACTTAAAAGAAAAATACATAATAATACTAAGATATTTTTCATAGATTTTAATGTTTGCCAACTCGTTATATCCGTATTTAATAAACTGGTTATAATATGTATATTTCTAGATAAACTTAGTGTTTTATTGTTTTTGTCAATATTATTTACTGCTCTATTTTGTATAACAAAAACTTATAATTTTTTTTGATTGTACATCGAGGGAAACTTATAGTAATTTGCATACTATGTTTTATAAACGTATGAAATTTAAGTTGTTATATTCAAATATTTAGAGGGAGAGCTTTTTTATGTTAATAAAAAGTATGGCTAATTAAAGTGAAATAAGATTGTTTTGGAGAGCTCGCTATTCCTGTTTGACTCCATTTTTGAAAATCTTAGCACTTTTTAATGTTCCATTTTCAAAATAGGATTTAAACTCACCATTCTTATCGCCATTTTCATTATATATTTCTGTTGCTTTTACCTGTCCATTTTTATAATACGTAATCCATTCTTTAATATGAACACCAGTTTCAGGAATAAAGGTCCCTGTTTCTTTTAATTCCCCGGTAGTATAATATTTTTTTATAAAATTAGTTTCCCAATTAATTATATAATCTAAAGAACCACTTTCTAAATAATAGCTCCATTCACCAGTTGGAAAACCATTTTTATCAATTTCACCAGTTTCTGTTATGTTAGCTTTTGCATAATTATAATAGCTTTCTTTCTGTTCTTGAGCATTTGTATAGTTGATGAAAAGTAGCATCGCTAAAAATAGAATTGTGTTCTTCATAATTTGATTTTATAATTTGATTTTCAACTAATTATTAGCAATGTAATTAAAATACCAATAAAAATCAATATAATTTTTATAATTGCTTATAGTATTTTTGTTTGGGATAGTTTTAAATGAACTTTTCTTCCTTCTCTTATTACTATTTCAATAATTTCTTCAATGTCTTTTTTGGAAGTCCTAAAGTTTACAATACAACCTCTTAAACAATAATTTTCCTGAACAATAGCATTTGATAGAAAAACCTCTCCACCAGTCTGTAATTCATTCAAAATATTTTCATTTAATTTATTTAGATACTCTTTATTATGAGCGTTGTCTATTGAAATATATCTAAAAGTAGCAATACTTAAATTTTGAGAAATAGCTTCTAATTCAGGATGTTTTTTAGCCAGATTATAGAGCATTTCTGAGAGTTCAATATCTTCACTAATTAGTTTTTCATAACCGCTTCTGCCAACTTGTTGTAATGTTATCCAAACTTTTAAAGCTCTAAAGCCACGTGAATTTTGAAGTCCGTATTCATAAAAGTTTTGAGCTATTTCATCTTCACTGTTGCTAAAGTTGTAATATTCGGGATGTGAACTATATGTATCAATTAAATGCTGAGGATTTTTCACCAAAGTACATCCTGCTTCAAGCGGGCTATACAACCATTTATGTGGATCCAGAGCAATGGAGTCGGCTTCTTTAATTCCATCAAACATATTTTTTAGTTTTGGAATAATTGCGGCAGGAATACCATAAGCACCATCAATGTGAAACCACAAGTCATATTTTTTACAAATAGTTGATATTTCAACTAAATTATCAACAATTCCGGTACTTACATCACCAGCAGTACCAATTACCATAATTGGTTTACAGCCATTTTCTAGATCTTTTTTTATGGTAGTTTCTAAAATTGTAGTATCCATTTTATTAGAAGCGTCAGTTTGTATCCATCGTACTGAATTGGTACCTAAACCAAATAAAATCACAGCTTTTTCAATCCAGGTATGTGTTGTTTTTGAGCAATAAACAGTTAGTTTATTTAAAGTATTTTGAATTCCATCTTCTTTGATATTCTTTGGTGCTTTCGCTGTTCTTGCGGCTAAGAATGCGGTGAAATTTGCCATATTCCCACCACTAACTAATATGCCGCCATAGTCTGGAGATACCCCTATAAATTCAGCTAGCCACTTAACAGTTTGTTTTTCAATTTCAGTTGCAATAGGACTAAGAATATGTGCTCCAACATTCGGATTAACGGATGCCGCTAGTAAATCTGCTAATGCACCAATTGGAGCAGCAGAAGAAGTAATGTAGCCTAAAAATTTGGGATGTCCGTTAAGTAATGAGTGGTTGAATAATAAATCAGTTGTTTTAGAAATTAACTCTGTTGCAGGTGTTCCATTTTCGGGTAAGGATACGTTTCCTAATATATTTTGTAGTTGGCTCGGACTTTCATTTGGTGTTACTGGTTTTTTATCTATAGAGCCAATAAATTCAGATATATCATCAATTAATTGATATCCAATTTTTCGAAATTCTTCTTTGTCCATTTCAATGGATGATTTTCTAATTTTTGTCATTTTGTTGCTTTATATAGGTTTCCTTTTCTAATTTATACCAATTATACTCTTTTCCATCTCCATTATATTCGTCTATTTTATAAAATTTCATTCCTATTTTTTGAAGTACTTTATACGAACCAATATTTTCTGGAAACGTAATTCCAATTATTTTGGAAAGTCCAAATTTTTCAAAACCATATTTAATAATTTCTCTTGAAGCTTCTGTAGTCAATCCTTTTCTCCAATATTCCGGTAAAATTCTAAATCCAATATCGGTTTCCTTAAATTCGGGTAAATACTTAAGTCCTGCAAACCCAATAATTTTATTTTCAGGTTTGTAAATTACTGCCCAACGCCCATAACCATATTTTTTATAATCGGAATAAAAAACATTTTCTATAAGTTCTTTTGCGCTATTTAACGATTCAATAATTTGATTACCTGTATATTTTTGAACCTCAATGTTAGATCCAAATTCATAAACATCCTTATAGTCATTGATGTTAAATTCCCGAAGTATTAATCTCTCAGTTTCTATTATTGTAATCATATTTCATTCCAATTATTAATCTGTAACGCAATGAGAATACCAATAACTACCAACACAATTTCACCAATAGCATATTTAAAATATTTATTGGTTTTTCCTTTATTGAGTAGGTTTTGACGGATTTTTTTAAAGAATTTTATCATATTTTAGGTGTTCTGTCATTCCTGCGAAGGCAGGAATCTATTTTGAATATTAAAGTGTATTCTATGTCAAGTGTGGAATAACATTTTTTTTTGATTTCGGTAAATAGGTTTGTAACATCCTTTTATTAAATCAGTTCATCAATAGTCTTATATCCTTAATTAGTTTATCTATTTCTTCATTGTCAGTTCCATCATAAATTCCACGTATTTGTTTTTTCTTATCAACTAATATAAAGTTTGGAGTATGAATAAAATCTTGCAGTCCACCATCACCTTGTTCTACAACTGCAAAATAACTTTTGCGAGCGAGTTGATAAATATGTTTTTTTTCTCCAGTTGTAACATTCCATTTTGAATCTATAACCCCTTTTTTAATCGCATATTCACGAAGAACTGGAATACTGTCAATATCTGGAGTAACCGAAAGAGACAAAATCATTACATCATCATTGTTTAAAAAAGCCTCTTGAATTTTAGCCATATTACCAGTCATAATTGGACAAATACTTTCACAGCGTGTAAAAAAGAAATCGGTAACATAAATTTTGTTTTTATAATTGTCTTGAGTTATTATCTCACCATTTTGATTGATAAGGTTAAAATCTGAAACAGTATGATGCTCGTTTTTATTTCTAAGGCTTTTATCTACTAATTCCGGATTTAAATCAGATGGATTATAAACAGGTAGTTGCTTGTCTTGTTTTTGATTGCAAGAAGTAATTAGCATTAAAGTAAATATGAAACCTAAAGTTTTTATTCGCATTTTAAATGGTTGCTTGTTTTGCAATAAATGCAATCGCTTCTCCTAATTCTGGTCTGTCGCTATTTGAGTTTTTAGTTAGTTCAATAAGTTGCATAAAGTAGCGTGTTGCTTTTTCATTATTTCCAGATTGTTTTGCGGCAATTGCAGCGCCATATATTCCGTTGAACCTATTAGGATGGCCTTTTAAATTTATTTCATAAGCTTCTAAAGCTTCTTCTGGTTTATTTAGTTCCAGTAACATATCACCCAACAATTCATCAGCAGGTAGCACCTCTCCAGGAGTTACAGGATGTTTAGAAGTTTCACTTTCCATTTTGGCAGCAAGTTTCATTAAAGAAAGTGCCTCAGACTTATTTCCGTTAGCTAAATGAATCCAAGCTTCCGCAGCATTTATTTGAATCATTACTTGATTGGCTTTATAAGCGTCTGTTCCGACAAGACTTTGATGATGTTTTTTCAGGATTTGTAATTCGTTTTCAGCAGCCTTAATTTTACCTAAATGAGAAAATCCTAAGGTACGTGCAAAATTTAAAATTGAATTTTCCCAAGGGAATTTTTCCCAGGGAATTTCTATTGAAGGAGGTAATTGTAGTTTGGATGCCTTTTCCCAATCTTTATTTTCTAAAGCTATTCTTGAAGGAATTGCTGAAAAAGTGTAAGCGATTTTAAAATTAGGAGGAAATATTTCCTTAAATGTTTTTATATATTCATATTGTTCGTTAGCCATTTTATTATTGCCAGTTTGTAAATAGGCATAAACTAAATATCCAATAGCGTGAATTTCTTCATCCCAATGCGCACCGGGAGAATAACTTTCGGCATAGCACACTGCAGATTCTGCAGAATTTATATTGGTGTTTATAGATTCCTCCCAAAGTCCAAGCCGCGTAAAAATATGAGATGGCATATGTTGCGCATGTGCCGATGCAGGAGCTATTTTTGCATAGCGTCTTGCGGTGCTTAATCCCATTTGAGCTAGTTCCGGATAATCATACGAATGAATAATATAATGTGCAATTCCTGGATGGTTAGGTTGTTCTTTAAATAGGTTTTCTAAAAGTGCTCCTGCTTTTTTCTGATTTTTATAAGTTTTGTCATTTGCATCTGCAGAAGACGTAAGTGCCAACGCATAAAAAACTGCTGCTTCAGGATCGTCTTTACTATTTAAATAGATGTTTTCCATCTTCTTTTCATATAACAACTCTCTTGTATGATGATCTGAAGTTTTCCAATCTTTGTAAAATGCTCCAATAGCATTAACATATTGTTCTGCTTTTTCTGTTTTTGGCAATGATTGTGCTATTGCAATTAGTTTAGAACCTTTTTCTAACACTTCAGCATTTGGAGGTGCCCAAAGTGAATGATAAATACTCATAGCAACTCCCCAATATGCCATAGCACATTCCGGGTCTGCATCAATTACTTTAACAAATACTTTTTCAGCTTCTTCATATTCAAAAGAGTGCAGCAGAGAAACAGCTAAATCGAATACTTCTCGGATTTCATAATTACAATCTAATGAGAAGCTTACTTCTCCAAATTGTTCTGTACTGCACAGCAACAGTTCTCCACGTTTTAAATCAATTGAAGCCAATGCAGGATTTGGTTTTGGAGTTTTATTTTTACAGGAAAACAAGCAAAATAATAGAATTGTACTTGTAAAAACGAACATTTTTTTTGAATGTTTCATAGTTTTAATGTATTAAATATGATACTTATTTACAATTTGTTTTACAGTTTGATCAATTAGATTTTATGCTCTATTATGTTTTATAAAACATAGAGTTTTCTTTATTTTCCGGAGTTGTAAATCGAGGGAGATTTATAGCAATTTGCACATGATACTTTGTAAATATATGAATATTTAGTTGTTAAAACCAACTATTAAAGGGAGGAGATTTTTATTTTGTTAATTAAAAGTCGGTTAATAAAAGCTGAAGTAAGTTTTTTTGAAGTAGGCGAGAAGGAGCAATTAATATTAATTTATTATTAGCATTTGTATAACGGTAATGTAAATTTGAAATCACTTCCTTTTCCCACTTCACTTTTAACCCAAATTTCACCATTAAGAATTTCCACAAATTCTTTACAAAGTACCAATCCTAATCCCGAGCCTTTTTCGCCTTCAGTACCAAAGGATGTTGGATTTGAAGACACATTAAACAATAAATTGAGTTTGTCTTTATTAATTCCAACTCCATTATCAGAAATTGAAATTTCAACTTGGTTTTGTTGTGAAATTACAGCAATATTTATAGTTCCTTCTGATTTGGTGAATTTAATAGCATTTGAAATAAGATTTTGTAAAATCGTCTTCACCATATTTTCATTGGCATAGACTTCAATTTCATCAGATTTAATTTTATTTATAGTAATGTTTTTAATTTTCGCCTGTGAATTTGATACATCTATTATTTCCTGTATAATTGATGACAAAATTATTTTTGAATTAGTGTAATTAATTTGTCCAGTTTGAGATTTTGCCCAATTTAATAAGTTGTTAAGTAAAATTAGCGTGGTTTTAGCAGAAGAATTTATAATGTTTACATACACTTTAGATTTTTCTTTTTTTTCTAAATTTTCTTTTAATAGTTCAGAAAATCCTAAAATACTGTTAAACGGGTTTCTTAAATCGTGCGCTATTATTGAAAAAAGTTTGTCTTTAGAGGCATTAAGATTTTTTAATTGTTTTTCCCTTTCTTTTAATTTATTTTCTGATTTGTATCGTTTCGATATGTCATGAATTACACCTATAACAAACTTATTTCCATCGGAATCTATAAATCGTGTTTTACGTGTAGATATAATTTTGGTTTGACCACCACGAACTGTAAGTGACTCTTCATTAATGTTTTCAATTCCATTATTAAGTACCTGTCTGTCAATTTTTAAAAAGCTTTCTCGCTCAACATCAAGAACATCTTCTACAAGTGTTTTTCCAATTATCTTATCCCTTGAAAGATTAAAAATTTCACAAAAGGCATCATTAACTATTAGTAACCTACTTTTATGATCCTTTACAAATACAGGGTCTCCTATGCTGTTTAGTATCGTATTATAATAATATATGATACCTTTTTCGTGAGATGTAGCATGTTGATGAAGTATTACATTCTGCTTTTTGAGTTCAGTAATCTGATTCTCTAAATCTTGGTATGTTGGTTTAGTATCTATTTTCATTTTTTTCAAAGCGATTTTGGGTGTTTATAAGATTTCTGCTTCTTATAAATCAAAAATTTTAGTACGTAGCATATATTTTGTTGAATATTTATATGTTTAAATATAAGTTTTTTAACTTGCTTCTTTGCTAGTTTGTTATTATTTTTTATAGCTGATTTTTATACTTGGTGGTATCATCCTTAATTTATCTAAAATATATGGGCTCCTTTGTTAATTTCATTTAAAATATTTTTATCCATTTTAATGTAAGTATTGGTTTTGGGCAGCATTACATAAATTTGGCCATCGCAATTAAACCCTTCTTTTTTTAAATCGAATTTTTTTATTTTATGGGTATGCGTTAAATTGATTTCATCTTTTAACCTTATAAAAATGGGAACGGCATATTTTGGTAGTTCTTTCTGAAGTTGATTTGCAATAGCATCAATATTAAAATTTTCATTGATTCGTTTCACAATCGTAACCATTCCTGCTCTTCCATCATTATTTGGAATTTGCACCCCATAAGCAGCACACATTTCAACACATTTTAAATTACCCACAATACCTTCCACTTCAGCCGTAGCTACATTTTCTCCTTTCCATCTATAAGTATCTCCAATTCTGTCAACAAATCGTGCGTGTCTAAATCCAATGTCTTGCAACAAATCTCCACTGTTAAACCATAAGTCTCCAGGTTTAAAAGTATTTCGAAGGATTTTTTCTTCATTACTTTCTTTATTTACGTATCCATCAAAAGCGGATTTACTGCTTATTTCAGAAATTAATAAACCTGTTTCACCTTTACTTACAGGTATAAGAAAGCCATTGGAATCTTTTATAGGCTCATCATTTTCAACATCATATTTAACTATTTTGAAATTTTGTGCAGACCACCCAATGGTACAATCAAAATTAAGTGTATTTGTAAATCCAACATTACCATCGGCAGCACCGTAAAATTCAAAGATGTGTTTAATTTGAAAACGATACTTCAACTCATGCCAAATATCTGGCCGCAAACCATTTCCCATGATTTTTTTAATACTGTGATTTTTCTCTAAAGCTGATTCTGGGGCATTTAATAAGTATCTACATAATTCTCCAATGTAAATGAACGCCGTTACGTTATACTTTTTAACATCTTCCCAGAAATGTGTAACGGAAAATTTTCTTCTCATTACCATAGTGCAAGAGGCTGCAAGTACTGTTGGCCAACCCACAATAAGCGCATTGGTATGGTAGAAGGGTAGTGGCACATACATTACATCATGAATACCTAGATTCATGTTTACTTTTCCGAACCAATAATAAGTGCTTAACCACTTGCTATGAGTTTGTCTTGATGCTTTAGGCAAACCTGTTGTGCCAGAAGTAAAAACATAGGCATATACTTGACTTGCTATTATTGGCTGAGTTGCAATTGGGTTCTTTTTAGCTGCTTTTTCCAATTCCTTTTTTAAATCTATATAGTGTATTGGACAAGCAGTAATTTGTTGATCACTTATCCAATAATGCTTATGATCACTATTATTTGAAAGTGAATTTTTAACTTCTTCAAAATATGGAATCAATTCTTCACCTATAAAAAAGTGTTTAGATTTAGCAAGTTCCATAGAGTGAATTAATACTTTTCCTCTCTGATTTGGATTGATAAGCGAAACTATAGCACCAATTTTGGCACAAGCGGTAATTAAAAATAAAAGTTCCGGTCTATTTTCTAAAAAACCAATAACCGTTTCTCCATTTTTAACGCCTGCTCCAAGAAGATAATTGGCATACTTATTAGCCATTTCATTGAATTGAGTATAAGAATAGCTCTGATTCTCAAATTTAAGTGCAATTATATTTCCGTGATTTATTGCATTCAACTCTATTAGCTTTCCAATTGATTGAGTACTATCTGGTTTTATTTTTTTAATTTTTTTGATATACTTTATCATCCGTGGAAACTGCGGTAGCAACTTAAATACCTTTCCAAGGAAATTGACCAGATTTAAATTATTATTTAATGTTTTAGGCATTTATTTTTTTCTTTTGTTGTACGTAAATTAATTAACAACGTGTTCAGGTATGATGCCCTTGAGTTGGCAAAGAACTAATTTAGTAAATATAATAATAACGTAGGGAAATCCGTAGGAATTTAAGTCAGTGTAAATCAGATGATTAAAGATGTAAATTTTAATTGTATTAGAAGTAGACGTAGAACTTAAGCATTGATTATACAATGCTTAAGTTTACATATTATTAATTTAAACTATAAATCAGAAAGAACAAAAAGAGAGGATTACGGTTAATCTATACTTTTAATAGGCCTAGAATTATTGTGTCAAAAACAGTGTAGAATTTAGTTTTTTTTTAACTCAGTTCTTTGTTTTGGTACATTTTTTACCCTTTAATTTTGATCAATTATTAGTTTATTTTGTTTATACATTTTATGTTCAACTACTTGAGATGGCATTTCAATATTATTCTCGTCTAAAATTCTTTTAACATCTGTAATAGCCTTACTTCTAATATTGTGTCCTAAATATTCATCAGGTAAATTTTTGATTGCTAAAATGTCTACCCAAAAGAATATTTGAATATTAGTAGTAAACTCTCCTAATTCTTGCACTATGACACTATGTTTTGGTGTTTTTAATATATTGACGTTAGTATCAAGATAGGCGAGTATTAACTTACGTGTGTGTTCAATATCACATTCAGGTGCAATTCCAATCATAAAATTGATGCGTAGAAAACCGTCCTTAGTATAATTAGTTAGCGTATTTTTTATAATTAACGAATTAGGAATATAGATATCTTTGCCCTCTGCATTTCTTAAGTGAGTTAATCTTAAATCAAGGTCTTTTACTGTCCCTTTATCACCTCCAATTTCGATAATGTCTCCAATTTCGAAAGGCCGTTTTAACGCTAAAATTATACCAGCCAAAAAGTTTTCGCCAATATCCTTAAAAGCGAAACCAAATACTATGGCGCTTACTCCGGCTCCTGCAAAAATAGTACTTGCTATTCCTGTAAAACCAACTGCGTTTAATGCGATAACCACACCAAAAAGGTAAAAAGTCCATTTAATTATTTCTGCTAAAAAGTTAGAAATAATACTGTCTTGCCATCTTTTTTGTGTGGTTTTAGAAATTACTTTAAAAACAATTTTACCTAATAAAATAGCTATTAGTAAAATAATTAGTCCTGTGATAATATTTGGAATAAGTTCACTTATTTGTTGGAAATAATCATTAAAAATCTTTTTAAAATCTATTTGCATTTAAAAGGTGTATTAATATTATACTTTTTTATTAAAACCATTTTTTCTTCTTAAAAAACAATAGCATACCTATTGCTACTATAATCATAACAAGCCACATTATAAAATAGCTATATTTAAAAGAAAGTTCTGGCACATATTCAAAGTTAGTTCCATAGATTCCCGCGATAAAAGTTAATGGTATAAATATTACGGAAAAAACTGTAAGAAATTTCATAATATCATTTAGCTTACTACTAATTGTAGTATGATAAATATTAAGTTGGTCTGATAATATTTCACGGTAATCATCGGAAGCATCATTGGCTTGACTTATATTATCTTCAAGCTCCTTAAAATGAATATAGGTGTCCTCAGTAATAAAGTCAGTTTCGGTTTTTGCTAATGAAAAAATCATTTCTTTAGCAGGTTTTATACTTTTTCTTAAATAGTTTAATTCTCGTTTGTAATTATTAATTTCATTAATAATATTTTGATTGGGATTTAGTAATAGGTTTTCTTCTAAAGTTTCAATCTTTTCCCCTAAAACACTTATAACATATAAATAATTATCAACTACAATATCTAATAAAGCAAAGGTTAAATAATCAGTGCCTCCGTTACGAATTCTCTTCTTTTGCTTTCTAATTCTCTCTCTAACTGGCTCAAATACATCTCCCTTTTGTTCTTGAAAAGAAATTAATACTTTTTTTGTTAATATTAAACTTAGATTTTCAACAAGTGTTTTTCCGTTTTTCTGGTCTAAGCGTAACATTTTGATGGTTATTAAAGCGCAATTGTCGTATTCAATAACTCTTGGTCTTGCGTCAGTATTTAACACCTCTGCCATAACCAATGTATCTAGATTAAATGCAGTTGTTATCTCTTGCATTATCGATGTATTGTGTAAACCATCTACATTTATCCAAGTAACAGAGTTTTTATGTTGGTATTTACTAACTTCTTTAACTGTTTTTACATCACCTTCTGTCAAATTATTAGAATCAAAATCAATTATTCTTAATAAGACTTGGTCAGTTTTTTTTTGACCTCTAAAAATAAGTTCGTCAGGTGCAAGTCCAATTTCCTGTTTTTTCTTTTTTATAAATCTTGTAATATTTTTATGTAACGGGATAGATTTTTGGTGCAATTTAATTCTAATAATTTTTTATTTACGATAAGGTTTTTGTATGTACCGGGATTTTATAAGATTTGTACGACTGGTAAATGTGAGATTTTTCGGACGCAGCAAATTCTTTGTTGAATGTTTTTTAGTTCATTATTTAGTTTAAAATTAAGCATAAATTTTATGAAGTGGTATAGTAAATTTATTTATTCTACCAATATTCCTTGCATTTGTCGTACTCCGCCTCTTTTAATATCTCAAATCCTAAATCAATAGACTTTTGAAAGTCATCGCATCCTTTTTGCTTTTCATCTAATCCATAATATGCCAAACCTCTTAAAAAATATGCATTTTTGTCAGTTGAATCTAAAGCAATAGATTTATTACAATCATAAACAATTCCTTTTAATCCAAATGGAAATCTTGTTGCCGCTCTGTTTATAAATACTTTTGCATCTGAAGAATCTCTTTTTATGTATGTGTCAAAGTCATTTTTAGCCAATTTATATTTTGTTAAAGCTAAATACATTCGCGCTCTATGTAATACAAATTCAATATCATTTGTTTTTTCAATTATTGTGTTCAATTGACTAATCTGTTCCATATGATTAGGTCTAACCCAAAATCCTGATGTAGATTTAATTCTTCCATTACAGAGGTCATCTAAAACGTCAAAAGAAACTGTATATCCTCGATTATAAACTTTATAAACTCCAAGATTAGGACAAGATTTTCCTTCTTTATCAAAGAACTCTATAGTGTCAGCTTTTATAATATAGCTTGAAATTACATCGATTGAATTATCATCTCCTAAATCTGTTTCTACAACTCCATTTTCTTTAAAATTTATTTTCATAGGTCCATGTGGACTCATATGTTTCCAAATTCCTATGATAGAACTATCGTTTGGTTTAATGATTTTTAGTGAACTTTCTGAATTAGGTTTGTGAGTTGTTTCTTTACAATTATAAAATGAAATTATTGTAAAGACAATCAATAAAAGTTTTATAGCTTTCATCTTATTCATATTTAATAAATTATTTCAAAAATTGGCTACGGGTTTGTACAAGATTAGTTGTATTTTTAAAGAACTAATTTAATTAAAAATTATGGGCCTAGAAAATCCATGAGGATTTTAGTTAGTTTAATAAAACCAAGCAATTAATCATACGCATTGTTGTGTGTATGCTTTTTATTCCTCGAAATCTAGATTTGTCGGCTTGGGTAAAAGTTTATTTGAAATCCCAACATTTAAAGAATCGTTAAATTTCTCAGTAGATTTTCCTAAAATCTCAAAACTCAAATTATCAAACCAAACCTTTTGTGAAATTAAATTATCGAATCCAGTTTTATAACTTTTTGGATTACTTCCAGCCAAAAACCAATCTTTCGCTAAATTCTGATTACAAGAATTAAATCCAATTACCAATAATGATAGGATGATAGTTTTTTGTAGATTTTTCATAGTTTAATTTTTAATACTAAGTATTTTTTCAGGACGGTTCAGGTTTAATTTTTTTGAAAAATTAAGCTAAATTCGTTTCAATTTTTAACACTTAATTCTATACATCTAAATTCATTTTACTTTATAAACATTGTAAGTCCTTGTCCATTCAGCTGATTGATTTGGTTTAATAAATATATTAAAAAATAACTCAGGACTTATCACATGCTTCCAGCCCCAAAGATTTACTTTGTTTGTTTGAAAACTTCCGGTTTCAATAATTCCAATATTGCTCTTAAGGTTTATTAGTTCCCATTGTGCATTAACATTTTCATTGCCAGAAATGTTGCTAAAAAAGAATTGCTCGTTAGTAAAACTGTTAAAAGTAATTTCATTTTGCCCTAAATCAACTTTACGTTCAGGATTAACAGTTTCCTTAAAAAACTCAGGTTTTAATTGAAATGGAAATTTTAATAAATAATTTGGTCCTATTAAATCTTCATTTATTGCTGTAAAATTGTGAATATATTCATCAGTTATAATATCTTTTTCGCCATTGTTGTGTAAGTGATATTTAATTATAAAACTATTTTTATATATTTCAATCTCCTTTTTCAATACATAAGAATAACCGTTTACAGATTTTGATTTGCAAATGATTACTATCTTATTTGATTCGGTACTAATTTCAAATTTGGCTGGTTTGATATCGTAATTTTTAGAAAAGAGATAATGATTATCATCTTTTTTTAATAATCCCACACCTATTTTGTGAAACCATCCACCTATATCAGCCTCATTAAAACCTAATGCCGTGTCAATTCCAAATTCATTATAAAATCCTTTTCCAAAAGAATTTTCATTTTTAAAACCAGTTCTTTCAGCACTTGACAAATAAACATTTTCAAATTTAACCACTGTAATTTTTCCTGTCCAGTCAAATCTCGAAAAATTATAATTTTCGTTAGGAAGATCAACATGAACTTCAAGATTTTCATTTTTAAGAATTTGCGGCATAATAAAAGCAAAAAATTACAAATTAATAGTTTTTTATCCGGTGCTTCCTAAACCTCCTGACAATGAGTTAATTATATGCAGTAGTTTTAGCAACATTTGGTCAGATTGAGGATCATTTTCTTCTTTAAGTTTTCTCCATTTTTTTATTGAATCGATCTGAAGTTTATGCAAAACCTTTAATTCTTTTTCTCGAATATTCAAAGTATTAAGCTGACCGGTTCTTCTTACATTTACACTTTCACCTAATAAATACTCAATATTTAATTTACTTTCTTCATAATCAGAAAGAATGAGGTTTAAAAATTTACTTTTTATCTTTTCATCCGTAACCAAATCTGCATACATTTTCATAATTTCAGTATTGGCAATTAGTAAATTGGTTTCTGTTTGGATGAATAAATACCTCAAAAATGGCCAAGAAGCTATTGATTTTTTTAATTCTTCAAAACTATCATTATCCTGCTCTTTTAACTCTTTTAAGGCTGCTCCAACTCCATACCATCCAGTTAGTGTAAATCTAGATAGGTTCCAACTAAAAACCCAAGGTATAGCTCTTAAATCTTTTAGTTCCCTTTTTCCAGTTCTTCGGGCTGGTCGTGAGCCAATTTTACTTTGCTCTAGAATATCAATAGGAGTTGCTTCGCTATAAAATTGCATGAAATCTTTATCATTGATTAAGTTTTTATAATGTCGCATTGATTTATCCGACAACCACTCTAGTGTTTTTATAGGATAGTCTTGTTTTTTAGTATCAGTAGGAGGTAACGTATGTAGCGCCACTCCTGAAGCTAACATTTCTAAGTTATAGGTTCCAGTTAAGAGGTTTCCAAATTGCTGTGATATAGACTCTCCTTGTATGGTTAGTTTTATTTTACCGTTAACGGAACCAGGCGGTTTACCCTCAATAAAGCGATGATATTTACCTCCACCACGACTAATAGTTCCTCCTCTACCATGAAAGAAAAACACCTTAATATCGTGCTTTCTTCCTACTTCCGTAAGCGCTGTTTCAGCTTTGTAAAGATTCCACTTGCTGGCCAATACACCACCATCTTTGTTACTGTCGCTATAACCCACCATAACCTCTTGGGAGTCTTGCACCAATAATTTTCGTTTTCTTGTCATCGGGTGCTGAAGGAATTTGTCTAATATAGAGGCTCCATTATCTAAATCTTCTATGGTTTCAAAGAGAGGTACCACCAATAAATCTGTTCCTAATAATTGAGTTTCTTTCATAAAGAAGTACACCATAAGTAAATCACTTAGACTTCTTGTCATACTAACAATTAATGAACCGATTCCCTCAGAGCCATATAGAATGTTATGATCTCTTAAAACTCTAAAATAATCTAACACATTATCAGCTTCGTCACCATAAGATATGGTGATGTTGGTTAACAGTTCTGGTGAATTTATTGCGTTATTTAAAAACGTAAGTCGTGTATCTTCATCCCAATTTTGAAAATCAGTAGCTGCTAATGTAGATTTTTGTAATATTTGAGTAATCGCTTTTTCGTAATATTCGCTATTCTGACGGATATCCAACTTTGCTAAATGAAATCCGAAACATTGTACGATTCGCTCTAATGGAAAGATTAAACTTTCTGCTATTTTATCAGCCTTTATTTCAATTAATAGTTCCCTAATAAATTTTAAGTCTTTTTGTAATTCATGACTACTTCTATAAAAAAGCTTAGAATCACTAAAGGTTCCTGAAATGGTATTTTCAAGTTTGAGCTCTATTAAATTAACAAATTGTCTCCATGGCTCATACGGATTTCGATTGATTGCCTTTGTACCTTTTTCACCCAATAATTGAGCATACTTGGCTATAATAGTTGTCAATACTTCGGGAGTAGGGTTATGTTTGGACGATAAAGACAGTTCGGCTCCTAATTTTAAAACTTGGTTATAAATGATGTTTAAAGACTCTTTACGATGAATAAGAAGTGTGTCTTTTGTAATTTGAGGAGTAACAAAAGGATGACCATCTCGATCTCCTCCAACCCAACTTCCAAAAGTATATTTTGGAAAGTGTTCTATGTGTTTCAATTTTTGGGGATCAAAACCCATTTCTAACCAGGAATATTTTAATTTTAAATCGCTAGCTTCCAAAATTAAAGGGAAAATTGTACTTAAATAATGAACTACATTCGCTCGTTCATCTCGTAAATCAGGTTTTTCCAGATAAATTTCGCCCGTTCTCCACCACCTTTCTAATAAGCTAATTATTTTATCTCGAATAATATTTTTTTCTGATTGAGAGTATGTTGAATTTTCATTTTGTACTAATAATAAATACAATTGCCTATGTAATTCCAATATGGTTACCCTTTTTGCTTCTGTAGGATGTGCTGTAAGTACGGGGCAAATATTAATGGATGCTATAGTGCTAATCATTTTATCTTGTTCAATACCTTGCTCATTCCATAGTTTAAATGTTTCTCCCCAAGAACCACGAATAGCAGAAATTCCAAAGGTTTTTTCAAACTGTCTATTAAACTGTATCGCACCGTTCTCTTCAATAAGGTTCATCAGTTGAAAATAGATACCAAAGGATTGTATTATTTTTTCATCAGAAATTCCGCTATATTCATTATTTTCATTCAATGATTCAATGAACGTACCAATATTATTTTCTTCAATGTTTGATAACATCTCCTTGAAACAGGATAGAATATTTTTTTTATCATCTAAGATTTTATCAAATCCTTTTATGTTTATTGTTGTATCCATATTTTTTATTAGTTAGAACGTTTTGGTTTAACCAACGTTTTTTATATTATTTTGCAAATTGCAAAAAAATAAAAAAATAAAAAAATTAATATTTAGAAACATTCTATTTTAATGAATTAGGCAATTTAGGTGATATTTTATTGTCAAAAAAAGATAACTAAACCTTTCAATTATCAAATTCGTTTTGGTTGGAAAAATAGAAAAGGTTTCTTGAGTTCGTTTAATAAGTTTTCATTCAACTCACTTTTTCCAGAATGTACTAAAATCAACTCGTTAAAATTCTCAAATCAAAATAGAGTAGAAGTAATTATAATCTTTTGTTCATTAAGTTATTACGTTCATACTTCCTAATCCATTTATTGATGGTTGCAGAGGCAATACTGTAAAGTTTACCTAATTCATAATTTGTGTATTTTCCAGAACTAAACTCGGATGAAATTTTTAATTTGAATGATTAGCTGTAAATTCTGGTTACTTTGTCGTTTTTATACATAATGTTTAAAATTATGTAGCCTTATTTCAGGACGTGTCAAGCACTTGCCAAAGCAATTAATTATACATGGTGTTGTACGTAGTTTTTAAAAGTTTAGACTTCTGATAAATTCACTTGTAATTTTTGAAACTTCTGCAGAGTGTTTACCAAACCATATCCAATGTTCAGCATTCTTCACAGTATGAAACTGGATGTCATTTCCTAAATTTTTCATTTCTTTATGAAAAGATACTGCGATTTCATAAGGACAATTTCTATCTTTTTCTCCATGAATTAAAAGCATTTTAATAGGACTCTTTTTTAATAAATGGTTTGGTGAAATTTCTTTGGCTATTTCTTTATTTTCGTACTGCTCAGTAATCCATCTATTTTCTCTAGTTGTTAAATCATAAACTCCTGCATTTACTATGATAACATTTGGAATCGCACTTATTTTAAGATTATCTGTGTTCTCATTCCAATTCTCAACAAGTGTTATTGCTAAACATAAATGACCTCCCGCTGAGTCTCCTGTGGCAATAATTTTATTAGAATCTACATTATATTTTTCCGCATTTTCTCTTATCCAGCGCATAGCTGATTTTGCATCTTTAACAGATCCAAACGGATAAGCATTATGTCTTCCTTTTATTCGATATTCAACAACAGCAACTACCCAACCTTGTTTGGCGTATGATTCTGCTGTACTAAAAAACCAGTCAGGTTTACCTTCTGACCAACTACCTCCATGAAATTTTACTATTGTAGGTCGTTTTCCTTTAAATTTCTCAGGATTTGGTAAAAACAAATGCATATCTAATTTAAAACCATCTACTTCTTTATAGGTTTCTATAATATGGTTTTCTCTTCCCATTTTATGAGAATTATATAGTTTGCTTATACTTTCTTTATATTCAGTTGTTTTACAAGAGGCCATAAAACTTGAATAAATTTTGTCTATATTTTTTATTCCAAAATTGTTAACATGGTAGTTTAGATATTTGTGTTTCCAAAAATCACTGATTTTACTGTTGGTAAATAGTTTATCCATAACACTCCAGTCTGCTTCTAATTGCTGATTGTCTGATTTGTTAAAAACACCGCTTCCTAATTTTTTGTCAGCCTCAATTCGTATGTATGAAGCTATATATTCTTTTAATTCTCTAGCTGATAAAAATGTTGTGTCGTTAAAGATTATTAAGTTCTTATTCAGTTTAGATTGATTTGTTTTAGATAAGGAAATTTTCTCACCTGTATATCTTTTATGAAGTTCAGGGTATTCTAAAATAAACTTGTTGAATGCCAATTTAATTAATACAGTTTCCTCATTAAAGGTTTTCTTGTCCAATTTACTTTTATTATTGTCAAGATATTTAGTGAAGATAAACTGTAATGAATCTATCTTTTGTGTAAAATCATTTTGGTCTAGAATATATAATGGGTACTTATTTCCTTTAATAAAATTGGATATTGGTTTCGCAAATTCTAATTGTTCTTGCAAGTAGAGTTCTTTATTCTTTTTATAATCTACATTTTTACAACTTTGTGTAAATATTATTAAGGACAATATAAAGATTAGTTTTACTCTCATGTTTTTGTTTTGGCAGTTTGTTAATCGCGAAAGAAATCATTTGTAATCAGCCATTTTCCATTTTTAAAATGCCATTCTGTAATACCTATTTGATTACTAACTTTTCCTTTGTACCTATAAGTGTTCTTATATTTTTCTACAGCAATAGTGTCACTAACATTTATGGATATAGAACGATATTCAATTAATTCATAATCATTATTCACAATGTCATTCATCATTTGGCGAATTTGAATCTTTCCACACACTGAATTTAAAATACAAGCATTATCATTATATATTGTGAGTACTGAATCAACTTGTTTGTTGTTCATCCATCTTTTTATGTTTGATTGATTATTATTTATGATTTCAGTTACTTCTTTGGTTGATTGTTTATTAGAGTTAGAGACAAGTTTGAAAATAAGAATAGAAACAATAGAAGTCGTTAAAAGTAAAAGGATAGTTCTAACTACATTTTTTCTCGAATTATTTGAGTTTTCTGATTTTATTGAAGAACTAAAACCATCAAAATCCAAAACCTTAAAAATTAACTTAAGTGTATAACTTCTTGGTGTAACTTCTGTAGACTCTATTCTTTGAATAGTTCTTAAGCTTATATTACACTTTTCAGCCAGTTCGGTTTGCGTTAATCCTTTATCAAGTCTTAACTCTAATATTTTTTTTCCTAATTGGGGTTGTTTCATTTCTTTTAAATTCAATGCAAGATTAAATCAATCTTTAATTTCTATCAAATTTAAGCAATGTATTTGATACGTCATTCATATGACATATTGCTTGGAAAGAGAGATATAATGTGACTTTTGGAACTGGGATTAAATTACGTACAACGGGATTTTATATGATTTGTGCGACTGGAAAATTGGAGATTCTTCAGTTGTAGCAAATCGTTAGTTGAATGTTTGTCGTTTGTGTTAGTTCAAATTTAAGCATAAAATTATATGAGGTGTTTTAAAACGCTTATTTAAATCCAAATGGTTTTGTCGGTAATTCTTTAATCCAATCATTTCCATAAGTTTTATTTAAATATTCAATAATTCTTTTATTATTTTCGGTTGCTTTTTTAAATGAAATTGGGTCAACAACACAATTCTTTGTTTTAAATCCAATTCCAAATTTCTCAATAAATTCTGAATAATTTTCGGGAGTATTGTTAATAATTCCGTGAATTATAAAATTAAGTTTTTTAGTATTAATTTTTTCAAGAATTACTTGATCAGTCATTTTTAAATCTGCATAATCAGAAAAACTCAAATTTTCATTTTTAAAATTACTCGATTTTAGTTCTGTTAATCTAATCGTAATTATATTTTTCTTTTCGGAAATTTTTGAAGGATAATAAACATATGAAATATAATCATTTGAGTAAAATGAGAATCGATATTTTCCTTTTTTAGGTAATTCAACTGTGAAGTTTTCCATAGAATTAATCTGAAATGTTTCTCCAGTTTCAAATATTTTAAATTCTCCTGAAGAAAATTTTTCATTCGCAAAGTTTTCAAATATAACAGTAGCAACGATTTTTTTCTCGGAAGCAATCGAAGAATTAATGTTAAAAATTACAATTAAAATCAAAGTTAGTTTTTTCATAGAATTTTTGTCTTTAATGTTTTACAACGGTCAAGTATAAGAATAGTGCGGTTCATCAGCGAGTAATTTCCGAAGAAAATTCAGAAGTAATAAAAGAGTACTAACTTTTGATTAATCAACTAATTTAGCATTATTTTTATACAATGTTGGCAATAGTTTTTTACTTTTCTATTTTAGTCGGATTAGTTTTAAATACATAGGCAAAAAGTATTGCAAAAATTACATACACTACTGTGAGAAAAATAACAATTTCCAGATGAGTTTGGATATTAGAAATAACTTTAACTAATGCAATTGCCCCAACTGCAAAATGCATTAAGTTTCCAATGACAATTGGCTTATTATAGATCCCTCCAATTAACGTTCCTTTTGCCATCCAATTTAAAATTCCAAACCCCAGATATAATGCACTCAATATATTCAAAAAGAGTATTGTAATGGTATTTGATTCTACATTTAAATATTCAATTACTTCATTCGGTAAAAAAGAAAAAAGGATTCCGATAATTGCTAAGAATATGGCGCTTGAGGTCATTACTATTTTTGTGATCATGATCTTTATTTTTTAATCTGTTAATTGTTCTTTTAAATCTTTTAATTGAGCTATCAATTTATTTAATCGAGCTTGTTGCTTCCTTATAGTTTTTGGTCTAAAATAAAAGGTATTTAGAGCTATCGTAAAAAACACAATCCCGTAAGTTAATACAGCCCAAATAAACGTCATTCTAACAGCATACTCATACATATAAAAGCCAAAACCTAAAGAAAGTAAAAAGAAGTAACCATTTAATAAAGTTGTCTGCTGAAAACGTTGCTTTTCTTTTAGTTGTAATAGCTGTAGCAACTGCTCTTTAGCACTTGCCTCAAGATTCCTTTTTGATAGAAGCGGCATTAATGTGCTTTGGAATGCTACGTATATTAGAATTGCTGTCATAATTATAATAACTCCGATTTTTGTTGTCAAAAACTCAGGTTGATAATAGAACCAAATAAAACTAATGCCTATACAAGATATGAGTAAAACAATGTTGCCTACAATTAGTTTAAAGCGCGTTTTTCTTTTAAACTCATTGGCTTTTTTTATTAGTTCCTCTGGTGTTTGAGTTTCAATTTTCTGCTTATTCCAGTATCGTTTAAAGTCTATGTTATCTGTCATGTTTCTGGAATTTTTTGGTTAACTTTTCTTTAATTCGGTGAATTTTCACTCTGACATTACTTTCTGTAAGTCCAACAATTTTTGCTATCTCTTTCTGTTTCAATTCCTCCAATTCCAATGATATGATGATACGTTCAACTTCAGGAAGTTCTGAAATGCATTTGTACAAAAACTCTACTAGAGGTTCATTATTGACTAGGATTTCTTCAACTATTTCATTTGGAAATTCAGATTTTGGCATTTTTTTATCTTTACTAATTTGTCTTAAACAAGAGTTTGCCGCAATTCTAAACACCCAAGTACCGATGGAAGATTCATTCCTGAATTTTGGTAGATGTTGCCAAACCTTTATAAAGGTTTCTTGCGTAATATCTTTAGCTGCATCATGGTCGTTCATATAC
This sequence comes from Lutibacter flavus, assembly GCF_900188355.1. Classification (GTDB taxonomy): domain Bacteria; phylum Bacteroidota; class Bacteroidia; order Flavobacteriales; family Flavobacteriaceae; genus Lutibacter; species Lutibacter flavus. Next base: position 760,085 of record NZ_FZNX01000001.1, read on the forward strand.
CCCATACATTGCCGATATACTTTTGGCCAATACACTTTATGAATTTCTTCAAAAGTCATTAGTGAATCCAAGTTTTTAAAGAGGCTATAAACTGACTTTGTTGATCAATAAAGACATTGTGAGAGCAGTTCTTCATGTATTTTAAATTGTTTTTTGGTATTATTCCTTTGATTTTCTTAACATGTTCTTTTGAATATAAACCATCTTCGGTACCGTAGAGTCCAAAAATTTCAATTTTATGTTTTAATACATTTTTTAAGTTTTGTGTTAGATCTATTGAAGTATACTTTTCATTTTTCCAAAACCCTTTTGGTGCTTCCATGGTCATTTTTGCATCTTTACTTTTAACTAAAGTATCTGATTTCAATTTTGTGTAAATGGCTGTGGCTTCTTCAGATGGTGGCTTGGGCATATAAAAACCATTTTGCATGGCATGTCCAAAACTGTACGAACTATATTCCAATGAGTTTTTATCCATGGTCTCTAGCATTCCAATGTACCTTAGGTTGGTGTTGTCATTATTGCTTTCGTAGATGCTTTTAGAAGTTTTTATAATGGTGCTTAATGTCTCTTTTATAGATAATGGGGCGGCTACCAGTACTAAAGATTTTGTTTTATTTGGATATTTCTCTGCGTAAAGAGTTCCAACCACTCCTCCAAAGCTATGTCCTATAAGGGTAGCAACTTTTAAATTGAATTTTGTATATATGGCGTCCAAATCATCAAACGTTTCTTGAAATGTAAATTTTGCATTTTTATCTGAAGATCTACCTTCTCCACGTCTATCATAAACTATGACAAAAAATCCGTTTTCACTAAGCTTTTTGGCAGTTGTTACTTCAAAACCTATTGAATTGTATCCAGGACCACCATGTAGGTAAATTACGGTTTCATTATTTGGGTTACCAAATGCTTTTGAATAAATCGTTTGAGAATTAACAGCTATTGAAGCTAAGATAAATACGAATAAGGTGATAGTTTTTTTCATTTTGTTTCCTTTATTTTTCATTTAGATACAAGGAATGACAAAATGTTACAAGTTATTTTTTAATTATTGCCAACTAGTTATATCCGCATTAAATATACTGTTTATCGGAACATACTTCCGGATAAACGTACTTTTTTGTTGTGTTTATCCCTTTTATAAAAAGTTTAAGTTGAAATTCAGCAATTCTAATTGTATTATACTCAAATGTACAATTTTATAGTTTATTATTAAACTGCTTAACACAATTTGAAGTAATTCCAATTAGTATTGTTTATTAAATTTAAAACAAAAAAAACAGTTATTTCTAACTGTTTTTCCTCTCTTTTTAAGTTTAACGGTTTAATTATTTTTAGAGCCCTTTTCTTTTTATAGGTAATTTATGAGTTTTAAAATTGGATTAAATATATAGTATTAGTAAAGTTGAGATTGCGTAAATAAATATTGATTTTATCTCGAAAATAATTCAACCAACTCTTTAAGTTCAGTTTGTACTTTGTGTTGTTTTACAACTTTTTCAAAAGGAGTAAAGGTTATTTTGTTATTTAATAAACCAGCCATAACATTTGTAGTTCCTTTCAATACTTCGTCTAATGCGGCTACACCAAGTCTTATGCCTAAGAGCCTGTCAAAAGCTGTTGGATTTCCACCACGTTGTATGTGACCAAGTATGGTTATGCGTACATCTACTTTTTTGTTAATTGCTTTTATTTTTTCAGCCATCACTATTGCTCCGGTTTCATCGCCTTCTGCAACAACAATTATTAAGGATTCCCTATTTTTAAAATGTTGTAATTTATTTAATAATAATACCTGATCTTTTTTGCTTTCAGGAATTAAAATTCCATCTGCAGCGGTGCATAAACCACTGTTTATTGCTATGTAACCGGAATCTCTACCCATAACTTCAACTAAAAAAATACGGTTATGAGATTCTGCAGTATCTCTAATATTATCTATAGCATTAATAGCTGTATTTACCGCCGAATCAAAACCCAAAGTATAATCGGTACCCATCATATCATTATCTATTGTTCCTGGAATACCAATTGTTGGGATGTCACAAATTTCTTTAAGCGCCATTAATCCTCTAAATGTTCCATCGCCGCCAATAGCAATAAGAGCATCAATTTTAGCTTTTTTTAAATTTTTAGCAGCTTTTATTCTGCCTTTTAACGTTAAAAATCGCGGACTTCTGGATGTTTTTATAATTGTACCTCCCTGGTGCACATGAGGTGCCAGATTTTTTGGATGAAGGTGCGTAAATGAAGCATCTACCATTCCATCATAGCCTTGCCAAATACCGGTAATTGTAATATTTTTTAAACTTGCAGCTTTTATAATTGCGTATAGTGAAGCATTCATTCCTGGAGCATCTCCACCAGATGTAAAAACACCAATATTTTTTATTGTTTTAGTCATTTTATCAAATAAATTATAATTTATTACTAATTTAAAATGGTTTATAGAATTACAAAATGATAATGCTCATATTATAGCTTCATTTAAAGAAACATTAGTCATTATTTTTATTGATAAAACTACTACTTTAGCCTTTTTTTAAACTGTGTATGTCAAATTCTAATAAATTTTCTATAATTAACCCAAATAAATCACCTTTTTACTATGGGTATGTAGTGCTTTTTATTGGTACTATTGGAGTATGGGCAAGTATTCCCGGACAAACTGTTGGGGTTTCTGTTTTTACGGATCCAGTTAAAGATGCATTAGGACTTACAAGAAATCAGTTTAGTAATGCTTATATGATAGGTACTTTTTTCAGTTCATTTTTAGTTGTAAAAGCAGGTGTTTGGTTTGATAGATATGGAGCAAGATATGTTGCGTTTTTTGCAACGTTATTATTAGCTTTTTCATTGTTATTATGTTCAGTTTCAGTTGAAATTAGCGAGTTTTTACAGCATAATTTAAAAATTACTTCTTGGATAATACCATTTGTAGTAATTACAATATTGTTTTTCTTCATTAGATTAAGTGGGCAAGGAGTGTTAACCATGTCGTCTAGAAATATGATTATGATTTGGTTTAACAAAAACCGAGGAAAAGTAAATTCAATAAGTAGTATTGCAGTTTCATTGGGTTTTTCAGCATCTCCAATTTTTATAAATAAGCTGATTAATAATAATGGTTGGGAAGTAACCTGGCAATTAATGTCGTTAAGTTTATTTATTTTTAGCTTTTTTATTTTACAATTATATAGAAATAAACCTGAAGATTTTAACCTTAAACCAGATGGAAAAGTTCAAAACACTCTTGAAAATGAAGTAGAGGAGGATCTTGAAACTAATTTCACCTTAAAAGAAGCTAAAGAAACAAGAGCATTTTGGATGTTTGGACTTATGTTGGCATTTAATAGTTTTTTTATCACTGGATTTACATTTCACGTGGTTTCTATTTTTTCGAGTCAGGATTATTCAAAAGAACAAGCCATCTCAGTATTTTTACCAATGTCTATTCTTGCAGTATCAGTTTCAACGTTGTTTAATATTTTAAGTGATTATTTTAATCATAAAATATATTTATATATGATGATTGGTAGTGGAATTATGGCTTCATTAGGGTTGCTTTTTTTAAGTGAAACTATGGGCGTTTATTTATTAATTGGTGGTTTAGGAATGTTAGGAGGTTTATTTTCGGTTGTAAATGCAGTTACCTGGCCACGATATTATGGCAGAAAATATTTAGGTGCAATTACAGGGAAAGTAATGAGTTTTTTAGTAATAGCTAGTGCTGTAGCCCCTAGCTTATTTAGTTATTGTTTTACAAAATTGGGTTCTTATAGTTATATAAGTTATGTAACATTGGGTTTTTTACTATTTTTAATAATAGGTTCATTAAAAGCCAAAAACCCTCAATTAGATAATTAGAGTAAGTTTATGTTCAATTTTATTTAATTTCTGCAAAAACAGTTTTTAAAAGTGTTTACTTTTTTTATAAAATAATTATGGATTTAGGTCAAAATATAAAATCCTTTAAAATTGTAATTATTATGTTATTTCAAATTGAAGTTTTAATAAGTTTTTATGTAAGCTGATTAAATAGAGTATTTAAAATTAATTTAAATTTTGAAAATGAGCTATTTACAAGATTATTCTACCTTTTTTTAATATAATTTTGAAGTGACTTAATTTATGAGTAAATTTAATAAAAATCAAATCAATTTATTATATTTGATTTTTTAGACCCCTAAAACTTAATAAAATTTACTTACTGCTATGAGTATATTTAAGAAAATGCCCCAAAGAATATTAACCATGTTTAATTTTAAAAATATTAAACAAAGGTTAACTTCAAATACCAATAAATCTAGAGAAAATAGTTATAGAAAATTATTAAATAATTTAAACTTAATTGCTGTTTTTTTAGACACAACGGGGAAGATAACCTATTGTAATTCTAGCTTTTATAAATTAACTGGTTATATACCTAAGGAAATAATTGGAAAGAATTGGTTTGATAAAATGATTCCAATTGAAAATCAAAAAAGCAAAGAAATTTTTTTTAATGCAATGAAATTTAAAAAAATTATTGACCATTATGAAAACCCTATAATCACAAAATTTGGTGAAAAAAGAACTGTTTTTTGGAATAATTCTTTACTTAAAAATGATAGAGACGAAGTTATAGGGATTGCAAGTATAGGTGAAGATATTTCAATTCGTCAAAAAGCTATAGAAAATTTAAATAAAAGTGAAAAACAATTTCAATCATTGGTTGAAAATATTAATGATCTGGTTATGGTTACTGATGCTCAGGGAAAATTTCTATACATCAGTCCATCAGTTGAAATTACAACAGGATATACGTTAAAAGAATTACAAAAGCATTCTCCACTAACTTTAACGCATCCAGACGATCAGGATCCTACAAAAAAAGCAATTTCAAAAATTTTAAAAAACCCAGGAGTTCCAATAAAAAAAACAAATAGAATATTACATAAAAACGGAAATTGGATTTGGATAGAAGGAGTTGTTGTAAATTTATTGGAAGATGAAAATATAAAAGCAATAGTTGCCAATTATAGTGATATTACAGAAAAAAGAAAAACAAATCAAAAATTAAAGGAAGAACAAAATAAACTCTTAAAAATAGCAACTACAATTTCTGGCTTAATATGCTCATTGCGCTTACGCCCAAATGGCAAAATAGAAATGCCTTATGCCAGTGCAGCTATAGAAGATGTTTACGGCTTTAAATTTGAGGAAATAAAAGGAGAAAATGTGTCAAATATATTTTCCTTAATTCATGAAGAAGATATAGAGGGGGTTAATGAGTCAATTGACATATCTGCCAAAAATATGACTCCCTGGAGAAAAGAATTTCGATATACGCACCCACAAAAAGGAGAGGTTTGGATTGAAGGTTATTCTACTCCTCAATTAGAAAAAGATGGAAGTATTATTTGGCATGGATTTATAACAGATATTACAAAGCGTAAAAAAGAAGAGGAACAACTAATACAAACTGATAATGCCCTAAAAAGTATCTATAACAATTTAGATGTTGCTATCTTTTCTATGGACACTTTAAATAATAAAATGTTGCAAGCCTCTGTAGGTCATGAGGCTGTATTTGGGTATCCCCCTCAAGATTTTATGAACAACGCACAATTTTGGTATGAACTAATTTTACCTGAAGACAGACCAATTGTGGATAGCGGTTACCCAATAATTTTAGCAGGAAAAAGTCTTCAGCATCAGGTAAGAATTAAGCGAAAAGATGGGGGAATTAGATGGATAGATGCTAAAATGAAACCAACTCTTGATTCTAAAGGAGTTATGGTGCTTTTAGATGGAATTGTTACAGATATTACAGAACGTAAAATAGCTGAAAACCAATTAAGGGAAAGTCAAACTTTATTGAAAGACGCTTTAAAAATATCTAAATTATGCGCTTGGGAATATGATATAGAATTAGATAAATTTACTTTTAATGATCAATTTTATGGTTTATTTAAAACTACGGCAGAAATAGAAGGTGGTTATACGATGTCATCCAAAAGATATGCAGAAAGATTTCTACATCCAGATGATGTACAAGTTGTAAGTGAGGAAATTAAAAAAATTATTGAAACAGAAGACCCTAATTATTTTTCAGAATTGTACCATCGTATAATTTGTATTGATGGAGATGAGAGAATAATGAACGTAAATGTACGTGTTGAAAAGGATAAAGAAGGCAAAAGTATTAGATCAATTGGTGTAAGTCAGGATATAACAGAGCAAAAACGTTCAGAAAAAAAATTACGTGTTAGTGAAAAAAAATACCGTGCAATTTTTGAAAACGTAAAAGATGTCTTTTTTCAAACTGATTTAAATTGGAAGATTATTGATATAAGTCCTTCAATTGAAAGCTTATCTGGTTATTCTAGAGAGGAATTTATAGATGGAACTTTGGAGATTCTTTATTACAATCCAGCAGATAGAAATAAATTAATTAAAGAGACAATAGAAAAAGGGGAGTTGAAAAATTATGAAGTAAAATTAAAAACAAAAGAGGGTTTAGTTAAATTTATTTCAGTTAATTCTAATGTTATACTAAATAAATTTGGGGAACCTCATCATGTTGATGGTGTAATTAGAGATATTACCGAAAAGAAAAAAATGGTAGAAGAGTTGATCGTTGCCAAAAATAAGGCTGAAGAAAGTGATAATTTAAAAACGGCATTTTTACATAATATTTCTCATGAAATACGTACCCCAATGAATGCTATTGTTGGTTTTTCACAACTTATGAAGGATCCGAATTTACCTCAAAAAAAGAGGAGTCATTTTATTGATATTATCAACGAAAGTAGCGATCAATTACTATCTATTATTACAGATATTGTAAGTATTGCTACCATTGAGGCAAAGCAAGAAAAAACAGTATTAAAAGAAATTAACCTTAATGAAACATTGCAGGTAATTCTCGAAAACTTTTTATTGAAATCTAAAAACAAAGGAAATGTTGAACTTAATTTTACACCATTTTCACAAGAAGGAATTCACATAGAAACCGATAAAACTAAATTTATTCAGGTATTAAACAATCTTATTGGAAATTCTTTAAAATATACAGTAAAAGGATTTGTGAATTTTGGATATATAATAAAAGAAAGTGAGATAGAATTTTTTGTTGAAGATTCAGGTATTGGAATTGCTTCAAATATGTTAGATGAAATTTTTAATCGTTTTCGTCAGGTTGAAAACAGTGATGGTCCAATGCTTGGTGGATCTGGACTTGGATTATCAATTTCAAAAGCATATGTTGAGTTACTTGGTGGTAAAATTTGGGTAAATTCGGAACTAGGAAAAGGCTCAAAGTTCTTTTTTACGATTCCACATAAAAATAAAGTTAAACCAATTATATCGGTATTTAAAGACAGGCCTAAATTAAACTTTGACTTTAATGATTCAATAACAATGTTAGTTGCTGAAGATGAGGATTTTAATTTCATGTTAATAGAAGAATTGTTTTCAGAAACAAATATTAACCTTTTGAGAGCGGAAAATGGTATGGAAGTAGTAGAATTATGTAAATCCAATCAAGAAATTAACATTGTACTAATGGATATTAAAATGCCTTTATTAAATGGTTATGAAGCCACAAAACTTATAAAAGAATTTTCACCCAGTTTACCAATAATTGCTCAAACTGCCTATTCAACAGAAATGGACAAAAATAAAGCGTTAGAATCTGGATGTGATGATTTTATTAGTAAACCATTTAAAAAAGAAAATATTATTAATAAAATTATTGAACAATTAAACAAAGTTAAAAGTAATTAAATCTTTAAAGATGTTTTACTTAAAAAGCAATTTTGTTGATATTAAAAAAATATGTTAACTGAATATTTAAACAGATTAAACGAATTAAGTCCACTAAGTATTGAGAGTAAAAATTTGTTGCTCGAGCATATTTTTGTTAAAAAAATAAATGCCGGAGATTATATTTTAAAACAAGGCGATGTTTGTAAACATATATACTTTGTAAATAAAGGATTTGTACGCATTTTTTATTATAAAAACGGAAAGAATATAACCGAATGGTTTTCTAAGGAAAAGAGCTTTTTTTTCTCTATCGCAAGTTATTTTAATGAAACAGAAAGTAATTTAGTAATTGAAACATTAGAAGATTCAGAAATAATTTTTCTTTCAAAAGCTGGATTGGAAAAATTTAGAAAAACCAATCTCGAAATTGCTAATTTACTTATTGAGCTTTTTTCGGGCTCATTAATATTTTCGCAACAGCGGATGGAATCCATTCAATTTGAAACAGCAAAAGATCGTTACCAAAATTTATTAAATGAGCAACCAGGAATATTAAATAAAGTTCCTTTACATCACCTTGCTACTTTTTTAGGAATTACCCAAGAAACACTTAGTAGAATTAGAGCTAAAGTTTAAATGCTTTTTTGATAAATGTCAATTGAGATTAGATAATTAATTAAGAAATTTGAGAAACAATTAAAATTAATTAGAATGAAAAATCTCGCATTATGTCTATTTGTTGCATTTACATTTCAAGTTAGTGCACAAATTTCAGATGATAAATTAAATGAAATTATAGATCAACTTACTGTAGACGAAAAAGTTTATTTATCAATTGGAACCGGAATGGATATTCCGGGATTTTCAGATGAAAGTGACGCTCCACAAGCTGTTGTAGGTATTACACAAGATAAAGTACCAGGTGCGGCAGGAACAAGTTATACCAGTAAAAAATTAGGATTTCCGGCAGTAGTTTTTGCTGATGGACCTGCGGGAATTAGAATTAGCCCTGAAAGAAAAGAGGAGCCTAATCAAACTTTTTATGCAACGGCATTTCCAATTGGAACAAGTATTTCTTCGTCTTGGAATGTAAATTTAGCCAAAGAAGTTGGTGCAGCTTTTGGGAGAGAAGGTAAAGCGTATGGAGTAGATTTTTTATTAGCTCCTGCATTAAATATCCACCGCAACCCTTTAGGTGGAAGAAATTTCGAATATTATTCTGAAGATCCTGTTTTGGGAGGTAAAATAACGGCAGGATTTGTAAACGGAGTTCAATCAGAAGGTATTGGAGCAACTATCAAGCATTTTGTTGCAAATAATTCTGAAACCAATAGAATGCAATTAAATACAGTTTTAAGTCAGAGAGCTTTAAGAGAAATTTACTTAAAAGGATTTGAAATTGCTATTGAAGAAAGTAATCCTTGGGCTGTAATGTCTTCATACAATAAAATAAATGGAGTTTATACTTCAGAAAGTGAAGAATTATTAACTCAAATTTTAAGAGGTGAGTGGAAATATGAAGGTTTTGTAATGACCGATTGGTTTGCAGGAAAAGATGCTGTTGCACAAATTAAGGCAGGAAACGATTTATTAATGCCTGGAACTAATGAACAAGCAAAAAGTTTATTGGATGCAGTAAAAAATGGAGCTCTAAAAGAAGAAATTTTGGATAGAAACATAAAATATATTTTAAAACAATATTTTAAAACCTATTCATTTAAAAACTATAAACCAACTGGTAAACCCGATTTGGAAGCGCATAAAAAAATCGCTCGCAAAGCAGCTGCTGAAGGAATGATATTATTAAAAAATAATACTACTTTACCAATTGCTACGAAAGAAAAAATAGCTTTATTTGGTGTTACTTCATTTGAAACTATTTCAGGAGGTACAGGAAGTGGTGATGTAAATAAAGCGTATATGGTTTCAATTAAAGAAGGCTTAAAAAATGCGGGGTATACTCTTGATAAAGGTTTGGTTGCTAACTATGAAGCTTATATTAAAGTGGAAAAAGCAAAAATTCCACCCAAAAAAATATTCTTTGAAAAAGACATTTTAGTTGAAGATATACTATGGTCTAAAGAAAGACTAAAGGAACTTGCAAAAACAAATGATGTTGCTGTTTTTACATTAGGAAGAACTTCTGGAGAGTTTCAAGATAGAATAATAGATGGTGATTTTAATTTAACTGTGAATGAATTAGAATTAATTAAAAATATTAGTGCTGCTTTTCAAGCTCAAAACAAAAAATGTATTGTTGTTTTAAACATTGGAGGAGTTATAGAAACTGAAAGTTGGAAACAATATCCTGATGCAATATTATTAGCATGGCAACCAGGTCAGGAAGGCGGAAATGCTATTGGAGATATTATTTCTGGTAAAACAAATCCTTCTGGAAAATTAACTGTTACATTTCCAATCGCATTAAATGATGTTCCTTCAACCAAAAATTTTCCAGGAAAAGTTCTGGATCCAACGGCTCCTAAACCAACTAAACCTTTAGCTGCATTGCCAGCAAAAGAAATTTATGAAGAAGGTATTTATGTTGGTTATCGTTATTTTGATACATTTAATGTAAAAACATCTTATCCGTTTGGTTTCGGACTTTCTTATACTCAATTTGAGTATTCAAAACTAGATATAACGAAAGTTGAAGATGAAATTACAATATTATGTACGGTTAAAAATACTGGTAAAACTGCAGGAAAAGAAGTGGTGCAAGTTTATGTTAAAAGCCCAGAAGGAACAATTGAAAAACCGGCAAAGGAATTAAAAGGTTTTGCTAAAACTAAATTGTTAAATGTTGGAGAATCAGAAACAGTTAAAATTAATTTAAATGTGAAGCATCTTGGCTATTATAATACAAACTCACTTTCGTGGAAACTTGATGAAGGAGCTTATGAATTTTTAATTGGAAAAAGTTCTTTAGATATAAAACTTAATGCAAGCATTACACTTAAAAGTAAAATTATTGAAACAACATCAGATTTATTAAGTCCAAAAGTTAAAATTAATGAATTAAGTAAAAATTAATTTCAGTTTAAAAAACTGAATTTCTTATTGATAAATCTGTATTAAGGCTGTCTGGAAAGTTATTAAAACCTGTTTTGTCAAACTGAGCCTGTCGAAGTTTATATTAATTAAAAATGAGTTAATATATTTTGACAAACTCAATATGACTGGAGTTTTACTTTTAAGGCAGCTTTAATTTCATAGTTACATTTATTAGATAAAATTTATAATTAAATTTATTAAAGGAATCAATGTATTTTTCTTAATATTGATCCCATTAAACCAACTTTATAAAATTAAACTTATAGATGAAAAATAACAGTAAAGCTCTTATCATTTTAGCGTTTTTCTCTATTTATGTTATTTGGGGTTCAACTTATTTATTAAATAAAATTGCAGTAACAGAATTGCCTCCATTTATGTTGGCAGGGTTTCGATTTATAACTGCCGGAGTTCTTATTTTTATTATAGCGAAATTATTAAAATACAAAATTTCAATAACAAAAAAGCAATTTTTAAACTGTACAATTACAGGGTTTTTGTTTTTATCTTTTGGAAATGGCGTAATAGTTTGGGCTTTAAGATATGTTGATAGTGGTTTTGCTGCTTTAGAAGTTTCAGCTCAACCTTTAATTGTAATTCTATTAATGTTTTTTTTGGAAGGAAAAAAGATACAGTCAATGTCTTTAATTGGTGTTGTTTTGGGCTTTATTGGAATCTACTTATTGGTAAGCCAACAACATATTATAAATCAGGAAGGAAGTGGTTTAGGAATGATCATGATCTTTTTATGTATATTAAGTTGGGCCTATGGAAGTTTGTTTGTGGCTAAAGCAGATTTACCATCAAACTTTTTTGTAAATACTGGTTATCAAATGATTACTGGCGGGATTACATTAATAATTGCAAGTTTATTATTTAGAGAAGAATGGGTACCACTTTCAGAATGGAGTAATCCAGTAATATTTTCAATGATAGGTTTGGTTATTTTTGGAGGAATTGTAGCTTTTACTGCATTTAACTATTTGCTAAGAACCGTTTCTCCTGAAAAAGTAGCTACTACAACATATGTAAATCCTATTATTGCTTTAATTTTAGGGTGGTATTTTTTAAATGAACAAATAACACAACAATCTATAATTGCTGCTATTGTATTGTTAACAGGTGTTTATTTTATAAATACCAAGAAAAAACTAACTATGTACTCAAGGTTTAGAAGTAAAAAATCAAAATAAAAAGCAATTCTAAACTTCATGTTATTTGCTTTAAAAGAGTAACTATCTTTGCAAAAAATATTTTTTATGTCAAATCAGTTTTCCGATTTAGGAATTATAGATGCAATTCAAACAAGTTTAGCAACTTTAAACATAAGTAAACCAACAGAAATTCAAGAAAAAACCATCCCTGTTTTATTAAATAAAAAGGATGATTTTGTTGGATTGGCAAAAACAGGAACAGGAAAAACTGCTGCTTTTGGTTTGCCATTATTGCAATTAATAGATGAAGAAAACACAGCAATACAGGCTGTTATAATAGCTCCAACAAGAGAGTTAGGACAACAGATTTATTCTAATTTAGTATCATTTTCAAGTAATTTACCAAATATTTCAATTGCTTCAATTTGTGGTGGAACACCTATTAAACCTCAAATAGAGCTTTTAAAAAGTGATACTCATATTGTAGTTGCAACTCCAGGGCGTTTAATAGATTTGATAAAGCGTGATGCTATAAACATTAAAAATGCAAACTATTTGGTGTTGGATGAAGCTGATGAAATGGTAACTTCATTAAAAGAAGGTTTGGATGAAATAGTAAAAGAACTACCTAAATCCAGAAGAACATTTTTGTTTACTGCAACAATGCCTGGAACTATTAAGCAATTGATTCAAAATTATATGTCTAAACATGTAATTCAGGTAATTGCTGATATGGAAACGGTTGGACATCAGGGAATAGATCATCAATATGTTGTTGTTGAACCTATTGAAAAATTAGATGTTTTAATGCATTTTTTAAATTCAAAAGAAGGGGAAAGAGGTATTATTTTTTGTAAAACTAAGGCAGCTGTTAATAAATTAGCAAAAAACTTAGCAATTAACAAATTCTCTTCTGGTGCAATACACGGAAGTTTGTCACAACCAATTCGTGATCGAATTATGGGGCAATTTAGAGAAGGACATATTAATATATTAGTTGCTACAGATTTAGCAGCAAGAGGTATTGATGTAAAAGAAATTTCATATGTTGTAAATTACCATTTACCAGATGTTCCGGATACGTATGTGCATAGAAGTGGAAGAACTGCTAGAGCAGGGGCAAACGGACTTTCTTTAACTATTTTACAACAAGAAGAAGTAGATGACTTAGCTGATTTTGAATCAGAATTAGGAATTTCTTTTAAAGAATTCAAAAAAGCGGATGCTCAAAGTATTGAAGAAAATAATATGCTTTTGTGGGCAAAGAAAATTTTTAAAACAAAACCAAATAGAAATATTTCTGAAAGTCTAAAAGGAGAAATTAAAGCTATTTTTCATCACCTTACAAAAGAAGAATTGGTTGATAAATTGGTTTCAAATTATATTTCACAGCATTCAACACCCGCTTCAAAAACTGAAGCAACTAAAAATAAAAAAAAGTAGTTTATAATTATGGCAAATAACATTAAGGAACAACAGGATATTCTAGTAAAATTGAATATTACTGAGTTGAATCCAATGCAAGAAGAAGCGATTTCTGTAATTGAAACAACTACAAATACAATATTACTTTCTCCAACTGGAACTGGTAAAACATTGGCTTTTTTACTGCCAATTATAGAAAGTTTAGATCCAAATTTACATGAAGTTCAAGCGTTGATTTTAGCTCCTTCAAGAGAGTTGGCAATACAGATTGAACAGGTGGTTAGAAATATGGGATCTGGCTATAAAGTAAATGCGGTTTATGGTGGTAGATCAATGGCTAAAGATAAAATTGAATTGAAACATATTCCTGCAATTTTAATTGGAACTCCAGGAAGAATTTCAGACCATTTTAATAATGACCGATTTTCAAAAGAGTATATTAAAACATTGGTTTTAGATGAGTTTGATAAAATGCTCGAAATTGGTTTTGAAACTGAAATGAGTCATATTATCAATACAATGCCTTCTATAAATAAACGTATTTTAACTTCTGCCACCCAAGGTATTACAATTCCAAAATATGTGAGGTTAGACAATCCAACCACAATTAATTATTTAAAAGATGGACTTTCTAAATTAACAGTTAAAACGGTAATATCACCTTCAAAAAACAAACTGAACACATTGGTTGATTTACTTAATTTTTTAGGTAACGAACCAGGAATTATTTTTTGTAATTTAAAGGACAGTATTGAGGATGTAAGTGATTTTCTAAATAAAAACAGGATTAGTCATGGTTGTTTTTATGGCGACATGGAACAAATAGATAGAGAACGTTCCTTAATAAAATTAAGAAACGGAACCTATCAGGTAATTGTGGCAACAGATTTAGCGGCAAGAGGACTTGATATACCAGAAATGAAATATATCATTCATTATGAGCTTCCAATGCATGCGCACGAATTTACACATAGAAATGGAAGAACTGCCAGAGTAAATGCAAAAGGAACTGCTTATGTTTTAAAATGGGATAAAGAAAATTTACCCGATTTTATTAAAAATGCATCAGTTGAAAAAATTACAGATAAAACCAAGAGAAAACCACAATACTGGCAAACTTTGTTTATTTCTGGCGGAAGAAAAGATAAAATTTCAAAAGGAGATATTGCAGGTTTGTTTTTTAAGCAAGGAAACCTAAATCAAGATCAATTAGGAGTTATTGAATTAAAAAGAGATTGTACGTTTGTTGCTGTCCCTGTTACTATTGCAGAAAGTCTTGTCGAAAAATTAAATAATACGCGACTTAAAAAGAAAAAAGTAAGGGTAACTATTGTTTAATAGTTGAGTAATTTTAAATGTCTTGCTGAGCCTGTCGAAGCATCATTAGTTAGTACATTTAATTAAATGTTAATGTTTTATTGTCATTCCTGCGTAGGCAGGAATCCATTACACGTTTTGAGTAGTAAATTTATACCATAAGGAAATTTTAATAATAACGATTTGATAACTGCCTTCGTAGGTATGACAGCGTAAAGTGAAATAATTTGTTATTATTTATCTCAAACCATGTCATTCCTGCGTACGCAGGAATCCATTATGCGTTTTGATAAATAAACCCAAACAAAATAGAAACCTATAATCACCCTAATAAAATGAAATCCATACATCAATATTATGTATATATTTTAGCAAGTCAAATTAGAGGCACATTATATATAGGAATTACAAATAATTTACAAAAAGAGTTTTAGAGCATAGGCAAGGGGTTAAAAAAGGGTTCACAGAAAAATATGGAGTTCATAAATTGATGTATTTCGAAACTTTTCAAGATGTTAATGAGGCAATAAAAAGAGAAAAGAATTTAAAGAAGTGGAAACGAGATTGGAAAATTAAGCTCATTGAAGAAGAAAATAAAAAATGGTTAGATCTTTCAAAAGATTGGTATGATGATATTTTAAGTGATTAGTTTTATTATGTTGAACCTTGTCAAACTCAAACCAATTGTAATCTTTATTAACAGTGTGTGGATACCTGCCTGCGCAGGTATGACAGCGTAAAGTGAGTTTTTTGTTATATATTATGTCTAACCTTATCATTCCTGCGAAGGCAGGAATCCAATTTGATAAACGGATTGCTTCATTCCTCTACGTTTCATTCGCATATACAATCACAAATTAATAGTATCTTTTTAAAACCTATATTTGCAAAAGGTGCTTCAGTAATTTGATGCACTTTTTTTTTATGACGGAGAAAGAAAAAACAAATGTAGAAAAAGGAATTACTTCCGAAGAAATAACAAAATGTATTGCTGTGTTATCCCAATTGGTTGGTGATACAAGTCAAATTTTTGATATTGAAAAAGAGCAACGTACAGAATTAATTAAAGTTGCTGGTATGTTTTCCAGACCAAGCCGAGATGAGTTTTCGAGAAGAAAAAAAGACGGAAAAAAAGCTGCAAAACGTAAATTAGAAGCTAAAGAAAAAACTGCCCGTAAAGAAACAGGAATAAGAACAGCTCGCGAAGATGTTGTTTTTGTTGCTCCTAAATTATTAGTAGCGGCTGATTTAGAAAGTAAAGAACAATTAGAATTTGAAACTCCTAAAAACTGTTATGTTTGTAAAACATCGTTTAAAAAAATACATCACTTTTATGATACCATGTGTACCGAATGTGGTGATTTTAATTATGCCAAACGATTTCAAACTGCCAATGTAAAAGGTCAAATAGCAGTAATAACGGGCTCTAGACTAAAAATTGGATACCATATCACACTAATGCTTTTACGTAGCGGAGCAACAGTTATAGCAACTACAAGATTTCCAGTAGATTCTGCTTTGCGTTTTTCAAAAGAAGCAGATTTTAAAGAATGGGGACATAATTTAAAAATTCACGGTCTCGATTTAAGACATATTCCAAGTGTGGAAATATTTTGCAATTTTATAGAGCAGAAATACAAACGCTTAGATATTTTAATTAATAATGCAGCTCAAACGGTAAGAAGACCAGCTGGATTCTATCAACATTTAATGGCAAACGAAGAAGCACCAATAACTACGCTTCCAAAATTTGCACAAGACTTGCTAGTTGATCATACTGGTTGTTTAGAGGAATTAAAAAGCTTAACAACAGGCGCTTCTTCAACTAAAAATATGCCGGTTACCTGGCACGGACCTGAACCCGGAATTGGATTAAGAGCTTCTGCAAAATTATCGCAAATACCTTATAGTTTTGATAATACATTGGTTGCTAAAGAAGTATTTCCAGAAGGAAAATTAGATGCCGATTTACAACAAGTAGATTTAAGAAAAGTAAATAGCTGGCGTTTAAAATTAGGTGAAATTGAAACTACAGAAATGATAGAAGTTCAATTGGTGAATTCTGTGGCTCCTTTTGTATTGTGCAATCGACTTTCTGAAGTCATGAAAAAAGACAATACCGGTCAAAAACATATTATCAATGTTTCGGCAATGGAAGGGAAGTTTTATCCACTTTTTAAGGAAGACAGACATCCGCATACGAATATGGCAAAGGCAGCTTTAAACATGTTAACCCATACTTCATCTGGCACCCTGGCAAAAGATGGAATCTTTATGAATGCTGTAGATACGGGTTGGGTTACTGATGAAGATCCAATTGAATTGGCTACCAAAAAACAAAAAAAGTTCGATTTTCAACCACCTTTAGATATTGTAGATGGTGCAGCACGTGTAATGGATCCGTTATTTGATGGTATAAATACAGGGAAACATTGGTGTGGAAGATTTCTAAAAGATTACAAGCCAATTAGTTGGTAAAAAAATTACTATTTCTATTAATTTAATTCATAATATTATTACTTTCGAACTTTCTTTTTAGGTTTGAAATTAATACAAAAGAACTGTAAAATTTTTCTTCTTAAAAAAATAAACCAGTAACTAACAACTTTATACTTCCAATACAATGGCTGTTAAAAAAGCTATAAAATATATGCTTATCAGTACTTTAGCATTTGCTTGTATGAATGTTACCGTGAAATATTTAGAGCATGTGAGTGCCTATCAAATTGTATTTTTTAGATCTGCAAGTTCGTTATTTTTTACGTTTGGTTTTCTTTTAAAAAACAAAATTCCACTACTTGGTAACAATAAAAAGCTACTAGTTATTAGAGGATTGGTAGGTGTAACTTCTATGACCCTTTTTTTTATGTCTACTAAATACTTGTCAATTGGAACCGCTGTATCATTAAGGTATTTAGCTCCAATTTTTGCTGGAATTTTTGCAGTTATTTTTATGAAAGAAAAAATATGGCCTTTGCAATGGCTGTTTTTTATAATGGCATTTTTAGGAGTGCTCATATTAAAAGGATTGGATACCGAACTAAATACATACGGCCTTATACTTGTGCTGTTAGCCTCTGTTACAAGTGGTTTGGTGTATATAATTATTAGTAAAATTGGAAAAGGAGATCATCCTGTTGTTGTGGTTAATTATTTTATGGTTATTGCAACTTTAACTGGTGGAATTTTATCTATCAATAATTGGGTAAATCCTAAAGGTATGGAATGGCTTTTACTATTTAGTTTAGGTGTTTTTGGATATTTTGGACAGGTTTATATGACAAAAGCATTCCAAACTGGTAAAACTAATCAGGTTGCGCCGGTTAAATATGTTGAAGTAATTTTCACAGTGCTGTTAGGATTGTTATTGTTTAATGAAATTTATTCCTTTTGGAGTTTATTAGGTATTGCATTAATTATAGGGGCGTTGATATTAAATGTAGTGTACAAAGCTCGAAAAAGCGCTTAATTACTACAAGCTTACAATAGCATTAAACCTACAAAACAAATAAATGACCATAAGGTATAGATGATAATTGTGTTGCTAAAGAATAGAATTTCATCACTATCCTTTTTCATCATAATTGGAAGGATAAATGGAGGTGGTAGCAATATAAATGCGAAAAACGCTTTTAAAAACAATTCATCAATCTCTCCAACCAACAGCAGAATTAGATAATAGGTTCCAATTCCCACTACCATTACAGTTAAAAACCGAATAGCAACCAGTTTAACCGATGCTAACCAATTGGTTTCTTTTAACCGAATTGAATATCCAACAACAATTAAAATTAAAGGAACCGTAATAACTGAGAGTATATTTAAGGTGTTAAAAATGCTTCCACCTAAAACCGAACTATTAATTAGCGGATATAAATCTAAAATATTTACAATGATACCCGCAAAAATCGAAATAATTATAGGCGATTTTAAAAAGGAAATAAAACTTTGAAGCATATGAACTTCATGTGAACTTTTGTATTGCAACAGAGGCGCATAAACAAACCAAATAAATACTTCATGTCCCAGTGCAACTAAGGCAATTATAGGTAAATTTTCAACTCCCCAAATAGAGGAAAATAAGGCAACTCCCAACATTCCAAATTCAAAACCAGTAAAATATTCAGCAGTATATTCGTATTTAAGCTTCGGTTTTAAAAAATATCCAATTAAATAGAGGAAACAACAAAATAAAAATATCAGGATAAACAATAAAGAATATCGAACCTCGAGCGTAACATTGCTAAAAGCAAAAAATAAAACTGCCGGCAATGAAATTTTTAAGATGATAAATTTCAATCCATTTATTACTTTGGGAGTGATGTCTTTTGATTTTTGTAGTAAAACCCCAATAAGTAAGATGATTAGTAAGGGTATTAATTTCGAAATAATTAAATCCATAAGTTTGTAGAAATAGCCATTTATATTAACTAATTATTATATAAAGTTGAGTAATTTAGTTTATAATTCTTTATTAAATTCCTGAAGTTAAAAGCTATTTAATCTCAATAAAATCCAAGTCCAATACGTTAAAATTATTAGCCGCTTTCACTAATAATGTAGAACCTATGGTTTCAAATAAATGGTTTGTTTTTAATACAAATTCAGCTTGTTTTTCAATTTTATAGTTTGGGATTCCAACTACGGTTAAATCTGTTTTTTCAGAATATTCTTCAATAATAGTATAAAAAGGTTTCTGTTCAACGGCATTATTAATGATTTCAATGTCAACCAGTACCCTTAAGTCTTCAACCAGTTCACGAATTTTGGAACTTATAATTTCTTGATTCACATTGTTATTATTTACAAATAGGACTCTAATTTTAGTTTTGTTCCAGTTTGGTGAAGCAATTATAAAACGAGCAATATTCAACATCATTTCGGCATTTTTACTATCTGTTTCTCGCCACCAGAAATCAACTGTTTGGTACTTCCCAAATTTCTTTTTTCTGTCAAAATCCAGATACAGTAAATTATAATCTAAATGAAGTAATGTTTCCGTCATTTTAGAATATTCTGTTGAATTTTCCAATCCTTTTGGCCAACCCATCATTATCGTATTTGGTTCAACTCCAGAAAAACCGTAGGTTGTAGCAATATTTGTAATTCCGTTGTATATATTGTCAACTTTAACCTGTCTTGCAAAAATTCCTAATTCAGCAAAAGTATCATCTCTAACAATTTGATCTACTTTCTTTAATGGTTTGTTATTTTTTTTATCTAAAATCAGTTTAAAATTTGTAACAATACCAGTTCTTCCGGATACTGTTTTTCCTAATTCCAATAAATAAGATTGATGTTTACTTTCTCCACTAAATAAAATTATATTAGGATTCCAATTTAAATTTTCATCAATATTAGCGTCAATTTTTTTTAAGCCTTTATTTACAACATTTTCCCATACACTTTGCCAAACATCATTGGATTGCAGCCTAACTTCCTTGCGTTGAAGCCAAATATACAAGCCTGCAATAATCGCAAAAGCACCAAGCATTGCTAACATATCCAACTTAAACATAACAGCAAAACAGGCCATAAAACCAAGTAAACCTATCCAACTTTTAATTTTAAAAGATGGTTGAAAATCTGGATTCGCCCAGCTTTCTAAAAAATAGGAAATATTGATAAAGCCATAAGCGGTTAGATAAAACATTGAAACTACACGCGCAATTACATCTAATTCACCCACTAAAATACCAGCTTCAGCAATTACAAAAACTAAAAATAAAGCATTAACGGGTTCGTTGTTTTTTCCTCTTCCTTTTCTAAAAATCTTAGGAGTTACGTTATCAATGGACATTGCTTGTAAAATTCTGGGACCTCCAAGAATTCCTCCTAAAGCAGAAGAAAGTGTAGCTCCCCATATTCCTGCAAGAACAGCAGGAGCAAATAGTGCAATTTTCATTAAAATATTATAATCAGTTCTTAAAACTTCAGAACTCACATTAAAAGCTAAGAAAACAGCAACTCCTATATAAATAATAAGTCCAGTTCCTATTGCTAATAGAGTACCTTTTGGAATTGATTCTTTTGGATCTTTTAAATCACCGCTCATTGCAATACCCGCAGTAAAACCAGTAACGGCAGGGAAAAATATAGCGAAAACAACTTCCAAAGGAACAGCATCTACCGAAGAAAAAAGTTGAATCGTTTCTGGTTGAAAATTCGAGTTTCCAAAAAAGATGGCTACTATTGATATAATAATGGCTGCTAAAATAAAAAACTGTGCTTTTATAGCTACAGAAGTACTAATTAAAGCCAAACAGGTAAGTGTTAAAAGAGCTATAGTTCCTGTTAATCTTATGTCGTTAATAGTTAATCCAAATCCAAAATAGCCATTAAAACTTTCAGCAAAACCAATTAAATACAATGCTATAGATAATGCAGTACCAATATAAAGTGCAATCCCTATTGAACCACCAATTGGAATTCCCATACTTCTGGAAAGAATGTAATAAACCCCACCAGCACCAATTTTTTTATCTGTTGCAACTGAAGAAACACTTAGACCAGTTGAAATGGCAATTACATGTGCTAAAACAATAATCATTATAGCACCAATAAGCCCAGCATTTCCAACTACCCAGCCTAAACGCATATACATTATTACTCCCAAAATAGTTAAGATAGATGGTGTAAAAACACCTGCAAATGTTCCAAACTTTTTTCCTTGCATTTAGTTGAGTTGAAATTAAATTATAGGTTTTTCAAATATTAAATAAATATAATTAAACTTATTTAAAATAGGGGCAATCACAAACTCATTATTGATTCAATATTATTAAATACATTTGCAACGCTAATTTTTAAAAATACTTGATGAATATAATTACATTAACCGTGAATCCGGCTTTGGATAAAAGTGCTAAAATAGACGGACTGGTAGCTGAGCAAAAATTAAAATGTCACTCAATTAAATACCAGGCTGGTGGCGGAGGAATAAATATTTCAAGAATTTTAACAAGACTCAACATTGATTCTGATTGTGTTTTTACTTCTGGGGGTGATTATGGTAACTATTTGGAAAAACTATTATTAGAGGAAAAAGTACATATAACTGCAATCGCTACCGAGGAAAACACGCGTGAAAACTTTTCTATAATTGATACAAAAACAAACCTTCAATATAGATTTGGAATGCCGGGAAGCAAGATTTCTACTTCTGAACTCGATTTAATTATTGCTGAAATTAATAAAAAAGTGAAGGAACATGATATTTTGGCATTAAGTGGTAGTTTAGGAGAAGGAATGCCTGTCGATTTTTATTCTAAAATTATTAAATCGCTTGATAATAAGAGGGTTAAGATAATTTTAGACACATCGGGTCCTGCTTTGGTAAATGGTTTAGAGCAGCCAGTTTATTTGATAAAACCGAATCAAAAAGAGTTGGCATTGTTAGCAGGAAAGGAAGTTTTAACAGATAAAGAGCAAGAAGAATTTGCTATGCAGTTGGTAACTTCAGGAAGTGTAAAATATGTAGCCGTTTCTTTGGGTGCAAAAGGAGCTTTTTTAGCTTCTAAAGAAGGTGTTATTTATCAATCAATACCAACAGTTGAAGTGAAAAGCACCATTGGTGCCGGTGATAGTATGGTTGCAGGATTAATTTTTGGTATTAAACAAGGATATGCTGCTGATAAAATGTTAAAATATGGTGTGGCTTGCGGTATGGCAACCACCATGAGTGAAAGCACAAATCTTGCGTCCGCAAGTGCAATTAAAAGTGTACTACAATCATTAAAATAAATTAATTAAGAGTAATAAATAACCTGTAATTTATAGAGAAATTCGGCTTTAGTGTTTAGG
The DNA here is from genome assembly GCF_900188355.1 of Lutibacter flavus. Classification (GTDB taxonomy): domain Bacteria; phylum Bacteroidota; class Bacteroidia; order Flavobacteriales; family Flavobacteriaceae; genus Lutibacter; species Lutibacter flavus. Next base: position 782,593 of record NZ_FZNX01000001.1, read on the forward strand.
AATTAATATCTTTTATTTGAAATTTTAAACACGTCAATAATTCATTTGAATTATAAAATAATATACTGATAATTAGAGTTTTAAACTATATTATCTAAATTAATAGTTTTAGCTTTTTTGTTGGTATTTAAATCTAAAAAACCTTAATAAATAACGTAGAATTCAAACGAAACAGAACCCGTTGTGCATTTTAATTAAATTTCATCAATTCGAGTGAATTTTCGATTTTTTAGGCTTAAAATTAATATCGAGAAAAGAAATTTTATTCATATACTCTTGTTCTCGACCTGCCTACCGCAGGCCGGTATAATTTTTTATCAAAAATCACTCGAACTGACACTGCTTCACGTATAAATAACCAAAAACTAAAACGCGTTATATTAATTATTGGTGCAATCATTTTTCAAAAAAACTACTGCAACTATTGTTATAGACTAAAGGATTTAAATTCAGAATAACTTTTATATATTTGATAGATATTCATTAACCATACATTTAATTGTATAAAAAGTTTCTTTTTAAATGAAAAAATCTATCCTTATCGCTATTGCATTCGTATTTTTAAGTCTGCAATTTACACAAGCCCAAAAATCAAAAAAAGAAGTAAAACAGCCACTGGAAAGTATTAAAACCGATGGTTTAAAATTTCGAAGTATTGGACCCGCTTTAACTTCTGGAAGAATTTCCGATGTAGCTGTAAATCCTAATAATCCATTCGAATATTACGTAGCATCTTCAGCAGGAGGTGTATGGAAAACTGTAAACTCAGGAGTTGAATTTACGCCAATATTTGACGGAGAAGGTTCGTATTCAATTGGTTGTATTACAATGGATCCAAACAATACCAACGTAATTTGGGTTGGTACTGGAGAAAATAACAACCAACGTTCCGTTAATTATGGAGATGGAGTTTATAAATCGTTGGATGGCGGAGCTAGCTGGAAAAATATGGGGTTAAAAACTTCAGAACATATTGGGAAAATTATAGTCCATCCAGAAAATTCTAATATCGTTTTTGTTGCTGCAATTGGACCGTTATGGAGCAAAGGTGGTGAAAGAGGTTTGTATAAAACAACCAACGGAGGAGAAACCTGGGAAGCCGTTCTTACAGTTGATGAACATACAGGTGTAAATGATGTGGTAATGGATCCTAGAAATCCAGATGTGTTGTATGCGTCAACTTTTCAACGTAGAAGACACGTTTTTACCTATGTTGGTGGCGGACCGGGTTCTGGAATGCATAAAAGTACCGATGGTGGAAAAACCTGGAACGAAATAAATAAAGGATTACCAACAACCGAATTGGGTAGAATTGGCTTGGCCATTTCACCTGCAAATCCAGAAATAATATATGCAATTGTAGAGGCTGCTGAAGGGAAAGGCGGTTTTTACGCTACTACAAATCGTGGTGCAAGTTGGGAAAAAAGAGGAAGCCATGTAACAAGTGGTAATTATTATCAGGAAATTATAGCTGATCCCGTAGATGAAAATACGGTGTATTCAATGGATACATGGATGTCTGTGAGTCATGATGGTGGAAAATCATTTTCAAAAGTAGGAGAGGTGTTTAAACATGTGGACAATCACTGTATGTGGATCAACCCACAAAACAACAAACATTGGTTAGTTGGTTGTGATGGTGGTATGTACGAAACTTTTGATGCTGCAAAAACCTGGGATTTCAAAGAAAATATTCCTGTAACACAATTTTACAAAGTAGCTGTTGACAACGATTATCCGTTTTACAATATTTATGGAGGTACACAGGATAACTTCAGTATTGGCGGACCTTCAAGAGTGCTTACAAATCACGGAATTACAAATTTTGACTGGTTTATAACAAATGGAGGTGATGGTTTCGAATCTCAAATTGATCCAAATAACCCGGATATTGTATATGCACAATCTCAATATGGATTTTTAGTGCGTTACGATAGAAAAAGTGGTGAAATTGTTGGAATTCAACCTAAAGAAAGAGCAAATGAAAATGCGTATCGTTTTAATTGGGATTCGCCATTAGCAGTGAGCAGACACGCAACAGGACGTTTGTATTTTGCTGCAAACAAAGTATTCCGTTCTAATGATTACGGAAACAGTTGGGAAGTTATTAGTGATGATTTATCGGCTCAAATAGACAGAAATAAACTAAAAGTATATGATAGAGTGGTAAGTATTGATGCTGTTGCTAAAAATGGTTCCACTTCATTGTATGGAAGTATTGTTGCATTGTCTGAATCTCCAATTGATGAAAATCTAATTGCTGTGGGAACTGATGACGGATTGGTTCATATCTCTGAAAATGGAGGAACTTCCTGGAGAAAAATTACGAATATCCCAGGTGCTCCAAATCAATCGTATGTAAATAGTGTGTACTTATCAAAACACGATGTAAATGTGTTATACGTAGCTTTTAATCATCATAAATATGGAGATTTTAAACCGTATATTTTTAAATCTGCAGATAAAGGAAAAAGCTGGAGAAGCATCAGTTCTAATTTGCCAGTAAAAGGAAGTGTGTATGCCATTGAAGAAGATCATAAAAACAGTGATTTAATTTTTTGCGGTACAGAATATGGAGCCTTCTTTTCACCAGACCAAGGAGCTAACTGGAAAGCCTTAAAAGCAGGATTACCAACTATTGCAGTTAGAGATATTGCCATACAAGAACGTGAAAACGATTTGGTACTGGGAACCTTTGGTAGAGGATTTTATGTGCTGGATGATTATTCTGCATTAAGAACTCTTAAAAACGCTGAACCTACTGCAAATGCTATTATTTACCCAATTAGAGATGCCTTAACTTGGGAAAAAAGTCAACCATTGGGTTTACCGGGAAAAGCGTTTCAGGGAGATAACTTTTTTACGGCACCTAATTTAGGTCCGGAAGCAATGATTACGTATTATTATAACGAGGATTACGAATCTTTAAAAGACAAACGTTCAAAAGCAGAGAAGGAGTTAATTAAGGCCAAAAAAGACGTTTCTTATCCAAATTATAACCAATACAAAGCTGAAAAAGACGAAAAAGCACCGGAATTGGTATTTACCATTAAAGATGCTGCCGGCAAGGTTGTAAAAAAGGAATATAAAAAACCAGCAAAAGGAATGCAGCGTTTTAACTGGGATTTAAGATATACGCTTCAAAACCCAATAGATTTAAGTAAATCATCTTTTTACAATCCTTGGGAAACTATAGATGAAGGTACGTTGGCGCAACCTGGAGTGTATACTGTAGAAATGCAATTGTACGCTAATGGTACGGTAACTAATTTGGTAAATCCAGTATCTTTTAATGTAAAAGCGTTGGATAATACGGTTTTGCCAGCTAAAGACAGAGCTGCTAAAGTAGCGTTCCAAAAGGAAGTTGCACAATTGGAAGCCAATTTTGGAAATGTACAAAATATGATGTCTGAAATGAACCAAAAACTAACCTATATAAAAGCTGCTATTGTTAGATCTGAACAACCTTTTGAAGCATATGCTAACTCCGTTTTAGCCATAGAAAACAAATTGAAAGCTATTAATGTAGCCTTATATGGAGATCCTATAAAATCTAAATTAGATGTAGATCAACCACAAACACCGGCAAACAGAATAGGAATTATTAGTTACGAGCAAAAGTATACCACATCTACACCAACAAAAACACACCAGGATAGTTATGCAATTGCCAAAACTGAAATAGACGTCCTTAAAAAACAAGTAGAAACTATTTATAACGTGGATATAAAACAACTAGAAGATAAACTAGTAAAATCTGGAATGCCGTATACACCAGGACGTGGATATGAGTTTAAGAATTAAATAAAAGAGAACAATTATTAATTATTTTTCTTCTAAAAGCCTTTTTACTAAAGTTGTTAAAACTGAAGTGAAAGGGCTTTTTTAGGTTTTGTTTTTTAAAAAATAAGTGAAATTTCCCCTTGATAAAGGGGGAAATACACTGTATGTGATTGATAATTATATTTTTATCTTAAATTTTTTAATAATTAAAATTTTTACATATGAAAAAAAGTTATTTCAAATTATTATTTCTGGCCTTTTTACTTCCATTATTTTATAATTGTGCTGCGGTGCCGCCCGAAGTTATAAAAACGCATCAAAAGGAGTTTGAGATTATCGAAAATCTTCAATCTTCTCATTTAGCAATGGTTGATGCATTTGTAGATCAAAAAATCTTAGTTTTTGAAAACTTTTTTTTCAACGAATATGGTCCTGTTTACCGCTCTAATTGGATAGATGCATTCAAAGAATATAATGAGCGAGATTATGATTCTGAAAGAGATTTTCCAAAACTTTACAATGATTTAGTGGCTGAATATCAAGAAGAGTTAGCTCCAATTGAAAAGATTCGATTCAATTTAAAAACTGCAATTGCATTAGAATATAAGAATGCTATTGATGCTCATACAACCGTTGAAAGGTGGTTAGATAATCTTAAAAAGCTCAATGATTCTCAGCGTACATCTATTAACTCTTTTTTAGGCTCTGTGAAACCTGGATTATCCATGAGTACTTTAGATGACACCATAAAAAACAGAATAGAAAATGTTAAAAGTAAGATGAGTAAAAAAAATGAATAGTTAAACTAATACTAATTTTAAATATTAATAAAATGGCTAAAAAAACTAAAATTGGAAAAAAAGCTAGTGAAAAAACGAAGGAGGAATTTGCTGATGAAATTTCAAGCCTAACAATTTTAACTTCTAAAGAAGTTCAAAAATTATTTCCTAAAGAAACAGATAGAGAAGAGCTAGAGGAGTTTTTTAAAATAATTAACGAAGATATAGATGATAAATTAAAAAAAATAAAACTAGTTAAAAATATTGAAAAAGTAGGAGGGGCTATTCTTAAAATTGGGAAGAAATTAATAGCGACAGTCTAATTTCTTAATGTTTAATTAATCTTTCAAATTATAATATTATATGGATAATATAAAAAGTAAATACGTATTCTACATAGTAATTATTAGTTTGGTAATTGGTATTGCTATTGGGTGGTTTTTCCAAAAAAGTGGTGGTAAATCTGGAGAATTTACATTGACGGATGGTACAAGAAAAGTGGTTATTAAATTAGATCAAGAACAAATTAATGAAGAAGCTCTTTTTAAACAAATTTTCGCAAAGGAATGGACAAAGGATGCTTCTATTTCATGGCTCAAAAAAAAAGAAGGAATTTTTCATTATCTTGATGCTAGCTTAACTGATAGTATTAAAATAATAAATCCGGATATAAATGAGCACGAACAAATCTCAAAGAATTTTAGAGAAATAAGTAGAAAAAGGTTAGGACCTTGGAAATATCAAATTGATACAATTAGCATTGGTTATCCAAATCCGCCGCCTTCAGTTGGTAAAGCAAATGCTTGTGAAAATGGAGATTTTTATAGACAAACAGTTAAACTAATATCACTAAACGGTAAAAATGAAGTTATAGTTGAAGTAACTGGAAAATATCAATGCCCAGAAAATCTAAGTTACCCAGATATTCAAATCAGTAAAGAAGACAAGCAAAAATTATTTAATAACACTCCATTTAGTAAAACAGAAAAAGTATTTGCCCTGATTATCAATGATTAAAAATAGGTAAATACCTTACAAATGGTGAGGGAAATCCTGACTGACTTAATCATTAATTGAATTATATTTAAATGGGATTTTTCTAAAGATTCTTTAATAAAAAACAATAAAAATGGAAGACGATTTTAAACCTTTTAAAAGTATAGGACTTTGTTTTAGCGGTGGGGGTTATCGCGCTACATTTTTTGCGCTAGGTGTTGTTTCATATTTAAATAAAATCAACTATAAGGAAAGTTCATTACTGGAAAATGTTGAGGCAATAAGTACAGTGAGTGGAGGAACGCTTCTTGGAGTTGCCTACTCAAAAGCTGCTCAAGAACCTGATTTCAATTTCGAATCATTTTTTAAAGAATTCTATAATTTGTTTGAATCTAGTAATGATAAATTATTAGAAACTGCAATATCTAAATTGGAAGATGATGCAGTTTGGGAAAAGCATCCTTATAAAAAAAGGTCGCTAATTAATGCTTTTGCACTTACGTATGCCGAAATGGATATTTTTAAAGGCGATTTTAAACCTTTTGAAAAAACCACTTCCAAACATCTAAAACATGTTTGTTTTAATGCTACGGATTTTTCGTTTGGTTTGGCTTTTAGATTTCAAAATACGGGAATGTTTGGTAATAAACCATTAAATAATAGTCATCTTAATAAATTAAAATATAATGTACAATTAGGAGATGTTGTTGCATCTTCTTCATGTTTTCCTTTAGGGTTTGAACCTTTAATATTTCCTGACGATTATTTTGCAGCTCAAAACACACCAGATTATAAATCTCTAAAAAGCTTAGATCGTTATATTGATGGTATTGGAATAATGGATGGCGGAATTACTGATAACCAAGGTATTGGTAGTATGATGAAAATAAGCGAGCAAAATGGTAGAGACCGCAAATTAGATTTAATTATTGTTAACGATGTTGGTAGTTTTAAAATGGAACCTTGGCAGTCAGATAATGCCCCAATTAATAATGGTTCTAGCTTAAAACATAACATTTCAAAAATTCTTAGCTATTTCCAAGTAAAACCTTTGTATTGGATTATACTTTTAATTGGTATTGTTATTTTGGTTCTTAATTCTTTTAAATTAATTAATAATACTGCTTGGGTTTCGCTTTATATTTTAGGAAGTATAATTACAGGTATTGGGCTAACTTTAACCTCTTTGGGTTTTATTGCAGGGATAGGGAAAAGCATAGGAATTGGTTGGATTAAAAATATATTTAAAAAGAGTGTGCCTGAAGCATTGATAGATGATGTAGTTAGCTTTGACAAGTTAAATATAAATCTTGTGAAACGGATGTTACAAGATAGAATGACTTCTACACTTAAAATGGTAAATGATATATTTCTAAAACAAATACGACGTTTAAATTATGACTTATTGTACTCTAAATCCTCTTTAAACCATAAAATTATAACTTCTACAGTGTATGAGTTAAATGGTGAAAAAACTGCTTATACAAACGCATTTAATTATAATAAAGAAATTAAACCTGCACCAAGCACGCTTTTAAAAAGTATTGGACTTACTGCTTCTGAAACACCAACAACATTATGGTGGAACAAAACAGATATTGCTAAAAACAGAATGGATACACTTATTGCTTGTGGGCAATTTACTACTTGTTATAAATTACTAGATTATATTTTAGAATTGAAAAACGATTCTGAAACAAAAAAAATTGATACAGATGCTATAAATAAACTGGAAAAATTACTTTTAAAAGATTGGAAAACCTTTAATAAGGATCCGTTGTTTGTTTTAGAAGAGTTGAAACCTGAAAAAAATAAAATATGAGTACAATAACACTTCCAAAATTAATATTGAGAATATGGTCAAAAACAGGTAATAAGAACTCAATAGATAACTTGATTGATAACTCTAAAGAAATCATACCAATATTAGTTAATTCAAGTCGAAATCATATTCTATTAGAAGCTGGTGGTGAGAAATACTTTTTTACTAGTAATAAAAATAATATTCCTGAAGTTCATAATTATGTATTACAAACAAATCGAAAACCTACTTTAGAAGGACTAATTTCTAAGGAAATCAAAATAAAAAAGTGGTTAAAACACCCTAAAAATAAAGTAAAAAGTAATTCCCAAATAATTAATTCTTGGAAAAATAACTTTTTATTTAAAGAAGAAAATATCGAAAAGAAAGAAAATGGTTTAAGAATACCTCAAATATCTGCGTTGTATGCTGTATTAAGCCATTTAAAAGTTTCATATAAAAGTGGAATTGTAGTTATGCCAACTGGAACTGGAAAAACAGAAACAATGTTATCAGTATTAATTGCGAATAGATGTCCTAAATTAATAGTAACAGTTCCTTCTGATGCATTGAGAACGCAAATATTCGATAAATTTTTAAATTTAGGATTATTGAAAGAGTTTGGAATAATAGGAGATAAATCATTATATCCTAAAGTTGGTATTTTAAAACAGAAATTTGATAGTTTAGATGAATTAGAAGATTATTTTAACAACTGTAATGTTATTGTTACGACTATGAATATTGTGGCAAATAGTTCCATCAAACATCAGACTAAGATTTCTGAACTATGCTCACATCTTTTTATTGATGAAGCTCATCACGTTAAAGCTACTTCTTGGGATTTATTTAGAAAAAGATTTGATGAGGAAAAAGTGTTAATGTTTACTGCTACGCCATTTAGAAATGATCAAAAAAGATTAGATGGTAAAATAATTTTTAATTTTTCATTATCAAAAGCTCAAGAACAAGGATATTTTAAAAAAATAGACTTTTTACCAATTAGAGAATATGATTTTGATAAAGCAGATAAATTAATAGCAGAAAAAGCAGTTTTAAGACTTAGGGAAGATATTTCAAAAGGACATAATCACATTATGATGGCTCGTTGTGGAACTAAAAATAGGGCGGAGTTCGTTTATGAAATATATAAAGAACATAGTGATTTATATCCCGTAATTATTTATTCTGGAATTACTAATAAAAAGGAAATTTTAGAGAACATTTTATCCAAAAAACATAAAATCATAATAGCTGTTGATATGCTTGGTGAAGGGTTCGATCTTCCTGAATTAAAAATAGCAGCTTTTCACGATATAAGAAAAAGTCTACCGGTTACATTGCAATTAGCAGGTAGGTTTACAAGAACTAAATATGACGAGCAGCTCGGAAATGCAGCATTTGTTGTAAATATAGCAGATGTAAACGTTAAAAATGAACTTAGTGAACTTTATGCTCAAGATGCTGATTGGAATTTACTATTATCATCATTAAGTTCTGGAGAAATAGACGATGAAATTGCCTATGAAGAGTTTATTTCGGGTTTTAAAAAATTAAATGAAGCAACAATTGCTCTACAAAATATTAGAACTCCATTAAGTGCAGTAGTTTATAAAAACCACACAAAATCTTGGTTTCCAAATAATTTTAAACAAGGAATGCCAAATTTTGATGAAAATGATTATAGGTTCTATGATATTAATAAAGAAAAAAAAGTATTAGTAATTGTAACAGCACAAAAAAACAATGTTGAGTGGGGAAATTTTAAGGAAATTTATGAACTTAATTGGAGTGTTTCTATCATTTTTTGGGAATCTAAAAACAATCTACTATTTATATATAGTTCGGATAAAAGTATGAATAAAGATATAGCCGAAGCATTAATAGGAAAAGATGCTGAATTAATTAATGAAATAAACGTTTTTAGATCGTTCGCCGGTTTGAAAAGAGTATCTCTTCAAAATGTTGGATTGAAAGAATTCTTAGGAAAAAATATACGTTTTCGTATGAGCGTTGGAACTGATGTTGAACAAGCACTTAGTATTGCAGAAAAGGAACGTGGTCAAAAGGCATTTGTATTTGGTGTAGGATATGAAAATGGTGAGAAAGTTTCGCTTGGTTGTTCATACAAAGGAAGAATTTGGAGTAAGTTAAGAGGTGGTCTTAAGGAATATACAGAATGGTGTAAAGAAATTGGTGATAAATTAACGGATGAAAGTATCGATCCAAATCAAGTACTTAAAGAAACTTTAATGCCAAAAGAGATTTCAGTAAGACCAGTTGGAATATTTCCAGTTTGGATTGATTGGCACGAAGAAATGTATAATCATTCTGAAATGAAATATACATTCAAAATTAATGATGTAAATTATAATTTATCTAATTGTGAATTGAAGCTTTCAAATCCTTCTGATAATGGACCTCTATTATTTAAGATTGCTACAATTGATAAAAACATAGAATTTGTTCTTGAACTTAGTGAAAAAATTATTAATGAGAATACAATTTGTGACTATAAAATTAAAAAAACTTCTATTGAAAATGTGATAGTTGAGTATGGAAATAAAGTAGTAGGTATTGAAAATTTCCTATATGAGTACATTCCAACTATTTGGTTTGCTGATGGTTCTGCTCTAACGGGGAATTATTATGTTGAATTAAAACAAATGATTAAACCTTTCTCAGAAGATAAAATTATACCTTGGAATTGGTCTGGGGTAGATACTAGTAAAGAAGCGCAAGGTGTAGACCCTAAAATTCCTAACTCAGTTCAATTCAAAGTTATTAATGAGCTAATGAAAGATGATTTTGATATAATTTATGATGACGATTATTCTGGGGAGATAGCAGATGTTATTGCAATAAAACAATATCCTGATAAACTAAAAGTTAATTTCTATCATTTAAAATTCGCTAAAAAAGGAAAAGTAAATAATAGTATTGATAATTTTTATGAGGTTTGTGGACAAGCACAAAAATCGATACATTGGAAACATAGAAATGGTTCTGAATTTTTTGATCATTTATTAAGAAGAGAAACTAAAAGAAGAAAAGGAAAAGAATGTTCTCGAATTGAAAAGGGGACAAGATCAGATTTAATTAAACTTTTAGGTATTGCAAAAAAAAGAATAACAATGGAATTTGAAGTATTTATTGTTCAGCCTAGTCTTTCTAAAGCAAAAGCATCGACAAATATTTTAACTGTTCTAGGTGTAACTGAGAATTACCTTAAGGAATTGGCAGATATAAATCTCAAAGTAATAGCAAGTTCTTAAATTATTATTTCTAAAACGGACTCATAAAAATTACCAAATGTTCTAGATCATTAAAAGTTTATTAATCTTTTATAGCTGTTCACTTTGTACCTTTAATTTTAAATTAATTAGTATATTTTTACTAAGAAATTAAAGTATTCAATCAATGGGCAAAATCCTAATTATTTATTATAGTAAAGGCGGCAATACAAAAAAAATGGCTGAGTATGTTTTGGAGGGCGTGCAACAAATTCCGGGTCACGAAGTGCGGTTAAAGTCGGTTACAGATGCAACCAAAGAAGACTTAGTTTGGTGCGATGGAATTGCTACAGGTTCACCAACATATTTAGGAACCGTTGCAGCTGAAATGAAGCAGTTTTGGGAAGACAGCCAGGTTGTATGGCAAGAAATAGATGGAAAAATAGGTTGTGCTTTTAGCTCACAAGGAGGTTGGGGTGGAGGTGCCGAGCTTACCTGCCAGGCTTTAACAACTATTATGATGAATTACGGTTTTTTGGTTTTTGGAGTCACCGATTATGTTGCCCATCAGCACACTGCACATTATGGTGCAATTTTAGCAGGAGAACCAAGATTGGAAAAAGAAAAAGATGCGTGCCGTATTTTAGGAAAACGCTTAGCAGAATGGGTTGCCGTTTATATAGATGGTCGTAAAGAATTACATCCTTTAAACGGACATTATAAGCGCAATCCTTAAGATTAATTGCTACGAATTAATTTTATCCATAAAAATTTAGATTCAGCGTAAAAAAAAACACACTTAATTTATGGTAAAAAAAAGTGTGTTTTATAAAATAAGTTATATTAATTACCTAAGCACATTCCAATTCCACGTGCGGTTTTAACCAATGATGAATCTGGTTTTATAATATTATATTTACTAATTGCTTCTAAAAATGGAACCGCTACAATACTAGGGTGTTGATAAGCTACCATTTTACCAAATTCGCCTTCAAGTGCTAATTCCATTGCTTTAACACCAAATTGAGTTGCTAAAATACGGTCAAATGCAATTGGAACTCCTCCACGTTGTAAATGTCCAAGTACTGTTTCTCTCATATCTGCATCGCAACCGGCTGCTTTTAAATCTTTCAATAATTTATTTGCAACACCACCTAATTTTAAATTTGCTCTACCAACTTCATCGCTTTCTGTTGCTAAAACATCACCTTCTATTGGTTTTGCACCTTCTGCAATAACAATAATTACGTGTCCTTTTCCGTCTTTAAAACGTTTATTTATTACGCCTAAAACTTTATTTAAATCGTATGGAATTTCAGGAATTAAACAAACTTCTGCACCTCCGGCCAACGCTGAACTTAAAGCTATCCAGCCGGCATCTCGTCCCATTACTTCAAGAATAATTACACGGTTATGTGATGCTGCAGTAGTTACTAATCTATCAACTGCTTCCGTAGCAATTTGAACAGCAGTTTGGTATCCAAAAGTATAATCTGTTGCAGATAAATCGTTGTCAATTGTTTTAGGAACTCCTATTATATTTAGTCCTTTTTCAAACAGTGCTTGTGAAATACGTTGTGATCCATCACCACCAATACTTATCACAGCTTCAACGCCCATATGCTTTAACTTGCGTATCATTTCATCAGAACGATCAATAAATGACCAGGTTCCATCATTTTCTTTTACAGGCCAAGCCAAAGGTCCACCTTTATTTGTAGTTCCTAATATAGTACCACCTTGATAATGAATACCAGAAACACGTTTTTCAGTTAAGTCCATTATTTCTGTAGGTTCGCGTAAAACACCATCAAATGATTGGATACTTCCAATAACTTCCCAATCTTCAGTTTGTGCAGCGCGTTTCACAATTCCTCTAATAACTGCATTTAATCCCGGGCAATCGCCTCCTCCGGTTAATACTAATACTTTTTTCTTCATTACTACCTATGTATTTTTTTAATATTGTCTTGTCAGTTTAACTAATTTCTAATCTCCAAAGCTAATTCCTACGCCTTTTGCCGTATGAATTAAGTTATGAGATAAATTAACCTTATTGTATTTGTCAATAACCTCCGTTAAATTTATATGTGTTAATTCAGAATTTTTATGAATAGCCATCGTTCCAAATTTCTTTTCTTTCACTAATTCAAAAGCCTTAACACCAAGTTCTGTAGCTAAAATTCTATCAAATGCATTTGGAGTTCCTCCACGTTGCAAGTGACCTAAAATAGTTTCTCTAATATCCGCTTCAAAATTTATTTTTTTTAAAGCAGCGGTAATTTTACTCGCTATATTTCCAGAAACAATGGCTCCTTTTTCATCTTTAAAATAAGCTCCTTCTGCAACTACGATGTTTGCAAATCCACGACCATCCGCTGAATACCTGGATTTTAATTTTTCTATAACCTTATCCATACTAAATGGAATTTCAGGAATTAAGCAAACATCTGCACCACCAGCAACGGCAGCGTGTAAGGCTATCCAACCTGCATCACGTCCCATAACTTCTAAAATTAAGACTCTATTATGTGAACTTGCAGTGGTTACTAATTTATCTACAGCTTCAGTTGCTACTTGAGCAGCAGTTTGAAAACCGAAAGAATAATCTGTTGAAGCTAAATCGTTGTTAATCGTTTTTGGAATTCCAATAATATTTACACCTTTTTGAGCTAGTTTAAGGGAAATTTTATGAGATTCATTTCCTCCTATATGGATGATCGCATCAAAACCAAAAACTTTAAGGTTGTAGATCAGTTTGTCTGAAACATCTTCATTTAATATAGTGCCGTCCTCTTGTTTCACAGGATAACAAAAAGGATTCCGTTTATTGTTTGTTGTTAAAATGGTTCCTCCATAAATATGAATGCCCTCAACAACATCTTTAGTTAATGGCATTATTTCAAGTGGTTCGGCTAAAAAACCGTCAAAACCATTGATACTGCCTATAATTTCCCAGTCTAATTCTCGTGAAGCGCGTTTAACAATAGCCCGGATTACTGCATTCATTCCAGGACAATCACCGCCGCTATTTACAATTAATATTCTTTGTTTCATCTTATTTCCTTTATCTAAAGGATTATTTATTTAAGTAATAAATTGATTTTTAAACCAGAGTAATGGAATACTCCGTAAAAGACTGTAAATTTATAAAACTGTTAAGTAATTTTCAATGATTAAAATCATACTAGCTGAAGTTTATTTTTATTCGTTTCTCATGAATAAGAGTATGTTATTTTTATAAGGTTGCCTATTATTATTTACAACATTATTAGCCGAAATTTATGGCTTATATATTTATTATAGATATCCATTAATAATTAGTGCAACTTTTATTTGTAAAATGAAAAAGTAATTAGTAAAAGTTTAATGTATGCAATGAAAAAAGAGGAAGATACTCTTAAAAAAACAGGAGGAGAATCCTTTAATATTTTATTAGTTAAATTTTAAAAAATCTAGCATCCCAAAATTAGCTTCGTTAAAGCTAATTAATGGCACTTTACCATAGTTTTCCATTTTTTTAACCAAATCTTTATGAAAGAGGTTTTTAAAAATACCGCTCTTTTCTCTTTCCAGCATAATTACCAAATCAGCATTAACATCGCCTAAATAAACCCTTAGCCGCTCAAATACATCTTCAGCGAATAATATTTCAAATCCTAATTTTGGATAACTTACAGTTTTTTTCAGCTCTTTTTTAAACAATTCCATTTGTGCTTCTCCTGCGTAATCTTTTTTTGTAACAATATGTACTACTTCTATTTTAGCATCAAATACTCTTGCAACTTCAGTTAGTTTTTTAATCACTTCAATGTCTTCATCCAGTTCAAAATCAGTAGCATACACTATGGTTGTAATTTCACTATAATACGTATCTTCAGGAATTGCCAGCACCAAACAAGGCGCTTTATTAATAAGTTTTTTTGTGGTGCTACCCATTATAAGATCTTTTAAAGCACTTTTTCCTTTCATTCCAACAACAATCATAAAAGCTTTAATTTCATCGGCTTTGGAGACAAGAGCCTTCACAACCGAATTATTTTCTATAACCTCTATAGTTACCTTGTTTTTATCGAAATCTGTTCCTAAATGCTCCTTACAAAAAGCGTTTAATTGTAGTTGTTCTTGTTTAAATGTTTGCTTCTCAAGTTCTGGGTAAGAAACTGTAAATTCTCCACCTAAAACTGTAGGGTAATTAAACACGTGAGTTACTAAAATACTGGCATTTAATTTTTTACACATTGTATTTGCGTATTTTAATGCCGTAATTGCATTTTCTGAATAATCGATGGCACATAGTATTTTTTTCATAATACTGTATTTATTTGAAGTTGTTTGCCAAAGTTATAAATACATTACTATCAATTAAATGACGATGGTCATACCATTACTTGGTTTAAGTACTTTTAAATGACAAAAGTCATTTAAAAGTAAAATTTAATCTGATTTAAAAGATGAGTCTCTCACAATTAAATTGGTTTTTATTTCAATTGTTTTATTTGATATTTGAGTATCATTATTAATTTCTTCCAGCAAATATCTAAAAGCTATTTCACCAATTTTATTACCTGGCTGATCAATAGTAGTAAGTTTAGGTTCAATTATAATGGAACTAATATTGTTGCTAAATCCAACTACTGCGATTTCACTTGGTATTGAAATTTTATTTTTATTCAAAGTTTTTATAACTCCGATAGCTGCCGAATCGGTTATTGCGAATACAGCGTCAGGTCTATTTTTCATACTTATTAAAACCGTTCCCAAGCGTTTTCCTTGTTGCATTGATATATCTTCGGAACTCAATACGATACTTTCATCCAATTCAATATTATTGGTTTTTAATGCTCTTAAATAACCCAAATAACGCATTTCAGAATTAAAAGATTTTTCAGTTTCTTTTATAATTGCAATTCGCTTTTTACCCAATTGTATTAAATGTTGAACGGCTCTAAATGCAGCATCTTCTTCATCTATAACAACCTGAGTGCAAGGTACTTTTGTTGATACCTTGTCAAACAAAATGAGCGGTCGAATTGCCAGGGTGTTTAGTATTTCATCAAAATTTGTGGTGGTTCTTGCTAAGGATAATAATATGCCATCAACTCCAAATTGATTCATAGTTTGTAGCATTTCTGCTTGTTTATATTCATTATTTCGTGATTCTGAAACAATTACTTTGTAACCATTTAGTTCCGCTTCTTGCATAATTCCTTTAAGAAGTGTTGAAGTGAAATAATGTGAAATATCCGGAACTATTACACCTATTGTAGATGTTTTATGAGATCTAAAACCTTTTGCAAAAAGATTTGGTACATAATGCAATCGTTTTGCTGTTTCATTAACGCGTTGCTTAGTTTCATCACTTATGTCGGGATGATTACTTAAAGCTCTTGAAACAGTAGAAATTGAAACCCCGAGTTCTGTCGCTATTTTTTTTAGAGTTGTTATGTTTTTCTTTGACATAATACATTCATTTTATAAATGCTTCGTAAATTAACAATAAAATAAATTTAATTGCAAACGTTTGCGGGAACGTTTGCATAAGTTTTTAGCTATTTTTCCAACTATCTTATCTGGTTTATGTTTTAATTTCACTTTAAAGTTTAACTAAACACTAATTTAAAATCATTTACTATTATGAAAAATTTTTTAACCTTTTGTTTATGTTTGATTGGGACATATGCATTTTCACAAGCTACCATTTCGGGTAAGGTTGTAGATCAATTTAACAATCCTATACCTGGTGCTAATGTTATAGTTACAGGAACTGAGGTAGGTGCAACTACTGATTTCGATGGACATTTTGAAATATCAACTCAATTATCAGGTATTCAAGAAATAAAAGTATTGTTTATCGGCTATACTACACAAACCAAAGAAGTTAATTTCTCAGGAAACGTAACAGTAAACTTTACTTTAGCAGAAAGTGTTCAAAGTTTAGATGCTGTATTATTAACTGCATCAAGTACTTTTAGATCTCAAAAAGAAGCACCTTTATCTATAAGTTCAGTTAGACAAAAAGAAATAACAAAACTTTCAGCAAATAGTCAGGCGGATATTCTTAGAAGTATCCCTGGTATTACTGCAGAAGGTGGTGGTGGTGAAACTGCTACAAATGTTTTTGTAAGAGGATTGCCTTCAGGTGGACAATACGTATTTAATCCATTACAATATGATGGAATGCCATTAATGAGTACTTTTGGATTGAACTCTTCAGCGCATGATGTATATGCAAGACCTGATATTGGATTTAAAGGTGTAGAATTTGTAAGAGGTGGTGCTGCAGTTCTTTATGGAGCAGGATCTGTTGCAGGTATCATAAATTATACAAGTAAAACAGGAGATTCAAATGCTGAAAATATACTTAATGTAGAATGGGCAGATAAAGGGCGTTTAAAAACAGATTTTTATTCAGGAGGGAAACTAGGTGGAGATGATTCAAATACTTATTATGCTTTTACAGGATTTGTTAGAAAAGATGATGGACCTATTGAAACAGGACTTCCTACAAAAGGGGTTCAATTTAGAGCAAATATTAAAAAGAAATTTGAAAATGGTTCTTTTACCGTTCACGGACAATTTATAGATGATAAAGCGCAGTTCTTTTTACCACTTCCTTTAGACGGAGCTAATAGAACTAGACTTAATGGGAATGATGGGAAAAAAGTATCTCAATTATTGTCAGGAGAATTAGCTCATACATCCTTTTTAACTCCTGGAGGAGTTTACGAAAGTCCTATTGAAGATGGAGTTTATACGCAAGGTGGTTATGTAATGGGAGATTTTAATTATAATTTCTCTGATGATTTAACATTCAAATCAAAAGTAAAATATGCAAATTATAAACATAATTTTGCGCTATATATTGGTGGAAATGGAGCCAATAACAATCCTATGACTTTAAATCAATATGTAGCCAATGTTGCACCTGGTAATTTAGGTTACAATGCCTCTTATCAAGGAACAACAGGTTCTATTAATGGATCTGATTTAGTGTTGGACAATTTACATATTGATAGATTAAGACCAATGACAGATTATTCTGGAGAAGCATCGTTAACAAAAACTGTTGAATCAGAAAATGGCACCCATAATATTACTGGGGGAGTATATTTAGCTCGTACCGAGGCTGAAGATGTTAATTATCAATATAGAGTTTTATCTGAATTTAACAACAACCCACGTTTGGTAAACTTAAGCTATACAGATGCCGGAGGTAATGACGTAACTTTTTCTCAAGGAGGTTTGTATAATAGAATTGGAATGACTTCAAATAAATTTTTATCTCAAAATAAATCAGCTTTTTATTTAACAGATGAGATGGTTTTTGATAAATGGCGTTTTGATGTTGGGTTTAGAGTTGAAAATACTGAAGGTACTTTTAGCAATGGGAACATTGTAGAAAGTACAGTTTATGATGACGCTTCGTTAACACCTGAGTTGGCAAATGTTAATTTTGCAGATGGTAGCTTTACAAGAGCTAATGTGAGTGCAACAGATTGGGCAGTTTCTTTGGCTGGATTGTATAAATTAAATACAGATGTTAATTTATATGCAAACTTTTCTAAAGGATTTTTCTTTCCACAACTTAGAGGTTTCACACCTATTGCAACTGGTGTTACAGGAAGTAAATACGATTCAGAACAAATTATTCAATTTGAAGCAGGAGCAAAATTAGGTACTGAAAAATTATCTGGATCTTTTGCAGCTTACTATGTAGGTTTAAGCGATAGAATAAAAATTGACCAAGGTTTTGTGGGTGGTTCTTTAGTAGACTTAACAAGATCTGAACAAAGTACTTCAACTATAGGTGCTGAATTAACTTTTGATTGGAGTTTTGCAGAGTATTTAAGCTTAAGAGGAACAAGTACATATCAAGCACATGAAATTACTAAAAATGTGTCTACCGATTTAGTGAGTAATACTTCATCTACAACTAATGAAGGGAATGAGTTAGCAAGACAGCCTAATTTTTTAGGAAGTATAGGTATGTACTATGATAATAGTAAGATTGATGCATTGTTTTCATTTAATTATACAGGAAGTAAATTCGCAGCTGATAATAATACTGTAGAGCTAGATGCAATTACAATTGCCCGTTTAGGTGCTGGATATTTATTTGATATGGGAGAAAATGAAGAAACATTGCGATTAGGATTCTCAGTCTTCAATTTATTTGATGACGATGGAGTAACTGAAGGTGATCCACGAAATGTAAACCAATCAGGTACTGCTGAGTTCTTCTTTGGAAGACCAATTTTACCAAGAAGATTTTTCTTAACTGCTACTTTAAACTTTTAAATAAAATTAAAAAATAGAAGAACGCATTAAAGTTGAAAGGTTTTAATGCATTCTTTATAAAAATTACAAATATGGATAAAGATTTAATTAAGAAGGCTAAAGCTGTATTGGACGGTAATTTTCAAGAAAAAGGATACTCAATTCCTTGCAAAGGGTTGTATCCATTCCAATGGAAATGGGATTCGGGCTTTATCGCTATAGGTTTTGCACATTACGACATGGGCAAAGCTAAACTAGAAATTGAAACACTTTTAAATGCCCAATGGGGAAATGGTTTTATACCTCATATTATTTTTCATGTAGATACTGATACCTATTTCCCAGGTAAGGATTTTCACCAATCAGAATTGCATCCTTTATCAAATAAAAAGTATCCTTCAACAGGAATGACACAACCGCCAGTTTTAGGTTTTACTTTGGAGAAAATGTATTCAATAGCAAAAAATAAAACGGATATTTTAAACTTTATTGAGAAAAATATAGATAAAGTTTACAATAATCATAAGTACTTTTATGAAAACAGAGATCCTCAAAATGAAGGATTGGTTTATATTTATCATAACTGGGAATCTGGCACGGATAATTCGCCACTTTGGGATGATATTTGGGAAACTATGGATTCGCCAGAATATACTTTTACAAGAAGAGATACAGATTTGGTTGATCCTTCACAAAGACCTTCAAAAAGAGAATACGATCATTATTTGCACATTATAGAAATAGCGAAACAGCATAATTATTCAGACGAAAAAATAGCTGAGTTATCTCCGTTTTTAGTGCAAGATCCGTTGTTTAATTCAATGCTTATTAAATCTAATTACTCATTAATTTCATTGTATAGAATTTTAGGGAATAATGAAGATAAAATTGAACAACTTAAGCAATGGCAAAAGAAAAGTATTGCTTCTTTTAATAAAAAATTATTTGATGAAGAGTTAGGCGCTTATATTCACTACGATTTACGAAATGAAAAACCAATTCGGTTTGTTAGTTCATCTTCTTTTTCACCTTTATTTGCTGGAATACCAAGTAAGGAAAGAGCTCAGATAGTAGTGAATACAATGCTAGCTAAATTTGGAGATGATAACATGTATTTATGTGCTTCTTTTGACCCGACAAATGAAAGATTCAATCCAAAAAAATACTGGAGAGGCCCCGTTTGGATTAATTTAAATTGGATCTTGTATTTTGGATTAAAAGACTATGGGTTTAATGAAGTTGCTCAAAGAGTAAAAGAAGATAGTATTGAATTAATTGAAAAAGCTGGTTTTTACGAATATTTTGATGCGAGAAAAGCGATTTATAATTCGGAAAAAGGGGGTTATGGAGGAAATAACTTCTCTTGGAGTGCTGCCTTGCTTTTAGATTTAATAAATAATTAATTTTAACAAATAAAACTAATAATATGAATTGGCTAGATTATTTAATTGTTATTGTATATTCCGTAGGTTTTTTAGGATTGGGTTATTTTTTTAAGGAGAATAAAAATGCTAAAGATTATTTTTTAGGCGGACAGGATATGGGCTGGTTCCCATTAAGTCTTTCTACAATGGCAACCCAATTATCTGCTATTAGTTTTATTTCTGCACCAGCTTTCGTTGGGTTAGCCCAAAACGGAGGTATGAAATGGTTGACTTTTGAATTTGCGGTTCCTATAGCTATGATTGGGATTATGTTAATTATTATTCCTCCATTATATCGTGCTAATATTGTTAGTATTTATGAATATGTTGAAAAAAGATTTTCTACTTCTACACGTATAATTTTAAGTGTAGTTTTTCAAATAAGCAGATCTCTTGCAACTGGTGTAATGGTTTATACAATCGCTATGATTTTACAAGCAGTTTTAAATATTAGTTTTCATTGGACAATTTTAATAATAAGTGTTATTACCTTAATTTATTCCTATCAGGGCGGAATGAAAGCGGTAGTATGGGGAGATGCAATTCAAATGATTATATTATTTACAGGTTTAATTATTTGTTTGTTTTATGGTTGGAATTTATTAAGTAATAATTCTGAATTTACTGGTTTTGCACCTGAAAGATTAACGGTTATTGAATTCTCTAATTATGGATTTGATGGAGGTGAATTTGGATTTTGGCCTATGGTTTTAGGTGGATTGTTTTTATACCTTTCATATTATGGAACAGATCAAACTCAAGCTCAAAGATTAATGTCAGCTAAAAATGAAGGCACTATAAAAAAATTATTACTTGCTAATGGGTTATTACGTTTCCCTATTGTATTAGTGTATTCAATTATGGGTTTAATAATTGGAGCATTGGTAACTTTAACTCCTGATTTTTTAGTTGAAATAACAGAAATGACTAAAATACATTATCCTGAGCAATTTGCGCTAGATGGAATAAAGCCCGATTTAATGATTCCCGTTTTTATTACAAAATATTTACCACATGGTTTAATTGGAATTCTTATCGTTGGTATTTTATCAGCTGCAATGTCTTCATTAAGTTCAACCATTAATTCTTTAGGAGCGGTAAGTATTGAAGACATATTTAACAGAGGTGCTAAAAAATTAAGCATTGCCAATTATATGAAATATTCAAAAATAGCTGTTATATTTTGGGGTGTCGTTTGTATTGCTGCAGCTTATTTATTTGGTGGAAGTAAAGGAACTGTAATAGAATTGATTAATATCATTTCATCTCAATTTTATGGACCAATATTAGCAACTTTTGTGCTTGCTATTTTGGTTAAAAGAATCAATCACATAGGAATGAATGTTGGTATAATTGGAGGTGTAGTTATCAATATTCTAATCAAAATAAATTTTGAAGATATTTTTTGGATTTGGTTTAACCTAACTGGTTTTGTAATTACAACAGTACTGGCTTTAGTATTTAGTGAATTGCACAAATCAAAAACGAAAGAAAGATATATTATTGATTTTTCTATTAAACGAGAAGATATTTTATCAAAGGAAGTACTTATTCTTTCTGTTTTCTTTGTTGCGATTATAGTATTTAGCTTGTATTTACCGTCAATACTTCAAACATTTTAAAAAAATAAGTTTTAACTTAATAAAACATTAATTTATGAGAGTTTTAATTGCACCAGATAAATTTAAAGGGTCACTTTCGGCACAACAAGTTTGTGATGCTGTTGAAAAAGGAATTAAGAGATTCGATTCATCTATTGAAATAATTAAACATCCATTGGCAGATGGAGGAGAAGGAACGTTAGAAATTTTACAAAACTATTTCAACTTAAAGCCAGTTTCTGTTGAAGTTCAAAACCCAATATTTGAAAAAGTAACTGCTCAATATATGATTTCTGGTAAAAATGCATTTATAGAAATGTCTAATGCCAGTGGACTTCAACTATTAAAAAAAGCGGCTCAAAATTGTTATAATACTTCTACAATTGGTACGGGTCAATTAATTTTAGATGCTATTGGAAAGGGAGCAAAAAACATTACCTTATTTATTGGAGGAAGTGCAACTAATGATGCTGGAATTGGAATGGCTTCAGCTTTAGGTTATAGCTTCTACAATTTTAAAAATGAATTAATTAACCCTATAGGAAAAGAGTTAATTAATCTTTCAAAGATTGATGCTGAAAATGTTAAAATTAATTTTTCTAAAATAAAATTTACAGTTGTTTGCGATGTAAAAAATCCTTTATACGGTAAACAAGGAGCTGCACATATTTATGGGAAGCAAAAAGGTGCATCAACAGAGGAAATAAAATCCCTTGATTTGGGATTGATGAATTTTAGCAAACAGGTTAAAGAGCACTTGAAAAAGGATATTAGTACGCTGGAAGGTGGAGGAGCAGCTGGTGGTTTAGGTGCAGGTGCTGTTTGTTTTTTAAATGCTGAAATTAAATCGGGAATTAATTTTGTTATAGAACAAACAAAATTTAAGGATCATTTAAATGATAAAATTGATCTTATTATTACAGGAGAAGGAAGTGTTGATAAACAAACTTTA
Source organism: Lutibacter flavus (assembly GCF_900188355.1). Classification (GTDB taxonomy): domain Bacteria; phylum Bacteroidota; class Bacteroidia; order Flavobacteriales; family Flavobacteriaceae; genus Lutibacter; species Lutibacter flavus. The sequence goes on from NZ_FZNX01000001.1 coordinate 805,442, forward strand.
GAAGGGAAAGTAGTTAAAGGAGTTAATGAAATTGCAACTAAATACAAAATCCCATTTTATATTGTTGCGGGAGTTGTAAAAGACAAAAAACTTATTAAAGAAAACCTAAACCCTGTAGGAATAAGTTCTATAATGGAACTTAATGTTTCATTTGAAGATGCTGTAAAAAATGCAGCTTTGCTTCTTAATAGCATTGCTTTTAAAATTGTAAGCGATTTATAGATTTCAAAGTTAGCCCATTGGTTTTTAATCAGAATTTCCTCATACCTTGCTATCGGCAGATAGGTTTGAAACTGTATTAACAAGATTATAGAATAAACACTTTTTTTATGAACTCACAAGAGGAGCGAAGTATCCTATTCTAAGACCTAAGAGAATTTAATAATGTTTTGTTTTGATATTTACCGATTTTTTTAAAGTCATTTAATTACATATGCACAATCGATTGCGTAAATTTGATTGATAATAATTAATAAAGATGAGAACTATAAAAAAAGGATTTAGAGCATTAATTTTTGTATCAATTACGTTGTTTCTAATTTCGTGTGGACACGACTTAAATGATGTAATTGTTGTTGGCGGTCCAACTTCAAAAGTAACAACTGAGCTCAACGTTAATTCATTTACCAAATATCAACTGATTAGAGGGTTTGGAGGCATAAATCATCCTGTTTGGAGACCTGACATGAATAATAATGCGCGTGAGAAAGTATTTGGAACCAATGCTGGACAACTTGGGTTTAGTATTCTAAGAGTACATGTTGATCCAGATGTTAACAGATGGAATGCAGAACTACCAACAGCACAATATGCCATTTCAAAAGGTGCAATTATTTTTGCCAGTCCTTGGGATGCAACACCTGCTTTACTTGATCCAAACAATACTGCAAAAGATAGAATTTTACCAGAAAATTACGGAGCTTATGTAAATCACCTCAATGAATTTAATAACTATATGGAGAATAATGGAGCTCCTTTATATGCCATTTCTGTTCAAAATGAACCAGATATTGGTGAATGGACACAGTGGACTCCAGATGAAATGCTGAAGTTCATGAAAGAGAATGCTCAGGATATTGAAAACAAGGTAATAGCACCAGAATCGTTTCAATTCAGAAAAAATTATTCAGATCCCATTCTAAATGATCCAGTAGCCGTTGATAATATTGATATTGTTGGAGGTCATATTTATGGTGGTGGTTTATCAAATTATCCGCTTGCTTTACAAAAGGATAAAGAAGTTTGGATGACTGAATATTTAATGAATTTAGATGCTACTTCTTCGTGGTCTCAATTGGAAGAGAAAGTAATATGGGATGAGTCTATGGAAATGTTATCCACTGTTCACCAGGCAATGATGAATAATTGGAATGCCTATCTTTGGTGGTATATACAACGCTATTATTCGTTTATTGGGGATGGCGAACAAGGAACAGTTAAAGATGAAATTTTAAAAAGAGGTTATGCATTTTCACATTTTTCCAGATTTGTAAGACCAGGATATATGAGAGTAAGTATCGAACTGAAAAATAGTAAAGGACTGGTTGCAACGGCATATACCGGAGCTAATAAAACGGTAATTGTAATAATTAATCCTAACGCTACTGAAGTAAAAGGAATTGGTGCAATGGTTGTAAATGAAGTGCCGGAAACAGCTAATTTGTATCTAACATCTTTATCTAAAAATGTTGAGGAAACCGTTCTTAAAAAGCTGGATGAAAATTTATTATTTGAGATGCCAGCTAAAAGTGTAGCTACATTAGTGATTCAAAATTAGTGAATCATAAAATTAACCTTATTTATATGAGCCCGTATTAAGCAGAATGGAGATAACATAGGAGGTAAGCATAATGCCCGCCTTTCAGCAGGCAGTTATGGATTAACACTTAGGAGATGAAATTTTTAGCACCCCATCTTTACAAGTAATAGCAAATGGTATGTCTTCTAAAGTACAACGAGGTTCAATTGTAAATTGAATTCTTCCAAATACTTCAAAATTATCTGTTGACTTTACCTTTAAAGCTTGTTTGTAGGTTGTATTTTCACGTACCCAATTTACGGTGCCGTTTATAAAAGGATGCATATCAACTTCTTCAACAGAAAGTGGGTTTTCTATAATAGTACCGTCAAAATCTGAGTCTTTGTAGCTCCCCAAATCCATATAGAATTTTCCTTTAAACGCTCTTTTAGCATTGGGTGAAACAAAATAACTGTTATTGTTTAACTCCATTGAAATTACTAAATAATGAGTGTTGTTCTCTGATGTTTCAATATTAAACATGATATTATAGGGTTCATCTATTAGTTTTGGAGCATCAACCATTATCGCATTTTCAAGATTAAAGGCTTCAGCTATTTGATTTGATTGTTGGCTGTAAGAAGTTAAACTAATACTTACGATTATTAAAAAAAGTGTTTTAAATGTGTTCATTTTTTTGAGTTTTTAATGATTATTAATTAGTAGTACTTGAGTATTACTTAAGAATTATTCTGATTGTAAAACTAGATAGACATTGGAATAAATATGTCAAAAAAATGTAAAAGAAGTGTCAACTATTGTAAAAAGTCCTAAAATTGTATGTTATTTACAGTAATTATGAGCAGAAAAACCATTTACGCTTTATTCGTTTTAGCTGTCATTGTTCTTTTTACTTGGATGTTTTTAAATTCAAGAGATAACAATGAACACTTTTCAGAAAAAGTAAAACTTTCTTTACGAGACGTTGGAAACCAATTATTGCTCTCAAATAAAGACTCATCATCTTTGGTATTACCAGTTGTTGCGTTAGAAAATTCAAAGTATCAATTATCTTTTCAAAATCAACTTGCTTTTGAACCAACTAATTTGGTTTCTATTGTAAAAAACAGCTTTCATAAATCTTCACTACCAAAGTATTATCGTGTTGAAGTTATTCAATGTTCAGATTACGAAGTTACTTATAGTTATGAGATAAAGAATGAAACCGAAAATGATATAATTCCTTGTATCGGTAGGTTTTTACCGAAAAACTGTTATTTAATAGAAGTCCGATTTATTGAAAATAAGGCTTCTGTTTTTAGTGAACAAAAGCTTTTATTTATTCTGATTGCTATTTTTTATATCTTACTATTTGTCTTTTTATATTTCAAAAGAAAAAAAGGTGTAAAATTAGAAAAAGACAACTCAACATATACTTCTATTGGTAGTTTTCAATTTTATCCTGAACAAAATAAATTGGTGAAAAAAGCCCGAGAAATCAGCCTTTCAAAAAAAGAGTGTGAGTTATTAGAAATTTTTGTTTCCAATCCAAACCAAATTATCAAACGAGATGAATTAACAAAAAGAGTTTGGGAAGACAATGGTGTTTTTGTTGGAAGAAGCTTAGACACGTATATTTCTAAACTGCGAAAGAAATTAAAAGAAGACACTACTATTAAATTAACAAACATTCATGGTGTTGGCTATAAGTTAGAGATTGATACAGGAGGTTAGAAAGAAAATAAAATCAATCAATTATTAGGCTTAACTTCTAGTTTTTAGATAGTAACCTATCCGATATACATATAATTAATTGAAAATAAGTCAATTAATATTTTGTGTATTAAAAAAATGGCACCATCTTTGCATATTAATAATTATTATAAATTAAAATACATTAAAATGAGTAAAGGAACAGTAAAATTTTTCAATGAGACAAAAGGATTTGGATTTATCACTGAAGAAGGAGTTGAAAAAGACCACTTTGTACACATTTCTGGATTAATCGACGAAATTCGTGAAGGCGATGAGGTTGAATTTGATCTTAAAGAAGGTAACAAAGGATTAAACGCAGTAAACGTAAAAGTTATTTAAATATATACTTCAAGTTTTACAAAAGCCCATCAAAATTAATTGATGGGCTTTTTTTTTGTTCATATACCGCACCATAATACGGCAACATTAGTATCCTTCATCTATACTATAATTCAAGTAAAAGAAATGTTGTTCTATTTTGTAATGCCCTTCTTTACGGAACATCTTGACTTTTGTCATATTTTAGGGATTATAAACATGTTACTTTTGTTACATAAATAGAGGAACTTCTAAAGTTTCACCAATCATAGTTTAAATCACAAAATGAAAAAAGAAGCTGAAAATTCGTACAAAAAACAACGAAAAAAATCTAGTGAATTTAATAATAGAGAAGAATATTTAGAACATGAATTATCGATTATGAAATTTCGTCGCTGGCGAATTCACCTTCCCTTTAGAGACTTTCATATTGAATTTGAAGATTTGGTACCAGCCTTAGCAGCTACTATAGGTAAAGTGGTAATGGTAACGGCAATGGTTGCTGCATTTGCAGTTCAATTTGGGTTATCTCCTGAATTTATTGCAGAGAATGTACGCTACGAGTTATTAATTGCTGGTGGAATTTTTGTAATAATTTTTTCAGCCATTTTAAACCCTAATGCAAATTTAGCAGGTACGCATGGGCCTATGATTCCTCTTATTCCTATTATTGCATTGGCAGGTGGACATCCACTTGCTTTAGGTATATTAATTGGTGTATTTGGAATTTTACTAAGTGTTACCAAAGGAGGCTCAAAACTCATGACATTAACAAGTGTTGGTGTTAGAGGTGGCTTATTAATATATTTAGGAGCTGTCGGACTTATTAGTCAAATTGGAAAGCTTGAAATATGGTCTAAAGGCACAAATATTATAGCACTTTCTTTTATAATTATTGGTGTTACCATTTTTATTTACGCCTATTTAGCACGAATAAACAAACGTTGGTTAGCAATTCCATTATGCTCATTAATAGCTGGTATAATTGCTTTTGCAATGGGGGCTGATTTCACTTTTACAACTGAACCAGGGTTACCTCATTTTAGTCCGCAATACTGGTGGGGAGAAGATACAGGGTGGCAACTTGGATGGCCTAATTTTGGACACTTTATTGCAGTGATTCCTTTTGCGATTTTAGCTGTAGCTATGTGGTCTCCCGATTATTTAGGGCATCGTGTTTTTCAGGAAATTAACTATCCTAAAAAAGCTAAAAATGTTTTAATGGATGTTGATGATACTATGACAGTAGCTTCAGTAAGACAAATTGTTGGATCAGTTCTTGGAGGTGGAAATATAGCATCGTCTTGGGGAACATATATGATTCCGGCTGCTATTGCAAAACGTCCAATTCCTGGAGGTGCAGTATTAACAGCAATCTTTTGTGTATTAGCTTCAGTTTTTGGATACCCAATGGATTTAGCAATGTGGGAACCTGTTTTAAGGATAGCATTAATTGTAGGTGTATTTTTACCCTTGCTTGAAGCTGGAATGCAGATGGTAAAAACTCAAAAGAATTCATTAAGTGCTGGTACTTGTATTTTTGGCTGTGCGTTTGTAAACCCAGTATTTGGTTGGGCTTTAGCAATGCTTTTAGATAATCTTGGATTGATTGGTGATCGTGAACGGGCAAAAAATTTATCTCTTAAAGAAAAATTAATTATTCCTGGGGTAATGTTTTTAGTATGTATCATTTCATTGGCTTTAGTTGGTCTTTTACCAGGTATTCCTGGCATTTTCTAAGTTGAAAAAAGTCAAGTAATATGTTGAATATCAAAAAAATGATACCATCTTTGCAATTCAATTATTATAATAAAATAAATTACATTAAAATGAGTAAAGGAACAGTAAAATTTTTCAATGAAACCAAAGGATTTGGTTTTATCACTGAAGAAGGAGTTGAAAAAGATCACTTTGTACACATTTCTGGATTAATTGATGAAGTTCGTGAAGGCGACCAAGTTGAATTTGATCTACAAGAAGGTAACAAAGGATTAAACGCAGTAAACGTAAAAGTTATTTAAATATATACTTCAAGTTTTGCAAAAGCCCATCAATATTGATGGGCTTTTTTTTGTTCAATTTTTAATATTTGAGAACCAAAAATTCATTTTCTTTTGTAAATGTGCCGTTTATCTATAGTAATTTGCATTTTATCGAAAGCTAATTATAAAAATAATTTTAAATAATAGTTTTAGATCAGTAAATGAAACATAAAGTAAATCTTGAATAAGATCAATAAAAAGAAACATTTACAATATTTAATATAATTTCTAATTAATGAGAAATATTAGGTGTTCATTAATATTTAATAAAAAAATAGTGCATTAAAAAAATAGTGATAATCCCATATTTAAAATTTACTTTACTAAATAGGAGTATAATTAATTATAAATATTTTTGCACCTTATTAATAATTCTGGTTTTTTTATAGATACAATGGCTATCTGTATTTAAAAATTACACTATATCGATTCAGGTTATGATTCACTAAATGGATCATTCTCGAAAGGGTGTGTTATACAATTTTGTCTTCCATAAAAAAGTTAAAGTACCCTTTTAATAATAATTATTTCAAAAAATTTAATAAATAGATTTTTATTGCTAATAAAATTATTTTATTAAAAATACTTTTGTTTAGTAAAAAAGTAAAAAGATTAAACAATTATTCGTACTTTTGTTTTTTATAAACAAAATATATTTCTATAGTTAAAAAATTATGTTCGGAATATTCAAAAAGAAATCAAAGAAAGAAAAATTACAATCTCAATATGAACAGCTTTTAAAAGAAGCTTATAAACTATCTAAAATTAATAGGAAAATGAGTGATCAAAAAAACTTTGAAGCTGCGGAGATCATGAAGCAAATTATAAAGTTGGATTAATATATTTTTAGTAAAAATGGTAGAAGAAAAAAAACCTGATAATGTAGTGTTCAATTCAGTAACTCAAAAGTACGATGCTGCTCTTAAACCGCATGCAACATCTATTGGAGCGCCTGTTATTACTGCTACTGATACCGTAGCTTGGAAAAAATAGAAGTATTAATAAAATAAATCATTAAGTAGAAGCTAGATTTTTAGAGTTAAAAAATGATGTGTGAGTTTGAGTACAACAGATTAATTTTTAATTCAAAATTTAATTTTGAACCTATTTTAGAAATGTTTATCATTTATATAAAAGAGATAATGAAGAAACTTTTTTATCAATTATTGCTCCAGATGAATGTAACTTTTATTCATTAGGAAGTTTTCGTTTAAACACCGGCCAAATATGGGAAAAAGTAGTTTAGAAATTATATTAGAAAAGGAACTAACAGATAGGCAACTAGATCGCATTATAGAAATGGCTTGGGAAGACCGCACACCTTTTGAAGCTATTGAATTTCAGTTTGGACTTCCAGAAAAAGATGTTATTAAGTTAATGCGTGGGAACCTTAAGGAGTCCAGTTTTAAACGCTGGAGAAAACGAGTAAATAGTGGAGTAAGTGCAAAGCACTTAAAAAAAAGAAATCAAGATATTACACGGTTTAAATGCTCTAGACAAAGGGCAATCTCGGGCAATAAAATTAGTAAACGTTAATGCATAATGTATTTAATATAAAAGTAAATTTTATAAAAGAATTTAGTGCTATACCCTATAGGATATATCATATTTTTGTTTAATTTATAAATCATAACTATAAACGAAAAATAATATCTAACTGCAAGAAATATCTAATCTATTATACATTTGTAAATTATTTTAAAAGTTTACTTTTTATTTAGGTTTAGGTAATTAAATTATTATTAAATAGAATTTAAAAATAAGTATGTCTAAATTACCTAATGAGCACAAGTTTGTAGACCTTTCAGATTACGGAAGGCCTATTGCAAGAATTATAGCTAATTCGTTAAAAGAAACTTCATATACGCCTATTCATGTAACAATTGGGTTTGTTATTTCTGGTTTGATAGCAATTTATTGCATACTATTTGATTATTTATGGTCGGCTGCTTTTTTCTTAATATTAAAATCTATTCTAGATGCTGCAGATGGGGAGTTAGCAAGATTAAAAAATACACCTTCATATACTGGCCGTTATCTCGATTCTATTTCAGATATAATTTTAAATTTTTTTATTTTTTTAGCAATATGGTATACAACAGAGGTTCATTTGACATATAGTTTTCTTGCGTTCATAGGAATTCAATTACAAGGTACTTTATACAATTATTACTATGTTATTTTGAGAAATAATTCAAATGGTGATACTACGAGTAGAATTTTTGAATATGATACTCCATTTGCGATGAAAGGAGAAACACAAGAAAATGTAAACTTGCTATTCGCTATTTATAAATTTTTATATGGAGCGTTTGATAAAACAATCTATATGCTAGATCCGAATGCATATAAAAGTAAACGTTTTCCTAGTTTTTTTATGACAGCTATATCAATTTTCGGATTAGGTTTTCAGCTCTTAATAACAAGTATGATGTTAGTTTTAGGATATAAAGACTATATCATTTCTTTTTTTATATTTTACACTTTACTGATTTTTTTGTTCATTGGTATTAGAAAATTTTTATGATTTTATAAAACTATAAATAGCTGCTTATTAAGAGATTATAGGTTCTAAAACAGTCCAAACATTATTTGCTAGTATTTTATGCCCATCAACTGTAGGGTGAATTCCATCTGCTTGGTTTAATGCAGGTATACCACCAACATCTTTTAATAAAAATGGAATTAAAGTTAGTTTATTTTTTGTAGCTAATTCAGGAAAAATAGTTTTAAACTCGTTAATATAATCTTGTCCCATATTTGGAGGCAGTTGCATACCAGCTAATATAATTTTAGTAGCTGCATTTTTTTCTAGCACAGCATCAATAATTGCTTGTAAATTTTCTCTGGTTTCTTTTAAAGGAACCCCGCGCAAACCATCATTAGCACCCAATTCCAAAATAAAAACATCAATTTTTTGATTAAGCACCCAATCTATTCTACTTTTTCCGCCAGCAGTTGTTTCACCACTCACTCCAGAATTAATAACAGTATAGCCCAATGAAAGCGAGTCTATTTTTGATTGAAGTAGCGCAGGAAAAGCATCATTTACATCATCCAGACCAAAACCCGCAGTTAAACTATCACCAAAAACTAAAATAGTTTTTGAAGTACTACTTTCTTGAACGTTACTTTCTGCTTCAACCAGCGCTTTTTCAGTAGTCTTTTCCTTTTTAGGAGTGTCTGCTCCACAAGAGAGTAGGATTAGTAATAGTGAAAAATAACAAAACTTTAAGAAAATCTTTATTACATTATTATTAAAATTCAAAATCAATTGTTTATTTTTCAAGTTCAGCATATTTTGAAAGGATATAAATTAAACAGGTACTATGACAAAGATATTAAAGATTCATGAACTAGAGAAAACTTATACAAGTGGTTCAAAAAAATTAACTGTATTATCAAATATTTCTTTTGAAGTTGAAAAGGGAAGTATTTTTTCTATTGTAGGCCCTTCAGGAAGTGGTAAAACTACCTTACTTGGTTTGTGCGCTGGTTTAGATAATCCAAGCGCTGGTTCTATAGAATTATGTGGAAGTAATTTAGAAAACTTAAATGAAGATGAACGCGCACAATTACGTAATAAAGAAGTTGGATTTATTTTTCAGAATTTTCAATTACTACCTACACTAACAGCGTTAGAAAATGTAATTGTTCCCTTAGAGTTGCAAGGTGAAAGAAATGCCGCTAAGGTTGGTATGGAATTGCTTCAAAAAGTAGGATTGGCAGATCGTTTTCATCATTATCCATCACAATTATCGGGTGGTGAACAGCAAAGAGTAGCATTGGCCAGAGCTTTTTCTAACAAACCTTCAATTTTATTTGCCGATGAACCCACTGGGAATTTAGATGAAGAAACAGGTGAAAAAGTGATTCAATTACTTTTTCAATTAAATAAAGAAGCAGGAACTACCTTAATTATCATTACCCACGATTTAGATTTAGCGAATAGAACGCAACAAATTTTGCGGTTAAAAGGAGGGAAAATTATGTCTAACGAAAAAACTATTGCAGGTTAATGAGTAAATTACCTTCAAAAACTTCCGTAAAATGGCTGTTTAAAATGGCTTGGCGAGATGGAAAAGCAAGCATTTCCAGATTAATGCTTTTTATGGCATCAATTATTTTGGGTATTGCGGCTGTTGTTTCCATTCAATTGTTTAGTGATAATTTAAAACAAAATATTAAAAATCAGTCCAAAGCACTAATGGGTGCTGATTTTATTATAGACAGCAGACAGCTTCCTACTAAAAAAGTGCAAGCAATTATAGATTCTTTAAATGTGGCAGCTTCAGAAGTTAATTTCGTTTCTATGGCTGCATTTCCAAAAAATGATGGCACAAAACTCGTAAAAGTTCGTGCAATAGAAGGTAATTTCCCTTTTTACGGAACCTTAGATACCGAGCCAGTGAACGCTGCTTCAATCTATCAGGAATTGGGTGGAGCATTGGTTGATGCTACGTTAATGTTGCAATTCAATATAAAACCCGGAGATTCTATTAAATTAGGCAAGCAAACATTTCCAATTATAGGAGCGTTAAAATCCATTCCGGGGAGTACCGCTTTTTCCTCTTCAGTTGCACCAACTGTATTGATTCCTTTTCGTTTTGTAGACGATACAGAATTGTTGCAATTAGGAAGTAGAAAGGAATATCAATACTTTTTTATTGCGCCACCAACAATGGATTTGGACTTATTAGATAAAAAAATAGATCCTGTTTTAGATGACGAAAATGCTGACTTGGATACACATACAAGTACTAGTGAGCGTTTAGGCAGAAGGTATGATAACGTAAGTAGATTTTTAAATTTAGCCGCATTTATTGCGCTTTTATTGGGTTGTGTTGGTATTGCAAGTTCTGTTCATATTTATATTAAAGAAAAATTGCAAAATGTAGCAGTTCTAAAATGTTTAGGAGCCACAAGAAAACAAACGTTTTTAATTTATTTATTGCAAGTTGTTGGAATTGGGCTAATTGGAGGTGTTTTAGGTGCTGTTATTGGCATTGGATTGCAATATGCCTTTCCTTATATTTTACAAGGATTTTTACCTTTTGACGTTCAAATAGCGATCACAGTACAGCCATTAATAATTGGAATAACCTTAGGTGTTTTAATGTCAGTATTATTTGCTTTGTTGCCATTGTTAGGCACTTGGTATGTTTCTCCGTTGGAAGTTTTAAGAGGTACAGATGAAAACTTAGTAAAACCAAGAAAAGCACGACTTTTTACGTTTGCAGCAATTTTACTTTTTGTGTTTTTATTTTCATTCTGGCTATTAAAAGATGCGATATTCGGATTGGTGTTTACGGTTGGTATTTTAATTACGTTTTCTATTATGGCGGGAATTGCAAGCCTTTTTATGAAAGCTATTAAAAAATATTTTCCAAGTAATTGGGGATTTACAAAACGTCAAAGTTTGCTGAATTTATTTCGCCCAAATAATCAAACAATGGTATTAATTTTAGCCATTGGTTTAGGTACTTTTTTGATTAGCACCTTATATTTTACCAAAGATATTTTGTTAGCCAAAACATCAATTGAGAATAATAAAGACAATGCGAACATCATTTTAATGGATGTGCAAAACACACAGAAAGAAGCTGTTATAAATACAGTGCTTCCAAAAGGTTTGGAGATAATTGATAATATTCCTATTGTAACTATGCGATTGCATCAAATTAAAGATCAATTGGTGAATGACATTAGAAAAGACACTGCTTCAACTATGAATCAATGGATTTTGAATCATGAGTTTAGGGTAACCTATAGAAAATCATTATTAGCTTCAGAAGAAATTTTAGAAGGAAATTGGTCGTCAGCAGTAGAGGAGGGCAAACCTATTTTAATTTCAATATCAGATAATATTGCCAGAGATGCTGCTTTAGAAATTGGAGATCAGCTAATTTTTAATGTTCAAGGAGTTTTAATGGAAACTATAATTGGAAGTATTCGAAAAGTAGATTGGGGACGGATGCAATTGAATTTCTCTGTAGTATTCCCAACAGGTGTTTTAGAAAATGCACCACAATTTAATGTGTTAACTACCTATGTGTCAGATGAAGCCAGTTCTGCAGACTTACAACGAGATTTGGTAAAGAAATTCCCTAATATTTCTGTATTGGATTTACGACAGGTGTACACTTTAATTGAAGATATTTTAAATAAAATTTCTTGGATTATTAATTTTATGGCTTTCTTTAGTATTCTTACAGGCATTATTGTTTTAATTGGTTCGGTTAGAAATAGTAAATATCAGCGAATTAAAGAAAGTGTGTTGTTAAGAACTTTAGGTGCAAAGAGTAAACAAATTTTACAAATTACAGCGCTGGAATATATTTATTTAGGAATGTTAGGCAGTTTGGTTGGTATTTTATTATCGCTTATTAGTAGTCAATTATTAGCAGTATTTTTATTTAAAGAGCCTTTTATTCCGTCTGTTGTTCCATTTTTAGTGTTTCTTCCAGGAATTACCATGTTGGTTTTATTAATTGGGTTAAGTAATATTAGAAGTGTTTTAAAAAGTCCGCCTTTAGAAGTATTGAGGAGAGAGGTTTAACTATTAGTCTTTACATGAAACGATTATAGGAGCAAATTACTAATGTTTATATTTAAAGTTCCAATTTATTGACGACTCTTAATAGATTTGACTTGCTGTTAAATAATTGATATTCGGTATCTATTATTTTTAATTGATTTTCTATTAACTTTACTTCTCTATAATTTACTAGAAATAAAGATCCCTCACCAAGACTAAATTTACGTTCTTCACTTTTTACTAATTGTTTATAATCTTTTATTAGGTCTATTAAAATAGCGTATTGTGCTTTATAAGATTCTATTTCTTGAAAAGTACTTTTAATTTTATTTTTCAAACTAATTTCGGTAGCAGAAATATCAAAATCAATATCTTTTAACTTTAGTTTTGCTAATTTTAAATCGGCACGCTCTTTCCTTAAAAAAAGAGGAAAGCTAATATCTAATCCTGTTTTATAGCTTGATGTATTTAATGAATTAATAGACTTAAATTCTGTAGTTAAAAAATTATATTGTAAATCAATTTTGGGTAATAAATTATTAGCTTTTAATCGTTTATCTATAGTCAAACTTTCCTTTTTAAACCCAAGTTCTTGTAGTTTAGGGTGATTTTGAATATAATAATCTTTCATATTTAAAATAGAACTATTTAAAACAACATCAATAGAAGAAATAGTGTTTGTGTCGGGTTTTATTTTATCTTCTAATTCTAAAGGTAAATTATTATCTAACCATAAATAATTAGAAATTTCTAGTTTTGATTTTATATAGCCAATTTTAGATTTTTCAAAAGAGAGCATTCTGTTTTTTAAATTAATACTTGCCTCTAGTGTATCTATGGCTGGTTTATCGCCTGCTTTATAACTTATGCTAACATTATTTAATCTTGTTTTAGCATTTGCCACATAATCGTTATAAATTAATTGAGTTTCATAATTTTTTAGCCAATTAAAGTAAGAAATAATGCTATTATATAATATATCATTAAGAACAAGTTTTTGTTTAGCTTCTGCCTGTTTGTTGTATAATTTGGCTTGTTTTAAAGTTGCCATTCGTTCATTTGTTAGTAAACCTTTTGCAAGTGATACTGATATACCTGCACTATACAAACCATCTGTAGGAACTGTAAATTCTGGATTTAGATAGGAACCTTCATTATTTTCATAATTCGCTTTTAATTCTACACCGTACCATGTTGGTATTTTAAATGTTGCATTTAACTTATCATAATACTCGGTATTCTTAAACTTTTTACTATTATAATCTACTTCTAACTTTGGATCAAAAGCACCTCTAGATTTTAGTAGCTTAATTTCACTTTCACTAGTAATAAGTTTTGCTTGTTTTACAATAGGATGATATTTTTTTACAAAACCTAAATATTCTTCCAATGTTAAAATAGAATCATTCTCTTGTGAAAACCCAATAAAATAGCTAAAACAGCAAGCAATTATCAATAATTTTCTCATCCTTTTTTAGTTTTTGAAGTGTCTTTTTCATCACTGGACTGATAGAAGTTAGGAGGGAAACTGTTTATTTGACGCCATAATTCAAACCAAATAGGAACATTATTTAGAAGTGCAATAGTCTTTGCTCCTGAACCAACTCGGATTGCTTTTGGCCAATTAACATCCGTATCGTCTGGAGCTAGCAGCACACGATATTTTCCATTATCACTAATAAAATTTTCTATCGCTACAATTTTAGCTCCATAAGTTCCGTGAGATACATTAGGCCATCCGCTAAATACTATAGCTGGCCAACCATCAAACAGAACACGCACATTTTCTCCAATATGAATGAGTGGCAAATCTATTGGACGTACATACATTTCTACTGCAAGTTCATAATCTGCAGGCATAATACTTATTAATTCTTGCCCTTCTTTAAATGTTTCTCCAATACCCGATATAATAGCTTTATTAATGTAACCATCTTGCGGAGCTGTAACAAAAAGTAAGCTACTTCTTTTTCTATAATTAGCCAAGTTTGTTTCTAATTTAGATGCTTGAGCTTGTGTATCAAAACCTCCAGATTGTGCTGTAAACAAATTACTTTGTGCTTTAGCTATTTTGTCTCCATAAGAGGCATTAATAGTTAAAATGACAAGCTCGCTATTAATCACATTGTTTTTAGTACTTAAAAATTTATTTTGTTGAGAAATTAATTTAGCATTGGCTTCTTGCAGTTTAGATAGTTTCTCTTCAACCTCTTTTACAGCTTTTAGTCCTTCTTTTTGTAGGGTTAAAGTACGCTCATATTGTGTTTTAGCAATATCTGCTTTTATTTTTATTACCTGTAAATCAATACTATCACTTTTAACTTTTAAATTTGATTGGATTAACTTATTTTTTGCTTGCTCTAACTTTAAAGAACGTTCCTGTTTTAGAGCCGAAATTTGACTTTGTAGCGCTACCCCTTTATTTTTATAAGCTTCAACAGATGATGATTTAGCATTGAGTTGGTCATCTGTTCTTTGAGTTAATTGTTCATCAAAATAATCGCTTTTAACTTCCGAAATACGAAGTATGGTATCACCCTTTTTAACAAAATCTCCTTCTTGTACAAACCATTGTTCTATACGTCCAGGAATCTGCGATTGTAATGTTTGTGGTCGTTGGTTTGGCTTTAGTGTTGTTACGTTTCCTTTACTAGTTATATTTTGTGTCCAAGGAAGAAAGAGAATAACTACTAAAATTAAAGAAAATACTAGTAAAAACTTTCTAAAACCCTTATGATATTCTTTATTAAACAATTCTTTTCCAGACTTATAATTGGTTAAATCTATAAAACTTGAGATTTTATTATTTGAAATATTTAACATAATTTATAATTTACTATTAAAAATTACTCCTCTTTTAAGAGTAATAATTTTATTACAGTTATTTTTCCAGTTTTCATTATTACTTATCACAATTAAACTCCAAGCTTGTGATTTTTTGGTTAAAAAATCTATTATTTCTTGTGCTTCTTGTTTCTGAAATTGGTCTAAAGGGTTCTCAAGAATTAATATTTTTGGTTTTTTTATAATAGCTCTAGCTAAAACTATTTTTTTAGCTGTAGTGTCTGCTATTTGCCTACCTTCAGGTTTTAAAATTGTATTTAATCCTTCTGACTGTTGTTTTAAAAATTCTGTTAAGCCCAAACTCTCAAAAACTTCATAAATATTACTATCTGAAATGTCTTTATCCCCAAAAGTTATATTTTCCCTTAAGGTACCCTCAAAAGGTGTTTCGTTAGAAAGAGATAAGCCTAGATTTGCTCTATATTGATTAATTAACAAGCTTTCCAAGGAAAGGTTATTGACATAAATATATCCATCACTTGGCATTATTATTCCAGAAATAAGTTGCAACAAGATAGATTTTCCTGAACCATTTTCTCCTTCAATTAAAATTCTATCTTTAGGTTTAACGGTAAAAGAAACATCTTTTATAATTGGTATATTTCTTTCAGAAACTCTATATGAAACGTCTTTAAATTCTATAGTTAAATCTTCGTCCGGATTAATTAATTCTCCATTTTGAGGTTCTAATGGTTTATCTATAATTTGGCCTAATTTTTCTATTGAAGTTAGCACATCGTAAAATGATTCTAGTCCTAAAATTAATTTTTCAACAGAATTAATTACTAAAATAATTATAATTTCTGCAGCTACAAATTGCCCAATATTCATTCTTTGGTTTAGTACTAAAAAGCCTCCAATTAATAATAAACCTGCTGTTACGAGTACCTTAAAACCAATCATTTGTATAAATTGTAATATCAGAATTTTAAAATGATTTTCTCTAGAATCTAGGTATTCAAGAACTAAATCGTCGGTCTTTTGCATAGCTAATTTTGTTTTTCCTGAAAGTTTAAAACTAATTACAGAACGAGACATTTCTTGTATCCAATGAGCTACTTTATATTTATTTTTAGATTCTTTTAAACTGGTCTCTAATCCTTTTTGCGCAGTATACTTAAATACAATATAAATTAAGAATAAAAGCAATAAACCAAAAACAATAAAGAATGGATGATAAAAAGAGAGTAGAAGTAGTGCAAAAATAATTTGTAAAAAGGCCGAAGGAACATCAATTAAAATCTTAGACAATCCTTTTTGAATGGTTAATGTATCAAAAAAACGATTTGCTAATTCTGGAAGATAATAATTGCGTAGTTCACTCATTTTTATCTTCGGAAAACGGTAACTTAATTCAAAAGAAGCTCTCGTAAAAATGCGCTGTTGAATGGTTTCAATAATGCGCATTTGCATTAATTTTAAAATACCCGAAAATGCGACACCTACAGTTATTAATATAATTAGTACAATCCAAGAGGCAGATATTTGAGCACCTTGTAATAAACCAATAATAGTCTGAATACCTAGAGGTAAAGATAACGCTATAACACCTTCAAAAATAGCATAATAAGCAATTTGAAAAATGTCTTTTCGTTCTAATTCTAATAAACCCAAAAAACGTTTCCAAGGTGATAAAATTTTATTTTTCATTGCATAATATCTTAAATGTTAAATCTTTAAAAAAGTCTGTTGGTGTCAATTTGCTACTGCAATTTGTAATTGATTTAAAGTGAACTTTTATAAATTGTTGATGTAATGCACTCTCTATAATAGTACTTGCTAAACTTAAAGGGTATTTATACAAATCGTTATAAGCTGAAATTATTTCTGCTATCCTTTGAACAATTCTTTTATATGGCATAAAGTAGCCTTCATTATTTTCTATATCCACATCTTTTGTTAAATACGATTTAGAGTTTTCATTAATTATTATTTGGTTAAGTAACACCTCATTAATATGACTAAATTTATTGTCTTGTTTGGTTGTTCTTGTAACCACTTCTATAGCTTTATTTAACTTGTCTTTTGAATTACTAATACTATAGGTTTCAATTACTAACTGATATTCAATCCAACTCCAATACCAAGATGTAAGGTAAATTAATAACTTGTGTTTACTTTCAAAATAGCGATATATAGAACTTTCATTAGAACCAATAAGTTGTCCTAACTTTTTAAAATTAAAATTTTCAAAACCAATTTCCTCAATCTGAATGATACTGTTCTCTATAATTTTTTTACCTAATGCAGATGATTCAGGGTCTTTAAGGTAGATACCATAGGGTACTTCTATTTTAATATTTGAAAGTAATTTATCCATAAATGTATTTATTTTGTGCAAATATAATAGTAATACTATTAAAAATAAAATTTTATTTGATAAATCCTAAAAATTAAGACTTGAATTATTGTTAATAATATTATATTAATAATTGTTTGTAAAATTCTAAAACCATTCAAGTTTTATTCAAATGTATAGCGTTGCTCTTCTGTTGAAGATGCATTTAGTAATTGGTGAAATGTAGTTATCTTATTAAAATTGCTGGTAATTTCTTTAGATACCGCAATTCCAGAAACACCTGTTTCTAATATGGCTTTAACATCATCTTTGGTAATGCCTCTAAAGCCAATAATTGGTGTCTCTGTTTTTAAGACATCTGTAATTGCAGTATAACCACGTAAACCTAAAACCGCAGGTATGTTGTCCTTGGTTGTTGTTAATCTAAAAGGGCCTAAACTAATGTAATCTACATCTTTAGCAATTAAAGCTTCGCAATCTTGCAAGTTGTTTGCGGTTCCGCCAATTAGTTGCCAAGTGTATAAATGTTTTCTGGCAATAGTAGGGCAGGTAGCTGGTTTTTCCAAATGTACACCATCTGCTTTAATCGCTTTTGCTATTTTATAATGATCATTAATAATTAACCTGGTTTGAAAATGAGCTGTGATTTCTCTAGCTTCTTCTGCCAACGTTAATAATTTCTTTTCTGAGATATTTTTTAAATGTAATTGCACTAATTCTGCACCAGATGTACACGCTTTTTGAATGTTTTCTAAATGCTCCTTTGGAGAATTTCCCTGAGATATATAATGTAGTTTAGGTATGGTCATTTCTTCGTATTTTGTTAAAACATATTTCTATAAGAAGGCCTAAATAGTGACTTTTTTAGAGTATTCCATAAAATAGGATTCAAAGCGTTTTAGAATTGGGTGCATTTTTTCTGAATATAGCACATACTGGCACTTATCAATACTTTGAGTAATGGACATCAGCGCATTATATGCTGTTTTCTGAACTAAAAACTCAGCGTCATCAACACTAAATATCATTAATTGAGAGGTGCCTACACCATTTGATAAAAACAATTTATTCATTGTTTCTGGTGTGGAGATAAGAATATCTACACCTTCAAATATTTCTGATTTTTGCAAATCAAGATAAACATGTTCAAGCCCTACATAAACTCGCAACGAACTATGTCGCGTATATATTAAAAAAGCATCATATAATTCTAAAGCTTTTTCCTTATTTTCTACAAGAACTATAGCCCTTGGAAGCGTTCCAACTGCCTCAAATTTTAATTTTTGCAAGGTAGTAAGTATAAGCGTGGTTGTTTTACCACTATCTTTTGCAGCGGTGCAATAAACATTGGAACCACTTTTAATTACAGGAATACTCTTGCTCTGAAAAGGAGTAGGTGTTACTATTTCTAGATCCTCTAGCTTCTTTTGTATCTCAGCATATAATTTTTTAAAAGGCATTTGGTGTAGTATTTTTAATAATTAGGGCAAATATACTACCTGCAAATGAAATAAATGGGAGAAGTTACTTTTTCTATTTTATAAAAAGCAATCATATGTTTGGAAACGGACAAATTAGTAATCTGTTATTTAACATTAACCTAAAACAGGAGGGAAGTGTAATGGATGCGGAAAGGAATAATCAAATACCAGAAAAATGCACTAAAAACGGAAATACGAATGTTTATTTTCCAAGTAAAATTTTTGAAGTTACTCGTTGATATCCCTATAAAAATATTTGATTACCAAGCCTCTATAATTAAAGCAGGACTATCAATAGCATACGTTTCCATATTAAAATTTCCATAGTAGTTACAATTGTTGAAACCAGCTTTATTCAATAAAAGTGCTAGTTCCTCTTTTAACAGAGGCAACAATTCAATACTGTTTTCAATTATTTGTTGCGTTGATTTAACTATTAAACGGGTATTAAAATCAATCTTATTTTCAGGTTTACGATAACAATAATTTCGTTCAAATATAATTTCATCGTTTTCTATGAGGGGTAATTGCTTAATGTTTTTTTCAATAATTCTATTATAATTGACTATTTGCAGTAATAATTTTCCATTTGATTTAAGTACAGCTTTTGACTGTTTTAAAAAATTAGCTATTTCATCTAACGAATTCAAATGGACTAAGGTATTTCCAAAACAAATGATGCTATCTACAGAATTTTTATCAATAAAAGTATCTAATTTAAGCATACTTAATTGTTGAAATTGAATGGATTTTGACACATCTCCATTTTTTTGTGAGGCTACTCGTATCATTTCAGCATCCATATCAATACCCAGTACGTTCTTGTAATAATTAGCCAACTCAAATGAAAGCGTTCCAATTCCACATCCAATATCTAAAATTTTAGAATCACTTTTTAGTGTTTTAAACTTAATAAAACCAACTTGATTGGCATTGATTTTAAAAATATGGTGATAATAGGGTGCAATTTGCTTATAAAAACTCATAAAAAGTATTTTAGCATCTAAGATAGTAGTTACAAACCATTTTAAATTGTCTTTGAAATAGTTTTAAATTACAAAAATTAATAAAGTGGATTCATAGTTTAATTACAAGTTCCAGATAATCTAAAAATTACAAATGGTTATCAGGATTTAAAATATCAATTCGTCATTTTCACAACTCTACCATTTAAAGGTTGCTCATTTCTATAGTTATTTTTAGGCATTAGTTTTTGTAATTCTTTTAATTGCACTTCAGAGATAGTAATAGGCTCCTTTAAAACGATCCAAGTAACATTTTCGCTACAAGGCGGTGTTGTTAACGAACCACTATAAGTATAAAAAGCTTTGTTATCTGGCAAAATACTTGCCATATTAAATGGCGCATCAACAATTTTTTTCTCATTGACAATTAAAGGTAAATAGCTTTCTAAAAATGTGAATGGCTCACTATTTATACCTTCTTCAGCCATAATACCAATAACCAGAATTTCGCCTTTTTGATTCACATGTACTAAATGTATTTCAATAGGATAACGCACACCATTAATGGTATGTTCTGCAGCTTCATGAAAATGAAATTGTTTTAATACGTACTTTTCAGTATTAAAAAATAAATAATCGCCTTCTTCAAAATTAAACTGAATAGAATGTCCATTATTTGTTACATCATGGATCTTGGTATTTGCAGTATAATTTAACTCTAATGGTTTTAAATTAGGATCTAATGTTGCATCAATTTTTATTATATTAATTGGAGATTGAGAAGTACCGCCGCAACTAGATCCTTTTTCGAATTCTGCCCAATGTTCTGGTCCCGTTTCACCAGAATAACTCCAATGAAGGTCATTGTCTTTATGCTTAGTATCATGCTGTACAGTATCTACTATTTTAGTGTCTTTAGTTTCTTTATTGTTTTTGCAAGCAATTGTTAAAAGAGCAAAAACTAATAGCCCTAGTATTCGTTTTAGTTTCATTTAATAATTTATTTATTATGTTGTATAAATCATAACAAATATAAACCTAAAATGTGGTATAATATTATAGCTATCACATAAAAATCACCTCTAAAAGTCTTTTTTATTAACTTATTAGAATACTTTTATGTGAGCCTGAATCTAGTAAAATCGAGATGACATTGAAGGGAAACAAAATATATGTGTGAAATGGAATAATCTGTTTTTATTTTAAGTGAATTAATCAGATCTTTTATAGTATATTTCACCATTAAAATTTTAAAAAGAACTTAAATTCTTAAAAATACCAGAACAATGTCGAAGACAAAAATGGGGTTAGGTTTAGCGGCTTTAGGAAGACCTGAATATATCAATATCAGGGATGGTATTATTCCAAATAAAACGCTGGTAGCTTTTAGGGAGAATGCTTTTAGTGTTCTTAATTTTGCCTATAAACAAGGCATCCGATATTTTGATACAGCACCTTCTTATGGAAAGGGCGAACAGTTTTTAACAAACTGGAATTCTAAATATCAGCACATGGATGTTATTTTAAGTACAAAATGGGGATACACGTATGTGGCAGATTGGGAATTAGGTTTTAGTGGAGCTCATGAAGTTAAAGAGCATTCTTTAGATAAATTAATAGAGCAGTGGCAAATTTCAAAAAAACTACAACCCGCTTTAAATATATACCAAGTACATTCTACAACGTTTGAAAGTGGTGTTTTGGAAAATAAAGACGTTTTGAATCAGCTTTACGAAATAAAAAAACAAACAGGGTTACAAATTGGAATCACCACAAGTGGATTAAATCAAACTGAAATTATTGAAGCTGCATTAAAAATACAGATTAAAAAAGAGGATTTGTTTGATAGTTATCAAGTAACGTATAATATTTTAGAACAAGCTTCATATGATATTTTAAAGCATTTGCTTCAGTTAAAAAAGACTGTTATTATTAAAGAAGCCTTAGCGAACGGTCGTATATTTAAAAATGAAAAATTTAGCCATTATCAAAAGCTTTATGATGTTTTAGATGCTTTGGCTAAAAAACACCAAGTAGGCACAGATGCTATAGCAATCAGATTTGTAATGGATAATTTAGAACCAACATATTTACTTAGTGGCGCATCAAGTAAAGAGCAACTTGAACAAAATATGAAAGCTCAAAATTTTAAACTTAAAAAGGAAGAATTGGCTTTGCTAAAATTATTTAAAACAGCTCCTAAAGATTACTGGGAAGAAAGAAATGAGTTAGTTTGGAATTAGCAACTAATAACTATTAATAACAACCTAAAATAAGGTTCAATTAGAATCCCATTCCTGCCTGTTGACAGACAGGTTTAAAACTTTCTTTACCCAAGAGAGATCCTACTGATTATCGAAAGAGTTTAAAATTTTCTTCATATGTTCCAACGATTCTCCTATTTTAATTTCCTTTTTTAATGCCCCTACATTCGCTAGATCTTTCGCTAATTCATGTGCCATACCTAAAACAGCTTTTTGTAAATCATTAAGTGGATAGTGGTAATTGTCATTATCCTTTGAACCTTTGGGGTTATCTATAGAATTAAAACAAGGCCATTCTGTACCTGGCAAAGGACTCGTTCTATTAAAAATCTCCAGAAAATCCGGGGCTGAGGCATCTCTATCTGTTAAATGCTCAAAATCCCATTTCATACCAAGTGTTTTAAGCATAGAAGTATGCTGTTTTTGAGAGTTAATCACCTGTGGATCTGACC
This sequence comes from Lutibacter flavus, assembly GCF_900188355.1. Taxonomy (GTDB): domain Bacteria; phylum Bacteroidota; class Bacteroidia; order Flavobacteriales; family Flavobacteriaceae; genus Lutibacter; species Lutibacter flavus. Next base: position 828,138 of record NZ_FZNX01000001.1, read on the forward strand.
AAGCCGAAATCATAATTGTAGGAACTCTAATGCCCAAACGATCAAAAGGGAACCCCATTTCGTTAATAGATCCATCATTAGGTGGTGTAGCGCATTTTGGAGGAGATACATGATCATAACAGCCACCATGCTCATCATAAGTTATACAAAGTAAGGTATTTTCAGAATTACTGCCAGTTGGTTTTTGACTATTAGATTTTTTAATAACAGTATATACCTCATTCACCAAATCTTCACCAGCAGTTACTGAGGACGGCTGAGTAATACCCAGAATCTTAATTGGTGGGTGCATATCGTTATGATTAAAGAACAACCTTGGCTCAATAAAAGAGTAAGCAGGAAGGTCACCATTTTCAACATCTTTATGAAAATCTTCCATATGTCTAAAATGTAGTTTTCGTTGTTTTTTTTCTTTAAAAAAAGGCCAGAGCTTTTGAAAATGTATTAATAATGTTAACGGAAAGACATCCATTTTATCGTAATAGATAACCCAAGGTTTGCCTTGTTCTTCAAGACGGTTAAAGATTGTATCACGATTAAAATCTTTTTCCAACCATTTTGTATATTTAGTGTTGACCACCTGACCGTTAGAAGTAGCAGCATTAAAAAATGAACGGTTGCAAAAAGTCTGGCTAGGTACGGCACAATGCCAACGGTCAAAAACCGCAAAACTCTTTGCAAGTCCCGACATAACAGGTACTTTCTCAGCAGCAAAACATTCCATAATAATGCTATATTCATCACTATGGGGTGTATGAAAGATACCCATATTGCTATCTATTTTGTTATAATAATCTTGTACAAAACCCGTCATAGGAGCAGGATAAGGCAATTCTGAACAAGCTACCGACTTAGGAGTGCCAGTAACAGGCTGATTGTAAGGTGGTTTAAAATGTTTTTGTTTTGTAGAAAAAGCATTTTTTGAAGGATGTACACAATTATACAGTTGAGTATTGATGTGAGGGAAGTACTCGCCAGGATCTGGATTAGGATTATCCATGGTTGTACCAGGTCTTACTTTAATAGGTTCGCCATCACCATGAACTCGTTTTCCATCCGTTCGTGTAGGAGAAGGATTTGAAAGGTTTTTTCCTATTACACCATCAAATTTTTCAGAGGCATAGCCTAAAATATTATCAAAAGAGCGGTTCTCTAGCATTAGAACAACAACATGGTCAAAACAATCTAGTTTATTTTTCATAGTTATTTTTTAAAAGTTAGTAGTTGTCTGTAAGTTAAGGTTTTAATTGCAAACAAATAATATGGTAAAAAAAATTAGAATAGTATACCAATCACAAACACAGGGTTAAATAAAAATTTGTGATTTTAGATAATGACAAATTATAGTTACAAATAATTGCAGGATCTTGATTTTTTGATAATTACAAAGAATTCATGGAGACTTAATAGAATAATAACTCTGCGAGTAATTTAGCATAATATAGAATTATAACATTTAAAACTTAAATCGCAATTGCTTTTAATATAATTGTTAACAGTCTAGTTAATGGAAGAACGAAAGTCTTTAGGTGAAAAACCAACTTTTTGTTTGAATAATCTGCTAAAATGCTGTGGGTATTTGAACCCTAATTCATAGGCAATTTCACTTATTGACTTATCAAAGTCAAAAACTTTTTCCTTGGCTATATGAATAAGCTTTGTTTGTATATACTCTTGAGCAGATATTCCTGTTTCTCTTTTAACTAAATCTCCAAAATAATTAGAAGATAAATGTAAATGGTCAGCAAAATAGCCAACAGATGGTAATCCAAGTTTTAGTGGCTTGTCTGAAGCAAAATAATCGCTCAAAAGCGTGTCGAATTTTTCCAAAGAACTCTGATTCACAATGTCACGTGTGAGAAACTGTCTGTCATAGAAACGCAAACAATAATCCAAAAACAGTTCTATATTGGCCACAATCAACTTTTTACTATGCTTATCTAAATTTTGCTCCAATTCGAATTGGATTTTATCAAAAACACTCAATATAACTTTACGCTCTTTGGTTGAAAGGTGCAAAGCTTCGTTAGTGGAATAAGAGAAAAAACTATACTGATTCATTTTTCTTGCCAGATTAGTACCTAATAACAAGTCAGGATGAAATAACAATGCAAATCCTTTTGGTACAAAGTCAGGTTTGTAACCTCCTAATTCTATAGTTTGATTTGGGCTTATAAAAACAAGCGTCCCATCGTCATAGTCATATGGTTTGCCACCATACATTATTTTACATCCTTTGGCATCTTTTAAAAAGATAGCATAACACTTAAAGTGAAAAGCATCATATTTTTTGTTTTTAGGTCCTTCTTCAATAACTTTATCAAAATCGATTATACTAACCAAGGGATGCAGTAACTCTTGATTTCTTAAACTACAATAATCAGCAACTGAATTGATGTTCAAAATATTATTCATAATCCAACTTAATTTTGATTAAAGATAAGGTATTGATCTGCTATTAATCAAATATCATAACTTAAATCAGTGAAAATGGTATACAATTCAGTAATCTTGGTATAACAAAGATTTAATTGAATCGGTAATTTTGGATCACAGTAACGAATCAATTTTGTATTAATGTGGTTTCAGAAATGAAAAAACACGTTTTAATAGTAATTGGTTAAATATTTAAATCAATTATAAAATTATGGAAGAAAACATATCCCTATCATCACCACTTAAAAGAATAACCGTATTAGATGCATTAAGAGGATTTGCTCTTTTGGGCGTAATTTTGATACATATGATTCAACATTTCGGAATATTTTCAATGTCATCTCAAAATGAAGTACTTCATTTTCCAATGTTAGACGAAGCAGTGCGATGGATTGGGAACAATATCATAATGGGAAGATTTATAAATATTTTTGCCTTTCTCTTTGGGATAAGCTTTTTTATCCAAATGGACAGGGCAGAAAAAAAAGGTGTAAACTTTCGTTTTAGATTTATTTGGAGAATGATTCTATTGTTATCTCTTGGCTTATTAGCTCATTCCTTCTTTAATCTCGAAATCATTTCCATTTATGCTTTCTTTGGACTATTGCTTTTACCACTGTATCGTGTAAAAAATTATATGTTGTTAACGCTTGTAGCACTACTATTAATAGGAGGTCCACGTATAATACAAGTAGTAAATCACAATAACAAATTAGCAAAAGAGCAAGTAGTGGTATCAGAGGAAAGCAATAATGATCAAACAGCACGGACACTACCCGAACATACTGCCAACCCTTCCTTCTTAAATAGTGCAAAGTATAATTATGAAGAACGCTTACCTGGCAAGTTAAACTATCAATTTGGATTCATTGGGCGAGGTTATATAACACTTGCTTTATTTATTCTTGGCTTGTATGTAGGTCGTAATCGTTTCTTTGAAAAAATAGATGAGCAAAAGAAACGTAATTTATGGCTCTTTGTCGGATTTCTTTCGGGAACTTTACTAATTACCTTGATTCAGAAAATACTCCCTGACCAAAATATGTTTATTTTATTTAGGCCTGATGGTCAAAATATTTCAACATCAATATTGCTGACTAGGACTTTAGAGGATATTGGAATGGTTCTATTTACAGGGGCTTTAACAATGGGCTTCATTTTGCTTTATCAAAAAACCAAATTTAGAAACTACCTTGAAGTTTTATCGCCTTATGGAAGAACAGCATTGACAAATTATATAATTCAAGGTGTAATTGGTTGTCTTATCTTTGCACCATGGGCATTTGGAACCATTTTTAGTGATTGGGGAGTATCGGCCTTGTTTTTTCTGGGAATTGTAATTTATATTGTGCAAATAATTTTTAGTAAAATGTGGCTCAAAAGATTTTTGTATGGTCCTTTGGAGTGGCTTTGGCGAAGTGGGACTTATTTAAAGTTTCAACCATTCATAAAAAGAGTAAACAAATAATGATGATTCACTTTTGCATAAATGAATATTAATAACTAATAAAACTTTAAATGATGAACACAAAAACCGCAATATTTGCAATACTAATCTCTGTTTTAAGCACGTCCTGGACGTTCGCACAAACTTCGGTTGAGCAGGAAATTACTGAACTCTCAAAAAATAAATGGCAATGGATGGCAGATAAAGATGTAGATAAACTGGCTATACTTTTTCACGATAAGTCAAAATTTGTGCATATGAGTGGTTCTTGGAAAAAAGATAGAGAGTTAGAAATCATTAAGTCAGGTAGCATCTGGTATAAAAAGGCAGAGGTGCATGATGTTGCTGTTGAAGTTTTTGGTGATGATACAGCTGTACTCTGGAACCGCATCACATTGACTGCTAATGTGCGTGGTAATGATGTGTCAAATGAATTTACCGTGACTGAATTTTATAAAAGAGAAGAAGGTGATTGGAAATTACTGGACTTGACATTTAGTAGTGTAAGGGACACCCATGAAATTGAACATTAAATAAGGCACTATATCTACAATTATGTGTAAATAGCCTGAAGTAGGTCTATACAGTAATTCGCCAGCGCACCAACTTTCTTAATTATAGCTTCAGCCACTGGCTAAATTAATAATATAAAATGTATTATAATGTTAGCGTTATGTTACTTTGCTTTGCTCACTTTTTTATTATTTTATAAATAGGAGTTTGCGAATTCCGTTTTACTCCATTTGAATAAAAGCAAAGTTTAATATTGAATTTTATGATAAGTTTTATACTAAATAGTTACTTCTACAATGTTAATGGAACACTCTTTTTTGAGTAGGTAGGAGCGTGGAGGAAAAGTGTGTGTAATGGCTAATTTATTTAAATTCAAAAATAACCCAATGTTTCTTTTACTTCCTCTTTATATTTTCTCCCAACAGGAATGTATGTTTCTTTGATAATTATATCGAGCATAAGTGCAATGGTATGGGCTGGTCCCCGGGTAACACAGGTTATGGCACAGGACCATAGGCTATGGAGGTGGTTTTCCAAAAAAACAAAAAGCAACGTTCCGCAACGTGCCATTTCGCTTCAAACCACCATAACACTTATGTTATTATTCACTGGAACTTTTGAACAGGTAATAATCTATAGTAGTTTTGTGCTACAATTGTTTGCAGCCCTAGTAGTAGCTGGAGTATTCGTAGTAAGACATAAAAATAAAATCAAAAGTGGATTTAGAAGACCTCTTTTCCCATTCCACAAATATTCTTTCTGGCACTCAGTTTTTGGGTGCTTCTTTAATTGATGTTTTCTCAACCATTAGAAACTGGTTTGGGTCTTCTTAATTTGTTACTGGGTTTTCTGGTGTTTAAATTTGATAATTTTTATAGCAAAAAAATGTCTAAATGATCAGCTATACCAAGGAAGTACCGAATATTCTATTTTGAATAAATTTAAGGTAGATCTTGAATTTGGTGGAGTAGTTAACTACTTGTGAAACCTTTTAATAAAGTTTTTATAAATGATATTTATCATTTACTGATATGATAAACCCCTGTAAATTTGATCGAGATTAACTATTAAATACTGAGAATTTGAAAGTTAAAAGTGGTAGTATTGGAAATATTAATATTATAAATTTATAGAAATGAATTAATTGGTAATGTTAATATTGAGGATAGCCATAAGAAATTACTTGAAGTGGTGTTTAATAATTTAGTTGATTAAATTAAATAGAAGTTGCAAAGAATTTGCGAAAAATTTTTCAAATCATAGTCATCTGGAAGTAAATTGGATATGGTTTTTTATTGACAGAAGTTTTAATCTAATGAAACCTGGAATTCTTCTTATCGGATTGTTGATAATAATAATGTCACTTCTATTAAGAGAGGTTAGTACTCAAAATAATACTAAAAAAAGAGTTGTTGAGATGCAGGATACTGACAAACAAATGAAGCTATTTCTTTGCGGTGATGTGATGACTGGTAGGGGTATAGATCAAATCTTACCACACCCCAGCAATCCAGAGATATTTGAATCGTATTTGAAAGATGCCAGGGGATATGTAACCATTGCAGAGAAAAAAAATGGTCTCATAGGATATCCCGTAAACTATAAATATATCTGGGGTGATGCACTTAAAGAATTTGACCGTACAAAACCTGATTTAAAGATTATTAATCTTGAAACGAGCATAACCACCAACAATTCATACTGGAAAGGAAAAGGAATCCAATACCGCATGCATCCTAAAAATATAGAATGCCTTTCAGTAGTTAAAAATTTATACTGTTCATTGGCAAATAATCATATATTAGATTGGGATTATAAAGGACTCACGCAAACTATTAACACCCTAGACAAGGCAGAAATAGAATATGCCGGAGCTGGTATTGATTTCCAAGCAGCAAATAAACCCGCTATAATTGAAATTGAGGGTAAGGGAAGAATTATAGTTTTGTCGTATGGTATGCCTTCGAGTGGAATTTTTTCAAGTTGGGCAGCACAGAAAAACCGACCGGGAGTTAATCTTCTAAAGGATTTATCACAAGCTGGCATTCAGGAAATTAAGGCACTTGTTGAAACAGTAAAACAACCCGGAGACATTGTGGTTTTTAGCCTGCATTGGGGAGGTAACTGGGGATATGAAATACATTCCAATGAAATGGAATTTGTCCACAGTCTTATTGATACAGCTCAAATTGATGTGTTTCATGGCCATTCTTCACACCATTTTAAAGCCATAGAAGTATACAATAACAAGCTAATATTGTATGGATGTGGTGACTTTTTAAATGATTATGAAGGCATTGGTGGAAAAGAGAGTTACAGAAGTGAATTAACACTTATGTATTTTGCCAACATTGATCCAGAAACAGGAAATCTGATAAAACTGGAGATTACTCCTATGGAAATCAAAAATTTTAGAGTGAACGAGGTTGTTACTTCAGACTTGCTTTTGGTAAAGGATCGGCTTAACCGTGAATGCAAGAGATACAACAGCTCAGTAACTTTGCAAAACAACCGGTTACTTTATAATTGGTGAGCAAACAACTGCAAATAAATATAATTTAGAACTTAAGCCGTAATTTCTTTTAACATAATTGTTCATTTCTTTATTATTTTAAAATATTGAATTCACGAACCACCTAATGTCGATTTGCCTAACGATATAGACCTAAAGGCACTATATCTGCAATTATGTGTAAGTTACTCACAGCTTTTTATTATTACTGGAGTTCGTGAATATTAGTATTAAAAAAATACTAATATTTGCCTGAAATACAACTATACAGCAATTCACCAGCGCGCCATCATTCTTGATAATTGCTTCAGCCACTGGCTAAACCAACAATACAAAATGTATTATAATGTGAGCGTTATGTTACTTTGCTTTGCTCACTTTTTTATTATTTTATAAATTAGGAGTTTGCGAATTCCGCTTTACTCCCTTTGGCTAAAAGCAAAGTTTAACTTTTCATAAAATGAACAGTTTTATACCAAAAAGTTTCTTCTGCAATTTTAATGAAATCGACGACAGGAGATTCACGAGCTCTTATTTGAAAAATAAAAGAGTAGCGAGTAAACACTTATTATGCTGACTGACGAAAGGAGGGAAGCATAATAAGTGTGAAATGGTTAAATATCTAAAAATAACCTAATACATCTTTTACTTTATCTTTATATTTTCGACCGATTGGAATAGAAAACCCTTTGAGTGACAGTTTAGTTGGTGAAAATGAATCAATAAAATTGAGACCGATGATAAAGGAACGATGCACTCTCAAAAACTTTTTTTCAGGCAGTTCTTTTTCAATAGACGAAATACTTTTATAAGCAATAATTTCTCTATCGATAGTTTTTACTTTGATATAGTTTTTAAGACTTTCAATAAATATGATGTCTCTTGTAAAAATTTTCTGAAGTGATTTTTCAACTTTTAAATAAATGAATTCATTAACATTTTCTAACTGCTTCTTTTCGAGTTCAATAGTTTTTTGATTTGTTTTTTGCCAACTCTTTAAAAATGCATATCCAAAAGGAATAATTATAGCAATATTTACATCTAAAAGGGTATTCATAATTTCTGTAGTAGCAAAGAAATTTGAACTTTTAAAATTTTGTAAATACGTAGGTTGAATAATATAAAAAAAGAATGTTCTTTGAATAAAAACTGTCACAGCAATTAAAAGTAGTATATAAAGCAATACAAACTTTCCATATTTCTTTTCAAGTAAAAATTTAGGAAATAAGAAGAATAATGTTACATAAACCAAAGTTAACCGTGAAGGTAAACTAAATACTTGAATCATAAAATTCCTAAAATAGTCATTGTCATAAGTTCCCCAAACCAGTGTAAAAAAAAACACAAATACCAACCAATACAATATGTGTTTGGTGATTTGATTTGAAATTATATTTTTAATAAAAAAGGAAAACTTCATATGGAGAAAATATATTCTGCTAAAGTCTATAAATTAATCTTAATAACCACTAATTAAATACAAACAACCAGTAATTTTATATAAAAAACAGGTTCATGAGGGTTTTCTATCTTCTATTATTGTCATATCTAAACTTTACTAAAATCAACTTAATTTGTTGTTTGGAATAAGCAAACGGTTGTTTAAATAATAGCATTGTTTTACTTCTTTTCTAATAGTAATATTGACGAATATAATCTTAAACTTTACTAAAATGAATACTGTATTTAGAACTTCAATTATTTGCTTATTACTTTTTTTTTCAATTCAATTTATAAATGCTCAAAGTATTGCATTAAATAAAGTAGAACCACCCAATTGGTGGATTGGTATGGAAAACACCGAATTGCAACTTTTAGTTTATGGCAAAAATATAAGTCTTGCAAAGCCAAGTATTACTTATGATGGAGTTTCTATTAATAGTGTAACTAAATTAGAAAGTGCAAACTATTTATTTATAAATCTTACTATTTCAAAAACTACGAAAGAAGGTGTTTTTGATATTGTTTTTGATACGAATAAAGGAAAAAAATTAGTTTATAAGTATGATTTAAAATCAAAAAAAGAAAGAAATAATAGTAATCAAACTGTAGATGCTTCAGATGTAATATATCTTATCACACCAGATCGTTTTTCTAACGGAAATTCTACAAATGATTCTACTGACGATACACTTGAAAAAGTTGATCGTTCTAATAAAGACGGAAGACATGGTGGAGATATAAAAGGAATAATTAATCATTTGGATTATATTCAAAATTTAGGTGTAACGACTTTATGGTTAAATCCATTTTTGGAAAACAATCAACCTAAATACTCATATCATGGTTATGGTATTTCAGATTTTTATAAAACAGATAGCCGTTTTGGAGATAATAAAGATTTTAACGCTTTGGTAGATTTATCTCATCAAAAAGGAATGAAAATAATTATGGACCAAGTATTTAATCATTGTGGCTCTGGTCATTGGTGGATGAATGATTTACCATCTGAAAATTGGTTAAATCAATGGGAAACATTTACGCGAAGTAACTTTACCAATATTGCTGCATCTGATCCTCATGTTTCAAAAAGTGATTATAATCTATTTACAAGAGGTTGGTTTGATACTAACTTACCAGATTTAAATTTGGACAATCCATATTTAGCAACGTATTTAATTCAAAATTCTATTTGGTGGATTGAATATTCCAACTTGGATGGAATTAGAATGGATACATATCCTTATCCTGATAAAAAAGTAATGGCAAAATGGATGCAAACAATTAAAACCGAATACCCGAATTTTTATATTGTAGCGGAAACCTGGGAAGCAAAAGCATCTTCACTATCATATTGGAATAATGGAGGTATTAATAATGATGGATATACTTCTTATGTAAATAGTGTTTGTGACTACCCTTTATATTATGCAATGTTAAAAGCCTTTGGTGAAGAAGAAAATATTTATAAAATATATGAAACCTTGGCAGAAGATTTTGTGTATGGTGATCCATTTAATAATAAGATTTTCAATGGAAACCATGATGTAGGTCGATTGTTTACGCTGTTAAATGAAGATGTTGATAAACTAAAATTAAGTATGGCATTTATTTTAACAACAAGAGGAATTCCTCAATTGTATTATGGAGATGAGTTGTTATTTGATGGCGATAAACCAGATGGGCAATTACGAAAGGATTTTCCTGGAGGTTGGGAATCAGACAAAAGAAATGCTTTTATGAAGAAAGGAAGAACAATTAAAGAAAATGATGTTTATAATTATGTAAGTACCATTTTAAATTGGCGTAAAAATGCCGTTGAAATTCATTCTGGAAAATTAACACACTACCAACCAGTAAATGATATTTACATCTATTTTAGACATACCAAAACAGAAAATACAATGGTAATAATTAATAACGGTAAAAATGAAATTAAAGATTATAGTTTAAAACGATATGAAGATTCTTTAGTTGGATATTATTCAGGAGTTGATATCATTACAAATACTTATTTTACATCTTTAAAATCAATTGATTTAAATGCGAATACTGCATTAATTATAAAACTTAAACAATAATGGAAAACATTTTTATTATTGGTGGAGCATCTTATAATTCTGTAATTACATTGGACGAATTCCCAGTAGCAATACCCCAGACAATTCATAATTGTCACTTTAAAGAAACTATAGGTAATACAGGAGCAGGAAAAGCATTGACATTATCAAAATTGGGTTTTAATACAACATTTCATTCTTTAATAGGCAAAGATTCTTTTGGGGAGAAAGTCACCTCTTTTTTACAAGAACCCAATCTTAATTTCATTTCAGATATTGATCCTAAGGGAACCGAAAGACATTTAAATATTATGAATGGTTTAGGAGAACGGATTTCTATTTTTATGAATCCTAGTTCTGATACGCCAGAAATTGACTATTCTAAATTTGAAAAGGAAGTGAAAAATGCAATTTATATTGTTGTGAATATAGCTAATTATTGTCGAAATATTTTACCAATTTGCAAGCAATTAAATAAAGAAATTTGGACAGATTTACACGATTATGATGGTAAAAACGAATACCATCAAGATTTTATAGCTGCTGCAGATTATATCTTTTTAAGTTCCGATAATTTACCCAATTATAAACCATTTATGCTGCAACAAATAGCAAATGGAAAAAAATTAGTTGTTTGCACTCACGGAAAAGGAGGAGCCACTGCATATACCAAAGAAGGCGGTTGGATTGAAACATCAATAATAGATGCTTATAAAATGACAAATGCCAACGGAGCAGGAGATTCTTTCTTTTCGGGGTTTTTATATGGTTTTTCTAAAGGGTATGACACAAAAAAATGTATGCAATTTGGTACTATTACGTCAGGTTTGTGTATAGAATCAGAGTTGATTGCTAACAATAAATTAAGTAAAACAATAGTTGAAAGAGAGTTTTTAAAATATTATGTTAAATAGAATTTTTAAAACGGCCTCATAAAACTTTGGCTATAACAATAGGCAAGTGAGCGTATATGTTTTAGGGGGTAGAAGCATTCTTGCCATCGGCATCAACTCGCTCAAAATTGCAAAGATTCTCAATCTTTTCAATTTATGCCGTCTAAAATATAGCGAATAAGCCGTAATTGTTTCCAAAGTTTTATACGTGACAAAAGTAATTATCCAGTGGATGATTGCTTTTGGTGGCGAGATGGTAGCGACGGCATTTTTTTGTTTTCCAACGCATCAACTCGCTCAAAATATTTAAGATTCTCAATCTTTAATATTTATGCCGTATCAAGAAAAAAAGATAAGCATAATGAATGGAAGCTTGTTTGGAACGAAATGAAAGCAAGTGTTTAGAAATTATCTGGTATTGCCAACGCTAAAAGGCTCGCTCAAAATTTCAAAAGTCCACAGGACTTTCAAAATTATGCCGTAAACTGTTGCGCCAACTTAACGAGAACATTCTGAAAACTTTTAGAACGAGAATATTCAAACTAATTCAGAATATAATTACAAAACTAAAAGGATTGCTTTTTTTGGTGTTGGCAAGCGGCTGCAAATTGCGTGTAGAAAAAAATTCCTGAGCATTTTATTTATACAAAGCAATAAAGTGATCCACTATAAAAACCAAAAGGTCATAATTTGTATTATAATTTATATTATGTTAAATAGAGTTTTTCAAACCATCACCCATTCTAAAACATCTTATCTAACAATTAACTTTCTGAATCGTATATTAAAACACGCTCCCATAAATGAAAAGCTTCAGAAATAAATAATTTATGTGCAGGCTCTATTTGATATTTGTCGTGTTCTTCTAAATTATTAAAAGAAACTTTTAAACAATATGTATAGCTATCATCAATTACTGGTCTGTTGGTTTTTGCCGGTTGCCCAAAATGTTTATTCTTTGCGTACACAGATGAATTTAAAAATTTATGCATCGCCTTTTCAAATTCTTTTCTATCATTTTCATTAGTTGGGTCTTTCAACCAAAAGAAAACCATGTGAACAAATTGCTCCGCAATTGTATTTTTTAATTCCATATTCTAATCTTACTTATTAATTATTCTTTTTTTTCGATCATTAAAGTGGTCATACATCTTTTAGAATGTACAATCGTTGTTTTTACATCTTCTATAAATGAGATCTCATTCCTATTTTGAATTTCTTCAAGAATTGTTGCAGTTAGTAAAAACCTGGTTGAACCATCAGGTAATTTATAATTTCCATTTTCCAATGCTATCACCTCGTTTTCCAGGCCAAAAATAGATGCAGTTCTTATAAATAACGTTCCGTGAGGTTTTAATACACGCAATAACTCATCAAACATTTGTGAAAAATGGCTTAAATCCTTTGCAAAATGCAATACAGCATTACAAATTACATGGTTAAAATTATTGGATTTGTAAGGTAATTGTTCTACAGTAGCTTGTGTAAAATACTCTTTTTGAGTCGGATACAGTTCTTTACAGGTTTGTGTAGGGCCTGAATGCATATCAGTTCCGTAAATTTCAAAACCTTGCTGATAAAACCATTTTAAATTTCTGCCATTTCCACAACCAGCATCTAAAATTTTTGCTCCAGCCTGATAACGACCTTTTAATATTTGATCTAAAATATAAATATCAACACCTTTAATACTCTTCTTTAGCGTTACAAAATTCATAACTACCTCTTTTCTAATTTTTAAACTGCAAATTACAAATTCTTATGAAGCCATCACTTTTTACAATGATAAAAATACGTTATTACTAATACAATTAAAGTACATTTGCCCAATGCAAATTAAGAAAACATCCCAATTTGAATTTATAGCATTAATGGCCTCATTAATGTCTATAGTTGCTTTGGCTATAGATGCTTTACTACCTGCACTTAATTTTATTGGTTTTTCAATTGGAACTACTCAGGAGACTGATAACCAGTTGTTAATAACTATGATTTTTTTAGGTTTAGGAATTGGCCCACTATTTTTTGGCCCGATTTCAGATAGTTTAGGACGAAAACCTATTGTTTTTCTTGGCTTTGGAATTTTTATAATTGCTAGTTTAATTTGCGTGTTTTCAAAAAGTTTGGAAATGATGATTGCCGGAAGAATTTTACAGGGCATTGGCCTTTCAGCTCCTAGAACTATTAGTATTGCAATGGTTAGAGATACTTTTAGCGGAGATTATATGGCACGTATTATGTCATTTATTGCAGTCGTTTTTATTTTAGTACCAATTATTGCTCCTGCAATGGGTCAATTTGTTTTAAATCATTATAATTGGCAAGCAATATTTTATATTCAGTTGATATTTAGTGTTTTAATATCGTTTTGGTTTTGGAAAAGACAACCTGAAACGCTTCCAATAGAACGGCGTTTAAAATTTACAAGTCATATTTTTATGAACGGCCTAAAAGAAATTTCAAAATCTAAAAGAACCATTGGCTTTACTATAATCTCTGGGTTTATAACAGGTTCTTTTATGGTGTATTTAAGTACATCTCAACATATTTTTCAGGAACAATACCTTTTACAAGACGAGTTTCCATATATTTTTGCCGGTTTAGCAGTAGCAATTGGAACATCAACTTTTTTAAATGGTACACTTGTTTTAAAGTATGGTATGGAAAAATTAGTAACTATTGCACTTGGCTCCTTCTTTAGTATTTCATTATTATATGTATTCTTATTCAGCGGATCAGGAAACCCTGGAATAGGAGTTTTACTTACTTTCTTTGGTTTACAGTTTTTAGCAATTGGTTTTCTGTTTGGAAATTTAAGAGCATTGGCAATGGAACCTGTTGGGCATATTGCAGGAATTGGAGCAGCAATAACCGGGTTTATTTCAACTATGATGGCCGTACCAATTAGTATTTTTATTGGAAAATTCACCTCTAGCACTGCAATGCCTTTATTTATAGGGTTTTCAATTTGTGGCTTACTTTCAATTTTAGTACTTGTTTATATAAAAATAACAAAAAAACAAGTAAAATTTTCACCTGAAAATTCGATCTAACCACTACTCTATTTCCTATTGATTTTGTAACTTTAAGTATCATTTAAAAAATACTAAGATGAAAAAATCATTCAACGACATTATAAATCAGAAAGTTCCTGTTTTGGTTGATTTTACTGCGGATTGGTGTGGACCTTGTAAAAGTATGGCGCCAGTTTTAAAACAACTGAAAGCAGAATTAAAGGATGCGATAAGTATTATAAAAATAAATGTAGATAAAAATCAAGAATTAGCAGCAAAATATCAGGTGAAGGGAGTTCCAACATTTATTATTTTTAAACAAGGAAAACAAACTTGGCGACAATCTGGAATGCAATCCATTTCTCAATTAAAACAAGCAATTCAGGGATAACAGTTACAGTTTTTAAAAATGCCTCAGATACTGCATTTTATGGATTACGAGGAGTAAATGGTGTAATTGCATTGACTTTAAAATAGTTGTTTCCTACATTTTTATTGTTTTACATGTGAGTTTTATTAATTATACTTGTAAAAAAAATAATTAATGAAAAAGTTATCAATCTTATTAGTAGTATTATTTTCAACTGCTCTCATTTCTTGTGAAGAGAAAGAAAAAGAATCTGCACCATTAGAAGGTTTTACAATAGATGTTTCTATAAATAATATCAATACTTCTGAAACATATTTGTACAATCATAAAAATATTGCAATTGATACTGCTTTAGTATCAAATAATTACGTTAATTTTTCAGGAGTTATAGATACCATTCAATTGTATACTGTACAATTTAAAAATAACAATCTTAAGATTCCTATTTTACTTGAAAATACACCAATGTACGTATATGCATCACCACTTTCTCAAATAGCTTTTGGAAGTGTATCTCAAAATGAATTGAATAGTTATAATGAAGCGTTAGCTCTGATAAAGAATAAATTAAAAGCAAGTATTGATACGCAAAATGAAAGCGAATTAGACTCTATAAATAGTGTTATTTTTAATTATTCAGTAGCTAAAATAAAAAGTACCAACCACGCTCCTATTGCCGATTTAATTTTTGATAAAATACTGGTTGATAACAATTTAAATAAGAATAATTTACTTGCTTTAAAAGCAGTTTCAGAAACAAATAATCATAAAAAGTGGTTACCTAAAATAAATTCGGAAATAGATAAATATCTAGCATTAGAACTATTAGAGGAACAAAAAAAACTGGCTGAAGTGGCAAAACCTCGTGTTATAAAACGTCAACAAGCACCATTGTTTTATGGAGAATCTTTGGATGGTTCCAATTTGAGTTTACAATCTGCATTAAACGGTAAAAAGGCAGTCTTAATGGACTTTTGGGCAAGTTGGTGCGGACCTTGTAGAGCAGTTACACCCCAAGTAAGAAGTATTTACAATCGCTATAAAAATAAAGGTTTTGATATTATAACAATTTCTGAAGACAAAACCAGAGCTGCTTGGACAAATGGGATTACTGAAGATAATATGTTAGCCTGGAATCATATTTACGATGATAATATGAGAATTGCTTATATGTTTAATGTTGAATCCATTCCTCATATGATTTTATTAGATGGAAATGGTGGAATTATTGAAAATAAAATTTCGATTTCCCGTCTTGAAAATGAGTTAAAAAAAATATTTAAGTAGAAAAATCACCTTAAATTATTGGTTTAGATTTATTGATCTATATTATTAATTTCTAGTATTGTAAGTTCTCCGTTTGTGAATCCAATTTCAATTTGAATAGGATTACAACAAACTTCACAATCTTCAATATAAGTCTGACTTTTAACAGAAGTATCAAACAACATTGAAATTTCTTCCCAACAATGTGGACATTGAAAAAAATATTCTTCCATTTCTAAATGTACATTATCTAAATAGGATTATTACTGCACCAATCGCTGTAACTATAAGTATAAATTTACGATAAACTTGATTATTTATCAATTTAACGATTTTTACACCTATAAAAAATCCAAGAATTACACCAGGTACTAATATTAAATTGAGTTTTAAACTTTCAACAGAAACGGTTTTCCAAACAAAAATGTGAAAAGGCAGTTTAAATACATTAATTACAAAAAATAACCAGGCTGCTGTACCAATAAACTCATTCTTTGGCAACCGCATTGCTAAAAAGTAAATATTTGAAAATGAGCCAGCTAAATTCCCAATCATAGATGTAAAACCGGCTAATAATCCCATTCCATTAGAAAAAACACGAGATTTTGGAATTTCATTGGTTTTTTTTCGCTCCATATAAATCATAAAAACAACAATACCCAAAATTAAAATGGCCATTAATTGTTTAAAAAGTGCATCAGAAATATCATTTCCAAACCAAACCCCCAATAAAACCCCAATTACCATGCTTGGTAACAGTTTTACCAAATATTTCCATTGAGTATGACGGTGGTAATAAATTACAGCAAAAATATCGGCAGCAATCATCATAGGAATTAATACACCTGTAGATTGTTTTCCGCCGAAAACAATTGCCATAATGGTTACTATAACAACACCAATGCCTTTTAAGCCAGCTTTGCTAGTTCCCAATAAAAATGCACCTAAAAATGCAAAAAACCACTCGAAGTTTGTTAATTGTAAATTACTAATTTGATTAATTATACTTTCAAACATAATTTAACTTAAAACTTCGAATGGTTTATTAATGTAAAATGATCTTAATTTTCGCCAGATTCTTTTTTGGCGTCATCAATCATTTTATTATTTGGTACAATTGCAATATTTACTCTTCTGTTTTTTGAACGACCTTCTGCAGTAGAATTGTTAGCAATTGGTTGTTCTTCTCCAAACCAGTTAGTTGTAAATCTGGTAGCAGCCAATCCTTTTGTAACTGTAAAATAATTAGTTACTGAAAATGCGCGATTTTTAGAAAGTGTCATATTGTATTCGTCGGCTCCAGTACTATCAGTATGACCTACAACAACTACGTTTGTATCAGGAAATTCTAATAAAATCCCCGATAATTTGTTCAATAATACTTCTGAAGCACTATTAATATTGTATTTGTTTGTATCAAAATAAACACCACTATTTTCATCAAAAGTCACTACAATTCCGTCGTCAACTCGTTCAACTACCGCTCCTGGAATTTCTTCTTCAATTTTTTGCGCTTGTTTGTCCATTTTTTTACCAATAAGCACACCAGCTCCTCCACCTACTACTCCACCAATAACGGCACCTAATTCACCACCGCTTCCTTTTTTACCAACATTGTTTCCAATAATGGCTCCTAATATAGCACCTCCAGCTGCACCAATTGCGCCTCCTTTTTGAGTATTACTTGCATTTTTTGTTGCTTCACAACTACTAAGGTTTAAAACCAAAACCATTACAAATAAACCTAATCCTATTTTTTTTAATATTTTTTTCATTATTCATTAATTTTTGAAAAATTCATATAAATTTTGAATGGCTTTCCATCTAACATCACTGTTTGCTCCCATTCCATATTGCTTTCTGATAATTGCGTTAAATTAAGTCTAAAACCTTTATTATCAGCTGATTTGTTTTTAGCATCTGTTGGTTTTAGTAAAAAATCATACAATCCCGTTGCTTGATCCACTTCCTGAATTGTAAAAACAAAATTACGGTCTCCTATTAAACAATTTTCATTGTTTATGGTATAAATTCCCGTGTTATTATTTGGAATAAATCTCCATGTACTACCTTCAAAACATTCTTTTGAGGCATCATTCAATAAAGAAACATTAAATTTTCCGGATTCACTATAAGATACGGAATCCATAGACCAATAGCCCTTTATCACCTTTTTCGATTGAATAACTGTTTTTGGTGTGCCACAGGAAATTATAGCAAACCCTAAAACAACTAACATAATTATTTTTTTCATTTTCATTTTGTTATTAAAAATTATTTTATAAAAGTATCAAAATTAGTAACTTGTTTAACATCTTATTAAAAATATTTATTTGTACAATTTCTTATTAAAATCCTATTAGTTTACTGCTATATTTGCAACATGCAAATTGAAATTCTTTTTGAAGACGACTATATTATAATTGTAAACAAACCAAATAATGTTTTGATTCATAATAGTTATTATGCTCGTAACATTAAAGATGATACTTTATTGGATTTACTTCAAAAACAATTTAACACTGATTTTTACCCAGTACATCGTTTGGATAGAAAAACATCTGGTGTTATTGTTTTAGCCAAACAAAAGGAACATGTTTCAATTTTTCAAGACTTATTTAATGCTAACAAAATTGAAAAAACATATATAGCTATTGTTCGAGGATTTTTTGAAACTGAAGTAGTGGTTAATTCTCCAGTTAAAAACCCTGATACTAAAGTTTATAAAGAGGCCGAAACTTTTTGTGAACCAATAGCTACAAAACTTTTAGAAATACCTGTTCACCCCTATCAAACCTCAAGATATAGTTTGGTTAAACTTAAACCTGCAACGGGCAGAATGCATCAGTTACGTATTCATATGAACAAAATTAGTCATCCTATTGTTGGAGATTATAAGTATGGAGATCGGTTTCATAATAGAATGTTTGAAACTGAATTTAATTCTCATAATTTATTTTTACATGCGTATTCCATTCAATTTGAACACCCTATTTCAAAAAAATATATAAGTGTAAATACTTCTTTTCCCAATGATTGGTTGTTGATTTTTAAAGTGTTTGACTGGAATTTTAACTAAAAAGAAAAACCGTTTTTAAGTTTTAAAAAATATTTAATTTTTTTGAATAGTGTATTTAACTTTTATTAAAATCATTTATTTTTCACCCCAATAAATAAACAATCGTAATATCGATTATTGAGTAAATTTTCACATTGCCTCAACCAATAAAGGTTACGTTTACTTCTATTAGCTTTTAAGGTTTGCTTCCGACTTACCATACAAATTCCCAAAGAACTAAAACCTAAAAACGGTTATGTTAACTTATAATATTTAATAAAAACCGTTTTCAAGTTCTAAAACTAACTTAATTTAATTTTTTGAATAATGTATTTAACTTTTATCAATCTCATTTGTTTTCACCCCAATAAACAAACAATTTTAATATCTATTATTAAGTAAATTTTCACATTGCCTCAACTAGTAAAAGCTACGTACACTTTTATTCGCTTCTAAGGTTTGCTTACGACTTACCATACAAATTCCCAAAGAACTAAAACCTGAAAACGGTAGTACTAAATTCAATTTTTCAAAAAACCGTTTTCAAATTTTATTTTCTTCAATTTTACTAATTCAAAATTTATATGACAATAGTTTGTAAAGAACTTTGCTATCCCTGTGTATATTGCTCTTTACCTTTTAATTAATTATTTGTTACCATAATAATGGATACTAAGTAATTAACTATTGATTTAAATAAATTTCAAAGATCTAAAATTTGAAAACGGCAAATGCATTCGAGCTCTTTTATTCTGCTAACAACCTATGTTGTTTTTCGTTTTTCATAATAAACAATACCAGCTCAAATACTTGTTCTTTTAAATATCTAAAATTTTGTATATAATTATCAACTTCAATTTTTAAAAGTTTTTGATCTTTTCTAAAATCATCTTCTTTTTTTAAATATATATTTTCAATTAATAATGCTAAATTTATTCTATGCTCTTTAATTGAAGCTATTAAAATTTCACCTAATTTACTTTCATGATTTATCCCATTTAGTAAAAGCTTAGCATTGCTAAAATTATCACTTTTACAAAGCCCAATAATATGATCGGTAATTAACTCCTTTAAAAATTCTTGTTCAACTTTTATATACTCAATTTCAGACAACCAATTCTTTGTTTCAGATTGTAGATTTTCAATACTATTGTTGAAAATTGGCTTGTTTTGTTTTTGAATAATTCGTTTCATATTATTTTTGATTTTAAAGAATCCGAAAAACTATTTTGGTAATCTCTCGGATTCAATTAAGAAGATTAGTCAATTTTAATTACTTTTTAACGTTTTTTATTTTTTCAAATATCTAATTTTAAAGAAGTACGTCTAATTAATTCTCCATTTTCCTACTAATCCCTAATCTTCCAACTAAAATTTATTTCAATTGTCAAACATTTATTTATGGGAACTAAATTAGACATGGTAATAATAAAATACAATGATTAGAATCATTTCTAAAAATGATTGTTATCAATTATTGAACTTCTAGGAGCTTCTTTTTATTAAGTATTTTTATGCTTTTCGTAGTAATATCTATCAATTTTTCATCTTTAAAATCATGCAGCGTTCTAATAAGGGTTTCTTTTGCAATACCAATAGAACTCGCCAAATTACTTCTGTTTATAATTATTTCATTATTAGATATTAACGGGTAATTTTCGAATAGATTTAAAATAGTAATGGCCGTTTTTTTTCTAACCGAAGCATATGCCAATAGTATTGATTTTTCATTATTGTTTACTAAATTATCAGCTAAAACATCAATAAAACTGTAAATAATATGATGGTTGTTATTTATAATTGCAGTTAGTTCATCTTTATTAATTTTGTATAAATGAGTGCTTGTTATTGCTTTTGAATTTTCAAAATGTGGCAGATGCTTCACAAATGATAAATACCCAAAATATTGTTCATTTGTATAATAACCTGTAATTAATTCTTTTCCTAATTCATTTGTTTTATAGGTTTTAACCACTCCTTTTTTAATAAGAAATATAAAATTACTTACATTTCCTTCACAATAAATAGTTTCTCCATTTTTATAATTATATACTTTTTTTTGAGCTAAAAATTGATCAAAGTTTTTGATGTTTTCAAATATTGGCTTCTTAATATTTTGTTTTTCAGCATCATCTTGTTTTTTATTCTCAAAAACTTCTACCCTTTT
This sequence comes from Lutibacter flavus, assembly GCF_900188355.1. Classification (GTDB taxonomy): domain Bacteria; phylum Bacteroidota; class Bacteroidia; order Flavobacteriales; family Flavobacteriaceae; genus Lutibacter; species Lutibacter flavus. Next base: position 849,314 of record NZ_FZNX01000001.1, read on the forward strand.
CATTCTTGTTTCAATAGCTCTTAAAAGCACCGACTCTTCAAAAGGTTTACATATATAATCATCTGCTCCAAACTCCATTCCTTTTCGTAAATCATCTTGATTTGTTTTCGCAGTTAAAAAAATAAATGGAATTTGTTTTAATTTTGGATTTTTAGAAATAATTTGAAGGACTCCATAACCATCTAAAACTGGCATAAGAATGTCACAAATTATAATATCTGGCAAAAATGTATTGGCTAAAGAAACTCCTTTTTTACCATTTTCCGCAGTTTCAACAATGTAATTAGCTAATTCTAAAATTTCTGCTGTATTCTCCCTTACAATTTTATCATCTTCTATTAATAACACTTTTTTATTCATAGTTTCTAATTTTTGGTATTTGTATATTAAAAACTGTTCCTAAATTTTCTTTACTTTTAAACGAAATAGCCCCGTTTAAACATTTTACATATCCATTTACTATATTTAAACCAATTCCCGTTCCTGGATAATAACTTACATTTTTAGCTCTAAAAAATCTTTTAAATATTAAATTTTGCTCATTGGAAGGAATCCCAATTCCATTATCCCCAAGGCTTATATATATATTACCTTTATTAAATGAACTTTTAACTTTAATAATGCTATTTTCCTTTGAATATTTTATGGCGTTGTATAAAAGATTAGTTATAATAATATTCAAAATATTTGAATCTTGATAAATGATCTCATCGTTATCTTTATTGAAAATTATTTTTTGGTTTTTTTGTAAAAGTGGTTTAGCATTCGCTATAATACGGTTTATTAAATCTCCAAACTTAAATTTAGTATAGGTAGGGATTATGTTACCAGATTCTATATTTTCAAGAGTTAGCAAACTGTCTACCATACCATTTAAATGATTAATCATTGCTTTAACTTTAACTAAATGTTCATCTCTTTTAGTTGCATTCTCTAAATCAGAATATTTCACAATTAGTTCTGCGGAAGTTAAAATTGCACTTAGCGGTGTTTTAAATTCATGAGATGCTAAGGTTATAAATTTTGTTTTTAAATTGTTTAATTCTATTTCTTTATTTAATGAAGTTTTTAATTTCTCAATAACACTTTCTAATTCAATATTTCTAAGCTTCACTTCTTCTTCTAATTGATAATTTAAATTGTCAATTTTTAATTCTTTCTTTTTTCTAGAAGTTATATCTGAAATTAGCGCTTTAAAATAGATTTTTTTCTCATATTCTAACTTTCCGAAACTAAGTTCTAATGAAACTTCTTTTCCCTCTTTTGTTACACCTAACCCTTCAATTGGAATCTTAAATTTATTTTTATCTGGGTTTTTTATAAATTCGTTTAGAATACGACTGTTTTTAAATAATTCACCTGCATTTTGGGTAAAAAGTTCATCAACTGAATAATTAAAAATTTTTGAAGTGGGTATGTTTGCTAAAACAATTTCTTTTTCAGAATTCCACACAAGAATTCCAACCTGCATAGAATCAAAACAGACTTTATAAAAAGCTTTTTTATCTTTTAGGAACATAACGATAGCATTTTAAGCTAAAGTTAAAATTAAAGACTGTTGAATTATATGATTTAAATCAGGAAATAAGGATAAAACTGTTAATAATTTAACAAGTCAATAATTTCTGAATGAATTTTATGAATAGGTAAATAGTTTTTTTCTAAATTATTAGCAAACGGAATAGGTGTTTCAAGACTTCCAACACGCTTAATTGGGGCATCCAAATATTTAAAACAATTCTCAGAAATTAATGCTGATATATCTGATGCAATTCCACCAAATAAACTGTCTTCCTGCAAAATCAGCACTCTTCCTGTTTTTTTAACCGAATTATAAATAGTTTCAGTATCCAAAGGCTGTAAGGTTCTTAAATCTATAATATCTGCTGAAATCTGATGCTTTTTAACTATATCTAAAGCCCAATGAACTCCTGCGCCATAGGTTACAATGCTTAAATCATTTCCACTATTTAATATAGCTGCCTGCCCAAATGGTATGGTATAATAATTTAATGGAACATCTTGATATATAGATCTATATAATAATTTATGTTCGAAAAATAATACTGGGTTTTCATCTTCAATTGCGGTTGCTAATAATCCTTTTGCATCAAAAGGAAATGCTGGATAAACAACTTTTAATCCTGGAGTTTTTGTAAACCATGCTTCATTTGTTTGACTATGAAAAGGACCAGCATTTACACCAGCTCCGCAAGGCATACGTAAAACAATATCAGCTTTTTGTTGCCATCGATAAAAAGATTTTGCGAGTAAATTAATGACTGGATTAAATCCAGAGGTAACAAAGTCTGAAAATTGCAACTCCACAACAGATTTTATGCCTCCATTTATAGAAAGCCCATATGCAGCTTCTATGATGCTTGATTCACAAATAGGAGTATTTCTAACTCGTTCCGGACCAAACTCATTTAAAAACCCTTCAGTAATTTTAAAAACACCACCATATTCCGCAATATCTTGTCCCATTATTACTAATTGGTCAAATCGTTGCATACTTTGTTTTAAACCTAACGAAATAGCGTCAATCAATCTTATATTAGATGATTCTTTGTTTGGTTTTGTTTGAATAAGATTAAAGTGCTTATAAACATCATTTAATTCATTTTTAACAGATGAAACTATTTCTTCTTCATCAAAAGCAATTTTTAAATGTTCATTAATTTCAAGAATGATATTTTCTTTAATTAAAACATCTAATTTTTCAGATAATATTTTTTCTTTTTTTAAAAAATTGTGAAAATTAACAACAGGATCTTTTCTGGCCCATCTATCTAAAATATGTTGAGGAACATATTTTGTGCCACTTGCTTCTTCATGACCACGCATTCTAAATGTTTTAAATTCAAGTAAAACAGGACGTGGTTTATTTCGAACACTTTTGGCTATTTTGGATACTTTACTAAAAACATCTAAAATATTATTACCTTCAATTATATGACTCTCAATGCCATATCCAATCCCTTTATCAGCTATATTTTCACATTTAAATTGCTGACTTATTGGTGTAGATAATCCGTATCCATTATTTTCAATACAAAAAAGAACCGGTAAATTCCATACAGATGCAACATTTAAAGCTTCATGAAAATCTCCTTCACTTGTTCCTCCTTCTCCACTAAATACTGCAGTAACTCTTTTTTCTTTTCTAAGTAAATTTGCAAGTGCTATGCCATTTGCAACCCCAAGTTGTGGGCCTAAATGGGAAATCATTCCAATAATTTTAAACTCCTGAGTTCCAAAATGAAATGACCGATCTCTTCCTTTTGTAAAGCCGCTTTTTTTACCTTGCCACTGGGAGAAAAGTCTATGTAATGGAATTTTTCTTGTTGTAAACACTCCTAAATTTCGATGCATTGGTAAAATATACTCGTCAGCATTTAAAACTCTGGTTATACCAACAGAAATTGCTTCTTGTCCTATTCCCGAAAACCATTTGGAAATTTTTCCTTGTCTTAGCAGAATTAACATTTTTTCCTCAATTAATCGAGGTTTTAACATTAATATGTACAATTCAATTAATTGCTTGTTAGAGTAGGTTTTTCTATTGAAAACTAATTCTCTAATTGAATTATTTTTTGACCTCATAGGAAATTAAGAATAAGACTAAATGTACTAATAAAATTATACAAAAAAAACCTTACTAATTAAATAATAAGGTTTTTTTTGAATCTTTATATTCAATCTAAAAAAAAATTAAATTTCTCTAAAAATAGAATGCATTAATCGCGTTTTATCATTGATGCTTTCTTCCAATGCAATCATAGTTTCTGTTCTGGAAACACCATCTATATCATCAATTTCAAAGATAATTTCTTTTGCATGTGTAGTATCTTTGGCTCTAATTTTACAGAAAACATTGTATTTTCCTGCCGTTATATAAGCAACTGTTATATTCGCAATTTTTCTTAATTCGTTAATAACTTGTTTTGTTTTAGATGTTTTGTCTAAATAAATCCCAACGTGAGATATAAATGAATATCCCATCTTTTCGTAATCCAATGTTAATGTAGAGCCTTTTATAATCCCTTCATCTTCCATCTTTTTCACTCTAACGTGGATTGTACCAGCGGAAACCACTAATTTTTTTGCAATATCAGTAAATGGTGTTCTGGCATTTTCGATAAGAATATCTAAAATTTGATGATCTATTTCATCTAATATAAATTTTTTCATGTCTTGTTTTTAGTAAAAATACAATAATAAGAAACAAATTTATTAAAAAAATCTGATTATAGCGTAAAAAATTTACGAATTTGACAATTTTAATTCATTAAAATTCAATTTTTCTGCATTTATGATGTTATAAGAACTATAATTGGATAGATCTCCGGTTGTTTCAATGCACTTATACATTTCCAGTTTGTTGTTTTTCACTTTAAATTTATATTGAATTCCTATATCTTCAACAACTGCCAAACCATCTTTTACTCTTTTCATTCTTTTATAAATGATATCTAAAAATAGTTTATCGTTATTAGGAATAGAAAAATACGGCTTATAGTTGCCAAAACTTGGCGCACTAGCAATAAAATAGATTCCTTCTAAAATGGCATAAAAATTAAATTTCCTTGTAATTTCTCTACTATAATCATTGTTAAAATGCCCAGCTTCAATTAAAATGGTATTATGTCCCAGTTTTTGAAAATTATCACCTGTTGCAGTAGGATAAAACTCATCGGTATAGCGCCCCACTTGATTAGGAATGCATTGTTGCAGTAATTCGTTCATAGCAACAATTACACTCATGGTTTCTTTACGGCCTTCGGTTAAGGTGCGTTCCAGGTCTTCTGAAGGAGCCAAAAATGAGATTGTTGCTGGATTTTTTGTTCCTTCTACATTAAAAATAGTGCGTTGGTCATGTAAATTAAAACAAAATTTAGGATTAAAGCTATCTAAAGTTAATCGTAACAACTTACTTTCTATGGCTTTTCTATCAACGGCATCTCTATTTAAATCAACATTATCAGTATTTTCTCGTGTAAATTTAACAGCACCATCTGGATTTAATAATACAATAAATTGTAATGTACAATTTGAAAGTATTATTTGTGCAACTTGTTCAAATTCTTCAGTTGGATTTTCAAAAAAGTTAAATAAATCAAATAAAGCTTTTGTACCTGTACTTTCATTCCCGTGCATTTGGGACCATGAAAGAATTTTTATTTCACCTATACCTATGGAAATTTTATAAATAGGAGTTTCATTTTCTGAATATCCGATTACTTCTTTTTTGAATTTTGATGATAAATTTTTTATTAAAGGGATAATATCACTAAACAATATTCTTCTTCCTTTTAGATTTTTTTCAAAATTAAGGGGATACCAATTCTCTAATTTTTCTACACTTATTAATTTCATTTTACAAATGTAAATAATCATTAGTTTACAATTGTATACGAATAAAATTTAAATTATGTATACAATTGTAACTACTTATAATTTAAAGAATCAAAATTAAAAACAATCTTATTTAAAGGTATAGGTAAATTCTATATAAAATGTCTAAATCGCTGTATTTTAGGTAATCAATAGCCATTAGCTAAAGTTATAATCTAACTTAATAGGCGGTTGTGATACTTTTTAAAACATTTTTTGTTTACTGGATTTAAATAGATTACATTTGTAACTCTAAATATTGGTTACAATGGTAAACGTTGAGGAATTTGCAAATAGACTTAAAATTATCATAGAATACTATGAAATTTCTGCAGCAATATTGGCTGAAAAAATAGAAGTACAACGTTCAAGTATATCTCATATTCTATCTGGAAGAAACAAACCTAGTTTAGATTTTGTTTTAAAAATTTTAAAAACATTTCCTGAAGTTGAGTTGTATTGGTTATTAAATGGTGTTGGAAAATTCCCGAAGGAAATCGATAAAAAGGAAGTTACCCCTAGCCTATTTAAAAATAAGGTACTTCCTGAGAAAAGTAAAATTGAAAATAATATGCCAATTAAAACAGAAACTTCTTCCAACGAAATTGAAAGAATTGTTATCTTTTTTAAAGATGGTACTTTTAAAAACTACAAGGCATAAAAAAGGCTTCTAAAATTAGAAGCCCTTTAAATTAAATTGTATTACTATTTATTCTATTAATTTAGACATTCCTGTCTTTAAAATAATTATTAATTCTTCTTTATTACTATTTGTAGATTGTTGTTGCAATGAAACCATTTGATTTAGCATATTTACAGCCATTTTATCAAAATTATATTTTTTGTATTGTTTTCCTAATTCAACAAAATCATTAGTAATATTTTCTATTGCCTCTTTATTATCGCTTTCCGCAATCCATTTAAATGCCCCACTATACAATTGCTGAGTCCTTGGATTTTGAGTTAAAAACATTCCTTTTAATACATGGTTCGCAATAAAAGGTAGATTTGTTTTGTCTTTTTCATTAATATAAATTGTTGTAATAGCTTCAGCCAAACTTTCTTTAACATCACTACTAAGTGAATGTACCTTGTTTAAGGCACTTTCTTTATCAATTTGATAAAGTGATGTAAGTGAATTTCCAATAATAGCGTAAGACTCGTTATCCATTCCCCTTTCAAATAGCGGCTTATAAATTGGCTCCACTAATTTTCCTAGAACAGCTATTGCTTCTGCCCTTACCAAAGTAGATGCATCATTTTGCGCCAGTTTTTCAACTTTTACAATAATATCTCTTTTATTATATTTTTGAAATAAATCTAAATTTTTAAGAGCTAAAACTCTTATCTCAAAATAAGGATCATTAAAGGCTTTAACAACAGTGTTTTGAGCTTCTTTATTATCCTGCTGATGTTTTACAATTTCTTCTAAGGCTAATTTTCTATCCAAATAATGAGGTGCGTTATTAAATTGATAAATAAAATTGTCTAAAGTTTTATTTTCTGAAAACTCTGCAAGTAATACATGTTTTGAATCAACATTAATTAATTTAGGTAATTTTCTAAATGGAAATGTAAACGAACTTTGCTTATCGTTAACCCAAACTTCATGACTTGTTTTACCCGTTTCTTCATAAATATCAATAGATAATGGGAATTTAAATACTTTTCCTTGTTGATCAATATTAACGGTTACTGATTTATTAATAATATTATAATCGTACGTAATATTCGCTTTTATATGACCACTTCCAAAATACCACTGATTGAAAAACCAATTTAGGTCCTTTCCACTAATTTTTTCAAAAGCCAAACGGAGTTCGTGCGCTTCAGCAGTTCCAAATTTGTGATCATTTAAATAGGTATTCATTCCTTGAAAAAAAGCTGCATCTCCTAAAACATCCCTAAGCATATGCAAAATAGCATTCCCTTTATGATAGCTTACCGTATCAAACATATCCTCTTTGTTGTGGTAATTAAAACGCACCAAAATCTTATCTTCACTTTCGCTTTGTAAATAAGTTTGAACATCGTTGTACATATGTGCTGCAGCTTTATCAGCACCATATTTATGTTCATACCACAAGTAAACACTGTAGGTTGCAAATGATTCATTTACAGTTAGATTTGCCCAGCTTTCTGTAGTTACTAAATCCCCAAACCAATGATGAAATAATTCATGGGCAATAGTTCCTTCCCATTCATTATTATCAATTAAACTTCCTTTATTTTGTTGAGCATCTTCAGCATGTACAACTGCCGTTGTATTCTCCATTGCTCCGCTTACATAATCTCTTACAACAATCTGACTGTATTTATCCCAAGGATATTCAATTCCTGTTAAATCAGAAAAGAAAGTCATCATTTCAGGAGTATTCCCAAAAATATCTTTAGCAACAGATTCATATTCCGGCTCTACATAATAATCTACTTTTTTTCCGTTCCAGGAGTCATTTACAATACTAAACTCACCAACTCCCATAAAAAATAAATAAGGCGCATGTTTTTGATCCATTTTCCAATAATCAGTACGAGTACCATTACTATTGTTAGTTTGTGAAGTTAGGGTTCCGTTAGAAAGGGTTACAAATTTTGAAGGAACCGTCATATAAATTTCTTGCGAAGTTTTTTGATTTGGAGCATCAATTGTTGGAAACCAACAACTACTTGCTTCGGTTTCGCCTTGTGTCCAAACTTGTGTTGGTTTTTCAGGGTCTTCCTCTTTTGGATCTATAAAATAAAGCCCTTTTGCGTCTGTTATAACACTACTTCCTTGTTGAGTAACTTCCTCAGGTTTTGCAATGTATTTTATATAAACAGTATAGGCTTCCCCTTTTTTATAGGTTCTATCTAAATCTACAGTAATTTCATTATCAGAATAATTAAACCCAGCCGTTATATCATTTACTTTAACTTCTATAACTTTAAAAGATTTTGCGTCTAAAACAACTTTATTTGTTGAATAAAAATGAGGTGTTAAAGTAACCCAGGCTTCACCATTTAACTGACTTTTTTCAAAATTGAAATCAACTTTTAATTTTGTATGAATTAAATCATTTATCTTTTCTCTCTCAGGTTGATAACTATTATTCTGACCATTTATAATTACTGTAAAAAGCAATACAGCAACAAATATTATTTTTTTCATTTTAAATATTTAATTTTTAAGATTTCAAAAATACTATTTTAAATGGTTTTAGTAGTTAATACCAAGTTAAAAAGCCATACTGTATAAAGTATGGCTTTAATATTTTATGATGTAAAACATATTATTTTATAGAACTAAACAATCCTTCTAATTGTTTAAATTGATCTGAGTCTCCATCTAATTTAATATCATTTGCAAGTTTCATAATATCATTTGGATTCATCTTATCACCTGTTACTCTAACTACGGCAAAGCCTTTTTCATTATCAGAACCAAAAATAATTACTTCATCTATTGCATCTTCCTCTCCTAAATAATTAACAACAACACTCCCTTTTCCTAAGTTCATACGCATTAATTGTTTGTAGGCTGAATTTTTAAGAATTAGTTTAACTTTTTCTTTTTCTGAACTATACAATTCTTTATTTGTTTCGGTTAACTGAAGCGCTAAAAAATTTATTTTATTAATAGTTTGTAATGTTTTTCTTACATCCTCTGAAACATTTTCATCTTTTAATTCAAGGATGCTGGCAGGCAAATCAATTGAAATAAATTCATTATTCTCTTTACTGTCTACATAGTATTTTTGCAGTGATGTATTATTATCACAAGCAATTAAGGTTAGCATTAATACTAAAACGATACCTATATTTTTTACAATTGATCTCATTAGTTTTTTAGTTTTAAATTGATAAAAATTAGCAGGTAAAAATTACATTTCACCTGCTAATTATATTTATTGTTTTTTCAATACCTTACCACTATTGGGTATGTGGGTTTCTGTAAGTTCAGAGATTTTATTCAAATCAATATCTCCAGTTAAGGATAAAATTACAGATTCAGCTTTTACAGGGCTATCAGAATCATTCATATATTTTCCAGCTCCACTAACATACATTAGCAATTCGCTAACGTGGTCTTCATCTTTACCTTGACGCACATATATTTTAACATTTGCATCCTTATCTTTAACTCGCATTAACTCTGTAAGTTTTGAAGAATTTAAATATTTATTAATCACATTTCCCATTTCTTTTGAAATTTCAGGATTTTCGGTAGTAAAAACTTTAAATGAATTTAAGTTTTGAACCATCTCTAAATATTCTTGACCTTCTTCTCCACCACCTTTAAATTTAGCAAGCATTCTAAAAGCTTCTTTGTTCACGATTACAGATGATACATCATCCATATCTTCAAATTTATCGAAAATTGAACCTTGTGCATAAGTTCCATAAGACACTAAGGCAATTGCAAATAATATTATTAATTTTTTCATTTTTTTACTTTTTAGGTTGTTTAAAAATTTTGTTTTTTGTGTTTTCAAAATATTCCAATTTTGCAATTGCAATATTTCCTTTGTTTAAATTTGCCGCCAGCATACCAAAAGCCATTTGGGTTTCTGCATATACTTTTTCAGCCTTTTTTTGTTGGTTATTTTGATAACCGGTGTAAACACTTACCAGTAATACTACAGAGGCTGCTACAGATAACCATTTCCAATTCATCTTTTGAGTTTTTAATTGGATGGTTTTTGTAAAACGCTCATTTTTACTGGTAGAAAAATATCCGAATAATGTTTCGTATTCTTGTAAATGCGGGGCTACATTACCACTTGAAAAATAGTTTTTCAACTCTTTTTCTTCTGCAATTGTAGTTTCTGCATCTAGATATTTCTCCAACAACTTTTCTATGTTAGCTAATTCCATAATTATGTTGTTTTGTTAATTGTTCTCTAATTGTTTTCCGTGCTCTCGATAATGAAACTCTAATTGCCGTTGGTTGTAAATTCAACATTTTTGCAATTTCATCATATTCATATTCTTCAATATCTCTAAGCTGTATAATTAATTTTTGCTGCTCAGGTAAGTTTTCAATCAATTTATGTACCAAACTTACACTGTCATTAAGTTCCATTCGCCGATCTAATGGCGTATCTTTTTCTTTATAATTGCTATGAATTAACTTTAAATTACTTGCTTGTTTAGATTTTAATCGATCAAAACAATAATTTTTTGTCATTGTCATTGCAAATGCTTCAATGCTTTTATAGTCTTTTAATTTAGACTTGTTTTTCCATAACTTAAAATATAGTTCCTGAGTAGCATCTTCAGCTTCCTCAGTAGAAACCAGTAGCCTTTTTGCCACACGAAATACTTTATCTTTAAAGGGCATTACCGTTTTTAAAAACTCTGACTGCTTCATCTTAAGTTTGGTTTAATAACTTTTTTTGTGGTTGTTACAATTATGACGACCAACTTTCGTTTTTGTAACACAAGGATTTAATTTTGTAATTAAATTTAATATCTTGCGACAAAAATACAAGTATAATATAATTTATAATATGAATAGAATAAAATCCCTTTTACCAATTTTAATGTTTATGAGCGTTATTTTTATTAGTTGTAATAAAGATAATGATCTAGAGCCGGACCAAAACCCAAATGTAGAACCAAATCCTATCGATTTTTCACAAGTTGAAATTCAAGATTTTATTTGGCAAGGTTTAAATACCTATTATTTATGGAAATCCAATGTTCCTAACTTAAGTAATTCTACAATTGACAATGATCAAAATTATTTTAATTTATTAAGTAGTTATTCTAATCCAGATGAGTTTTTTGAAAGTTTAATATATGACAGACAAAGTACAGATAAATGGTCTTGGGTAGTTGATGACTATGTAGCTTTAGAAAATTCTTTTCAAGGAATTGTAAAAAGTAACGGTGTAAAATACAGGCTAGCCCTAGAAACAGGAAGCGATTCGGATGTTTTAGGTTATGTAAGATATATCTTACCTAACTCAGATGCTTCAGGAAAGGATGTGCAAAGAGGCTATGTTTTTGATGCCATTAATGGTGAGCAATTAACACTTAGTAATTATCAAAGTTTATTAGCAGAAGATACTTACACAATGAATTTTGCAGATTTAAACGGAGGAAATCCAATTTCAAATGGAAAGTCTGTAGAATTAACACAGATTGAAAATTTTGTTGAAAATCCGGTTCATATTGTAAAAACTATTGATGCTAATGGAACTAAAATAGGTTACATTATGTATAATGGCTTTGATGCTGGTTTTGAAACTGAATTAGCGAATGCCTTTTCTCAAATTAAAGCAGAAGGTGCTAGTGAATTAATATTAGATTTAAGATATAACGGAGGCGGTTACGGTTACATTGCAAGTGATATTGCGAGCCTGATTACTGGTCAATTTAAAGGTGAGGTGATTTCAAAAGAAAAATGGAATCCTGAATTACAAACTTGGTTTGAAGCAAATCATCCAGATTGGATTGAAACCTATTTTGATGATAAATTTACACAAACAGGTGACCCAATTGATGGATTAAATTTAAATAAATTATATGTTATAACTACAGGAAGTTCCGCTTCTGCAAGTGAACTTTTAATTAGTGGATTAGATGCTCATATTAATGTAGCTACAATTGGAACTACCACTGCCGGTAAATATACTGGTTCAATTACAATATATGACTCTGATAATTTTAGTAAATCTGGAGATAATTTAAACCCTAATCATACTTGGGCTATTCAGCCAATTGTTTTACAATACACAAACAATAATGGTGAAACTGTAAAAGGTGGAATTGAACCAACTGTTAATACTGTTGAATTTGTCTCAGAATTTGCTGAATTAGGAACTGTTGAAGAACCATTATTGGCTGAAACCATTGCCTATATTACAGGTAGCGGTAAGCCAGTATTAAGAAACAAAAAGAATCTAATAAAACTTAAAGAAGTTGAAAACAAATTAGATTTAAATTTCAAAGAAAATTCAGTCATTTTTGACAAACAATTTCCTTCGGACTTTATGAAAAGACAATAAATAATACCTTTTAAAGGCTAATAGAATTTGTCAAGCTGAGCCTGTCGAAGTTTCTTATATTTAACAATCAGTTAAAATATTTCGACAAGCTCAATATGATATTAAAATAAGTTTTTCATCCAGTTCTTTTTTTAGCTTAAAAGATCAACCCTAAACTCATTCATAGTATCATCATCTTTTCTTTTTGCATGTTTATAACCCGCTTTCCACCATTTAGTCATTAATTCTTTATCAAAAACCAGAGAATTTGTAGTTAAAACAGTTGGTGTATAATATAAATTTAATTTTACATCATGATGTTTTGCTGATAGTTTGCCAATGGTAATATTATGCCTTTCAACATGTTCTAGCATAAAATCAAAGACATCAAATAATAATGAAAATGGATTTTTAGATTTAATTCTATTAATTTGAGTAACCTCAGTTTCTAAAATAATAGCATCTATTTCGGTTGCTCCTCTTAATATTGCTTCTCTAATTGGAACCAGACATCCAAAACCACCATCAGCATACTCACAACCATTTTTATTTAATAAGCTCATAAATGGCACATAGTTACAAGAAGCCCAAATCCAATCACAAAAATCATTATAACTACAATCATTAATAGATTTGTATTCAACTTCATTGGCTGATAAATTAGAAACAGCTACAACAGCTTCTATTTTATTTCTCTTAATTTCAAGATACATTTCCTCTGTAACATTATTTTTAATGAGTTTTCGTAAATTTTTACTTTCACCAAAAGTTTTTCGTCCATTTATAAAATTCCACAAAATATTTAAATGGTTTATACTTATTACTTTTTCACCATGTATTTTTTTAATAACAAATGGGCTATTGCTAAATATAGTATGCTGATTAACTGTAGTATAAAGCTTTTTTAATGCATCAACTTGGCCTAATGCTAAATGAGAAACCATTAAGCTACCCGTTGAAGAACCAACAAATAGATCATATTTTTTTTGTTTGTTTTTCATCAAATATTGAGCAACGCCTCCTGCAAAAGCACCTTTACTACCACCACCAGAAATTACCAATGCTTTTTTCATAAAAATTCTATTGTTTTATTTAATTTAGACGGATAAAAATATTAAAAATGAAAAGAATTCCATTATATATTGCAATCTTAATTTTTTTAAATTCTTGTAATCAGGAATATAAGGCTCGTCAAACTGTAAATATCTCCATTGAAAACTTCAAAATGGACAGCACCAGTATACGTGCTATTGAAATTGTAAATGATTCATCAATTGTTTACGCAGGTTCAAATGGAGATCTTGGAATAATTACAAGTTCAGGAAAAATAATTGGAACTAAAAAAATAATTACTGATACTATTATTCCGCATTTTAGATCACTATCTTATACAAAAAAAGGCGTTTACGCTTTAAATGTTGGAAACCCTGCATTGCTTTATCAATATAAAAACAACGCCATTAATATTGTCTATAAAGAGGAAAACGAGAATGTGTTTTACGATTCTATGAAATTTTTTGATGAATTGAATGGAATTGCAATGGGTGATCCAACGGACGACTGTTTATCTATTATAATTACTCGTGATGGCGGAAATACCTGGGGAAAAATTAAGTGTGATGATTTACCTAAAATAGAAAAAGGAGAAGCTGCATTTGCTGCAAGTAATACAAATATTGCGATTGTTGGTGAAAATGCCTGGATTGTAACTGGAGGTAAAAAAGCGAGAGTTTTCCATACAGATGATATGGGATTAACTTGGAAGGCATACAATACGCCTATAATTCAAGGAAAAAATACAACAGGTATTTATTCTGTGGATTTTTACAATGAAAAACAAGGAATTATATGTGGAGGCGATTATTTAGATAAGTTTGGAAATTCAGTAAACAAAGCAATAACTAAGGACGGTGGAAGAACATGGGAAGTTGTAGCCGAAAATTCTGAACCAAAATATGTAAGCTGTGTTCAATATGTTCCGGAAACTGGTGGGAAAGAAGTATTTGCAGTTTCTACAAATGGTGTTTTTTATTCTAATAACTACGGCAAAGAATGGGTAAAAATGAGTGATGAAAGTTATTATTCAATTCGATTGTTTGATAAAAATACAGCTTGGTTATCAGGTAATAATGTGATTGCAAAAATGGTAATTAATTAAAAGCCCTTGTCATACCTGTCGTAGGCGGGTTCGCAGGTGTAACAGCAAAAAAGTAAACGTATAAATTCAAATACTAAAAATAACGTAAAATTAATAAATGAAACATTTACTCTTTATTTTCTTACTAATGTTTATTCTTACTAGTTGTGTAAAGCAATCTGATTTAAGTAAGTCTTTTGATTGTAAAACTCATAATTTAAATAATTTAACTACAATAACAGACTTTAAAAATAACTTTAGAATAAGTATTCCAAGTGATTGGAAAACAAACTTATACTATGATAATTTTCAGTCTGAAATATTTACTGCCGACACCATAAAACAATTAAGTGAAACCTATATTTTAGATGTGTCATTTAATTACGGAAATTTAAATTTTGATGATTCTTTTCATAAAAAAACAGATTCATTATTAACAAATTCTAACCTTCAAAAAATAAAATCTAATACAATTCAGTTTCGAAATAAACCAGCATATTGGTATGTTGTTAAAGGAACTAAAAAAGGGTTTAATTATCACCAATTTAATTTAATAGTTCTTAATTCCGAAAACACCTATTTTACTGCAAATTCTGAGATCTATGGTGATAACAATATTGATGATCGTATTTGTGAATCAATTTCTATTCTTGATAAAATTGAATTTTTGTAATAAATTAAGAAATTTAGATTGCAAATCCTCAATTGAATACTTACTTTTGATGAAAAATTAAATATAATGCAAAAAATAATAGATCGCTTCGTTAGGTATATAACAATAGATACACAATCGGATCCTGATAACCCTGCTTTTCCAAGTACAGAAAAACAATGGGATTTAGCACGTATCTTAATAGCCGAATTAAAAGAAATTGGAATGGAAGACGTTACAATAGATGACAATTGCTATGTAATGGCTACGCTTCCTTCAAATGTAGATTTTAAAGTTCCTGTAATTGGTTTTGTGGCTCATATCGACACAAGTCCAGATTATACTGGTACTAACGTGAAGCCACAATTTCATCCAAATTATGATGGAAAAGATATTGTTTTAAATAAGGAAAAAAACATAGTATTATCTCCAAGCTATTTTGACGATTTATTATTATATAAAGGTCAAACCCTTATCACAACTGATGGTACAACACTTTTAGGTGCAGATGATAAAGCAGGTATTACAGAAATTGTGTCTGCAATGGAATATCTAATAAACAACCCTGAAATTAAGCACGGAAAAATTAGAATTTGCTTTACACCAGATGAGGAAGTTGGTAAAGGAGCTCATATGTTTGATGTTGATAAATTTGGTGCAGAATGGGCTTATACTATGGATGGTAGTCAGGTTGGAGAACTTGAATATGAAAACTTTAATGCTGCTGGTGCTAAAGTTATAATTAACGGAAAAATTGTTCACCCAGGTTATGCAAAAGGAAAAATGATAAATTCTATGCTTATTGCTTCTGAATTTATTACAGGCCTGCCAAAAAATGAAATTCCTCAGGAAACTGAAGGTTATGAAGGTTTTTATCATTTACATGATATGGAAGGTGAAGTTGAAAAAACAACATTAGAATATATTATTAGAGATCACGATATTAAATTATTTGAAGATCGTAAAGCTGCATTTCAAAAAGTTGCTGACGATTTGAATAAAAAATTAGGTTCAAATTTAATTGAAGTTGAAATTAAAGACCAATATTTTAATATGCGTGAAAAAATTGAACCGGTTATGCATATTGTTGATATTGCTGAGGAAGCGATGAAGCAATTAAACATTAAGCCACTTATTAAAGCGATTAGAGGTGGTACAGATGGTTCTCAACTTTCATATAAAGGATTACCTTGCCCAAATATATTTGCTGGAGGTCATAATTTCCACGGTAGATACGAATATGTTCCTGCAGAATCTATACAATTAGCAACAGATGTTATTGTGAAAATTGCTGAAATAACTGCGAAAAGAGCTAAATAGGTTAGATAATTTTAAAAAGACTCATAAGCTCTTCTTGTTAATTCAAGAAGAGTTTATTTTTTGGTTATTTAACAAACTGTTAAATATTGTTATTTTATAAAATTATATTTTGAAACCTGAAATGGTTTTATACTTTTGGAACTTATAAAATAGAATGAATGGATAATCAATTATTAGTTTCTCTTTCCGAAAAATACGGAAGTCCACTTTACGTGTATGACGCAGAAAAAATTATTTCGCAATACAACCGTATTACAACGGCTTTTTCTACAGTTAAAAGTTTAAAATTAAATTATGCTGTAAAGGCTAATTCGAATATCAGCATTTTAAAACTGTTTAAAAAATTAAACTCAGGAATTGATACAGTTTCTAAACAAGAAGTAAAATTAGGTTTAGAAGCCGGTTTTGCGCCAGAAAATATCATATTTACACCAAACGGAGTTTCTTTACAAGAAATTGAAGAAGTTGCTAAACTGGGTGTTCAAATTAATATTGATAATATTTCAATTTTAGAACAATTTGGTCACCACTACCCTAACATCCCTGTTTGTATTCGTATAAATCCACACATAATGGCTGGTGGAAATCATAAAATTTCTGTAGGTCATATAGATTCTAAATTTGGAATTTCTATTCACCAATTACCTCTTATTAAGAGAGTTGTTGAAAATACAGGAATGCATATTAATGGAATTCATACACATACAGGTTCTGATATTTTAGATATTGATGTTTTTTTAGCAGCAACAGAAATTATATTAAATACTGCTAAAGATTTTAAAGATTTAGAATTTATTGACTTAGGCAGTGGATTTAAAGTGCCTTATAAAGAAGGTGATATTTCAACAAATATTGAAGAGTTAGGTGAAAAACTAAGCAAAAGGTTTAATAAGTTCATTAAAGAATATGGTAAGGAGCTAACTTTAATGTTTGAACCTGGTAAATTTTTAGTGAGTGAATCAGGTTCGTTTTTAGCACATGTAAATGTTGTAAAACAAACCACCTCAACAGTTTTTGCAAGTATAGATTCAGGGTTTAATCATTTAGGACGTCCAATGATGTATGATTCCTACCATCATATTCATAACATTTCAAATCCTAGCGGTAGAGAACGTTATTATTCTGTTGTAGGTTATATTTGTGAAACTGATACATTTGGATCAAATAGAAGAATTAGCGAAATTAGAGAAGGTGATATATTATGTTTTAACAATGCTGGTGCGTATTGTTTTTCAATGGCATCTAATTATAATTCGAGATATAAACCAGCAGAAGTCTTGTTTTACGAAGGAAAAGATTATTTAATAAGAAAAGAAGAATCTTTTGAAGATTTATTAAAAAATCAAGTTATTATAGATTTAGAATAATGCAAAACTCCGAAGTTATCTTCGGAGTTTTTTTGTATTCATAAAAAGTTCTTTAAAATAATGATAAGTATATAGTGAATGTTGTTTAAAATTAAAATTTTAGTAAAATTTAATGAAAACTGCTATAGTTTTAAAAAAATAGTTACTTTTGAGCAATGCAAATAGTAAAAACATATAAAATTTTATCAAGCGCAATTTTTATGCGCAACTTTATTATTGCTACAACTACTTCAACTATTACCCTTTAGGGGTTCTAATCTATTCATATCATCCGTATATATTATATTCATTTTCATAAGTTTATGAAAAATGGAGTATTAAAAAATAATTGAAATAAACATATTAAATTAATACAAATGAAAGTATTAAAATTTGGAGGTTCATCAGTAGCTTCTTCAGAAAACATAAATAAAGTAATAAGTATAGTTAAAGAAAGTTCTTATAAAAATGAAGTTGCAGTTGTTGTATCCGCTCTTGGTGGAATAACGGATTTATTGTTAGAAGCTGGGAAACTAGCTTGTAATGGCGATGAAAATTATTTAAAAAGCTTTAAAACTATAGAAGAAAGACATTTAAAAGTTGTTAAAGAGCTAATTCCGGTAAATAATCAAAGTGGTGTTTTAGGTCAGGTTATAAAAATGTTGAATAAATTGGAAAATACACTTGAGGGCGTTTTTCTAATTAATGAACTATCAAATAAAACATCTGATAAAATAGTGAGTTTTGGAGAATTGTTCTCTTCATTTATTATTGCGGAAGCAATGCAAAACAACAAATTAGATGCTATTCTTAAAAATTCACAAGAATTAATTGTAACCAACGAAAATTTTTCGAACGCAGCGGTTAATTTTGATAAAACAACAAAAGCTGTTGAAGATTATTTTAACCAAAACAAGCATAAAATAGTTGTATTACCTGGGTTTGTTGCTAAAACAGAAAAAGGAGAAGTATCTACTTTAGGACGTGGTGGATCAGATTATACTGCTGCGATTATAGCTTCAATTACAAATGCTTCAATATTAGAAATTTGGACAGATGTAAGTGGAATGTATACAGCAAATCCAAAAGCTGTAAAAGAAGCTTTTCCAATTAAAAATATATCGTATCAAGAAGCGATGGAATTATCGCATTTTGGAGCTAAAGTGCTGTACCCACCTACAATTCAACCAATATTAAAAAAGGAAATTCCAATTTGCATAAAAAATACTTTTGATGCAAAAGCAGAAGGAACACTAATTACTAAAGTTTCGTCAAATACAAATCCAATTAAAGGAATTAGTCATATAGAAAATATGGCCTTAATTACATTAGAAGGTAGTGGAATGATTGGTATTCCTGGTATTTCTAAACGATTATTTGAAGCTTTATCTTTAGAGAAAATTAGCGTTTCACTAATTACACAAGCGTCATCTGAACATTCTATTTGTTTTGCAATTAGTAATGATGATGCTGAAAAGGCAAAAAGTGCAATAGATGCGGAATTTGGTTATGAAATTGAGCAAAATAAAATTGAGCCTTTAATTGTTGAAAAAAACAATGCAATAATTGCGTTGGTTGGTGATAATATGAAAAGTCACCAAGGTATAAGTGGTAAAATGTTTAGCACTCTTGGAAGAAATAATGTAAATATTAGAGCCATTGCACAAGGTGCTTCAGAAAAAAATATTTCAGCAGTTATTTCTCATAAAGATATAAAAAAGGCATTAAACTCGCTGCATTCAGAGTTTTTTGAAAACCAGACAAAACAATTAAATTTATTTGTAGTTGGTGTTGGAAATGTTGGAGGCAAATTAATTGAACAAATTAAACAACAACAACAATACCTTTTAAATAACTTAAGGTTACAGGTAAGAGTTATTGCGATGACAAACTCTAAAAAAATGCTTTTTAATGAAGATGGTATCGATTTAGATAATTGGAAACCTCAATTAGAGAAAGCGGAACCGTTGGATTTGGATTTATTTCATAATAAGGTAACTGAACTAAATTTTAGAAATAGCATTTTTGTAGATAATACTGCAAATGAAAGTATTTCTAAATTATATGCAAGTTATTTAAAGGAAAGTGTTGCAGTTGTTACTTGCAATAAAATTGCTTGCTCTTCTAATTACACTAATTATTTGAATTTAAAGCAATTAGCAAGAGAATATAATGCACCTTTCTTATTTGAAACCAATGTTGGAGCTGGTTTACCTATTATTGATACACTTAAAAATTTAATTGCATCTGGAGATAAAGTAACGAAAATACAAGCGGTTTTATCTGGTAGTTTAAACT
Organism: Lutibacter flavus; assembly: GCF_900188355.1. Classification (GTDB taxonomy): domain Bacteria; phylum Bacteroidota; class Bacteroidia; order Flavobacteriales; family Flavobacteriaceae; genus Lutibacter; species Lutibacter flavus. The sequence continues at coordinate 869,435 of NZ_FZNX01000001.1, forward strand.
TTGTGTTTAATAATTTTAACGAAAATACTTCTTTTTACGATGTTGTTAAAGAAGCTGGGGTTCAAGGGTATACAGAACCAGATCCTAGAATTGATTTAAGTGGTGTTGATGTAATGCGTAAAATTTTAATTTTGGCTCGTGAAAGTGGAACAAGATTAGAATTAAGTGATATTAAAAATAATTCTTTTCTACCGCAAGCATCTTTAGATGCTGATTCTGTTCCGGATTTTTTAGAAACTTTAAAATCGGAAGCTGAACATTTTAATAAAATACAACAAAAAGCAGCTGCAAATAATTGCAGATTAAAATTTGTTGCAGAATTTGACAATGGAGCTGCAAATGTTGGTTTACAAGAAATTCCGTCCGATCATCCATTTTATAATTTAGATGGAAGCGATAATATTGTATTGTTTTTTACAGAAAGATACCCTGTACAACCTTTAATTATTAAAGGAGCTGGAGCCGGTGCAGATGTAACGGCCTCTGGGTTATTTGCTGATATTATTAGAATTGGAAACAACTAGTATTATGAACGAATTAAAAATATTTTCTCCTGCTACTATAGCAAATGTATCTTGTGGTTATGATGTGCTTGGGTTGGCACTAGATACCATTGGTGATGAAATGATTATAAGAAGAGTTGCTAAAAAAGGGGTGACTATTACAAAAATCACAGGTCAGGATTTACCTTTGGAAACTCATAAAAACGTTGCTGGCGTTGCTGCATTAGCATTATTAGCTGAAACAGACAGTGAATTTGGTTTTGAAATAGAAATTGACAAACGCATAAAACCTGGAAGTGGAATTGGAAGTAGCGCTGCAAGTTCTGCAGGAGCAGTTTGGGCAATAAATGAACTTTTAGGAAAACCTTTTTCAGTTACTGATTTAGTTAGATTTGCAATGGAAGGTGAACGTTTGGCATCTGGAGTAGCACACGCTGATAATGTAGCTCCTGCCCTTTTCGGAGGTTTTACATTGGTTAGAAGCTATGAACCCTTAGATATTATAAGTATTAATACTCCAGACCAGTTGTATGCAACAGTAATTCACCCGCAAATTGAAGTAAAAACTTCAGATGCTCGAGAAATTTTAAAAACCACTGTGCCTTTAAAAGACGCCATAAAACAATGGGGAAATGTTGGTGGTTTAATAAGTGGCTTATATACTGAAGATTACGAATTAATCGGGCGTTCTCTTGAAGATTATATAATTGAACCAATTCGCTCGATATTGATACCAGCTTTTGATGCTGTTAAACAACAATCATTAAATGTTGGCGCTTTAGGATGTGGAATTTCAGGTTCCGGTCCATCAATATTTGCTTTGAGTAAAGGTGAAGAAACTGCATTAAAAGTTGTGGATGCAATGAAATCTGTTTATAAAAAAGTTGGAATAGACTATGATATACACATTTCAAAAATTAATAAACAAGGAATAAAAATAATATAAGCTGTCATTCCTGTGAAGACAGGAATCTAAACTAATAGTATATGGATTTCTGCCTTCGCAGGAATGACAAAAGAAAAAATTAATAATTATGAACTTTTATAGTTTAAATAAAAACGCTCCAAATGTATCATTTAAAGATGCAGTTGTAAAAGGATTGGCACCAGATAAAGGCTTGTATTTTCCAGAAAGCATTACGCCATTAGAAAAGGATTTTTTCAATCATATCGAATATTTTACAAATGAAGAAATTGCTTATGAAGTAATTAAGCAATTTGTAGCTGATGAAATTCCTGAGAAAGAATTAAAAGAAATTATTTCTGAAACGCTTTGTTTTGATTTTCCTGTTGTTGAAATTAAAAAAAATATTTCAACTTTAGAGTTGTTTCACGGTCCTACAATGGCTTTTAAAGATGTCGGTGCTCGTTTTATGGCAAGATGTTTTGGCTTTTTTAACAAAGAACAGAATGCAAAAAAAGTGACTGTTTTAGTTGCAACATCAGGTGACACTGGTGGTGCTGTAGCAAGTGGTTTTTTAGGAGTTGAAGGTGTTGATGTAGTTATTTTATACCCAAGTGGTAAAGTAAGTGATGTTCAGGAAAAGCAATTAACAACGCTCGGACAAAATATTACCGCACTGGAAGTTAATGGAACTTTTGACGATTGTCAGGCAATGGTAAAAACAGCCTTTTTAGATACTGAAATCACTTCTCAAAGAAATTTGACTTCAGCAAATTCTATAAATGTTGCACGTTGGTTGCCTCAAATGTTTTATTTCTTTTTTGCATATAAACAAATAAAAAACAAAAAGATAGAGTTGGTTTTCTCTGTACCTAGTGGGAATTTTGGAAATATTTGCGCCGGTGCAATGGCTCAAAAATTAGGTTTACCAATAAAACAATTAATTGCTTCTACTAATGTGAACGACATTGTTCCAAATTATTTAGAAACAGGTGTTTATACTCCAAAACCTTCAAAAAAAACCATTTCTAATGCAATGGATGTTGGAGATCCAAGTAACTTTATTAGAATTCAGGAGATTTATAATAATGATGATTCATTGTTAAAAGAAAATCTTTCATCATATTCTTTTACAGATGAAGAAACGCGTGAAGCAATGAAAGAAATTAAAAAGAAATCTGGGTATATTGCGGATCCTCACGGAGCTGTTGGATATTTAGGTTTAAAAAAATATTTTAAAAAGAATAAAGGTCAGGGTATCTTTTTAGAAACAGCACATCCTGTAAAATTTTTAGATGTAGTTGAACCTGTTTTAAATAAAACTATTGAATTGCCTCAACAAATTTTAGAAGTAATAAATAAGGAGAAAGTTTCTATTGAAATTTCCACTTATAAGGAATTAAAACAATTTTTATTGACTTCATAGGTAATTGTTTTAATAAATAAATATAAGTAGTTTAGCTAGGTAATTTTAAATTCAAATTATGAAAAAATACCTAGCTATTTTATTTTTAATTGCGTCTATAAATTCTTATTCTCAAAACACCTTAAAACTTGATCCGTTAAAAAAGGCAACAAAAGCCACGATTAATGATGTTTCCTGGATTTCTGGATATTGGGTTGGAGAAGCATTTGATGGTCAAACAGAAGAGGTTTGGACTCCTCCGCTAGGCAATTCAATGATGGGATCATTTAAATTAGTTGTGGATGGAAAAATTGAATTTTATGAATTTTGCACCATTTCTGAAGAAAATGAAACTTTATATTTTCGTTTGAAACATTTTCATAACGACTTAAAAGGTTGGGAAGAAAAAGATGAAAGACTGACTGCTCAGTTAGTAAAAATAGAAAAAAACAAAGCTTATTTCAATGATTTTACTTTTGAACGCATAAATGAAAATGAATTAAACATTTATGTGGTTTTTAAAGATGATTCTGGTAAAGATACTGAAATGAAATTCCCTTATAAATTAAAAAAATAAATGAAATCAAAACCGAAATTTGCTACAAAAGCCATTAAAAGTGTAGAAAACCATTTTGAAGGTTCAGAACCAGTAAGTACACCAATTTATTTATCAAGCACTTACAAAAGAAAAAATGACGGGTCATATACCAATGATTTTGTTTATTCACGAGGCGATAATCCAAACAGATCAATTGTTGAAAATAGTATTGCTCAATTAGAAAATGCTAAATATGCATTTGCTTTTTCATCGGGAATGGCAGCTATTAGTGCTGTTTTACAAAGTTTAAAAGCTGGTGATCATATTATTTTACCTGATGATATTTATTACGCAATTAAAAAATTAATGGAACAGGTTTTTAAGCGATGGGATTTAACCTATACATTGGTGGATATGAGAAATATAAAGACAGTTGAAAATGCATTAAAACCAGCTACATCCTTAATTTGGATTGAATCACCCTCAAACCCCCAGTTAAAAATAAGTGATATTAAGGCCATATCTAATTTGGCACATAAAAACAATGCACTTTGTTGCGTTGATAATACTTGGGCCACACCTGTCTTTCAAAATCCATTAGAATTAGGAGCAGATATTGTAATGCACTCTTCAACAAAATATTTTGGTGGACATAGTGATGTTGTTGGAGGAGCTATTGTTTTAAACAATGAGAATCTGGCAGAAACTATTAAATCCATTCAATTATTAAATGGAGCAGTTCCATCTCCTTTTGATTGTTGGTTAATTGCTCGAGGTATTCAAACATTGCATTTACGCATTACAAAACAAGCAGAAAACGCTTATAATTTGGCTAAATATTTAGAAAATCACCCAAAAATTGAAAAAGTTTTATATCCGGGATTAGAAAGTCATCCGCAGCATTTATTAGCTAAAGAACAGCAAAAAAATGGATACGGAGCAATGCTTTCAGTCTTAGTTAAAGGAAATTTAGAAGAATCTTTCAAGGTTTCAACCAAATTAGAATATTTTACGTCTGCAACTAGTTTAGGGGGCGTTGAAAGTTTGGTAGAACATAGAAAATCTGTTGAAGGACCTGATAGTAAAACTCCTGACAATTTATTAAGAATTTCAGTAGGGATTGAACATATTGAAGATTTAATTGCCGATTGGAAACAAGCTTTAAACAACGAGTAAGATCTAATTAACTTAAAAATTAATACTCAACTTTATTTGATGGTTTATTTTTTGTTTTCAATTTTTTTCTTCTAATTTTAGAAACAGGTAGTGTAAACTTAAATAAACTGCCTTTGTCTTTTTTATCCTCAACCCAAATATTTCCTTGATGTCTCTCTACAAAGTCTTTACAAACAACTAAACCTAAGCCAGATCCTTTTTCATTTGCAGTACCTAATTTAGTTTTATTATCATCAATTGTAAATATTTTTGTTTTATTTTTTTTATCCACACCAATACCTGTATCTGAAACGGTTACTTCTATAAAATTTTCATTTTCAGTTAAATAAACTTCTACAAAGCCATTATTCTCCGTAAATTTAATTGCATTTGAAATCAAGTTTCTTAAAATTACTTCCACCATATTTTTATCTACACTGGCATTTGAATTTTCAGGATAAAAACTTTTTAAAGTAATATTTTTCATTTGCGCTGTTTCTTTAAGTTGATCAATTACTTCATCACAAATTTTACCAATATTACAATAAGAAGGGTTAAAAGCTAATTTTCCAGATTGATTATTTGCCCAATTTAATAGATTATTAATTAAGTTATAAGTTTTTTTAGCCTGAATATTCATTTGGTTAATGAATTTCTCTGTTTTTTCAATATCATAACTTTGAAGATTTCTTTTTAAAAGATCTGTAAGACCCAGGATAGAGCTAAACGGGCTTCTTAAATCATGTGCTATAATTGAAAACATTAAATCTTTAGTTTCTAATGTTTTTTTTAATTCCTTTGTTCGTTCTTGTATAATTGTTTCTAGTTCTAAATTATATTCTGACACATAATTATATAGTTCATTTCTAAAAACCAACCCAATAAGATTACCTTCTTCACTTACAGGTAAAACATCGGTATTTGTAATTTTCATTTCCCAAAGCACTTCTTTAACAGATTGTTCACAATCTACCATTTTTTTAATTGATAAACAGTCTATTACCAAAACTCTTGGATTTGCAACAAGATCATTTATGGTTAGTACACCATAAAATTTATTTTCATCTTGCACAACCAATGCTCTGCGCTCTATCAATTCCTTTTTAATTGCATTTAAACCATAAAAAGGATTAATTGTTAAAAAATCTCTTCGTATTAAATGCGAAATTTTCATAATTAATCTTCTTCAACTATATTGTATGAAATCTTAACTTTAAAATCAACTTTTATAATTTCCTTTTCAGAAACATACGGAAATACATTTGACATTAATATTTTCAATATTTTTTCCTTAGGCATTTTTGTTAAAATTCTCTTGTTAACAAATACGCAATCTACATTATCATGATCGGTATCAATAATTTCAAAACCATTAGGAATTAATAAATCAAAAGATCTAGAAATACCTTGTTTTCCGTGAGGAGAGTGTTTACCTAAAACCAATATTTCTTCAAAAGGAGGTAATTTTATTTCTTCAAAACTTAAATTTACCGTATATTTTACTGCATTATTTTTCATATTCTTTTTAATTTGATTAGGTACATTGTTAAAGATAATAATAAATTTTTATATAAAATTGGAAATATCAAATAGAATCATTTTAAATTAGTTGTTTAAATTTGGTAAAATAAAACTATCTAATACACTGGGTAAGGTCATAGCAGCTTCAATTTTGTCAGATTTTCTTGGAGCCATTGCAGATAAATTAATTGGTCCGTTTTTAGTCACTAAAATATCATCTTCAATTCTAATACCAATTCCCCACCATTTTTCATCACAATCACTACCTTCAGGAATATAAATCCCAGGTTCCATTGTAACTACCATATTTTCTTCAAACTTATTATAATTTCCAGGATCGTGCACATCTAAACCAATATGATGAGAAGTTCCGTGAGGAAAATACATATGACTTGAATTTTTAGAAGGAATTATTCCTAATTTAAATAAACCTTCATTTATTATTTTAATTGCAATTTTATTTGGCTCTGTCATTTTCGTGCCAATTCTATAGGCTTTAATACCTGCTTCCTGAGCTTCATAAACTAAATCGTAAATTAGTTTTTGTTCAAGCGTAAATTTTCCGTTTGCAGGAATTGTTCTGGTAACATCTGCAGTATAACCGTGATATTCCGCTCCTAAATCCATTAATACCAACTGATTATCTCCAATACTCGTTTTGTTGTTTTCTACATAATGTAAAATACATCCATTTCCTCCTGCTCCAACAATTGACGGATACCCTTCATATTCAGCACCATATTTTTTATAAACAAACTCATGAACTCCTTGCGCTTCAGTTTCAGACATATTAGGGTGCATTGCTTTCATCATCTCTAATTGTCCGATTGCTGAAATTTCTACAGCTTTTTTTAATAAAACCAATTCTTCTTTAGTTTTAACTTCTCTTAATGAAGCCATAATACCGCTAAGCATTTTGGTGTCAATTCTTTTTTTAGTTTCAGTTTCAATTTTATCTGTGGTTGGTTTATTTAAATTGATAAGATCATAAGAAACCTTTTCTTTAAAACTTTTAATTAAATCATACAAGTCAGCACCTTCTCGAGTATCTCTTATATCATTCTCAAAGTTTTTGAATAATATTTTATCAAATTTGGAAAAATCAATTTCATAACTACTGAATTCACCTCCATTATAGGCGATTCTAAAACCTAAATCATCTTTAGCGCCATTAACTCCCAAACGTTTTCCATTCCACATTTCTGCATATTCATCTCTTTCCTGAACAAATAGTACTTCATTTAAAACATTCCCTCGTATTTCTTGATCATCTTTAAAAACAATTAACAATGCATGAGGTTCTTTATAACCCGTTAAATAATAAAAATTTGGATCTTGATGATATACGTATTCAACATCATTAGCTCTGTTTCTAACCGCGTTAGCAAAGAAAACAGCTACACTATTATTTGGTAAATTTTCCCTTAAAGCTTCCCTTCTATTTTGATGAAAATCTTTTTTTAAGTAATCTTGAGGTAAATCCTTTTTTTGAGAATAAATTATAGATGCTGTAAAACAAAATAATAAAACTAAAAAGCTGTTGAATTTCATGTGTCTATTTTATTTTTTTAACGGTCACATGCTGTTCGCTATTATCCATTTCTTTGGATGATAAATTTCTTAGCATGCTCGTTTCATATTTTTATTGAAATAATAATTAATTGTATTCAAATATAATGAAAAGATAAAAATAGCTTAAAAAGCTTTGAAATATTAACAAATAAATATGATAAAATTGTAGATATCATCTTTATTTGGTAAATTAATACTAATCAACTTATTGTTATTTCACTAATTTTGCATCACTAAAATATTTATAATGAAAAATACTGCATTAACTCACATTCATGAGTCTTTAGGAGCTAAAATGGTGCCATTTGCTGGATACAATATGCCTGTTCAATATGAAGGAATTAATATTGAGCACGAAACTGTTAGAAACGGTGTTGGCGTTTTTGATGTTTCACATATGGGTGAATTTCATTTAAAAGGAGAAAATGCCCTGGCATTAATTCAAAAAGTGACCTCAAATGACGCATCTGTGCTGTTTGACGGAAAAGTTCAATATAGTTGTTTGCCAAATAATGATGGTGGAATTGTTGATGATCTGTTAGTTTATAAAATTAGTGATACCGAGTATATGCTAGTTGTAAATGCTTCAAATATTGAAAAAGATTGGAATTGGATTTCTCAACACAACGATTTAGGTGTGGAAATGACAAATGTTTCAGATGAATATTCATTATTGGCTGTTCAGGGTCCAGATGCTTCTGAAGTATTACAATCCCTAACAACATTGGATTTACTTCGTATGAAATATTATACTTTTAAAATTGGTGATTTTGCTGGTTTTAATGATGTAATTATTTCAGCAACCGGATATACAGGTTCTGGTGGTTTTGAAATTTATATGAAAAATGAACAAGCAGAAGAAATTTGGAATGCAGTTTTTAAAGCTGGAGCTAAATTTGGAATAAAGCCTATTGGTTTAGCGGCCAGAGATACTCTGCGTCTGGAAATGGGATTCTGTTTATACGGAAATGATATAAATGACACAACTTCTCCAATTGAAGCTGGTTTAGGATGGATTACTAAATTCACCAAAGATTTTGTGAATGCAGAAGCCTTAAAAAAACAAAAAGAGGAAGGTGTTACTAAAAAACTAGTGGCTTTTGAAATTACTGAAAAAGGAATTCCACGTCACGGATATAAAATAGTTAATGTAAACGGAGACATTATTGGTGAAGTTACTTCTGGAACTATGAGCCCATCATTAAAAAAAGGTATCGGAATGGGTTATGTCACTATAGAAAATGCGAAACGTGATACTGACATCTTTATTCAAGTTCGCAATAAAAATATACCAGCAAAAATAGTTAAGCTTCCTTTTTACAAGGGATAAATACATTTTAATAAAATAAAGAAAGGTGTTAAAATTATAATTTTAACACCTTTCTTTATTACTAAAATAGTTTCCCTATAAATTAAAATTTTCAGGTATTTTACCTTTTATTCCTTTAAAATAGTTGTAAAAAACCTTAAAATCTTCGTCCATATTATCAGTTAAATAATAAGGTTCGGAGATTTTTGCTTGTTTATTCCCAAAGTCCAAAGTAACCATAACAATTGGTACATTTGCACCTTTTGCAATGTAATAAAATCCTGTTTTCCAAGGATCTATTAATTTTCGAGTACCTTCAGGAGACATCCCTAAAATAAAATTTTCTCGGCTGTTATATAGGTCAACAATTGCATCTACTTTGTTATTACTTTTGGATCTATCCACTGGAGCTCCACCTAACCATCTAAAAATAAATCCAAATGGAGGCTTAAACAGAGAGGCCTTTCCAATATAGTTTGCTGGCAATCCCTCGGCATATTTTATAGCAACTCCTAATGGAAAATCTAACCAATGTGTATGAGGTGCCGCAATTAAAACATATTTCTTTAAATCTTTTGGAAAACTACCAACAGTTTTCCACCCAAGTAATGTGTATAAAATAAATCGTGCTAATGCTTTCATAGAGTTGTTAATAACTCAGCGTTATATTTTAAATAGCTAGTTATGGCGACAAATATAAAAATCTTACTTTTATAAACTAAATATTTCTCTTATTTGTTATTGAATAATCTTTTGAAAAAATAAAATATATTTTATGAAAAAACATTTAATCGTCTTTTTTGCTTTGATAAGCTTAATGTCTGTAAATGCTCAATTAATTAAAGATTTTGGGGAAGTTTATACCGTTGAATCTCCAGATTTATTATTGGATACTAACACTGAATATAAGGTTATTTTTGATATTTATACAGACCGTGCTAACGGCGAAAAATTAAATCCGTTACTTAATACTGTGGCACGTTTTATAAATATGCATGGGGAGCAAGGAGTTTTATTAGAAAAAATGAAAATTGCAGTTATTCTGCACGGAAAAGCAACAAGAAGTGCTTTAAACGACAGTTCTTATAATGAATTTTATAAAATTGACAACCCAAATTCAAAATTGATTGAAGTTTTAAAAAACAAAACTGTTGAAATTTTTGTATGCGGACAATCTTATATGGCAAGTAAATATCAAGTAAAAGATAAATCTGAAAACGTTAAAATGGCACTTTCAGCATTAACTGCTTTGGTTGAATATCAAAAAAATGGCTATCAAATTATAAATTTTAATTAGTAAATGGAATCATATATTATAAATGCAATCATCTTTATTTTAGCCTTGGTTATTGGAGGTTTTCTAGGTAAACTTTTAACCAAAGGAAACTTGGATAAAACACTTTCTGAACTCGAAACCAGAAATAAACTTTTACTTGAAGAAAAAGGAGTTAACAAAGAGAATATCAACACTTTAATTTTAGAAAAAAATGCTTTGAGCAATGAAAAGCATGAGATTGATGTACGCTATGCTCAAAAGGTTTCTGAGCTTAATAATTTAGAAGAAAAACTAAATGAAAATAAAGCTGAAGTTGAAAAATTACAAGAAAAATTTACCAAAGATTTTGAACTTTTAGCAAATAAAATCCTTGAAGAAAAATCTTCAAAATTTACCGAACAAAATCAAGAAAATATCCAGCGAATTTTAAATCCGTTACAAGAAAAAATTCAAACATTTGAGAAAAAAGTAGAAGATACTCATAAAGAAAGTATCGATTACCACGCAGCTTTACGTCAACAAATTGTTGGTTTAAAAGATTTAAACCTTCAAATGAGTAAAGAAACTGTTAATTTAACAAAAGCGTTAAAAGGAGACAGTAAAACCCAAGGAAACTGGGGAGAATTGGTTTTAGAGCGTGTATTAGAAAAATCTGGGTTAGAAAAAGATAGAGAGTATTTTGTTCAGCAAAGTTTTGTAAATGATGAAGGAAAAAGAATTTTACCCGATGTTGTGATTCATTTACCTGACAATAAAAAAATGGTAATTGACTCAAAAGTTGCTTTAACAGCATACGAACAATATGTAAATGCTGATAACGATAATGAAAAAGAGAAGTTTATAAAAGAGCATGTAAATTCTTTAAAGCGTCATATTGAACAGTTAAGCGAAAAAAAATATGAAGACATTTACAAAATTGAATCACCAGATTTTGTGTTGTTATTTATCCCGATTGAACCTGCATTTGCAGTAGCGTTAAATGCTGATAACCAATTATATAATAAGGCATTTGAAAAGAATATTGTTATTGTTACACCTACTACCCTTTTGGCAACTTTACGCACAATTGATAGTATGTGGAATAATGAAAAACAACAACGTAATGCCATTGAAATTGCGATTCAAGCGGGTAGATTGTATGATCAATTTATTAATTTAACCGAAGATTTAATTAAGGTTGGTAATCAGTTAAGAACTGTTCAAGGTTCTTATGACACTTCAATGAAAAAATTAACAGGAGCAGGTAATCTTATTAAAAAGGTTGATAAATTAAAGAAACTCGGAGCTAAGGGAACCAAGAATTTTAATGATAAATTATTAGAACGGGCTTTAGAAGATGAAGATTAAATCTTTTTAAATAACAACTGGTTTAAATAATTATAGAAATAATGTCAAACTGAGCTTGTCGAAGTTGTATTTAACTACTAATAGCTAAAATGGCACAACAAGATCAGTTTGACAAAACTATTCTAATCTTATTTTTTAAGAACTTTTTTAAGAACCACGTCTTTATCTAATTTTCTAGTACAGAAATACCAATCTTTACATTCCATATCTTCTTTCCCAGCCATTCTATTTTCCGCAGCACCACAAGAACCTGCAGGACCAATTATTACGTCATCTCCAGGATTCCAATCAGCAGGTGTAGCTACTCCAAAAGCATCTGCAGCTTGTAATGCTACAACAACTCTATATAATTCATCAAAATTTCTACCTAAACTTAGCGGATAATAAATAATTGCTCTAATTATTCCTTTAGGATCAACAAAAAATACAGCACGAACTGCCTTAGTTGAGTCTTCATTTGGTTGAATCATTCCATATTTTTTAGCCACTTCCATGGTAATATCTTCAATTAAAGGAAATTTAACTTCTACATTTTTCATTCCTCTGTATTCAATTTTATCTTTAATTGAGCGTAACCAAGCTATGTGACTATATAAACCATCAATAGACAAACCAACTAATTTACAATTGGCTTTTAAAAATTTTTCTTCCATGGTTGCAAACGTCATAAATTCAGAGGTGCAAACTGGTGTGAAATCGGCTGGATGGCTAAATAAAATAACCCAATCACCTTTATAGTCCTTTGGAAAATGAATATTTCCTTGTGTAGTTACTGCTTTAAATTCGGGTGCTTTATCCCCTATTCTAGGCATAGATGTAATTTCTTGTTCTGTTTCCATTATTGCTATTTTATAAAATTATTAATTCACTTAAATTTAATCAATCGATTTGATTAACATATAAAGTTATAAAATTGTACTCCAAAAGATTGTAACTAAAATCACTTATTTTAGTTAAAACTAGGTTAAAAAAAATCCTGCAAATTGCAGGATTTTTATAAAAATAAAAACTATATCTTATTGATATTTTTGAAGAATCCCTTGAAGTTTCATTCCCCAAGATTGACCCGCAACCATACCTTTTTGGCTTAAACTACCAGTTTTAGCTGCTAATTTTATTCCAATGGGTGTTTCATAGAATGCTAATATTTCTTTTATTTCAACGTGTGAAAATTCTTCCATATAAATTACTGCAATAGCAGCATATAATTCAGGAAATGTAGCTTTAATATCAGCAACTAAAGCTTCTTTTTTATCTTCAGCAACCATTGAAGAAAACTGATCTAATACTGGTGTAAAAGCTGATTCTGAAACAATTCTAACTAATTTTTGTGTATCTGAAGTATAGGCGTCAACTTCTTCCTGAGCATTAATTGTAATTGAAAAACATACAAAAGCTACTAATAACAATACTTTTTTCATACTTATTTTATTTATTGATTAAAACTGAAATAATGGCTTATTTGACATCATTTCATTTACTTTTTTGGAGATATTTTCCAACACTTCTAAATTTTCATGATTTAAAATAACTTCATCAACTAAATCAACAATAGCTTTCATGTCTTTTTCTTTTAAACCACGTGTTGTAATCGCTGCAGTACCAATTCTAATACCAGAAGTTACAAATGGTGATTTATCATCAAAAGGAACCATATTTTTATTCACCGTAATATCAGATTTAACTAACGCATTTTCAGCATCTTTACCACTAATATTTTTATTTCTTAAGTCAATTAACATACAGTGATTATCTGTACCTCCAGAAATAATTTTATATCCTTTATCCACAAAAGCATCGGCCATTGCAGAAGCGTTTTTCTTAACTTGTATTTGATAATGTAAAAATTCATCTGTTAATGCTTCACCAAAAGCAATAGCTTTAGCTGCAATTACGTGTTCTAAAGGTCCACCTTGATTACCAGGAAAAACAGAAGAATTTATTAAAGTTGACATCATTTTTAAATTTCCATTTTTTAGTTTTTGACCAAACGGATTTTCAAAATCTTTCCCAATCATAATAATTCCACCACGAGGGCCACGCAAAGTTTTATGTGTAGTTGTAGTAACAAAATGACAATGTGGAATTGGATCGTTTAAAATACCTTTTGCAATTAAACCAGCTGGGTGAGAAATATCGGCCATTAATAAAGCTCCAACTTCATCAGCAATTGTTCTAAATTTTTCAAAATCTATATCTCTTGAATATGCAGAAGCACCAGCTATAATTAATTTTGGTTGTTCTTTTTTAGCTGTTTCTAATATTTTGTCATAATTTAAAACTCCTGTTTCTTCTTCTACTCCATAAAAAGAAGTTTTATATAATTTACCTGAAAAATTTACTGGAGATCCGTGCGTTAAATGCCCCCCATGAGATAAATCAAACCCCAATATTTTATCCCCAGGATTTAAAACTGCCTGATATACTGCCGCATTTGCTTGAGATCCTGAATGTGGTTGTACATTTACATATTCAGCTCCAAATAATTCCTTTGCTCTATCAATAGCAATTTGTTCTACAACATCTACAATTTCACAACCGCCATAATAACGTTTGTTTGGATATCCTTCAGCATATTTATTTGTTAAAACTGAACCAGTTGCTTCCATAACTTGTTCACTTACAAAGTTTTCTGAAGCAATTAATTCTAAACCATTTGTTTGTCTTTCTTTCTCTTCTTGAATTAAATCAAAGATAATTTGGTCACGTTGCATTAGTAGTTACTATTTTAAAAGTTAAATTAATCGCAAAAATAGTAATTTCATTTTTCTTTTACAGATAAACTTATATATTTGATTAGAAAATCAAAATGAAAAAAATAAAGAAATTATAGATATGGAAATAACAGCAAATAATCCGAACAGAAAATCTTGGCTACAAGTTGCACAAGGTTGTGATTTCCCAATACAAAATATTCCTTTTGGGGTTTTTATTACAAAAGATGATATTATAACTATTGGAACTAGAATTGGTGAATATGCAATTGATTTAGGGGCTTTTCATCAATTAGGTTATTTTAATGGAATACCATTAACAGATGATATTTTTATGCAAGATTCTTTAAATGATTTTATTGATGATGGAAGAATGACATGGCGATTGGTTAGAAATAGAATTGCTGAAATTTTTGATATTAACAATACTACATTAAAAGACAATAAATCACATAGGGATGTTATTATTTTTGATGTGAATGAAGTTGAAATGTTAAGCCCGGTAGATGTTGGTGATTTTACAGACTTTTTCTCAAGTAAAGCGCACGCAAAAAACATTTCCAAAATGTTTAATCTACAAAATAATTCTAAAGAACAAAATTGGCTACACATGCCTTTAGGTTATAACGAAAGAGCATCATCTGTTGTTGTTTCTGGAACTTCAATTAGAAGACCTTATGGACAAACATTGCCAGCCGATGGATTAAATCCTGTGTTTGGCCCTTCAAATAAGCTTGATATGGAAGTTGAAATGGCCTTTATAACAACTTCGGCTAATAATTTTGGAGATCGAATATTGGTAAATGAAGCTGAAGAATTCATTTTTGGAATGGTCTTACTAAATGATTGGAGTACTCGTGATGTTCAAAAATGGGAATCTAAACCATTAGGGCCATTTTTAAGTAAAAGTTTTGCTTCAACAATTTCCCCTTGGATTGTTACTTTAGATGCCTTAGAACCTTATCGATGCAAAAGCGCTAAACAAGAAAATTTACTACCTTATCTTCAATTAAATACACCTAAAAATACATTTGATATTAAATTAAATACGTTTTTGGAAACTGAAAATGGGGATTTAAATTTATTAAGTGATTCAAACTTTAATAATTTGTATTGGTCTATAGCTCAGCAATTAGCGCATCAAACTGTGAATGGCTGCAATGTGCGTTCTGGTGATTTATTTGGTAGTGGAACTATTTCTGGAAAAGAAGAAAAATCCTTTGGATCTTTATTAGAACTGTGTTGGAATGAAGAAAAACCAATTACATTAAAAGATGGAACTAAAAGAACCTATTTGGAAGATGGTGATAACGTAATTATTAGAGGTTATTGTGAAAACGAACATGGAAGAATTGGTTTTGGAAAATGTACCGGAAAAATTTTACCTGCTATTAAATATAATCTTCAATAGTTAAAGAAGAAATTATGTCATAATGAGAATTATGAGTCACAACTTCACCATTTTTAATTAAAATTGCTTGTGGAGATTGATGGTAAACATTAAATGCAGAAGCTAATTCATTTGAAATTGATCTGTATTTCAATAAATCTAAATAATAAAAGGCAACATTTTCTATTTTAGAATCTGTTGCTTTTTCAAATTGAGAAAGTACTCCCCTGCTAATTCCGCATCGCGTACTATGCTTAAAAACAACTACTAATTTAGTCTTTGACTCTTCAATAATTTCGTTCAATTGTTTTTCTTCAGTTAACAAAGCCCAATTAAAAGTATCACTACTCTTTTCACTTTCATTTGATTGAAAAAGACTATTAAATATACCCATTTCTTAACTATTTTAAAATTTGATTTAAAAATATAACACTTGCCAAATTGTCGCTAACTCCTTAAAAAACAAGACAAAATGGCTTAATTAAATTGTTTTATTTGAATTGGTCTCTAATTTGAAGCTGCAAATATAACAACAAAAAAGTATACGTTATGAACTTTAATAATTTTACAATAAAATCGCAGGAAGCTATCCAAAAAGGACAGCAAATTGCAGAAAGTTTCGGGCATCAACAAATAGAGAATTCTCATATTTTAAAAGGTATTTTTGAAGTAGATGAAAATGTAACTCCTTTTATTTTTAAAAAATTAGGGGTAAATATAGAATTGCTTAAAAGTTTAATTGATAAAACAATTGAAAGTTATTCTAAAGTAACTGGTGGTGGAGATACTACCCTGTCTAGAAATGCCTCAAAAATGTTAAATAATGCAGCAACAGAAGCAACAAATTTAAAAGATGAATATGTTTCCATTGAACATCTGTTATTAGCAATTTTAAATACAAAAGATACCACAGCTCAGATTCTAAAAGATCAGGGAGTTGATGATAAAGGCTTGCAGACTGCAATAACAGAATTGCGAAAAGGAAGTAAAGTAACTTCTCAAAGTGCTGAAGAAACCTATAATTCATTAAATAAATTTGCTAAAAATTTAAATCAGCTTGCAAAAGATGGTAAACTTGATCCTGTTATTGGTAGAGATGAAGAAATTAGAAGAATTCTTCAAATTTTATCGCGTAGAACCAAAAACAATCCAATGTTAGTTGGAGAACCAGGAACTGGTAAAACAGCAATTGCGGAAGGTTTAGCGCATAGAATTGTAAAAGGAGATATTCCAGAAAATTTAAAAGGAAAGCAAGTTTACTCATTAGATATGGGAGCTCTTATTGCAGGTGCAAAATATAAAGGTGAATTTGAAGAACGGTTAAAATCCGTTATAAAAGAAGTAACATCTGCTGAAGGTGAAATTGTCCTTTTTATTGATGAAATTCACACACTGGTTGGAGCTGGCGGCGGACAAGGAGCTATGGATGCAGCAAACATTTTAAAACCTGCATTGGCTCGTGGAGAACTAAGAGCAATTGGAGCAACCACTTTAGATGAGTATCAGAAATATTTTGAAAAAGACAAAGCTTTAGAACGAAGGTTTCAAAAAGTAATTGTAGATGAACCGGATACAGAAAGTGCAATTTCAATTTTACGTGGTATTAAAGAAAAGTATGAAAATCACCATAAAGTTCAAATAAAAGATGAAGCAATTATTGCTGCTGTTGAACTTTCGCAACGGTATATTACTAATCGTTTTTTACCAGACAAGGCAATTGATTTAATGGATGAGGCTGCTTCTAAATTACGTATGGAAATTAATTCTAAACCTGAAAATTTAGATGTTCTTGATCGTAAGATAATGCAGTTAGAGATTGAAATTGAAGCAATTAAACGTGAAAAAGATGAGAAAAAATTAGCTTCACTTAAAAAAGAAGTTGCCAATTTAAAAGAAGAAAGAAATGAAATAAATGCAAAATGGGTTAGTGAAAAAGAACTTGTAGATAATGTTCAGACTAGCAAAGAAGCTATTGAAAATTTCAAGTTAGAAGCCGAACGTGCTGAACGTGAAGGTGATTACGGAAAAGTTGCTGAAATTAGATATGGTAAAATAAAAGAAGCTCAGGAAAAACTTGATAAACTTCAAAAAGAAATGGCTGAAAATCAAGATTCAGCATTAATTAAAGAAGAAGTTACACGAGATGATATTGCCGAAGTTGTTGCAAAATGGACTGGAATTCCAGTTACAAAAATGCTTCAAAGTGATCGAGAAAAGTTATTGCATTTAGAAACTGAACTACATAATAGAGTTGTTGGACAGGAAGAAGCAATTATTGCAGTTGCAGATGCTGTTAGACGTTCCAGAGCTGGATTACAAGATTCAAAAAAACCAATTGGCTCCTTTTTATTTTTAGGTACAACTGGTGTCGGTAAAACAGAACTTGCTAAAGCATTGGCCGAATATTTGTTCGATGATGAAAACTCTATGACACGTATTGATATGAGTGAATACCAGGAACGACACGCTGTTAGCAGACTTATTGGTGCGCCTCCAGGTTATGTTGGTTATGATGAAGGTGGACAATTAACAGAAGCAGTGAGAAGAAAACCTTATTCAGTTATTTTATTAGATGAAATTGAAAAAGCGCATCCAGATACTTTTAATATATTATTACAAGTTTTAGATGAAGGAAGATTGACTGATAATAAAGGTCGGGTTGCCGATTTTAGAAATACAATAATTATTATGACCTCAAATATGGGTTCACATATAATTCAAGAACGATTTGAAAAAATGGATATGAATAAGCGTGCTCAGGTTACTGAAGACACAAAAGAGGAAGTTATCACTTTGCTTAGACAAACAATTAGACCAGAATTTTTAAATAGAATTGATGAAATAATAATGTTTACACCGCTAAATGAAGCTGAAATTAAACAAATTGTTAAATTGCAATTAAATGGCTTAACAAAAATGCTGAAAGAAAAAGACATTCAAATTGAATATACCGAAGATATGGTTGAAGCATTAGCTGAGAAAGGATTTGATCCTCAATTTGGTGCAAGACCTGTAAAAAGGGTCATTCAAAAAGAAGTGTTAAATGAGCTTTCAAAAGAAATTTTAGCAGGAAAAATAACGGCTACAAGTCATATTTTACTGGATGCTTTTGATGATAAAATAGTATTTAGAAATAAATAAAATAATAGATTGATTTTATAAGAGGCTGTCTAAAAAGTACTGAACGTCGTCATTCTGAATTTATTTCAGAATCTCATAATACTGGTTATCAATCAATATATGAACCTGAAACAAGTTCAGGTTGACGAAAATTTGGCTTTTAGGACATCCTCTTTTTATGTATATTCGTTTTATCAACAATTTATTAAATTATGAAAAAAATCCTATTCTTTTTATTTGTACTAATTTATTCTTTAAATATACAAGCGCAAGAAAATGAAGTAACTACTTATTACTTTATTCGACATGCTGAAAAAGTTAGAAAACATAAATCTGATAAGAACCCTAAATTAAAGAAAAAAGGAAATAAAAGAGCTAAAAACTGGAGTATTGTATTTGATAATATTCCATTCGATATTATTTATTCCACCAATTATAAAAGAACAATTCAAACTGCAACTCCAACTGCTGAAAGTAAAGATTTAGAAGTTCAATTTTACAATCCAAGAGAATTATACAATTCTAAATTTAAAGAAGATACAAAAGGAAAAACAGTACTAATTGTAGGACATAGTAATACAACTCCCCAATTTGTAAATAAAGTTTTAGGTTCCAAAAAATATGTAGATATTGAAGATAACAATAATTCTAACCTATATGTACTTACTATTTCAAATAACTCAATATCCGATATTCTTTTAAAGATAGATTGATAACATTGTTCCATTCACTAAAAAAATAGTATAACATTTTATAATTTACCAAAATATTGATTAATATCATTGCTTATAATTAATTTATAAAATAGCTTTAATAATTATTAACAATAAAAGTATGGTCATGAAAAAATTATTAATGTTAATATCAATATTTGCATTTTTATTAACAAGTTGCAATGGTCAAGTTAAAACAGAAAAACTAACATCTGTAAAAAAAGATACGATTAAGCCAATTAAAAAAATGAAGGTTATTAAAGAATATGATGATGAAGGGAATTTAATAAGTTTAGACTCTAGTTACTACTATTTTTATTCAAATATTAAAAAAGACACACTATTAGAAAGAGAGATCTTTAATCGATTTAAAAATGAATTTGATATTCAACTTAAATCTATAGATTCAATTTTTAAAAATGATTTTACAGTTAAATCACCATTTGATATAAATGATTTTTATACAGATGATTTTTACTTAAATCATTTCAAATTTCAAAATAAGGAAATTGAAAAAATCTTTAAAAAAATGGATTCAATTAAAAATAAATTTTATTCCAACCAAAAATTATAATCTAATTTTTTCTAAGCTAGCTCCATTAATTTAATTAATTCACTGTTATTGCGCAGGTTAAATTTATAACTTCCTATTAATGGAGTTATTTATTTTTTAATAAAATTTATTGTGTTTTAAATTTTCCCTTTTATTTTTTTTATGAAACCAAACTTTTTTATTTAAAAAAAGTCTAAATGATAGTACATTGAAAATTAGTGTATTTCATAATTTAAATTTTTTATAATGAAAAAGTTAATCGTTTTTTTAGTTTTTATGGTTCTAGGAACCGGAGGATTAATAGCTCAACAAAAAAAACAAGTTAAAAATCAAAATCATGTTCAAACACATGCCCAGGAGCAAATACAAGAGCAAAATCAGGAACAAATACAATTACAATTTCAAGATGGAGTTTTAACCGTTACTTTAGAAAATGGTACCTCAATTCAATTATTGATTGACCAAGATCAAACTATTGACCAAATTAGAGATCAGTTAAAATTAAAAGATGGTTCATGTAAAGATGATGCGACATTAGATTTGTTGGCAGATCAAACAAAACTTAAAATTCAGGCTCGCTTAAAAGATGGGTCTTGCGATGATTCTAGCAGTTTATTGCAGCAAATCTTAAATTTATTCAATTTTTAAACTGAATAAAATGAATTAACAATTAAGGAATCCAAGTTTGACTTAAATAAAGCCCTAATTAGCTTAGTTAAAACCTCAAAAAGCTTTTATCAACCTCAAAGTCAAATTTGGATTTTTTAATAAAAAAACTCTCAATAATAATAATAATAATAATAATAATAATATCTTTCTAAATTCTAATAAAATAATTACAAGTTTTATTGTAATTGATGTTACATAAATTTTATGATATTTCTCATTTACTGAATTGACTGCTATCATTTCAAATAAACAAACATTTTAGTTGCTTTACATAGTTAAATTTAAAAATTTATCAATCTGTTGAATATAATACCCCAGATGAATATAATTTTTATTAATAACTTAAAATGCAATATTATGAAATTAGAAAAATTAAGTTTAAAAATAAGCCTACTTGCGCTTATTTTTATTTTTGCTCAATGTAATGAAGATACATTTGTTGATGATGTATTAGTAGCAGATGAATCTGCAGTTGAAATGAGCTCTAAAGGAAAACCTGATTCTACAGGAGAAACATTTGGTAATAATTTATCCTTCCCAGTAATTTGGTCTGATGGAGCAACTAAACTTCTTAGAGGAGAGATGGGAACAGTAAACATAACCGGTACTTGGTGGGGTGTTTGGGGTGAAGATCCAATAGACCCGCAAGCACCACTTTACAGTTGTGGTCCTTATATTTTTGGGGAAACAGAGTATTGTTCAGAAGCTGAATACAAAGCTTATATCCAAAAAGATGAATTTAATAATTGGCAAGCTTCCAACTGGATTCCTGATGGAACAACTATTGTAGACAATATTGATTGGGGAGACAACTTAGAGTCTATAGACTGGAGTATTAGATCTCAAATACGAACAGAGGTGGTTCTCTATAAAAATGTTGATCCAACCGTTACAGAATACGCAATGCGTCATGCTGACAGCTGGGGTGTAGATGAAGTTCATGGGTTACAAACCACATTGTTAGATGAAATAGTTTATGGACCAGGTGATGTAGCGACTGTTTTTACAGATAATGCAAGATTAACTATTCAAAAATTATCTATTGAAAATATAGATGAGTTATACCAACTTAATGAACAAGGAGAAAGAATAGGTAGTAATTTAACATGGAGAAAAGGAGATGGTTGGACAGAAGCTAGCAGTTATGAAGGTGGCGATTTAGTTAATGATGACCCTTTATTTAACATGGCTGTGCATGAAGCAAGTGATGGCCCTGGTTATTACAATGCAGAAGTAAATGTAAAAGGAAAAGTAATTTTCGGTTATACGTGGAATGCCAAAAAATTGAATGATGGTGAAGGATATTATAGAGTTACTTTCAGTTTTGATGATGATAGTGGACGAGAATTAAAAACTTTCTTTGAAAGTGGTATTACTAACATATTGCTGCCTATTGAAGAAGAAGAAGAACTATCAGCAAAACGAATTGTACCAACTTCTGATGAAGGCGATGATTCAGGAGAAGGAACCAGAGGAGGAGATGCAGTAATTGATTTTGATAACAACTTAACCTACATGGATATTTTAATAATTGGAAAAACTACCGGTAGCGGTGGTGGCGGCGGAATTGGCGGCGGCGGCGGAACCGGCGGTGGTAATACTGGCGGCGGCGGCGGTGGTAATAATGGCGGAGGCACTGGCGGTGGAAGCGGAACAGGACATAATTAAAATAACTTAAAACCTTAGAATTAAGCCCGTATAACAAAATAGGAATTAAGTTATACGGGCTAATTTTTTTCTACAATTAAAACTTTCTTTTAAAAATAATGTCTAATGATATATAGACGTATTAGAACCAAGTAAAACGGAAAATAAATTAGTTGTTAAATCTGATAATTATCATGTCAATTCTTGATAACAATCATTGTTCTAAATTGAATTACATCTTAAATTTGGATGTCAAAAAAGTAATTAAACACTATTATAAATAATAAATTTTAATATAATAAATCATGAAGAAAGTAGTATTTTTTTTAATCTTTATAGTTCTAGGAACTATTGGATTAGTTGCGCAAATTAAAGATCAGGATAAAGATCAAGATAGAGTTAGAGATAGAGATCATGTTATGTTGGTTGATGGAGATCTTCTTCAAATTAGAGATCGGGATCAAATTCGATTACGTGATAAAATAACTTTAAACGATGGTACAGTTGTAAACTCAGATGGTACTTATGTAACAAAAGATCAAATTAGATTAAGATTACGTGATGGATCTTGTTTAGATAACGACGGAGTATTATACAGAGATGAATATCAATACAGATATAAAATTCAACAAGAAAACAAAGGATTGTCTGAAGCTCAGATTCAAACACGAAATCAAAATCGATATCAAATTATGATGATTGATGGAGAAGCATATCAAATTAGAAATCAAGAACAAAAACGTGTTAGAGAGCAATTAAAACTTGGTGATGGAGTAACTGTAAATCCTGATGGAACTTATCAAACTCGAGATAGAAAACAATTACGTCTTCAAGATGGTGAATGTTTAAATATGGATGGTAATATGTTTAAAAACACCTACATGCACAGAAAAATGGAAGTTAATAAAAACGCAAAAGGAATTAAAACCATGACAAAGAAAAAAGTGCAAAAAAAGGCAACTACTACTCCAAATAAGAAAAAAGTAATGAAGAAAAGTGGAAAAAACATTTAAATAATTAATTGAGAATAAATGATTTATTAAATGTTTTGAAATTGTCATTTTGAGTCAGGATTAAAAGTTAATAAATATTGCTGGAATTCGCTCAAAATGACAATTTTTAGTTCTTAAAAATCATTCCATTTTTAGTTTTATAAATTAACTCTTAAATCACTTAAAATGAAAAAATTAAATTTCACTATAGTTGTTTTGTTCATTCTTTTCTATTCTGAAGCAATTGGGCAGAATGAAGACAAATCATACATTAAAACGGGTTTAAATTATATAAGTGATGCTATTTTTATGGGTAGAAAAGATTCTATTGCAGCCCCCTATTTATATCCCACGATAACTTACCATCATAAATCTGGATTCTATGGTAACGGATCATTTTCATATCTTACAAAATCAAACCAAAGTAGAATCGATTTATTTTTACTTACTGCTGGCTTTGATTTTACAAAAAACAAACTGTCTGGAGATTTTTCAGCAACAAAATACTTTTTTAATGATGATAGTTATAACGTAATTTCAGAGGTAACTGCAGATATTTCTGCTAATTTAAGCTACGATTTTGACATTCTTAATTTATCAGTGGCTGCAAGTAATTATTTTAGTACTAACGAAAATTCTGATTTCTTTTTATCTTCAGAAATCAGTCATGATTTTCTAACAACAGACTATAAATTTCAAATTTCTCCAACAGTCGGAGTTTATTTTGGATCACAAAATTTTTATGAAGAATATTATATCACAAAACAAGTTAGAATAAATGCAGGCCAAGGGCCAGGTCAAGGCTCAGGAGGAACAACAGAAACAGTTACAGAAGTTGTTATAGAAGAAAGTGAAAATTTTAATTTAATGGCAATTGAACTAAGTTTACCAATGTGGTATACAAAAAACTCAATAACTGTTTCGTTTTTACCTGCTTTAGTTTTTCCACAAAATGCAGCAACCATTTTAAACGATGAAACTTTAACTAAAGAACAATTAGATGAAGTTTTTTATTGGATGGTCGGATTATCTTATAGATTTAAATAATATTCTTATTTATAAAAAAGTTCATGTGAAATCATGAACTTTTTTTATTTTAACTACTCTTAAAGCTGCACTAAATGAATAGAATTTATAGTACATTTGCACTAATATGCAGAAGAAAATAAATATTAAAAATAAAAAAGCTCGATTTGAATACGAGATCTTAGATAAATATGTAGCTGGAATTCAGTTAACTGGCACAGAAATTAAGTCAATTAGAGAAAGTAAAGCTCGAATTACTGAAAGTTTTTGTGAGTTTAATGAAAAAGGTGAATTGTTTGCTATTAATATGTTTATTGAAGAATATTTATATGGACATTCTTTTAATCATAGTCCAAAAAGTGAACGTAAACTATTGTTAAATAAAAATGAGCTTAAAAAGCTTGAAAAAGAAGTTCAAAACGTTGGGCTTACAATAATTCCGCTTAAATTATTTCTAACTGATAAAGGTTGGGCAAAATTAGAAATAGCACTTTGTAAAGGTAAAAAAACGTACGATAAACGTGAAGTAATAAAGGACCGCGACAACAAAATAGATTTAGCGCGTGTTAAAAAGAATTTCAACTAAATTTAATGAAATTAGAATTTTTTTTTAACCTTATTAGATGGAAAAATTTATTGCTGATTATTTATGTCTTTTTTCTATTAAAGTTTTTCTTTTTCCATTCGTTTTATGTTGAAACAACCCTTTCATCTCTTCAATTTATAATCTTATTATTTTCAGTATTGTTTATAACCGCAGCAGGTTATATTATAAATGATATTTTTGATATAAAGGCTGATGAAATAAACAAACCGAATAAAGTAATTGTTTCCAAAAATATTTCAATAGAACAGGCAAAACATTGGTATAAAATAACAAATACTATTGGAATTATCTTAGGAATTATGCTTTGTTTAAGCATTAGTAAACCTACACATTCATTCATTTTTATTGGAACAGCTCTCCTACTCTATTATTATTCAAAAATTTTAAAGGGAAAACCACTTATTGGAAATTTAATTGTTTCAATTTTAATTGCTTTTAGTGTAGTTATTTTACCTGTATTTGATATCAATTTTTCAATTAAAAACAATCCCCAAAATACTGCAATTACAGTTATAATTGTGTTGGCATTTTTTGCATTCATTTTAAATTTAATTAGAGAAATTATTAAAGATATAGAAGACATAAACGGAGATAAATCTTTAAATTTAAAAACATTACCTATAATTTCCGGAAGAAATAGAGCTCAAATTATTGCTTCGTATTTATGCTTAATACCAATTTGTTTATTGTTTTTTCTAGTTTATAATTATAGTCGTAACTATAAATTCCCAATGCTATATTTACTTTTATCTACGTTAATTCCATTATTAGTAGTTGCTATAAAATTACGAAGCGCGGAGAAAAAAAGTGAATTTCACAAATTAAGTTCATTGCTTAAAATCATCATGTTTTTAGGTATAACTATACTTTTAATAATTTCATTTAAAAAATAAAATGCTTTCAGAAAAATTTAAAAATAACCAAATTATTCTCGCTTCTGGTTCACCAAGACGACAAGAATTGTTCAAAGAACTAGGTATTGATTTTTCCATTAATGTTAAAGAAATTGATGAAATATACCCATCAACACTTGTAGAGGAGGAAATAACCAATTATTTAGCGAAGTTAAAAGCAAAAGCATTTGAAAATGAACTACAGGAAAAAGATATTGTAATAACTTCAGATACAATTGTTTGGCACGATAACAGACCATTAGAGAAACCAAAAAATAAAGGGCAAGCGATTGAAATGTTGCAAGAATTATCTGGTACCAGTCATAAGGTTATTACTTCCGTTTGTATTAAAACAACTAAATCTCAAAATGTATTTTTTGATGTTACAACCGTTTTCTTTAAAAAATTGACTTTTGATGAGATTCTTTTTTATGTTGAAAATTACCGTCCATTTGATAAAGCTGGAGGTTATGGAATACAAGAATGGATAGGTTTTATAGGGGTTACAAGGCTTGAAGGAAGCTATTTTAATGTAATGGGATTACCTGTTCATAAATTATATGAAGAATTGATGAAATTATAAGTCATAATGGTAAAATATCCTTATTTTTGAACGATTTTTAATAAAAACATAATGAAAAAATACACTTTTACAGAACAAAAAGATACCAGATCAGGGTTTGGAGCAGGATTAGCGGAATTAGGAAGAAAAAATCCAAATGTTGTTGCACTTTGTGCCGATTTAATTGGTTCATTAAAAATGGAGAAATTTATTGAAGAAAACCCGGAACGTTTTTTTCAAATTGGTATTGCTGAAGCTAATATGATTGGTATTGCTGCCGGATTAACAATTGGAGGAAAAATTCCTTTTACTGGTACATTTGCAAACTTTTCAACAGGAAGAGTTTATGACCAAATTCGTCAATCAGTTGCATATTCTGATAAAAATGTTAAAATATGCGCATCTCACGCTGGTTTAACGTTGGGTGAAGATGGAGCAACACACCAAATTTTAGAAGATATTGGTTTAATGAAAATGTTACCAGGTATGACAGTTATTAATACTTGTGACTATAACCAAACAAAAGCTGCCACTATTGCAATTGCGGACCATGAAGGACCTGTATATTTACGTTTTGGACGTCCTGTAGTTCCTGTTTTTATGCCTGAAGATCAAGAATTTATTGTTGGAAAGGCTATTCATTTAACTGAAGGAACAGATGTTACTATTGTAGCTACTGGTCATTTAGTTTGGGAAGCTTTACAAGCATCTGAACAATTAGAAGCAATGGGTATTAGTGCTGAAGTTATTAATATACACACTATTAAACCTTTGGACGATGAAGCTATTTTAAAATCTGTAGCTAAAACAGGATGTATTGTTACAGCTGAAGAGCATAATATAATTGGTGGTTTAGGAGAAAGTGTTTCTCGCTTATTAGTTCAAAACAATTTAGTACCGCAAGAATTTGTTGCTGTAAATGACAGTTTTGGTGAATCTGGTACTCCAGCGCAATTAATGGAGAAATATAATTTAAATGATAAAGCTATTGTTGCTGCAACTAAAAAAGTGATTGCTAGAAAATAATGTTTTAATATTTTCGTTTAAACTTATGTAATAACAAAAAAATATATTTTTTATGAAAAAACGGATTGTATTATTTTCAGTTGCATTTATAGCTGGTATTATGCTAATGAATGCTCAAAGCGATGTTGGTATTAAAGCAGGTTTAAGTTATAATTCAAATGGCGATTTAAAAGAATTTACATCTGAAGTTGACCAAATCTATAAAGATGAAGGAAAAGGAAAATCTGGATTTAATGTAGGTTTTTATGGTAAATTGGATTTGGGGCCTATTTTTGTGCGTCCGGAAATAGTTTATACACAAACTACTAGTGAATACGAGTTTAATTCTCTAATTGAAGATTATAAGCTTTCAAAAATTGATGTTCCCGTTTTAGTGGGTCTAAAATTAATTGGACCTTTAAATGTTTTTGCCGGACCTGCATTTCAATATATTTTAGACAATGATTTAAACGGAATTAATATTAGCGATGTTAAAAATGATTTTTCAGTTGGTGTTAATGTTGGAGCCTCTGTGGAATTTGGGAGAATTGGTATTGATGTAAGATATGAAAGAGGTTTAAGTGAAAACGAAGCTAATTGGAGCAATGCAGGTGAAACATTTACATTAGATTCTAGACCAGAACAGTTAATATTTAGCTTATCTTATAGTTTATCTAAAGATAAAAGTTAAAACAACAGTTATAATTATATAAAAAAAGCTTCTCAATTATGAGAAGCTTTTTTTATGACTTATATTTAAAATTAATTATCACTATCTAAATAATTTGGAATGCCATCACCATCTGTATCATCATTTGTAAAATCTCCATCTCCATTAGTATCTTCATCCTTCGATAATATTCCATCGTTGTCGTGATCAGAATAATTAACATCATGTAATTCAATATGAAATATTAATGGAGAATTTGCAGAAATACTTTGTTGATTAAGATTTCCATAAGCTAATCCTGAAGGAATAAATAAAATCCCCTTACCATAATTTTCATAATTAAACGATTCATCTGAATTTACGATTTTTGTTCCACCTTTAAAATTTGGAAATCCATAACTCCATCCAGCAATAACATCTGTTAATGAAAACCAAATTAAAGATGAAGAGCTAGTATCAAATACTGTACTATCCAATAACATTCCTGTATATTTTGATAAAACTGAATCTACCTTTGTTGGTGAAATGGACTCACCTTCTTGTTGAGTTAAGTAATATAATTTATATTCAATTTCATCTTTTACAACATCTTCATAACTCACTTGTCCCATTAATGGAGTTTCTCCATTTGTAATTGTCCAAATACCTCCGTCTTCTTCATTTAAATAATGAGATTGCAAATATTCGATTAACTTATTATCATCTTCAATTGCTTGCGCAGCAGCATCAAAATCGACAGTGTCATCATCTTTTTTACAAGAAAAAATTACTAAACCAATTA
Organism: Lutibacter flavus; assembly: GCF_900188355.1. GTDB lineage: Bacteria > Bacteroidota > Bacteroidia > Flavobacteriales > Flavobacteriaceae > Lutibacter > Lutibacter flavus. Next base: position 898,307 of record NZ_FZNX01000001.1, read on the forward strand.
TTAATAAACTTATTATATTTTTAATTTTCATTTTCCTTTATTTTAAGGTCCGCAAGATACTATTTTAATATCTTTGATGAAATATAAAAAGTAAATTTTAACTTTATTATAATAATAAAATGAGAATTGATAAATTTTTATGGTGTATCCGTTATTTTAAAACAAGAAGCATTGCAACTGAAGCTTGTAAAAAAGGACATGTGAAGATAAATAGTGATAGTGTAAAGGCTTCAAAATTAGTATTTAATGGAGAAATTATTTCTGTTAGAAAAAATCAAATAAATTATAAATTACAAGTTTTAGACATTCCAGCAAACAGGGTTGGTGCAAAATTAGTTGATTTATATATTAAGGATTTAACTCCAAAAGAAGAATTTGAGAAATTTGAACTTTTAAAATATTCTAAAGACTATTACCGCAAAAAAGGAACTGGAAGACCAACTAAAAAAGATAGACGAGATATAGATGACTTACAAGAAGAATAAAACAGATTTTGACAAGGCGTATTGGGAGCATAAATATGAAAACAATAAAACTGGTTGGGATATTGGTTATGTCTCCACTCCTATTAAAGAATACATAGATCAACTTAAAAATAAAGATTTAAAAATTTTAATCCCCGGCGGTGGCAATAGTCACGAAGCTGAATATTTATTAAATAAAGGCTTTAAAAATGTTTATGTTCTAGATATTGCGGAACAACCTTTAAAGAATATTGAATCCAGACTATCTCAGTTCCCTAAAAATCAATTAATTAATCAGGATTTTTTTGAACATACTAAAACCTATGATTTAATAATTGAACAAACTTTTTTTTGTGCATTGTCTCCTTCTCTACGCGAAAATTATGTATACAAAATGTATGACTTATTAAATAAAAAAGGGAAATTAGTAGGATTACTTTTTGATTTTGAATTAACAGAAGAAGGCCCTCCATTTGGAGGTGGTTTAGTAGAATACATTCAATTGTTCTATGCTAAATTTGAAATAAAAATAGTTGAAAAATGTTATAATTCTATAAAACCAAGAGAAGGTAGAGAATTGTTTTTTATCTTTGAAAAAAAATAACCAAAATGGAGCGTTCAATCATTTTAACAAACGAGCAAATTCAAAATAAAACAAGAAGAATTGCCTATCAAATTTATGAAACCAATAGCAATGAAAAAGAAATTGTAATTGCTGGTATAAATGGAAATGGATTTGTGTTTGCTAAAAAAATTGTTGAAATATTAAACGAAATTTCTGAAATTAAAGTTGTTTTATGTGAAGTAAAAATTGACAAGAAAAACCCAATAAAAGAAATTTCAACTAGTATCCCTTCAAGTGAATACAAAAATAAACCATTGGTTTTAGTTGATGATGTTTTAAGCTCTGGAACCACTTTAATTTATGGTATAAAACATTTTTTAGAAGTACCTCTTAAGCGCTTTAAAACAGCTGTTCTAATTAATAGAAACCATAAAAAATATCCTGTAAAAGCAGATTTTAAAGGGATTTCATTATCAACATCTATGCAAGAGCATATTAATGTTGTATTTGAGAAGAACAATTCTTATGCTGTTTTAGAATAAGGCTTGGATTTCATCCACAATTTGAATAATTGATTTCTCATTTACAGAAACTGTTTCATCAGCTTTATCATAAAAAGCAGATCGTTCAAACAAATGTTTAGCAATGTATTCTTTCAAATTTTCTATCCCTATTGTTGCAACTAAAGGTCTTTCTGAGGTTTCATTTTTTAACCTTTCAAAAATTGTATTTATGGATGCTTTTAAATAAAACGATTTTGAGCTATTTTTAATTAGATCCATATTATTACCATAACAAGGTGTTCCTCCTCCCAAAGAAATAATACAATCATTATTTAAATCTAATAATTCTTGCAAATACTCACTTTCTTTTTTTCTGAAATAAATTTCGCCTTTTGATGAAAAAATTTTAGAAATAGATTGTCCTTCACAAGTTTCTATGTAAAAATCTAAATCAATAAATTGTAGGTTTAATCTGGTCGCTAATAGTTTTCCAATGGCTGATTTCCCTGAGGCCATATAACCTAATAATACAATTTTCATCTTAAACTTATTTTGTGTTTATTTAACCACGCAAATATCGTTTAAAAAAGTACATAAAAAAACTTGGTTTTTAAACTTTTGATAGTATATTTGCACTCGCAATTGCGAAAGGGATAAAAGACCTGGTAGCTCAGTTGGTAGAGCACCTCCCTTTTAAGGAGGTGGTCCTGGGTTCGAGCCCCAGCCAGGTCACAAAAAGTTAAGTATTCTACTTAACTTTTTTTGTATAAATTAATTACTGCGCGTGTGGCGGAATTGGTAGACGCGCCAGCTTGAGGGGCTGGTGTTCGCTTAGAACGTGCTGGTTCGAGTCCAGTCACGCGCACTATCTAAATGTTTTTCAAAATTATATATCAATACTTTGTGGATATTTTAAAAAACACTAATTTTATAAATTATAAAACACCCTAAAATAAAATTATGAGAAAGTTTATATATACAATTGCAATAGGAACACTATTATTGTCTTGTGGAGGTTCAGGTACCGACAAACCTACTCCACCACCAGTAGCTGAAAATAAAGCACCACTAGTACCTACTTTAGTATATCCTTCTGCCAACTTGTTATGTATAGAAAATGCCATTAATTTTCAATGGAATGCTTCAACAGATCCAGATGGAGATTCCGTTTCTTATCAAATTCAGATAGCTAAAGACAATTCATTTACTCAAATTGTACAATCCATTTCAAATTCTAGTACATCTAGAGATATTTCCTTAGAAAAAGGTGTTGCTTATTATTGGAGAGTAAACGCAAAAGATAGTAAAAATTTAAGCAGCGATTATTCTTCAGTTTATTCATTTTATACCGAAGGAGAAGGTATTTCTAATTATTTACCCTTTTCACCCGAAATTGTTTCACCTACTTTAAATACTATTGTACAGGAAGCAAGTGCTACTTTAGAATGGTCTGCGTCTGATGTTGATAATGATCCATTAACGTATGACGTTTATTTTGGAACAGACAATCCGCCAACTGCTGCAGTTTCAACTAATCAAACAGCAAACACGGTTACTGTTGATGTAAATAGCGAATCAAATTATTATTGGAAGGTAGTTGTTAAAGATGATAAAGGTGGACAAACTATTGGACAAGTATGGAATTTTAAAACGGACTAGTTCGTTTTTCAAATTAAAATAATTTTCTAAAAGTCAATTTTTAATTATTTTAAAAATTGACTTTTTTTGGATACTTAACATATCTTTAGATTAATTTCTTAATTAAAGTTGTTTTTGTGTTTCTTTAACAAAATTTATCGTTAATAATTAGTATAATTGCATATGAGAAAAAGACTAATTTATATTACATTATTGTTTGTTTCATTTTATGGTTTTTCCCAAGAACCAATTGCTAACGACACCATTAAAAATAATTTCAATTTAGTTTCATTAAAAGGTCAAGTAATTGATTTTGCAGGTAAAACACCTTTAAAAGGAGCCCATTTATTCAATTTAAATTCTGTTTTTGGAACAATTACAAATGATAATGGAAATTTTGAAATAGCTACTACAGTTAACGATACTATTTATGTATCTTATTTAGGTTTTCAATCTATTAAACTTAAGATTACAAATGATTTGCTAAATGGAAATGAACTTGTAATTGAATTACACGAAAAAACAGAGGAGATTTCTGAAATTGTTGTAAAATCTCATAAGTTAATTGGAGTTTTAGAAATAGATGCTAAAAATGTTCCTAAAGACAAATATGCGCGTATTCACATCAACGGATTACCTCAAACCTATGAAGTTGGTGTAAAGCAAAGAAGAGAATTTAATTCTCCTATAGATGCCCTTTTTAGACCAATTGATTTTGTTTATAATATGTTTGGAAAAAGTCCAAAGCAACTGAAAAAACTTAAAAAAATGCGTGATAATGATCAATTACGTAGTCAATTAGAAGGAAGGTTTAATAGAGAATTAATGATGGAGTATTTGGATATGGACGCTGCTGAATTAAATGAATTATTAAATGAATGTAATTATTCAGATTACTTTATAAAACAAGCCAGTGATTTACAGCTAATTGAAGCTGTGTTACTTTGTTATGAAAATTATAAAGCAATAAAGAAAGGAAGTACCATAAAAGAAATTGACAAGCAAGAAAAACAGTAAATAAGTTTTTGTTTCAAATAAACGTTAAAATAGTCTCAAATCTATTTTATAATAATTGGAACACCTTTAAAATACTCTTAAATCCTAAAATTAAAGTAATTAGTAAAATTATTCCAGAAATCATGTTTTGATTTCGGGTGTTTTTAAATTCACCCATTACTGATATTCTATTTACAACCCATATTAGAAATAGTGCAACAATTGGTAATAATATTCCATTTGAAACTTGAGCAAATTTAATAATTTCAATAGGGTTTACTTGTAAAGAAGAAAATAATACACCAATTATTAATATAAATATCCAAACCACTCTAAATTTTATAGATTTTAAACTATCACTCCATCCAAAACAACTTTTCGCAACAAAAGAAGCTGCCAATGGTGCTGTAATTGCTGAAGTAATTCCAGCTGCAAACATTCCTATACCTAAAAAGTATTTTGCAAAACTACCATACAAAGGCTCTAATCCTTTAGCTAAATCTGCGCCATTTCTAATTGAAACCGCATTTATTGAAGTTGCAGCAATAATAATAGACATAGAAACAAAACCTCCTAAAATAATAGAAATTAAAGTATCCTTTTTTGCATATTTTAAATCAGATTTTAATTTCCACCTTTCTTTTACTAAAGATGCGTGTAAAAATAAATTATAGGGTACCACAGTAGTTCCAATTAATCCAATTATTGTTAACATACTGTTTTCAGGAAAAGAAGGAATGAACATTCCTTTAAATATTAACTCAAAATTTGGTTTTGTAATTATTGCTGTCACTATAAATGAAAAACTCATTAACAACACCAATGTTATTAGGCTACGTTCCAATATTTTATAATTACCTATAAAAAGTAAAACGAAAGCAATACCTCCAATTAAAATTGGAAAATAATTAAAAGTTGATTTATCAAATATAGCTGAAATACCTAAAGAAGCTCCACTAATATTACCTGCTTCATAAGCCGCATTACCAACAACAATTGCGGCTAAAATTAAAATAATTACAAATTTCCTTAGAAATACAGAGCTTATTTGTTCTTTTATAACTTCTGCCAAACCTTTTTGGGTAATTATACCAACTCTTACGGCCATCTCTTGCAGAACAACTGTTGCTACAATTGATAATGTCATAGCCCATAATAATGTATAACCAAAATTAACTCCAGCCAATGTACAAAGAGTAACTGTTCCAGGACCTATAAATGCTGCGGCAATTAATGCCCCTGGACCTATATTTTTAAACCATTTAAACATTTAATAAATACTTAGTATTAACAGTATCAAAAATACTTAAAATACTTCAGTAAAATATTGTGGAGTATTATCCTTTGATACATTTTAAATACAAAATATATCAGCATAACAAAATTCCGAAAGAAAATTGAAGTATCAGAAATATATTAAATTGAAATTTCAATAAATTTTATTCCTAATTCTTTTTGAATTTCTTGAATTCTCTGTAATTCATTTGGAAGAATTAAAGCAATCGAATATCCTGCTTTTCCTGCTCTTGCAGTCCTACCACTTCTATGCGTATAATATTCTAATTGTTCTGGTAATTGGTGATGAATTATAAAGCCTAAATTATTTACATCAATTCCACGAGCAGAAACATCAGTTGAAATTAAAACCTGAAGACTTCCATTTTTAAAAGCTCTCATCACTTTTTCACGCTCTTTTTGTTGCATATCACCTTCTAAAGCTGCAACTGAGAATCCTTCTTCTTTTAATTGATCTGCTAAATTTTGAGTACCCAATTTAGTTCTACAAAAAATAATTCCTCTATCACCTGATCTTCGTTCTAATATTTTTGTTAAAAGATTCGTTTTATCTTTAATTGTTGTCTTAATAAATTGATGCGTAATATTTGCATTCACCAACGAATTCTTATTTACCTCAATACGAGCAGCATTAGCCGCCATATAAGTTTTAATAATCTGCTTTATTTCATTAGGCATAGTAGCAGAAAACAACCACGTATTTTTATTGTTCCCGGTGAATTTTAATATTCTATTTAAATCCAACTTAAAACCCATACTAAGCATTTCATCCGCTTCGTCCAGCACTAAAGTTTTAACTTTACTTAGGTTTATTTCCCCTTTTTCAATCAAATCTATTAATCTACCTGGCGTAGCAACAACAATATGTGTTGTCCTTTTTAAATTACTTATTTGACGTTCAATTTTTTCACCACCATAAACTGCTTCAATAAATATTTTATCTTCTGAATATTTAGTGAATTTAAAAAGTTGTTTTTTTATTTGCTGAACCAATTCTCTAGTTGGCGCTAAAATCAACCCTTGAATATTAGGGGATTTTGTATCAATTGCCTGTAAAATAGGCAATCCGAACGCAGCTGTTTTACCTGTTCCTGTTTGCGCTAAACCAATAAAATCAGTTTTAGAGTTCAATAATATAGGAATTGCACCATTTTGAATTTCAGTTGGAACTTTAATCCCCAATTCTCTTAATGCTGTTACAAATTCTTTACGAACTCCTAATTGTGAAAATGTTGACATACTTTTATTTTTATAAGATTGTAAAGATACTTTTATTTAAAAGAGTTTCTTCGTATTTAACGGCAATAAAAAAAGCTACAATTAAGTAGCTTTTTTTTAATTTATATAAGTTAGAAATTTAAACTTTCTTAACTCTAACAGCGTTCATTCCTTTTAAACCTTTTTCAAGTTCAAAAGTTACTGAATCATTTTCTTTTATCTCTTCTAATAAACCACTAACGTGAACAAAAAACTTTTCTTGAGATGAACTATCAATAATAAATCCAAAACCTTTTGAAGTATCAAAAAATGAAACTTTTCCAACTCTGTTCACTGGAGCGGCTTCTTCTCTATCTTCCTTCTTAGGAATTCCAATTTCTATACTTTCGGCATCAACTTTTATTTTATTGGCTGGATCTGGCGGAGTATCTGTTAGTTGACCAAATTCATCAACATAAACAAACATATTATCTTGTCCACTAGCTTTACGCTCCTCTTTTCTAAGAAGTTTATCTTTCTTTTTCTTTAATCTTTTCTTCTCTCTTTCTTTTTTACCAAATGTTTCTTGTGATCCTGCCATTAATTATTTTACGTTAAGTTTTATTATTTAATACTCTGTTTCCTAAACAGTTACTCTTGTCATTTAAATACTCAATAATAATTAAAAAAATTAAATCAAAAACTTGACTTATACAATAATTAATGAAGTTTATAAAACGACTGGTATATAAATTTTGTAATAATGTCATTTACATACTTTTGCAAATATAGCGTTTCAAATTTAATTTTTATATAACAAGCTAAAATAAATATTTAAATATCATAAAAAAGTAACATGAACCCAAAAGGCAGGTCCCACTTTTTCAATGTTTTTAATTTTAAATACTTCGTTATTGCTGTTTGTATGATTTGCAATATGATCCCTTATTAAGAAAACAATCATTAAATACAGTTTTTTGACCTTTATCTCTAATTAATAATTTATTTCAATATTTTATTTATATTTAACAATATATTGATTTGAAATTCATTTTAAATAATGAAAAGTATCAATTGAGAATGTTTTTATAAATTTAATTACTAACAAAACTTTAAATTATGACAAATTCAACAAGCAAACCAACAACAGTTTTCTGGATTATTGGTGTAATTGCTCTTTTATGGAATATTATGGGGGTAGTTGCATATTTAGCACAAGCTTATATATCAGATGAGGATTTAGCTATTTTACCAGAGGCGGAACAAGCTTATTATAATGGAATTCCGGCTTGGGTTACAGCTGCATTTGCAATTTCTGTTTTTGCAGGTTTACTAGGTTGCATAACCCTTTTAATGAAAAAGAAAATAGCTGTTATTTTATTTTTCATTTCTTTTATTGCTATAATAGTGCAGTTTGTATATAATTTCTTTATTCAGGATTTTATGGAAATTTCTGGCGCTGCAAGAATGGCAATGCCAATTGTAGTAATAATTATAGCCTTATTTTTAATTTGGTTTTCTAAAGATTCTGAAAAGAAAGGAATTCTTTCTTAATTAGCCATAATAAATATCTAAAACCTGAGTTTAATAAATTCAGGCTTTTTTTGACAAATTTTAAAATAACAAAAGGATCTTTTATACTTTTGAACTACATGAAAAATCTTTTGATAATTGGTTTTATTTGGCCTGAACCTAGTTCGACTGCAGCAGGAACAAGAATGCTGCAACTTATTGAATTATTTCAAAAAAATAATTATAACATAACTTTTGTTAGTACTTCTTTAAAAACTGATAAATCTTACCTTTTAGAAAAGTTAAACATTAATACATATGATATTCAATTAAATAATTCAAGTTTTGATAAACTCTTAACAGAAATAAACCCAGATGCAGTATTGTTTGACAGGTATTTAACTGAAGAACAGTTTGGATGGAGAGTTTTAGAAAATTGTCCAAATGCACTTAAAATTCTGGATACTGAAGATTTACATTTTTTAAGATTCGCAAGGCAACAAACATATAAAAACAATAGTAAATTAACTTTAGATTTATTAGTTAATGATGTTACCAAGCGTGAAATAGCAAGTATTTATAGATGCGATTTATCGTTAATAATATCAAAATTTGAAATGAACTTATTAACTAAGACATTCAAAATAAGTAAATCAATTTTAAAATATATTCCTTTCTTATTAGATAATATTAATCTAGAAAAGATAAAATCTTATCCTAATTTTAAAAACAGACAACATTTTATTTCCATAGGAAATTTTAAACATGAGCCAAATTGGAATGCAGTTTTGTATTTAAAAAATCATATTTGGCCAAAAATTCATAAAGACTTACCTAATTCACAATTACATATTTATGGAGCATATTGTACAGATAAAGTATTGCAATTGCATAATGTTAATGACGGTTTTTTAATAAAAGGATGGACTGATAATTTAGAAAAAGTATTTACAAATTCTAAAATATGCTTAGCACCTATTCAATTTGGAGCAGGTTTAAAAGGTAAACTTATAAATGCGATGGAATTTGGTACGCCTTCGGTTACAACTTCTATTGGTGCAGAATCTATGAGTGGAAATTTAAAATGGAACGGTTTTATTTGTGATGATCCAAATGAATTTGCTTTAAAAGCTGTTGAATTATATAAAAATGAAAAAATTTGGGAAAATTCTCAGGTAAAAGGAATTGAAATTATTAATAAATGCTACTCAAAATTAAAGTTTTCTAAAAAATTAATTAGAAAAATTGAGGAAATCACCAATAATTTGGAAGCTCATAGACAACATAATTTTATTGGCTCCATACTACAATATCACACATTAAAAAGCACAAAATATATGTCTAAATGGATAGAAGAAAAGAATAAAAACTAAACCATTTTATTTAATGTTAGTATTCCCATAATTTCTAATGGAATTCTAAAAGGTTTCATAGTAGCTTTATCTAACAAACACCAAATTGTTTTTGTACTACATAAAATTTCACCATTTCTCATAACATTTACATAACGATCAGATTTAACGCCGTAAGAACCTCCTATCCAAGTTTTTAAAGTGATTTCATCATTTAAAAAAGCCGCAGAAAAATAATCAATTTCGTGTCTTAATACAACCCAAACATATTTTTCATCAATTGATGAATTACTTAATTTAGTCCAATGTTTTTCAGCAATAAGTTGTGTCCATTTTAGGTAATTAACATTGTTAACATGTCCTAAGTTATCTATTGAAGATGCATCAACTTTAAAAGTAAATGTATAAGAGTGGTCCATTATAATATTGATATAAAAATTGTGTATTATTGAACAATAAATATATAAATTATTATGTTCTAATTAAGGAATTTTGAATAATAAAGAAAATTTAATTGGAATTATTAATGTTATATTATAAATTTACATAACCTATAAAGTTCAAGAATATTCAAATATTTTAACATTATTTTTTAAATAGGGTTAAAAATTTACAGTCGTAATACTTGTATAAAAGAAATTATCGTGGGGACGACAGTTTTTTCAAGATTTTTACGACTGTTTTGATTTTTAAATACTTGTGTTATTTTATAAAAAACAGTTGTAAATTTTAATATCTTACGATACTACCGTTGTGGGGACGACAATTTAACGTATTTACAACTGTTTTTAAAGAGGAACGACAAACTTCCACAAATTATAAGTATATACAATATCTATATTTAAATGCCACTTGTCCTTTTTCATTTATATATGTAAAGTTTGGGACTAATGTATTTATATAGATATGTTTAGGAGTATCTTTAATTATTTTTACTACTTGTTTTTTTACAGCTACTAACATAATTTAGATTTTTAGATTATTGTTTAATAAAAATATGTGTAAAATAATTATTACCCTGGCTATCATTATCGGTTGAAATTCCAAAATGAGTATATCCAGGATTTTCAATAATTTCCCTATGAGAATCACTTAACAACCAGGCATTTACAACGCTTTTCGCAGAACTATAGCCAAAAGCTACATTTTCACCTACTGATTTAGCATTTGCATTTTGGACCAATTTCTCGTGTCTTTCCGGAAAATAATCATGATTTAACTCTCCTAAATTCACCATATAATGTGTATGAGTTTCGGCAACAGAAGAAATAATATTTAATTTATTTAACGAAATAAGACCTTTTTCAACTCTATAATTGTTTACCAAATCCAATATTTCATTTTCTATAGGTGTATAAGAAATTTTAGATTCCAAAACTTCATCAAAATAAATATCATCTTCCTCTGGTGAGCAAGAAGTGAAAAGGCTAAAAAAGAACAAAAAGAGTGTTAACTTAACTATTAAAGTTTTCATGATTGAGGGGTTTTAAAGAATAGGGTTATTTTTTTATTTAAAAAGACAGTCGCAAATTTTATCTACACCTACTACCGTTGTGGGAACATTGAAGTGGCGATAAATAAATTACGACTGCTTTTTAAAAAGTACATTGAAAAATCTTGATTTTTAAAATAATCAAATTGACTTATTACAAAATTTGGGACATTATTAAGCTTCAATAAAAATTTAGAATTAGAAGTAATTTGAAGCATTTTTTTTGGTGGTACTAAGGTAGTTTCGGAAACTACCTTTAGTTTAGTTAATTTTGTAATCATCTTTCGGGGTTTTGACTAGTTTGGGGTTAATTTGGGGTTAATTTATTCTTTCATTTTTTTAAAAAAGAGGTAGAAACAAAGTTCTTACTAACCATCTAACATTTGTAAAGCATTTTCGGACTGCTTTATAAAGTATGTGACTACAGTGTAACTACCTCTAAGGGTTGATTTAACAATTCATATTCTCTCTTCTTTAATTTCAATTATTTATTTATAAACACTTATGGGGTGATAAATGTAAACTCCTAAATAATTAAGGTTGGGGTCATTATTTAATCCTAATTTTAATCAATAACTTATTAAGCACTGAAATTTCATCTTTTGATAAATTACCTACAACTTCATTTTCAAAATTCTTATGAATTAATTCTATTTCTGTTAATAGCGTTAATCCTTCATCAGTAATTCTAATTTCAACCTTCCTCCTATTTTCTTCATTTTGAAATCTGGTAATTAATCCTTTTAAACGTAATTTTTCAACTAAACGAGTTGTATTACTATTTTTACTTACCATTTCTGCCTGTAATGTTTGAAGGTCGGCTGGTGCTCCTTTCAATTCTTTTAAAGAACGTAAAACTTGATATTGTTGAATTGATAAAGCAAATTGTTTTAAATGATCTGAAAATTTTTCATTCATCCAGTTACCTGTCTGCAAAATATTTGCAATTGTAAATTCAGGTACGTTTAACGATTCCTTTTTAACATCTTTATTCAACTTCGGGGGGACAACTATTTTCTATACTACTATTGTATAGACAACAAATGTATATACAAATATTAAAACAAACAAACTTTTTTGTTGAAAACTTTCAAAATATGTACCCAAATTAGCTCTACACATCTATTATTTCAATAATCTTATTTAAATTTGTTCCAATGAATACCGTATTCAATCCTCTCACCTTCAATATTTTAATCTTATTTAAATATATTCACAAGTGCTCTTTATATTCCTTAATTTTAAGAATATAAAATATTTGAATTAATTATTATTTAGTTCTAAATTGTTAATAACTATGGAATTTTGTTCATTAAACCAGCTTTAATTTGGTTAAAATGAGCTTGCTTTCATTATTTTTTTAGTAACCTAAGTTGCAATTATGTCTCTTATTTTATGCTAAATTTGACTAAATACTTATTGATTATGAAAACAATAGTAGCAGTAACTTTCCAAAATAAAAAATCAATTTTTGACCACGCAGGCAAATGTAGAAATTTTTTAATGTATACAATTAATGAAGATATTATAGAAAAGAAACAATTAATTGAGCTTTCTAGGGAGGAAACATTACACGCTTTTTTTCATGGTGAAAACAATTCAAAAAGAAATATTCTACTGGAAGTTGATATTCTTTTAACAAGAGGTATTGGAGATGGAGCAATCCAAAATTTAGCAAGATATGATATTGCTTGTTATAAAATTGAAGAAACAGATCCCGACATCGCTATTAATAAATTGATTAATGGAACCTTAGAAGCAATGGGGCCTGTTTCACATTCGATATCAGGATGTAACTGTAATTGTGGAAATCACCATTAGAATTGTCTATTTCTATTACCCGCTCCCCTTCTAAGACCATTTCCTTTTCCTTTTGAATGCTCTTTATTAAAATGTTTTTGAAACCATTCAGGCTTTTCTATATCGTTATTATATATATATTGTGAAATTATATGTATTTCTTCCTTAATAAAAGGTTGCTTTAGCATAACATTAAATTGTGATACGGCACCGCGCATTAAAGCCTCCTCCTCTTTTGGATCCATTACCCAATTTGTAAAAGCCAAAATGAATTCTTCTTCATTTGGATATGACATTTTATACCTTCTTTTTACAGCAACCATTGGGGGTGCAATTATTTCATCATGTGATTTTGTTACAACAGAATGACAGGCATAACAGTTTTGTTTGATTAATTTAAGCCCCTCGTCCTTTTGTTTCTTTGAAACATCAAAATTGGAAATGGTTGAATTTCCTGAATTTGATGTTTTGTTAGAACAATTAGATAGAAGAACTATGGATAAAAAGGATAGGAATATAATTTTTTTAATCATTTCGTGTCAATATTCTTATTATATATTGTCAATTTCAAACTTTTAAAATTATAAAAAGTAACTAAAGTTACTACCTTACTCAATTTCCACCTCATTTTTCGTACGGACTCGTTACAATTAAATCAAATTCTTCCTGGCTTATGTATTCGGGTATATAAATACTATCATATAATAAAGTTTGATTGTAAAAGCTTCTTAAATGATTTCTTGATCCGCATTTTAATGAACCATAAACATTTAATAAATCATATTTAGTTGTTCTCGATTCTTTTATTATTAAATCAAGAGTATCGTAATCTTCAATTATATCTCCGGCAATAATTGCATTTAAAAGAGAAATTTTTGATAACTCTATTAAATGGTTATATTTTTCTTGTATTAATTGATTTTTAAATTCCCCAATAATTTCTGATGCAGGATCTTCTATGTTGTATTTTTCTAATAAATTAAGGACACTATTCATATGTTTCTCTTCACTTAAAATAATATTATTAAAAATTTGAGAATAGTATTTATCATAAGAATAGATATATACATCTTTAGCTAATTTTTCTAATTCTCTTAAATATAATAAATCTTCTATTTCATCTGAAGTTAATACTAATACTTTTTTTGAATCAGTATTTTTCATATTTTACTCTTTTGAATCAAATAATTCTAAAGAGTTTGTTTCAATATTACAGCCAAAAAGTATAAATAATGAAATTACCAAAGTTATTGTTTTCATCTTAAATAATGTAATTATACTTTATTTAGACTTACCTTTTATAAAAAAGCTTGAAACTAATTATCTTTTTATATTCTTTAAAATAAAAAATGCCTTCATAATTTGAAGGCATTTTTTAATAAATTTTATTATGAAATTATCTAAAGTTAATTTTACGCATACGTAAACTTAACGGAGTTACTTCTAAATATTCATCATCTTTAATGTATTCCATACATTCTTCTAATGAATAATCAATTTTTGGTGCAATTTTTACACTATCATCAGTACCAGATTTACGTACGTTTGTTAATTTTTTTCCTTTGATTAGATTAACAGCCATATCTTCCTGCTTATTGTTTTCTCCAACAACCTGACCTTTATAAATATCCTGATTAGGATCAATAAAGAATTTACCTCTATCTTGTAATTTATCAATAGAATACGCAGTTGCTTTTCCTGTTTCAGCTGAAACAATTGCTCCATTATTTGAAGTTGCTATTTCTCCTTTATGAGCATCAAAACCACGTAATCTATGATTTATAATTGCCTCACCTGCTGTTGCAGTTAATATTTTATTACGTAAACCTATTAAACCACGTGAAGGAATATCAAATTCCAAATGTTGTAAATCACCTTTTGGCTCCATTACTAATAAATCTCCTTTTCTTAGAGAAACCAGATTTATTGCTTTACTTGCAGATTCTTCAGGAACATTAATAACTAATGTTTCATAAGGTTCACATTTAACGCCATCAATTTCTTTAATTATAACTTGTGGACGTCCAACTTGTAACTCATAACCTTCTCTACGCATTGTTTCTATTAGAACAGATAAATGCAAAATTCCGCGACCAAATACATTAAATTTATCTTCAGTATCCGTATCCTCAACTCTAAGTGCTAAATTCTTTTCTGTTTCTTTGTACAATCTGTCTCTTAAATGACGAGATGTTACATATTTACCTTCTTTTCCATAAAATGGAGAGTTATTAATTGTAAACAACATACTCATTGTAGGTTCATCTACTTTTAATCTTGGCAATGGTTCAGGGTTTTCTATATCTGCAATTGTATCTCCAATATCAAAACCTTCAATTCCTGTTATTGCACAAATATCACCACTTCTTACTTTGTCCGTTCTATCTTTTCCTAATCCTTCAAATGTATGTAACTCTTTAATACGTACTTTTTTGGTACTACCATCAGCTTTACATAACATATAATCTTTTCCTTCTTCTAAATCCCCTCTAAAAACACGCCCAATAGCAATACGACCAACAAAAGATGTAAAATCTAAAGAGGTAATTTGCATTTGTACAGTTCCTTCTTTATATGGAGCCTCTGGTATATTTTTAATAATGGAATCTAAAAGTGGAATAATATTATCTGTTTCTTCTCTCCAGTCTCTATTCATCCAACCATTTTTAGCAGAACCATAAATAGTATCAAACTCTAATTGATCTTCCGTTGCGTCTAATGCAAACATTAAATCAAATACTTTTTCGTGAACTATATCTGGAGTACAGTTAGGTTTATCAACCTTATTTACAACAACAATAGGAGTTAATCCTAACTCTAAAGCCTTTCCTAAAACAAAACGTGTTTGTGGCATTGGTCCTTCAAAAGCATCAACTAACAATAAAACACCATCAGCCATTTTTAATACACGTTCTACTTCCCCACCAAAATCGGCGTGACCAGGAGTATCAATAATATTAATTTTAACACCTTTATATATAATAGAAACATTTTTAGATAGAATTGTAATTCCACGTTCACGTTCCAAATCATTATTATCTAATAATAGATCGGTACGAACTTTACGCTCATCTAAAATGTGAGCTTGATCAATAATTTTATCAACCAAAGTAGTTTTACCGTGATCAACGTGGGCAATAATTGCTATATTTCTGATAGATTGCATATTCTGAATTTTTAGAAGCTGCAAAAGTAGTTGTTTTATTTTGTTTTACGTAACAAATTTTAAAGAATGATTAATATATAATTTGTTGATTTATAAAGACATAAAAAAAGAGCTGTTAAAACAGCTCTTTAAAAGATAACTATATTTCTTTAAACTTTACGTCTTTCTCTTTCTTCTTTTAACAATCGTAACTCTCTATTTGTTTGTCCGGACACCGAGGTGTTTTCTTCTGCTCGCCTTATTAAATAGGGCATTACATCACGAACTGGCCCAAATGGGAGGTATTTAGCAACATTATATCCATCTTTAGCTAAATTATAGCTTATATGATCACTCATTCCATATAATTGACCAAACCATAATCTCAAATCATCTTTATCTAAACCAGATTTAGCTATTAAATCCATTAATAAATAGGAGCTCTCTTCATTATGTGTTCCTGAAAATATAGCCATATCATCTATATTTTTGAACATATATTCCAATACATCATTAAACATTTTATCGGTGGCGTCCTTATTTACACATATTGGATCTTTATAACCTTTCTTTTCTGCGCGTTCACGTTCTTTTTCCATATAAGCTCCACGAACTAACTTCATTCCAACCTTAAATCCTTGTTCTTTTGATCTTTTATGCAACTTCTTAAGATAATCTAACCTATCCCATCTATATAATTGTAAAGTTCCAAATACAATCACTTTTTCTTGATTGTATTTTACCATCATTTCTTCAATTAAATCATCTGCCGCATCTTGCATCCAAGATTCTTCGGCATCGATTAACAATGGTACATCTCTATCATATGCAGCTTTACTTACAATGTCATATCTTTCCTTAATTCGTTTCCATTCTACTTCTTCATGAGGATCTAATGGCGTTCCTTCTGTTATTTTTTGATAAATAGAAAATTTTCCAAAACCAGTTGGTTTAAAAACGGCGAAAGGTATACTTTTCTTCTCTTTACCAAACTTAATAGTATTCAACGTTTTTTCCATTGCCAAATCAAACTGTTCTTCTACTTCTTTTCCTTCAACAGAATAATCTAAAACAGAATGTACTCTCTTAGAATACATTTTATCAATTATAGGCATACAATCTTTCTCTGTAACTCCACCGCAAAAATGATCGAAAACAGTTGCTCTAATAATTCCTTCAACTGGTAAATGCGTTTTAAGGGCAAATCTCGTTACAGCTGTACCAATTTTTACAAGTGGTTCTCGCTTAATCATTTCAAATAAATAAAAAGCTCTATCTAATTCTGAATTAGATTTTATTGCAAATGCAACTTCAGTATTATCAAATAAATTTTCCATTCTAAAATATATTTGAACAAAGATAATTACAAACAGTTTAATTTTTCATTTTTTTACCCTTAATTTGCACTAAAATATTATCCAAAATGCAGCCTATATTACCAATATTATCCAATAATTACTTTGTAAACTTTCAAGAAGATGCATATGCTAAATTAAATAGTTATATCGTTACAAATTTACCTTCAAAAATTTTCATATTAGTTGATGAAAATACCAACGAAAATTGCTTACCAATATTAATGCAAGAACTTGAAACTACAATAGGTATTGAAATTATTGAAATTGAAGCTGGTGAAGAAAATAAAAATTTAGATACTTGTTCTGGAGTTTGGCTTGCACTTACAGAACTTGGCGCAGATAGAAAAAGTTTATTGATAAATTTAGGAGGTGGGGTAATCACTGATTTAGGCGGTTTTGTCGCTTCTTGTTTTAAAAGAGGAATTTCTTTTATTAACATTCCCACAACCTTATTAAGTATGGTTGACGCCTCTGTAGGCGGAAAAACTGGTGTGGATTTAGGCGTTTTAAAAAATCAAATTGGATTATTTTCTGATCCGGAGATGGTATTGATTGATACAACTTATTTAGATACAGTAACGGAAAGAGAAATACGTTCTGGACTGGCAGAAATCATTAAATATGGATTAACTTATGATGTGAATCTTTGGAATAAAATTAATGATTTTAAAGAACTTAATCTTAACAATATTACTACTCTAATTCATCGTTCAATTGAAATTAAAAACGAAGTGGTTACTGAAGACCCTAAAGAAGCTGGAATAAGAAAAGTTTTAAATTATGGCCATACTTTAGGACATGCAATTGAATCATATTTTCTGGAATCTAATGACAAAGAAAATTTAACACATGGAGAAGCAATTGCAATTGGGATGATTACTGAAGCTTATTTATCAGAAAAATTGCTAAATTTTTCATCAGATAAGTTGAACCATATTAAACAAAAACTAATTAAAATTTATGGTAAGGTTATAATTGAGCCTCAAGATTATAACGCTATTATGGAACTTTTAATTCACGACAAGAAAAATGTTAGCGGACAAGTTAATTTTGTATTGTTAACTGATTATGAGCATTTTAAATTTGATTGCGTTGTTAAAAAAGACTTGTTAATACACGCATTAGATTACTATAATAGTTAATTATTAATTACGAATAATTAATTAAAAATTATAAGTTAATAAATTCTTTCTATATTTTTTATTCTATTCTTTTTTTTATAAAGAACTAATGTCTAATCGCCAAAAGCGAATAACTTTAAAGCCTAACAACAGCCTACAATAACTTCTCTATATACTTCTTTATAAGCAGGCAATACATTTTGTAAGCTAAAACGTTTGGCTTGTTCTAATGCATTCTCTTTAAACTGTTGTAATCTATCCGAATCTTCTAAAATAAATATACCATTTTTAGCCATATCATCGGTATCTCCTACATTACTCATAAATCCTGTAACTCCATTTATATTTACTTCTGGTAAACCTCCGGCATTGGTAGAAATCACAGGTGTTCTTGCTGCCATTGCTTCTAAAGCTGCTAAACCAAAACTTTCAGTTTGTGATGGTAATAAAAACAAATCAGAATAGCATAATAATTTATTAACTTCATTACTATTTCCTAAAAACAGCACTTTGTCTAGAATCCCTAAATCTTTAGCCTGGCATTCAATATTCTCTCTATCAGGTCCTTCACCTACTAACAATAATTTTGAAGGAATTACTTTTTGAATTTTATAAAAGATTTCCATTACATCAGATGCCCTTTTAACAGGTCGTAAATTGCTAATATGTGTTATAATTCGCTCGTTTTCATTAGCAATTGTATTTCTTTGGCACTCTGGAGCTTCAATTTCAGGATATTTTTCAAAATCAATAAAATTATGAATCACATGAATTTCCTTAGTTATATTAAATAAACGCAAGGTATCACTCTTTAAACTTTCTGAAACCGTTGTAACAACATCAGAATTATTAATGCTAAATTCAACTGCAGTTTTATAATTTGGATGACTTCCTACTAAAGTAATATCTGTACCATGAAGTGTTGTAACCACTTTTATATCAATACCCTTTTCCTTTAACATTTGCTTTGCCATATAAGCTGCATATGCGTGTGGAATTGCATAATGAACGTGCAAAATCTCTAAATCATACATTTGAACAACTTCTACCATTTTGCTCGATAACGCTAATTCATAAGGTTGAAATTGAAATAATGGATATTCTTCAACAAATACTTCGTGAAAATGAATGTCATTTGAAATAAAATCCAAACGAACCGGTTGTTTATACGTTATAAAGTGAACGTGATGTCCTTTTTGGGCCAAAGCCATTCCTAATTCAGTTGCTACTACTCCACTTCCTCCAAATGTTGGATAACAAACAATACCTATTTTCATGAAATTATTTTAAAAATTAAAAGATTTAAAAATTGAAAAGAACATCAATCTTCAGCACTTCAATAATAGTTGTAAATATAATTGTAAACTTACAATTTTAAGGTTTGAATATTATAAAAATATCATAAAAAAAACCTCTTTCAAATTAATTTGAAAGAGGTTTTAAATATTTTATAAAATATCCAGTTTAAACTTTAACGCCTAATCCTGTAAATTAATAATCTCCTAATGTTTCAGGATTTTGTCTTAGCGCTTCTTCTAGTTGCTCATCACTTGGAGCTTTACCATGCCAAGCGTGCGTATGCATCATAAAATCAATTCCATTCCCCATTTCAGAATGTAATAATATACATACAGGTTTTCCATTTCCTGTTAATGTCTTAGCTTCAGCCAATCCCTTTTTAATACTGTCAATATCATTTCCTTTTTCAATATCTAAAACAATCCATCCAAAAGCTTCAAATTTAGCTCTTAAATCACCCATAGGCATTACTTGGTCTGTAGAACCATCTATTTGTTGCCCGTTATAATCTATTGTTGCAATTAAATTATCAACTTTTTTACCTGCAGCATACATAATTGCTTCCCAATTTTGTCCTTCTTGTAATTCTCCATCACCATGCAATGTGTAAACCAATTTAGAATCTCCATTTAATTTTTTAGCTTGAGCAGCACCTAAAGCAACACTCATACCCTGACCTAAAGATCCAGAAGCAATTCTAACACCTGGTAAACCTTCGTGGGTTGTTGGGTGACCTTGCAACCTTGTATTTAAAAGTCTAAAAGTACCTAATTCTTTTACAGGAAAATAACCACTTCTTGCCAAAACACTATAATAAACTGGAGAAATATGACCATTTGATAAAAAGAATAAATCTTCATTTACACCATCCATAGTAAAATCAGTAGAATACTCCATTACTTCTTGATATAAAACTGTTAAAAATTCATTACAACCTAATGAGCCTCCGGGATGTCCAGATTTTACAGCATGTACCATTCTAACTATATCTCTTCTTACTTGTTGTGCAAAATCTTGCAATTGTTGTGTAGTTGACATTTCTTTGTTTTTTATTTTAAAAGCACAAAAATACTATTTTAGAATTATGAGACAATAACTTTTATCAATAAAGTTTTAATTGTGTTATTAACAGTTTTACCTCTTGGCTTTAAGCAATTAGCTTTTGGTATTTGGTTATCTATCATACTATACAACATTAAAGCATACGATTGTCTAAATTTTATTTCAAAAACTTCCTATCAAAGAAGTTTATTCTTATTTAATCCAATAATTAAATAACATTCAAACTTTGAGGATTTGAAACTTTTAACTTTCAGACTTTAGGTATTAGGTTTTCTGCTTTTTCTTTTTTGCTGCTGGAAAAAGGACATTATTTAAAATAAGTCGATATCCCGGAGAATTTGGGTGTAAATCTAATTCTGTTTTTGGGTCTCCTACTCTATGTTGGTAATCTTCAGGATCGTGACCTCCATAAAAAGTAAACATTCCTTTTCCTTTTACCCCATGAATATAACGGGCTTCTCTATTTGATTTTATTTCACCCATAACCAAAACACTAGATTTAACAGCATCTCTGTCAAAACTAGTCGTTTGTCCCATAAACCCTTTAACTAATTGTGTATGATTTTGACATAGCATAGTTGGAATTGGATCCCATTTTGCTGAATATTCTTTCAATGAAAAATAATCTGATGTTCGTTGAATACTCCTACGTTTACGAGTCATGTCTATAGAAGAAAATTCATATTCAACTGGACTTCTAACCAAAGTAAAATCTTTAAACGCAAATGTTTTATTGTAATCTATTTTATTTTGATAGTCCACTTCTGATGGATCTCCATCAAACATAGTTTCACATATATCAACACCATCTGCGGCTAATGCAATGTCAAAACTATCTGTTGCTGAGCACATTGCAAACATAAAACCACCACCGTAAACAAAATCTCTAATTTTTTTTGATACTGCTAATTTTTCTTCAGAAACTTTTGAAAATCCTAATTTGGTTGCTAATTCTTCTGCAGCCTTTTTTTGCTCTAAATACCAAGGGGCAGCTCTATAAGAACCATAAAATTTACCAAACTGCCCTGTAAAATCTTCATGATGTAAGTGCAACCATTCGTATAATAATAACTTATCATTTAAAACTTCTTCATCATAAACAACATCAAAAGGGATTTCGGCATAGGTTAAAACCATGGTAACTGCATCGTCCCAAGGCAATTTATCTTTGGGAGAATATACAGCTATTTTTGGTGCTTTTTCCAAAACAACTGCTTCCATATTTTTTGAAGGACTACTTATTTCTTCTAGAATATGCGCTGCTTGTGTATCTGAAATAACTCGAAATGTAACTCCTCTGATTTTACATTCATTTCTTGTAGCTTCATTATCTTCTAATAAAAAGGATCCACCTTCGTAATTTAATAACCACTGTGCTGTATTTCCTTTTTCTAAAGACCAAAATGTAATTCCATAAGCTTTTAAATGATTCGTCTGTGTAATAGCATCCATTGGAATTAAAATGAATGAGGCATAAATTGTAGATGTGCATAAAAACACAAAAACAATAAAAAGTTGTTTAAAAATTGATTGAATTCTATTTTTTAGCAAATTGTTTTATTTAAAATGGAACGTCTCCATCATCTAAATTATCTACAGATCCAAATGCATCTTCAGGACTTACCTGATTTCCTGCAGCAATTGCAGTATTCATTTTAGACTGAAACTCATTTCCAAAATCTTCATCTAAGTTACTAAATTGAGCTAAATGCCCTGTAAATTTTAACCTAATGTTTTCTAAACCACCATTTCTGTGTTTTGCAACTATAAATTCTGCCTGACCTTCACAAGGTGTTCTCTCTTCATCATCCCATTCTGTTAGGCCGTAATATTCTGGTCTAAAAATAAATGATACAATATCTGCATCTTGTTCAATTGCACCAGATTCACGTAAATCTGATAATAAAGGTCGTTTACTTCCTCCACGCGTTTCAACTGCCCTTGATAATTGCGAAAGTGCAATTACAGGAATTGCAAGTTCTTTTGCTAATGCCTTTAAATTACGAGAAATTGTTGAAATTTCTTGTTCACGATTTCCTCCAGATGAATTACCAGCAGTCATTAATTGCAAGTAATCAATAACTATAATTTTTATACCATGTTGAGATGCTAAACGACGTGCTTTTGCACGTAAATCAAAAATAGATAATGATGGAGTATCATCAATAAAAATTGGAGCTTTTGATAGGTTTTTAACTTTTACATTTAACTGTTCCCATTCATGTGGTTCTAAATTTCCTTTTCTTAATTTCCCTGAAGAAATTCCAGTTTCACTAGAAATCATACGAGTTATTAACTGTACAGAAGACATCTCTAATGAAAAAATAGCAACTGGTGTATCAAAATCTATTGCCATATTTTTAGCCATAGACATTACAAATGCCGTTTTACCCATACCAGGACGCGCAGCTAAAATAACTAAATCTGAAGGTTGCCATCCAGATGTTAATTCATCTAATCGATTAAAACCAGTGGCCACACCACTCATTCCACTTTTATTAGAAATCTCCTGAATCTTTTTTATCGCCTGTGTTACAAGCCCTTGAGCATCTTCGGAACCTTTTTTAAGATTTCCCTGAGTTACTTCAAATAGTTTTGTTTCTGCATCATCTAACAAATCAAAAACGTCTACAGTTTCATCATATGCTTCTTCAATTATTTCGGCAGAAATTGAGATTAATTTACGTTGTATATATTTTTGAAGAATAATACGTGCGTGAAATTCGATATGCGCAGATGAAGATACCTTTTGAGTTAAACCAACCAAATAAAAATCACCACCTACTAAATCTAAATTACCTGTTTTACGTAATTGATTTGCAACGGTTAATAAATCTGTTGGTTCAGAATTTTGAAACAAAGTATAAATCGCTTCATAAATATGTTGATGTGTTTCTTTATAAAAAACTTCAGGGTGTAAAATATCAATTACATCATCAACACCTTTTTTGTCAATCATCATTGCACCTAACACAGCCTCCTCTAAATCAAGAGCTTGAGGAGGAAGCTTTCCTTTTTCAAGACTAATTACTGAACTCTTTCTTAATGTTTTAGCTGGAATAGGTTTTAAATTTTTCACTCTATAATTCGTAATTTATTTTTTGAAATATTTTATATTTATAAATTAATGGGACTATAAAAATAGTTATTAATTTAGGAAATAAGGCTTCTTATTTTTGAACAAAGCAAATGTAATTTTTATTACACTAAATCACTTCCAATTTCTAATTTTATTTTTTGAACAAAATATTGTTAAAAATTTCCCAATCCTTGTTAACAACTTTTTTTTAACGGAATCATTTGATAATTTATTTCATATTTTTGAAAAATGAATTCCAAAAAAACATATAAAATTCTAACATTATTATTGTTAATGCAATGGGCTTTTATTCAAATCATAGCTAACTATCCAAACTACATAGAAAAATATTATTCGAATGGATTATATATTTATGTGTCCCGCTTTTTTCGTATTCTTTTTGGTTGGTTACCCTTTTCAATTGGTGATTTGTTGTATTTGAGCTTAATTATATTAATTATTAGGGCAATTATCTCAGTTATTAAAACTAAAAAAATAAACTTTAAAAGAACAGTATATAAAGTTTTAGGAATTAGTTCAATTATTTTTTTTGTATTTCATTTTAACTGGGGATTAAATTACTTTAGAGTTCCTTTAAATGAAACATTAAATATTGAAAAAGAAAACTATTCAAATACAGAATTAATTAATTTCACTAAAAAATTAATTTTGAAAACAAATGAAATTCATGTTTCAATTACAAAAAACGATACCATATTAATTGAGAATCCAGCTTCAAAAAAGGAAATAAAAGAAAGTGCACAATTAGCATATAATGAGTTAGAATCTAATTTTCCTCAATTTTCATATAAAAATCCAAAAGTAAAACACTCACTTTTTAGTGTACCTTTAACTTATATGGGATTTGCAGGTTATTTAAATCCAATTACCAATGAGGCTCAGGTAAATTCATTAATTCCAAAAAATAATTATGCCGCTACTGTCTGCCATGAAATAGCACACCAAGTTGGTATTGCTTCAGAAAGCGAAGCAAATTTTGTTGGGTATTTGGCTGCAACACATTCTAAAGATAAATATTTTAATTATTCGGGATATTCATTGGCATTGCGATATTCTTTATTTGAAGTATATAGAAAAGATTCCGTGCAATTTGAAAATTTAAAACCTTTAATAAATAAGGGTATTTTAAAAGACTTCAAACAAAGTCAAGATTTTTGGGAATCATATCATAATTGGACTGAAAAATATTTTAAGACTTTTTATGATAATTATCTTAAAGCAAACAAGCAAAAAGATGGTATTAAAGGCTATAATAAATTAGTTACACTATTAATAAATTATTATAAAACTAAAGATATCTAATTAATTAACTGTTATTTTTGCACAATGCACAAACAGATTTCAAGTATACATAATCCTTTTATTAAAGACCTTTCTCAATTAAAAGAAAAGTCACGAATTAGAAAAAAAACTCAAACTTTTTTAATTGAAGGTTTGCGTGAAATATCTTTAGCAATTGCTGGTGGATATACTATTAAAACAATTTTAGTAGATTTTTCAAAAATAAATCAAACTGAAATAGATAGCCTCTTAACAACCTCAATATCAGAATTTGAAGTAATAGAAATTTCTAATAATGTATATGAAAAACTGGCAATTAGAGAAACCACAGAAGGTATTTTAGCAGTTGCCAATTCTAAAAATTTAGCATTGAAATCAATTGAATTTAAAACAGAAAATCCTTTAATTTTAGTTGCTGAAGCTCCTGAGAAACCAGGAAATATTGGTGCTTTGTTGAGAACTGCCGATGCGGCTGGAATTGATGCTGTTTTTATTGCAAATCCAAAAACAGACCTTTACAATCCTAATATTATTAGATCAAGTGTTGGTTGTTTATTTACAACAACAATTGCAACAGGAACCACTTCAGAAATTATTTCTTTTTTAAAAGAGAAAAACATTAATATATACAGTGCAGCTCTAACGGCTTCTGTTGAATATCAAACAATTGACTTTAAAAAACCTTCTGCAATTATAGTTGGCACAGAGGCAACAGGACTCACTGATGAATGGTTAGAAAATACAACTTCAAATATTATCATTCCTATGCGAGGTGCAATAGATTCTATGAATGTTTCAGTAAGTGCTGCTATTATTTTATTTGAAGCCGTGAGACAGCGGAATTCATAATTTATAATATAAATTATGAATAATAAATTTTACAATTAAACCTTTAAACATTAATAAATGACTCCACAAACACTATTTTATATTTTAATAGGTATTATTATTGCCAAATATTTATTTGACACGTTTTTAAATGCTTTAAATTCAAAACATTTTAATGATGCTATTCCAAAAGAATTAGAAGGCATTTATAATGAAGAAGAATACTTAAAATCACAGAATTATAAAAAGGAAAAATATAAATTTTCAATCTTAACAAGTACTTTTTCTGTGTTACTTACGGTGTTGTTTTTTGTATTTGATGGTTTTGCATATGTAGATGCTATTGCAAGAAATATTTCAGATAATTCAATTATAATAACACTAATTTTCTTCGGAATCATACTGTTTGCAAGTGATTTTATTACTTTACCCTTTTCATATTATAATACTTTTGTAATTGAAGAAAAATTTGGTTTTAATAAATCGACCGTTAAAACTTTTATTTTTGATAAAATTAAAGGTTGGTTAATGCTTTTAATAATTGGAGGTGGAATTTTAGCTTTAATAACTTGGTTTTATAAGTTAACTACAACTAATTTTTGGCTATACGCCTGGGCACTAATTGCTGTTTTTACAATTTTAATGAACCTTTTTTATTCAAAATTAATTGTTCCTTTATTTAATAAACAAACAGCTTTAGAAGACGGTGAATTAAAAACAGCTATTAATACTTTTGCAAATAATGTTGGTTTTAAACTTGATAATATTTATGTAATTGATGGCTCTAAAAGATCAACAAAAGCAAATGCCTATTTCTCGGGATTTGGTTCTCAAAAAAGAATCACTTTATTTGACACACTTATAAATGATTTAGAAATTGATGAAATTGTTGCCGTTCTGGCTCATGAAGTTGGTCATTACAAAAAAAAGCACATTATATATAATTTAATAATGTCTCTTGTTTTAGCTGGCTTCACATTTTATATATTGTCGTTACTTGTAGGTAATAATTTATTATCCCAAGCGTTAGGTGTAGAAATAACAAGTTTTCATATAGGATTAATTGCTTTTGGAATATTATACAGCCCAATTTCAGAAATTACAGGATTTTTTATGAATGTTGTATCGAGAAAATTTGAATATGAAGCAGATGATTATGCTAAAACTTATTCCAATGCTGATGCTTTAATTTCCTCATTAAAAAAATTATCTAAAAACAGTTTGAGTAATTTAACACCTAACAATTTGTACGTTAAAATGCATTACTCCCATCCTACTTTATTACAACGAATTTTAAACTTAAAAAAATAATAATTATAAATTGTTTAGTCAATATAAAATACTATTTTTAAGCAATGACATATAATTTAAGCATAGAAGAAGAAAATAAAGAAATAGCAAAACGATATAAAGATTTGCTAAAAGGTGCTTACCAGTCATTTACTGATTCTGATAAAAAAGAAATTAGGAAAGCGTTTGATATTGCATTAGAAGCGCATAGATCTCAGCGCAGAAAAACAGGTGAACCATATATTTTTCATCCAATTGCAGTAGCAAAAATAGTTGCCTATGAAATTGGATTGGATACAACATCTATTGTTGCTGCATTATTGCATGATGTTGTTGAAGACACAGATTATACTTTAGAAGATATAGAACGTTTATTCGGTGAAAATGTAGCGAGAATTGTTAATGGTTTAACAAAAATTTCTCATTTAAATAAAGAACAAAACGCCTCCATACAAGCAGAAAATTTTAGGAAAATGTTGTTGACATTGCACGACGATGTGCGTGTAATATTAATTAAAATTGCTGATAGATTGCACAATATGCAAACTATGGATGCAATGCCTGCCGACAAACAATTAAAAATTTCATCGGAAACTATTTATATATATGCCCCATTAGCACATAGATTAGGGCTATATAATATTAAAACAGAACTTGAAAATTTAGGCTTGAAATATACCGAGCCCGAAGTTTATAATGATATTTCTGAAAAAATTACTCAAAGTAAAGAAGAACAAAATATTTATATTGAAACTTTTTCAAATATTATAAAAGAATCATTGGATAAAGAAGGTTTTAAATACTTAATAAAAGGTCGTAGAAAATCAATTTATTCTATTCGCAAAAAAATGCTTTCTCAAGGTGTAACTTATGATGAGATTTATGACAAATTTGCAATTAGAATTATCTATAACTCTACTTTAAAAGATGAAAAGTTTGATGCTTGGAAAATATATTCAATTGTTACTGACCATTTTAGGCCAAATCCAAGCAGATTAAGAGATTGGATTAGCCAACCCAAATCTACAGGATACGAATCTTTACATATTACGGTAATGGGCCCATTGGGAAAATGGGTTGAAGTTCAAATCCGTTCAGCAAGGATGGATGAGATTGCCGAAAAAGGATATGCCGCACATTATAAATATAAAAACAATTCTGATAAGGAAAGTGGATTAGATGATTGGTTAAATAAAATTCAAGAATCACTTGAAAATTCTGACAGTAGCGCCATAGATTTTGTAGAAGATTTTAAGTTAAATTTATATTCCAAAGAAGTATTTATATTTACTCCTACCGGAGAATTAAAAGCGCTTCCAAAACATGCAACAGCGCTTGATTTTGCATTTTCCATTCATACTCAAGTTGGTATGAATTGTAGAGGAGCTAAAATCAATGGAAAATTAAAGCCTATAAGTCAAGAATTATTTAGCGGTGATCAGGTTGAAATTATTACTGCTAAAAATCAAAAACCAAATGTTGGATGGTTAGATTTTGTTGTTACTGCAAGAGCTAGATCCAGAATTAAAAATATCCTTAAAGAAGATCAAAAGAAAATTGCGGAAGAAGGAAAAGAAGTTTTAACTAGAAAATTAAAACATCTTAAAATAACTTTAAATGAAAAAGTTGTTAATGAACTTGTTGTGTTTTTTAAACTTAAAACAAGTTTAGATTTGTTTTATAGAATGGGAAGCGGATCTATTGACAATAGCCAGCTTAAGGAATTTATAGCACAACGTAATAATGCTTTTGTAAGTTTCTTTAAAAATAGAATGAAAAGAAGCCCTTCTAAGTTAGAAAATATTGAAAAAGATGAAATTAACTCAAATTATGATTCTTTAGTTTTTGGAAAAGAAGAAGAACGACTGGAATACAAAATTTCGCAATGTTGTAATGCAATTCCAGGTGATAAAGTTTTTGGTTTTGTAACAATAAATGATGGAATTAAAGTTCATAAAAAAGATTGTCCAAATGCAATAAGTCTGCAAGCGAACTACGCTTATAGGATAATGAGTGCTAAATGGATTGATTCCACAAATCAAGAATTTAAGGCAATTCTTAAAATTCATGGTGTTGATCACGTTGGTCTTGTAAATGAAATTACCAAAGTTATTTCAAGAGATATGGATGTAAATATTCATAACCTAAATATATCTGGTCATGACGGAATTTTTGAGGGAAAAATAACAGTAAGTGTTAGAAATAAAACCCAACTTCAAAGATTAAGTGATAATATTAAAAAATTAGAAGGAATTGACAAAGTTGATCGAATTTATAAGCACTAGTTTATTCACAATTAAAGTTAATAAATATAAATAACACGCTTAATTTTTAAAAAAAATAGAGTTAACTTTGTTGTTTAATTTTATAATTAAAATAGCAGTTTTTATGAGTAATGATAATCAAAAAATTGTAAAAAACGTTTTTGTTAATTTTCTGGAAGCAAATAGCCATAGAAAAACTCCAGAACGATTTGCAATTCTTCAAGAAATTTATGATTTAAACGACCATTTTGATATAGAATCACTTTATATTCAAATGAAAAATAAAAATTATAGAGTTAGTAGAGCTACTCTCTATAATACTATAGAGTTACTTTTGGAATCTGGCTTAGTAAGAAAACATCAATTCGGTCAAAATCAAGCACATTACGAAAAATCTTATTTTGATAAACAACACGATCACGTAATACTCACAGATACAGGTGAAGTTATTGAATTTTGTGATCCAAGAATACAAATAATAAAAAAAACGATTGAAGAAACTTTAAACATAGAGATTCACAATCATTCATTATACTTCTACGGAACAAAAAAACAAAAAGACAACTAACATATTATTAAGCAAAAAAATGGCTGTAAATTTATTACTAGGATTGCAATGGGGAGATGAAGGTAAAGGAAAAATTGTAGATGTACTTACATCTAATTATGATATAATTGCACGTTTTCAAGGTGGTCCAAATGCTGGGCATACTTTAATTTTCGACGGACACAAACATGTGCTTCATACAATTCCATCTGGGATTTTTCATAAAGAAGCAATTAATGTAGTTGGAAATGGTGTTGTTATAGACCCTGTAATTTTCAAAAAAGAATTGGATAATTTATCTCAATTTAATTTAGATTTTAAAACTAAATTATTAATCTCAAGAAAAGCACATTTGATTTTACCAACCCACAGATTATTAGATGCTGCAAGTGAAACTTCAAAAGGTAAGGCCAAAATTGGTTCTACTTTAAAAGGTATTGGTCCAACTTATATGGATAAAACTGGTAGAAATGGAATGCGCGTTGGTGATTTAGAACTTGAGGATTGGAAAGATCGCTATGCTGCATTAACAGCAAAGCATATTAAAATGATTGACTTTTTTGATGTTCAACTTGAGTATGATTTAAAAGAATTAGAAGCTGAATTTTTCGTAGCAGTTGAAAGATTAAAGGAACTAACTTTTATTGATAGTGAAGAATATTTAAATAATGCCATGAAAAATGGTAAAACAGTTTTAGCAGAAGGTGCTCAAGGATCTATGTTAGATATTGATTTTGGAACCTATCCTTTTGTTACATCTTCTACCACAACTGCCGCTGGTGCTTGTACTGGTTTGGGAGTAGCACCAAACAAAATTGGAGATGTTTTTGGAATTTTTAAAGCATATACAACTCGTGTAGGTTCTGGACCGTTCCCTACTGAATTATTTGATGAAGATGGAGCTACAATGTCGAAAATTGGTCAAGAATTTGGAGCAACAACTGGACGTCCACGTAGATGTGGTTGGTTAGATTTAGTTGCACTAAAGTATGCGATTGATATAAATGGTGTAACTCAGTTGATGATGATGAAAGGTGATGTGCTATCAGGATTTAAAACTTTAAAAGTTTGTACTTCTTATAATTATAAAGGAACAGAAGTAAAACATTTGCCTTATAATATTGAAGAACATAACGTAACTCCAATTTATACAGAAGTTAAAGGTTGGGCTCAGGATTTAACTGGTATGACCACTAAAGATACACTTCCAAAAGAATTAATAGATTATATTAAATTTATTGAAGATTTTGTTGAAGTTCCTGTGAAAATTGTATCTGTTGGTCCAGATAGGAAACAAACAATAATGAGATAATATTAAAAAAGCTTCAAACACATTGAAGCTTTTTTTTTAACACACTATTATAATTTACAAACTACTTTTTCGTTAGTTTTGTGTTTAAATTAATTTGTCTTGAAAAAAATTATAATTATAATTATTGCTTTAATAACAATTCAAGGGTTTTCTCAA
Source organism: Lutibacter flavus (assembly GCF_900188355.1). GTDB lineage: Bacteria > Bacteroidota > Bacteroidia > Flavobacteriales > Flavobacteriaceae > Lutibacter > Lutibacter flavus. Next base: position 929,885 of record NZ_FZNX01000001.1, read on the forward strand.
TCTAAAAGAATTAAAATATTAAAAGCCGATAATACATTTATTGATGAGAGATTTCCAGGAGCAACAATTTCAACTGGAAATGTTTTTGTTGAACATGAAGGAGCTACTCTCCGTTGTGATAAAGCCTATATATATCAAGAAGAAAAATTGATTAAAGCGATGGGAAATGTAATCATCAATCAAGGAGATACTATTATACAATATAGTAAATATGTTGATTATGATTCCAATAAAAAAGTAGCAACTTCTTGGGGAGATGTAATTCTTAAGGACGAATTTATGACTTTAAAAACAGATACTTTATACTTTGATAGAGTTGAGCAACATTTGTTTTATAAAAGTGGAGGAACTATAAAAGACACTACAAATCTTTTAAAAAGTAGAGAAGGAAATTATTATTTAAGAACCAATAAATTTCAGGCTTTTAAAAAAGTTGATGTTACTAATAAAGACAGTAAATTAATTTCAGATCATTTAGATTATTTTACAAGTACCGGAATTGCCGAATTGTTTGGTCCATCAACAATTACAAGTGCAGAAAATTCTATTTATACAGAAAAAGGGCATCATAATTCTAAAACTAATATTTCTCATTTTTTAAAGAATTCTAAAATATTATATGGAGACAGAACTATTAAAGGTGATAGCTTATACTATAATAAAAACATAGAATATGCGTCCGCAACAGGAAATATCTCAGTTTTAGATACAACAAATAGTACTATTATTAGAGGTGGATATGCTGAATTTTTCAAGTTAAAAGATTCCGTTTATATAACCGATAAAGCTGTTGCAGTATCAGCTATGGAAAATGATTCTATTTATATTCATGGAGATAAATTAATGGTAACTGGGGAGGTTGAAAATCGAGTAATCAAGGCTTTTAGAAGAGTTAAAATTTTTAAATCCGATATTCAAGGAAAATGTGATTCACTAGTATCAGACGAAAAAACTGGACTAACTAAATTATATACAAATCCAGTATTATGGGCAGAAGGAAGTCAAATTACAGGTGATACAATTCACTTCCTGTCAAATCAAAAAACAGAACAATTAGACTCGTTAAAGGTGTTAAACAACGCCTTAATGGTACAAAAGGATTCTTCAGGCTACAGTCAGCTTAAAGGGAAAAATATGTATGGTAAGTTTAAAAATAATAACTTAGAATCTTTAGATGCTGTTGGAAATAGCGAAACAATATTTTTTTTAAGAAATGAAGAGCAGGTACTTTTTGGAATAGATAAAAAACAGTGCAGCAATAATATTTTGATTCTTTTTGAAAATAATGATGTTAAAAGCATTGATTATAACAATATGGTGACTGGTAAAACGTACCCTCCATCAGAATTTGAAAAGTTAAAAGAAAATGATAAACTTCTCAAAGGATTTGTTTGGCGAGCGGATGAAAGACCTCTTACTAAAGATGATATTTTTATAAAAGATGAAGAATTAATTGTGCCTGAAGGAAAAAAAGAAATTAGTGAGAAGATCGAAACAGCCGATTTGCCTGTAACTAAACCAGTAAAAGAAAAACCAATTCCAAAAGGAAAACCATTACCAAAAGTAATTCCTGAAAATTGAAAAAAGATTTTTTTATATACCAAGCGCAAACTAGCTCTAAGCCTTTAGCTTTAGAAATTTCAAAAGCAAGTGGTTGTTATGTGTATGACAAGCATGGAAAAGAATATCTCGATTTTATAGCAGGAGTTTCTGCAAACACACTTGGACATAATCATCCTATAATTTCACAAGCAATTAAAAATCAGGTTGATAAATATACTCATGTAATGGTTTACGGGGAATTTATTCAACAGCCTCAAGTAGATCTTACCAAATTACTTGCAACCAATTTACCAAATTCTTTAGAAACAGTTTATTTAACAAATTCTGGAACAGAAGCAACAGAAGGGGCTTTAAAATTAGCTAAAAGATTTACAGGAAGACACGAAATTATCGCTGCAAAAAACGGTTATCACGGTAATACACAAGGCGCAATGAGCGTTTGTGGAGCAGAAGAAAAAAATAGTGCTTTTAGACCTTTAATACCTGGTATTAAGTTTATTGAATTTAATAATTTAGTTGATTTAGAAAAAATAACTACCAAAACAGCTGGTGTCATATTAGAAACCATTCAAGGTGGTGCTGGTTTTATTGAACCTGCAAATGATTATTTAAAAAAGGTTTTGGCTAAATGTAATAAAGTTGGTGCCTTACTTATATTGGATGAAATTCAATCTGGAATAGGAAGAACCGGTAAATTATTTGGTTTTGAAAATTATAATGTGATTCCACATATTATTGTAACGGGAAAAGGATTGGGTGGTGGAATGCCCATTGGGGCATTTATTTCATCTAATGAAATAATGAGTTGCTTAAAGGAACATCCTAAACTTGGCCATATTACTACTTTTGGAGGGCATCCGGTTATTGCTGCAGCTGCACATGCAAATTTAAAAGAATTGCTACATTCAGATTTAATATCTGAAACATTAAATAAAGAGCTATTATTTAAAAAACTTTTAATTCACCCTTTAATTACTGAAATTAGAGGAAAAGGATTGATGTTAGCCGCAATGGTTGAATCCAGTGAAATAGCTTCAAAAGTAATTTTGAATTGTTTAGATAATGGTTTACTGTTGTTTTGGCTTCTATTTGAAGGCAAAGCTATTAGAATTACTCCTCCCCTTACCATTACAGAAGATGAAATTTATAAAGGATGCAATATTATTATTGAATCTTTAAATAAGATTCTTTCTGATTATTAAACCCTTAACTTTTAATTAACAATTAACCTAAAAGTCACTTTTAATCCGTTAAATATTTGTTAATACAGTACTATGCTATACATTATAGCGTAACATTTAGTGGCCTTCAACGTCATTTAAGTGTATAACAACTATAAAAGACGATATTATGAAAACTTTAAATTTAACCACACAGGAAAACAAAAAGAAAAAAGTAATAATGGTAAATTACACAAACACTAAAAGAATTCAATGGGATAGATTTAGAAGATATGGACTTTATGCTTCTTAAAGAATTCTAAAATAATTTTATATGAGAACTAAAAAATAAACCTATAGTATTTAATTTACTATAGGTTTTTTGTTATCTACTATTAACTCTTATTTTATGAAATAAAAATTTTAGAATTATCAACTTAAATTTATAAAATCCCAGCTTAACCCAAAGGATAAGCAATGAGATTTTATAACTTGTAACTAAATTGTAAAAATTTAAATTATTAACCTATTATCTTCTATACGTTCTAAATAAACAAAACGCTACAAGATTTTTTATTATTTTCTTTGAAAACTAAAATTATAACGTAAATGGATTCCTAAGCTTGAAAAGTCAACTTTTTGTTGAGTAACTGGAGTTAACGAATATTTAAAATAAGGTTCTATAATTACAGATTGAAGTTGATTATTAATTGGAAGTTCAATACCAAATGAAAGGTTCAAAATATTAGCGAAATTGAAGCTGTTTGAATTAGATGGAGTCACAACCTTACTATCAGTTTGCACCAACTCATATTTTACTATATTGTTTCCAAAAGTATCTTGAGTAGCAATTTCAGTTCTATTGTTTACTAAATAACTAGCCTCTACATCCTCTTTAAAATATGAAGTAGATGAAAATCCTGCAGAAATAAATAAGTTATTTTCATTAAATGAAAAATTATATTTTAAATTAACTGGAATTTCAATTCCCTTAATAACTGCCTCTTTATTTACTAATTGGCTTGCACTTTTTGAACTTACAACATCCGATAAATAGCTAGTTTGTTCGTTTAAATTAAGCTTTTGATCTGCATAAATTATTCCTGTACCTATGTTAAACTTTTTTGAAATTGGGATCTCTACAGTAACCCCTCCTGCAAAACCAACATTTGAATTTTCACCTTCTTGATTGTAGTCTAAAATTGGTGAAATATCTACACCATATTTAATTGGTTTTCTAATCTTCTCATCTTCAGATTTTTCTTCTTTAACCAAAGCCATAACTTCTTTTTTAATTGTTAAAGAATCATTTTTAATTTTTTGATCAATTTCAGCAAGGTTTTTTTTACTAATTATAGAATCTATATTTTTTTCTTTATCAATAGAAAAGGCTAAATTTTCATTCTTAGATTTAATGTCCTTATGAGCGATAGTAGTATTACCTTTTAAAGAATCAGTCAAAATTTCAATTTTATCTATAGCTGGAGGAATAACATTCTTATTTTTAATAGGTTGTTTTTTGTTATTAATTTCAGTAGAAGCAACTGCCTCTTTTACATTAAAATCGTTAGAGTTATTAAATTTACTCTTATTATTTATTGTTGTAGAATCAATTAAACTAACATTAGAATCCGATTGATTTAGACTATCAATATAATCTGGTCCTGATGTAATAAAAATTTTCTCATTTAATTTTAAGCTATCAATTCTCAATGAATCATTTTTGTTGTCTAAAATAATTTGAGGATTAATAACATCATTTGAATCTGAAGTGCTAAAGAAATATTTACCCAAACCTCCAGCTATTATAGAGAGCATAAAAAATGCTGCAATACGCCAATAAAAAAAGATTCTTCTCTTGTCTTTTTTCTTTTTAGCCACCAACATTTTCCAATGTTCTGGATTGTAGGGGATGTCTCTGTTTTCAGCTACTTCCTTAATTTTATCACTTAATATTTTATCAAATTTATCTTTCATTTATTCTAAAAGTTTTTATTAAACAAAACTCTTAACTTCTTTTTAGCTCTTGTTAAAAATACTCTTGAAGTACTTTCGCTAATTACAAGTTTTACAGATATTTCCAAATGACTAAACCCTTGTATTTCATATAAGTTAAAAACAAGTCGGTGCATTTCTGGTAATTGATCTAATAATTTTAAAATATCTTCAACATTTAAATTATCTATACTATTTTCATCAGGTATTAAATCTTCAACTTCTTCTATTTCTAATTGATAATAATGCTTTGAATTTTTTCGAATATTATCAATTGCAGTGTTAATTAGAATCCTTCTTAACCAGTTCTTAAATGGAACAGTGTCATTGTATCCTTTTTTTTGTATTGAAGAAAAAACCTTTAAAAAACTATCATTTAAAATACTAACAGCATCATCATTAGAATATGTATATAGCCTGCAAATACTTAAAGAATAGCCATAAAAATGCTTGTACAACAATTCTTGTTGTATTACATTACCTTTCTTACAACCGGTGATAAGCTTTTCTAAAAATATGTGTTTATCTATTTCCTGTTCCAAATTGAATTTGGTTAACCTTTTACAAACTTAATACCTTAATTATCAATCGATTTAGTTAATTACAACATCAGCTTCTTCACCTGAATTATAAGTGCTATAAATATGATATGCACAGCTATCTTTATAAACAACATCACCAACTAATTCTTTTAAATTTATACTAATAGTTTCAGTTATTAAAGCTTCACAATCATCATTATTGCTATCATGAATAAGTAATAAATTCATATGGCAAGGTTCATCTGTATACACAATTCCATCCCAAATAATTTCGAAGCCATGTTGTTTGCAACCCCCACTGTATGACAAATTTATTTGAATCGAATCTTTTTCTCTTTTCGCACTATTTATAACATAAGATTCACCTGAACTTAAATTGTTCAATCTATTACTATTTAATGTATAAAAAACCTCACTATTTATGCGTAATACAGCAGACACTTGTGAAAATTCTGATTGAGATGTATAAATGGCATCATTAAATGCATCAGAAACTTCACTATCTTCTAAACTATCTGAACAAGAAGTGCTGCTCAGTGCAATTATAAAAACTATTGATAAAAGTTGAAAAAATATATTTTTCATTTTAATTAAATTTTAACCTGAATAATTCCAGTAATATTTGATTCTGTATACTCATAAGTTTGAAGATTAAAATTTTCTACAACAAAATAAGAACAACACTCTTCACTTATATGATCCATATCAAGTTCAAAAATTACCGAAACTTCATCACTTAATTTAACAGTATATACTTTTGGGTCTAATTCCCAACCTATTTCACTGAGTGTTAATATATATCTTTCATTGTAAAATATTATTTGAAAATTTACGTCATCATCATTTTCATCAATAACAATTACTGCATCTTTGTCAAAAGTATCATTTACAAATAAATTTTCTTCGGTATCTTTGTCAACAAATTCAAAATTAAATTGTCTTGGCGGTGTAAAACAACTGCCACAATCATCCTTAAGGTCACATGAAACTACTGTTAAAAATATAACAAACAACACTAAAATTCTTTTCATTTCTTTAACTTTTTAAATTTTACAAAATATAATTAATTGAAATCATCTAAAATTGAAATCTTATATTCTCAATACGTTTAAAAAGTTAAAAACGCTACATTAAATTCTATTTTGTTGTTATTCCAGTATCAATTTATCTAACAAGTTTCTTACTTTGGTACTATTCCAATTTGCAGAACCCGTTTTAGAAATTAAAATATTCCCCTCTTTATCAATTAAATAAGTAGCTGGTATACTGTTAGTCTCTGTTAATTTTTTTGGCGGTAGACTTTGGGAATTATAACTCGGTAAATTATATTCATTTTTAATATAGAATTTCTCAACTGTTTCCCAACTTTCATTTGTTACAAACACAAAAGAAACTTTGTCCTTATAATCATTATATAATTCTTGAATCATAGGCATTTCCGCTCTACAAGGTGGACACCAAGTTGCCCAAAAATTTACAAAAACTACTTTATCTTCTAATTCACTAAAATTTATGCTTTCTGCATTCAACCCTTTCAGTTGCCAGTTATAAGTATCTATTTTTTCTGAACTCTCTACATTTTCAACACTTGGAGCAAATGCAATTTGACGCATAACCCATTCTCTAGAGGGTGGATATAATAGAACTGCAATAGCTATTACAAAAATTATATTTGAAATAGACTTACGATTTATTTTAAAATTCATAAAATTTAATTTTTAAAATTAGTAGTAATTAATCTTATTACTTACAAGTAAAACGAAAAAAACCTTTGAAAATCAAAGGTTTTTAAAATTATATAAAACAACTAATTTTTAGTTAACTATCCTAAAATTTCTGCTACCTTATCTCCTATTTTTGCAGGTGATTCTACAACATGAATTCCGTTTGCTCTTAATATTTCCATTTTTGCCTGAGCAGTGTCGTCTTTACCTCCAACAATGGCACCTGCGTGTCCCATAGTCCTACCTTTTGGTGCAGTTTGACCAGCAATAAAGCCAATAACAGGTTTTTTATTTCCCGTAGCTTTTACCCATTGCGCAGCTTCTGCCTCTAATTGACCTCCAATTTCACCAATCATTACAATACATTCTGTATCATCATCATTCATCAAAAGCTCAACAGCATCTTTAGTTGTTGTTCCAATTATTGGATCTCCACCAATTCCAATTGCTGTAGTTATTCCATATCCTTTTTTCACAACTTGATCAGCAGCCTCATAAGTTAATGTACCCGATTTTGAAACAATTCCAACATTACCTTTTCTAAAAATAAAACCTGGCATAATACCAACTTTTGCTTCTTCTGGAGTAATAACACCTGGGCAATTTGGACCAACTAATCTACAATCTTTAGTATCTATATATGCTTTCACTTTTACCATATCGGCAACAGGAATTCCTTCTGTAATACAAATAATTACTTTAATACCTGCTGCTGCAGCTTCCATTATAGCATCAGCCGCAAATGCAGGTGGAACAAAAATAATTGAAGTATCTGCATCAACTTTATCAACTGCATCCTGAACCGTATTAAATACAGGTTTATCAAGATGTAATTGACCTCCTTTTCCTGGAGTTACACCACCAACAACATTTGTACCATATTCAATCATTTGAGTAGCATGAAAAGTTCCTTCACTACCTGTAAATCCTTGAACAATAATTTTTGAATCTTTATTTACTAAAACGCTCATTTATGTATGTTTTAAATTAAATACTTATGCAAATACAAAAGTAATTTTTTTAGTTGTTTCCGTTAAAATAATAGTAATTATTTTTTATCTTTTATTAATCTTTTTATTTCAACCATTTCTTTCAATTTTTTTCTTGATTCTTCTATTGGGGTTCCAAAATAAGTTCGTTTTCCTTTTACAGATTTTGTTACACCTGTTTGACCCAAGATAACTGCTCCTTCTCCAATTGTAATTCCACTGTTTGTACCAACCTGCCCCCATATAGTTACATTATCTTCAACAATAACACAACCTGCAATACCAGTTTGAGAAGCAATTAAACAATTATTTCCAATAACTGTATCATGTCCTATTTGAACCTGATTATCAATTTTTGAACCTTTTTTTATAATTGTATTTCCAGAAACACCTCTATCAATTGTACACAAAGCGCCAATATCCACATTATCTTCAATAATTACAGATCCACCACTTAATAGTTTATCATAACCACTTTTACGTTTTTTATAATAAAAGGCGTCAGCTCCCAAAATTGTTCCTGAATGAATAGTAACATTATTTCCTATTATAATATTATCATATATAGTCACATTTGGATGAATAGTACAATTATTTCCAATGCGTACATTATTACCAATAAAAACATTTGGCTGAATAATACAATCAATTCCTATTTTTGCGGAATCTGAAATTAATAAATTTGATGGTTTAAATGGCTTAAAATGTTGAGTAAGTTTATTAAAATCTGAAAATGGATCTTTCGATATTAACAATCCTTTTCCCTCAGGACAATCAACCCTTTTATTTATTAATACGACAGAAGCCTTTGATTTTAACGCTTTATCATAATATTTCGGATGATCAACAAAAACAATATCTCCTTCTTCAACAACATGAATCTCATTACAACCAAGGACAGGAAAATTTGGAGACCCTACAAATTCTACTTTTAATAACTGCGCAATTTCTTGTAAACTAAATTCACGTGGAAATTTCATATACTTTATTCTTTAACTCGCTCTAAATAAGCTCCTTTTGATGTGTCAATTTTAACTTTATCACCTTCATTAATAAATAAAGGTACGTTTATTTGTGCACCTGTTTCAACTGTTGCAGGCTTTGTTGCATTTGTTGCTGTATTTCCCTTAACACCAGGTTCGGTATGGGTTATTTCCAAAACAACACTTGCCGGCATATCAACCGAAAGTGGCATACTGTCTTCAGTATTAAAAATTATGGTTACAACTTCTCCTTCTTTTAAAAGATCAGGACAATCAAGCGTTTCTTTTTGAAGCTCAATTTGATTGTAATCATCTGTATTCATAAAGTGAAACGTATCACCTTCAGGATATAAGAATTGATATTTTCTAGTTTCAACACGTATATCTTCAATTTTTCTTCCAGCTGGAAATGTGTTATCCAAAACTTTACCAGAAGTAAGACTTTTTAATTTTGTTCTTACAAATGCTGGACCTTTTCCTGGTTTTACATGTAAAAATTCTATTACTTTAAAAATATCATTATTATGTCTAATACATAATCCATTTCTAATATCTGATGTTGTTGCCATATTTTCTATTTATTTTTTAAATTTTTAGCTACCTGTATACCCTTTCATAATTCCCCTTTGAGAATTTTTAATGAAAAGAATAATTTGATCTCTTTCACTTGTAGCTTCCATTTCTGCTTCAATAATTTCTACTGCTTGTGTTGTATTATAATTTTTTTGATACAAAAGCCTAAATATATTCTGAATTTCTCTTATTTTTTCTGTTGTAAAGCCTCTTCTTCTTAATCCTATTGAATTAATTCCAATATATGAAAGCGGTTCTTTTCCAGCTTTTGCAAATGGAGGTACATCTTTTCTTACTAAAGATCCTCCAGATACCATAGCATGTTCTCCTATATGAATAAATTGATGAACAGCAACTAAGCCACTTAAAATGGCAAAATCTCCAACTGTTACATGACCTGCAATTACAGATCCATTTGCCAAAATACAGTTATTTCCAATTACACAATCATGTGCAATATGCGAGGTTGCCATTATCAAACAGTTATCTCCTATTTGGGTTTTTCCAAGGGCTTTTGTTCCTCTATTAACTGTAACACATTCTCTAATTGTAGTATTATCTCCAATTACTGCCAAAGAATCTTCACCATCAAATTTTAAATCCTGTGGAATTGCAGAAATTACTGCTCCTGGAAAAATTCTACAATTCTTACCAATTCTGGCACCTTCCATAATGGTTACATTAGATCCTATCCAGGTTCCCGAGCCAATTATTACATTATTATGAATTGTAGTAAATGGTTCTACCACCACATTGGTTGCAATTTTTGCACCTGGGTGAATATATGCTAAAGGTTGATTCATTATTCTTTAGGTTTTTTTGCTATTTGCGCCATTAATTCTGCTTCAACAACTAATTTACCATTTGCGTATCCATAAGACTGCATATGACAAATTCCTCGCCTTATAGGTGAAATTAATTCGGCTTTAAAAATTAAAGTGTCTCCTGGCAATACTTTTTGTTTAAACTTAACATTATCCATTTTCATAAAATATGTTAAATAATTTTCAGGATCTGGTACCGTACTTAAAACTAAAATACCACCACATTGTGCCATTGCTTCTACTTGTAAAACTCCTGGCATTACTGGTGCACCTGGAAAATGACCAACAAAGAAATCTTCATTCATGGTCACATTTTTCATTCCAACTACATGTTTATCAGAAAGTTCTATAATTCTATCTATCAATAAAAATGGTGGCCTGTGTGGTAGAATACTCATAATTTTATGAATATCCATTAATGGAGGTAAATTTAAATCAAACGAAGGAACCTTATTTCTTTTCTCGTATTTTATAATTTTTTGAAGTTTTTTTGCAAAAACCGTATTTACTAAATGCCCTGGTTTATTTGCAATTACTTTACCTCTTATTCTAGTTCCAACCAATGCTAAATCACCAATAACGTCTAACAATTTGTGCCGTGCAGCTTCATTAGCCCAGCGCAATGTTAAATTATCTAAAATTCCATTTGGCTTAACATTCAACGTTTTTTTATTAAACGCTTTTTTTAATTTATCCATAGTTTCTTCAGATATTTCTTTATCTACATAAACTATGGCGTTATTTAAATCTCCTCCTTTTATTAAATTATTATCTAAAAGCATTTCTAATTCATGCAAAAAGCTAAAAGTACGGGCATCAGAAATTTCATCTTTAAAATCTGCTAATGAATTTAAAGTTGCATTTTGTGTTCCTAAAACCTTTGTACCAAAATCTACCATTGCAGTAATTTGATATTCATCTGAAGGCATTAAAATAATTTCACTTCCAGTTTTTTCGTCTTTATATGATATTATTTCTTTAACTACATATTCTTCTCTTAAAGCATCTTGTTCTTGAATTCCTGCTTTTTCCAGCGCTTCAACAAAGTGTTTTGAAGAACCATCCATAATTGGAGGTTCAGGGTTGTTTATTTCAATACAAATATTATCTATACCTAATGCTACGACAGCAGCTAATACATGCTCCGAAGTATTTACAAAAACACCTCTTTTTTCTAAATTTGTGCCTCGTTGCGTATTTACAACATATTCAGCACTTGCTTCAATAATAGGCTCACCTTCCAAATCAATTCTAACAAAAGCATATCCGTGATTTATTGGAGCTGGCTTAAATGTCATAGTAACTTTATTTCCAGTATGTAAACCCACCCCTGAAAGTGTTACTTCTTTTTTAATTGTCTTCTGTTTAGTACTCATTATTTTTCCTTTAAAGCTTTAATTTCTTTTTCTAATGAATTTAATTTAGCGACAAGGTCTGGCAATTTTTTAAAATAAACATAAGACTTGTTAAAATCATTATATCCAAATGCCGGAGTTCCTTGAATAATTTCATTATCCTTTATATTTCTACCAATACCAGATTGTGCTTGTATTCTAACATTGTTTCCAATTATTAAATGACCGGCTATACCAACTTGACCACCAATCATACAACTTTCACCTATTTTTGAAGATCCAGCAATACCTGTTTGAGCGGCTATTACAGTATTTTTGCCAATTTCTACATTATGTCCAACTTGAATTTGATTGTCTAATTTTACACCTTTTCGTATAATTGTTGAACCCATAGTTGCTCTGTCAATTGTTGTAGCAGCACCTATATCTACATAATCTTCAATAATTACATTTCCAATCTGAGGGATTTTTGCATAAATACCATCCTTACTTGGAGCAAATCCAAATCCATCCGCTCCAATAATTGCCCCTGAATTAATTACACAATTTTTTCCAATTTCAGTTTCAGAATAAATTTTAGCACCTGAAAATAATATCGTATTATCTCCAATGGTTACATTATCACCAATATACACATTTGGATATATTTTAACATTATTACCAATATTAACTTCGCTTCCAATATGTGAAAATGCTCCTAAATAAACAGCATCCCCTAATGTAGCGCTATCGCTTACAAAAGAAGGCGTTTCGATACCAATTTTATTTAATTTAACCTGACTGTAATATTCTAATATTAACGCAAATGATTCATAAGCGTCTTCAACTTTAATAAGCGTAGTTTCAAACTCTTTTTCAGGAGTGAAATTTTTGCCAACAATTGCAACAGAAGCTTTTGTTGAATAAATAAATGGCGTATATTTTGGATTGGATAAGAATGTTAATGAACCTTCTTCTCCCTCTTCAATTTTAGAAAGTTTAAATACTTCAATATCTCCATCACCAACAATATCACCTCCTAAAATTTCTGCTATTTGATTTGCTGTAAATTTCATTGCTGCAAAAGTAAAAAAAAAGAATAACTATACCTATTTCTTTGGGTAACACATATAATACTTATTCACTGGTTTTGAAAGTGCCTGTATATTTAAATGATCAGATGCCTCCATAACATCTTTTAATTCACCATTTTTAAATAAAAGTTTAATAATGTTTTTAGTTGAATCATAGGCTTGATTAGATATTTTTCCACTATAAACAAAATAATCAAGTTCAAATTCATTAAGATTTAATGAACTCTTAACTTGTTGTCTAATATCTTCAAGTTGCGCATCCGAAAATGGATCATTTCTTAATTCAACTTTTGGTAACCTTCTATTTATTAAACTTTCAGATAATTTTGAAAGAATCGTATCTTCATTAGAAATCCATTCTTTTATAGATGCTAGTACATCATAATCATCAAGTTTTGCAAATATTCTCAGGGTTTTTATTGAAAAATTATCTTCATTAATTTGATTATTTAAAAAATACTCAAAAGCTTTACTTGTGGGTAATTTAACACCTGCTAAAACAAGTTCTTTTGCTCTAATTAGAATTTTTTCTAACAATTTTTCTGCTACCAAACTTGTTTTATGCAAATAGACTTGCCAATACATTAATCTTCTGGCTACAATAAATTTTTCAACAGAGTAAATTCCTTTTTCTTCAACTACCAAGTAATCATCTTTAACATTTAACATTGTAATTAAACGCTCCGAATTAATATTTCCTTCTGAAACACCGGTATAAAAACTATCTCTTTTCAAATAATCCAATCGATCCATATCTAACTGACTTGCAATAAGTTGATATAGGAATTTACGATGATATTTTCCTTTAAAAATAGTAATTGCAAGCGAAATTTGTCCATCAAAATCTTGATTTAAAGCCTCCATAAACTTTAATGATATGGATTCATGATGTACTCCAGTTGCAATACTTTGCTCTAATGCATGTGAAAATGGACCGTGGCCAATATCGTGTAATAAAATTGCAATATAAAGTGCATTGGATTCATCATCAGAAATTTCAACGCCTTTAAACCTTAGAATTCGAACTGCTTTTTGCATTAAATGCATACTTCCCAATGCATGATGAAATCTGGTATGGTGCGCTCCTGGATAAACTAAATGAGACAAACCCATTTGAGAAATTCTTCTTAATCTCTGGAAGTAAGGGTGTTCTATTAAATCATAAATTAAAGCATTTGGAATAGTAATAAAACCGTAAATTGGATCGTTTAATATTTTTAGTTTGTTCGTTTTTTTCTCGTTCAAAACAAATAATTTATAATTATAGCACAAAGATAACAATATGGGCGAAATAAACATTTTATGGGTTGATGATGAAATTGATATTTTAAAACCTCACATTCTTTTTTTAGAAAAAAAAGGTTATAAAGTTACTACTTGCAATAATGGTGCAGATGCCATAGACTTGTGTGATGAGAATAATTATGATATTATTTTTTTAGACGAAAATATGCCTGGTCTATCGGGATTAGAAACGTTGGCTGAAATAAAAAGTAAACAAGCCAATCTTCCAGTGGTTATGATTACAAAGAGTGAAGAAGAATATATTATGGAAGATGCAATTGGAAATAAAATTGCCGATTATTTAATAAAACCTGTAAATCCACATCAGATATTGCACAGTTTAAAGAAGAATTTAGATTCTTCTAGATTGGTCTCAGAAAAAACAACTTCTAATTACCAACAAGAATTTAGGAAAATAACTATGGATTTAGCAATGGTAAATTCATATGAAGAGTGGATTGATGTTTATAAAAAATTAATTTACTGGGAATTAGAACTTGAAAATATTAGTGATTCTGGAATGGTTGAAATTTTAGAGAGCCAAAAACAAGAAGCAAATTCTTTATTTTTTAAATTTATAAAGAACAATTATATAGATTGGATAAAAGATGATGAAGATGCTCCAATTTTATCACATACTTTATTTAAAAAGGTACTCTTACCTGAAATAAAAGACTCCAAAGGAACACTTTTGGTCGTAATAGATAATTTACGTTATGACCAGTTTAATATCATAGAAAAAACGATTAATAAGTATTATAAAAAACAGCAAGAAGTTCCTTATTTATGCATTTTACCAACAGCAACTCAATATGCAAGAAATGCTATTTTCTCTGGATTAATGCCTTTAGAAATGGAACAAAAGCATCCTGATTTATGGAAAAATGACATAGATGAGGGTGGCAAAAACCTATTTGAAGAAGAATTTTTAAAAGCCCAATTACAAAGATTAAAAGAACAACTAAAATTTGAATATTATAAAATTACCAATCTTAAATCTGGTAAACAATTGTCGGATAATTTTAATTCAATAAAAGAGAATGATTTAACTGTAGTTGTTTATAACTTTGTTGATATGCTCTCTCACGCTAAAACCGAAATGGAAGTTATTAAAGAACTGGCTAGTGACGATAAAGCTTATAGATCACTTACCAATAGTTGGTTTTTAAATTCTCCTTTATTGGAAATGATTCAAAAAGCACAAAAATTAGGATTAAAATTAATTATTACAACTGATCACGGAACAATAAACTCAAAAACTCCTTCAAAAGTAATTGGAGATAAAAATATAAGTTCTAATTTGAGATATAAAACCGGGAAAAGTTTAACCTACGAAGAAAAAGAAGTTTTTGCGGTTAAAAATCCTAAAGATATTTTATTACCTTCTTTAAATATGAGTAGTTTATTTATTTTTGCAAAAGAAGATTACTTTTTTGCGTACCCAAATAATTACAACCATTTTGTAAAATATTATCGAAACACCTATCAACATGGTGGAATCTCTTTAGAGGAAATGATAATTCCTTGTGCTATATTTGCACCAAAATAATTTAAGAATATGGTTAAAAATTACTCTTTGCAAGAATTACCTGAAATTGCAAAAGAAATTATTCAAAATTGCAAACATAAAATATTACTTTTTTATGGTGAAATGGGCGTTGGTAAAACAACGCTTATAAAAGAAATTGTAAAGCAACTAGGTGTTTTAGATAATGTTAGCTCACCTACCTTTTCTTTAGTTAATGAATATCACACTTCAAATAGTGATAAGGTTTATCATTTTGATTTTTATAGAATTGACGATGAAGAAGAGGCTTTAGATATGGGAGTTGAAGAATATTTTTATAGTAATAATTGGTGTTTAGTAGAATGGCCAAATAAAGTTGAAAATTTATTACCTTTAAAATCTGTAAGTATTACAATTACTTCAGATAGTAATCAAGTAAGAACCATTACAATTAAAGATAATGAGTAAAAAAATTAATTCACCATTTAGTAGACAAGAGTTAATTCCACAAGAGGAAACCTTAGAAATTATTAAACAAAAAGGTGAACTTGTAATTGGGATTCCAAAAGAAACTCATTATCAGGAAAAAAGAGTTTGTTTAACTCCGGACGCTGTTGCTGCTTTAACAAATCAAGGGCATAAATTTGTAATTGAAACTGGCGCTGGTGAAGGGGCAAATTTTTCAGACAAAGAGTATTCTGAAGCTGGAGCAAAAATTTCGTACGATGTTAAGGAAGCATTCGGCTGTCATATAGTTTTAAAAGTTGAACCACCTTCTTTTGATGAAATTAAATTAATAAACCCCCAGAGTATTCTTTTTTCCGCACTGCAATTAAAAACACAAACTAAAAAATATTTCGAAGCATTAGCAAGTAAACGAATTACTGCTGTTGCTTTTGATTATATTAGAGATGAACATGGAATTTATTCAGTGGTTAAATCTTTAAGTGAAATTGCAGGAACCGCTTCTATATTAATTGCTGCAGAAATGATGAGTAAGGGAAATGAAGGTAATGGATTGCTACTAGGAAATATAAGTGGAGTACCTCCTACCGAAGTTGTAATTCTTGGAGCTGGAACTGTTGCAGAGTTTGCGGCTCGTTCTGCAATAGGATTGGGTGCTAACGTAAAAGTGTTTGACAATTCTTTAACAAAATTGAGAAGCTTACAGCATAATTTAGGAAGACCAATTTACACGTCAACCATACAACCCAAAACACTTAAAAAGGCATTAATGCGCTGTGATATTGCTATTGGAGCAGTTAGAGGAACTTCTAGAGCTCCAATTTTAGTTACAGAAGAAATGGTGGAAAGAATGAAACCAGGCTCTGTAATTGTTGATGTTAGTATTGATCGGGGAGGTTGTTTCGAAACTTCAGAAGTTACAACTCATAAAAATCCTACAATCGATAAATATGGAGTTATTCACTATTGCGTTCCTAATATCCCTTCTAGATATTCCAGAACTGCCACAGTATCAATAAGTAACATATTTACTCCATACCTTTCTAATATTGCAGAAGAAGGTGGTTTTGAAAATGCTGTAAGATTTGATAAAAGTTTACAAAAAGGGATGTACTTTTACCACGGAATTTTAACCAATAAAACGGTTGCAGATTGGTTTAATATTCCATTTAGAGATATCAATTTATTATTTTTGTAAAATGACATTTAAACAACGATTACCTTTTTTTTTAGGAGGTTTAACAATAGGAATTATAGTAGTAGTCTTTTTTTTAGGTAAAAAAGAAACTACTTTCGATTACTTACCAAACGCCCGCGTTTTAAAAAATATTAATACTAAAGAGCGTATTTATTCAGATGAATCTTTAGCAATTATAAATTCAATGCAAATTGATACTTCTCAAATTTCTAAAATATTAAAAAAAGGAAATGTTGATATCCTTAATAAAATAAAAACAGCATCTTGTATCGAATATAATATTGAAGGTAAAAAGGAATTAAAAAATGTCACTTTAACCGTTGAAAACTGCAAAACAATCGCTATTATAAAAAAAATTGTTATTCGTTAATTATTTTTGAATAATAATTTTCTTTGATTTTTTTTATACTTTTTATTGTTTTTTCTAACCAATCCTGATATTTTTCTCTTTTTTCTAGATCCGTTAAACACCAATCAACATTAGACTTTTTAAGTTTTTCAGTTAAATTTTGAAGGATTATGGCTACCGCAACGGAAATATTTAAGCTTTCTGTAAAACCAACCATTGGAATTTTTAAAAAACCATCTGCATTTTTCATAACATCATCAGATAAACCTTGTTTTTCAACACCAAAAAAGAATGCTGACTTTTGAGTAACATCAAAATCCTGTAATAAACAAGAATCGTTGTGTGGTGTTGTTGCTATAATCTTATAACCTTTTTCTCTTAAATTTTCAATACAATCTAATGTATTATTGGTATCTCTTTTATTATACATTGAAAAATCAATCCATTTTTGTGCGCCTTTTGCCACTTGATTTGATGCATAAAAAGAATATTTACTTTCTATAACCTGTAAATCCTGAACTCCAAAAACATCACATGTTCTAACAATTGCACTTGCGTTTTGAGGTTGAAAAATATCTTCAATAGCAACTGTAAAATGCCTTGTTCGTTCTTTTAATACTTTATTAAATAGATTTTTTCTGTTTTCAGTTAAAAATTGCTCTAAGTACTCAATATATTTTTCATCTGCCATTTAATATGTGTTTTTTCAAAGATAAAATTTTACTTTTGATATATGAAAAAAATTGTGATACTTACTGGAGCAGGAATGAGTGCCGAAAGTGGAATTAAAACTTTTCGAGAGGCAGATGGTTTATGGGAAGGTCATGATATTCTTGAAGTTGCATCCCCTGTCGGGTGGAATAAAAGTAATAAACTAGTTTTAGATTTTTACAATAAAAGAAGAGCTCAATTATTAACGGTTTCTCCTAATTTAGCACATCAATCTTTAGTTAAACTAGAAAAAAAATATAGTGTTAATATAATAACTCAAAATATTGATGATTTACATGAGCGAGCTGGTAGTTCAAATGTTTTACATTTGCACGGTGAATTATTAAAAGTGCGAAGCACTAAAAATTCTAATTTAATTTATAATTGGACAAAAGATTTAAATATTGGTGATGTTTGTCCTGAGAATTCTCAATTAAGACCACACATCGTTTGGTTTGGAGAAAATGTGCCAATGTTAGACAATGCAATTGAAATTACATCAGAAGCTGATATTCTAATTATTATTGGAACCTCTATGCAAGTATATCCAGCCGCCAACTTGATAAATTATACTAAGTCAAGTATTCCAATATATTTTATTGATCCAAAACCTTCAATTAGAGAAAATTATTTTAGAAATTTAACTGTAATTCCAGAAAAAGCCTCTATTGGAGTAACTAATTTAGTTAACCAATTAATTGAGCCATAGTTTTAAATAATTTCCCTTTTGAAATTGAACTCCCCATTTCAATCAACTTAAAAACCTCTATATTTCTTTCTTTTTTATATTTTTTTGAAGCTTTAAAATATTCTATACGGTCATCCATTGGATTATTTAAAAACCATTGAAAATCAGAATCGTTTAAAAAACTTTTCGTTTTATCATTCAACTGAATGTAAATTCTGATAATTTCTTTAGATGTACATTTAAACAAATTAATATGGTTATCTGAAATATGTTCTAAATATTCAGCTTTTGTTAATACATTTTCCCAAACAACATCGCTAAAAATATTTAATTCTTCTTCAGCCATTGAAGGTTTGTCCTTCTTAATTATTTCCCATTCTTTTACATCAATTTGCTGGGTAGCTAAAAACTCAGCAAACTCCTTGTGCAATTCTAAAAACTGCTCTTTTGTTAATTGTCTGTATTTCATATTTAGGCATAAAAAAACCGCCCAATTTGGGCGGTTCAAATATAATATATTTGGAATTAAAATGTATATCTTAATCCAAATTGCACTTGCCATCTTGATAATAAACTTGCATCATACACAAATGTGTCTTTTAAATCTGAGCTAAATGTATACGTTGGAGTTCCAGACCCATTAACAGAGACGCCAATTGGCTGCACTGCATTTGGTTGTTGAACCAATCCCCAATTAGAGCTTAATAAATTACCAAAGTTTAAAACATCAATGCTAAATTGTAATGAATTGTCTTGTGAGACTTTTAAATCCTGAAGAATTTTTACATCCCATCTTCCTCTCCAAGGAGCTAAAGCACCATAACGTTCAACATAATTTCCTCTTCGTCCACTTAAATAATCATCTTGTTGAATAAATTGTTCAAAAGCTTCACCTTGTCCTGCTCCAGAAAATTGCATCTGACCAATTTCAGAAGCAGTTGGAACATAAATTAAATCATTTAAAGAAGAACCGTCATTATTTATATCACCAGCATATGTATAATTAAATCTTCCTCCTTGGGCATATTCAAATACTGTAGAAATTGTAGTTCCCCATTTGTCATCAACTCCATAAGTCCAATTTTTACTTACAATACCTAAAACTCTATGCGTATCTCCATATTTAGAATACGCTAAAGTTGCATCATTTGCATTGCTTAATACTGGATTAAAATCAAATGCATCGCCAGTAATTTCAGCTTCAATAGAGTTTACATCTTTAGAATTTAAATAGTTATATGCTAAACTTGTATACAAACCATTTTCAAATGATTTTTGAGCTTTAAAGGTTGCATTAAAAGTTCTTCCTTTATCAGAATTTGTAAAAACATAAGCTGTATTTCCTTTATCCGAATCAGTATAAATCCCTCTATTATCAACACCGCTTAAGGTTCCTGATGGATTATTAAGTCCCCAGTTTTGTACGTGGGCTCCATTTATATCTTTTGTATAAGATAAATCAGTAGTAAGTACTAATCCATTTTCTAATTTTTTATCTACACCTAAACTTGTTCTCCAAACTTGAGGAAATTTAAAATCAGGATCAACAACTTGATAATAATAAACATTAGGATTTGCTATTTGGTTACCTAACCAAACAAAAGGAAAACGACCTGTAAACAACCCTGTTCCTCCTCTAATCTGCAAAGTATTGTCTCCATTTACATCCCAGTTAAAACCAACTCTTGGAGAAATTAAGAAATTGTTATCTGGCATTTTTGTTGAATCAAAGAAAACTGTTTCACCAGTTGAAGGTTTTGTATAAGGAATACCAGGAACATAAACGGCACCTCTATCAATTACTTCTTGTGCTTTCTTTGCAGAATCAAAGAATAAAGGTTTATCAAATCTTACACCATATGCTAATTTAAAATTATCATTAACATTCCATTCATCTTGTAAGTAAAATGCCATTTGACCAACATTTGTTTCAGCTAAAGCCCAAGAATCATTCGCATTATTAGCAGCATAAACCCCTTCTGCAGCTGCCATTGCATCTGCTAAGAATCCATTTGCAATTGCATCGTTAAATGCTCCCATATTTGCAAAATCTCCAAAGAAAGCTCCTACATATCCTCTGTCATCACCGTATCCATAAGCACCTAAATTAAATGAGTTATCAAATTGAAATTTTTCAAAAGAAAAACCAATAGTATAATTATGATTTCCTTTACTAATATTCAAATTATTAGTTACCTGAAAAACTTTTTGATCTAAAGTATTATGAATAGAAAAAGGTTCATGACCTGTAATAATATAATTTCCTCCACTTCCATCTTGAAT
Source organism: Lutibacter flavus (assembly GCF_900188355.1). Lineage (GTDB taxonomy): Bacteria > Bacteroidota > Bacteroidia > Flavobacteriales > Flavobacteriaceae > Lutibacter > Lutibacter flavus. The sequence goes on from NZ_FZNX01000001.1 coordinate 951,151, forward strand.
TCTAAAAGCTGGCATAGGAGAAGATTTTGCATTTCTAAAATCATCAAAATGCGTAAATCCTATTTGAAATTTATTTGTAACATTATCATCAAATTTAGAATTTAATTCAGCTAAAAAAGATTGAATTTTATTATTTATTTGATAACCAGCATTTTCAAATTGAAGCATTTGAGAATTTGGTCCTCTAAACCCTAGTGCAGTTGGATGCGCTGTTTTATCTTTTGATGCATCTAAAAAGTTGTAAATAAGAGCTAAACGATTATCTTCATTAATATTCCAATCTAATTTCAAAATTCCTTTTGTACTTTCTGAATTATGCAAATAACCTTCATATTCTCCTGGATCGTATCCTATACTTCTTAATCCTGCCTGGACAGTCATTAAATCCGCAACAGAAACTCTAGATTCATTAATCGCTCCTGAACCCGTATTTGGTAACCAAGACTGACCTAAATCTGATCTTTCATCTTTTTCAAAGTTTGCAAAAACAAATAATTTATCTTTAATAATTGGAGCTCCAATACTAAAACCATATTGTTTTTGCTCTAATTTTGGAACAAAAATACTTTCTCCTTTAATTTTACTTCCAGTTAAATCTTGATTTCTGAAATAACCATAAACTGTACCTGAAACTTTGTTTGTACCACTTTTAGTTACGGCATTTATGGATGCTCCGGTAAAACCAGATAAAGTTACATCATAAGGAGCCGTAGACACAGAAATTTGCTCAATTGCATCCAAAGAAATTGGTTGAGAATCTGTTTGTCCACCTGGTGTTGCAGCGTCTAATCCAAAAGGATTGTTGAAAATTGAACCGTCTAAAGTAAAATTATTAAACTGGTCATTTCTACCTCCAAATGAACCTCCTGAAGCTGATGGATCTAATCGAGTAAAGTCTGAAGCTGATCTAGAAATTGAAGGTAAATTTGTTAGTTCTCTTTTACCAACACTTGTTTCTGCTCCTGTTCTATTATTATTAAAAGTAGAATTTCTTCCTCCTGTAATAACCACTTCACTTAATTGCTCACTTTCACTAACCATTTTAACATTTAGGTCAAATGCCTTTCCTAAATCTAAATAAATGTCTGTATACTCGATAGTTTTAAATCCAACATAACTAAAAGTTACGGTATAAGGACCTCCAACACGTAAGTTTGGTATTGAAAATCTTCCTCCTTCCAGAGTCATAGTACCCGAAATAGTTCCGGTAGGTGTATGTTTTGCAACCACATTTGCTCCAAATAGACCAGCTGATGTTTCATCATGTACAACACCTTGTATTTTAGAACTTGTAACTTGAGCAAAACCTGAAGCAACAAAAATAAGGGTAATAAACAATGTTAATTGTAATTGTTTTTTCATTTGTTTTATATTTTAATTAATTGAGTTAATTATAAATCAAATGTAAAAAAAAGCCCACTTCAAAAGTGGGCTTTCATATAAGTTTATTAACTAAAAACTGTTAATTACTTTGCTTCAGCAATAATATCAATAGGTAATTCTACTACAACTGCTCTATGTAATCTAATAGTAGCATTGTATTTACCAAGTCTTTTGATGTTTCCACCTTCAACTTTAATGTATTTTTTATCTACTTCATGACCAGCAGCAGCTAATGCTTCAGCAACATTGCCATTGCTTACAGAACCAAATAATTTTGTTCCATCTCCAGTTTTAGCACTGATTTTAATTTCTAGCTCTTTAATTGCATCTGCAATTTTTGTAGCGTCTTTAATTAGTTTTTCTTCTTTAAAAGCACGTTGCTTTAAAGTTTCTGCTAATACTTTTTTCGCTGAAATAGTTGCTAATACTGCAAATCCGTGAGGAATTAAAAAGTTACGACCGTAACCATTTTTTACAGTAACAACATCATCTATAAAACCTAAGTTTTCAACGTCTTGTTTTAATATAATTTCCATGATCCTCTTTCTTTTATTTTAACATATCGCCAACATAAGGCATTAAAGCTAAGTGACGTGCTCTTTTAATAGCAACAGAAACTTTACGTTGAAATTTTAATGATGTTCCAGTTAAACGACGTGGTAAAATTTTACCTTGTTCATTTACCAAGTATAATAAGAAATCGGCATCTTTATAATCAATATACTTGATACCATTCTTTTTAAAACGACAGTATTTTTTAACCTGTTTAGTGTCAATATCTAATGGAGTTAGGTAACGAACCTCACCTTGTTTTCCTCCTTTTGCTTGTTGTTCTATAGACATAACTCTTATTTTTTAGATGCGTTATTTCTTACTCTTCTCTTTTCAGCCCAAGCAACAGCATGTTTATCTAATGCTACAGTTAAATAACGCATAACGCTATCATCTCTTCTGAACTCAAGTTCGAATGGAGTAATTGATTGTCCATCTACTTTGTACTCAAATAAGTGGTAAAATCCACTTTTTTTGTTTTGAATTGTGTAAGCTAATTTTTTTAGCCCCCAATTTTCTTGTGAAATCATTTCGGCACCTTTAGAAACAAGATAGTCCTCGAACTTCTTTACTGTTTCCTTTATCTGTACATCAGATAAAACGGGATTCAAAATGAAAACAGTTTCGTAATGATTCATAATTAATAATTTAAGTTTTACTTTTAAGGCTGCAAATATACTATTATTTACTTAAATGGCAAGGCCTAATTTTAATTAAATGAACTCAATAATTATCAACGTCAATATTAAACTTAATTGGCCTAAATTCTTTAATCGCCTGAAAAGAGTTTTTAACTCGTAATATGTTAGTTTTAGTTGCTCCCAAAGCCTGTTTTTGAGGAATTTTAATAATAATATGACGAATATAATAATTCCTTATTTTTGATATAGCCGGGGTTGTAGGACCTAAAACATTTTCTTTAAATTGAGAAGTTAATGATTTACCTAACCAATTAGCGCCTTCATCTACCCTATTAAAATCTTTATGTCTAAGTGTAATTTTAATAATTCTATAAAATGGCGGATAATGATATTGCCAACGTTCGTCTAACTGCTCTTTATACATTTCTTCGTAAGAATTGGTAGAAACTTGTTGTAATATTTGATGATGAGGATTAAATGTTTGAATGGCAACTTTCCCTCTTACCTTTTTACGCCCAGCCCTTCCAGAAACCTGAACCATTAATTGGTAACTACGTTCATGGGCTCTAAAATCAGGAAAATTTAACATTGTATCTGCATTCATAATACCTACTAAAGATACATTCCCAAAATCCAATCCTTTTGAAAGCATTTGAGTACCTACTAAAATATCTATTTCCTGTGCTTCAAACTGACCAATAATTTTTTGATATCCATATTTACCACGCGTAGAATCCAAATCCATTCTTCCAATTTTGTGATTTGGAAATAACTCTCCTAATTCCAGTTCAATTTGCTCTGTACCAAAACCCTTCGTATTTAATTTTTCACTCCCACAAGCTCCGCAATTATGCCGCATTGCTTGTCTATATCCACAATAATGACAGCGTAATTCTTTTCTAAAACTATGAAATGTTAAACTAACATCACATTGAGGACATTGTGGCGAAACACCACAAGTTTCGCATTCTACAACAGGCGCATATCCACGTCTATTTTGAAATAAAATAATTTGTTCTTTTTCATTTAAAGCATCGTTCATCATTTCAAGCAATCTATCCGAAAAATGACCGGTCATTCTTTTTTTACGATGCTTTTCTTTAATATCAACTAGTTCAATTTCAGGCAATAAAACATCTCCAAACCTTCTATTAAGTTCTACTAAGCCATATTTACCTTGTTGTGCATTATAATAAGTTTCTACACTTGGTGTGGCAGTACCTAACAATACTTTTGCATTATGGTGGTTTGCCAATACAATTGCAGCATCACGTGCATGATATCTTGGAGCAGGATCATATTGTTTAAAAGAAGGTTCGTGTTCTTCATCAACTATTATCAAACCAATGTTGGAAAAAGGTAAAAATAGTGATGATCTAGCTCCTAAAATTAGTTGTGCCTTTTGTTTATTTTCTAATACATTATTCCAGACTTCAACACGTTCATTCATTGAATATTTTGAATGAAATACTGATAAATATTCTCCAAAATAATATTGTAATCTTTCAATTAATTGAGTTGTTAACGCTATTTCCGGAAGCAAATACAATACTTGTTTTCCATCTTCAAGTAATTGTTTAATTAATTTAACATATATTTCTGTTTTGCCACTACTTGTAATTCCTTTTAATAATACCGTGTTTTTAGTTTGAAAAAAAGTTTTAATGGCTTCATAAGCTATTTCCTGATGTTCAGTTAACTCTTTTATTTTAGAAGATTTTCCATTAAAACTGATACGATCTTTTTGAATAAAATAATATTCAAAAATATCCTTATCAACTAAAGATTTAATAACGGCTAAAGAACAATTTGAATCTTCCTGAAGCTTTGAAACTTTAATAGGCTTCTTACCAGTTTGTAATTGAAAATATCTTAATATTAACTCACGTTGTTTTTTTGCCCGACTTAATGTTTCTAATAATTCTGACAGCTTATCATTAGAATTCCACTCCTCTTTTAAACGAATGTATTTCACCAACTTTGGCTTATACTGCTCGTAAATCTGCTCTTTAACAACAATTACATTTTTCTCTATCAAGCTTTTAATAATAGGAAAGACTGATTTTTTCCCTAAAATTTCAATTACTTTAAAAATAGAAAGTTGGGATTGATGTTGTAAGGCTTCAAAAATTAAAAATTCTTCACCCGAAAGCTCATTTTCTTTTGAAAAACCTGCAACAGCCTGAATTTCAGTTTCACTTTCCAACAAAAATGCTGATGGTAAGGCTGCTCTAAAAACTTCACCTAAAGAACACATATAATATTTAGCAATCCATTCCCAATGTTTTAGTTGAATATCATTTACAACAGGTGTTTCATCTAAAATTTGATGAATTTCTTTAGCTTCATACCCTTCCGGAGCTATAGTATGAATTGAATAAACTAGCGCTGTGTATATTTTTGATTTTCCAAATTCTACGGCAACTCGCATTCCTGGCTTTAAAAAGTCAGCTTCAGCTTCGGTTATTTTATAGGTAAATAACTTTTGAAGTGGTATGGGTAATATTGTATTTATATAATTAATAGGATTCTATTTAAAATGGTATACAAAAATAATTATTTGAATTTCCTAATCACTTAAAATTTCATTTTTTAAACAATAATATTTTACTTCACTGATAATTAAACCTTTATGATTTAATTAATTTTTTGGCACGCTGTTTGTAACTAAGTAAACATATAATGCTTACCAACATTATAAGTATTAACATTAAAACCCAATATTATGAAAAACAACATATTTTTATTCGCAACATTTTTATTAGTAAGTTTAGGAGCAGTTGCTTCAAACACTACTAATTCAAAATCAACAAACTTTAATCCATATTATGACAATAATGGAAATTCATTCACATTTGTTGAGAGAGGCGTAACATTTTCTGTTTTTCAAAATGGAGAATTCGATTTCTACATGAACTCTCGAAATGGTGTTAATGCAAGCTATCAAAGCAATGGTATTAATATTAGTTATAACTCTGGTTACAATTATGATGCCTATGTACAATATGATGATTTTGGAGCCATCATTCAAATTGAAGATATTCCAATTTATTACGACTATTATGGTCGTGTTGAACGAGTTGGGAATATAAATATCAATTATAATAATGGTAGATTGGCACGATTGGGAGGTTTAAGAGTACACTATAACAATTACGGTTCTTATTCTCACTATTCAGGATTTATAAACATACACAACCGTAATTATGTATATCATCCATACCATAACTATTTTTCAAGACCTTTATTCGATTTTAGAATTGTAAGTTACAGACCTTATAGAAATCATTATAAAGCAAATAGATATACATATAATAGAGACCATTCTAGAAACCATTATTACAATAACAATAAATATTATCGTAATAACAATAAACATTACAATAACAACAAACGTAATGGTCATAATACAAGACAACGTGTTGCAACTCAAAATGTTCCTAAAAGAAGAAATGATAATCAAATAGCGAGCCGAAACAGGCACGATATGAAATCGAATACTAGCATTAAAAGAAATACAAAAGGTATTAAATCTAATGACAGAAGTATTAATAGAAACACAACTGCAAACAGAACTAATGGAAATTCCAGAGTAGATAGAAACAGAAACACAACTGCAAACAGAACTAATGGAAATTCTAGAGTAGATAGAAACATAAACACAACTGTAAACAGAACTAATGGAAATTCTAGAGTAGATAGAAACATAAACACAACTGCAAACAGAACAAATGGCAATGCTCGAGTAGAAAATACAAGAAATAGAACCGCTAATAGAGTTAAAGATAATTCAAGAACTGTTAAGAATAGAAATAGTAACGTTACTAATAGAAGTCAAAACAGAGTTACTCAAGATCGTTCTGTAACTAATAGAAAGCCTGCTAAAACACAAGAAAGAAGATCTGTAGCAACACAAAACAGATCAAAAACAACTCAAACTCGCAAACCTGTAAGAGTTCAAAATAGAAAAAGTACATCATCAACTGCTTCTAGACAATCAGGAAAGAATAATAGTAATACAAGAAAAAGAAGAGGATAGAAAATTGAGTTTACAAAAAAAGCTTTACAGAAATGTAAAGCTTTTTTTATGTTCAATATTTTAGAAAAAATTAATCTTCTTTGTTTTCACTCTCGTCTTCATAATTAATTTGTTTCTTGGCTTTTTTGCTTCCTGCATACATATCATAACGCACATAAATACAGTCTAAATCACCATTTTTCAATTTTATTCTTCTTGAAGTTCGCAAACCAACATGTTTAATTGCGTCTAAATTTGATGTAATAAACCAAACTGTAGAATCTGGATATCCACCCTTTAAAGTATCTCCAATTTTTTTATAAAATTCTTGCATATCAATATCCAAACGCTCTCCATAAGGAGGGTTGAATAATATAGTTGTTTGTCCAAAAACTTCTTTCATAGAATTAAAGAAATTGACATGATGAATCCCAATAAACTCACTTAAATTAGCGTTTTCAACATTTTCTTTGGCTTTTCTAACAGCAGATGGAGCTTTATCAAATCCCATAATTTTAAAATGAGAACTTCTAATTTTCTTCAATAAAGATTCCTGAATAGTAAAATACAAATCTTCATCATAATCTTCCCATTTTTCAAAACCAAATTCTTTTCTATTGATATTTGCAGGTATATTATTAGCAATCATAGCTGCTTCTATTAAAATAGTACCGGAACCACACATTGGATCAATAAAATTACAATCTCCGGTATATCCTGAAAGCAATACTAAACCGGCAGCCAGTACTTCATTAATTGGTGCAATATTAGTAGCACTTCTATAACCTCTTTTATGTAAAGAATCTCCAGAACTATCTAAAGAAACTGAACATAGATCACCTTGAATATGTACATGAATTTTTAAATCTGGATATTTTATATCTACATTTGGACGTTTGTGGTATTTATGTCTAAAATAATCTGCAATTGCATCTTTAGATTTTAATGAAATATAATGAGAATTTGTAGTAAAGTTCTTTGAATTTACAACCGCTCCAATAGCAAATGTACTATCAACAGTCATAAATCGTTCCCATTCTATTTGCATTAATTTTTTATACAAATCATCTTCATCAGCTACTTTAAAACGTTTTATTGGCTTTAAAATTCTAATAGCTGTTCTTAGGGCTATATTAGCTTTGTACATAAAACCTTTATCTCCTGAAAAAGAAACATTTCTTACTCCAACTTGAATGTCCTGTGCTCCTAAATTCTTTAGTTCAGTTTCCAAAACTTCTTCTAAACCAAACATTGTGGTGGCAACCATTTTAAAATTATGATTCATATCTTTTTATTTTTGCAAAAGTACTTAAATATTTAACCCTTTCAATATTTAACGATAAATACACCCCAAAATAAAACATTTGAGTATTTTTGTTTCCATTTTAAAATTATGACAAAAAATAAAGAATGGTTTGCTTCGTGGTTTGATACCAGTTATTATCACATTTTATATAAACATAGAAATTTTTCAGAAGCTCAGGAATTTGTACAAAATTTAGCTTCTTTTTTAAAAATTAAAAAAGAAGATTTAGTACTGGATTTAGCTTGTGGAAAAGGGAGACATTCTATTTATTTAAATAAATTAGGATTTAATGTAGTTGGTGCCGATTTATCTAAAAACAGTATTCGTTTAGCTAAAAAGTTTGAAAATAGCACCTTACGATTTGTCGAGCACGATATGCGAAATCCTTTTAAAAACAAATTTGATGTAATTTTAAATTTGTTTACCAGTTTTGGTTTTTTTGAAGATGACAAAGAAGATATTGGAGTTTTAAAAAATATAAAAGATGGCTTAAACCCTAATGGAACAGCTGTAATTGATTTTATGAACTGTAAAAAAGTAATTGCAAATTTAGTTCCAGAAGAAATTCAAGAAATTGATGGTATTACTTTTAAAATATCCCGTTATCTAAAAAATGGTTTTATTGTAAAGGAAATTAATTTTGAAGCAGATGGCAAGCATCACACTTACTTTGAAAAGGTAAAAAGTTTAGATTTAACAAAAATTAATTCATATCTGACCGCAGTCGGTTTTAAAATAAAACATACTTTTGGTAATTATCAGTTAGATCCTTTTAATGAAGAAGTTTCAGATCGTTTAATTTTAGTATTAGAATGACATATTTAGCGCTAATTTTATCAGTTTTAATAGGTGTAATTATTGTTTTTGGGCTAAAGCCAAGCAATAAGTTTGTTCAACTTTTACTGGCTTTTAGTGGGGCTTATTTACTATCTATTACAATTTTACATTTATTTCCAGAAGTTTATATTGGTAATAAATCAAACATTGGTTTATATATTATTCTTGGACTTTTACTTCAATTAATATTAGATTTTTTCTCAAAAGGTGCTGAACATGGACATATTCATATACATGATAATATTGCTTTTCCTTGGGCCTTATTTATAAGTTTAGGGATTCATGCATTTATGGAAGGAATTCCTTTAGCCCATAACCATAATCATGAACATTTACTTTGGGCAATTGTGATTCATAAAATTCCGATTTCAATTATTTTGGCAACATTTTTTGTGAAATCAAAAATATCTAAAAATCACGCTATTTTATTTTTGATATTATTCGCTTTAATGTCACCATTTGGAAGTTTAGCTGGTGAAAACATATCAATATTAGCTACTTATAAAACTGAAATTACAGCAATAATAATAGGGGTATTTTTACATATTTCAACTATTATTCTATTTGAAACATCTAAAGATCATAAATTTAATTTATTGAAATTTATTGCGATACTTGTTGGTATGATTGTAGCTTATTTAGCTTAATATTAATTGGCAACTTCACTAATAAACTTAATACGCATTAACCTTAATTCGTCATCGTCATAATCTCCATCAAATTCATCTAATGCCTTTTGAATACTATCATCCTCTGCTTCCATAAAGTATTCAAAAATCTCTTCTTGTTGATCTTCATCTAATAATTCATCGATGCAATAATTAATATTAATTTTTGTACCACTATAAACAATACGCTGCATCTCCTCTATCAATTCCTTGAATTCCAAACCTTTAGCCTTTGCAATATCTTCCAAAGGAAGTTTTCTGTCTGTATTTTGAATGATATACAATTTTAATCCAGAATTTACACCTGTACTTTTTACAACAAAATCATCAGGTCTTAAAATATCATTTTCATCAACATATTTTGCTATTAAATCAATAAAAGGTTTTCCAAATTTTCGTGCTTTACCTTCGCCAACTCCATAAATATTCTTTAATTCATCCATTGTAATTGGATATTTTAAAGCCATATCATCTAATGAAGTTTCTTGAAAAACAGCATATGGCGGAACCCCATTTTTTTTAGCAACTGTTTTCTGAAGTTCTTTTAGTAATTTAATAAGAACTTCATCTGCAGAAGAACCACCTGCTTTTGAATTTGTAACAATTGTAATATCATCACCTTCTTCATACATATGATCTTCTGTCATCATAAAAGACTCAGGTTTTTCAATAAAATCCAGACCTTTATCTGTAATTTTCACAACACCATATTGTTCAATTTCCTTCCTAATAAAACGAGCTACCAACGCCTGTCTAATAAGTGCCATCCAATACTTATCATCTTGATTTTTACCCGACCCAAAATAAGGTTGTTGATCTGTTTTATGAGAATGAATTAGCGCATTTACTTTTCCTATTAAAATACTAACAATATCTTTAGATTTGTATTTTTCATTAGAAAGTTTAACACATTCCAACAGCGTTTTTAAATCGTCTTTTGCTTCATGCTTTTTCTTAGGATTTCTAACATTATCGTCCATATTGGCTCCTAAACCATTAACTTCATCAAATTCTTCACCAAAATAATGCAATAAATATTTTCTACGAGACATTGAAGTTTCTGCATACCCTACAACTTCCTGTAACAAAGCATTTCCAATTTCTTGCTCAGCTATAGGTTTTCCAGATAAAAATTTCTCCAACTTCTCAATATCCTTATAAGAATAATATGCTAAACAATGTCCTTCTCCTCCATCACGACCGGCTCTACCAGTTTCCTGATAATAACTTTCTAAACTTTTTGGAATGTCATGGTGTATAACAAACCGAACATCAGGTTTGTCAATTCCCATACCAAATGCAATGGTAGCTACTACAACATCTACATCTTCCATTAAGAACATATCCTGATGTTTTGCGCGTGTTTTTGCATCTAATCCTGCGTGATATGGCACTGCTTTAATTCCATTAACTTGCAAAACCTGTGCAATTTCTTCAACCTTTTTTCTACTTAAACAATAAATAATACCCGATTTATTTAAGTGCAACCTAATAAAACGAATTATATCAGAGTTTATATTACTGGTTTTTAAGCGTACATCATAATATAAATTAGGTCTGTTAAAAGATGCTTTAAATGTTTTAGCAGTAGTCATTCCTAAGTTTTTTAAGATATCTTCCTGAACCTTTTCTGTGGCTGTTGCAGTTAATCCTATAATTGGTACATCATCTATTCTCTCAATAATAGACCTTAAATTTCTATACTCTGGTCTAAAATCATGTCCCCATTCAGAAATACAATGCGCTTCATCTATTGCAACAAATGAAATTTTTTGAGATTTTAAAAATTCTACATACTCTTCTTTAATAAGCGATTCAGGAGCAACATATAATAATTTTGTTATGCCATTTACAATATCACTTTTAACCTGAGCTACATCTGTTTTATTTAACGATGAATTTAAAACGTGTGCAATTCCTTTATGTGAAGAAATCCCTCTAATTGCATCTACCTGGTTTTTCATTAAAGCTATTAATGGAGAAACTACAATTGCCGTACCTTCTTGAATTAATGCAGGTAGTTGATAACAAAGCGATTTTCCACCTCCAGTTGGCATAATAACAAATGTATCATTACCATCAAGAATACTTTTTATTACTTCCTCTTGCAATCCCTTAAACTTATTAAAACCAAAATAAGTCTTTAATTCCTTATAAATATCAATGTCTTTACTTGTCATTCTATCTTTTGAACTTCTAATTATTTAAAATAAATATGAATTAAACTTTCATATTTAATAATCAATTTTTTATTTTTCTATTACTTTATTCAATTTCTAATTAAATAAATATATTTTTGTTTTCATTAAAGATAAAACTTTTTTTTAATAGTAAAACTTAATCTTTTGAAAAATAAAAATACAATTATAGATATCGCTAAACAAACAATTTTGGATGAAAGCGAAGCAATTGCGAATTTAGCAAATTTATTAAATGAAGATTTTACAAAAACTGTAAATTTTATTCATTCTTCAAATGGAAGAGTAATTGTTACTGGTATTGGGAAAAGTGCAAATATTGCAACTAAAATTGTAGCAACTTTTAATTCCACCGGAACACCAGCCATATTTATGCATGCTGCGGATGCTATTCACGGGGATTTAGGAAATATTCAAAAAAATGATGTTGTAATTTGTCTTTCAAAAAGCGGAAATACACCCGAGATTAAGGTATTACTTCCTTTAATTAAAAATTACGGCAACAAAGTGGTGGCAATTACAGGAAATTTAGAATCCTTTTTAGGCACTCATGCAGACTTTGTTATTAATTCATATGTTGAAAAAGAAGCTTGTCCAAATAATTTAGCACCAACATCAAGTACAACTGCTCAATTAGTTATTGGTGATGCTTTGGCTGTTTGTTTGTTAGAGAAAAACAATTTTTCAAGTAAAGATTTTGCCAAATATCATCCTGGGGGATCATTAGGAAGAAAATTATATTTAAGAGTTCATGATTTAATTGATAAAAATGAGTTACCAGTGGTACATCCACAAACTCCAATAAAAGATGTTATTATAGAAATTTCAAAAAAGCGTTTAGGAACCACTGCTGTAATAGAAAACGATAAAATTGTTGGAATAATAACTGATGGAGATTTAAGAAGAATGCTAAAAGACAATTTAGATATTGGCAGTTTAATTGCAAAGGATATAATGGGAAAAAATCCTAAAACTATTTCAGTGGATGCTATGGCTGCTGAAGCTCTGGAAACTATGGAACGAAATAATATTACACAAATTTTAGTTGAAGACCGCTCAAAATATGTAGGAGTTGTACATTTGCATGATTTATTAAAAGAAGGAATTTTTTAAAATGGCCAAAAAAATAAAAGAAGAAAAAGAAATGTCTTTTTTAGACCATGTAGAAATACTAAGATGGCATTTAGTACGCTCCACAGCTGTTGTATTTATTTTTGCAATTGGAGCGTTTATCATGAAAGATTTTGTATTTAATACAATTCTATTTGCACCAAAAGACGCCAATTTTATTACATATCGTTTTTTTTGTGAAGTATCTAAAGTATTTGGCACAGATGGCTTATGTATAGATAACATCCCTTTTACTTTTCAAAGTTTGGCGATGGCTGAACAATTTAGTGTACACATTTGGACTTCATTAACGGTTGGATTTATAATTGGATTTCCATTTATAATATGGGAGTTTTGGAAATTTATAAGCCCTGGCTTGTATGAGCAAGAACGTAAAGGAGCTTCCATCTTCATTATTATATCTTCAATTTTATTCTTTATAGGTGTATTATTTGGTTACTATTTAGTAACACCTCTTTCTGTAAATTTTTTAGGAAATTATTCTGTAAGTGAAGTAGTTGAACGAAATATTACTATAGGGTCATACATTTCACTTGTACGCTCATCATCATTGGCTTCTGGTTTAATATTTGAACTACCTATTGTGATGTTTTTCTTAACAAAAATGGGACTTATTACTCCAGATTTTTTAAAAAAATATAGAAAACATGCATTGGTTGTAGTCCTGATATTAGCTGCAATTATCACACCACCAGATATTATTAGCCAAGTAATTGTAGGTATTCCTATTATGGTTTTATATGAAGTGAGTATTATTATTTCTAAAATAGTTGTTAAACGAGAACTTAAAAAAGAAAAGCAAAATGCCTAATCAAGTTGAAGAATTTAATGCGTATCGATTAAAAATGAATGATAAAATTTTGGCTGAAGACAATAAAGTCATTAAAAGAATCTTTAATTTAGATACAAATGCATTTAAAAAAGGACATTTAGACGTTAAAACAAAAGAATTATTAGGTTTAGTGGCTTCAACAGTTTTAAGATGTGATGATTGTATAAAATACCATCTTGAAACAGCTTATAATGAAGGTATTACTAAAGAAGAAGTTATGGAAACACTTTCCATTGCAACTTTAGTTGGTGGTACCATAGTGATACCCCATTTAAGAAGAGCCTATGAATTTTGGGAAGAACTGGAATCAAAGGGTTAAGAGTTCTATTAAGATAATAAAGACCAAATTAAACAATTTTACATTTAAACAATTTATCGATTTAACAACTATTCAAAATGAAATTAAGAGCTGAAAATATCAAAAAGAAATACGGTAGCAGATATGTTGTAAAAGGAATTTCTCTTGAGGTTGAACAAGGTCAGATTGTTGGGCTTTTAGGTCCAAATGGAGCAGGAAAAACTACTTCATTTTATATGATAGTTGGTATGATAAAACCAAATGAAGGGGAAATTTATTTAGATGATCAGCCAATTACGGACTTTCCAATGTACAAAAGAGCGCAGGAAGGTGTTGGTTATTTAGCACAGGAAGCTTCTGTGTTTAGAAAATTATCTGTTGAAGATAATATTATGTCAGTCCTTCAATTTACTGATTTATCAAAAAAGGAACAAAAGGATAAATTAGAATCTTTAATTGAAGAATTTAGTTTAGGTCATGTTCGTAAAAATCGTGGAGATTTATTATCTGGTGGAGAACGTAGAAGAACTGAAATTGCCCGAGCATTGGCATCAGATCCAAAATTTATTTTATTAGATGAACCTTTTGCAGGGGTAGACCCTATTGCGGTTGAAGATATTCAAAGTATTGTAGCCCATTTAAAAGATAGAAATATTGGTATTCTTATTACTGATCATAATGTGCAGGAAACGTTGGCTATTACAGATAAAACATACTTAATGTTTGAAGGAGGTATTTTAAAAGAAGGAACTCCTGAAGAACTTGCTGCAGATGAAACCGTTAGACGTGTTTATTTAGGTAAAGATTTTGAATTGAAAAAGAAGAAATTTTAAATTTACGCAGAGATTCTTCTCTATCAAATAGAATAAAAACATTATTTATTCTGAAGGAGCGACATTACTACATAAATTAAAATAACAATTGGTATTGCCACAAACTGAAATAACACGCATAACAATGCCGTTATTAAAATAAATACAAATTTCACTTTGTTGTTTTTCCAGCTATAATCCTTAAATTTTAATGAAAACAACGGTATTTCTGCATTCATTAAAAAACAAAGTAATAATGTTACTCCTATTAAAAACCATTTATTTTCAATTAAACTAGTAGCAAATTGAACAGAGCTAAACTTTAAAATTAGTGGCAAAGACAAAACAACCAAAGTTGCAGCTGGTGTTGGCAAACCTATAAAAGAACTTGTTTGACGTTCATCTATATTAAATTTAGCCAGTCTATAGGCTGCTGCCAAGGTAAATAGCAAACCCATAAAAGGTAACCAATGCCAATGACTTTCACTAAAAGAAACCCAATTGCCAACTTCACAAGATAAACCATCAACCCAATTTTCGTGAACTATTTTAGATAACAACTGAAACATTACAATACCTGGCACTACTCCACTTGTAACAACATCTGCCAACGAATCTAATTGTTTTCCTAATTCACCCTGAACATTTAATAAACGTGCCGAAAAACCATCAAAAAAATCAAAAAATATTCCTAAAAACACTAAATAAGCTGCAATTACCAATTCACCATTTACAGCATATATAACTGCAATAGTTCCTGATAATAAGTTTAATAAGGTTAATAAATTTGGAATGTATTTTTTAATCAACATCTTTTATAAATTTCAGTAAATTTAACAAAATGTTTTTCAGAAAGATTAATTATATTTATTTTTTAAATATCTCTTTTTTATATGCCAATAATTGAATCTAGTTACAAACCCTCGTTACTATTTAAAAATCATCATTTTAACACGGTTTATAAAACATTGTTTAATTCCGAAACAATTATTTATAAAAGAACCCGGATTGAAACGAGCGATAATGATTTTATTGATTTGGATTTTTCATTAAAAAACTCAAACACATTAGTAATTGCAATGCACGGATTGGAAGGTAGCTCTAAATCAAAATATATAGTCTCCGTTGTTAACTACTTAAATTTAAACAATATAGACTGTGTTTCTGTCAATTTTAGAGGTTGTAGTGGTGAAGATAATAACAATGTTTACTCGTACAATAGTGGAAAAACCGACGATGTTTCCTTAATCATAAATTATATTTTAACTCATTACAATTATAAAAATATTGTTTTGTTGGGTTACAGTATGGGAGGAAATATTACCTTAAAATATATGGGTGAAAATTCAGAAACTCCATCAATCATTAAAGGTTCAATTGCAGTATCTGCTCCCTGTGACTTGGAAGGTTCGTCAAATGTATTGTCTAAATGGCATAATGCTGTTTATTTGAATCGATTTATGAGTACTCTCAAGGAAAAATCGATATTAAAGTTGGAAAAATTTCCAAATAGTGGACTAAATAAAGAGGCAATATTAAATGCTGAAAATTTTAGGGATTTTGACAATGCCGTTACCGCGCCCCTTTTTGGATATAAAAACGCGCATGATTATTGGAAAAAATGCAGTTCAAAACAATTTTTAGAAGGAATTAATCTACCAACCTTATTAATAAATGCGCTTGATGATTCCTTTTTATCCGAAAGTTGTTATCCTTTTGAAGCAGCAAAAAATCATAAATATTTAACCTTAGAAGTTCCCAAATATGGTGGTCATGTTGGATTTAATACTTCTTTTTTTGGAAAGGATTTATTGTGGAGCGAAAAAAGGATATTGCATTTTATTCAACATATTATTTCTTAAAATTCAACGTTAACTTATAAAGTTTTTTTACTTTCGTTTAAAAATAATTCACCTTGAAAAAATATATACTCATTTTTTTATTTTCAATTCAATTAGTATCTGCTCAATCAGTTAGAAAATATTCGAATGAATTTTTAAATATTGGCGTAGATGCAGCTGCTTTTGGAATGAGTAAAGCTGTTGTAGCAACAAGTAACGATGTAAATTCAAATTACTGGAATCCAGCTGGTTTAGTAGGAATTAAAGATTATCAAGGTGCAATAATGCATGCAGAATATTTTGCAGGAATTGCAAAGTATGATTATATAGGTTTTGCAATGGCTGTTGATGAAAAAAGCGCTGTTGGTATTTCATTAATAAGATTTGGAGTAGATGATATTTTAAATACTACGGAACTTATTGACAATGAGGGAAATATAGATTATAATCGAATAAGTTTATTTTCGGCAGCTGATTATGCATTAAATTTATCATATGCCAGAAGTTTACCAATTGAAGGTCTTAACCTAGGTTTAAACACTAAAATTGTAAGAAGAATTATTGGGAAATTTGCTACTTCCTGGGGGTTCGGACTAGATGCCGGTGTTCAATATGAAAAAAATGATTGGAAATATGGTTTAATGTTAAGAGATATTACAACTACTTTTAATTCCTGGAGTATTGATGAAGCTGAATTCGAAAAAATTAAAAATTCAATTCCAGACCAAAATCAGGAATTACCTGAAACAAATGAGATTACCTTACCAAAAGCACAATTAGGAATTGCAAGAAAATATACTATTTCTAAAGATTTCAATTTATTGACGGAAGTTGATTTAAATATGAGATTTACAAAAACAAATGATATTATTTCAACTGATTTTGTAAGTATAGACCCAGCAGTTGGGTTTCAATTAGATTATTTAAATATGGTTTTTTTACGAGCTGGTGTTGGAAATATTCAAAAAGAGTTACAATTTGATACTTCGGAAGAAGTAGTTTTTCAACCAAATTTTGGAGTTGGCTTTAATTATAAAGGAATCCAAATTGATTATGCTTTAACTAATATTGCGTCTGTTGGAAATGCATTATATTCAAACATATTTTCTATAAAAGTAGATTTTGATTATTTCAACTAATTTTAAAATTCTATTAAAATAACATTTATTAATTGATGAAAATTAAGCCATTATTTACCTTTTTTCTTTTTCTATTTTCAGTTATATCTTATGCTCAGATTAAACTATCTGACAAAGCAACTATTAGTGTAGTTACTTGTGGTCCAGGAGATGAACTTTATTCTACATTTGGGCATAGTGCTTTTAGAGTGTACGATGCTGTTAATAAATTAGATAAAATTTATAATTATGGAACCTTTAATTTTAATGCTCCTAATTTTTATCTCAATTTTGCAAAAGGGAAACTAACCTACCAACTATCCACTACCCGATTTGGGTATTTTTTACAAGTTTATAATTATGAAAACAGATGGGTTAAAACGCAGGAATTAGACCTGAATTATAATGAAGTTCAAGCTACATTTGAATTTTTAGAAAACAATGCAAAACCAGAAAACAAAGATTATGAGTACGATTTTTTCTACGACAATTGTTCAACAAAAATTGAAGATGTTATAAAAACTGTTTTAAATGACAAGGTTACTTTTCATAACAACCATATTACCACACATAAATCTCATAGAGATCTAATAGCCGATTATACTAAAAATCAAAAATGGGGAAAATTTGGAATTGATTTAGCTCTGGGTTCTGTTATAGATAAAGAAGCTACAGAAAATGATTATAAATTTTTACCCGATTATATTTATGAGGCATTTGAAAATGCAACTATTACAACCGATAATGGGATAAAACCTCTGGTAAAAGAGAATAAAACAATTATTAATCCTAAAAAAGAACTTTCTATTAAACCTTTAGCTTTTGTATCCACACCATTTTTTACACTGCTATTAATTAGTTTAATTATTGTTTATTTCACTTTTAAAAATTACAAGAAAAAAGCAAGATCAAAATGGTTGGATTTCATAATTTACTTTTTAACAGGAATTATTGGAATTGCTGTATTACTTTTATGGTTTGCAACCTCACATACAGCTACTTATAAAAATTTAAATTTCTTATGGGCTTTTGCTCCTAATTTGGTTGTTGCTTTTTATCTATTGAAATCGAAATTACCTAAATGGATTTATTATTATAACATCTTATTAATTGCTTTAATTTTAATTCTGGCAATTTTATGGTTGTTTAAAATTCAGGTATTTAATAGTGCTATGATTCCTTTATTAACTGCTTTGGGAATAAGATATTTATTTTTGGTGAAATCTAAATACTAACTTCTCGATACAATTTTTCTCCATTGCATTTCTAAAAACCACTCGAAGTGACGTTGATTATGTAAAAATTCCGTCAGTACTAGATACAATTTTTCTCCATTGCATTTTTAAAAATCACTCGAAGTGACGTTGATTATGTGAAAATTCCGTCAGTACTAGATACAATTTTTTTTACATTGTATTTCTAAATACCACTAGAAGTGATGTTGAGAGTTACAACTACTCGTCAGTTCGAGTGATTTCAATAAGAATGAAATTCTTAGTGAAATTGTATCGAGAACTAAGTACCTCTAAAAAACAAAACTGTACTAATTGTTTTAATTACAATTTTAAAATCCATTAATAAGTTACGTTCTTTAATATAATAAAGATCATATCGAAGCTTTACGAATTGCTCTTCTTTGGTACTTGCATAAGGATATTCCACTTGAGCCCAACCTGTTAATCCAGGTTTAATTACGTTTCTAATCGTATAGAAAGGAAAATTTTCACTTAATTCTTCAACAAATTCCGGACGTTCAGGTCTGGGACCAATAATACTCATATCGCCCTTTAAAATATTTATAAATTGAGGAACTTCATCAAGTCTGGTTCTTCTTAAAAATTTACCAAATTTTGTAATTCTATTGTCATTTTTAACTGCCCAAACTGCACCAGATTTTTCGGCATTTGAAATCATGGTACGCAATTTTATTATTTTAAATAACTCACCTCCTTTACCAACACGTTCCTGATAATAAAATAATCTACCTTTATTCCAAAGTAAATTTCCAATTAGTACAAAAGGAATTATCATAATAAAAAATAAAATTCCAAATACAGCTCCAATAACATCAAATGCTCTATGAAAAATTAAATAAGCTCTATTTTGCTGACTATTACTAAATGTTAAATGATTATAAAAACTTTCGTTTAAATGTGTTTCAGGAATTTTTTTAGATATAGATTCAACAAACTCCTCAGAACTAGTGATATGATACCCCTTTTTAAAAAGCGAAATTAATTGTGGCGTGTATTTATTTGTAAACTCATTTTTATGATAATTATCTACAACAATTTCAGATATATGGTGAGTTAAAACTAGCTCATTTAAGGAGGTGTTTTCTACATTAAAACGCTGAATTGACTGATCTAAAATTGGTTCTGAACAAATATAACCAACAATAAAATTATCAGGAGCTTTGGTTTTTATCAATTCGACTAATTTAAAAATTTCCTCTTTATTTGATCCTATTATTATAATACGATTAAAAAAAAGTGGTGAAAATATAAATTGTATGTAGGCCAACCTCCAAACATAAACAGATGCAGTTATTGCAACAAATAAATAAATTACTTGCATTCTGTTTTCTGGCAATACAGGAGTAATTATTGGTGTGAAAATATAAAATAAGGTTGTGAAAATTCCAGTTAAAATAGCACTTCTTAAAACCAGGTATTTATCATTGGCAATTTTTAAATTATACATTTCAAAAATTTGACCCAATAACAGTAAATACCCTGCTAAAATTAGCATCCATTTATAAATGTTCTCATTTGTGCTATTAAAATAATGAAAGTCAAAAATAAATGACATAATTGCCAATCCTTCTATTGCAAAAACAACATCAAAAACACGCAATAATAATTTACGTTCCGAAATTGAAAAGCTGTTGTTCTTTGGGGGCATTAAAATAGTTTTAGATATTTATCACTTAAATATCCAAAGTTATGATATTTTCTAACATATATAAGCCCATTTTCACCAATTCCTTCTAATTTTTTAGTTGACATTTTTTGTAATTCTAAAATACCCTCTACAATTGCTTTTCCACTCTCTGGTAATACTGTTATTCCACAATTAGACAATTCAACTGGGCTTTTAATAAAATTAGATGATTCTAAAACCGGTTTGGAAGCGAGCATATAGTCAAAATACTTATTTGAGGAAACACCATAATCAAATAAAGGGGTATCGTTTCTGCCAACAAAACAAACATTAAAATGTTTTAAAATGCTTTGAACCTGACCTTTATTAATTTTATCTATAAATGTGATATTTAAATTTCCTGCTGTCTTTTGCATTAAACTTTTCTTTAAGTAACCGTTTCCTACTAAAACAAAATGAACTTCCTTATTTTGAACCATTAAAATAGATGCTTCAATTAAATACTCCAATGCATTTGCCATTCCCATAGTTCCTGTGTATCCAATTATAAATTTATTATTGGGTATTTGTTTTATTATTGAGTCTGGCAAAGACTCTTTTAAAAGTAATTTTTCATCTATTCCATTCGAAATCCAATTAAATTTTGATGCATCTCCAGATATTTTATTAATATAAGAACTAGCGTTAGGAAGCAAGGATACAATGTTATCCGATTTTTTATATCCTTTTTTTTCTATCCAACTCATTAAAATTATCATAGGATGAAATTTTGAATATCCAGATAAATACATTGGAGTTAGAGGCCATAAATCTCTAATTTCAAACAATAATTTTTTAGAATTAAATTTTTTCTTTAAATAAATTCCAGATAAAATTGGAAAAATTGGCATTGAAGAAACTATAATATTAGATGGCTTTTCTAACAAGGAACTTTTTAAAAACAGTACTTTAAAAGCAAATACAATCATACTCCACAATTTAAAAATACTTCCCCCATCATATGGTGGTATTTTTACCCAACAAAATGTAATATTTTCTTCAATTTCTTCAAGTGTAAATGTTTTGTTAGAGATCTTTGGTTGATTAATAAAAAGGTGATTGTATGAACCTGAAATTATTTTAACCTTATACCCTTTTGAAATCCAGTATTTTGAAAAATTAAAATGGCGTTCTCCCCAACCAGAATCTGGTTTTCCAGCAGTTTGATTTATTATCCAAATAACTTTTTTACTCATTCCTCAGATTTGAAATTACTGCCTTAAATTTACCGTTTTTTGTTCTTTCGATTTCTAAAACATACTCAAAAATAATACTTAAACCTCCAAGTTGACTTGTTATTCGTTGTTTAATTAATTTTTCATTATTTGTGTCAAACGATTTTTCTACAACTAATTTAACTATAATTTCTTCAAGTGAAAGTTGTATTACTTGACTCATAACTAAATACGGAATATTTATAAAAACACTGTGAAAACGAACCATTTGTTGCCCATTTCTACCAATTATAACATCTTCAACTCTGCCTTCTATTTCATCAATTTTAAGCATTGCATTATTTTGTTCTTTTGCAATTTTAACCTGATCCCCTATTCTGTATCGAATCAATGGTTGATCATAATTTAAAAAACCTGTCGCAATAACTTCTCCCATTTCTCCATTATTTACATATTTCCCTTTTGAATCAATAACTTCCATAATCCCAGAATCCATACTAAATAATAGCTCTCCTTTATTATTTTCAGAAATTAAACCACAAGCCTCCACGCCGCTATACGCATCAAATACTTTACATTTAAAGGCTTCTTCAATAGTTTCTCTCATTTTATAAGTTAATTTTTCACTGGATGTTAAAACAGCTTTTAACTTTGGAGTTTTCAATTCAAGTTTTAAAATACTTTTTGCCAACAAATAAATACTCATTGCATAGCCAACTAAATATTTGCTTTGTGAATCAAACAATCCTTTTACATAATCTGTAGCCGTTGATTCAGAAATATGGTAAGCTGAAAAATACGCTTGAGATTCTGCCTTATTATATCTGTAAAATGGTTTTTTAGTTTTAGAATTTGATAAAACTTTCCTACCGCCAATCATAGCTCTTGGCATTTTATAATGTACTCCTGACCAATTTCTAACGCGCACTTCATAAAGCGCTGACCAAGTTTGATGAAATTTTCTGCTTAAATAAATACTTGTAGGTGTTCCGCTACTTCCACTACTAAAATAAAATTTTCCTTTTTCTTTTTTAGCTGATAACAATTGAGAAGTCCCATATTTTCTTAATTCATCTTTTTCTAAAAATGGTAATTTTTTTAAATCCTCTAATTCAAATTTCTCAAAATCACTTAACTCAAAGCCATTTTTTTTGTATAATTTTTCATAAAATGGAACTGTAGTAAATGCATGAATAAGTAATTTTCGAAGTTCCAAGGTTTGATAATTATGCCATTCACTTTCAGAGTAATTATCATGAACTCTAAACTTTTCTAGTTTATTTTTGAAACAACCACTAAAACGTCTATTCTTCCAATAATATCCATACATAGAAAGCATCATATTTTGAATAAAAACTGGAGAAACAGAATAAATTTTATTTAACATT
This sequence comes from Lutibacter flavus, assembly GCF_900188355.1. Taxonomy (GTDB): domain Bacteria; phylum Bacteroidota; class Bacteroidia; order Flavobacteriales; family Flavobacteriaceae; genus Lutibacter; species Lutibacter flavus. Next base: position 974,271 of record NZ_FZNX01000001.1, read on the forward strand.
AATAATTTATTTCAAAAGATTGTACCATTGAACTTTGATTTTTTCTATATCAAATTGTTCTGAAAATAAACGAGCTGATAAAGATAATCGATTCGCTTCATCCGGATTATTTAAAATATTAATAATAGCATTTGCCATTTCTTGTTCATCATTCGCAGAAACTAAAATTCCATTTTCTTTATTCTTAATCAAATACGGAATACCTCCAACATTTGTTGAAATTATTGGCAGTCCTAAAGCCATCGCTTCAAGCAGACTCACTGGCATATTATCTATATTTGTAGTATTTATAAAGATATCATATTCATTTGAAAGTTGATGCCAATCTTCTTTTTTAAGAACCCCCGTAAATTTGATGTTTTCAGTCAAATTTAATTTATCAACCAATAATTGAACTTCCTCAAAAGTACCATCCTTAGTTGGACCAACCATACATAATTTTGCGTTTTCGAATTGTTTTTTTACTAAATTCAATACTTTAACAGCTAATAAAGGATTGTATGTTTTATCAAAAGCCCTAACCCATAATATTTTTGGGCTTAAATGCTGTCTTTCTTTAAAATTATATTCTTTTATAGGGATACTATTTGGAATGTACTCAGTTTTATATCCTCGAGCACTAAACTCTTTTTGTAAATATATTGAAGGTGATATGTTCTTATATGAATTTTTAAAAATTAACTTAGACGTGAACTTTGAATTTTCTATTCTAAAAGGTAAATTTCCTCCGTGCAAAATTGGAATATATTTAATGTTTAATAATCGAGCAAATTGAGAAATCACAAAAGCATAATAAAAATTTAATGTACTAAAAGTATCTATTAATAGTACATCTACTTTATTTCTATTCTTAAGAACACATATAACCATATCAAATAATCTCAATATTTTATTTGATTTATCGGAAGAAACAGTTACAGAAAATCCTTGTTGTAGTAACAATTCAGTTAATGTAGCCATTGTAGAATTGTATGCTGTTTTTTTAGTTAAATTATTTCCTATGTATACTATTCTTTTCATCTTTTGCAATTGTTACAAGGCTTAAACCATATATAAAGGCAGGAAATGCAACTCTCATTGCAGAATGGTTAATAGTAAAGAACCAAAATACTAAGAATGCGCTTAAAAGAGCTCTAAAAATTAGAGGTTGCCTTAAAATATGTTTCAAAGGAATAACTAATAACAATATTAATATAACCAAACCAATCACACCATGTTCACTTAATAATCTACTCAATTCATTATGGGAAGCTGCTACAATTCCTTGCTCTTCCATCCGTTCATATTTTGAACCTCCAACACCAATTCCAAAAAAAGGGTGTTCATAAAAATTATCCAATTCACTTTTAAATAAATCTATTCTACCAGTTGTAATATCATCTTTAGTAACTCCTGCTGCATTTTTATTGGTATATCTGTTTTCAAGCATACCACCGGTTAAATTTGATGTATAAATCCAAAGAGCAACTCCACTTAATACAATAATACCCCCATATTTAACAATATTTTTAAATTTATCTTTTGAAGCAGCAATATAATAAAAAACAAAAAATGTTATTGCTATAAATGCGGTTAACATGCCTCCTCTAGAAAATGTGATTAACCCTCTAAATACCAGATATATAAAAACAAACACATCTACAAACAGCACAAAAAATACGCGCTTTTTAAAAAACAGAAATACTGCAAAAATAAAAACTCCAAATCCTAGTAAAGTTGCAACTTGATTGGGACCAAAACCTCCAGATGCCATAATATTTGCAGCACCTCCAAAACTTATATCTTGAAAATCAGGTGTTTTAAAATATAAAAAACTTAACATAGAAATAATTGGTAATCCCGCTACAAATAACACATCCAAAATAGTAGACAAGGTTATTTTTCTTTTATAAAAATAAATTGAAGCAACTCCTAATAAAACTGGTCCACTTAAATTAAAAGCGATTGCCGTTCTAATTGATTCATTAAAAGGAATATCCACAAAAGCAATTCCAATAAGCAACAATAAAATGTAAATTAAATAACTTACAGATATATGATGTTTTTTTGTCTCAATATAAAGTCCAAAAAATAAAAAAAGTAAAACTGAATATTTTGGTAATTCATGAAAAACCATACTACCAGCCATTCTAAAAAGCACTTCACCTCCAACTAAATAGGCACTCCAAAATATGGCTTCATTATACTTGTTCTCAGATTTATAAATTGAGAAAACACCTATTACAACAATTAATAATGAATAGTATTTAGTAATAGATCCCGATAATAATAAAACTCCTAAAACAAGATGAAATAAGGCTAAATAAAAACGCGTATATTTTGAAAAACTAATCAAATTGATAAATTTTTATTAATTTTTTCAGAAAACTTTCTTCTGAAAATTCTGTTTTAATCTTATTAAAAAAAATTTTACCAAAAGTGCTACGATTTAATTCATTTTCAATTAAATACATCAAACCATCTGCCAATTCTTTTTCATTTTTTGAATGAACCATCATACCACTTTTCATATGTTCTATAACCTGAGAACAATCTCCAACATTTGTAACAACAACTGGTAAAGACGCCAAACCATATTCTAACAATGATACTGGTAACCCTTCTGATTTGGAACTCAATACCCCTATTGTTGTTTGTTCTAGTATATGATAAATATCCAAACGACTACCATACAAAAATACAGCGTTTTCTAATCCTTCTTCTTTTATAAAAGATTTTATTTTATCTGAATATTCATCATATAAATCCAATCCAACTAAATGTAAGGTCCAATTATTTAAATCGTTTTCAATAAGTTTAATGGCTTTTAATAAGTTTAAATGATCTTTTTGAGGTCTTAAGTTTGCTAAACAAATTATCCTTTTTCCATTAGTCCCTTTTAATACTGTTTCAATTTTAATTCTATTATTTAATGTTGCAAAATTCGGCAGATAAAATCTATTTTTAGTGTTCAATTTCTTTAAAGACCAATCAAATAATAGTTTATTTACAGCAATAGTGCTATTAAAAAAATAAGAACAAACTTTTAAAGCAACTGATTTTCTATTTGTTAAAGATTCACTAGATCCGTAATGATCGTGCCAAACAACATTCAAAAAAGGGTTTATCAATTTTAATTGTACAGCAATAAAAAATGAAGACGAATGGGCATGAATAGTATTAATTTGATGAGATTTAGCATATGAATTTAATTTTAAAATTGCTTTTAAATCTAAACTTCTTTTTTTATTCAAAAACAAATAACCAACACCTTTTACTATGCTGTTTTTTAAATCACCTTCTTTACGAGTTACGCATAAATGAGAATTTACTCCAATCTTATTTAATCCATTTGCTATATTTACAGCCATCATTTCAGCTCCTCCAGGATTTAGAGAATCTATGATTTGAATAACTTTTAGCTCATTAACTAATTTCGTCATGTCGGACTTTAATACTTTCTGTTTATTTTAACTACTCTTTAATGAGATCCCCCAAGGCAAGCTGAGAACGAAGTTTTTAAACCAACAACTTCCCTACTTCTTTTTCAAACTTTTCCAAAGTGTATTGTCTAGACCATTCCATCGCTTTATCTACTTGTTCTTCGAATTTTTTAGGGTTATGAATATACGATTCAATAACTTCAACAATCTCATTAATACTTGGATTCACTATAGATCCTCTTTTATTATTTTCTAACATATATGAAATGCAAGATACATCACTTGTAATTGGTAAACAACCCCAAAACATAGCCTCTGCTACTACTTTTGGCCATCCTTCTGATTTTGATATAAATAATAAAAAATGTGCTTCTTTATAGGCTTTTTTAACGATTTCTTTATAAGTATTTCCATGTAATCTTACTTCGTTTTCTAGGGAGTTATCTAAAATATATTCTGTCAAATTAGTTCTTTCTATTCCTTCTCCATACATATCTAATTTTACTAGATATCCTTTTTTCTTTAATTCATGAATAACTTGAACACTTAATAAAGGCTGTTTTCCAGGAGTTAAACCACCAACAAATAGAAAGTTTAATTCAGCTTCATGAGATCCCCATTCAAGCTGTGAATGACGTTGTTCTTCGTTATCTTCAACTTGATTGGAGATTTGTTCATTGTGCTCCATATCATGAGATGCCCAGTCAAGCTGGGATTGACGTTGTTCTTCGTCATTTAAAACTTGATCAAACGTATGTTCTTGAAATCCAGAAATATCCCTTACCATAATATCTTCAATCTCCAATTCTGAATAACTTGCTGTAAAAAAAGGAACAATATTCTTACTTTGTTTCGGCCATTTACCATAAACCAACACATTACAATTCTTAGTTAAAAAAGTATTGCTAACAATCCATTTTTGTAAACGGTAACTTAACGGTTGTTTGCTTTTAGGATCCCAATTGCCAGCATACTTTACTGTTTTTGGTTTGGAAGGAAATAAAATTTGAACAAAACATCCTAATAAGCCAATATTACCTGGACAACGTAAATGAATATGATCTGCCCATTGCATGGCGTTGTAGATTTGAAAACAAATTTTAGAGATTTTAAAAATTGCATTGATACCATTCTTCATTGAAGTAATATCAAAGGAAGGTATTTTAATTAGTTCCAAATCGTCATCTCCAACTTGATTGAAGGTCTGTTTATTAAACCGATAGTTACTTTCTATTGAAGTAATATCTTCTTTAGAAAGAGGCGCAACAATTTGTACCTCATCTACATATTTTAACCACAAATTCATTTCACGAACATAGGGTTCGTAAGCAAAAATCCCTAGTTCATTTGATTTATGTTCAACGTGCGTAATTATTACAAACTTCATAGTTTATTTGGGTGTATTCAAAAATAATGAAAACCATCCAACCAATCTACCCAATGCTTCAGTAAATGCCTCTTTTTTATGAATTCCATAAAAACTATTCAAAAATCTAATTTTTAAAAGCACTATTACATTTAGATGAAATAGTACTTTAGCTTTTATACCTGGATTTGGATATTTAACTCTCCATACATACCAGCCATTTCTAACAACCATTTTACCATAGCAATATTTATTTGGTCTTCCAGCAGCTTCGTGATGATGTTCTAATTTGGCTGCAGTGTTTACATATAACTGTCCTAATTTTGAAGCTCGCAAACAAAAATCCATATCTTCATACAAACCATAACCTTCAAAATAGGTTGAAAATTGAATGGTGTTAAATACTTCTTTTTTATAAGAAGAAACACCTCCCATAAAAAAATCAACAGGGTAAGTTTTATTCGAAGAAGGTAAAAAACCGATAGATCTACCGTGCGAATATATTGGCATATACCCAGGTAATGTTTCATCAATTAATCCTAATTTCTTTCTTAATTTAAAACGCAAACTTTCATTTCTACAATAACCATCTAGGCAATAACCATTCTTAATAAAATTAGAAGACCATGCTACCTCATTTGATATATAACCCCCAACACCTAAAGCATTTTTCTCCTTTATATAAGTTTGTATTAATTCTTTAAAATAATTGCTATCTAAAATGGTATCATCATCTAAAAAACAAACCACTTCATTTACTTTTCCTACTTTTAAAATTCCAAAATTTCGCTGTTTTGTTAATCCTCTATTCTGTTTATCAACTAAAAAATAGTGTAGATTGTTAAAATTTGAAGTTTTAATGAAATCCAAAGTATCATTATTTTTAGACCCATCAACAATAATAATTTCATTGGGATATAAAGTTTGATCAGCTATTGAGTTTAGTAATTTTTCAATGGCATCTCTTCGTTGATAAGTACAAATGATAAGGCTAAATTTCATTGGAATACTGTTTTATCAAAAAATTAGCCCAATAGATACTTTTAACCCACATTTTATTCATTAATTTATAATACTCAATTGGATTTTTAACAGACTGAATTCTATAAAACTTAAAAAACAAAGTAGTTTTATAACTTTGTTTTTGTTCTTCAGTGGCGTGTTTTAAATTATAAACCATCACTGTTGGTGAAGGTTTTGGCTGTATCAATTCTTTATCCCATTCTCTATAAATTTCAGATCTAAAACCTCCAATTGGAGCTTTTAGATGCAACATTTTAACAGTTGGAACATATAAAATATCCGTTCCTAAATTTCGCAATTGCATACCAAAATCACTATCCTCTCCATAACCAAATTCATAGGCCATATCAAATTTAATTTTCTTTATAATACTTGATTTAACAATACTTGTGCCTGATCCAAAAGTGCTTGATTGAGTAACAACTTGTTGCTTTATTACTTTATTCTCTTGTAAACAACTAATAGTTATTGCATTTTCACCATAACAATCTATATAGTTAAATGCTTTTCTCAATAAATCATCTTCAAATCTAACATCATCATCCGCAAAAAATACCCAATCAGAAGAAACTTTTTGCAAACCAATATTTCTTGAATTGCAAGCTCCCAATTGATAAATTAGTGTGTAGTCAATTTCAAAAGGCCATTTCTGTGCTAAAAAATCTAATTTAGTTGTTTCTCCTTTATTTGGAATTTGTTCAACAATAATCACTTTTTTAGGGAGTAATGTTTGTTTCGTCAAATCTAGTAAAACCTCTTTTAAATATTTTTCCCTTCCTAATGTTGGGATTAATACATCAATAGTTGGTAAAATTGATTTCCTGTAAACTTTTAGCTTTAAATCATCAAAAGATATTTTATTTCTTATTGGATTTTTAAATAGTACTCTAAAAAAAGGGAATATTATAAATCTTTTTTTATAAATAAAAAGATTTAACCCGTAAAGTAATATCCATCTAAATCTATAATTTGATTTTACAAACCATAGTAAATCAATAGTTGAAATGTTCTTTTTGCTAATTATCTTGTTTTCTAATGATTTTTTTAATAAGCTTGGATTAGAATAGCACAACAAACCTTGTTTCATTCCTATCTTTGCTATGTTGTTTAAAAACAAATTGAGAGTTAATCTATATTTCAATAAATATTCAAATTTCAAAAGCACAGAAGCATGTATAACACCTACATCAGATGACATTAACCAGGTTGGATATTTAACCTTTTTATTTACATTTATAAACGGTGTATCTTCAACATATCCAATGGAAGAAGTTATATAAAAATGATCAGAAGTTTCAAAAGAAACTAATAGTAATTGATGTTTTAAAATAGAATTCCATTCAGATAAATTTAAATCTTCTTTTAAACTATGGTGACACCAACCTATAAATCTAGATTTATTTTTAAAGGCTATTGAAAGCATTCTTTCTTGGATAGAACCCAAAGCGATTTCAATTTCCTGATTATTTGCATAATCAAAAATTTCAACCACTTTATCATTATTATGAAAAACTAAAATCATTTGTCTTTAATAATTGATTTAAAAAATTCAATATTTTGTTTCCCAATGAGATCTTGTGAAAAACTAGTTTCAATGCGTTGTTTTGCCTTTTTACCAAAGGCACTATTTAACTTCTGATTATTTAATAGTTGTAAAATCTTATCCGCATATAATTGATGTGCTTTCGGGTTTTCCATAAACCCTGTTTTACCATTGATCATTAATTCGTTTGCCCAACCTATATTTGAAGTTACTAAAGCTTTCTCCATAGACATTGCTTCTAGCCAAGTCATTGGAAACGCTTCTGCAAAACTTGGTAATACAATGACGCTGGTATTCGCAATATATTGCTTTACATCAGAATAAGGCACTTCAGATTTATAAATTACTTTTTTCTTTGCTTCCTTAGATAACCTATTCATAAATAACTGTACTGTTGATTTTTTTTCAAATATATCGATAACATCCTTTCCTACTAAAATTAAGTTTGAAGAAGGCTTTTTATTAATTACTTCATTAAAAATGTAAGCCAATTCTAAAACTCCTTTTTTTCTAATCATTGAACCAAAATATAAAATTGAATTTTTAACAACCTCAACTTTTAAATTAGAAAAATTATGGATATCTATCCCATTATAGATCACTTTTATAGTTTTATGCAGCTTAAAAATTTCAGCTGTTTTTTTTGCTGTAAATTCACTTACAGCAGTAATATAATCTGCTGATTTTAAAGCTTTCTTTTCAAAAAAATAATTTTTCCATTTTTGTTTTCGTCCTTCTAAATTACAAAAATAAGCATCTGTTCCATGGAGTCTAATTAATAACGGACATTTAAATTTCATAAAAGCCGTAATTCCAGTCCAATCTGGTGCTTCTAAAATATCAATTTGGTCATTTTTAATAATTTTATTTATATAGGTTTCAAGCTGTTTTCTATATAAATACCAGCTTAAAAATTTATATTTTTTATAGGTTATTTTATGAATTATAATGCCACTATCCTCAAATACATCATTACAATCCGTACCATAAATAAAAACAGTAACTATATTACCTTTGTTAACCAATGTAACTGCTAAGTTTTTAATACTCGTACCTATACCAGCTGAATTCGATATTTTAGCATGTGGATATTCTGAAGTTAAAAAAGCTATATGCATTCAATTAATTTTAAATGATTTTGAACCATTATTTCTAAGGTATATTCCTGTTCTATTAATGTATTTACTTTCGTTGAAATCGTTTTTTCTTGATTTACAATATTCGTGATAATTTTAGCCAATGCATTCGTATCCTTAGGTTCAAAAAGATACCCATTGAAGCCATTTTTAATAATCTCAGGGTTTCCACCCACGGTGGTTGTTATAACAGGAACATTACTTGCTAAACTTTCTAATAAAGATAAGCTAAAACACTCCATATATGTTGGCTGAATTAAATAATGATATTGATATAATAATTCATTTATTTTTGGTGAATTACCTTTAAATTCAACAATAGTATCCAAACTATAAGATTCTTTTAATGCTAACAAGCTATTTTTATACGTACCATCACCATAAATATCCACTTTTATAGATTTCTTATTTTTGTTATTTAATTTATTTAATGCGCCTAATAAATCTTGAATTCCTTTAGACTCTCTTAAATGTGAAATCACAATAAATTTAAATGGAGCATCTTCCCTTTCAATAAATTGCTTTTTAAAATTAGAAATAGCAATGCCATTATAAATAGTTACTGTTTTATTTTTTAAATGTTTTCCGAAATTTTTTAAAACATGTTGTTCTGTATACTTAGAAACACCAACTATTTTATCTACATACTTTCCAAATAAAATTCCTTTAATTTTATTTTTTAATCGTTTTTTAAATGGAAAACCATTTAAAGGTCTTGGATTGTGATCTATGTTAATAATATATGGATTCATTTGTAATTTAACCCTCTTAAAAAAAATGGAAACTGGTTGTAAAAAATGAGTAATTACAATATCAAACTTTAAATTATTTTGTTTACAATAATTTAAAAAATAACCTTCAACATTCCTATTCTCAGAACTAATTATGGATATATTTTCATAAAAAGAGAAAGATTCCACCTTTTTAAAAAACCATTGAACTGAATGTCCTTTTCCTCTTAACGTTTTATCAAATGCTACAAAAAAACGATCCATCCCTCCAATTCTTTCAGGGAAAAGGTTGTATTCACAAATAATAGCTATTGATTTTTTCATGAGCTTAACTTATATAAAACATTAGCTATCCTTTCACTAGTTCCTTCTAAAGGTTTACCAATTTGTAATTTTAAAAGATTATTTTGTTGATCCACTCTAGATGTTGGATTTTCCAAAATTTTATTAATTTCAAAAAATAACTCAGTTTCATTATGAGCTATTACAACTGCACCACTTTCCACCACTTTTTTATAGTGATCATAATTTAAAAACTTTTGATCGTCATACAATCCATTATTCACATTTCCATATACTGTGTTTATAACTGGCTTGTCAAATAACATAAAATCTAAACTCATGGTAGAACACATATTAATATTCAAATCTGAAAATTTTAAAATCGATTTTAAATCTGAAATATCTTCTTTTGTAGGCACTCTTTGAGACCATGTTTCAACATGGTTGGCTCTTGAAAGTTTCCATTTAGGAATATTCCATTTAATATCAAGATATTTTAATTTAATATCGTTAAACCTGATTCCGTCCTCTGCTGGAGAAGTTCTAACTAATAACTGTAAATCTTGTTCGCTTTGTTTAATGAATTTAATAATTGATTCAATATGAACAGGATCATTACCACCTATTCCTGCATCTGCACAACTATAACAAATAGTTTTTTTAGCTGGATTCAATTCAAATTTTTTAAAAAAAGATATTTTATCAATTGCATAAGCTTTCATAACATAAGGCTCAAACTGAGGAGTTCCAACAATTGTTATGTCTTTCGGTTTTGTTGATGGATAAAAGTGAAGCATTTCCTTTTTCATGAGATTACTCCAAACAAAATAGTGATCAAACCTCCCTAACATTCTACCTTTTGATGCTAAATTATCCCAACTAAAAATAAACGAAATAGATTTCAAATTAACTTTGTTTACTACTGCTAAAAACGGAGCTAAATAAGGAGGTCTTTGATGGGTGAAAAATATACTATTTGGCAGGTTTTCACTCAATAATTTCATATAACCAATAGTTATTTTATTTTTATTAAATGATTTAAATTGTAATTTTTCATAAAAACAAATACTTTTTTCTGAATGAAAAAAATATGCAATTAAATAGATAAATTTAATTTGCAATGATCTTAATGAATTATTTGCTGGATATCCTCTAACTAAATTATTATTAATTCCATAACTACTTCTATGCAAATACATATGAGCAACTTCTTTGAGTTTTCTGAAAATCCAATTTACTTTATGTTCTCTAAAAATATCAAGCTCTTTAATTTGAATTTTTTGATTATCAATATCATTAAAGCAATTTTTAGGTAACCCCGAGTAAATGATAATTTCATCAAATTTAAGAAGGCATTCATTTATAAAATTACTTAAAATAAAATTTCGGTACCCAACTCCATCTGTAATTACTATTCCTAATATTTTCATATTTTGTAAGATCTTTAAATAAATTGTATTATGTTTTAAATTTATTCAATTAATTGTTTTGGTTTTTTTTTAAAATATCAAATGCAACTCTCTTAGAAAATTCTTTAGCTCCTTTATCATTAAGATGGCTACAATTAAAAAAATAAGTATCCTCTAAAAACAATTGAGAATAATCAATAAGATTAGGTATTTTCTCTTTCAATTTTGAACTAAAATCTTTATTTGCTGTATTAAAACAAAATGGAGCCATAAAATAACTTACTTCTATATTAAGTTCTTTGGCAAATTTATTAATTTCTAAAATAATTTTATTGTCCTTTTTTATATAATCTGGTAAACTGGATTTTAAGTTTGTATTTATAGAACCAAATAATGGATTATAACCATTCTCAAGATTAAATTTTGGTTTTTTTCCAATAATTGAATTAAAAAACTCACGAAACCCCAATTTATAATCGTACACCAAATACCTATAAAAGGGAATGAATTTTAATTTATAATAATCTAAATCCCTTTCTTTTATATGTGATGAAATTAAACTATCTCTTATATAAGGCATTAAATAACTTTTCGAAATCATAGAAGTTCCTTCATTATTAAAAACATAATCAATTTGAATAAAAACAGTTTTCACTTTAATTTTTTGATTATTTAAAAGTTTTAACATTAATAAGTAATCATCTATCTTTGCGCCTTGAATACCTAAATTTATAACTTTTTTACCTGTAATTGATTCAATAACATCAGAATCAATTGTATTATGAACTCTTGAGGATCCTAAAAAAACATAATCTATAAATTCTTCATTTAATGAACGAATATAAGAAATTTTATTTCTTGGAATACTTTTCGCATAAACACTAGTGTATAGATAATCTAACAGAAATAACATTAGTATTATTATAAAAAACATTGAAAAGATATATGTGAAAAATTTTTTCATTAAAATTGAAAATATATGAAATTTTGATGATCAGAATACACTCCAAAAACTAAAATCATTAAAATAATTCCAGTCATTTTTATATATGATAACTTTCCAGAAATGGGATGTTCATTATTTCTATTAACCCATTCAATAATTAAAAAAACGCTTATTAATAAAAGTAGTTCAATATTATATCTTTCAATTGATAAATATTCTATTTTAAAATTGAAATTTGTAAACAATCCATTAATATATTTAAAACTTTCTGATAAATTTTTTGATCTAAAAAAGATCCAGGAAAAACTTACCAGACTAAACGTACCAACAATTTGAATTATTTCTTTAGGGTTTGGTAAGCCCTTATTTGTAACAATCGTAGTTGTATTTTTTTTGTTCAAATTTAAAACCAACAAAGGAGTGAAGAATAAGGCGTGTAATCCTCCCCAAATAAGAAATGTCCAATTTGCACCATGCCATAATCCACTTACAAAAAAAACAATAAATACGTTTCTTATTTGTTGTTGTTTTGATCCTCGCGAACCACCTAAAGGAATATATACATAATCACGAAACCAAGTTGTCAGTGAAATATGCCATCGTCTCCAAAATTCAGCTACATCTCTAGAAAAATAAGGATAATTAAAATTTATCATTAAATTAAAACCAAACATTCTAGCAATACCAATTGCTAAATTCGAATAACCCGCAAAATCTCCATATATCTGAAAAGCAAAATAAAAACCCCCCATTAATAAAGAAAGACTATTCAAATTTTCATAATTACTAAAAATTGCATTTGTATAGGTTGCACAACTATCAGCAATTACCATTTTTTGAAATAACCCCCATACAATTAGATGAATTCCACTTTTAACAACAGTAAAATCAAAAGTTCTTTTGATTTTAAATTGAGGTAATAATTGTGATGCTCTTTCAATGGGCCCAGCAACCAACTGTGGAAAAAATGAGACAAATGCGGCAAAATCAATCAAATTAAAAGTCGGTTTTATTTTTTTATTATATACATCAATAGTATAACTTAAAGTTTGAAAAGTGTAAAAAGAAATTCCTACTGGAAGTATAATATTTAAAGAACTTACATCACTTTTAAAGCCAAAATATTTAATTGCCTCAACCCAACTTTCTATAAAAAAATTAAAGTATTTAAAAACACCTAACAAACCCAAATTAAAAAGTAAACTTAACCAAAGTAACCTTTTTCTAATTTTTTCTTTATGGAATCTATTCATTAATAAACCTACAACGAAATCCACAAGTGTACTTAAAACAATTAATCCTAAAAAACGATAGTCCCACCAACCATAAAATACATAGCTTGCAATTAAAAGAAGTAGATTTTGACCTGTAAGCTTATTATTTAGTACCAACCAATATAAACAAAAAACAATTGGCAAAAACACTAAAAAAGGAATAGAATTAAATAGCATTTAAATACCTAATTTTATTATCATCTTTTCAGCTTTCAACCAATCATCTAGGGAATCAATATTTACATGAAATGTAGAATCTGATACAATAAAGCCTAACTTTTCACCAAAAAACGATTTCCTATTTTGTAAAACACTCATTTTTGTTAAATAAATAGCCCCATCTCTATAATAACATTTTGGTAATTCTTGTCTTCTCGTTATTATTTCTTTATCTCCAGTACTTATTTCTATATTTCCATTATTTTTTTTTTCAAATACCCAATGTGGATTAAATTGGTGAGGAACTTCAAGAACAGAAACTAAACAATCTTTTTGTGTCTCTTCAAATTTTAAAATAGCCTCATCAATAAAAGAAGATGTTCTAAATGGATTGGTAGGTTGTAATAAACAGATCGCATCATATTCATTTCCATTTTCTTTTAAAAATTCAATTGCATGAATGACAGTTGAAATAGTAGGACTTTCATCAGTAGCCAACTCTTTTGGTCGTTTTACTACTTTAATATTTTTATAACTATTGGCTATTGCTAAAATAGCTTCATTATCTGAACTTACAATAATATCTGTAACTAATTTAGAGTTTAAAGCAGCCTCAATTGTATAACTTATTAATGGTTTTCCTTTCAATAACTTGCTATTTTTTTTAGCAACTCCTTTAGACCCTCGTCGTGCTGGTATAATCCCTAAAATCTTCATTAATATTCAATTGTTTTGTGGTAATGTAAAGGCAATGAAGCTAATGCATCAGCTATTTTAATACCTGCTGTACCATCCCCATAAATTGTTCCTTTTGCTATTATTTTAAATTTTAAACATTCCTTAATTCCATTAATAATTTGTTCTTTATCATAAATTACATCCAGTACATTTTCTCCTCGTTGTCTCCTATATTGCCTTGAGCCAATATTTACAACAGGTACTCCTAAATAGGAACATTCTCTTATTCCAACACTTGAATTACCTATCAAACATTTTGAATTTACCAATAATTTTAAAAAATCATTAGGTTCCATATTTTTAAAAAAACGAATGTTTTTTGGTTGTTTTAGTTCTCTATAAGTTCTTATTCCAGACGATGTTCCATCAGAGCCGGAATCAACATTTGGCCAAAACCAAAAAGTAGGAATGTCTAACGAGTCTATCGCTATTAAAGTTTCTGTTACATCCTTCTTTGCTTGTTTATATTCATTGGTTACTGGATGCTGCATCACTATTAAGTAGCCCTCTTTCCAAAATATTTCATTCCCAACACCTCCATATTTTGTAATTGGATTGAAGTCTAATGCTGAATTTTGTAAAACTTCTTTTGCTAAATCTATAGATGGGCAACCGGTGTTGATAACCATTTCAGGATTTTCACCTAATTTTATAACTCTATTTCTTGCATCTTCTGAAGCTACTAAATGAATATCTGCTAATTTGGTATTTGCATGCCTTACTTTCTCATCAATATTTCCTGTCACTTCACCACCCTGTATATGTACTAATGGAATATTTTGATAAGCAGCCGCTATTGAAGTAGCAATAGTTTCAAATCGATCCGCTATGGTAACTACTGCATCTGGCTTTAATTTATAAAATACATTGCTCAATTCCATAACTCCCAATCCAGTTGTTTTAGCCATGGCGGTTGGGTTTTCTCCTTCCAAAACCATAAATACCTTTTCATCTACCTTAAAACCATCATTTACAATATAATCCACAGCATTACCATACCTTCCTAATAAAGCTGAACCTGCAACAACCAATTGCAATTCTAATTTAGAATGCCTTTTAATAGCAACCAAAGCAGATTTTATTCTACTATATGATGGCCTGGCCGTAATAACAACACATATTTTTCTCTTTGTCATTTGAATATTTTATGAGTTTTTAAAAGTAGTTAAAAATTAATAAGGGCGAAAGTGAATTTGACAAGAGTTTATTTTAATTTAAATCCTCTCAAATCTAATGAACTGCTTGAAACAAAAGGATTGAATTCTAATTTAATGAATAATTTTGCTACAAATAAACCCAACTATATCAATAAAATCATTCAATATCATTCATATTTAAAAATTCCCATTGCTTCATATTTCGCAATAATTTCTTGCCAATTATTAATTCAAATTTATCTGCAGAAATTCCATATCCTTTTGGCTTTTTAGCTTCTAAATCATTAAAAGAAAGGATATGACCTTCTTTTAAATTTTTATTTACAGCCAACGATTTTTCAAAAATTTGTTTTAAATCATGAAATAGCTCATTTTTATTCTTATTCACTGGTTTTTTAATAGCGTTTTCAATATTCCTAACAGCCTTTACCAATTGACTAATCTCATTTATAGTTAAAGATGACTTAGCATCAGGCCCTTTTGAATTTTTGTCAAATACTGCATGAAATTCAATAATTTCAGCACCCAAAACTACAGCTGCAATACACGCCTCAATAGATGAAGAATGATCTGAAAAACCTATAGGCACTTGATATCTTTTCTTTAATTCTTCAATTACATTTAAGCCCCATTGATTAGAAACGGTTGGATAACTAGTTGTACATTGTAACAAAGAAAAAGAAATATTTCTAGCCCTTAAAAATTGAGCTGTTTTATCAAGTTCATCATATGAACTCATTCCAGTTGAAACAATAATTGGCTTTTTAGTTTGAGCTAATTTTTCTAAAAGTAAAAAATTTGAAACTTCACCCGAACCTACTTTATATCGTTTCACTCCAACTTTTTCAAGTAAATCTACTGCCGCATTACTAAATGGGGAGCTCATAAATTCTATCCCAACTTGATTGCAATGTTCCTTAATTTCAACCCATTGTTCAAAGGAAAACTCCATTCGTTTCCAATAATCAAAACGTGTTTTATCTCTTTCAGAAAATTTTATTCTAAATGGTTCATAAATACTACTTTCGGCAACCGCTATATGCGTTTGAAATTTTATAATATCAATACCTGTTTTAGATAAAGCATCTATATAATTATGAACTTCGGTTATGTTTCCATCATGTGCTTGTGCTATTTCTGCAATAATGAATGTTTTTTTTATCATTTTAAAATATTTATTTAAAAGTACTATATTCAATTCATCTACCAAAAAATATAATAAATTGCAAAAGAATTTAATTTTAACAATTATTTTATTAATATATGTTTGTATCTAGAAAAACAATTCCTCTTTTTTGGTGGTCATCAATTAAATTTGAAAATAAAAAGCAAGAAAATTTTGGAGATATTATTGGTCCATATTTGATAAAAAAAATTTGTCAGAAAGAAGTAAGGTTTATACAACCAAAAAAAAGAAAATTATTTCAATACTTTACTAAAGTTTACTTTACTGTAGGTAGCATTTTACCGCACGTAGACAAAAAAAGTATTGTCTGGGGTAGTGGATTGATTGATAAAAATACAAATATATTAAATGCATCATTTCTTGCTATAAGAGGACCTATAAGTAGAAAAATACTTTTGAAAAAAGGCTATTCAATACCTGAAGTTTATGGTGATCCAGCATTACTTTTACCAAATTTTTATTCATCTTATGAAAAAAAAATATATAAAATTGGAATAATCCCACATTATGTTGATTATGAATTGGTATTGAATTGGTACATTGATACCCCTTCAATTAAAATTATTAATTTATTGAATAATTCTGTAGAAGCTGTAATTAATGAAATATGTAGTTGTGAAACTATTATTTCCTCATCTTTACATGGAATTATCGTTTCTCATTCTTATAATATTCCTGCTGTTTGGGTCAAATTTTCTAATAACCTTTTTGGGGATGATATTAAATTCCATGATTATTTTGAATCTGTAAAGATTTCAAATATTTCAAGTACAAAATTTGAAGAAAAAAAAACAAAAAAAGAATTAATACGCTTAATTGAACAAAAAAGTATTTTAATCAACGTAGAAGTTATTAAATCATTACAAAAGGGATTAATGGATGTTTGCCCGTTTTAAATATTATAGTAAAATAAAATTAACACATTGAAATTGATAATTTAATAGCATTACCCTCTTTATCCCATTCATATTCATAATAAGAATTTCTATAATGAGCTATAATAGTTCCTAAAATAAAATTGTTTATTGTTTGTAATTCATAAAATGTATGAAAATTCATACCTAATATTTTTTTAACTTTATTTTTAATTGACTTATATTTAGGATGTATCCCAATTATCAATATTAAGTTTAGTCCTTTATAGTTATCAAAAATTCCATATAACAAAGCATCAATCTCACTTTTTTGATTTGTTAATATAACTTCTTTAGAATTTAACTTTGAAAAAATTTGAGCTTTTGGAATTTTCCCCCATTCAAAATTAGTATTTGCTTTTATACTTTTTTTTTGAATAACATTTTTAAGGTATTGGTTATTTATTTTTTCTAAACTAGAATGAAATGGTTCTTTACTTGTAGCAAAACGATAAATTCTTGAATGCCACTGATGTAAAATTAAAACTTTCTCATTATAAAATTTCAAGTCAAAATTTGCATTCAATAATCTACAATGTACATCAGTATCTTCAGCTCCCCAACCATGATAAAATTCATCATACCCATTTAAAAATTTTAAAAGTTTGGTTGGGTATAATGTCATACCTGTTGCCTCTCTATTAGATAAATGTTTTATTGAATATTTTTCAAAAGGTTTATCCAATTTAGATTCTTCTTTGTTTAAAAAGCCTACCTGAAAATATATGGCTCCATTTTCATTTTTAAAAAAATTCAAATATTCAATAAAGTCTTCTTTAAAAATCATGTCAATATCTCCAACAAAAAAATAAGGAGTATTGCAATTCTTTAATGCAATATTAATAGCTTTAGACTTATTCCACAATTGTTTAGATGCTGGACAGCTAAAATAATTAATAAAAGAATATGATTTAATAAGAAATTCCAAATCTTTAGTAATTAATTGTTCACTCCCATAATTTACTAATATAACTTGAAAATTAATATTAGATTGATATTGTAATGAGTTTAAACATTTTTCAACAATTTGAATTGAACGATTTTTATATGTAAAAACAAGTGTAATCATTTTTATTCTGTTAAATCATTTATTATTTTTAGTAGATATTTACCAGAAAGATAATCTATTAAATCTTTTCTATCTAAAATTAAATTTTTGCGATTTTTTAACCAAATTAAATAAATGTTAGTGAGATGTAATTCAATTTTATTAACATTATCAATAGTGCTCCAATAGGGGTATTCCTTTCCCAACAATCGTCTACATTCGCTATAATATGGTCCTAACAGAAGCAATGTCTTTTTTGCTTGAATACAATGTGGAAATTTTCCCGGTAAAAAGGGACTAATACTACCTAATGCCTCCAATATAATATTTACGGATGCATTATGTTGCATTGTAATAACTGTATCAAATGGTACATATCCGTCACTCAATATTAGTTGTGGAATCTTTTTCTGTTTTTCAATAATGAAATTATCAAAAGATGATTTATTACCTACAAAAATAAGATGTGAATGTTCTTTTGCCTTTGGATTTTTTTCTAAAAAAAGTTCAAAAGCCTTTATTAGAAAAATAGGGTTTCTTGTGCTCATCAAGTTACCAGCATGAAACAAGTTAAAATTATTAATATTAAAATAACTCGGAAGTAAGTTATCATTTACATTTTGTCTTGCTATTTGATGTGGAATAATTATTTCTTTACCTTTTTGATTTTTGTAATACCCCCCCATCCATTCAGCTAGAAGTTTGCTTGGATAAACTAAATATTTTGACTTCTCTACAATTTTAAGGAAAAAATCTCTTTTAAATTGATGTCCTGGTTCAACCCAATCATATGGCCTTGGATAACTATGCATTGGGTAAGGGTCATGAATATAAGCTAACCATTTCGAATGCCAATGTGGCATTTTAAGAATAGCTTTATGGGGTCTAAAACTTGCGGCTTTACTTAGTGTTAAAACCCAATCTGGGTTAAAGTCTTTTTCTCTTTCTAAAGAATGTAATATACTGTTACAGTCATTAAAAAACGTAAAAGAAAACCCAAATATTTTCTCAATAAATTTAGCTAAGTTAATATTAAATGTTCTTTGAAGAACTCTTTGAGATCTACTTAAAAAATATAATAAACTCCATTTTTTCTCTGGAATTTGAACACATTTAATATTTTCTAGATGAATTTTTTTTCGGGAATAATGGTATACTTTTAATTTAAAACCAACCTCTCTTAAATTAAGAATTAAAGAAACATTTGCTTTTGAACCACTGCTATCATTAACATCAATTGAATCTACGACTATTAGTATTTTTTTAGTTGTCATAAATCTCTATTAATTTTCATAAAATCAACAATAATTTTTGAAGCATTTCCTTTTCCATATGGATTACTTTTATCAACCAAATTAGGTGCAAAATTTAATAACTCAGTAACTTTTGCTACAATTTTTTTAGCATCTGTTCCTACTAAAAATGAAAAACCTTCCTTAATTCCTTCATCTCTTTCAGTGGTTTCTCTTGTCACTATAACAGGTATTTTTAATGATGGTGCTTCTTCCTGTATACCTCCAGAATCTGAAATTATTATGCAAGATTTACTCATTAACCAAACAAAAGAAGGATAATCTAAAGGATTAATTAAATGTATATTTTCTTTATCTGAGAGAATTTCAAAAACTATTTTTTGAACATTTGGATTTAAGTGTACCGGATATACAATTTCTACATTTTTAATTTTAGAAATCTCAAGTATTGCATTACAAATGTTTTCAAACCCAGTCCCAAAACTTTCTCTTCTGTGGCCTGTAACTAAAACTAATTTTTTAGTTAAATCCAACTTTGCTTTTAATTGTTTTATACTAGAAGTAATATACCCCTCTTTAATCTTTTGCAATGTTAAAAACAAAGCGTCAATTACTGTATTACCTGTAATAATAATATCAGATTTAGAAACACCTTCTTGCAATAAATTTTTTGCAGCATTGTCTGTTGGTGAAAAATGAATGTTAGCAATACGCCCTGTTAATTGCCTATTTAATTCTTCAGGGAATGGAGATTTTTTATTATAGGTACGTAAACCAGCCTCTATATGTCCTACTTTTATTCCTTTATGAAAGGCAGCCAAAGAGACGGCAGTTGAAGTTGTTGTATCTCCATGAACCAAAACCAAGTTGAACGTTTCATTTGATAGCACAGTATCAATAGACTTTAATATACTGGCAAACAATTCATTTAAACTTTGGTTCTTACGCATTAAATTTAAATCATAATCTGGAATAATTTCAAAAAAATTAAGGACCTGATCTAACATTTCTCTATGTTGTGCTGTTACACAAACTTTTACCTCAAATTTATTTTTCAATAATTCAAAATAAACTGGAGCCATTTTTATGGCTTCAGGTCGTGTTCCAAAACAGAGTAGTATTTTTGTCATTCTTAAAAACTATAAACAATTTACTTTTTTTAATACTTTTAGCTGGTAAAGCTTAATGATTTATGTAAAAATAAACCATTAAATTGAACCATTCTTCCTGAATTAATATATTCAGGATTTATATATACTAAATCATAATCTAATTTTTTTAATTGATTGCATATCTCTAAGTAATCCTTTTGCCCTTCGTATAAATTTACTAAAGAAAGCTCTAAATAAAAACCAACAATGTTATAGTTAACTTCCTTAACTTTGGATAAAACCATATGTTCATAGCCTTGAATATCCATTTTTATAAATACATTTTTAGCTTGTTTAATTATTTCATTTTTATTTAAAGTAACTAATGTTATTTGCTTGGATATTTCTTTTTTAACATAATGACTATTTGGTACATTATATTTAGTATTTTTTATATCTAAAATAGAACTATTTCCTATTAAATTAGAAATATTAATTTCAACTTCTTTTTCTTCATTACCCATACAACATTTTTCATAAATAGTCCATAAAGGAAAAGGTTTTGAGTTTTCAACTAATTTTTCATAAACAATTGACAAAGGTTCTATTGAAATTATTTTATTTTTATACCCATACGAATAAATTTCTTTTCCAAACTGACCTTTATTTGCTCCTATATCAATTATAAGGTCTGTATTTACTTCATTTAAAAGTTTAACAAGTTCATTTTCTTTTGTTCCGTAGCCTAATTTACCATTTAATTTTACAAAATCATAACCTAAATATTTTAATACTTTCTTTAAACTTTTTTTAAATTTCATATTGTTTAATTAACTTTTAAAATATTTTTAACCATTTCATTTTTTTTAAAATCTTATACATTCCACTATAAAAATATCTTAAAATGATTGATTGTCTATTAAGATTATATGTTCTTGAATTTGGTTTTAAATTTTTTCTTTCAATTTTTAAAAACTCATAACTTTCACACCATTTTGGAATAGAATGACCAAGATGGTAAGCAAACGCATTATTAGTTGAAAGTCTTCCATAACCAAATTTATCAATAAACTTATCTATAAATACTCCTTCATCTCCCATTTTAAAAGTATATTTAGGCTTATTTAATGGAAGATCCTTGAATATTCTTGAATTATATGTTGCAATAAAATGAGTAGCCCCCAAGCAAGATTTCACATTATTCTTCTCTAAATAATAGTGCAAATCTAAACAATCATAATTTTTCTTTTTAAAAAAGTTAGGATTGTTGCTAATGCCTTGTTTAAAAAGTGCGAATGATTTTGAATTAATAATATTTCCTTTTTTTAATTTAAATAAATTTTTAATTATATAAGATGAATTATGATAATCAACTAAATGAGGAGACGGAACTGGACTCACAACTCCTATATTAGTAAAGTTATTAAAAACTTTAAATACTTCATCTTCCCAATTATTAAAATAAAACACATCAGCATCAGCAATTGTTATATAAGGCTCATAACAACCTTTTGCTTCTGATAAAATTGTGTATACTTTGCCGTAATTTGTAGCTAATTTCACATGCTTGTCAATTTTTGCCTCTAACAAAAGACAATCTATATAATCTGAAACTTCTTTTTTACAATTATTATTGATTATTGTAATTACCGTTTCTGATGCATCTGTAGTTTTTAAAAGAGATTGAATACTTACCTTAAAAATCTCAAATAAATTAGAAAAATATGTGACATCCGAATCTGGAATATAAACAGGTATAACAATTCGATGAAAATTATTTTGAATTTTTGAATTTTTAAATTTTTCAGGATTTGGAATTGTTCGCATTATTTCTTTATTTTTAATGAGAAGATATTAGATGTAGTTAAAATGTATTTATTTAAAAAACTTAAATTATATCTTTCCAGTATTTTAATAATCTTAAACTTATATTTTATCATATTTAAACTTCCCCATTTTTTATGAAATTTTATTACTCCTTCAGACATTTTATCATCTTTTAGCTCCCAATATCCCTTATTCTTTCTAACATACTCTGGAAGTTCTTTATTGTTTAAATTAATTTTATTTATAATAAATTCATCATTATTTTTCATCTCTTTTGTAACAACCCCATCAAGATGTCTAACTTTTGATTTACAAACCAAGGCATGCTTTATATTATATTTTATAAGACACATAGCATAATCATTGTCCGCATAATAAAATTTAAATCTTTCATCAAATTTTTTAATTTTATTAAAAATAGTAGTATCAACAATAAAACACCAACCTGTCATTTCTTTTTGTATTTCATAACCTAAAACAAAATTATTTAGTTCTATTTTCTCTTTATTGATCTTATTTGAAGTTTCATCATATGGTGAAAATGATAAAATCTCAGGGTGTTTTTTTTTTACTTTTATGATTTCAGCAAACCAATTTTCATAAAAAATCAGATCGTTATTACATAGGGCAATATAATCACCTGAAGCAGTTTCTATACCAATATTCAAAAATTTATGAAAGCCAAACTCTTCATCTGGTATGATAACTTTTATATCAATTGAAAACTCATAATTTTTATAATATTCTTTGTTACTTTCAACTAGAATAATTTCTAAGCCAAACTCTTCACCAAACTTTTCAGAGTTTTTAAGTGTCGTTATACTGTTAATAGTTGTTTCATAGATTAAATCAGTAACTGTATTAGACAAAAAAATGGCTGAGAGTTTTATCATATTTAATAAGTTCTTTTATAAAAATTGAAAAATCTATTATTATTATTATATTGTTTAATTCACACATAACCATAAATTCAATATTTATATATATTTCCCAATAATTGCAATGGATTTTTTTAGACTTTGAACATCAGCAAGATAAGCATTAAATCGTTTATCTTTTTGATGTTCAAATGATTGAAGTGTTTCTTCAAAAAAAGTGTATTTGTAGTATTGAATTACAATTGCAATCATATTTTTAAAATATTTTTTATAAAATTAATATGATATTTACTTATCGGTTTGACAAAAATTAACTGTCCCCAAATTTTAATAGCATTTACAATTAATCCTAAATCAATTAATTTATTTAAAAATTTAACTCCATTTTTGAATTCAATCAATTGAAATTTAGTGTTTTCTGTAATTTCAATTACTTTAAGAGGTAATCTGTTTTTATAAAAATTATGCAATTTAATAGTAGATTCATACCAAGATTTATCTAAATTTCCTTTAGAAAAATGCTCTAACAAAATTTGATTTGTTACTACAATTTTATAGTTAAAACGCTTACACTCAAATGCTAAATTTAAATCGTAATTATGAAATCCATGTAATTTTTCATTAAATTTAATTTCATCATCTTTACGCCAAGCCATAAAAACGCCATCTATTACAACAACTTCTTCTAATAACTGGTTTGCAAAACCCGTACTCCAATGCTCCATTATTTTATTTGGAAAATGCTGTAAAATATTAATTACTCTATATTTCTCTTCACAATCCCACCAAGCTGAAGGCATTTTGGTTTTCATTTTTGCCCCTGCAATACCAATAAGTCCAATTTTATTATCGGATTGAAATATTTCGTTAATTTTTATTCCCCATTTTTGGGTATGAAACAACACATCGTCATGAATAAAACATAAAAATAAACCCTTACTTTTTTCAATACCAATATTATAAGCTTCAAAAATAGAATACCGGTTTTTAGAATTATCAATTACAATTAATTCATACTCACAACCTACCGTACTTTTTATGTTTTCAGATAAATTACTGTTAATCTTTTTGGCTTTTGAACAGATAACAATTGAAATCATTAATTTGTTTTTAATTTAAATAATCTTAAAAGTTTTATTCTCAAATTATTTTTAAATTTATAGTTTTTTAAAAACACATCCAAAACAGTTCCCAAAAGTATAAAACCTTTCACTTTTCCACCATTTCTAATTAACAATATGGCTTTTTTATATTTTAGTTTATTGATAATTCCTTTATTTATTTTTACTATTTTTTTAAAATTTGATAGGTTTTGAGACCTTAAAAACTTTAAAACCTTTTTTTTCATTACATTATCAATATCAATAATTGTAATTCTATTTTCCTTCTTATTGGCTTTCGCTATTACACTTCCACTATGGTACCTAAAATTATTTAACAACTTAGCTGAGTAACTAATTTCATTATTTGCAATTAGTTTAAAATATAAAACCCAATCCCCACAATACCTTAACTTTGAAATTATATTTTTACTCCCTAATTTATCGAGTGCTTTCTTTTTAATTACTGCAGCACTTGCATTCGGTATAATATTTTTATAAATCAAAAACCGTTCTATAAATTCATTCCCATACATTGTGAAATTTGATAAAAACAACTGACTATCTAAATCCTCAGTATGATTTAACCAAGAGCCCGTAACTATTCCGTTTTTATTTACTCTATAAGATTGACAATATGAAAGAACAATTTCATGATTATTAAGCATTGGTTCCAATACAGACTCTAAAAAATTTAATTCACAAAAATCATCTGATTCTGCTATCCATACATATTCTCCTTTCGCTAATGAAATTCCTTTGTTCCATTGTATAAATGTATTTCCTGAATTTGAACTGTTAAAAATACAATGGCTTACTTTTGTATTTTTAGCATATTTAGTTAGTATTTCTCGGCTATTATCTGTACTGCAATCATCCAATAATATAACCTCAAAGTTTTCATAAGATTGTTTAAAAACACTATCCAAACGCTGTTTTAAGTATTTAGAATGATTGTAATTAGGTACAATTATTGAAACTAAAGGACTACTATTTTTCAACTTTATTCTTTTATTATTACTAATTATTTAGAGCTTTATCTCTATTTATTTTCCTCATTATTTTTTTGATATAAAAAAACGGGAAAACAATAATCTTTCCAATTCTAAATGAAATTGTTTCATGAATAATTTGTAATTTTTCTTTAAAAAGTTTCTGAAAATATAAATCTGTTATGTTTTTCCCATTGAAAAAGGAAGGTTTTATTCTTATTTCAGCAATATCCGATGCTATAACAATATTATACAAAGGTTGATTTATTGTTTCTTCAATCTTTGTATTATCACCAGAGTAAATTGTTATGTCAAAATTATTTTGTTCAGAAACAAATGAATTAAAATTATATGCTTTTTGAAATAAAAAAGTTGTTTTATTGAAATAATTATTTACCAATGTTTTAAATTCTTCAAAATATAATTCTTTTATATGAAATGGATTTATTTGACCACTCAAATCAGTATAATATTTTTTATCCGGAGAAGACATTATTAAAATACCTTCTTGTTTTAAAACCCTTTTTATTTCCAACATCATTTCTTCATGCTTATCGTGATGCTCAATAGTTTCAAAACTAACCACTATATCTATGGAATTTGATTCTAAAGGAATATTGTCAGCACTGCCTAAAATATATTTTAAATTATTTTTAGCATACTTTTTATTGGCGTTTTTGATTGATTCAATATCAATATCCACACCTATTACCTGAGCTGCAGTAGTAGATAAAATATTAGATCCATAACCTTCTCCTGAAGCAATATCTAAAACTACTTTGCTTTTTACAAAATCATTTGCAATAGCATACCGATGCAAATGCTCAATAGTAACATTTGAAAAATCATAAAACTCTAATCTTTCACCTGATGAAATATATTTATTCCGAATTGGCTTTTTTAATCTCACTTTAATTTTATATTTTTATTCTCATTGTTAAAATAACTATATTATTTTCTTTAAATATCCATTCACATTGAATGTTGCATTTTTACCAAACATATCGCACCATTTTCTATCTACAATATATTCTGGATGAACTGGTAAGAACTCTCTAATTGCTTTAAGTGGTCCTCCATTATATTTTTTTTCTAGACCTAATTCGTTAATAATTCCATCTTCAACTATAAAATACGAATCCTTAGAAACAATATCATAAAATTTATTTAAAGCTCCCATAGTGTCTTTATACATGTGAGACGCATCTTCTATAACTAAAATTTTTTTGAATTTTTTTGTTAAGTTGATATCATAATTTAACCATCCATCTAAAAAAAAATTAATCCGTTTGTGTTGTTTAACTAAAGGATTGATATTATCTACAATATCAATTGCATGAACTTCTCCATTTCCTAAACTATCCATTAAATCCGCTATGTAAAGAGCTCCGCCTCCGAATCTAGTTCCTATTTCAATAACTAAATCGGGCTTTACTTCACTAATTATCATTTGGTAAATCACATAGTCAAAAGGGCATCTAATAGCTTTTATACCTTTGTATGTTACCTGATGATGACCTGCATCTATTGATTTTATATTTACTTGAACCTCCTCATCAGAAGGAGTTGATCTAAATTTAAACATCTATAATTTTATTTTTACTGATTGCCATTTTAATAAAGGTCTAATAATTCCTGGTAAATCGCCAACATATTCACCTCTTGTAGGGCTATTTGAAATATTGTCAATCATATTAAATACGATAGCTTCCCTTTGGTGAAAATGAATTTCAAATGGGTCATGCGTAACTAAAGCAACCCCAACAATAATGATTCCTTCAGATAAAATATTTTTTGGTATCCAAACAGTCGTTTCATAAATCCCCTTATCCTTTTTTTCAAAATAAAGATCTGTATTATTCTCATGAGTATCAAAAATATTTACACCACTACTATTATAGAAATTAAATGCTGAATGTATTTTCTTCTTACCTTCAACGGCAATATAACACATTGTTATACCAATTTCTTCTGTGATTAAAAAATTTTCTTTACGAATAAAATCCTTATCGTGTGCTTTAACATATTTAATTTTTGCAACACTATTGCCATTTTGAGCATCATTCCATTCTTTTATAGAAGAAGTTCCAAATTCTGAATTTAAATAAAATTCAACAATTTCGGTAGTTAATCCATGTTTAACGATTTCACCGTTCTTTAAAAGTATTGCCGTATTACATAACCTTAAAACAGCATCCATGTTATGACTCACAAACAGCACAGTTCTTCCTTCCCCTTTGCTAATATCCTGCATTTTTCCAATGGCTTTTTTTTGGAACTCTGCATCACCAACTGCCAAAACCTCATCTATAACTAAAATATCAGGTTCTAAAAAAGCAGCTACTGAAAATGCCAAACGAACTGTCATACCACTACTGTAACGCTTTACAGGCGTATCTATATAGCGTTCACAACCTGAAAACTCTACTATTTCATCTAATTTTGCATTAATTTCAGCTTTGGTCATTCCTAAAATAGCGCCATTTAAATAGATATTTTCTCTTCCTGTAAGTTCTGGATGAAACCCTGTACCAACTTCCAATAAAGATGCAATACGCCCTCTACTTTTAATACTCCCAGTTGTTGGACCAGTTACTTTAGACAATATTTTTAACAAAGTTGATTTTCCGGCACCATTTTTTCCTATTATGCCTAAAACTTCCCCTTGTTTAACTTCAAAATTAATGTCTTTTAATGCCCAAACATAATCAGATGTTCCTTTTGTTGCGCGGTCATTTACTTCTCCTATTTTTAAAAAAGGATCTTCCTTACCTCTAACTTTATGCCACCACCTGTTTAAATCATGGCTAATAGTTCCTGTACCAACATTACCTAACCGGTATTGTTTACTGAGGTTTTCTATTTTTAGAATGGTATTTTTCAATTGTATTTATTATTATAATCTATAAGATTCGCAGTCAAGCTGAGAATGACCTAAATTAATATTTATTATCAATAATTTTCATCCCTTTATTTGAAACCTAAACAGTGTCAATAAAATTCTTTTCCGCTCTGTTAAATATAACAATTCCTGAAATTAATATTATTACGGTTATTGAAATGGCATATATAAACATTGAAATATTAAATTTCCCAGTATTCAACAACATAAATCGAACGGTTTCAATAACAAAAGACAATGGGTTATACTCAACTATCCAAGCATATTTTGGTAATTTCTCAACAAAAAATGAAACTGGATACATCACTGCAGAAATATACATTAATAACTGCATACCAAAACCAATCAATATTTTTAAATCTCTGTATTTTGTAACCATAGATGAAATAATCATTCCTAATCCTAAACCTAACATTCCCATAATTAGTACCATAAAAGGGAATAAAAATGTAAATTTATTTAAACTTATGGATGCTCCATTTACATAGTAATAAATAAAAAACGCAATAAATATGAATAATTGTATCCCAAACTTTAATAAATTGGAAATTACAATTGAAAATGGCATAATAATTCTTGGAAAATATACTTTTCCAAAAATACCTGCATTGGATGTAAATGTATTAGAAGTTGCTGTTAAACACTCTTTAAAGTAATTCCAAATAGTTATTCCTGCCAAATTAAACAAAAAAGGAGGTACACTTCCTGTTGAAATATTGGCTACGTTATTAAATATTAATGTAAATATTACTGATGTAAATAAAGGTTGAATTAAATACCACAACGGACCTAAAATAGTTTGCTTGTATACAGTAACAACATCACGTTTTACAAATAACATTAACAAATCACGGTATTGCCAAACTTCTTTTAAATTTAAACTAAGGAGTTTATTTTTTGGAGTTATTTCAAATAACCAATCATCGGTATCTATAATATTGTCCTTCATTAATAGGGTTTAGAATAAGTTTTATTAGGGGTTACTTTTTCTATAGGGGTAAATATACATTATAGTTGTTGGAATTAAAAATTAAATCATATTAGGAATTAATGATTTTTTGTTACCACATTATTAATTTATATCAATAAAACAGTATACTTTACCGAGCTTTTTCCAGCCTAAAAAATCAATTCAATTGAAATAATCTTACGTTATAAATCATTAGCATAGTTTAAAAAATTAACAACATATTTTTAAATTCTTCAAATATTAATCGATTTTCACACACAATTAATAAACTTTTTAACAATAAAATGTTATTAACTAAATTTATTAAATAAACTTTAAAACTTTATTTCTAATTAATTTTGTTTCAATGCTTCAACGAAGAAGCAGGTAAATATTTTTTTTATTATGGTTACTATTAAACCAATGGAACGTCGCAATCCGCAAGACGTAAACGCGGTAAACAAGTATTATGCAAAAGCGATCTCTCAAGGAGTGATTGATTTTGAAAGACTTGCATATTTAGTGTCTAACCAATGTACGGTTCGTGAATCGGATTGTTACGCAGTACTGCGTGCTTTAGAGCATAACATTATTGATGAACTAAAACAAGGTAAAGTAGTGCAACTTGGCGGTTTGGGAAATCTTCAAGTAGGTGTTAGATCAAATGGTGAAGAATTGGCTGAAAATGTAAGTGCAGCCTCTGTTAAAAAAGCGCATATGAATTTTAGACCTGGTGCTAAATTAAGAGATATGCTGGAAATTATGAAATACAAAATCACTACCGGTTAGGACCCCGATTATTGAGTTGTATTTTTTAAGAAAATCCCGAGCTGTTCCCGCAGCTTGGGTTTTTTTATGTTTAAAAACCAAGCTATTTTATTAGTATAAAGTTCTATAACTATTTAATAAATTAGTCAATCTATACTAATAAATCCTCTAAACTATTAGTATTCCTCTCCTAAACTACTTAATAAATAAAAAGTTTATTAGTATCTTTTTTTAACATTTAAAAAACATAAAAATGTAGCCTTTTATCGTTATTATTTTAACTCTTTTATACTTTCTAGTCACTTTGTTAGGTAGAAAATTAAATTTTGTTCTGTTATTTCACAAAATAAAAAAACTATATTAGTCTGTTTTTTAACGAATTAAAACATAATTGTAATTTTATTAGAACTAGTTTTTTGGGAAAAATCTACTGCTTTTACCTATTATCAACACCAAAATCATTGTCAGTTCGAGTGATTTTAAAGTTTCTGAAATTTAATTTAAAACTAAAACATAGTACTTTAAAATTGTATCGAGAACCGTAATAAATACTTCTCGATACAATTTTCTAAGGAAAATCACTCGAAGTGACGGTTGTTTTAGCATTTCGGCTGTTCGAGTAGGACAATATATT
>NZ_FZNX01000001.1:1005329-1009735 GCF_900188355.1 Lutibacter flavus
CTGTTAGGGTAGGATAATATATTAAGAAATACAACAAATACTTTTCGATACAATTTTCTATCGAAAATCACTCGAAGTGATGGAATGAAAATAAACGAATAAAAGCATAAAAAAACTCAATAATTTTAGGTTAGGACCCCTGATTATTGAGTTGTATTTTCTAAAAAAATCCCGATCAGTTCCCGCCAATCGTTTTCAATTTATAGAGTAAAAGTAGGATATCAAATATAATATTTCAACTTTTATTTGGTTTATTTTGATTTTGTTTGACAATAAATAGTAACAATTGTTAATAAAAACCTTGCCAGTTGTAGTGTTTTAAGGATTCCTGAATTATTTTTTAATATATAAAGCGTGTTAGTTCAGTCATATCGGTCTTGATGCTGTATCACCTGCTTGTAATACGTGTTTAAAAGATGCCAGTCGAATTGGGCCTATCGAAGTTCTCAGACTGACTATTAAAACCCAAACATATTTGAACGAATTAAAAAGTCTTCGACAGGCCTGTACTGAGCTTGTCGAAGTGCTCAGACTGACAGATAAACTCTAATCAAAACGAAAGTCACACTGAGCTTGTCGAAGTGTTTTAAGAAGTTAGAATTGAAATCGGTTTGTCAAAAGTCTTCGACAGGCTTGTACTAAGCTTAGTCGAATTACTCAGACTGACTATCGAAACCCAAACTAGAACCTTCGATAGACACCGTGTGTCGCATTCAGCATGCCGCTCTCCTTTATTTCTAACATCCGGAAATCTTTGAATAATTAAGTCACTAATGCCTTTTTTTTACTGTATTTCTCATACTCTTTAAACTCTACAATATTTTTTATCCGCTGAACAGCCTCGTATAAATCCATATAAGTAATGTATAAAGGAGCTATTCCTAATCGTATGTTATTTGGTGGTCTAAAATCTGGAATAATGATTTTAGCTCCCACTTTTGGCTGAATCATTGCTTGGTTAATTCTATACCCTTCCGAATGTTGAATAGCTATATGAGAACCTCTTTTTTCACTTTCTAACGGAGATGCTATTTTAAAACCTAGAGGAATTAATTCCTCTTCAATTAATGCTAGCAAGAAACTACTTTGAGCTACACTTTTAATACGTAAGTTTTCCATACCCGCATCTAAAACAACAGAAACCCCCTGATCAACAGGTGCTAATGAAAGAATGGATGGGGTACTAACCGCAAATTTATGAATACCTTCTCCTGGTTGGTAATTTAAATTAAAGTCAAATGGTTTTTCATGACTAAACCATGACCATATAGGGTTTCTCAATTTCTCCTGTAACGATTTTTTCACATATAAAAACGCAGGAGCACCTGGACCTCCATTTAAATATTTATAAGTACAGCCAACTGCTAAATCTGCATTGCTTTTGTTTAAATCAATTGGAACAGCACCAACGGCGTGCGACAGATCCCATAATACCAAACTATTTTTAGCATGCGCAAGTTCATTTATTTCTTTCATATTGTACATAAAAGAACTTTTATAAGTAACCAAACTTAATGTCAACAATGCCGTATTCAAATCTAATTGCTTATTTATAGCTTCATTCTCTATCAAAACATCATTAGAATCTCCTACAATTTCAATTTGATGCTTTTTAAAGTGTTGGTTTACGAGCCCTTCAAGCACATACAAATCAGATGGAAAATTTAAGGCATCAGTTATTATTTTCTCTTTTCCTTTCCCAAATTCTAATGCCGCATACACCAATTTGTATAAATTTAAAGAAGTGGTATCTCCTACAAAAATTTCATCAGGCTGCGCTCCTACTAATTTTGCAATTTTCTTGGAGATAACATTAGAAAGATCAATCCATTCCTCATTCCAACTTCTTATTAAGCGATTCCCCCATTGATTTTCAAGTAAACTAGCGCTGGCTGCAATGGTAGCCTTTGGTAATTTACCTAAAGAATTTCCATCAAGATAGATTAAATTAGAATCGTTTACAAAGCGATTTTTGAAATGAGCTAAGGAATCTTTTTGATCTAATTCTAATGCTTTTTTTTCAAATAAATTCATATAAAATGATTCTTAAAAACTTCTATTTATAATTTCTTCCGCCCAAAGTTGGTACATTGCCCCTGAAAAATGCAACCCATCACTTGCTATGTACAAATCATTGTTTAATGCTTGTCTTGAAATTCCAGTAATATCAATAAAACGTACTTGCCTTTTAGTTGTTTCTTCTCTTTTTACCTTATTAAATAAATCAATTTGTTCACTTATTTCAGCTCGATTTCTATTTTTCGCAAAAGGACTCACTCCCCAATCAGGAATTGAAACAACCAGTACGTTTTTAGGGTCATTATATGCTAAGTCAATCGCTTTATTTAAAACCTCTATATATTCAGTTCTAAAACTTTCCACACTAAGCCCTCTATATTGATCATTCACTCCAATTAGAAGAGTTACCAAATTATATTTTTGTTGAATGTTGGCATCATTAATAGCGGCTTTCAACTGACCTGCTGTCCAACCAGTTTTTGCTATAATTTTAGGTTGTGTATAATTATACCCTGCTTTTTTTAATAATAGTGCTAGTTTTACCGGCCAACGATCGTTGGAACCAACACTTTCGCCAATAGTGTAACTGTCTCCAAGTGCTAAATAACTTAATTCTGTATTTGGGTTTGGATTCACAATGGGATTGATATTTGAATTTATCGGTTCAATATCTTCGGATCTGTTTTGTCCACAAGAAACCAACGTAAAAAGAATCAATAGTAACATTCTATACATATTTATAAATATTTAGTTTCTAAATATAGAAAATATTAAATTAACTTTTTTTATGAAAAATGCCTTTATTAGAAAGCATAAACCCTAAATGCAAGAACAAATTCATAGATAAATAAAACATGTAAAACGTTCTAAACTTGAAGTATTCTAAGTTTCCTGGATGCATTTTACCAAAAATCTTAGAAATACTAAAACTGACAACCGAACTTTAATCAAACAAATGCCACACTGGGTTTACGAAGTGTTTTATGAAGTTAGAATTGAAATCGTTTTACTAAAAGTCTTTGACAGGCTAAGACTGACTAATAATGTTCAAACAAATTAGAACGAATTAAAAAGTCTTCGACAGGCTCAGACTGACAACCGAACTTTAATCAAAACAAATGTCACACTGAGCTTGTCGAAGTGCTCATAATGCATTTTAACTTCCCTTATTCAATTCCAAATACTTGTCCACAAAAGCTTTAACCCCATCTTCTAAATTAGTTTCGGGTTTAAAATTTATATAATTAAATAAACTTTCCACATTTGCATAGGTAGATTGTACATCTCCAGGCTGCATTGGTTTAAAAACTATCTTTCCTTTTTTATTCAACGCTTTTTCAATTGCCTTAATAAAATCCATTAAAGCAACCGGACTATTATTTCCTATATTAAATAACTGGTATGGTTTTGAACTTTTTGATGAAGTTGGCTTTTTAGGATTAAATGCCGGGTTATTTTTTTGTGGTGCTAATGGCAATAAGCGCTTAACACTTTCAACTATATCACCAACATAGGTAAAATCTCTACTCATGTTTCCATTGTTAAAAACTTCAAACTCATTATCTTCAACCATCGCTTTCGTAAAAATATGCAAAGCCATATCTGGTCTACCCCAAGGTCCATATACCGTAAAAAACCGTAATCCTGTACAAGGAATATTGTATAAATTGGCGTAAGAATGCGCCATCATTTCATTCGCTTTTTTACTTGCTGCATACATTGCTAAAGGATGATCCGTGCAATTATCTTCGTGAAAAGGAATTTCTTCACTTAATCCATAAACAGAACTTGATGAAGCAAATACCAAATGTTCTACCGGATATGCTCTACAGCTTTCTAAAATATTTAAAAAACCTGTGATATTACTATCCACATATGAATGCGGGTTTTCAAGTGAATAACGGACTCCAGCCTGAGCGGCCAAATTTACCACATAATTAAACTGTTGTTCTTTAAAAAGTTGTTTTATATTTTCTAAATCAGTTAAATCTAATTTAATAAATGAATTATTTTTAATTTTTAATAGCCTATTATATTCAATGTCAGCAGTATTAAAACCAAAATCAGTTAATCGTGCTAATTTTAGGTTTACATCGTAATAATCATTATTACTATCCAATCCAACCACCTCATAACCAGACGCAACTAATAATTTAGCTAAATGATGACCTATAAAACCAGCCATTCCTGTAATTAATACTTTTTTCATTTTATTCTTTTACTTTAATTTTCACACTGATACTTCTATTACTAATTCTATTTAAAATTTCGTCAGTTCGAGTAGCGTAGCGTATCGAGAACTCATCAACACTTTTCGATATTATTTTCTTCAAAATTCACTCGAAGTGACTTTATAAACGCTATTTCGTCAGTTCGAGTAATGAAAC
>NZ_FZNX01000001.1:1009895-1140325 GCF_900188355.1 Lutibacter flavus
AACTCATCAACACTTCTCGATATTATTTTCTTCAAAAATCACTCGAAGTGACTTTATAAACGGTATTTCGTCAGTTCGAGTAGCGCAGCGTATCGAGAACCCTTTACTTTTTGAACTTCTTTTTTGCTAAATTAATTAAACTATCATATTCATTATTAATTAAAGCTTCTTTTTTTGCTTTAGACCACTTTTTTAGTTGTTTTTCTTTTTCAATTGCAATAGTAATATCTGTAAACTCAGCATAAAAAACTAATTCCACTGGTCTTCTTTGATGTGTATAACTGTTTTTATAAAAACCTGATTGATGTTTGTTTACTCTATTATTCAAATTACTAGTAACTCCAGTATAATAAGTATTATCTGAACATTTAAGAATATATACATAGCTTTTTTTCATCATAAATTAGTTTCAAAACACTTCTCGATATAATTTTTTTCAAAAATCACTCGAAGGGACGTTATTAACACTAATTCGTCAGTTCGAGTAGCGTAGCGTATCGAGAACTTATCAACACTTCTCGATATAATTCCCTTCAAAAATCACTCGAAGTGACGGTAATAAAGCTAATTCGTCAGTTCAAGTAGTGAAACGTATCGAGAACTCATCAACACTTCTCGATACAATTTTTTTCAAAAATCACTCGAAGTGACGTTCTTAAGGATATTTCGACTTTTTAATTAGCAAAGCGTATAAACAACTCATCAACACTTCAAGTAAAAGTAAAACTTAATCACACAATAGTTAATATATGCAGTATTTATTTTGATATAGTAACAATCAAATTCAAAATAACTACCTAAATTTGAATACCAAATTAATAATAGCAATGAACAAACAATTAATAGAATGCGTTCCAAATATTAGTGAAGGACGTGATTCATCAAAAATAAAAGCAATCGCTTCAGTAGTTGAAACCGTTGAAGGTGTAAAATTATTAGATATCGATCCTGGAAAAGCAACCAATAGAACAGTTATTACTTTTGTTGGTGAGCCTGACAATGTAATTGAAGCTGCATTTAGACTTATTAAAAAGGCTTCGGAATTAATTGATATGAGTAAACATACTGGGGAACATCCTCGTTTTGGAGCAACAGATGTTTGTCCGTTGGTACCAATTTCAAATATTACATTAGAAGAAGCTGCTGTATATGCTCATAAATTAGGAGAACGTGTTGGAAAAGAATTAGGTATTCCTGGTTATTTTTACGAAATAGCTGCAAAAGAAGACAAAAGAAAAAATTTAGCAAGTTGCCGTTCTGGAGAATATGAAGGTTTAAAACAAAAATTGGTAAATCCTGAATGGAAACCAGATTTTGGTCCTGCTGAATTCAATGAAAGTGTTTCAAA
Source organism: Lutibacter flavus (assembly GCF_900188355.1). Taxonomy (GTDB): domain Bacteria; phylum Bacteroidota; class Bacteroidia; order Flavobacteriales; family Flavobacteriaceae; genus Lutibacter; species Lutibacter flavus. The sequence goes on from NZ_FZNX01000001.1 coordinate 1,011,244, forward strand.
ATCAGGTGCCACAGCAATTTCAGCACGTGATTTTTTAATTGCCTATAATGTAAATTTAAATACCACTTCAACAAGAAGAGCCAATGCCATTGCATTTGATATTCGTGAAGCTGGCAGAGTGAAATATGAAAATGGTGTGTCCGGTAAAAAAGTATTGGATAAAAATGGTGAACCTGTTCGTATTCCAGGTAAATTAAAAGCTGTGAAAGGAATAGGTTGGTATATTGAAGAATATGGAATTGCTCAAATTTCCTACAACCTAACAAATATTAACATTACATCTATGCATGTTGCTTTTGATGAAACTGTAAAAGCAGCTACTAAAAGAGGATTACGAGTTACAGGTTCCGAGTTAATTGGACTAATTCCGTTACAAGCAATGTTAGATGCAGGAGATTATTTTTTAAGAAAGCAACAACGTTCTTTAGGAATTTCAGAAGAAGAAAAAATTAAAATTGCGGTAAAATCTTTAGGATTAGATGACCTAAAACCATTTAATCCAGAAGAAAAAATAATTGAATATTTATTAAAAGATGATACCAAGAAATTAGTAGATTTTACAGTTACAGGTTTCGCAGAAGAAACAGCCGGAGAATCTATGGCTCCTGGCGGGGGGTCTATTGCTGCCTATGTTGGAGCATTGGGAGTTTCATTAGGTACAATGGTTGCAAACCTTTCATCGCACAAAGCTGGATGGGACGATAAATGGGAATTTTATTCAGACTGGGCAGTAAAAGGCCAATCTTATAAAAATAAATTATTGTTTTTAGTAGATGAAGATACCAATTCGTTTAATAAAATAATTGAAGGATTTAGAATGCCAAAATCTAACAATGAAGAAATTGAGGCTCGAAAAGAAGCTATTGAAAATGCTACTAAATATGCTACAGAAATTCCTTTTGAAGTAATGGAAACTGCATACAATTCTATGGAAGTGATGCAAGCGATGTTAAAAGAAGGGCTTCAAAGCTCCTTATCTGATGCTGGTGTTGGTATTTTATGTGCAAGAACTGCTGTTATTGGGGCTTATTTTAATGTCCGCATCAATGCTAAAGATATAAAAGACAGAACTTTTGCTGATGAAATTTTAAAACGAGCTAAAGATATTTACAATAAAACGATTGCTGCAGAGAAAGCCATGATGGATTTTATTGATGGGAAAATGTAAAGTCACACTGAGTTTTTCTAAGTGGCTAGACTGATTATTGAGCAATAATTTTTATAAAACGATTGTCACACTGAGCTTGTCGAAGTGTTTTCATAATAGTTCAAATAATAAAGCCATCAACTGACTATTACTTACTATTGAGTTTCAATAAAATAGAATTAATCAAAAAGTCTTCGACAGGCTCAGACTGACTGTATATCTTTAAATAATATAAAACGGATGTCACACTCAGCTGAGCCTGTCCTGAGCTTTGCCGAAGGGTCGAAGTGTTTTATTGAAGTTGATAATATAGTATAACCTAAAAGTCTTTGACAGGGTCAAACTAATTATTGTGCTTTAAATAGTAAAACTAATGTCACATTGAGCTGAGCCTGTCCCGAGCTTTGCCTAAGGGTCGAAGTGTTTTATGAAGTTAGAATTAAATCGTTTTCCAGAAGTCTTCGACAAACTCAGCCTGACACTACTCATGTTTACTCATTAAAACGAAATTGTCACACTGAGCCTGTCGAAGTGTTAATTAAAAAAATACTATGAGATTATTCTATGTTTATATTTTAAAATGTTCTGATGCTTCCTTTTACATTGGAGTTACTAATAATCTTGAACGTCGTTTACTAGAACATAATTCCAATAAAAACATATACACATATACTTTCTCAAGAAGACCTAATGAGTTAGTATGGTTTGAACAGTTTACAACTTCAGATGAAGCAATTAAAAAAGAAAAACAGTTAAAAGGATGGAGTAGAAAAAAGAAGGAAGCTTTAATAAATGAGAATTGGAATAATTTAGTGAATTTATCAAAAAATTATACGCAAAATAAAAAGTCTTCTGAAGACTAATATCGATTAATAAAGTACCAAAAAATTATAAATAATAAAAAAGTCTTCGACAGGCTCAGACTGACTTTGTTACTTAATGTCGCACTGAGCTTGTCAAAGTATTTTTAAAATAGAGCCAATCAAAAAGTCTTCGACAGGCTCAGACTGACTATTGAACTATAATTAATATAAAACAAATGTCACACTGAGCTGAGCCTGTCCTGAGCTTTGCCGAAGGGTCGAAGTGTTTTATTAATGTTAAACTTACATAGTTAACTAAAAAAGTCTTCGACAAGCTCAGACTGACTGTTGAGCCTGCTCTGAGCTTTGTTGAAAGGTCGTAGTGCTCAAACCGACTTATGAACTCTAATTAAGGTAAAACCAATGTCACATTTAGCTGAGCCTGTCTTAAGTTTTTGTCGAAAAGCTAAAACTTTTAGTAAAAGTTTATTAACACAAAAAAAGCCGAAAATTACTTTTCGGCTTTAAATATTTTATAAACAAGATTACCTCGAATAATTTGGTGCTTCTTTTGTAATTGTAACATTATGTGGATGACTCTCACGCATACCAGCAGAAGTTATTTTAACAAACTTAGCTTCCTTTTGACCTGTTATGTCTTTAGATCCACAATATCCCATTCCAGCACGTAAACCACCAATAAACTGATGCATCGTTTCATATAATTCACCTTTATATGGAACTCTTCCAACAATTCCTTCAGGAACTAATTTTTTAAAATCATCTTCAACATCTTGAAAATATCTATCTTTTGAACCATGCTTCATTGCTTCCACAGATCCCATTCCTCTATAAGATTTAAATTTTCTTCCTTCAAAAATAATAGTTTCACCAGGAGATTCTTTAGTACCTGCTAAAAGAGAACCTAACATTACGGTATCTGCTCCAGCAGCTATCGCTTTTGGAATATCTCCTGTATATCTAATCCCACCATCTGCAATCACAGGAATACCACTACCTTTTAAAGCTTCTGCAACATCTAAAATTGCCGATAATTGAGGAAAACCTACTCCTGCAACTACACGAGTAGTACAAATAGATCCTGGCCCAATTCCAACTTTTACCGCATCGGCACCAGCCTCAACTAAATATTTTGCTGCTTCTCCAGTTGCTATATTTCCAACAATAACATCTGTATCGGGAAATTTACTTTTTACTTCTTTTAAAACTGAAACTACTCCTTTCGTATGTCCGTGCGCTGTATCAATAATTAATGCATCAACACCAGCTGAAATAAGTGCTTCTGCTCTATCCAATGCATCACCTGTAACACCAATTGCCGCAGCAACTCTTAATCGACCAAAAGTATCCTTATTTGCATAAGGGTTTTCACTTACTTTAATAATATCTCTATATGTAATTAAACCAACCAATTTATAATTATCATCAACAACGGGCAGTTTTTCAATTTTATTATTTTGTAAAATCTCTTCGGCTTGTTTTAAAGAAGTACCAACTGCAACAGTTACTAAATCTTTAGTGGTCATAATTTCTTCAATTTTACGTGCATTATCACCTTCAAAACGTAAATCTCTATTGGTAACAATTCCAATAAGGGTTCCTTCATTATTAATAACAGGAATCCCTCCAATACCATATTCACGCATTAAACTTTTTGCATCTAAAACAGTTCCTTCTTTGGTAATGGTAATTGGTTCTATAATCATTCCAGATTCTGAACGCTTTACTTTCTTAACTTCATTGGCCTGTTTTTCAATGGACATGTTTTTATGCAACACACCAATACCACCTTCTCGCGCCATAGCAATTGCCATTTCAGATTCAGTAACAGTATCCATTGCAGCTGATACAATTGGAACATTTAAAGTAATATTTTTTGAAAATTTAGTTTGAATATTAACATCGCGTGGTAATATTTCTGAATATGCAGGAATTAGTAATACGTCATCGTAGGTTAAACCTTCTCCTACAAACTTTGAAGTGTGTGAAATCATAGTGCAATCAACTTAGTAATTAATTGCGAGCAAATTTACACTTTTTAATTTAATAAGTTAAAATTATTTAATTCTTAACTTTTTTATAAAATAGTAGTTGATATATAATTGAAAGTGTGGCGGCTATAAAACTAAACGTCATTAGAACACCCGATAGAATTACTATATATTTAAACCATGTAACACCGCTCCATAGTAAATAAATACCTCCAAAGGTTAGCACAACTGAAAAAAACGGTTCAATCATTAAAAAATATTTAAACTTTTTATTGATAGATGTTGTTGACAGTATTAATGCTAATAAAAAGAAAATTACACTTAAAGAAAGAATGTGGTTGTGTACAATTGTTAAAATTTCAGATTCACTCTTTTTGAATTTCATTATTTCAGCATCTTCGTCTTCCTCATTTCCTAAATAATGAGATTCTACTCCTGCTGAACTCATTGAAGTTGTATTTCTTACAAAACTTAAACCACCATAAAACCCTATACTTAGCACAATTATAAAAGCAAGTATTACTATTTTTATTTCTTTGGGAAATTGATGAATTAAACCGTGAAATTCCATTAAATTAATTGTTTATTGTATAAAATTGAAACTGTTTTTAGCAATTTATTAACCTCACTTGTCATTGATTTAGCAGAAATTGTTGCTCCGGATATTGCTGCAATATCCTTTTGATATATTAAATGTTGCTCTTTGGTTTTACCAATAAATTGTTTTAACCAACGCTTACTTCCAACCTCTCCTCCGTGATCTTCTCTATAAACTAATATTTTTGTTTTTGATATCACTAAATCTTTGTCAAAAATAACAATAAAATCAAAATAAGCTGCTTTACCATAGGCTTTACCAATATAGTAATAACCTAATATATCATTTTCATTATTAATTTTAAAAAAATTTGTATCAGTAATTTGTGATGGTAAGGTTTCAGTAATGTCTAAAGGAATTTCAATTATTTCCTGTTTATAAGCTTCAACATCAAAAACATTTTTTATTTCTTTCTGTATCAAAGCATCTACACGTTTAGAAACTGTAAAACTTGATACTAAAAAAACTATTATTGATATGAATGCTATTTTTTTCATTTTATTGAAATGTAATATTACTGAAATTTTTAATATTTAACTAGATTGTTTGTAAAATGATTGCTCTGTCATATTGAGCTTGTCGAAATATTTTAGCTAATATCTAATTATTCTAAACTTCGACAGGCTCAGTTTGACAAACAACTAAAATTTTTAATATTTAAAGAGGCTCTATAAAAATTTATGGCTATTAAATAATTTGAGCCTCTTTTCAATACTAATTTTTTAAAACCAAATTCCAATACCTGCATTAAATTGCTTAGAAGTATTACTTCCTGAAACAGCATTATTCATTAATTGATAATCAACTTTAAATGCAGCACCTTGCGCAACTTTATAATTCAATCCGAAAATTAATTCATCTCTATCATAGGCTTCATTTGCAATTAAAGATCCTTCAGTATCCGCATGTGTATTATGTTTTTCATATCGTAAAAAAGGTGTTAATTTTTCTACGCCTTTTAAATCGAAATTATAAGCTATCTCTCCATAAAAACCATTCATTTTAGACCCTAAATCTTTACCTGTTAAAGCATTATACTTATCTGTATCAGATAAACTTGTAGTAATATATTGACCTCTCAACTCTAAATTATTGTATTTGTAACGCGCATCTAATCCTATCATAGAAACACCAACCGTACTATCTTCAATAGAACTATCATCTGTTTGAGTTTTACCAAAATAACCAGAAACACCCAAACGAAGCCCTAATATTCCATAATAATCTAATTTTGTAGAAAAATTAGGTGAATTAACTACGGATTCCGCACCTTTTTGACGTCCTTTTCTTAATCCATCAGAACCTCTTAAAACTCCTTCTCCTCCAGCAAAAGATTTAAATCCATTAAACAAATAAGCTTGGTATTTTAAAGATGCATTGTCAATATTACCTGAAATACCAACTCCTAATTCTCTCCAGGTAGTAGGAACTATATATTTATCTACATTTGGACGTTCCACCCCATAATAAGTTGTTGGTTCGTGAAATTCATTAATAATTCCCATTGGTACCAACATTAATCCTGCTAAAACATTTAAATTTTCGTTTGCTTTATATTTTACAAATGCCTGTTCAACATATACTTCTTTTACATGTTCGTATTCAATTTCAGTTAAAAAACTTACTTTTTCATTAAAATTATAACCAAATAATATCACTAATCTGTGAACATCTATATTTCCAGCTTTTGAACCATCTGGTTCGTTATAATCAATTTGGCCATATCCACCAATTGTAATTGCTTTTCCTAAGTTAGTACTTAATATTCTGCTTGCTGAATTTTGATAGGTATCACCAGTATTTCCCTGTGAATATCCAATATTACTTACTAATATTGCTACAAATAGTAATTTTAAATTTCTCATTTTTTAACTTATTTTTATTTAGACTTGTTTTAAATAACAATGCAAATGTATGTAACAACAATTACATAACAAAGTCTTATTTAGAATAATTATAAATAGTATGACATATGTCATATTTTCATAAAATCGAAACTAATTAACTTGTTAATTTTTAAAAATTTAAAATATTTTCAGTGCTTCATTATAGGCACTTTCAAAGCTCATAGCATTAATATTTGTATCAGCTTTTTGTTGATTGAAGTAAGAAATCAACTTTTCGGTTGGCATATTTCCGGTAAGTTCATCGGTTGCCATTGGGCATCCACCATAACCTTTAATGGCTCCATCAAATCGGTTACAACCTGATTTATAAGCTGCATCAACTTTTTCAAACCAAGTTGTTGGTGTGGTGTGCAAATGAGCTCCAAACTCCATATTTGAATACTTTGGAATTAAATTTGAAAAAAGATACGTTATAATTTCAGGATTTGAACTTCCAATAGTATCGGATAATGACAAAATTTTGACCCCCATTTTTGAAAGTTTATCGGTCCATTCAGAAACAATTTCAACATTCCATGGATCACCATAAGGATTTCCAAATCCCATGGATAAATACGCAACAACTTCTTTATTTGTTTTAGAAGCAATTGCTAAAATTTTATCCAAAATTATAATAGATTCTGAAATAGTTTTACCTGTATTCCGCATTTGAAAGTTTTCTGAAATTGAAAAAGGATAGCCCAAATAATCAATTTCTTCAAATTTAGAAGCATCTTCAGCCCCACGCACGTTTGCAACAATTGCCAATAATTTACTTTCAGTTCTGCTCAGGTCAAGTTTAGAAAGCACATCCGCAGTATCACGCATTTGAGGAATCGCCTTGGGAGATACAAAACTTCCAAAATCGATAGTATCAAACCCTACTCTTAGTAATGCATTAATATATTGTGCTTTTGCGTCTGTAGCTATAAAATGTGATTTTATGCCTTGCATTGCATCCCTTGGACATTCTATAAGTTTTACCTTATTCATAAAGCCAAATATACAAATACAATTAAGAATAAAATAGCATCATTTTATTGAAATAAATTAACTTTACACTATAATTTTTTAGCCTAAAATATGATTCATAAAGTAACTAATACTAATGATATAGAAATAACTGCTCAATTAGCCCATAAAATTTGGAACGACCACTATGTTCCGATTATAGGTCAAAATCAGGTTGATTATATGTTAGCTAAATTTCAAAGTTTTAATGCTATCAGTAACCAATTAGAAAATGGCTATGAATATTTTTTAATTTCTGAAAACAATAAACCTATTGGCTACCTTGGTTTAATTTCAAATAGTGAATCAAAAAAAATGATGATTAGTAAAATTTACATAAATCAAAATGAAAGAGGTGCCGGTTATGGCAAACAATTGATAGATTTTACCATAAAATTAGCCAAAGAAAAAGGGATGGAAACAATTTGGCTAACAGTTAATAAAAACAATAGCAATTCTATAAAATGGTATCAAAAGTTAAATTTTAAAATTAAAAACGAAGTTGAAATGGATATTGGTAACGGCTTTATAATGGATGATTTTGTAATGGAATTACAAATTAATTAAACTAATTGCTTCAAAATTGCCTTGTTAATCTTTTTAACCAAAGCTGGTCCTTCATAAATAAAACCTGTATATATCTGAACTAAATCTGCTCCAGCATTAATTTTTTCAAGAGCATCTTCTGCAGAATGAATCCCGCCAACTCCAATAATTGGAAAAGCTTTATTGGATTTATCTGCTAAATACTTAATCACTTTTGTACTTCTTTCTTCAATTGGTTTTCCGCTTAAACCTCCATTTCCTATAGCTTCTAATTGTTCTTTTGAAGCTTTCAACCCTTCTCTATTAACAGAAGTATTTGAAGCAATAATTCCATCTATTTTTGTTTCTGCAACAATTTCAATGATTTCATCTAACTGAATTTCATTTAAATCCGGCGCAATTTTTAATAAAATTGGTTTTTGTTTGTTAAATGTTTTATTTGAATTTTGAACTGCTGTAATTAATTCAATTAAATAATCCTTATCGGTCAATTTTGCGTGACTTCCAACGTTTGGACAACTTACATTCAACACAAAATAATCTACATATGGATGCAAAGCTGCAAAACACTCTAAATAATCTTTTGTATAATTTTCGGGCATTGTAACGGTATTTTTACCAATATTCCCTCCTATTAATACCTTTCCCTTATTCTCCTTCAATTTTTCTATTAAAGCCTCTAATCCATTGTTATTAAAGCCCATTCGGTTAATTAATCCATTATCAGCTTTTAAACGAAAAACTCTCTTTTTAGGGTTTCCTTCTTGCGCTTTCGGTGTTACGGTTCCTATTTCAATAAAACCAAATCCGAAATTTGTCAATTCATTGTATAAAACCGCATTTTTATCAAATCCAGCAGCCAACCCAACCGGATTATTAAAGGTTAATCCAAAAAGTTTTCTTTCTAGTTTTTTATCCTCAATTTTAAATAAACTTCTAAAAATAAATGGAATACCAGGAATTTTAGAAAGAATTTTAATTAATGAAAATGTAAAATGGTGAATTTTTTCAGGATCGAAAAGAAAAAATAAAGGGCGAATGATACTTTTATACATTTAATAATGTTTGTGCAAAATTATAAAAAATATATTCAAGAATTTAATTTATTATATTTAAAATAATTGTCCGTCTTTACTGAGTTTTCAAAAGGGATGAAGTTTTATTTTAGTATCATATTTTAATTTGTTTCAACCAAAAAAACACTTCGACAAGCTCAGTGTGACATTCACTTAATTTTGATTAGAACTGTACCGTCAGTCTGAGCCTGTCGAAGACTTTTTGAGTTGTTCTAATTTGAAAATACTTCGACAGGCTCAATGTGACAATTTAATTTTTAGATGAAAAAAAACTTGATTATCTCAAAATTGCTCCAACATTTTTTTCAAATGTTTGTTGCAATTTTTGCATTATTTTATCTATTTGTTTATCATTTAACGTTTTATTCTCATCCTGCAATAAGAAACTAACAGCATACGATTTTTTTCCTTTCTCTAACTTACTCCCTTCATAAACATCAAACAAATCGACTTCTTTTAATAAGCTTTTCTCCGCTTGAAATGCCAAATTGTAGATTTCATTAAAAGTAACTTCATTATTTAAAAGCAATGCAAAATCACGTTTTACCGCTGGGAATTTAGGTAAACTAGTAATTTTAACCTGAGATTTACCTCCAACTTTTAATACATTTTCCCAATTAAAATCGGCAAATAAAACTTCTTGCTTAATACCAAATTCTTTATTTATAGAACGTTTAATAACACCTAAATCAACCAATTTAATTTTACCTAAACTCAATGTAATTCCTTCAGAAAAAACATCATTTTTTGTTGGTGTTGTTTTTAAATTTTTAATTCCTAAACGTTGTAATATAGTTGTAACAATTCCTTTTAAATAAAAGAAGTCAGAAGATTTTTGAGTTACATTCCAACTATCTATATTTCTATTTCCAGAAACAAATAAGGTTAAATGTTTTTGCTCTGAATATTCACTTCCAAATTTGTGGTACGTTTTACCAAACTCAAAGAATTTTAAAGAATTATTCTTTCTATTTATATTGTAAATAACAGATTCTAACCCGCTGAATAACAATGATTGACGCATCACTCCCAAATCATTACTTAAAGGGTTTAGCATAGCAACATTATGCTCTTCATTTAACATTTCTGATAAAGAAACATAGGATGCTTTTGTTAAATAATTTGCCATTGTTTCATTAAATCCTTGTGACATTAATTGATTCGCAACAACGTTTTCTATTTTAATACCATCAAATTCTGAAAATGAAATTGAAGTATTTAATTTGTGTGAAAACTCAACATTGTTGTATCCATATACTCTCAATATTTCTTCAATAACATCTGCCTCTCTTGTAACATCTACTCTATACGTAGGTATTGTTAATCCCAAACCTCCCTCAGTAACACTATTCAATTTAATATCTAAGGAGGCTAAAATATTTTTAACATCTTCTCTAGGAATTTTTGCACCAATTAAGCGATCCATTTTTTCATAAGAAAGAAATACTTGAAAATCATTAATCTTAGTTGGATAATTATCAATAAGCTCTGAAGAAACTTTACCTCCGGCAACTTCTAATATTAATAGTACAGCACGTTTTAATGCATATTCTGTAATATTTGGATCAATTCCTCTTTCAAACCTAAAAGAAGCATCGGTATTTAAAGCATGTCTTTTGGCTGTTTTTCTAATTGTAATTGGATTAAAATAAGCACTCTCTAAGAAAATTGAAGTAGTGTTTTCAGTTACACCCGAATTTAAACCACCAAAAACACCAGCAATACACATTGGCTCACTGTTTCCATTACATATCATTAAATCCTCTTCGTGTAATTCTCTTTCAACTTCATCTAAGGTTATAAATTTTGTCCCCGTTGGTAATGTTTTAACAATAACTTTATTTCCTTTTACTTTTGAAGCATCAAAAGCATGTAATGGCTGACCTAATTCATGTAACACATAATTGGTAACGTCAACTATATTATTTACAGGTTTTAAACCAATTGCTTTTAATCTATTTTTTATCCATTCCGGTGATTCCTTTACTGTAATTTCTGAAATTGTAACTCCTGCATATCTTGGAGCTTTCTCAATATTTTCAACTTCAACATCAAATCGTAAAGTTCTATCATCAATATGAAATTCAGTTACCGAAGGAGAAATTAATTCTAAAGACACTTCATTTTGAATCAATCCTGCACGTAAATCACGAGCAGTACCATAATGACTCATAGCATCTGCCCTGTTTGGAGTTAATCCTATTTCAAAAACTTCATCTTTCTCAATATTGAATACTTTTGCTGCTGGAGTTCCTGCCGGAATTGTTTCATCCAACACCATTATACCATCATGACTATTTCCTAAACCAAGTTCATCCTCAGCACAAATCATTCCGTGGCTTTCTTCTCCTCTAATTTTTCCTTTTTTAATTTTGAAGCCTTCACCTTTATCATCGTACAACATTGTACCTATTGTTGCTACTGGAACAGTTTGACCTGCTGCAACATTTGGTGCACCACAAACAATTTGAACTGGTTCACCATTTCCTAAATCAACAGTTGTAACTTTTAATCTATCTGCATTTGGGTGCTGAATACACGTTAAAACCTTACCTATAACTATTCCTTTTAAACTTCCTTTTATAGATTCTACAGTTTCAATTCCTTCAACTTCCAGTCCTAAATCGGTTAACAATTCTCCCGTTTTTTCAGCTTCCCAATCAACCTTTAAAAATTGCTTTAACCAATTGTATGATATTTTCATCTCCTAAGTTTATTTTTTTCGAATGGCAAAGGTAATCAATACAAGTGAAAAGTTAAAAAATTGAAGTTAAAAATTAAGGAATGCTTTTAGGATATCATTTATGAAAAACTTTTAAGCTAATAAAATAAAAAAATTGATTTTAACTACTGCATATCTGATAGTTAACTAAAATACATTCCCCTACTAACCTAACAAAAAAAATGAATATTTAACTAATATTAGACCAAATTGTACTATTTCTACTAATTTCTTGATACGCAAGTCTAATAAATCTATTTTCTGGATTATTTAATACCGGATCTTTGGTTAATACATCAATTGCAACACTTCTAGCTATTTTTAATAAATGAGCATCTTTTACAATGTCAGCAATTTTCAAATTTAACACACCACTTTGCTGTGTTCCCATTAAATTTCCAGGACCTCGCAATTTTAAATCTACTTCAGCTATTTTAAATCCATCACTAGTTTCAACCATTGTATTTAAACGGACTTTTGCATCAGCTGACAATTTAAAACTCGTCATTAAAATACAATAACTTTGCTCAGCACCACGTCCAACTCTTCCTCTTAACTGATGTAATTGAGACAGTCCAAAACGTTCGGCACTTTCAATAACCATAACACTTGCATTGGGAATATTTACACCAACTTCAATTACAGTAGTTGCAACCATTATTTGTGTTTCGCCTTTAATAAAACGCTGCATTTCATATTCTTTATCAGCAGGTTTCATTTTCCCATGAACAATACTTATCTGATAATTTGGCAAAGGAAACTCTCTGGAAATGCTTTCATAACCATCCATTAAATCTTTATAATCCATTGCTTCAGATTCGTTGATTAATGGATATACCACATAAACTTGTCTTCCTTTAGCTATTTCCTCTTTTAAAAATTTAAAAACAGACAATCTGTTGGCATCATATCTATGCGCCGTTTTTACTTCTTTTCTTCCTGGAGGCAATTCATCTATTACAGATATATCTAAATCTCCATAAACACTCATAGCTAAGGTTCTTGGTATGGGAGTTGCTGTCATTACTAAAATATGGGGTGGTAATTCATTTTTACTCCACATTTTTGAACGCTGCGCAACTCCAAATCTATGTTGTTCATCTATAATTGCTATTCCTAAATTTTTAAATTTAACTTTATCTTCAATTAAAGCATGTGTACCAATTAAAATGTTTAATTCACCCGACTCTAGTTGTTCATGAATTATTTTTCGTTCTTTCGTTTTTACTGAACCCGTTAATAATTTTACGGTAACATTTAAACCATTTAATAATTCCACAATTGAATTATAATGTTGAGTTGCTAATATTTCAGTTGGAGCCATTAATGAAGCTTGAAACCCATTATCTAATGCAATAAGCATTGTTAATAAAGCAACTATTGTTTTTCCAGATCCAACATCACCTTGCAATAATCTATTCATTTGCGCATTGGAACCGATATCTTTTCTAATCTCCTTTAAAACATTTTTTTGGGCATTTGTTAAATCAAACGGTAAATTATTTTTGTAAAAATTATTAAAATAATCACCCACATTTTCAAAATTGAAGCCTTTTATTTTTGATTTTCTTACTAGCTTTTTTCTTATTAATTGTAACTGAATATAAAATAACTCCTCGAATTTTAATCTATGTTGGGCTTTTGTTAATAATTCCTGATTTTGAGGAAAATGAATATTTAAAATTGCGGCTGTTTTAGAAATTAAATTTAAATCTTCAATTATAGATTTGGATAATGTTTCTTTAAATTCTCCATTTATTTCTTCAAATAAATTTTGAATCATTTTTGAAACAATTCTATTTGTTATTCCTTTATTGGTAAGTTTCTCTGTTGAAGGATAAATCGGTTGCATTGCAGTTCTTAAGTTCTTTTTATAATCTGCAAGTAGCTCCATTTCAGGATGTGGCATTGAAAATAATCCATTAAAATAATTGGTTTTACCAAAAATAACATAGGGTGTATTTATTTTAAGTGCATCTTTAATCCATTTTGCACCCCTAAACCAAACCAATTCTATACTGCCCGTTTCATCTTTAAAAGTGGCAACCAAGCGACTTCCTTTTTTTTGTTGAACAGTTTTTATATTCGTGATTTTTCCAACAATTTGAATTTCAGAAGAATTTTGTTGTAACTGATTTATTTTAAAAAACTGAGTTCTATCAATATATCTATTAGGAAAAAAATTGATTAAATCATTAAAAGTACGAATCCCAAGCTCCGATTTTAGTAAATCTGCCCTACTCGGTCCTACACCTTTTAAATATGATATAGAAGTATTTAAATTATATACTGGCATTGGCTCAATTAAGAGCACGAAGATAATGATTCAACTAGCAATAAACAATTACAATTTGTATGCTACAATTTATGTACCTTTGCACTCTTAATTTTTTTGATATGAGATTACACAGAAACCTATGTTTTACAGTTATTGACTCTATAAAGTTGATTTTTAATGAAGAAGAATACGCCGATAAAGTAGTTCAAAAAGCACTAAAACGGGATGCTCGTTGGGGAGCTCGTGATCGTAAATTTATTGCAGAAACAATTTATGAAATGGTTCGTTGGAAGCGTTTGTATAATGAAATTGCTGGAACTAAGAATCACTATACTTCCGAAAATGTTTGGAAGAACTTTGCTGTTTTCGCTATATTAAAAGGTTATAAATTACCTGATTGGAATCAATTACAAGGAGTTCCGGAAAGAAGAATCAAAGGTAAATTTGATGAACTTCAAAAAATACGCGTTTTTAAAGAATCTATTCCAGATTGGATGGATGAATTAGCCGTTAAAGAATTAGGTGAAAAACATTGGACTAAAGAAATTGAAGCTTTAAATAAGCAAGCTGAAGTTATTTTAAGAACCAATACATTAAGAACTAATAAACTTTCACTTCAGAAAAAATTAGCTGAAGAAGGCATTGAAACCACAACTATTATCGGTTATCCAGACGCTTTAAAATTAGTAGAACGTGCAAACGTTTTTAAAACCAACTGTTTTTCTGATGGTTTGTTTGAAGTACAAGATGCTTCTTCTCAATTAGTGGCTGCTTACTTAGATGTAAAACCAGGAATGCGAGTTATTGATACTTGTGCAGGAGCTGGTGGTAAAACGTTGCATTTAGCTGCTTTAATGGAAAATAAAGGTCAGATTATTGCAACTGACATTTATGAAAGTAAATTAAAAAAACTGAAGATAAGAACTCGAAGAGCTGGTGTGCACAATGTAACTACCAAAGTAATTGAATCATCTAAAGTGATGAAAAAGATGAAGGGAACAGCAGATAGAGTTCTAATTGATGCTCCTTGTAGCGGTATTGGTGTTTTAAAAAGAAACCCGGATAGTAAGTGGAAATTACAACCTGAGTTTGTTGAAAACATCATTAAAACACAAGAAGAAATATTAGAAAATTATTCTAAATTAGTTAAAGTTGGCGGTAAATTAGTTTATGCCACTTGCTCTATTTTACCTTCTGAAAATGAAAATCAGGTTAAAAAGTTTATAAAGAATAATCCTAATTTCACTATTTTAAAAGATCATAAAGTGTCGCCTTTTAAAACAGGTTATGATGGTTTTTATATGGCTTTGTTAGAAAAAACTAGTGAATAAAATAAAACAGTTTAAAAAAAAAAGCGACTCAATTGAGTCGCTTTTTTTTAGTCTATAATTGATTCTCCATTTAAATCAGTGGTGAGAATCTCACTCATATAATCAAAGTAAGGTCTCATAGCTTTGTAAGATTTATCTAATTCAGAAAAGAAATTTGGATCTAAAACTTCTTTATCTGTAAAATCACGAACCACAATAAATTGTTTCATTCTAATTAAATCCATATCAGGGTGTTCTTTATTGAATCCTCGTGGAGCTGTTTTTAATGCATTTCCTTTTAACTCTCCAAAACACTTAACAAAGATTTTGTTGCTAATAATCTCTCGAATTTCTGAAGCATCCATCTCAAATTCTTTACGAATCCGCAACAAATCTTCCTTATTTGGTTCCCAAAAACCACCTGCTAAAAAACTTTCTCCCGGTCTAATTCTTAAATAATAGCCTCCTCTTAATCTTTTAGTTGCTCTTGAAAATGAACCTGCAAAATGGGGTTTATACGGAGTTTTATCATGTGAAAATCGTACATCGCGATAAATTCGAAATAATTTAAATTTATCAATCTCATCATGAGTTTTCAACTGTTCCATTAAAGCATTGTAAAAATCTTTGGCCTTTTTTTGTTCAATTTGAAACTCAGGTTTATGCTCATTAAACCAATCCCGATTATTATTTTCTTTTAAATCTGTTAAAAAGTCTAATGTAGATTTTGATATTGAGGTCATTTATGATTTTAATTTTAGATTTTCAAAGTACAAAAAAAATGCCATTACAGCCAAAAAAGCTATAATGACATTCTTAAATATTAATATTTTTTTAATGTCTTCCTTCTAAAATTTTTACAATATCTTTTAGAGTAAACCCTTTAGCTTGTAGTAAAATTAAATAATGAAATAATAAATCTGCACCTTCATTTAAAAATAAATCGTCATTATCATCTTTAGCTTCAATTACAATTTCCACTGCTTCTTCACCAACTTTTTGAGCTATTTTATTAATTCCTTTTTCAAATAAAGAAGCAACATAACTATTTTTTGAATCTGCATTTACTCTCCTGCTTTTTATAACATTTTCTAATTCAGATAGAAACCCAAAATATTGTTTGTTAGTTTCATCCCAACATGTATCGGTTCCTTTATGACAGGTTGGACCTTCTGGTTTCACTTTAATTAACAAAGTGTCATTATCACAATCATTTTTAATTGAAACCAAATTCAAGAAATTCCCACTTTCTTCTCCTTTTGTCCATAATCTTTGTTTTGATCTACTAAAAAAAGTTACTTTTCCTGATGCTACAGTTTTTTCGTAAGCTTCTTTATTCATATAACCCAACATTAATACCTGTCGTGTTATAAAATCTTGAATAATTGCAGGAACTAAACCATCGCTGTTTTTATTGAAATCTATTTTCATTATTGTTTTTATTAATGCTTAATATTATATTTTGGAGGTCTTCGACAGACTCAGACTGACACTAAAATTTTTATTACGATATCAATGAATTTACTCTTGTCATTCCAGTCTTCGCTAGAATGCCCCTACAATCGAACCGCTATATTATTATTTTTTAATTCTTTTTTTAAATCTATTATTTCTATTTCTTTAAAGTGAAATACACTTGCTGCTAATGCTGCATCTGCTTTTCCATCAATAAAAGTGTCCACAAAATGTTGCATATTTCCTGCTCCTCCTGATGCAATAATTGGAATATTTACCAAATCACTTAAATAAGCCAACGCTACATTTGCAAATCCATTTTTTGTTCCATCGTGATTCATTGATGTAAATAAAATTTCTCCTGCTCCTCGCTGTTCAACTTCTTTTGCCCAATCAAATAATCTAATTTCCGTAGGAACTTTACCTCCTACTAAATGAACTATCCATTCTCCATCAATTTGTTTAGCATCAATAGCAACAACCACACATTGACTACCAAATCGTGCTGCCAAATCATTAATTAATTGCGGATTTTTTACCGCTGAAGAATTAATTGATACTTTATCTGCTCCCGAATTCAACAATATTTCAACATCTTCAACCGAAGAAATTCCACCACCTACTGTAAATGGAATATTTACCTTTTCAGCAACATGCATTACCAATTCGGCCAATGTTTTTCTACGTTGTTCAGTTGCTGTAATATCTAAAAACACCAATTCATCAGCTCCTTCATTTGCATAAATCTCAGCCAATTCCACCGGATCCCCCGCATCACGTAAATCTACAAAATTTACGCCTTTTACAGTTCTTCCGTTTTTAATATCTAAACAAGGTATTATTCTTTTTGTTAACATTTTTATAGCTTTTAGCATTTTGCTTTTGGCAATTAGCAAACTGCTAACAGCTTAAAGCGAATTGCTACTTATTAATTATTTAAAATAAAATTCTCAATCTGTTTCATACTAATTTTATGTTCGTAAATTGCCTTACCTACAATGGTTCCTTCGCAACCCATTTCTGCTAATCTTGGCAATTCATCAAAAGTTGAAATTCCACCAGAGGCAATTAATTTAATTTTCGGTGTTGAATCCAATATTTTTTGATACAACTCAAATGAAGGACCTTGTAACATTCCATCTTTTGAAATATCAGTGCAAATTACATAACGAACACCTTCTTTCAAATAGCTTTGAATAAAAGGAACCAATTCTTTATCACTTTCTTCTAACCATCCGCCAACTGCAACTTTTTCATCCAATGCATCTGCCCCTAAAATAATTTTATCTGCTCCAAATTTTTGTAACCAACTTTTAAACATTTCAGAATTTTTAACTGCAATACTTCCTCCAGTTATTTGATTTGCCCCACTTTCAAAGGCTATTTTCAAATCTTCATCCGATTTTAAACCTCCACCAAAATCAATTGACAAATCAGTACCAGATGCAATTTTTTCTAATACCTTATGATTTACAATATGACTTGCTTTTGCTCCGTCTAAATCCACTAAATGTAAATATTTTACACCGTGATCTTGAAACATTTTAGCCACTTCCAACGGATTTTCATTGTATATTTTTTGAGTAGCATAATCTCCTTTTGAAAGACGCACACATTTACCATTTATAATATCTATTGCTGGTATGATTCTCATTTTTTACTGTTTTTGTTTACACGTCATAGCGAATGAAATGAAGTAATATGCTCCTTAAAAATGGATTACCACGTCGCTATCGCTTCTCATAATGACGTATTATTTTAAATTATAACTCTAAAAAATTCTTCAATATCTGTTCTCCAGCCTTACTACTTTTCTCAGGGTGAAATTGAACCCCGTAAAAGTTTTTCTCTTGTAAAGCAGATGCATATTTAATCCCATAATTAGTGGTTGCTATTGTCTCTTCATTTATTGGAACATAATAACTATGCACTAAATACATATATTCTTTCTCTTTTATTCCTTTAAATAAATCTGATTTTAAATTTTCAATTTGATTCCAACCAATTTGAGGAACCTTTTCACGAGCATCGAACTTAACTACATCCACATCAAAAATATTTAATCCATCGGTATCTCCTTCTTCACAATACTTACACATTAATTGCATTCCCAAACAAATTCCTAAAACGGGTTGTTTTAACGTTGGAATAACTTTATCTAAACCGGTTGATTTTAACATTGCCATAGCACTACTTGCCTCACCAACTCCTGGAAATATTACTTTGTCTGCATTTCTTATTACCTCCTCATCGTGCGATAAAACAGCTTCATAACCTAAACGTTGAATTGCAAACTTTATAGATTGAATGTTTCCGGCTCCGTAATTAATAATTACTACTCCCCCTTTTAAGCCCCCAAAGGGGGAAACTTCTTTACTTTTATTAAATTTAATTTCTTCCATATTACTTAATTCCCCCTTTGGGGGTTAGGGGGCTTATAACATTCCTTTTGTACTTGGTAAAATCATTTTTTCTGAATCTCTTTTTACAGCTGCTTTTATAGCTTTAGCAAATGCCTTAAAAATTCCTTCTATTTTATGATGTTCATTAGTTCCTTCAGCCTTAATATTTAAATTACAACGTGCTCCATCGGTAAACGATTTAAATAAATGGAAAAACATTTCTGTTGGCATTTCACCAATCATTTCACGTTTAAAATCTGCATCCCAAACCAACCAATTTCTTCCACCAAAATCAATTGCAACCTGCGCTAAACAATCGTCCATTGGCAAACAAAATCCGTAACGTTCTATTCCTAATTTATTTCCTAAAGCTTTGGCGAAAACTTCACCTAAAGCAATCATAGTATCTTCAATGGTGTGATGCTCATCTACTTCTAAATCGCCTTTCACTTTTATGGTTAAATCCATATTTCCATGGCGTGCAATTTGATCTAACATATGGTCAAAAAATGCAATTCCCGTTGAAATTTCACTCTTCCCTGTTCCGTCTAAATTTAATTTGATGTAAATTTTAGTCTCGTTAGTATTACGAGTTAATTCAGCAGTACGATTCTCAAGTTTTAAAAACTCGTAAATTTTTCGCCAATCGTTACTTTCTAAAGCGATAAAAGCATCCAACTCATCTCTTTTTACAGTAATTTCTCCAGTTCCAAGATTTGTATTATCATTTATAAAAATCCCTTTAGCACCTAAATTTTTAGCAAGTTGAATGTCCGTTAATCGATCTCCAATAACAAAAGAATTTTCCAAATCATATTCCTTAGAAAAATATTCAGTTAATAAACCTGTATTTGGTTTTCTCGTTGGAGCATTATCTTTAGCAAAGGTTTTATCAATAAAAATTTTATCAAACTTTACTCCCTCATTTTCAAAACATTGAACCACAAAATTTTGAACTGGCCAAAAATCTTCTTCTGGCAAACTTGCGGTTCCTAAACCATCCTGATTGGTAACCATTACCAATTCAAAATCCAGTTCATTTGCAATTTTACCTAAATAAGTAAATGCTTTCGGGTAAAATATTATTTTTTCAAAGGCATCAACTTGCTCGTCTGCCGGTTCTTTTATCATTGTACCGTCACGATCAATAAACAACACTTTCTTTTTCATTTTAAATATCTTTTAATGCTTTAATCAACTTAATATTTTCACTTTTTGTACCAACTGTTAAACGTAGTGTATTTTCACATAACGGTTGCGTTGTTCTATTTCTAATAACAATCCCTTTTTTAATTAAATCAGCATATTTTTTACCCGCATTATCAACTCTAACTAATACAAAATTTGCATCGGTAGGATAAATTTCTTCAACAAATGAAATTGTTTTTAATTTCTCAATCAACTTTTCTCGCTGCTCTAAAATTTTACTAATTTCATGTTGAACCTTATTCTTATTTAATAACCTTTTTAATGCTTTTTGTTGGGTTAATTCATTTACGTTATAAGGTGGTTTTATTTTATTTAAAATTGCTATAATTTCTTTGGAAGCATAGCAAATCCCCAATCTAATTCCTGCCATTCCATAGGCTTTCGATAAGGTTTGAGTAATTATTAAATTTGGAAATTCCTCCAATCTTTCCAACCAACTCTTTTGCGAAGAAAAATCAATATAGGCCTCATCAATAACTACTAATCCATTGAAAGAATTTAATAATGTTTCAACACTTTCTTCGGAAAAAGAATTACCTGTTGGATTATTTGGTGAACACAAAAACAAAATTTTAGAATTCACATCTACTTTTTCTAAAACAGCACTAATATTTGGTTCAAATTTTTGAGTCAATAAAACCTCTCTTTCCTCTATATTATTTATGTTAGCCAGCACTTTATACATTCCATATGTAGGCGGAAGCGTAATTATATTATCTGTTTTTGGTTCACAAAAAGCTCTAAAAATTAAATCCAATACTTCATCACTTCCGTTTCCTAGTAAAATTTGATTTACAGGTACTTTTTTCAGTGCTAACAACTCTTTTTTTACAGAGGTTTGTTGGGGATCCGGATAACGGTTTACACCATTTTCGAACGGATTCTCATTTGCATCTAAAAAAACCATATCTGTAGTGAATTCTTTAAATTCATCCCTTGCAGATGAATACGGCTTTAAAGATTTAATATTTTCCCGAACAATATTTTCTAAATTGAATTTATTTTTCATTTGTTTAACCTTGAACTTGTTTTCAAAGTCTTATTTATTAATATTTCACATTACGTGTTTTCTAAACTACACTTCTACAAGCCTGTCTGCCGACAGGCAGGCTCAGTGTGACAATTCGTAATGACAACTACTTTAAACTATTTAAACGTAAGGTAACGGCATTTTTATGAGCATCTAACCCTTCTGCTTCTGCCAATACTTCAATTGATTTTCCAATATTCTGAATCCCTTTTTCTGATATTTTTTGAAAAGAAATAGCTTTTAAAAATGAATCTAAATTAACCCCTGAATACGCTTTGGTGTAACCGTTAGTTGGTAACGTATGATTGGTTCCTGAAGCATAATCTCCAGCACTTTCTGGTGTGTAATTTCCGATAAACACTGAACCTGCATTTTCAATACCATCAACATAAAAATCATTATCATTAGTGCAAACAATAAAGTGTTCTGGCCCGTACTCATTAATTAAATCCAATGCAATTTCTTTAGTTTCAACAAAAATAAGTTTTGAATTATCAATCGCTTTTTTTGCAATATTTTTTCTTGACAAATCTTCAATTTGAATGTAAATTTCATCTTCAACCTCTTGCAATTTTTCTTTTGAAGTTGAAACTAAAATAACTTGACTATCTGAGCCATGTTCTGCCTGACTTAATAAATCTGAAGCCACAAAACTTGCATTTGCAGCTTCATCAGCAACTACCAACAATTCACTTGGTCCTGCAGGCATATCAATAGCTACACCGTATTTTGTTGCTAACTGCTTTGCAATGGTTACAAATTGATTTC
This sequence comes from Lutibacter flavus, assembly GCF_900188355.1. Taxonomy (GTDB): domain Bacteria; phylum Bacteroidota; class Bacteroidia; order Flavobacteriales; family Flavobacteriaceae; genus Lutibacter; species Lutibacter flavus. The sequence goes on from NZ_FZNX01000001.1 coordinate 1,033,497, forward strand.
CTGGTCCGAAAATTTTATAAACTTGAGGAATTGTTTCAGTACCAAAAGTCAGCCCTGCAATTGCCTGAATGCCACCAACTTTAACAATTTTAGTTACACCACATTGTTGTGCAGCATAAATAATTGCCGGATTCACTTTTCCTCTTTTGTTTGGTGGAGTTGTTAAAACAATCTCTTTGCAACCTGCTATTTGAGCTGGAATTGCTAACATTAGCACTGATGAAAACAGTGGAGCTGTTCCTCCCGGAATGTACAATCCTACTTTTTGAATTGGTCTTTTTTCTTGCCAGCATTCAACACCTTCAGTTGTTTCTATAGCAACTTTATCAGTTTTTTGAGCAGCATGAAAATTTTCAATATTTCTTTTTGCAATGGCGATAGCGTCTTTCAGTTCATTTGAAACTAATTTTTCCGCTTCAATTATTTCTTCTTCTGAAACAAATAATTCATCTAATTCAACACCATCAAAAATAGAAGTGTACCGTTTAATTCCATCATTTCCGTTACGTTTAACATCATCAAAAATTGCAGTTACAGTTTCTTCAATAGATTCAATAGTTTGTGTTGGTCTTTCCAACAATGCTAACCATTCATTTTTTGGTGGATTTATACTTGTTTTCATTTTACAATACCATTTTTTCAATTGGGACTACTAATAAACCTTCTGCCCCATTTGCTTTTAATATATCTACTACTTCCCAAAAAGAATCTTTTTCTACAACCGTGTGTATTGAGCTCCAACCAGGTTCAGCCAATGGTAATACTGTTGGACTTCTCATACCTGGCAACAATTTAATAATACTCTCAATTTTATCATTTGGAGCATTCATTAAAACGTATTTTGATTTTCTACCTTTTAAAACTGCTTGAATTCTAAATTGTAATTTATCTAATATTATTTGATTTTCTGAAGAAATATTTGGAGAAACTGCTAATACAGCTTCACTTGTTAACATTTTTTCAACCTCTTTTAAGTTATTTTTAAACAAGGTACTTCCACTAGATACAATGTCACAAATTGCATCCGCCAAACCAATATTTGGAGCAATTTCAACAGAACCGTTAATTAAGTGAATATCTGGAGTTACATTAAATTTTTTGAAGTAATTTATAACTGTATTTGGATATGAAGTTGCAATACGCATTCCGTCCAAATCTTGAATACTGTTATATTTAATTCCTTTAGGAACTGCAAGTGACACTCTACATTTAGAAAACCCTAAACGTTCTGCAATGTTTATATCATCTCCTTTTTCTATAAGAACATTTTCACCAATTATAGCAATATCAACCACACCATCTCTTAAATATTGTGGAATATCACCATTTCGTAAATATAAAACTTCCAATGGAAAATTACTCGCTGATGCTTTTAACTGGTCTTTTCCATTATCTATAGAAATTCCACAATCTTTTAATAATCGAAGAGAATCTTCATTCAATCTTCCTGATTTTTGAACTGCAATTTTAATTTTATTCATTTTTTAATTTAATGTGTTTGATAAATAAAAAAGAGTTAAATAAAAAACCCGCTTGAATTTATCAAACGGGTTTATAATATATCTTAAATTTATTCAATACATCTTTATCTCGCCTGACTGCCAGTATGAAAATGATGATGATGTAATTGAATTGAATTCATTTTTTTCTTTATTTATAATGCAAATATATAAAATTGTTTAAAATAGCATTCATTGTTTTTAATAATAATTACAAAAAATAATGAATTGTTAACTATTTAACAATTTTATCCTATTGTTTAAAACTCCTTAATAAGTGGTTAAGTTCTTTAGAAAGTAAATTATTTGTTTCTAATATTTTAGTTAAATTTGCGCTTTCTAACAACACTCTAAAAATCAATATATGATTCATTTCTTTGGAAACATAAACAGTAAAATATTTGCTGTACAAACGTCAAAAGAACTTTCGCAAGAAACTACTCAAAAATTAAACTGGCTATTTGGCAATCAAAATAAACTAGATGAGGCATCAATTGATGCTTTTTTTATTGGGCCTCGTGCAGCTATGATTACCCCCTGGAGCACAAATGCTGTAGAAATCACCCAGAATATGGGTATTGAAGGAATCATTAGAATTGAAGAATTTTCTGCTTCAAACGAAAAGGAAAATTTTGATCCAATGATTTTTCAAAAGTTTGAAAGTTTACATCAGGATATTTTTGATATTCATATTCAACCGGAAGCTATTTTAAATGTTGACAATATTGCGGATTACAATCAGCAAGAAGGACTTTCTCTTAGTGATGATGAAGTTGAATACTTAAATAATTTAAGCACTAAAATTGGAAGAAAATTAACAGACTCCGAAGTATTTGGGTTTTCGCAAGTTAATTCAGAACACTGTCGTCATAAAATATTTAATGGAACTTTTATAATTGATGGAGAAGAAATGCCTTCATCATTATTTAAATTAATTAAAGAAACTTCTAAACAACATCCGAACGGAATTGTTTCGGCATATAAAGACAATGTTGCTTTTGTAAAAGGCCCAACTGTTGAACAATTTGCACCAAAATCTGCTGACAAACCCGATTTTTATGAAAAGAAAGATTTTAAATCAGTTATTTCATTAAAAGCTGAAACACATAACTTTCCAACAACGGTTGAACCATTTAATGGTGCTGCAACAGGTTCAGGTGGTGAAATTAGAGACCGTTTAGCTGGTGGAAAAGGATCATTACCATTAGCAGGAACTGCGGTTTATATGACTGCATATTCTCGTTTATTAGAAAACAGGCCTTGGGAAAAAGGTATGGAAGAACGTAAATGGTTGTACCAAACTCCAATGGATATTTTAATAAAAGCATCTAACGGTGCATCCGATTTTGGAAATAAATTTGGACAACCTTTAATAACAGGTTCAGTATTAACTTTTGAACATGAAGAGCACTTCGACAAGCTCAGTATGACAAAAGCTCGTAAAATAGGCTATGATAAAGTGATTATGCAAGCTGGTGGTATTGGATTTGGAAAAGAAGATCAAGCCTTAAAAGATACCCCAAAAGAACACGATAAAATTGTGATTTTAGGGGGTGATAATTATAGAATTGGAATGGGTGGTGCTGCGGTATCCTCATCTGATACAGGTGCTTTTGAAAGTGGTATTGAATTAAACGCAGTACAACGTTCAAATCCTGAAATGCAAAAAAGAGCAGCCAATGCAATTCGTGGTATGGTAGAAAGTGATGTAAACACTATTGTTTCTATCCACGATCACGGTGCTGGCGGACATTTAAACTGTTTATCTGAACTAGTTGAAGATACTGGAGGTTTAATTGATTTGGATAAATTACCTGTTGGTGACCCTACGCTGTCTGCTAAAGAAATTATTGGTAACGAATCCCAGGAACGGATGGGATTGGTTATTGGGGAAAAAGATGCCGAATACTTACATAGAATTGCAGATAGAGAACGTTCACCATATTATGAAGTTGGTGAAGTAACTAACAATAATCGCTTTACTTTTAAATCTAAATCTACCGGAGAAAAACCAATGGATTTAGAATTAGATGATATGTTTGGAAGCTCTCCAAAAACAATTATGACAGATAAAACTGTTACATATAATTATCAAGATTTAGAATATTCAGTAAAAAATATTTCCATCTATTTAGAAGAAGTACTTCAATTAGAAGCTGTTGCTTGTAAAGATTGGTTAACTAATAAAGTAGACCGTTGTGTTGGTGGTAAAGTTGCTAAACAACAATGTGCAGGACCATTACAATTACCATTAAACAATTGTGGTGTTATGGCACTAGATTTTAATGGTAAAGAAGGTATTGCAACTTCTATAGGTCATTCACCAATCGCTGCATTAATAGATCCAGCCATAGGAAGCAGAACTGCTATTGCAGAATCTTTATCAAACATTGTTTGGGCTCCAATAAAAGATGGTTTAGATGGATTGTCTTTATCGGCAAACTGGATGTGGCCTTGTAAAAATGAAGGTGAAGATGCACGTTTATACAAAGCTGTTAAAAGTTGTTCTGATTTTGCGATTGAATTAGGAATCAACATTCCAACCGGAAAAGATTCGCTTTCAATGAAACAAAAATATCCAAATGAGGAAGTAATTGCACCTGGAACGGTTATTATTTCAGCAGCTGGAAATTGTACAGATATTAAAAAAGTTGTAGAGCCTGTTTTACAAAAAGATGGTGGATCTATCTATTATATCAATCTTTCGCAAGATGAATTTAAATTGGGAGGTTCTTCTTTTGCTCAAACTTTAAATAAAATTGGAAAAGAAGCTCCAACAATTAAAGATGCTAAATTTTTCAAAAAAGCATTTAATACAATTCAAGAATTAATTTTAGAAGAGAACATTCTTGCAGGGCACGATATTGGAAGTGGTGGTTTAATTACTACCCTATTAGAAATGTGTTTTGCTGATACTAATTTAGGTGCTAAAATTGATTTCTCTGTTTTTGAAGAAAAAGACATCATAAAATATTTGTTTGCTGAAAATATTGGAATCGTTTTCCAAGCCAAAGAAGATGAAGTTCTAGAGAGTAAATTAAACAAAAATAATGTGTCTTTTTACAAACTAGGAAATGTAACAACTGAGGAAACATTAGACTTCGGACCTTGCAAATTAGACATTTCTAAATACAGAGACGTTTGGTATAAAACTTCTTATTTGTTAGATAACAAACAAACTGCAAACGGTTTGGCTAAAGATAGGTTTGATAACTATAAAATTCAGCCATTAAAATATACTTTTCCAACACATTTTACCGGAAAAACTCCAATTGTTGATGGTAGCAAACCAAGACCAAAAGCAGCTATTATTCGTGAAAAAGGATCAAATTCTGAGCGTGAAATGGCAAATGCAATGTACTTAGCCGGTTTTGATGTAAAAGATGTGCATATGACCGATTTAATTAGTGGTCGTGAAAATTTAGAAGACATTCAGTTTGTTGGTGCTGTTGGAGGTTTCTCTAATTCGGATGTTTTAGGTTCTGCTAAAGGTTGGGCCGGAGCATTTTTATACAACGAGAAGGCAAATACCGCTTTACAAAACTTCTTTAAAAGAGAAGATACGCTATCAGTTGGTATTTGTAATGGTTGTCAATTATTTATGGAATTAGAAGAAATTAATCCAGAACATGAAGTTCATGGTAAATTATTGCATAATGATTCTCATAAGCACGAAAGTAATTTTACTTCGGTAACTATTCAGGAAAATAATTCTGTAATGTTATCTAGCTTAACTGGAAGCACTTTAGGAGTTTGGATTTCACACGGTGAAGGTAAATTCAACTTACCTATGGAAGAATCAGCATACAATATTGTTGCTAAATATGGGTATAATACATATCCTGCAAATCCTAATGGTTCAGATTATAATACAGCAATGATGAGCTCTAAAGATGGTCGTCATTTAGTTATGATGCCACATATTGAACGTTCTATTTTTCAATGGAACTGGGCAGATTATCCTGAAGAAAGAAAAGATGAAGTTTCTCCTTGGGCTGAAGCATTTGTGAATGCCCGAAAATGGATAGAAAAAATCTAGTAAATTATATTATTACTTTATAGCACAAAAAAAGGGATCCAATTGGATCCCTTTTTTAATAAAATAGTATAAACTATTGTTATTGTTTTACTTTTTCTAACTCAACCTCTTCTCCTTCTTTGTTTATAAGTTTAACTTCATCAAATCCCATAGTTTTAAACTGAGCGAATTGTGTTGCAGCGTCACCAACTACTAAATACATCATTTTAGATTCATCTAAATATTTATTAGCCAATTCTTTATGTTGTCCTAACGTCATATTATTAACAATAGCCTCTTCTCCTTCAATATAATTTGGAGCCAAATTATAAGTACTCATTTCTTGTAACATTCCTAATAATGAAAACTGAGTTTCAAAACGACGTGCATTAGATTTTATCAACGAATTTTTAGTGAATTGCAAATCCTCTTCACTAATCCCCTCTTTATACTTTGCGATTTGATCTTTAAAAATTTGTACAGATTCTCCAGTTGTATTTGTTCTAACACTTGAAGATGCGGTAAAAGTACCTGGAGTTTTTGATCCGCTAAAATTGGTTCTTGCTCCGTAAGTATACCCTTTTTCTTCACGTAGAATTAGGTTTACATTTCCTGAGAAAGAACCTCCCAGTTTATAATTCATAACTTCCGCAGCATAAAATTCCTTATCAGTTCTTGGAAGTGCTATATAACCAATATTAATAACCGATTGCTTAGAATTTGGAATATCTACAAAATATAGAGAAGACTTATCCCTGTTATTTGCTATTGGATAGGTTGGAATAGTTACTTCTTTTTCTTTCCAACGCTTAGCTAAACTTTCCAGGTTTTTTAAACTTTCATTTTTATTTATTTTTCCCACTATATGAAAAGTACTTATAGAAGGGGAAAAATTCTTATTATAAAAATCTTTTAAATCGTCAATTGTTATTGCCTCAACAGATGCAACAGTACCACTTGTTGGATAACTAAAAATATGATCTTCACCATATAAAACTTTATTATAAACACGTCGTGCAACTGCATTAGGGTTTGCATCTGATCTTTTAATCTGATTTATGGTACTAGTTTTAATACGTGCAAATTCTTCTTCATCCCAACGAGGTTCTAATAAAATTTCCTCTACCAAAGCCATCGTTTTATCAAAGTTTCTAACTAAAGTATTACCTCTAATTACAATAGCTTCATTTGAAGTGTACATATTAATATTTGCTCCTAACATTTCAATTTCTTCCTCTAATTCTAAAGGTGTTTTGTTAACAGTACCTTCCATCATTATATCAGTCATTAAATTTGCAACTCCATTTTTAGATTTATCGTCTAATAAATGACCACCTTCAACAACTAAGCTAAAATTAACTGTAGGAATTTCATTTTGTTCAATTCCATATACCTTGATTCCATTATCCAATGTTGCTGTCCAGCTTTCAGGAATACTTAATTTAGGAGTAACCCCTTGCGAAGGCTCAACAGATCTGTCAAAGTTTGAAGGCGTTTTTATAACAACATCGTTAACTTCTTCAACTGTTTTAGTTACATTTTCTTTAATTTCCTCCTCTACAACTTCCGCTTTTACTGAATTATCTGTTATTAATTCCAATTGTCCTTTAGGAACAAAACTTGTCATAACAAAAGGTTTGTCTTTTAAATAAGTGTTATAAACACGTAACACATCTTCTTTAGTTACTTTTTTGATATTTTCTATATCTTGTTCAATAAATTCAGGTGTTCCTGCAAATACATTGTATTGTGCCAATTGAAAAGATTTTCCTAAAACACTACTAATTCCATTATAAAAACCAGTTTCTAAACCAGCTTTAATACGTTCCACATCTTTATCTGTAAAACCTTCAGTTTCGAACATTGAAAATGCTTCAAAAATACCTTTTTCAACATCTTTTAAACTCTTACCATTATTCGCAGTAATAATTATATGAAATTCTCCAGCCAATTCTTGAGAATTATTGTAGGCTGTAGTTCTGGATGTTAATTCTTTTTCTTTTACGAGTACTTTATAAAGTGGTGCTTTTTTACCACTAGATAAGATTTCAGATAAAAAATCTAAGGCATACGCATCATCTGTATACTGTTGTAATGTTGGCCAAACCATATGAAGCTGAGCTGTATTTGCAAAATTATCTTCGTGATAAAAACGCTTTGTTTCTGCAATAGTAACAGGTTGTGGCTCCATTGGAGTTACTTCTTTTCTTCTTTTTATTTCTCCAAAATATTTTTCAACCAGTGCTTTTGCTTCATCAGTTTCAAAGTCTCCAGCCAATACTAAAGTAGCATTATTTGGTCCATAAAATCGGTCATAAAATTCTTTTACATCTTCAACAGTTGCATTTTGAAGGTCTTCTAATTCTCCAATTACTTGCCAATTATAAGGATGCCCTTCAGGATAAATGTTTTTATCTAACACCCAATTTGTATGTCCGTATGGATTGTTGTCTACACGTTGTCTTTTTTCATTTTGAACTACTTCCTGCTGGTTGTAAAAGGCAGATTCCGTAACCGTATTTATTAAATACCCCATACGATCACTTTCTAACCATAGTACAGTTTCAAGAGCGTTGTTTGGAACAACCTCATAATAAATGGTACCATCTTTCCAGGTACCACCGTTTAAGGTTCCACCTACATCTTGAATTTTCTTAAAAAACTGATCTTGTGGAACGTTTTCAGATTCTTGAAATAACATATGCTCAAATAAATGTGCAAATCCTGTTCTGCCTGTTTTTTCTCTATTTGAACCAACCCCATATTGTATGGCCAAAGAAACAATTGGATCACTTTTATCTTGATGCAGCACTACATCAAGTCCATTTTCCAGTTCATACTTTTCAAAATCTACAGAAAAAGTGGCTGCACTTTCTGCATTTTTACTAGAATTATCTTTACATGAAACAATCATTAAAGACACTGCCAATAAGGCTATAAAAGAAATTTTTAAATATTTTTTAAACATCATAAAACAAATTTTTAGAATTTATTAAATATACAATAGATTTTTAAATAATAAATATTAAAAAATAACCTATTAAAAACTTGGCTAAAAGCAAGAATTAGCTGGGTAGATAGTATAAAAAAATCCCCATTTCAATTTTGAAATGGGGATTTTTTATTTTTTAGAAATTTTAGTATAAACTAAGCTGCAGTAGCTAATTTTAAATCTTTATCATTTTTTTTATAAGCTTTTGTTACCAATCGTTTCATTAATACTGACACAATTAAAGCAATTACAAATAAACCTGCAAACACTTCTAAAGTATCATCTAAAGAACCTGTTCTCTCCTTAACCACATCGTAAATTGTTGGCCCAACAACTCCTGCTAATCCCCAGGCAGCTAAAACCATTCCGTGGATTGCACCTAATTGTTTTGTTCCAAATAAGTCTCCTAAAAATGCCGGCAACGTTGCAAAACCACCTCCGTACATTGTTATTACCGTAAATAAAACAACTAAGAATGTTATTTCTGTAGATATTTTTGGTAAGAAATAAAAGGCTAAAATTTGGAAAGCAAAGAAAATAATATATGTATTTGCTCTTCCTAAATAATCTGAAGCACTAGACCAAAGAATACGTCCTAAACCATTAAACACACCTATTAAACCAACAATTGCTGCCGCCTGCATTGGTGTATAATTTAATTTTTCCTGCATCATTGGACTTGCAGAGGCAATTATTGCAATTCCGCAAGCAATATTAATAAACATCATAATCCATATATAGTAAAAACGAGATGTTTTCAACGAGGCATTCGCATCAATATTTGAAATATCAGCTTTAATCTTCTTCCCTTCTCCTGGCTTGAATCCTTCAGGTAAATAACCTTCAGGTGGTCTTTCAATATACCTAGCTGAGGATAAAATTAGTGCCATATAAATAACTCCTAAAATATAAAATGCGGTAGAAACTCCAACAGCATCGAATAATTTTTGCATCACAGGTCCAAAAATTAAGGCTGCAAATCCAAACCCCATAATTGCCATACCTGTTGCCAAACCTCTTCTGTCTGGAAACCATTTTACCAATGTACTTACTGGTGTGATGTAACCCAATCCTAAACCTATACCTCCAATTACACCATAGCATAGATAAAATAATGTTAATGACTCTATTTGAACAGCCAATCCAGAGCCTAAAATTCCAACTCCATAAAATATACCAGCAGTAGTTCCACTAATTTTTGGACCAACTTTTTCAACCCACCTTCCTAAAAAGGCTGCAGACAATCCTAATAATAAAATAGCAATTTTAAAAGCCCATTTAATAACACTACCATCTACTCCAAAAATTTCTGAAACAGGGTTAGTCATGACCGAGTATGCGTAAACGGATCCAATTGAAATATGGATTCCTACTGCGGATGCAGCAATTAGCCAACGGTTTTTAAGTTTTTGAGTATTCATCATTTTTAATTTGTTGTTTTGTACAACATTTTTTAATTAATTTTTACTTCTTTAAAATATTTTTCTAAAATTTCTTTTGCTTCAGCTATCTCTTCAGGTGTGTTTTCACGAGCATCTTTCAATTTATACTCCCAACCTAATGCTTCCCATTTATGAATTCCAAGTTTGTGATAAGGTTGAATCTCAATTTTTTCAATGGTTTTATAGTCTTTGAAATGTTTACCCATTGCGTGTAATAATTCTGGCTTATTCGTAATTCCTGGAATTAAAACATAACGCAACCACATATTTTTTCCTGAAGCTTCTCTATATGCTGCAAAATTAAAGGTTGTTTCTTTTAAACGTCTTCCTGTTAAATATTCATAACCTTCTTCCGTCATATGTTTGATATCTAACATTACCAAATCTGCATAATCATCTAACAATTCTTTAGTGAAATTATTTAAAACCCTACCGTTGGTATCTACATTTGTATGAATACCTTCTTCTTTTAATCGCTTAAAAAAAGGAATCAATTCTTTCGCTTGTAATAATGGCTCGCCTCCAGAAACAGTAACCCCACCCATTTGTCTAAAATAAGGTTTCATTCGAATCGCCATTTTTACCAATTCTTCAATCTCATATTCCATACCTCCAGAATTTTCAATTGTATCTGGATTATGGCAATACAAACATTTTAATTTACAGCCTTGTAAAAAAACAACCAATCGAATTCCAGGGCCATCATGTGTGCCAAAAGATTCAATAGAATGTACTCTTAATATGTTTGAAGTTGTTTTGATAATTTTAGTATTTGTATTAAAGTGTGCAAAAAACTAGAAAGCTAATTTTTTGCACACTAAATGTTAGTTTACATTGATTCGTGGAAAGACCGCGTAATCACTTCTAATTGTTGTTCTCTTGTTAAACGAACAAAGTTAACTGCGTATCCAGAAACACGAATGGTTAATTGTGGATATTCTTCCGGACGTTCCATAGCATCAATTAACGTTTCTTTATCCAATACATTTACATTTAAATGTTGTGCATTATTTAAGAAATATCCATCAATTGTAGCTGTAAGATTTTCAATTCTTTCTGTTTCATTAGCCCCTAATGATTTTGGTACAATTGAAAATGTATTTGAAATACCATCCTGAGAATCTTCGTAGCTAATTTTTGCTACTGAATTTAAAGATGCAATTGCTCCATTTTTATCACGACCGTGCATTGGATTTGCTCCTGGTGCAAATGCCACTCCATACGCTCTACCATCTGGTGTTGCTCCTGTTTTTTTACCATAAGAAACGTTTGAAGTAATTGTTAAAACAGACATTGTTGGTGTTGCATTTTTATAAACAGGTAATTGTTTTAACTCGTTATTAAAATCTGCTACAGCATTTGCTGCAATTACATCAACTCTATCATCATCATTTCCATAACAAGGAAATTCTCCTTCAATTTTAAAATCTACAGTTAATCCTTCTTCATTTCTAATTGGCTTTACTTTTGCATATTTAATGGCTGAAAGTGAATCCGCAACAATTGATAAACCTGCAATTCCGTAAGCAATGTTAACCCCTGGGTTTGTATCAATTAAAGCCATTTGAGCTTTTTCATAATAGTATTTATCATGCATATAGTGAATAATATTCATAGAATCGTTATACACACGTGCCACTTCTTTCATAGCTATTTTAAAGTTAGCCATTACTTTATCATAGTCTAAATACTCATCAGTATAGGCAGGAACTCCGCTTACTACTTCTTTTCCTGTGAATTCACAACGACCAGCATTTACTGCCAATAATAATGTTTTAGCTAAATTGGTACGTGCTCCAAAAAATTGAATTGATTTTCCTAATTCCTGATAAGAAACACAACAAGCAATTCCGTAATCATCAGATCCACGACTTGCAACCATTAATGTATCATTTTCAAATTGAATTGAAGACGTATCAATTGATACTTTTGCACAGTAGTTTTTAAAGTTTTCTGGCAGGCTTTCAGACCATAAAACAGTCATATTAGGTTCAGGTGAAGCACCTAAATTGTATAAAGTATGTAAAAATCGGAAAGAAGTTTTTGTAACTTTAGTCCTCCCATCTTCAAACATTCCTCCAATAGCTTCAGTAACCCAAGTTGGATCTCCTGCAAAAATTTCATCGTAAGCAGCCATACGCAAATGACGTACCATACGTAATTTCATTACAAATTGGTCAATATATTCCTGTGCTTCAACTTCAGTAATAGTTCCATTAGATAAATCTTCTTCAATAAAAATATCTAAAAATGTTGAAACATTCCCTAAAGACATTGCTGCTCCATCTTGTTCTTTTACTGCGGCTAAATATGCCATATATGTCCACTGCACAGCCTCTTGTGCATTTTCAGCTGGTCTACTTAAATCAAGGTTATAAATTTCCCCTAATTTAATCATCTCTTTTAATGCTTTAATTTGCTCTGCAACTTCTTCGCGTAAACGAATTACCGCATCACTCATTGGTCCAGTTATAGCTTCCTGATCTGCTTTTTTAGCTTCTATTAACTTATCTATACCATATAAAGCAATTCTTCTATAATCACCAATTATTCTTCCACGTGCGTAATTATCTGGCAATCCTGTTAAAAATCCTAATGAACGGAATTTTTTAATTTCAGAAGTATATGCATCAAAAACACCATCGTTATGTGATTTTACATATTTTGAAAATAAGTTTGTTAAATCCTCATTTGGTTGAACACCATGTTCTGACAAAGCTTGTTGAACAACTTTAAATCCTCCGAAAGGTTTCATTGTTCTTTTTAATAATTCATCAGTTTGCAAACCAACTATTACTTCATTTTCTTTATCAATATACCCAGCGTTAAAAGCACTAACTGTAGATATTGTATCTGTATCAACTGAACGAACTCCATTTCTTTCTCTCTCCTCTTTAGTTGCCTCTTTACATATTTCCCATAATTTTTGAGTTTTCTCACTTGGCCCTACCAAGAAATCATGAGTTCCATGATAAGGAGTAACATTATTTGTTACAAAATCTCTTAAATTAATTGCGTTGTTCCAAATACCTTTTTTCAATTTTTCAGTTATCATAAAATTCCTATTTAATTTCAAATTTGTTTCAATTTTAAAGGACAAAAATAAATCATAAAAACCCTTTAAAAATGACATTTATCATCAAAAAAAGAGTGACTTTACACTTTATATTTTTATTGTTTTACTAAAACGTTTGAAGTGTGTACTTGTACGAAAATAATTTTTTTTATTTTTTTTAAATAATTTAAAAAAAGTTAATATAGCATCTATCTTAGGTAATTGTGATTACTTAAACATTAGTAATTTCAACTTAAAACTTGAATTTAATAGCGCAAAATTTCATTTTTCGGAATTTTTTATCATTTTATTAATAATTCCACATTAAAACGAAAAATATTAAACTAGCTAGAAAATTATATAATATTGACTTTTTTTACACCATTTTTATAATTCTAAAAGCTTTTTTGTAAATTCATATTTTAATTCCTAAATTTCCAATATTCAAATTCTATTTTTATACATGACTAATAAACCAACACGCTTATTTGACTTCGCTTATCAGCAATTGGAATTAAATCCACAATCAAAATTATTTAACACAAAGGTTGACAATGAATGGATTGCCACTTCAACCCAAAACTATTTAGAACAAGCAAATATTATAAGTAGAGCATTACTTCGTTTGGGAATAAAACCCAATGATAAAATTGCTGTTGTTACATCAACCAATAGAGTTGAATGGAGTATTTTAGACATTGCCATTTTACAAATTGGAGCTGTTAATGTTCCTTTATACCCTACTATTTCCAGTTCAGATTATCAATATATTATCAATCATTCAGATGCTGTTTTGTGTTTTGTTTCTGATAAAGATTTGGCTGAAAAAGTTTCAAAAATAAAAGATAAAACACATTTAACAGCTATCTATTCATTTGATATTATAAATGATATCTCAAGTTGGGAATTTCTTTTAGAATTAGGTAAAGATACCTCTAATCAAAATGAAGTAGATGAATTAAAAAAATGCGTTTTACCTGAAAATCTAGCTACTATTATTTATACTTCTGGTACAACAGGCACTCCAAAAGGAGTGATGCTTTCGCATAAAAACATTGTTGAAAACACCATTGTGAGTGCTAAGGCATTAGACTTTCAACCGGGATCTTATAAAGTACTGAGCTATTTACCCGTTTGCCACATTTTTGAACGTTTTGCATTGTATTATTATCAACTAATGGGTTTCGAAATTTATTTTGCAGAATCAATAGAAAAGTTAGGTAAAAATTTAAAAGAAGTAAAACCACATTTTATTCCCGTAGTACCAAGGCTTTTAGAAAAAATTTACGATAAAATTGTAGATAAAGGAAGTAACTTATCAGGTATAAAAAAATTACTTTTCTTTTGGTCCTTAGATTTAGGGAAAAAGTACAAACCTTATAAAGAAAATGGTTGGTGGTACCATTTTCAACTTAGTATTGCAAAAAAACTAGTTTTTAGCAAATGGCGTGAAGCCCTAGGAGGAAATATAAAATTTTTAGTAACTGGAAGTGCTCCAATGCAACCGCTATTAATTAAAATTTTTACTGCAGCAGGAATTCCCGTTTTTGAAGGGTATGGTATGACCGAAACTTCACCAGGAATATCAGTAAATGATTTTAGAAATTACTGTTTTAAAATTGGTACTGTTGGAAAAGTTATGGATGGTATTGAAGTTAAAATTGCTGAAGATGGAGAAATTTTAGTAAAAGGTTCAAATATAATGATGGGTTATTATAAAAACGCAACCCTTACAAATAAAACAATTATTAATAATTGGCTCCACACCGGAGATATTGGCGAATTAGATCAAGATGGTTTCCTGAAAATTACAGACCGTAAAAAAGAAATGTTTAAAACTTCTGGCGGAAAATATATTGCTCCTGCCGTGCTCGAAGGTAAACTAAAAGAATCTCGTTTTATAGAACAAGTAATGATTATTGGAGAAAGTAAAAAAATGCCTGCAGCTATCATTCAACCACATTTTGAATTTTTAGTTGAATGGGCAAAAAGAAAAAATTTAACCTTTAATAATTCTAACGAGGTATTAATAGGTAAGAAAAAAGTAAAAAAACGAATTCAAAAAGAAATTGATAAAGCCAATAGTTCTTTTGGAAAATGGGAACAAATAAAAGCTTTTGAACTTACATCAGAAATTTGGAGTGTAGATAATGGGTTATTAACACCAACATTGAAAATGAAAAGAAGAGAAATATTAAAAAAATATAAAAATTTACACGATAAAATTTACGATAGTTAATTTAACAACCGTTATTTTTATGGGTCTTGTAAATTAACTATAATTTTTATACTTTGTGCTCCCTCAATTAAATAATAACAAATGCCAAAAGAAATCACCAGATTATTCGATTTTGCGTATTACCAACTCGAAAATTACAATTTAGATATTGCTTTTTGTACCAAATATAATAATGAATGGGTTGCTACTTCAACCAAAGATTTTGTTAACAAAGGAAATGAATTAAGCCGAGGGCTTTTAAAACTTGGTGTAAAGCCTGGAGATAAAATTGCTGTTATATCATCCAATAATAGAACAGAATGGAATATTTTAGATTTAGCAATATTGCAAATTGGAGCAATTAGCATTCCTATTTACCCAACTATTTCTAAAGAAGATTATGAATATATTTTTAACCATGCAGAAGTAACTCATTGCTTTTTATCAGATAAAGAATTATATGACAAAGCAATTGCTGTAAGTAAAAATGTATCCACTTTAAAAGAAATTTACTCTTTTGATGAATTTAAAGAATGTAAAAACTGGACTGAAGTATTAGAATTAGGAAAAGATGAAAGTCTTCAAGCCAAAGTTGATTCAATTAAAGAAAGTGTTAGTCCAAACGATTTAGCAACAATTATTTATACCTCTGGAACTACTGGTAGGCCAAAAGGTGTTATGTTATCTCATAACAATGTAGTTACCAATGTTCTCGATAGCTTTCCTAGATTGCCTTTAACTTTAGGAAGTGGAAGAACATTAAGTTTCTTGCCTGTTTGCCATATTTTTGAACGCATGTTGCATTACCTATATCAATATTCTGGAACTTCTATTTATTTTGCAGAAAGCATCGAAAAAATTGGTGTTAATATAAAAGAAGTGCATCCTAATTTAATGTCGGTAGTACCAAGGTTATTAGAAAAAGTATACGATGGTATTATTTCAAAAGGATCAGAATTAAAAGGAATAAAAAAAATGTTATTCTTTTGGGCAGTTGATTTAGGTTTAAGATATGAACCTTATGGAAAAAATGGTTGGTGGTACGAAACACAATTAAAACTGGCCAATAAATTAATTTTCAGCAAATGGCGTGAAGCATTAGGAGGTGAACTAACTACAATGGTATCTGGAAGCGCAGCCTTACAACCGCGTTTAGCTAAAGTTTTTACAGCAGCTAAAATGGAAATTATGGAAGGGTATGGACTTACTGAAACATCTCCAGTAATATCCGTGAATATGTATAAAGACGGAATGATGAAAATTGGAACTGTTGGAAAACCAATTGCACATGTAGATGTGAAAATTGCTAAAGACGGAGAAATTTTAGTAAAAGGTCCAAATGTTATGCTAGGTTATTATAAAGACCCAGATAGAACGGCAAATGTAATGTCTGGCGATTATTTTCATACCGGCGATAAAGGTGAGATTGATTCAGAAGGTTTTATTAAAATAACGGGAAGAAAAAAAGAAATTTTTAAAACTTCCGGTGGAAAATATATAGCTCCTAACCTTCTTGAAAATGAAATGAAACAATCAAGATTTATTGAACAGATTTTAGTTATTGGAGAAGGTCAAAAAATGCCTGCTGCTATAATTCAACCAAATTTTCAATTTTTACGTGATTGGGCAAAAATTCATCATGAACCAATTCCAGGAAATAATCAGGATTTAATTGAAAACCCTCATGTTATAGCGCGTATTCAATTAGAAATTGATAAAGGAAATGAGAATTTCGGAAAATGGGAAACAATAAAAAGATTTGAGCTTACTCCAGATGTTTGGGGAATTGATAATGATTTATTAACCCCTACAATGAAGCCAAAGAGGTTCGAAATTATTAAAAAGTACATTCATTTATACAACAAAATTTATCCAGATAATCCTAGATAATTATTCAATAAATAGTGGTTATTTATTAATTTAAAGTTAATTAAACCCCTAAACTGTTATGTTGTAATTATTTACTTAAAAACTTATAATTAAATATTAGTTTAATTTTAAATAAACCATTGGTTTTTCTATTTTTGTAAAACAACCAATATTAAATAAATGGAACAATTTATAGTATCAGCTCGTAAATACAGACCTCAAACTTTTGCGGATGTTGTTGGGCAAAAAGCGATTACAAATACGCTTGAAAATGCTATAAAAAATAACCATTTAGCACAAGCTTTGTTATTTACAGGCCCACGTGGAGTTGGAAAAACTACATGTGCCAGAATTTTAGCTAAAAAAATAAACGAAAATGCGTCAGAGAATTTAGATGATGAAGATTTCGCTTTTAATATCTTTGAATTAGATGCTGCATCAAATAATTCGGTTGATGATATTAGAAGTTTAACCGATCAGGTTAGAATTCCGCCACAAACTGGTAAATACAAAGTATATATAATTGATGAGGTTCACATGTTATCACAGGCAGCTTTTAATGCTTTCCTAAAAACATTGGAGGAACCACCACCGCACGCTATTTTTATTTTAGCAACTACAGAAAAACATAAAATAATACCAACCATACTTTCTCGTTGTCAAATATTTGATTTTAAACGAATCGGAGTATTAGACGCGAAGGAATATTTAGTTAAAATTGCCGCAAGTGAAAATATAAATGCGGATGACGATGCCTTACACATAATTGCTCAAAAAGCAGATGGAGCAATGCGTGATGCTTTATCAATTTTTGACCGTGTTGTAAGTTTTTCGGGTAAAGAATTAACACGTAAAGCAGTTACAGAAAACTTAAATGTTTTAGATTACGACGAGTATTTTATTACAACTGACTTAATTTTAGAAAATAAAATACCAGAAGTTTTAGTTCATTTCAATAGTATTTTGTCAAAAGGATTTGAAGGGCATCATTTTATAAGTGGTTTGGCTTCTCATTTTAGAGACTTATTAGTTTCAAAAGATAAAATAACAATCGACTTATTAGAAGTTGGTGATAATGCTAAAAAGAAGTACTTAAAGCAATCCGAAAAAAGCGATGTTCGTTTTCTGTTACAGGCAATTGATATGGCTAATGATTGTGATCTAAAATTTAAGAGCAGTAAAAATCAGCGGTTGTTAGTAGAATTAACTTTAATGCAATTAGCCTCTATCACTTTTGATGGAGAAAAAAAAAATAGCAAACCTTACATAATTGCAGCCATTCATTTTCAAACGAAAGGAAAACGAAGAACTTTAGCCAAACCTATAATGGTAAAACCTAAAGTTGAAGCAACTAAACCCGAAATTCACTTAAAAAAGCCAAGCGCTCCAATAAAACCTGAAATTCCAAAACCAGTTCTTTCCAATCCAAGAGAACGAAGACGCTCCGGACTCTCATTAAAAAGCATTCATGATAAAAAGAAACTGGATGAAATTGAAGTAGATTACGATCAGGTAGATGGCTTACCATCAGATCCTTTTACTGAAAAAGAAATGATTGCATTATGGAAAAAACATACACAATCTTTATTAGAAAAAGGTAAAAAAAGTGTGGTTTCAGTTTTAAAAGCGAACGACCCAACATTAAAGGACGGCAATATTCATTTTGAACTTCCAAATCATTTAATGAAATCGCAAGTTGAAGGTGTTAAATATTCTTTATTAAAATATATTAGAGTACAGCTTAATAATTATAAAATTGAACTAATTATTGATGTAAACGAAGTACATACTAAGAAATTCGCATATACACCACAAGAAAAATATCAAAAATTGAAAGAAAAAAATAGTGCTATGGAACTATTCAGAAAAACTTTTGATTTAGATATATAATCCATTCTAATTATAAACTGCAATTACTTATATTAGCAGTTAAAATTATGAAATTTGGACATTAAAATTCTGTTAACTTTTTTAATTGGTTTTTTTATTGTTGCACTTGCAGCAAATGAGATAGCAAAAGTTTTTCAAAAAATAAAATTCCCCCTAATTACAGGGTTAATAATTACAGGGATTGTTGCAGGCTCTTCAGTTTTAAATTTTATCCCTCCAGATGCATTAGACAGGCTAAATTTTTTAAATGAAATTGCATTAGCAATTATCGCATTTTCTGCCGGATCTGAATTGTATCTTAATGAACTTAGAAGTAGAATCAACAGTATAAAATGGATGACTCTTGGGCAACTTGTAATCACATTTGTTATGAGTTCAATCGTAATTTATTTTATTGCAGATCAAATTCCATTTATGACGAACCAACCGGCTAGCCATAAAATTGGAATTTCTATATTGTTTGCAACTATTTTTGTTGCGCGCTCACCATCTTCTGCAATTGCTGTTATTAATGAAATGCGAGCAAACGGACCATTTACAAAAACTGTAATGGGTGTTACCGTTTTAAAAGATGTTTTGGTAATAATTTTATTTGCTGTTTGTTTATCAGTTGCAAAAGCCCTGATTAATGATGAAGAAACAGGCGTTTTATTTTTTGTAATCCTGTTTTTTGAGTTAATTGCTTCATTTAGTATCGGATTTTTATTAGGAAAAATATTGCAAATTCCTTTTGCAACCAAGCTTGACATAAAACTTAAAGGGTTTATAATTTTAATAATAGGCTTTAGTGTTTATGCTTTTTCACATTTTATAAAATTAAAATCTTTTGAGTACTTTCATCATGAATTTAGATTAGAGCCTCTTTTAATTTGCATCATTGGAAGTTTTGCTTTAACAAATTACAGTAAACATAGAATTGAATTTTCTGAAGTATTGGATGATATAAGTCCGTTAATTTATATTATATTTTTCACCTTAACCGGTGCTTCATTATCCATACAAACATTAATAAGTGTTTTTGGAGTTGCTGTTGCATTGTTCTTTTTACGATTAATAACTATGTTTTTTGGTGGCGTTTTTGGTGTTTATGCCGCAAAAGACCCCAAGAAATATGCGTTAATTGCCTGGATGCCCTATTTAACACAAGCAGGTGTAGCATTAGGTTTAGCAACAATAATTTCTAATGAATTCCCTGTTTGGGGACAACAATTTGAAGCTATCGTAATTGCTATTATTGTTTTAAATCAATTAGTTGGACCGCCATTATTTAAGTGGTCATTAAATTATGTAAAAGAAAGCCATTTACGTTCAAAAATTCCTGAATTTGACGGTACAAGAGATGCTGTTATTTTTGGTTTGGAAGATCAATCAATAGCACTCGCTAATCAATTACAAAGAAATAAATGGGATACCAGAATTATTAATGTTGATAGAAAACAGGAAAAAGTTGTAAAAGATTTTGAAGTAATTGAACTAACTTCTATCAGTTTAACCGGTATTAAAAAATTAGCATTAGAAAAAACAGAAGCTATTATTTTAATGCTTTCAGATGAAGATAATTATAAACTAGCTGAACTTATTTATGAACATATTGGAACTAAAGAGGTAATCGTTAGGTTGAATAAACGTGAAAATTTCGATAAATTTCATAAGCTTGGTACGCTAATTATAGAACCGGCTACAGCAATTGTTAGCTTGTTAGATCATTTTGTACGTTCTCCTAATGCAACTTCATTGTTATTAGGAATGGATGAAGGACAAGACTCTATGGATGTTGAAATTAGAAACGAAGACATTCACGGAATGCGCTTACGAGATTTACGTTTGCCATCCGATGTTTTAGTACTTTCAATAAAGAGAAAAGGCCAACTATTAGTTTCGCACGGGTATACCAGAATGCGACTTGGAGACATTATAACTTTAGTTGGTGGTGAAATTAGCTTAGAAGATCTTAAATTTAAATTTGATACATAATGTTAGGCTTAAAACTTCCAACCGATCCGCGTTGGGTAAATATTGCAGAAAAAAATATTGACGAAATATTAATAGACCATGCCCATTGTGAATTAAAAGCAGCATCTACTGCCAATTCATTAATAATGAGCTTTCCAGAATATTCTGATTTAGTGACAGAAATGGTTTCATTAGTAAAAGAAGAAATGAGTCATTTTAAAATGGTTCATGAAAGGTTGCTAAAACGCAACATAAAATTAGGGCACGATAGAAAGGATTTATACGTAAATAAATTGTTGAAATTTTTTCCTAAAGGTGGTAGCAGAACTACGCAATTAGTACATCGTTTGTTATACGCCGGACTTATTGAAGCAAGAAGCTGTGAGCGTTTCAGGTTACTATCAGAGCATATTGAGGATAAAGAGTTGGCTAAATTTTACAGAGATTTAATGGTTTCAGAAGCAAACCACTATACGCTGTTTTTAGGCTTTGCCAGAAAATTTGGCGATCGAAAAGAAGTAGATAAAAAATGGAACGATTTATTAGAGTATGAAGCTGAAATAATGAAAGATTTAGGAACTTCAGAAACCATTCACGGATAAATGTACAGTAAAGAAGAATCGGCAGCATTAAGAAAACTATTTTGGACCAGTTTTGGAAAATCCTTTCCAAGAAAATGGTTGTTGTATAATACCAAAATAAAAGATTTCAGCTTTAAATTTGTTGCCGATAAAAAACAAGCATTGGTTTGTTTGGATATTGAATCGTTTGACAGAACTAAAAATGAATTACTTTTTGATCAGGTTTTAGAATTAAAAAGTAATCTAACTGAAGATTATTTACCCGATGTTATTTTTGATGAACTTTATCTATTGGAAAGCGGAAAAATTATTCATAGAATTTATGTAAAATACAACGGAGAATTTAACATTCATAATAAAAACACGTGGCAAGGGGCATTTCTATTTTTTAATGAAGCTATGCATCAGTTTGAAGAATTTTATGAAGACTTTGAAGATTTTATAAAACAGGCTATTTATTAGTGGTTGGTTGTTAGCTGTTGGCTTTTGGCTGTTGGCTGTTGGCTGTTGGCTGTTGGCTGTTGGCTGTTGGCTGTTGGCTGTTGGCTGTTGGCTAAAAAACCTATCACTAAATTTTTGATTCAACAACTAAAAATATCTTATTTTTGCACCAATGAATACAATTCCAAACGATACAATTATTGCCTTAGCAACTCCATCAGGTGTTGGAGCAATTGCAGTTATAAGATTATCAGGTGAAAAATCCATTGAAATTGTAAATCAGTTTTTCAAATCTAAATTTGGAAAAAAAGAACTCACCAACGTTAAATCTCACACAATACATTTAGGTAATATTATAGAAAACGATAGAATTATTGATGAAGTTTTAATATCTGTTTTTAAAAACCCACAATCGTATACCGGTGAAAATGTAATTGAAATTAACTGTCATGGTTCGGTTTATATTCAACAGGAAATAATACAGCTCTTTATAAAAAATGGAGTTCGTAATGCAGATCCAGGTGAATTTACTTTACGTGCTTTTTTAAATGGTAAAATGGACTTAAGTCAGGCAGAAGCTGTGGCCGATTTAATAGCCTCAAATTCTGCAGCATCACATCAGGTTGCTTTGCAACAAATGCGTGGTGGATTTAGTACCGAAATTGAAAATTTACGTCAGCAGTTATTAAATTTTGCCAGTTTAATTGAGTTGGAATTGGATTTTGCAGAAGAAGATGTTGAATTTGCCGATAGAACTGAATTCAATAATTTAGTAACTAAAATTAGTGCTGTTTTAAAGCGATTAATTGATTCATTCGCCTTAGGAAACGTGCTTAAAAACGGAATTCCAGTTGCAATAGTTGGCGAACCAAATGTTGGAAAATCAACATTATTAAACGCATTATTAAACGAAGAAAAGGCAATTGTTAGTCATATTGCAGGAACTACCAGAGATGCCATTGAAGACGATATAAGTATTGAAGGAATTGCGTATCGTTTTATTGATACCGCTGGTATTAGAGAAACAAAAGATTTTGTTGAAAATATTGGAATTAAAAAAACCTTTGAAAATATAGAAAAGGCGCAATTAGTACTCCATTTAGTAGATGCCTCAAAAGTTGATGACCTTCAAAAAAATATTTCAGAATTAAAAGATAAATACCCAACCAAGAATATTTTAACCATTATTAACAAAGCAGATTTACTTTCAGATACTGAAATAACGAATCTTAAAACTCAATTTTCTAACCTGATTATTTTATCTGCAAAAGAAAAAACAGGGATTCATGAGCTTACCAATACCCTAACCCATTTGGTTAACAAAGGTGCTTTAAGTAATAACGAAACCATTGTGAGTAATTCTCGTCATTTTGAAGCCTTAAACAATGCTTATACTTCCATTAAAGAAGTACAAAAAGGAATTGACCAAAACATAAGTACCGACTTATTTGCCATTGACATTCGCCAAGCACTTTTCCACCTTGGTGAAATTACGGGTGAAGTTACTACCGAAGATCTGTTAGGTAATATTTTTGCTAATTTCTGTATCGGTAAATAATTTCCAAAATTTTACATAAAAAATCACCCAAAAACCCATAGTTATCAACACCTTTTTTACGTTTTTGACATTTCCATTTTTGTAAATTTCTGTACCGTTTTGATTAAAAATGTACCTTTATTGTACCTCGTATCCAGATAAAATCAAAATGATTTTAATTTGGCGGACGTTGGAGAGAAACTGAAACACGTGGAAACATCAGGAAACATCAGGATACATTTTGAAACAAAAATTCAAAATTTAAAAACAGGAAAATAGTATTCCTATTTCTTTATTTCAAAATAGTTTGCAGTAAATTTAATTGGTGCACATACTATTTAATTATCTAAAGCGTAAAAACAAATCGCAATAAAAGCTTAATTAAAATGGTCTAATAAGTAGCCAAAACTTAATTAACAATAGAAATGTGAAATAAAATCTATATATTCACAACAAGCTAAAGATAAAAATATGTTTAAAAAATTTACAATTGCAGACAAACTGTTATTAATTGCTGCTTTATTAGCGTTGATATTTGCCGAAGTACTCTATTTTCAAGGAGAACATTCACACGCAACTTTTATTGGACTATGGGTTCCTTCAATATTAGCATTTGGAATTTATCTAAAACTAATTAATAACACTAAAAAATGATTGATTTTATTCCATATTTCGCTGCACTAATAACTCTTCTTTTTGGCTTAGGTTTTGCCTTAGCAATTAGAGATGAAAAAAAATAAATAAATTCTTTTTTATCACACTAAAAAAGCGGATGACTTTATATCATTTTAATAGGCTAAGTCATAACGAACAACTAAAAACGGTTTTTAGTATTGCCTTCTTTTTAGATAATCATACCTCATAAACTAAACCATTTAGTTGTTATGTTATTGATTAGCTATTTATTGAATTGTGTTACTGTATTGAAAAAAAACAAGAAATTATTATAATTTTGAAGTTATTCCTTATATACCTTCATCAAAACCCGTACCTTCTTTCATTCTAATATTGTTCATTAAACAATCCTTCGCCCAAGTTATTTTCCATTCATCGATAGTAAACTACTACTCGTCTTCAGAAATAATCAACTTATCTAATATAAAACAAGCTGATTTATTATTCTTTTAGATTTGATAAAAAACTAACTATTATGACTTTACATGATTTTAACTTACTAAATGAGTATGATAGAAAAGCAACTGTTTTTACTGACGGGAGATTTTTAGATATTCAACAAAATGAAAATGAATATATCATTTTTTATATGATTGATGGATTTTTTACTGAACTAGTTTATGACAGGGATATGCAAGAAATTATTGAAGTAAGAAGCTCAAATTATTTTCCTTCAAGCAATTAATCAAAATTAACCCGAATAAACGGTAGCAAATTTATTTGCTTCACTAACTTCATTAATTACCACATATAATCACAAAAAAAATGAGGTAACAAATTTGTACCTCATTTTTAATATCTATAAAATTAGCTTCTAATTAAAACCGCCACCAAGCTTTTTTTGGTTTTTCTTCACCATAGCCTCCATAACCACCATATCCATAACCATAACCTCCATACCCATAGCCTCTTTCTACATCAACATCATTTAACAAAAGTGCCATATTTGGTAACAGTTTGTCTTTGTACATTTTTTCTGGTATCTCCAACAAGCGTTTATCCAAATAATTTGCTCTTATCACATACAAACTTAAATCTGAATGCTGACTTAATAATAACGTATCAGAAACTAGTTTTACCGGTGCCGTATCTACAATTACAAAATCATAATTTTCTTTTCCGTAGGCTAATACTTCGTCAAATCTTCCATTCATTAATAATTCTGATGGATTTGGAGCTACAATTCCCGCACTTAACACATCAAAACTTCCTTCTTTATAATGGTGAATAATGTCCTTTAATTTTAACGTATTGTCAACTAAAAAGTGTGTCAATCCTTTATCAAAATCAATATTTAAATATTCATGAATTTTTGGTTTTCTAATGTCAGCTCCAATTAATAGTACTTTTTTATTAGATAAAGCCAATACTCTTGCCAAATTTAAAGCCACAAAAGTTTTCCCTTCTGCTGGAACCGTTGAAGTAACAAAAATGGTTTTTGTAGGTGTTTTCACCCCTGATAACATAAAATTAAGATGGGTTCTTAACATTCTAAAAGACTCCGCAATACTATCTCTATCATGTTCACCAACAACCATTTTTTGTTCTAAATCAGTTTTTGGTATTTCTCCCAAAATTGGTGCTTTAATAATATCTTCAACATCTTTGCTAGAATGTACTTTATTATCAAATAGAAATATAATGTATAACACCATAAATGGAATTAACAACCCTAGCATTAATGCAGCTAAATACACAATTTTTCGTTTCGGACTTACAGGAATAGTACTTCCATCTGCAGCATCAATTATTTTTGCATTTGGTACAGTTACTGCCAGTGAAATGGCATTTTCCTCTCGTTTTTGCAATAAATACAAGTATAACGTTTCAATTATTTGTTGTTGGCGCTGGATATCTCTAAATTGTCGTTCCTGTTTTGGTACAGAAAAAATTCTTGAATGGACTTTTCTTTCTTCCTGATTTGCTTGTTGCAATGAAATATTTAAAGAAGATTTTAAATTCACCAAACTTTGCGCTATACTCGCTCTCAATTGATTAATTTGAGCATCTAAATTAACAACTATTGGGTGTTTCTTACTTGAGTTTTTCAAAATACGGTTGCGTTCCAGTAACAACTCATTGTACTTTTCGCTGTTTAAATTAACATTACCGTCTTTCAATCCTAAATTTGCTGGAAATAATTGTTCTTCGTTATTAGAAAGGTAATCAATAACGTAATCAGCTAGTTTTATTTGCGTATTTAATTCCACAATTTTCTTTTCTAACACGGCATTATTTTCTAATACCAATGTGGCTTCAGAAGGAATGTCCGTTAATTTATTTGTGGTTTTAAATTGCTCTACTCCTTTATCTACATTTGATAAATCCTTCTCTATAACGGCCAGTCGTTCATTAATAAATGCATCAGTATTTGTACCTATTAAACTTTTATCTTCAACGGCATCTTTATTATATTGTTCAACCAATCCATTTAAAATATCCTCAGATTTTAATTTTATGGTTCCTTTTAAACTTAAAGCTATTAAACTTGACTTCTTAAATAATAATTCAACTGCCAGTTTTTTTCTTAAACTTTCAACAACACTTTTTAAAGGTGCTATTTTTATTAGCAACTCATCATTTACAAATGTATCTGTAACGGACTTTGGTGTAATAATCATTGCTCCAAAAGCAGTATTCACCTTTTCACCAAATAAGTGTTCTCCCCTTTTTTCTCCATTTGCAGCTACTAATTTAAAATTGGTATTAGAAACTCCTATAATTGAAAATGTAGTATCCAATTTATACACCAATGAATCCTTTGAAAAATAATTGATATTAAAAGGAACATCTGTTTTATACACTTCTGCAGTTCTTACCCTGCCTTTTTTATAATACGTAGCATTTATTCCCAAATCTTTTACAACCCTCGTCATTAAACTCCGAGATTTTAACAAGCCGATCTCAGTATCAATAGATTTTTTTGTGCCCCCCATTAAACCTAAGTCTTCAAAAGCCGACAATTCTGATGGTAATCCCCCAGATGCTTCATCATCAATTAAAATGGTTGAACTTACCAAATATTCATTTGGTGTATAACGTAAATATAAAAAGGCTGCAACTATTGCTAACAACGCACCCAATACAAACCATTTCCAGTGGTACAAATATTTTTCAAAAATTTCTCTAAAATTTACTGTTTCTTCTTCCAGAAACATATAATTCAACGGATTTTCTTCTTTCATGATTGTATGAATTTTAGCGTATTAGTAACGCTAGTAAGGTGATTAATATTGAAACTAATGAAATAATAACGCTTGTATTGCTACCAACCGCGGATGAGTTGATCTTTGTTTTATTAGGTTCTACATAAATAACATCGTTTTGAGCCAAATAATAGTACGGTGAATTAAACAACTCTCTATTGCGTAAATCTATGGTGACAAAGGTTCTTTTACCATCAACTTCGCGTATTAATAATACATTTTTTCGTTTTCCCTGTATAGTTAAATCTCCTGCCAGCACCAATGCTTCCACAATGGTAATTCGTTCATTGGGTATGGTAAAAGCTCCAGGAGCCTTCACATCTCCCATTACAGAAATTTTAAAATTTATCAACCGAATATTTACAATGGGTTTTACAAGGTATTCTTCTAAGTTATCTTCTAAATAAGTTGTTAACTCTAAGGTGGTCAATCCTTTTGTTGCAATCGTTCCTAACACCGGAAAGTGAATGGTTCCCTCTTTATTCACCAGATAAGGCAACATTTTTGGAGCACTTATTCCAGCACTTTCATAAATATTAAACGTAGCTGCTGCTAATGGATCTATACCTGAAACATGAATGGTTAACAGATCACCTGGTTGTATTTTTGGTTCATAATTTAAAATGTCTTCAGTTATTGCAGACTCTCCAGAAGGTGCCTGAAAATAAACCATTTTTTTTGATGACACACAAGAGCTTACCAACAAACTAAGTAGTGTTATTCTTAATAAATTTAGTGTTGTATTTTTCATTATAATCTATTTATCTATGTTGTATATTCTATTTATTTTTCTTGTCATTGCGAGGAGCTTTTGCGATGTGGCAATCTGTTAATTGTTTTCTGTCATTGCGAGGCGGTTTTACAACGTGGCAATCTCTCTAATCACTTTACTACCGCGCCTATTTTCGCTATTTTACTTGCAATTCTCTTTTTTAGCATATAAAAAACCCCTAAATACATTAAGAAAATGAGTATTAAAATTCCAGCCATTTGAAAACTATTGAAAATAGAAGACCAATAAACCATTAAAATCACTAGCATATAATTAAAAAAACCAAGCAACATGGTGGCCTGAAAATGAGACATACCTGAGTCTATGAGCACATGATGTGAATGATTCCTATCAGGACACAGAGGGCTTTTGCCTTTTAACAACCGTATGCCAATAACCCGAAACATATCAAATATTGGAATGCATAAAATAGCCGACAAAACAATAAGCTCATTTTCAGGCTTAAAAGAAAAAACAGTGTATTGCTCAATATCAATCGCTAAAAATTTTAACGCTAAAAAACCGATGCTGAAACCTATGAGCAAAGATCCTGTATCACCCATAAATATTTTTTGAGTGCTGG
Source organism: Lutibacter flavus (assembly GCF_900188355.1). Classification (GTDB taxonomy): domain Bacteria; phylum Bacteroidota; class Bacteroidia; order Flavobacteriales; family Flavobacteriaceae; genus Lutibacter; species Lutibacter flavus. Next base: position 1,062,228 of record NZ_FZNX01000001.1, read on the forward strand.
AAAAATTATAGTATAAATAGGCGACTAACATCCCTATAAAACTTAAACTTATTAAAAAATAAAAATTTAAATCGGTAGCTTTAAAAATGAGGGCAAAAATACTAAATATCACAATGGCTACTATGGCCGCTAAACCATCTATACCATCAATTAAATTATAGGCATTTATAATAGTTAATACCAATAATACATTTAACATATAAAATAACCATGAAGGCAGTTCATAAATCCCTAAAAACCCATGTAAGGAAGTTTCAAACATAGCACTGTGAAAAAATAAAAACAACGTAGCCAATGTTTCCATAACCAGTTTTGCTCTTGGGGTAGAAACTACCAAATCATCTTTTACACCCACTATAAAAATTAAGGTACTCGCAGCAATTAAATTTAGGCCAATGTTTTCCGTATCAAAATGTTGAATGAAATACATGGTAATAATTAAGGTGATAAAAAAAGAAACCCCAGCCATTGTTGGTGTAGCTCCGCTATGTGAGCTGCGCTCATTGGGCTTATCGTTTAATTTCCGTTCAACTATAACCCAGCTTATTTTTGGCACCACATAATACACCAATAAAAACGAATTTAATACCGCTAGTATACTAACCACGGTTAAATTTGACATTAGTTGTTCTAGCATATTTTAAATCTTTTTCAATAGGTTAAATTAAAAGCTAAAAAATTTTTCTTTTATTAAATACACTAAAAATAAAGGTGTAGAAACAAAATTTCGTTTCCATAATCTCCTTGGTTCTTTAACTAAACGAGGTAACCATTCTAATCCTAAATTTATCCAAAAAGGACTTGAACGTTTAACTGTACCAGCATAAAAATCAAATACAGCTCCTATAGATACAATTATACTTGCATCTATGTTATCCTTATTAGCATACACCCATTTTTCTTGCTTTGGAGCAGTCATTCCAACAAATAGAATGTCTGGTTTAAAATTATTTACAGAAGAAGTCATTAAAGAAGTATCTAACTCTGAAAATTCTGGTTTGTATGGAGGTGAATAACTCTCCATTTTTATATTTGGAAATTCTATTTTTATTTTATTGGAAATTAACTGTAAGGTTTTTTCTGAAGCACCTAAATAAAATACTTTTTGATTTTTTAAATTCGCTTTCTCAAGCAAGTATTGATGAATATCTGCTCCTGCAATTTTGTTAATTTTACTCCCTGTTAATATTTTAGTGGCTAATACAATACCTGAACCATCTGGCAGCAATACATCTCCACTTAATAATGCTTCAGCAAACTGTTTATCTTTTTTTGCCTCACAAAAAGAATGTGGGTTTATGGTGTTTATAATACACTTTTTACCCGTTCGTATTTCTGAAAGTGATGCCGTATAAATAAATTGGTTTACAACCTTTTTTAAATCCATAAAATCAAAGAACTATATTAAATTTTAAATTACTTATTGAGTAATTGATCGTAGTTTTTTTTTAAAGTCTTATAATACACATCGGAACTGTATTTTTCCTTTACTTTTTCAAATCCATTTGAAGATAATTTTTCAGATAATTTATGATTTTGCCATAATTTATCAATTGTTTCAGCTAATGAATCTGCATTTCCCGTTTCAAAAAGTAGTCCATTAAAATTTTCTTCTGCAATTTCAGGGTAACCTGCCATTTTGGGCGCTATTATGGGTAATTTATGAGCCATCGCCTCAGGAAATACCATTGGAAAACCTTCATAACAAACGCTTGAATGAATATACAAACGAGCCTTACTATAAAAATCCCTAATATTTTGTGAATTTAACATACCTCTAAAAATGACATTTTCAGGAATTTCTAATTCTTTCGCGTAGCCCTTACGCATTTCGCCTGCTAATTGAAAAGGTATGCGGGGCAATTTTTTAGCGGTTTTAAGTAACAAAGGAATTCCTTTTTCTGGACTAATACGCCCTGCAAATGCCACATAATTTCTTTCAGCCATATTATAATCTAGATTCTTAATTTCTTTATTATAAAAATTAGGCAGTACTTCACAATTTTCTTTAGCGAACCCATTTGCTACTAATTTTTTCTTTTGAAATTCTGTTAAGCATAAAAAGAGATCCACATTATTTAAATAATACTCTTTTTTTCTTGCCCAAAAATTACGCAATGCATAACCTGTACTTTTAAAAATTGAACCTTCACAATTGTTTGTGATACAATTTATTTCTTTACCTAACCCAGTACATTTCTCACATATTGAACCTTTATTAAAAAACAACCCATTGGGGCAAAGCAATCGGTAATTATGCACAGTCATTACAATGGGTATCCCCATTTTTTTAATAACTGGTAATATTGCTGGAGAAATTAATGGATACATATTATGAATATGCACTATATCAGGATTCTCTTTAACTAATAAATCTTTTGTATCTCTAATTGATCTTGGATTGTAAAAGGCAGTAAAAAAAGCTTTTATTTTTGCGTTTGGCATGACTTCTAATTCTTCACTACTTCTAAAATAAGTAATAACTTTATGGCCATTAGTCTTTAATAACTTTATCTGAGCATCCACTACAGCTTCTTCCCCAGAAAACTTACCGTATTTATTATGTATGAGTAGGATCTTCACTTAATAGTTTTGTGTAAATGCTATTTAATTTTTCTATTTTTCCTTCCCAAGAAAAATCTTGTGCTCTAATTAAGGCACCCTCTGCGAGTTTCTGACGTAAACTTTCATCAAAATATAATGTTTCAATTGCCTTTTTAAAACCGATGATTGCTTTTTTAGGTGTTGTTACTGGAATTTTCAACCCACAAGTTTTATTTACAACATGTGCAAACCCACAATGATCTAAACAAACAATTGGTAAACCATAGGATAAAGCTTCTAAAGTAACTGTTGATGTTAAATCGCTAATACTTGTTATACAAAATACATGGCCAGCGCTCATTATATCAATAGCTTTTTGTCGTTCTATCCAACCGTACCAATTACAATATTTAGATAACCCTTTATTTTGAGCTATTTTTTTCCATTTATTTGTCATTTCACCTTTACCCAAAATATGCAATTCATAAGGAACTGTAACATTTTCCAAAGCATCTAACAATAATTGTAGGTTTTTTCCTGGAGTATGCTGCCCACTCCATATTATTTTAAGTGGTTCAGTTGTTGAAATTCTTTTAGTTGCAATAATTTCAATGTCTTGTTTTTCTTGACCTACTTCACAAATTATTTCAGAATTATTATTCCACAAATCATTAATCAATTTATTGTTTCCGGGAGTTGCCGAAATTAAAGAAGCTTTGGTTCTTTTAGCTGATTGTTTTGCTCGTTTTGAAAAATTACGTTGAATTATATTATAAATATTTCGACCAGTATAAAACAGTAACCCTTTTATACCTAATGAAGGTAGAAAACTCCATGGAGAATTTTCTAGACCACCTATTGGGCCCCACACAAAAGGTTTATCTATTTTCCATAAATACCCCGGCTCTCTATACCCAACCATATTTAGCTGATGAACAATATCGAAATTTACTTTTTTATCTAATTCTAATGCTAAATGGTAAGCATTCTTTTGCCATTTTTTATAAAACCAATAATAAGAAGGGGGCCAAATTTTTCGCAATTTTTTATTTCTCTTTTTTTCAATAAAATAGAAATTTAAATTATTTTTATACTCAGGAAATATGGCTAAATGTTCTTCAATCTCTTTTTTCCATTTCAGAGTTTCAGTAATTACATGTACTTCATGAAATTTACTTAAACCAATTACAAAGTTCCATCCCATTCCAGGTTCTGAACCACGGTTTGGGCTACAAGCATAAGCAGAAATTAATATCTTAAGCTTTTTCGGCATAATCCAACAAAATTTTATACTGTGATAACATACTCTTTGCTCCCTTTTCCTTTTCTAAATCTACTTTTACCTTACTGAAAACAAATAAATAACTATTCCATTCAGAAATATTAAAATGAGTAAAATAATTATCAATTATATCTTTGTTTTCTAAAAGTATTGATTGGATCGGTTTTTCTGGTTCTAACAAAAATTTAGATTGAAATAAAAATGTAAATAAATCGTAACCTAGTGGATAATAACCTCCCATTTCCCAATCAAATAGTAAAACTTGGCCCTTTTGTTCCATCATATTCCAAGGACAAAAATCTCCATGTGAAAAAACTGTTTTAATTGAAGATTCACTTTTATTTTTTGAAGTAATTGATAATTCTGATAATTTAAATAGCAATTTCAAAATTATTTCATCCAATAAAACATTTCCTAATTTTGTACCATTTAAAACATCTGTTTTTAACAACACCTGCTTTTCATCTTGATAAAAATATTGAATTTTTGGAACAAACTTCAAAGTTGAAATCTGGCTTAAAATATGGTGTTCATTCACCACATTTTTAATGGCTATTGGAGTTTGAGCGTACTTTATAAAAAAATAATCATTTTTATCTTTACCCAAACCTGTAATTTTTTGATCAGCCCCTAATGTTCCAGTATTAAAAGCCATTAATGGTTCTAAACCAATAATTTTTCTTATTGCTTTCTCAGGTATAAAAGCTTCTATATTTCTTTTTCCAAACAAAACTCTATATAACCAAAAAGTTCGAAATAATCCCCAAGAAATTTCCCCAATGCGGGAATAAGGTTTAAAAAAGGAGATAAAAACTTCATGTTTTTTAAACCCCTTAGGAAAAAAATATTGTGGTTTAAAAGGATGTATATAAAAATACTTCATAAAATTATTTACTCAGTTTTACAGACTCAAATCGTTTAGCCATTTTTTCTATAATTGCATTTAGCGCATCATTAGAAGATGCTTCAATGCTTTTCCCTGTGTCAATCCATACCGCTCGTTTATGAGCATTACAAAACTTTTTTAATGCCGCAACCTGCCGCTCCACTTCCTCCAAAGGAAGTTCAGGCTTACGTTTATGAATTACCGCTGCATCAGTACCTAAACATAAAATAATATCAGGTTCTGGAATAATGAATTGCCCTAATTTTAAAACCCAGAAAGGGAGTTGTATCCTCCCACGTCTAGGATCTATTAAATAATCGTAATAATAACGGTCAAACATCCAAACACACGAACGAATGGCTTTTTTTGGCCATATTTTTAAATAAAAACCAACTGTATAATCTAACATATAATAAGACCAACGTACTAAAGAGCCAAAAAAACCGGAAGTACTACTTCCATGCGGATTAGTAACAGGACCATTAAACTCTTCCTTTTTCCCCAATAATCTTGCAATACTGGGTAATTTATTGGGGCGCATATGCTCATAATACACCGCATTATGAAAGGCCTCATTTAAGGTTGGTTTAACCTTTTCTATAACGGTACTTTTTCCTGAACCGTCTGTACCAAGAAATGCGATGGTATAGCCTGGTTGTTTAAACAAACGACTTAATTTACTTATTTTTTTTATAGAATTAATTGTCCTTTTAGGAAAGAATTTATTTAAGGCCTTAACTAATCTATTTATTTCATTTTTAGAATAACTATTATTTTTAGTTTCGATTAAGATTGGTATGAATTCAGGTTTTTCAATATCCTGAAATACTTCATTTAAAAATTCCTCATCAAGTGCTAAATTTTTAAAGTTATTAAAGTATTTTTCTCTACAAGTTCCGTTATTTAAAAGTTCTTTAAATAATCCTACTAAAGCATCTGCTTTTGTATTGAGTGCTGCTATCTCATCATTATGTTGGAAAGTATTTCTCCAAACATTTTTATTAGACAATATTGTATAATCACGGTAGCAAATTTCATCATAATGAAGGTCAATCATAATTCCCCAACCGTTTTCTATATTACCCAGTACACATATTTTGGGATAATTAATAGAAGGTATAATCGATATAATTTTACCGCCTTGATTGAAACTGATTTCAGAAATTACTGTTATGAATTTTGTTGCATCTTTTTTATTGATTAAAATATCTAAATCACTGCCATCGGTCGACTCGGGCAGGGATTGATAATTGCGCAACACGCAAAATTGAATGTTTTGAGAATTTAATGCATTGAAAAACTGGGGAAGGAAAGTCATTTGTTAATTTTATTATTGCAAAAAAATTATTTTAAAATTATTTATAGAAATTAAACTCATTCTTTATATGAAACTATCCAGTAAGCCATTGAAAACCATTCTTTTCTAGGAAAGGGCACCTTATTCCAAACAACATTAATAAATTCTCCAAACCTACCTTTCAGCCAAGGAAAATGATAAAATGTCTTTTTACACTTAAAACCAGTCTCAATCAATAACTTATTTGCATTTCTAATTGTAAAAGAATATAAATGAGTACCATTAAAATAATCATGACGAAATATTTGTCTAACTAAAGATTTCTCTATGGGTAAACCTAAAACTAAAACACCATTGGGGCGTAAAACTCTATTAATTTCACGAAGTATACAAATTGGACAATTTACGTGCTCCATTACATGGGAATAAAAAACTCCGTCAAATGAATTATCTTCAATTTTTTTTAAAGCAATTTCTACATCATCATGGATTATATTTAGACCTTTTGCAATGGCTAAATCAGATAAACCCTTTATTTGCTCAATACCTAAGGAATTAGGAGAAAATAATTCCAGATAGAGCCCATCTGAGCAACCAATATCAAGTACCTTTTTTTTAGACAAAAAACCTTCAACTAATGTGAAGGAGGCTAGCCTACCCATCCTTCCTACTGTTCTTTTTTTTTCATAATCTGTATACCCTACTTGCATAACTTTTTTGTTTTATTCATTTATAATTCAAAATTAAAATTGGTTACTGTTTTTAGTACCTTTTATGTATAATCATTTATTTCTAAGTTCTTGTGAAATCACAATTAGTAATAAAAAATATAAGTCAATATGAAACACCTGAAAGGTAGGACCAGATAAAGATCTTATTATCATAATAACCAAGTAACCAAATGCCACCCATATCCACATAGATTGCTTTCTAATAACACTTATTTTTAACAAGCGATAGTTATTATAAAGTGCTTTAAAAATAAAGAAAAACAAAAAAAAAGAGCCTACAACACCAACATCTACTAAGGTTTCTAAATAGGTACTATCTAAACTAGAAAAAGCCATTTCAATATTAATATCTAGAGTTTTGTGACCAGAATAATAACCCAACCCTAAAATTGGATTTTCCAATATAGATTCCCATCCTATTTGCCACATATAAGTTCTACCACTCATAGAAGATAATTGATGAGCATCCTGACCACGAGAAATATATTGAAACAATTGACTTTCAAAAATATAAATTAGAGGTAATGAGCATAGCGCTAAAAATTTATATACAAGGTTTTTTTTTTGAATAATTAAAAATATAATGATAATTGCAAATGCAAATATTGAAGTTCTAGAATAGGCTATTAGTTGGCCTGCTAGACCAATAATTAAAAAAATAACGCCTTCAGTTTTAATTTTTCTTAAATAGAGAAAATAATAAAACCCAACGAAGCTTAGCATAGCACTAAATTGACCTAATGAATTAGGATTTATACTAGGAATGATTCCCCAAACTGATTTATGTTCTATATCACCCTCAAAATCACTAGTAAACTGTAATGCTTCATTAGGAAAAATTAAATAACCAATTAAGGAAAAAAGCACGCCTATTAGAAGTAGGTATGTTATACCACTAAAAATCATATGCTCATTAATTTTTTTTAGCTTAATTTCATTTTTTAGCAGCAATGCCAGTAAAAACAATACTAATAACTCAAAAGACTTCCATACAGTTTCAATCCAGTTTGGAGAATAAGAAGCTGAAAAAAAACAAATAAATACATATATTAAAAAAACATATAATAATGATTTTTTAGGGAAAATATTATATCTAGCTATATAATGCAATGTATACCCCAACAATAATCCAAAACCAAAAAGTCTAAAAATACGCGAAGCTCCTAAATCACTATCTGCATCATAAAGCGCAACATCACCATATGGTATAAACAACATTAAGCTTATTAATACTGTACTCCAAAAAAATTGTTTATTATGGTAAAACGATTTTCTGAAATTTTTAATCAATTTTAAATTATCGAGAATTATCATAAAAACAATTCCAACTGATAAAATAATTAAATAATGAGTTATCATATTAATTATTTAAATTTCGACCTTCATTTCTCAATAAAAAATGAAGCATTATTATTAATACAACCTCTCCAAAAATTAATCCTATAATATTTCCCTTTAAGCCAAAATATTTAGCAAAAACATAGCAACCTAATAGCGTAATTAGTGATGAAATAATGTTGACTATTGTGAGTTGCTTAAATTTTTGTAGAACCTGTGCAATAATATCCTTACCGTTTCTAAAAGCTAACATAACTGCATATAAGCACCAATACATTGTTAATACATAAAGATCTTGGTAACTATCGTTAAGAAAACCACTAATAATAGTGTTGTAACTTAACAATAACACTATAGAATAAGTTACACCAAAAACCAAATAGATTTTCGTTAACAAACCACCTTTATTAATCAAGCTCTTTTTATTCACTTCACGTAATGTGGCTAATCTAGGTATTGCTAGTTGTGAAATAACTGGAATAACCATAACAGCAGGCGTTATAAATAAACGTGCTGCGTTTAGATTACCAACACCTACAGGTCCTATTAAAATAGTTGCAATAATGGTATGTGCTTGTGACCTTAAAGTATAAACAACATTAGTAATTGAACCCCATTTACCACCTTTCCAAAGTTCTTTAAATACTTGGGTTAAATATGTAAATGATAGGGTTTCAACTTTTAACTTCAATAAACTAAATCCAAAAATTATACCTATTAAATGTGCTATACCGTAAATTAAAAATGTAATTGTATTACTCAATTCTCCAATTAGTAGTTTTTCTAAAGCAAATAACATTACAACAGTTATAAAAATTGATGAATGTATATATACAGCTATATTTTCTTTTCTATTATTATAAGCAGTTCTTACAAAAAACTCTTTTAGTAAATACATTGCTGACGCAAAGACAACCATTAAAACGAGTTCATTTGAAACCGACATAAAATTATTAAAAGTGGTATTACCCAATAGTAACAATAAAGCTATTAAACAACTAAGCATACAAAAAGCAAAAGTTAAATAGAGTGTATTAATAACTAAGCTATCTCTTTCTTCCTCTTTTTTAGAAGGGTAAATAACAACCATTTGCGTCAATAGCAATGCGTTTCCTGTACCTCCAATAAAAAGGATTATTGCAAACCCAATTCCATAAATACCAAAATCTGTTGGACTAAATTCCTTAACAAGGTACAAACCAATCAAAAAATTAGTAGCACTACTTATTGATTGGTTAAGGCCGCTTATTCCAAAAAGCCTTAACTTATCTTTATTCTTAGAGATATTATTTAAAAAATTCAAATTTCAGAATAACTTAAAAAAGGACAAGTTTTCAATTTGCGTCTAATATTTTACTTTCTTATATGCTTCAGTATTCTCCAAAAACCACTTATAAGTACCTTCTATACCATTTTGTAAATCAATTTCAGCTTTCCAGCCTAGTTTATGTAGTTTAGAAACATCCAATAATTTACGAGGAGTACCATCTGGTTTTGTACTATCCCAATCAATGTTTCCTTTATGTCCAACTTCTTTTTGTATGGTTTCTGCTAGTTGTTTAATTGTAACATCGGTGCCAGTACCTACATTGTATAAATGCTCTGGCAATCCATTTTCAATAGCAAAAACTACTGCTTTGGCTAAATCATCAACGTGTAAAAACTCACGCATAGGTTTACCTGTTCCCCAAAGTTTGACAGGAGCATCATTATCCAACTTGGCTTCATGAAATTTCCGAAGCATTGCAGGTAAAACGTGTGAAGATTTTAAATCGAAATTATCATTAGGACCATATAAATTGGTAGGCATTAAACTTACAAAGTCTTTATTGTATTGGTTTCGTATGGCTTGGCACAATTTAACCCCTGCAATTTTAGCAATGGCATAGCCTTCATTGGTAGGTTCTAAAGCCCCTGTTAATAAATACTCTTCTTTTAAAGGTTGTGGTGCTAATTTTGGGTAAATACAAGAACTTCCAAGGAACACAAATTTTTCTAAATCAAATTCATGTGCGGCTTGTATTAAATTATTTTGTATTTGAAGATTGTGCAGTAAAAATTCGTATTGATTTTCACTATTGGCTAGGATACCTCCAACCTTTGCAGCTGCATCAACAATTGCAACAGGTTTTTCAGCTTTAATAAAGTTTTGTACCGCTTCTTGGTTTCGAAGGTCCACCTCTTGGCTAGTTTTACCAATTAGGTTGGTGTACCCCTTTTTTTCAAGGGCGCGCCATACGGCTGAGCCTACCATACCTCTATGGCCTGCTATATATATTTTATCCGTTTTGTCTATGTTACTTTTCATCTTTTATTTTTTATTTCATTTCTGCAGATTCCGGATCAAGTCCGGAATGACGGTTCACTTCTAACTAACTACTCAAAATAATTTAAAATAGGATACGCACCCTCTTGTAAATACTGTTCTTTTTTCATTAAATGAACATCACTTTCCATCATTTCTTTTATAAGCCCTTGTAAATCATATTTTGGCATCCATCCTAATTTGGTATTCGCTTTTGTTGGATCTCCTACTAATAATTCTACTTCGGTTGGTCTAAAGTATTTTGGATCTACTGACAAAACTTCTTTTCCTAATTCCAATTGATATTCAGCATTACTACAGCTTTTTACATAGGCTTTTTCATCAACTCCTTTCCCAACAAAATCAAGTTCAATTCCTAGTTCAGCAAAACTCATACGCACAAATTCTCTAACTGCTGTAGTTTTTCCTGTAGCAATTACCCAGTCTTCCGGTTTATCTGCTTGTAAGATCATCCACATCATACGTACATAATCTTTGGCATGACCCCAGTCACGCTGAGCATTTAAATTCCCTAAATAAAATTTATCTTGTAAACCTAAAGCTATGCGTGCTGCTGCTCTGGTAATTTTTCTGGTAACAAACGTTTCTCCTCTTATAGGTGATTCATGATTGAATAAAATACCATTACAAGCAAACATATTATATGCTTCTCTATAATTTACGGTCATCCAATAAGCATACATTTTTGCCACGGCATACGGAGAACGTGGATAAAATGGCGTTGTTTCAGATTGTGGTACTTCTTGCACTTTACCATATAATTCAGAAGTTGATGCTTGGTAAATACGTGTTTTCTTTTCCAAGCCTAACAAACGTACGGCTTCTAATAGTCTTAAAGTGCCAATCCCATCAGTATCTCCTACATATTCAGGCATTTCAAATGAAACTGCGACATGGCTCATGGCTGCCAGATTGTAAATTTCATCTGGTTGTATTTGTTGTACCAATCTTATTAAATTGGTACTATCGGTCATATCACCATAATGCAAAATAAAATTTCTATTTTCAATATGAGGATCCTGGTATAAATGGTCAATTCTATCGGTATTGAAAGAAGAAGAACGTCGCTTTAATCCATGTACAATGTAACCTTTCTTCAATAAAAACTCGCTTAAATAAGCACCATCTTGTCCTGTTACTCCTGTTATAAACGCTATTTTTTTAGTCTCCATTTTATATTTATTTTCAATTGATAGTTCGTTTTATTGCTAACTAAAATTCTTAGTTTTTCCCAAAGGCATCGCCGTAATTGAATTGTTCCAATGAACAATTCAATACTAAATCTGCTCCAAAAAGTTGTTTTGGTAATTTTGTAGAATAGAAAGAAGCCTTTGGAAAATAAAAATTTTCTAGGACTACATTCCTATTTCTTTTAGCTTGTATAGGGATACAAGCTGAAGTACTCAACTTACCTTTATGGCAAGTTAAATATGATAATGCTCTATATTGCATAGAATTAATTTCACGGATGGAACTGAATTAAACTGATTGAATGTTGATTTCACGGATAACTACTTAAATGACACGGATACTTGCTATTGCTTTTTTATTTTTCAATTGAAATGGTATGTACAAAGCGTTTCCATTTGAGGCTTTTCTCTCCAAAATTGATTAACATACCAACTTCTAATGGTGAGGACTTTAAATAATTGAATACTTGTTGTTGCATTTGCGCATCTATATTTGGAACTGACTTGATGTCTAATAGTACACTATCAAAACAGACAAAATCTGCAATAAAAAACTCATCTAATAGTTCACCATCATAATAAATTGGCAGCTTTTTTTCTTGCTCATAAGGAATATTTGTATTCAAAAATTCTATCTCTACAGCTTTCCGATACGCGGATTCTGAAAATCCGTTTCCTAGTTTTTTATGCACATTTATACAGGCGCCTATTACCTTAAATGTTTCTTCTTCAAATAATAATTTAGACATAGATTTTATTCCTTTGGTAATTTAAATGCGATTGAATTAAATTATAAATAGCGCTCATTTTAAGCTAGGATATATGCTGACTGCAACATACCCTCCAATGCTTCCATATTTAATTGAATTATATTGGAAACGGCTGTAGTTGTGGTTTTCTCAAGAGTCGATGTAAACTCCACTCCTTTTATTTGCATACCATATTCGCTTCGAAATAAACTGGCATACAACTCTTTGGTATATTTACTAATTATATATGCAGAAAGCGGCTTTCCTTGCATGACCTCTTCAATTTTAGGCACTTCTAAAGTACTCGAAGATTGAGAGCAACTTGCTGGATAGATCATTCCTTTAACATTTGATTCTTGGATAACGGTAAGCATATTTAAAAAACCAACAACATTTGCATCATTAATTGTGAATCCATCACTTTTTGCAGTTGAATTGGAATCGATCCTTGCCAAATGAAAAACATAATCCACTCCCTGGATCACCTTCTTACATTTTTCTATATCTTGAATATCACCTCCTATGAGTTTAAAGTTTGGATGGCTTAAAAAATGTTTAATATTATCTAACGCTCCAGAAGAAAAATTATCAAAACAGATTACATTGGCTTCCAAATCTAATAATGCCTCACATAATTTTGAACCTATCTGCCCTGCTCCTCCAGTAACCAAAATGTTTTTATTTTCTATATCTCTTTTTTTCATAATTGCAATTTTTAAAAATTACGCTATTTGTTATACTCTCCAATTAAAATTATTACTTGGAATGTGATAAATTCCTCCAAAAGAAAATTGTAACTGATTCGTAATTTCGGCTTCGTAATTTTTTTGTTTAACCCCATACTTTGCCATAAAATTCAGATAAACACCCCAAGTGTTTGACAACCAAAAATTTGCCCCGAACCCATAATTTAAGGTCATTCTTCCTATAGCAGGTATACGTTTTAATTCAGTGCCAAATAAGGATGTATGTTTACCAATTTTTGTATAACCAGCACCCGCAAATACATAAGGATCGAACACTTTGCTGTTCAATATTTTTTTTAAAGCATATTTTGCCGTAGCATCAAAAGCAACATACCCTGCTTCGCTTCCTTTTTGGATAATTCCACCATCAACGTTTTTACCTATTAAATATTTATTGAATGAAAAACTTGTATTGATACTAAAATTAGTTCCTGTATTATATTCAGCTCCCAACATAAAAGGATTGCTAAAATGGCTTGAATTTGTATTTAAGGGATCCGTTTTATGATAACCAGCTCCACCGTCATCAATAATATTCAATCCTAAACTTAAAAACCAATTACCAGCAATTTCATTTACTATTGTTGTATTATCTAAATGGTTTAATGAAGCATTTGAAGCATTGAAAACATTTTGTGCGTTTATTAAAGAACTACAAAATAGTGCAGTTGCTATAATTCCTAACAATTTACTTTTTTTCATAGTAACTATTTTCAACAATTTGTATTTGAGTTAATAGTTAGTTTTTTTTGAAACCAATCAAATAGTTCCTCTACCCATTTTTTTATAAAAACAGGAAATCATAAAATTTAAGCTGAATATTAGGGGTGAACAATTTTTTCTCTTGAGGTTTAATTTGATAAAATTAAAGTTTGGGCTTTAATTTTTTTTAATTAGAAATGTTCTTAGTTCAAACAAAAAATTTATGGGAACATTACAAATCCTACCATTGCTAAAGATAAAATAGCAACAATAAAAATGATAGTTACCCTTAATATTTTTTGAATAATTTTCATAGAATAATTAATTGAATTAAATAATTGATTTTTTTTTAAAATGACTATAATAATGATTTAGCTTGTAGTCTAAAATTCCCTGAAAAGGGAGTGTTTTAACTAATTTTTTATGCAATTTTAGGAATGGTAAATGTAAATGTACTTCCAACTCCAACATTGGAATCCAAAGAAAGTGTTCCATTGTGTTTTTCAATAAACTCTTTACACAGTACCAATCCCATTCCTGTACCTTTTTCTAGTTCGGTACCTTTTGTGCTGTAGAACCCTTTGATATCAAATAATTTTAACATTGAATCTTCTGAAATACCTACACCATTATCTTTAATTGAAACCTTGGTTTCTGTAGGATCATCCGCAATAGTTATATGTATTTCACCATCTTTATTAGTGAATTTAATAGCATTTGAAAGTAAGTTTCTAAGTACCATTTTTATCATATTGGCATCGCAATAGACCATTATTTGGTCCTTATTATCAAAACACATGTTAATGTTTTTTCGGTGCGCGATAAGACTTAAATCTTTCAAAGCAGCTAATATTAAACTGTTTATTTCAAAGTCTTCTTTGGCAATTTTAAATTTTCCGTTTTCAGCACCAATCCATGCCAAGGTGTCTTCTAGTAAATTATAAGCGTTTTGAGAAGCTCCATCTATATAACTAATGTATTTTTCAATTTCTTCTCTACTACATTTGCTGTAATTTTCCTTCAACAATGTTACAAATCCTAAGATGGAATTAAATGGGCTTTTTAAATCATGTGCTAGAACAGAAATGAAGCGACTTTTATCTTCATTTAATTTGGCTAGTTTTATTGTTACTGCTTCTAATTTGGTCTGTAACTGTGTTTGTTTTGTGATATCATTAAAAAAGAACGCACAATTATTATCCCTAATACGCTCTTTTTTAATTTCAATAATTACACTGGTTCCGTTTTTTTTCAAAAATTCGATTTCATAATCCCTGCGCTTCCAATTCAATAGTTTATTTAAACTATTAGCATCCTTTAAAATTCCAATTTTTAAAAATAAATCTGCCTTCATTTGGGTACCTTCCAGTTCAGATACTTCAAGTCCAACAAGGGCACAAAAATCTAAATTAGCGGAAATAATAATTCCCTGTTGATCACAAATTACAATTGCTTTATTGGGTATTTTATCTAAATGAATAAAATTAGCATCGTTATAATACTTGTTTACCTCTTCATTAGAATATGGATTTAAGGTTGGCATTTTTTTAAGTTTTTAAATAGCAATTAATCAGGTAGTTATCAACTCTGGCTTTGTTGATAGCACGTTCTTTTTCTTTTTTTTTAGGAATGGATTTTCATGGCTTCGCCTGGTGAGTCACACAGTGCTCACAAAAATTGTATTTGAATGTTGGTATTCTTAAGCTGCTTTTTGTTTTGTTAAGGTTATTTTTATCCCTAACTCTAACAATACCAATTGTACTCTGTTGTTACTTATTTCCTGAACAATTCCTTCTTTTCCTTTAAAAGGTCCTTTTGAAATTGCCATTTTATCTCCTGGTTGTAATCCTACTACACGTACATCTAACACATCATTTTTCAACCATTGTTGAAGAGTTTCAATTTCTTTATCTTTTACAATAGCCGGTTTTCCAAGCCAAAATAAGTAACGAACCACACCTGGAACCTGAAATACAAGTTCTCGGTCTTTTTCTAGTAACTTCACAAAAATATAGGATGGTAATAATGGTGTTTCAATCTTTTTTTTACGATCAGACCATTGACGAATTTCAGTTATAAAAGGACAGTATATAGTCAACCCAAGTTCCTCTAGCTGCAAAGCTACTTTCTTTTCATTTTTGGGTTTTATGTACAATACAAACCAAGTCATTTTTAAATTTTATTTATTGATTTGTAATGATTCATATGTTGGTTATGGGGCATCTAACAATCTCTTTTTTTATACATTCAAATTTAATTTAATTAAGGCTATCGGAAATCTTGAATTAGTTATCGTAGGGGATAAACAAATTAACGTAGAATAGCAACCAAAACCTTACGAGATTGATACAGTTTAAAATTGAAAAAAAATCATAATTCCTTGATTTACCAAATATTAACACATTATACTTAAATTAAAAAAGCACTACTAAATTAGTAGTGCTTTTTTTTAGCGATGCTAATTTTCGCCCATTATAATTAGCATTAACGAACCAGATAAATTTTCTAAATTAATTGCTGTATCTCAATTTATAAGACCTATGATTTATGTAGAATTGCGTTTAAAAATTGCTCTTTTTTACGAATTGAAACAGGTAAAATGCTGCCATTTGTTAGTGTTATTTTCAATTCATCCGTTTTATCAAAGCTCACTATATAATTTAAGTTTACCAGATACGATTTATGAATACGTACAAACAAATTACTATTTAGAAGCCCTTGAACATATTTCAAGGTTTTTGACAATAAAATTTCCTTTTCATCCATACAAATAACTCTGCAGTAGTTATTTTCTGAATGACAAAACATAATATTATTTATATTGATAAGTTCATATCCATTATGCGTTGGCAATGCTATTTTATTAAATGTATCTGTGTTATTATTAAAATTTTCAAGAAGTGTTTCTGTATTTCTATTAATCGATACTGCCTTTTTTCTATTTTCTAACCTTCGTATAGTTGAAAGTAGATCTATATAATTAATGGGTTTTAACAAATAATCTAACACGTTATATTTTATTGCATTAATGGCATGTTCTTTATAGGCAGTAGTCAAAATCACTTCAAAATTAATTTCATTAAAATGAGCGAAAAAATCAAAACCATTTTCCTTTGGCATTTGAATATCTAAAAAAACTAAATCTGCTTGATATTTAGCCATCGCCTTTACTCCCGACTCAACGGAATCGCAGGTTTCAACCACAGTAATTTTTTCTGAAAAATGTCGAAATAACAATTTTTTTAAAAATTCACGTGCATTAAATTCATCATCTATTATAATTGCAAATATCATTACTATAAAAGTAATTTTAAATGTAATAGCATAATTATTGAATTAGCTAACGTAGCAATTTTTAAAATTAACGGTAATTATCAAAAATTAAGTAGTATCATAAATAAAAGCGACGCAGCCGTTCAACAACCTTATTTTAAGGTTAAACTAGCTGCTCCTATGGTGGTTTTCTAATAGTTAGAAATAAAAAAAGCCTGTACTTAATAATGATTAAGTAAATTGCGGGGAAATACCAATCATATTTTAACAGGCTCTTTTTATTACAAATGCAGTTCAAAAATAAAATAAATAGGTGATTAATTTATAGTGGATTAGTTAACGCTTATACTTATTAAATAAACGATCTATAAAACAATAAAAAAGCACTATTTATAAATAGTGCTTTTTAGCTAGGTAAATCTTTTTCATAAATTCTTCATAATTAACCTAAGAAAATACCATTACGCGTAACTAACTTATACTAAATTAAATCAAATATATATCAAAAGTAGTAAAATCAAATAGTTAAAACAGAACCAATTAGTAAATAATAGGTTATGTATTGTTAACGTCGATAGATTTTAAGTATTCGTTGTGTGATTGCAATTTTAGATTTAATAAAACTGTAGTTCCTCCTGCATCGTTTGAATTAATTATTAAATTATTTTCATCTGAATTATTTAACAACTTTAAGCGTTCCCTTACCATTTTTAATCCTTTTGACTGATGTTGCTGCCTGGAAGAATTTTTTACAATTCCCTTTCCATTATCAAAAATTCTAACTTGAAGCTGCTCATCAACTATTTTGAAATCAATAGTTAATTTTGGATTTACCGAGTCTTTATCAAAAGCGTGTACAAATACATTTTCCACAAAAGGCTGAATTAACATTGGAGGTATCATGATTTCCATAACCGGCAACCCTTTATAATTAATATCAACAGCTATTTTATTATTAAAACGCATATTTTCTAACTTAACATACGTTATTAAATAATTAATTGCGTTTTCTAAACTAATTCTTGTATGTGAGCAATTATCTAAGGTCTGGCGAATTAACTTCGCAAATTCGCTCAAATACATAAGCGCATTATCAATATCATTATCTATAATATAGTTTTGAATAGAATTCATCGCATTAAACGTAAAATGCGGATTCATTTGAGATTGCAATGCTTCCAACTTAATTTCACTCAATCGATTTTGAGCAGCTACCTTTTTTATTGCTCTTTGTTTAATTGTTCTAATTCTTAGGAAATATAAAATTAGCACCAAAACAAACAAATCAAGCACAATTAAAGCTATAAAATAGGGAGATAACCAAAATGGAGGCTCCACCTTAAGGGATAATAAATTATCTGAATACTCCTCTCCATTACTTAAATCATTCGTTTTTAAAAGAATATCAAATTTCCCTGCAGGTAAATAATGCAATAAAATTTGAGTGTTATTTGAATAGTTACTCCAGGTAGAATCTAATCCTTTCACTTGATATTTATATCTTAATTTGTCTGGATAAGGATGATTGCTTGCCTTAAAATCAATGAAAATATTATTTTGTTCATAATGCAATTCCAAATAATTAACATCTAAATTAAACCAGTTAAATAAATTACTTACTACCGGTTGATTATTAATAGTGATATTATTTACATGAAGTGCTACATCATTTCTTTTAAAATCTAAAATTTTTGGTAAATTAAATACATAATAACCCTCATTGGTTCCAACAATTAATTCATCTCCAACAACTCTCCCTGCGGTTAATTCATGCTTTACCAATCCCTGATCGTGGTCAATAAATTGCCATGTA
This sequence comes from Lutibacter flavus, assembly GCF_900188355.1. Taxonomy (GTDB): domain Bacteria; phylum Bacteroidota; class Bacteroidia; order Flavobacteriales; family Flavobacteriaceae; genus Lutibacter; species Lutibacter flavus. Next base: position 1,081,105 of record NZ_FZNX01000001.1, read on the forward strand.
TCATTTCTATAAAAGAGCAAGCCTTTATTAGTTCCTATAATAATATAATCTTTGTAGGTACCTATTCCTGAAAGGGTACGGCCTTGACGTAATTCAATCTCAACTTTTTTTACTATTTTAAATTCCTTGGTTACATCTGCCAAATACAATTCTCCAGATGCCGTTCCAATTACCAATTGATTCAATGCCTCTGAAAATGCTAAATACTTTAGCTCCATTTCATTAAACACTCCTTTTTCAGCCAAGGAACTAAATTTTTCGTTCTCATATATAAATAAACCCTTTTTAATAGTGCTAATAAAAACTTTTTTCCCTACCCTTCTAAAATTAGTAACCTCTTCTGGTGTATTCACATCCTTTTTCAGAAATAATTCAGCATCATAGGAAAGGACTTCATTATTGGTAGTGAAATTTGATAACTGATTAAAAACCCATGAATCTGAATAAGGAATTGGACTTATCATCTTACCGTTAACATCAAATTCAAATTCCCTTGTAGCTATTGGAAAATAATTTTTAATTTTAAGATCTAATTCCAATTGAAACAACCCAATATTACTGCTTACCCAGTAACTATTGTTATTCAATACTAACTTAAAAAATAATACATCTTCAGTATTTGTTTTATTTCTTAAATAAGGGTACCTATTTATTTGTTTCGTGGGATATTTGAGATAATAATTTTTTGAATAATTTAAAAGTTCGACATTCGATACTTGTTTTGTGATTTTATTGTTGCTAATAATTTTCAATCCTTTTTTTGTTAAAAAAACCACTTCTTCCTTTGAATATTCTATATCAACAATATTAAGGTTCTCATTTTTAAAATAGGTTACGTTTCCACTCAGGTCAATTTCATATACCCCTTTATTTAAAGTTCCAACATATAAAAAATTAAATTTAGGGTCGAAAAAAAGAGATTTAACATCTGAGCTTTCTACACCAAACTCAATAGATTTATCAATTAACGAATCATTTTTAATTTGAAAAATTCCACCCTTCTTTCCATTAACTCCCCAAGCTGCTCCGTATACATTGTTTTTTTGATCGGTTGCATAATCCCAAAAAACTGAATGTCCAAAAACCAATTCTTCTTCATCATCATTTAACAGTTTTTCAATTTTAAATTTTTTAAAAGAGCCTTTAATTAAATTTGTTGAGGCACCGTCTATACCGTAATATAGTATTGAATCATTTTTATAAATAGAAAATAGCGCATCTAAATTACTCTTAAAATTAAATACTTTTTTTAATTGGTTGTTTTGCAAGTTAATTTTAAAAATACCATGTCTAAATGTTCCAACATAAATTTCATTTTTGTGAGTAAAAAAATCCATTACCTGAAAATTTTGTTCACCAATATCATTTATTGCAAAACCAGTTGTCTTAATTGTTGAAATACTATCATTTTTAGTATTTAAAACTGAAATACCATCTTTTGTTCCAATAAATACCTGTTTATTAAATACTACTATTTTTCTAACAAAATTATTAACGAGGCCTTTTGCCTCATTAAAAACGGTAAAGTTTTTACCATCAAATTTGGTTATTCCTCCACCGTAACTAGCAATCCATATATTGTTGTTTTCGTCTTCCTGTATATCCCAGGTATTATTATGTGCTATTCCATCTTCAGTATAAAAATTTTTAATTTTTCCATTTTCTACTTTAGATAATCCATTAGAAGTACCTATCCATAAAATTCCTCTTGAATCTTTAAAAATACTTTCGATTTGATCACTGGGTAAACCATCTTCGCTACTTATTTGATGGGAAGGGTATATTTGTGCTGATAAATTAGCAGTTAAAATAAATAAGAAGAAAACTAAAAACTTAATTTCTATGGAGTATCGCATTTAAAAAGTGTTCTTTTTTTCGGACAGAAACAGGTAATTGTTCTCCATTGGTTAAAGTTACTTTTAACTCATCTACTTTATCAAATTTCACCACATAATTTATGTTTACTAAAAAAGTTTTATGTATTCTAATAAACAACTCATTTTCAATTAGTTCCTCAACAAATTTTAATGTTTTTGAAATTAAAAATTCTTTTCCATTATTACAAAAAACACGACAATAATTACCGTCTGATTTGCAATAAATAATGCTGTTTAATTTTATCAATTCAAACCCATTTTGAGTTGGTAAAGCTACCTTATTAAACGCATTATTATTTGAATCCAAATTTTCTAGAAGCAATTCGAATTTAGCTTGCTGATTTACCTTTATTTTACGTTTTTCCAAACGGTTAATTGATGAAAGTAAATCCACATAATTTATCGGTTTCAACAAATAATCTATGGCTGAGAGTCTGATAGCCTCAATGGCGTATTTATCATATGCAGTTGTAAAAATAACCTCAAATTTAATTGGATTAAAGTATTTAAAAAGCTCGAACCCTTTTTCTTGAGGCATTTGAATGTCTAGAAACACTAGTTCTGGTTGATGCAATTTAATTGCTTCCACACCAGCTTTAACCGAGTCACAAGTTTCAACTACTATTATTTTTTTAGAAAAATAACGCACTAAAAGTTTCCCTAGAAACTCCCTGGCATTCGATTCGTCGTCAATAATTATAGCTGTAATCATACTTTATATACTGTTTAATTATATTCTTTTATTTTCTATCTTTTAAAATAATCTATTCCCATAGACATTTCAAATGTATTTATCTTAGGTAAAAAAACATTACGGATTTCCGTAACTTAAGTTTAGCTCTTTATCTAGAAATAATAATAAAACAGATTTTATCTTTTTCTTTTAAATCTTAAAGTTCGCAATTAATTCGGTAATAAATGTAACATGATTATTCAGTTAATAAAATGACAAATGTTAGGAAAATGAATAATAAGTAAAGGCTTATTCAGTTATTATCAACCATTTCTATTTAGAAGTCTTATGTGCTTTAAGTTACATAAGTGTTATTGAAATTATCTGATTTTGAAAATAAATCAAGATTACACCCCATTTTGAGTAATTGTACCTTAAAAAATTCATAGAACCCTTATTTTACAAACTTGTTAACTATTGTTTGATTTTTTTGTTAGCAACCTAACACTGGTTAGAAATGCTAATTTTTGTAATGAGCACTCTTTTATGCCTTTAATATGAACTATTTTTATACAAAAAAAGCCTTATGTAATTACACAAGGCTTTGTTTTTAAGCATCTTTTATATAGAAATAGCAACCTTCCAGTTATAATTGTTAAAATTAATTGGATTATGGGAGTTATAGTTACGGTTATCCGTATGGGGCTTGTTTTAAATTGCTTTAAACCAACCCTAAGTCTTTTGCTATAGCTACCAAATGTGTAGGATTGTTGGCATTAAAATGTTCTCTTAAAAATTTCAATCTTTTTTCAATAGAACTTACACTGGTAGGTGACCAGCTTTTTTCTTTTAGAATCGTACTAATTTCTTCTTGTAAGTAGCCTAAAGAAAGGCATTCTATCAAAAAAATATCATATTCAACTATTTCAATTGCCTGGCTTTTTCGCATGGATCCAGCAACATGTGGAGAAACATAAATATTTTCTGTAGTATATAGTTGTAGTACCGCCTTTTTAAGCTCTCTAAGGCCTTCTCTACTCTTCCAAACATACGCATTTATCTTATGCTCATTAAATAGTGTTTGAACCCTATATTCTTTGTCTTCCACAGAAAAAACAGCAATCTTTAATGATGGAAATTCTTTTCTAACAACTTTAATTAGTTCATCACCAGAAGTAATTTTTTGGTCTATATAATTCTTATCAAATGATAAATCACTAATTAATAAATCAAATGGAGCATTCTTTAAACTGGCGCTCTTTAATTTTAACAGTGCTTCATCACAATATTGAACATCGTCAATTTGTGTTATCCCTAATTTACTAAGTTCTGCCTTTATTCCACTGTTGATAAAGTCCATATCTTCAGCGATCAATACCTTTTTAAACATAGCGTTTATATTTTAAAACTAATAAATGCTTTAAATCCATTATTTAAAGATGTGTCAAAAGTAATAAGACCATTTATTGATTTTATACGGCTTTCCACATTTATAAGACCATTTTTTAATTTTAATTCCTTTAAAACAACTCCAATACCGTTATCTGAATAATTTATGACATAGTTATTACGCTCTTTTTTAAAGGAAATTGCAACTAACTTAGCTTTACTATGTTTTTGCATATTCACCATCAATTCTTGCAATACTCTATAAAGTTCAATTTGCTTCTCTTTAGCTAACGATTTCAAATCAACACTGTAAATATCTTTAATAATAACTGTTGTAGTAGTTGTGTTAAAACTTGCCAGTAATGCTTTTAAAGAGTCCTCAAAACGCGCTCCTGTTTCAATGGTGCTATTTTGATGTGAAATATTTCGAGTAAGTAAGTACACTTTTTCCAGATCATCCAATAGCACCTCTTTAGGTTCACTGGTATACTGCACCTTATTCATAATATTCACAACATTATTTGCGACTTCATCATGAATTTTTTTGGCAATACGCGTTTCCGTTTTGTAGACCTCTTCTTTTTTCTCTTGTTGATGTTTTTGCCTGCGATAATATCCAAAACCTACAAACCCTAAAAGAAGTGTACCGCCAGAAACTGCACCAATGATATTTTGAATTTTTTCTTTTTCTAATTCGAGCTCTTTTTCTGAATTGACAATTTTTAATCTCAAATTTTCTTCACGATTTTTCTCGCTATCATATTTTAATTTTGCGAATTTATTCCCGGCTTGTTTTTCTGCCAAAACTAAACTGTCACTTATGCTAATATAGGACATGTAATATTTTTTTGCACTTTTAGCATTATCAAGATCAATCAGTTTTTGAAGTGCTTCCAGTTGATCTCTTGGGCTTTTTTTACGACGCGCCAATTGATACATTCTTAACGCATAAGCGATGGCTATTTTTTGATTCTTTAGTTTATAAAAATCAGAAAAGTGCGCATAACTGGCTATAAGCCCGATACTATCTTTTTCTTGCAGTCGAATTTCTTTTGCTATTAAAAAATCAGAAAGCACATTCGAATTTTTATTTTTTAACCATGCTGTATAGGCTTTATTGTCTATAATTCTTGCTTTGGTTCTCGGTTGTTCCTCCACTTTGGGATCTTTCAATAACTCCGTAAAAAGGAGTATACTTTGGTCATAGTTTCCCATATCACGCAATGCAAGTGCTTTGTTATTTAAAATAACTATTGAATCACCTCTGGTTGAAGCAATTGTTAAAGCTTTATCATTCCAATAAATTGTTTCTTTAAAATCAATCTGATTTTTTGACGTTATTGCCAAACAATTGTACACTGAAGTTAGGTATACTATATTGCTCTTATCCAAATAGTCTAAAGCCTTAATTCCTGTTTCCTCACTTCCTGTATAATCACCTAAATTTGATTGAATAATTGCTATGTGAGTTAAATTCTCACCAATCCTTGCACTATCTTGTACAATTGAAAACATTTCATTGGAATAATTATAGCAATAATAAGCACTATCCATTTGAGAATTGGCTCTGTAATAATAGCCCATTTTGGAATATTGAGCTGCTACACCTTTAATATCCTCTTTTTTCAACAATTTCAAATATTTTTTAGTACTAAAGATTGCACTATCGTAATTTCTCAAATTTCCAAAAAGATAAGCTTTATACCCAAGTATTTTTTTTCTTGTTTTTATATCAGTTTCCTTATCAATTAAATGCAAAGCTTTATTGGCGTGGTATAAACCTGTTGCTGGGCTTAATTTCACATCTTTCATCTTTTCTAAATGAAAACTCAATGAGTCTTTTTTAGAGGCTCCTTCACTTGCAAATACAACGAATTGCATTTGGTAGAAAACAGTAAATAAGAGGAATGAATTTTTAAGCATATTCATATCTCAAATTTAACATATTTATAATAGGTAACGTAAGTAACACTGATAATTTATAGTTATTCAAACTCATTATAAATAATTAAAGATTACACCCAATTTTAAGCCATTTATCTCAAAGAATTAACGATTCCCCTATTTTGACCACTTGTTAAATATTATTAGAGTAAAAAATAAGATTACCTTTTAAACAATAAATATTAAGTAACAATTTTTAATTCAATTATTAACTAAACTAAGTTAATTGTCCGTTCGTCGATATATTGCTACTACTCATCGAAAAATTGATAAAAAAAGCTTTAATTATTTTAATTTCGAACGGTTAGTAAAAAACAACCCCTTTATTTTATTAACAATCTTTTTCATAGCAATTTTCCTACCTCTTTCGAGAGGTGGGTTTTTTTTATAAAAAATTACTAATTAAAAAAATAGTTGCTAAGATTATATAATCTTATAAAAATTTAGAGGGTAACATTTTAGAACTTCTAACTTCAATTATTTCTTGCATATCCTTATCATAAACCAATTCTGAAAAAAAATGATCAATCATAAAACAAGTTATATATTCATTTTCATTTTGGTGTAAGCCTATAAATATGCCATCTTTAAAAACAGTTGCTTTTCTGTCACACTCATTTAATAAATTGAAATCGTTTAAGGTCAAAATAGTTAGTTTTCACCAAATCTAAATGAATAATAAAACAACCTTTTATAAAATTAGTTAAGTTCATTGTTTCCGTCGATGAATGGAATTTTAACTTCAACAAATGGCATTTTAATGTAGAGCAGCACAAACTTTAAAAGGAATTCATTTTTAGTATAATTTGCTACCTAAATGGAATCATTTGTTACATATTTTTTTACAAGCGACATTAACGAAATTAATGTCCATACGCCTTCTAAAATAATAAACGGCACATACTTTAATAAAACTGAAGCCAAGCAAGCAATCCCTGCTCCAATAAGGTTTAGTAAAATAAAGGAATTGTCATTTATAGAAACTTTCTTGGTAACATTTAAAATATATGCTAAAAGTATCATTGTAACTCCTATAAAACCTAACCAGTCTGTCGTATTCATTTCTTTTTTTATCAAATAAAGTGGTTTAAGCACTATTGGCAAAATAAAATTCCTTTTATTTTTTTAAGCTGTAGAAATTATAAATAAAAAAAAGATCCCAAAACTATTTGGGACCTTTTAAATTAGTGGGGTTACTTTTATTATTAATTTTCTCTTACTTTATCTGAAACACAATCTGCATTTACAAGTGCCGAATCGTGGTCCCAAGAATAACTTCCATCTCCATTATCTGTCCAAGCTGAAACATATCCCCAGGCATCTGCCAATGCTCTCCAAATTCCTCTTCTTGCCATTGGGGTATCATCTCCATTATCACCATCACTGTCAAAGGCAGTCCAATATTGCACACTATATTTTAAAATTGAACTAATTGCAAGCATACTAGCACCATCGTTAGATACTCCTCTTTCTAAATCAATATTAATTTTTTGGCTAGCATAAACTTCTTTTTCAATTTCAGATATCTTTTTCGCAAATTCCCCCACTGTTAATTTTTTATCAGCTGCACTTTTAACTGTTGTAGCTAAATTATTTAAGAATTTAGTCATAGCTGGGCTCAATCCTTCTTCATTAGCGTTGTATTTTCCATTTAATATTTGATCCACTCTTCTTTTGTGAAAACCTATACTTTTGTCTAATTCTTGCCAAGTAAGGTTTGTATCAAAGCTTCCAAATGTTGGATCTACAAATGTTTTTCCGTATTTAAATCTTGCTTCCGGATTGGCTCTTTCTTCAAAATTCCAAACATATTCTAAATATGCATTGTGTGTTTTTCCAAACTGATCAAAGTCAAATTTAATTTCTTTAGATTCAGTATTTAAATCGGTAAATTGTTCCATACTTTCATCTTTTTCACAAGAAGTTAATAAAGTAATAACTGTAAAGAACATAAAGGTTTTAACTAGTGTTTTTGTAATTGTTTTCATCATTTTATATTTTTAAAATTTACCTTACTCTATTTTGGTTTTTCAGGTTGTCACCATTTGTTTTACACTTTCATATAAACCAACCTTAAATTTTGTTACCCCCTTTTTTTTATTTTTTTATTTTTTTCTGAATTATAAAAACCTTCGCTTTACCTTCTGAAAAATTATTGTTGTAATTTTGACGTTATTTTAGAAAAAGTATGGCTAAGAAAGGCACTCCAAAAAACACCAAAAACAAAGCGAAGCACAGCAAACTAATGGATCGTAAAAAAAATAAATTACGAGATTATAAAATTGATCGTGAAAATCGTTTAAAAACAATGGTGAAAAAAATGCACGAACTTAAAAATAAACCTGAAGAATAATTCACCTTCTTCTGTTTGGTAATAATGGTGGTGGCTCACCACTAAACGGATTCCAGCGACTAATACTTTTTGCTCCCATTCCTGAAGCTCTAATTACGGCTCTATCTCCATAACGTTCTCGCATTTTATCCATAGCCTGATACAAGTTTAAAATTTTATCATTGTCTTCAAACAAGTTAATTTGATGTCCGCCTCGTACTAAATGGCTGAACTTTACCCCTATTAAACGCACTAGTAATCTGCGCTGATATAAACTTTCATACAATTCCATTACAATTGGAAGTATTGAATGATCAGACGAACTATACGGAATTCTCTTTTGTTTAGTATACGTTTGAAAATCGGAATATCTAATTTTAAACGTAATACAAGCCGTTAATTTATCACCTCTACGTAATTGATAAATCAAATTCTCAGCCATCGCAGTAATAATACCTTTTAGTTTAGTAACATCTGTAGTATCCTTCTCAAACGTACGCTCTGTTGAAATAGATTTACGTTCGTGATACCTTATAACAGGTGTATTATCAATACCATTGGCTTTTTTCCAAATACTGGTTCCATGTTTACCAAAAACCCGTGCCATCATATTTATTGGCATTTCCTGTACCGTTTTAATACGTTTAATTCCTAAATCGCATAAAGAATTATAGGTTTTTTCGCCAACCATTGGAATTTTACGAACCGAAAGCGGTGCTAAAAATGGTTTTTCGGTTCCTACATTTACTTTTATTTCATTGTTAGGCTTTGCTTCACCCGTTGCAATTTTTGAGACCGTTTTATTTGCTGATAAGCCAAATGAAATTGGCAAGCCGGTTTCTCTTATAATTTTTGTGCGCAATTCCGAAGCCAGTTGATGACAGCCAAAAAACTGATCCATTCCGGTTAAATCTATATAAAACTCATCTATTGAAGATTTTTCATATAACGGAACCGAATCTTTAATAACATCGGTTACTAATTTAGAATACTTGGTATAAATCCCTGAATTTCCTCGCAGCACAATAGCTTCCGGGCACAACTGTTTTGCCATTCGCATTGGCATTGCAGAATGTACTCCGTATTTACGCGCTTCATAACTGCAACTCGCCACTACACCTCTATCTGAAGTTCCGCCAATTAATACCGGTTTGTTATTTAACCTACTATCAATCAACCGTTCACACGATACAAAAAATGTATCTAAATCCATATGTACAATAGAACGTTCCATAATTTATCCTGCTTTTTGTGTTGGTGCATCGGTATAACGAGGATCTTGAATAATAGCCAGTTTTTCCAGCTGATTAACCTCAATACTTACACAATCAAATTCTGCCGTAACTTTTCCAATTAATTTATAAACGCCTCTTCCTTTTAGTGGATATTTTTTTGCTGAAGGAGGAAAATGTACCGTATCTATATGATCGCCTTTAGAATCGATAAATGTTCCGAAATACATTAAATCTCCTTTTGAAGTAACTGTTTTTTTAGCCGTAACATAATAGCCATAAACTGTTACTATTTTCCCTACATAATTCAATAAATCAGCAGCAAATAATTGTTGATTGATTGGCTGGGTTAATAATTTAAAAGGACTCTCTAAAGTAAACCCAATATATTGCAGTTCATCAAAAGCATCTTCTAGTGTTGAACTTATTAATTCTGGCGTTTTATACGTTACTTTTTCCGATTTAAATAGCGTTACTATATGTTCTTCCAAACACACTTTATTCACCTTCATATAAGCTTCCCAAAGCAATTCTCGTTTGTTTCTACCTGTAAATTTAAAAGCGTTTACTTTAATTAAAATAGAAATTTGTTCTAATGAAATTGTTACCCGATCTATAAAATCATCTAGATCTAAAAATGCTCCGTTTTTGTTTCTTTCAGTTACAATTTTAGAAGCATTTTTCACTTCAAAAGAATGTAGCATTATAAAACCTAAATAAATGTTAGCTCCCTCAATATAAGACTGATAATACGATTTATTAATTGTTGGTGGATGGATAACACCTCCGTTCATTCGGGCTTCGTGTACATAATATTCTGGTCTATAAAAACCACCAAAATTATTAAGTGTTGCCACCATATATTCCAACGGATAATAGGCTTTTAAAAATAGGCTCTGGTAACTTTCCACCGCATACGAAGCTGAATGTCCTTTGGCAAAAGCATAACCCGCAAAACTTTCTATTTGTCGCCATATTTCTGAAGTCAATTCCAGCGTATGCCCTTTGGTTTTACAGTTTTCAAAAAACTGATTTTTAACCTTCATAAATTCGTCTCTCGATCTAAATTTTCCACTCATTCCGCGCCGTAACATATCTGCTTCACCCAAACTTAATCCGCCAAAATGATGCGCTACTTTTATCACATCTTCCTGATACACCATTACACCATACGTTTCGGGCATAATATCCAACAAAATAGGATGTGCATCTTTTCTTCGTTCCGGATTTCTATACCGTAAAATATACTCTCGCATCATTCCAGATTTTGAAACTCCAGGCCTAATTACAGAACTTGCTGCTACCAAACCCAAATAATTATCTACTTGTAACTTTTTTAACAACATACGCATTGCAGGAGATTCCACATAAAAACAACCAATAGCTTTGGCATTTTTAAGCATTATTTTAATTTTTAAATCTTCTTTAAAGCGTTTTATATCGTGTATATCAATTGCAGGATGTGTTGGATGATTGTATTTTATAATATCTACCGTTTCACGAATTTTTCCCAAACCACGCTGACTCAAAATATCGAATTTATACAAGCCAGCATCTTCTGCAACCACCATATCAAACATTGCCGTAGAAAACCCTTTTGGCGGTAAATAAGTGGCCGTATAATAATTAATTGGTTTTTCTGAAATTAAAATTCCGCCTGGGTGAATTCCTAAATAATTTGGAAATCCTTTTATTAACTTACTATAAACCAACACCAAACGAGATAATTCATCTAATTTATTTACAACAAATTGCCCGGAAGAAAGCTTGTCTATTTCTTCTTTTGGCAATCCAAAAACTTTTCCTATTTCCCGAACCGACGCTCTGTATTTAAACGTATTGTAAACCGCAATAAGAGAAGTATTTTTAAACGTTTTAAAAATATAGTTCATAATATCATCACGATCTCGCCACGAAAAATCCAAGTCAAAATCTGGCGGATTTGTACGGTATAAATTAATAAATCGTTCAAAATATAAATCGAGTTCTATAGGATCAACATCCGTAATTCTTAATAAATACGCAATAATACTATTGGCTCCACTTCCTCTACCTACATAATAATATTGCTTGCTTCGGGCATATTTTAAAATTTTCCAATTGATTAAAAAGTAGGATACAAATTGTTTTTGCCTAATAATTTCAAGCTCTTTTTCTAAACGTTCAAAAACACGTTTTCCAATTCTTTTATAACGGTAATTTAAACCTTCATACGCTAATTTTCGCAGCAATTTAAAATCTAACTCGGCACAACCACTGTATGTTTTTTGGTTGTTTGGCTCATTTTTCTCGAAATTGAAATCAATAGAACAGTTTGCTAATAATTGCTGTGTATTTTCAATAATTTGAGGGTATTCACTATACATAGTTTTTAAAACCTCAACCGAAAGCATCATATCCGATTCCTCGCCTTGTTCACTTTTTGGTAATTTACTTAGTAAGGTATTATTGTCAATTGCGCGCAACAATCTATGCGTATTAAATCCTTTTTTATTTTGAAATGAAACTGGTTTTAAAATCACCAATTTATCTAGTTGAAATCGCCATTCAGAAAATTTTAAGTGGTTTAAATCCGATAATTTTACACCTATAAATTCGTTTTCATTTAAGTTGAAAATTTCATTTTTAAAAGGATAAATCACATAGGTATTTGCAATATTTTTTGCGCTGTCTGGAACTTCAAACTTCTTTAAATGCAATAATTCTGACAGGTATTCATTTATAAGTTGATAGCCATTATTATTTTTTGCCAATATTATAAACTGCCGTTGTGCTCCATTTCTAAAATCTACGCCAAGTACTGGTTTCACTGAATATTTAGAAGCCAAACGCACAAAATCTAAATTGGCAGACGTGCTATTAATATCCGTCAATGCCATTGTAGCAACACCAAGCCGAGAAGCCTGTTGCAACAATTCTTCTGGCTTAACAGTACCATATCTTAAACTGTAATAAGTGTGCGTATTTAAATACATTGTTAATAAAAAAATTACTTCAATAGTTATTATTTTGCTAAATTAGCTCATTATTTTAGCTGATGTTGCTCAAATTATTAGCATTATGAATTATTTATCAAAAAACATTAAATATATCCGGGTTTTAAAGGGAATCTCTCAAGAACAACTTGCTGAAGATTTAAAAGTATCACGCTCTAGAATTAGCTCATATGAAGATAAAAGAGCCTCGCCTCCACTTGATTTTTTAATCAATTTATCGGCGTATATAAATATTTCTATGGATGTATTAATTAAAAAAAAATTAAATACCTTAGAACTTTAATTGTTTTTTTTATGTGCTATCAAACACGAATTATTAAAAAGAAAGAAGAAATGATGGAGCGTTTTAATGCTGCATTAGATGAGCTAAATGATTATGAACCTATTGAGTTCTGTAGCGCTTTTGAGTATCCTAAAACTCCTGTAATAACGAATGAAAGTCCCAATAAGATTCAATTATACAATTGGGGACTGGTACCTTCGTGGTCGCAAGATGAATCCATCAGAAATTATACTTTAAATGCCCGAATAGAAACATTATCAGAAAAAAGATCTTTTAAATATGTAGTACAAAACAGATGTTTAATTATTGCCGATGGTTTTTACGAATGGCAATGGAGAACTAAAAGCGGTTCTAAAAAAGAAAAATACTTAATTACGCTGCCAAATAATGAATTGTTCGCTTTTGCCGGTTTATACACACAGTGGACAAATTTTGACAATACCAAGCTAAATTCTTACACCATAATTACCACACAGGCCAATAAATTAATGAGCGAAATTCATAACACAAAACAACGAATGCCTGTTATTTTAAAGAAGGAAGATGAGCAAAACTGGCTACAAGGAGAAAATTATGAGGATTTTAAATTTCCTTATAGCTGTAATTTAATTGCAACTTCTTTAGCACAAAATAATTCAGCACAATTAGGGTTGTTTTAATATTAATTAAATCGTATCAGTTTTTGATGATATCAAGTTTGCTAATTTTAATGAATTAAGTACTTTTGACCTCTGGATTTATAAACAAATATAAAAATCGAATTCTCGCATTTGTTACGTTGAATATGGAATTAAAAATTAAACAGCGAATCGCTTTAAGCACTTATTTTTTTTTATCGGGTTTGTGTTTTGCAACCTGGGCATCACGTATCCCTACAATTAAAACATTTTTTAACTTTAATGAAGCTGAATTAGGAACTGTACTTTTGGCAATGCCAATAGCCTCAATGATTGGTTTACCTATTTCTGGCTGGATTGTTTCCAAATTTAATAGTAGAGGACCTTTATTAATTTCGTTCATTTTCTTTGCTATCGCCTTGCTTTTTATTGGATATGCAAAAACATCCTTTTTATTAGTAGCAGCTATTTCTGCATTTGCATTTTTTATGCGAATTCTAAATATTGCAATGAATGCGCAATCCATAACACTTCAAAAAAAGTTTAAAAAGAAAATTGTGAGTTCATTTCACGGCCTTTGGAGTACTGGAGGATTAATTGGTGTAGGTTATTCAACATTAATGGTAAAAACAGGTGTTTCAATAGAGCATCACTTACTTCAAATTTCAATCTTAACGTTAATAATTACAACAATCGCTTATTTTTATTCTCTTAAAGATGATAAATCTACTACCGGAAACAAATTGATTTTTGGTAAACCTGATCCATTTATTTTTTACTTAGGATTACTCGTCTTTTTTGCAGCTGTTTGCGAAGGAGGAATGTTTGATTGGAGTGGTGTTTATTTTAAAGAAGTTATCAAAGAAGATGTTTTTACCTATGGGTATTTATTATTTATGACATGTATGGCTATTTCTCGCTTCTTTTCTGATCGATTAATGGATTTTATAGGAATGCCTAAAACATTTATTTTAAGTGCCGTTTTAATTGCTTCTGGTATTTTTACTGCAATCGTTTTTCCTACATTTTGGCCTGCATTAATTGGTTTTTGTCTGGTAGGTATTGGTACTGCTCCTATTTTTCCAATGACCTTTATTTTAGCAGGAACTTCAAATAAATACTCTCCCGGAATGGCAATTTCAATTATTGCCACATATGGAATACTAGGGATGCTAATTGGACCTCCATTAATAGGTTATTTAGCACATGCGGTTGGTTTAAAATATGCTTTTTACATTTTTGTAGTTTCGGGTCTTTCATTAATTCCTTTTTCACAATTTTTATTTCGTTATCAAAAAAAAGTAACCTAGTTTTTTACTGGAAATTCTATCAGTCTACTTTCTTAAATTTAAATTAATTACGTGTACTAATTTTATTTTCAAATAATTAGAAAATATAGTAACTTACATGTATGAAAAAGCACTACAATATAATTATTGCTGGAGCAGGTGGAATTGCTGAAGCAGTTGGCTTAATATTAGCTGAGTGGAGCACCATAACTCCTACGCTGTTTATTGGAAACAGAACACTTTCCAAAGCGCTAAAAGTTGCTGAATGGATTAAAGATGGTTCAACAAAACAATGCTCAATTAAAGGCTTTCATTTACCCGAAGAAGGTATTACAAAAGAAATGAAAGTAATTTTTCAGCAAAGTGATCTTCTCCTTGATTGTTTACCTGGTAGTATAGCTCCTAAAATGGCTCAATTGGCAAAAGACTTTCAGTTGCATTATGCCAATCTCACAGAGTACGTTAATGAGACCGAAGAAATAATGACTTTGGCAAAAGATGCTAAAACGGGTTTTGTGCTTCAAACAGGATTAGCTCCTGGCTATATAAACTTACTTGCCCACAAACTTTTTCAACAGTTTTGTTTAGACTTTAATGTGGATAAAGTTGACAAATTAGAATTTAAAGTGGGTGCGCTTACTGATCACGCCGTTGCACCGCATTATTACGGTTTTACCTGGAGCCCTGTTGGTGTTGCTACCGAATATATTAAAAATATCATTGTACTAAGAGATTATAAAAAAACCATACTGGCGGCATTGTCTGAAAGAGCAACCATTATTATTGATGGTATTGCTTATGAAGAAGATCTTACCTCTGGCGGTGCAGCTGATTTACCCGATGCTTTGAGTGGAAAAGTACGTTCGTTAGATTATAAAACATTGCGGCATCCGGGGCATTATGCCTGGGTACAGGCACAACTTTCTAATTTAGGGAATACACAAAATGCCATAAATTATTTGCAGCAAAAAATGGAAGCTGTTATACCTCATATAGAAGATGATCAAATTGTTTTATACGCAGCAGTTGAAGGAAAAGATTCAAAAGGAATTTTACGAAGACAAGAAATTGCCAAATGTATTCGTCCACAAAAAGTAGGTAAACATAAATTAAGAGCTATCCAAACAACTACCGCTGCGCCTATGGCCCAAGCTGCCCAATTATTGCTGGAAACATCACCTAGCGGAGTTATTTTACAAAGTGAAATTGATGCTCTAAAATTTTTAAATGGAGCGTTTATTGTTTCTGTTTATGGAAATGTGTAACGCAATAACAATATGTAAAATTAAACTAAGATGATAATTGATCTATTAAATAAATCGAAAAACGAGCAAAATATTATTCGAATTTGGTTTTATGGAGAAGAAGAAAAGTTTTGGTTCGGATATGTAAAAAACGTAAATGAAGAATTATTTTCTCTCCAACATTTTACAAATTATGGTAGTCCAGATGGTATATTAATTGAGCAAATTGAAAATATTGAAAGTATTGATTTTGACAATGAATTTTCTAAAACTATGGAATACTTAATAAAGCATCAAAATGAAATTTATAAAGAACCTCAAATTGATTTAGAAATTACAGATGAAGATAATTGGCAATTCGAAATTTTAGATAGCCAATTAGGATTGAAAGACAGGATAATTACAATACAAATTAATGGAGATAAATTTTATAGTGGTATTATTGAATGGATTGATGAAGGGCATTTGGTTTTAAATAAGGTTGGTGAAGCAGGACAGGATGAAGGTAAATCCATTTTTATAATTGATGATATTAATACCATTCAAATAAATAACCTTGAAAACCGTAAGCGATTAATGCTTTATAAATGGAGAAAAATCAATAAATAATTATTCTATATAATTTCAAATGCAGTTTCATTTTTTTAGCGGTTGATAATATGTTAGAAGCTAGAAACCTTTACTATATTGGGCTTCTTCCTCATTTTAAATTAAGGAAGGAGGTTAAAGTGTTAAAAGAGGAACTAATGGTTCATTTTAATACCAAAAGTGCTTTAAAATCCCCTGCCCATATTACGCTTCAAAAACCATTTAAATTTAGTAAAATAAAAGAGCATTTTCTTATTGAAACATTAAAGCATTTTGCCGAACAACAAAACCAATTTAACATTAACCTGAACGGATTTGGTTGTTTTTCACGACGAGTTATTTTTATAGATGTCACAAACCATAAACCTGTTTTATCAATTCATGCGGAACTTAAAAAACTGTTGTTTCACGAATTAGAATTTAAAGAAAATGAAATATCTTCTAAAATTTATCCACACATTACAATTGCCACAAGAGATTTAAGTAAAGAAAACTTTGACAAAGCCTGGCCACTTTTTGAATTTCGAAAATTTAAAGCTTCTTTTTTAGTAAATAGCCTATTTTTATTAAAACATAATGGCAAGTTTTGGGATATTTACAAAGAATTTCAATTTAAAAACAAATAATAAAAAATGAGACCAATTTTTACTTTTAACAACAACCCCATTTTTTAAGTTGCGAATAAACTAATACCCTTACAAAATGATAAAGAAAAAGCAGAAGTAAATGAGGTTTGTTTTGTTGAAGGATTGGTTTACTTTAAAGAAAAATGGTTTTTATATTATGGTACTGCAGATTCTAAAATAGCCGTTGCAACTTATAAAAAATAAAAATAATTAGTATTTATAACCTAAAAAAATAATTTATAAAAAAGAAACCCTCGTTTTTAAACGAGGGTTTTAATATGTTAATTAATCGTATTTAGGTTTTTTATCCCTTTTTGCAGCCTTTTTTTCTTTTGCAGTTTTTAGAGGCTCCTTCTTAACTTTCTTTTTTGCATCTTGACTTTTTGCCATAATAATATATTTTAAATCTCTTTTTTTAGTTGTTAAACTTTAGTAAAGGTAAAAAATATTTTTGATTAATTTTTTAAAAAACTAATGTGATCTAGAGAAAATGAAACTGTGTAAGTATTTATTTCTCAACTCATTTATTTTTTAGTCCAAACAAAATTAGATATAAATAAAAAAGTGAGCACGAAGCTCACTTTTCATTATTAACTAAAAAAATCATCAAATCAATTCCCTACTAAAGATTTGCTAATAAATTATCAGACAAAATTAAAATTTATATCTTAAATAATAAATGACATCTGTCATAAATCTTACATAATTTTTACCCTCAAAAAAATTGTTAATTTTAAATAAATACATTTAATATATTAACGAAAACAATAGTTCTTTATCAAATAAAAAATTACTCCTCTTTATACCGTTCCATTTCACGGTCATAAAACTCACTTGATTGCTCAATAAGAACAGCTACTTGAGTTTCTAATTCTTCTTGATCTTCACCATCAAAATCTTCAAGCCACTCAATCTCGTCATCTACTAAATTGATAATAAACCTTGGAAATTCAGTATGAATTACAAAAATATCATCTTTACAATCTGTGTTATCTCCCAATAAAAATTTAGGTAAGTTCATTTTTTTCTTTTATTAATTTATTTGTTAAATAATTGAATCTAAAAAACAGCATAATTGCTGAACAAGTTAAAGCAGCTAAAAGCCCTATCCAGATACCAAATGTACCTAATCCAGCTATGCTCCCCAAATAATAACACACCGGAAAACCAATAATCCAATACGCTATAAAAGTTAATAAGGATGGCACATTTACATCTTGCAATCCACGCAATCCTCCCAAAATAACAGCTTGCAAGCCATCTGATAATTGAAATAACCCTGCAATTATTAATAAACTGGATGCTATTTTTATTACTTCCAAATTATCGGTAAACATCCAAGGTAAAACATCTTTAAAAACCATAAAACCTATTGTAAATGTAAACATTATAATTAAAATTAATAAGAAATTAGAAAAAGCAATACGTCTTAATTCCATATAATTTTTTAATCCTTTTTGGTTACCAACTCTAATTGTTGCCGCTGCTCCTATTCCAACCGCTATCATAAATGTTGTAGAAGCCAGTTTTAATGCAATTTGATTTGCTGCTTGTGGAAATGCGCCTAAAGTACCTGCTAATAATACAGATGCTGCAAATAAACCAACTTCAAAAAGCATTTGCAATGCTGTTGGAAAACCTAATTTTATAATAATTCTAAATCGTTTTTTCTTTAACTCAGACAATTTCAATCTTCGCATATAAATAGCAAACTTATCTTTTTTCATTAAAACAATGTATAAGAAAAATACCATCACAATTCTTGAAATGAATGTTCCCAATGCTGCTCCAACCAACTCTAAACGAGGAAATATCCAAAAACCATAAATTAATGCAAAATTTAAAAGTACGTTTACAACATTTGTTAATATGGTAGCCCACATTGAATATTTTGTTTCGGACAAACCATCTGCAAATTGCTTTAATCCCTGAAAAATCATTAAAGGTATTATTGAAATTGCAATAATTTCATAATATGGAATTGCTAATAGAACAACTTCTTCAGGCTGATCTAAATAATACAACACAGGTTTTAGCAATAACAACATCACAAACATTGAAATACCAATAATTGTAGTTAAAATTAAACCATGCTGAAAAATACTTCTCCCTTTTTCTTTGTCTCCTTCACCGTCAGATTCAGCAATTAAAGGAGTTATTGCAAATGAAAAACCAAGACCAATTGATAACGCTATAAAAAATATACTGTTTCCTAAAGATGTGGCTGCTAACTCGATTGGCCCAAGCCTACCCACCATAATATCATCAATTAAACCTACCAAAAGATGTCCTAATGAACCCATCATTATTGGTGTGGCTAATTTTAGATTGTTTTTAAATTCCGATGTGTATTTTCTTAAATTCAATGAAGTTACTTTTTGCGCTGCGAAGATACGAGATTTTACTTTGAAAAAACACCCCACCTTTTAACTTCAATTAAAATTATTTTTAAAACAAAATTAAAAACTCCTAAATAAATTCGGGATTATTTACTTTTTAAGCTAACTTTGATTTTTTAACTAAAAAATACATTATGACAAAAATAACATTAAAAGGAAATCCTTTTAAAACTTCAGGAAAATTACCTAAAATAGGTAAAAAAGCTCCAAAATTTTCTTTAATAAAAGCTGATTTATCAAAAGCAAAATTGAAGGATTTTAAAGGTTCAAAAGTAATTTTAAACATATTCCCAAGCTTAGACACTGGTACTTGTGCCGCTTCAGTTAGAAAATTTAACGAAGAAGCTGGCAAATTAGAAAACACAAAAGTTTTATGTATTTCAAGAGATTTACCATTTGCTCAAGCTCGTTTTTGTGGTGCTGAAGGATTAGAAAATGTAATTACTTTATCTGATTTTGCAAGTGGGAAATTTGGAAAAGCGTATGGTTTAACTATAGAAAATGGACCATTAGCTAATTTACATTCTAGAGCAATTGTTATTTTAGACGAAGAAGGAAAAGTTATTTATACAGAGCAAGTTCCTGAAATTGTTGATGAACCAAATTACGAAGCTGCTTTAAAAGCGCTGTAATTTATGAATACAGAAAGTAATTTTTTAATTAACAGAATAAAGGCTGTAAAATACGCAGCCAAAGGATTCTGGATTTTAATTACTTCTGAAAAAAGCATTATTGCTCAAGTAATTATTGGAATAATAATGACGACCATGGGCTTTATAATGCATATTTCTGCTACCGAATGGATGTTTCAAATTTTTGCAATTGGTCTCGTTTTGGTAGCAGAATCTTTAAACACAGCTATAGAAAAAATGGCTGATTTTATTCACCCTGAATATCACGAAAGAATTGGTTTTATAAAAGATATTTCTGCTGGAGCAGCTTTTTTTGCTGCAATATTTGCCGTAATTATCGGTTTAATTATCTACGTACCTAAATTTATTTAGTAATTTAATAGCAATCACAATTATTTTCTATTTTTGTGAGATAATATTATAAATGGCAAAAAAGAAAAAAACAATAACTAAAACTGCACGTAAACCTATTTTTCAGGGAACAAAATCGTTCTTTAAAAATAGACAAACCCAAACTATAATTGGTTTGTTTATTGCATTGTTTGCAATCTTTTTATTCATCTCTTTTGTTTCATTTCTGTTCAGTTGGCAACAAGATCAAAGTCAATTATCCAATTTTGGAGATAAAAATATCTCTGTAAAAAATTTATTAGGAAAAATTGGTGCAAGTATTAGCAATTTCTTTATCTATGATGGTTTTGGTGTTTCTTCTTTTTATGTTCCTATATTATTATTCTTTTCGGGAATTTCAATATTTTTAAAAGGCAGTTTAATTAAAGTTAGAAAATATTGGGCTTGGGGAATTTTAGCGATGATTTGGCTTTCTATAGTACTTGGTTTTTTTAGTGCACAAAATTCATTACTTCCAGGCATAATTGGTTACGAATTAAATAATTACCTGCAACAATTTTTAGGGAAAACTGGCTTAATTTTAAGTTTATTATTTTTACTGATATCGTACATAGTGATTCGTTTTAAATTTACTCCAGAAAAAATTCAAAGTCTTATCCCTGAGAAAAAGCATACAGATGGTGTTGAAAAACAACTAACTGACAGTGATATTGAAAAACTAACTTCAAACGAAAATATTGAAAGCTCAACAACAAATGTTAATCTTGTTGAACCTCAAACAAAATCAGATTTTGAATTATCTCTAAATAATTTAGAACCAACTATTAAAAAGCATTTAACATCTAATTCTTCTACTAAAAATGATGAAACTCATGGTGCTGTTGAAATAGACGTAGAAAAAATTGTAGAAGAAAAACATGTTGAAGAAAATTTATCTAGTAAATTAGTTAAAGACTTTGGAGAGTTTGATCCAACTTTGGAATTATCTGAATTCAAGTTTCCAACCTTAAATTTATTAAGAGATTATAATGAAAGTATCTCTGTTGATCAAGAAGAACTAGAAGCGCATAAAAATAGAATTGTTGAAACTTTAAACAATTATAATATTGGAATTGCTCGTATAAAAGCAACAGTTGGCCCAACAGTAACTTTATATGAAATTGTTCCAGACGCTGGTATTCGAATTTCAAAAATTAAAAATTTAGAAGATGATATTGCTTTATCTCTTTCTGCAATGGGAATTAGAATTATTGCTCCAATTCCAGGAAAAGGAACTATTGGTATTGAAGTGCCAAACAAAAAAGCAACAATGGTTTCAATGAAATCAGTAATTTCATCAACAAAATTTCAAAATTCTGAAATGGAATTACCTATTGCTTTAGGTAAAACAATTTCAAATGAAACTTTTGTAGTTGATTTAGCAAAAATGCCTCATTTATTAATGGCAGGTGCAACCGGGCAAGGGAAATCAGTTGGTTTAAATGCTGTATTAACCTCATTATTATACAAAAAACACCCTGCCGAAGTAAAATTTGTATTGGTAGATCCTAAAAAAGTGGAACTTACACTTTTTAATAAAATAGAACGTCATTATTTAGCAAAACTACCAGATACGGATGAAGCAATTATTACAGATACAACTAAAGTAATTAACACGCTTAATTCTTTATGTATTGAAATGGATAACCGCTACGATTTGCTAAAAGATGCTATGGTACGTAATATTAAAGAATACAATGTTAAATTTAAAGCCCGTAAATTAAATCCGGAAAACGGTCATAAATTTTTACCATATATTGTTTTGGTTATTGATGAGTTTGCCGATTTAATTATGACTGCTGGTAAAGAAGTTGAGACACCTATTGCTCGTTTGGCGCAACTTGCACGTGCTATTGGAATTCATCTTATTGTCGCAACTCAACGTCCGTCTGTAAACGTAATTACAGGTATTATTAAAGCAAATTTCCCAGCAAGAGCAGCTTTTAGAGTAACTTCAAAAATAGATTCCAGAACAATTTTAGATGCCTCAGGAGCAGATCAGTTAATTGGTAAAGGAGATATGTTATTTTCTGGAGGAAATGATGTAATTCGTTTACAATGTGCATTTGTTGATACTCCTGAAGTAGAAAAAATAACAGATTTTATTGGCTCACAAAGAGCCTATGCAAATGCTTATTTATTACCAGAATATAGTGGAGAAGAAGTTGGCACAAGTCTTGATATAGACATAAGCGAAAGAGATGTATTGTTTAGAGATGCTGCTTTGGTTATAGTACATGCGCAACAAGGTTCAGCCTCTTTATTACAACGAAAATTAAAATTAGGATACAATAGAGCAGGAAGATTAATTGATCAATTAGAAGCTGCCGGAATTGTTGGACAGTTTGAAGGAAGTAAAGCACGACAAGTGTTAGTTCCAGATGAAATGGCCCTCAATCTTTTGTTAGACGGGGAAAAATAATAGTTAAAGTTCAAAATTTAAGAATGAAAAAAATAGTTTTATTATTAAGTATTACATTATTAAGTATCACTGCTTTTAGTCAAAATTCAAATGAAGCAAAAGCTTTGTTAGATGAAGTTGCTGCTAAAGTTGAAGGATATGATAACATATATCTTGAATTCAATCATAAACTTGATAATGCTGATGCAGATGTACATCAGGAAACGATGGGACAAGTTACGTTAAAAGGAGATTTATTCCATTTAAATTATATGGGTACAGAACAAATTTTTGACGGTAAAAAAACATATCTAATTATTCATGAAGATGAAGAAGTTATTATTCAAAATTTTGTTGATAACGAGGATGATACTTTAACTCCTTCAAAAATGTTTTCATTTTACAAAAATGGATTCATTTACGAAATGGATGCCTTAAAAACCTTAAAAGGTATTAAAATTCAGTATGTTAAATTAATTCCAATTGACAGCAATTCTGAAATTGCAAGTGTTTTAGTTGGTATTGATGTTAAAACAAAACATATTTATAATATTATTGAAACTGGTGAAAACAACACAGTTACAACTCTTGAAGTAAGAACTTTCAAAACAAATCAACCTTTATCCGAAAAGCTTTTTATCTTTGACAAAGCAAAATACAGAGATCAAAAAAAATATACGATTTCTGAGCCAAATTAATAGCGTTGAAAATATTTGATAAATATATTTTAAAAAGCTTTCTACAGCCTTTATTAGCCACATTTTTTGTGGTTCTTTTTGTTTTGGTTATGCAAGCACTTTGGCTTGCTTTTGATGAAATTGCAGGAAAAGGAATTGATATATTTTTCATTTTAAAATTCTTAGGCTATTTAGCTTTAATCCTTACTCCTACTGCATTACCAATTGGTATTTTGTTATCCTCCATTATGGCATTGGGTAATTTATCTGAAAATTATGAGTTTGCAGCTATAAAATCAGCTGGTATTTCTTTAAAAAGAGTAATTAGACCTTTAGTAATTTTAACTTTATTTTTAAGTGCGTTAAATTTCATATTCCTAAACAATGTTTATCCTTGGGCTACGCTCAAACAGAAAAACTTGTATTTAAATATGAAAAAGAAAAAACCAGCTTTAGCATTGGTGCCGGGTGCATTTAATACTGAGATTCCTGGTTTTAACATTAAATTTTCTGAGAAATATGGAGAAGAAGAAAATTTATTGAAAAATGTTCAAATTGCAGATTTAACTTTATCACAAGGAAAAGTAAAAATAATTACTGCCGAAAAAGGTGAAATCTCTACCGAAGAAGGAAGTAAATATATGATGCTAACACTTAAAAATGGAAATTATTACGAAGAGCATGTAAAAAAATCAATGACTCGTAATGAAAGATTTAAGATGCCAGCATCAGCAGCTACTTTTGAAACCTATGTAATAAACATAGATATATCTTCTTTTAGTGATGATGATTCATTAGATAAAGAAGATTTAACCAGACACCATGGTATGTTTAGTGTTAAGCAATTAGATTCCGTTTCAAAAGTTGAAAAAACAAATTATGATAAGTACATAAACGAACGAGCTGAAAATTTATATACAATTGTGCGTGCAAAAAAGTTATATAAATACCCTGATTCTTTAATAAAGAAGGATTTAGAACCAGAAATTCTTGACAATTTCACTCTTAATAATAAAATAATTGTTGTTAGTGAATCAGTTCAAAATATAAAACGTACAATTGATAGAAACAATAACAATAAAAGATTATTTAAAGATAAAAGAAAACTTTTAAATTTATATGACTATGAATTTAGTTATCGAATTTCATTTTCTTTAGCCTGTATGGTATTATTTTTTATAGGTGCTCCACTTGGTTCAATTATTAGAAAGGGAGGATTTGGATTGCCAATGATAATGGCCATAACTATTTTTGTGATTTATTTTTTCATTTCACAATTAGGAAAAAACTTATCAGAAGAAAGCGCAATTTCAACGTTACTTGGTAGTTGGCTATCAACAATAATACTTTTACCTTTTGGTATTTTATTAACTCGGAGAGCTACAAGTGGTATGGGAATCTTTAATATAGATTCTATTTTAGATAAAATCAAAAAGTTTTTAAATAGGTTTACAAAAAAATCAATAAATTAAGAATGGAATTTTCAAAAGGCAATATAAAATTGAATTCAATAAAAGAGGCAATTAACGATATTAGAAACGGTAAAGTTGTAATTGTTGTTGATGATGAGAATAGAGAAAATGAAGGTGATTTTGTTGCTGCTGCTGACAAGGTTACTCCAGAAATGATCAACTTTATGGCAACTATAGGTCGAGGCCTTATTTGCGCTCCTATAACTGAAAAAAGATGTAAAGAATTAAATTTAGATTTAATGGTTGGTGTAAATACTGACCCTCTTGGAACTGCTTTTACAGTATCGGTTGATTTTCACGGAAAAGGTGTTACAACTGGGATTTCTGCAAAAGATAGAGCTATTACCGTTAAATCATTAGCGGATAAAGCAACAAGACCACATGATTTAAGTAGACCAGGCCATATTTTCCCATTAAAAGCTCGTGAAGGCGGGGTTTTAAGAAGAACTGGGCATACCGAAGCCGTTATAGATCTTGCCCGCTTGGCAGGATTAAATCCGGCAGGTGTTATTGTGGAGATTATGAATGAAGATGGCACAATGGCGCGTCTTCCTCAATTATTGGAAATTGCAAACGAATTTGATTTAAAGATTATTTCTATTGAAGATTTAGTTGAATATAGAATGCAACATGATTCGCTAATTGAACTTTCAGAAGATTTTGTAATTGATACCCGATTTGGTGAATATAGATTACGTGCATACAAACAAACTACAAATGATCAAGTTCATTTAGCATTAACAAAAGGCTCTTGGGATATTGATGAAAAAGTGTTAGTTAAAGTAAATTCAACTTTAGTAAATAATGATATTTTAGGCACGCTTACAAAAAATCCAGATGACAAATTAACAGGAGTTTTTAATGCAATTAACAAGGCTGGAAAAGGAGCTGTTGTATTTATTAATCAAGAAAATCAATCATTTAATTTACTTGCAAGGTTGGCAATTTTAAAAGAAAGCCAGAAAAATGATGAACCATACGTGCCTAATTTAAAGATGGATGAAAAGGATTTTGGAATTGGTGCTCAAATTTTACACGATCTAGGAATCACAAAATTAAAAGTGCTTTCTAACGCTACCACTTTGCGTAAACGCGTTGGTATGACCGGTTATGGAATTGAAATAAGTGAGTATATAAATTATTAATAATTAATAAAATGCAATGAGATTTTTTTTTATTTTTTGCATTTTAACTTTATCTATTTTCAGTTGTAAAAAACAAACTGTTCAAAAGAAAAAACTTGTTTTAGCTCAAAATAAAGTATTTACCCTAAATGGTACTTTAGAAAATTTTTATCCAAAAAAAGTATTTCTTAATAAAATTATAGAAAATTCTATTTACGTTTTAGATTCTTCAAACGTTATTGATAATAAATTCACTATTAAAGGTTTTGTAGAATATCCAGAACGATTTGCACTTAGTTTTAATGAATATTCTGCTACAGTAGTTTTAATAATTGAAAACTCTGATATTAATATTAAAATTGATGCTCATAATTTAGAAGAACCTTTAATAAAAGGATCTGAATTAAATTCAAAACTAAGTGAGTATAAATTAAATTCGAAAAAGATTTTTAAAAAAATAGAGTATTTATTTCCACAATTTCAAAAATACAGATTAGAAAACAATGCCGAAAAATTAGAAGACTTAGGGATTGAAATGAGTAAAATTGAGCAAGAATATATAGATTATAGTTTCAATTTTATTGAAAAAAATAGAGATTCGTACATTGCTCCAATGATTTTGAGAGATCAATTAAAAAACTCAAAAATAGATACTTTAAAAATTATAAACACATTTAATCAATTATCTGATAAAGTAAAAAAATCACCTGACTCACAAATAATTGAGCTTCTTTTAAATTTACATTAAAAAACTTAAATCAGTGTCTGGTGGTAACTCTTTAGCTGGTTTCCCTTGTTGAAATAACCTTGCATCTAACGCCCCTTTTAAAACAACACTATTCCCTTTTACACTAATCCAACTTCCCTCTCTTAATCCTAAAACAGGAATTTTATTTAGTGTATGAAACTCATTTATGCGCGTTTCACGGGTTTCACCCATATGTGTTGAAGTAGGATCCGGATCTAAATAGTGTGGATTAATATTAAAATTAATAAACCCAAATACATTAAAACTAGGTGGATAAATTATTGGCATATCATTCGTGTTTTGAATTGTTAAGCCCGTAATATTACTACCTGCACTTGTTCCAAAATAAGGTATTCCGTTTTCAACAACATTTTTTATTGCCGAAATTACTTTAGTATCATACAACTGCTTAACTAACAAAAATGTGTTTCCTCCACCTGTAAATATACCTTTGGCATTATTTATAGCATCTATTGGGTTATTAAATTCGTGAATACCTTTAACTTTTATATTTATTTTTTCGAAAGCTGCTTTGGCTTTTTCAGTATAAGCTTCATGAGATAATCCACTTGGTCTTGCATAAGGAATAAATAAAATTTCTTTAATTCCAAAAAACAAATTAGACAACTCAGGTAAAATATATTCTAAGTATCCTTTACCGTGTACTGTAGATGTACTTGCTATCAGTAATTTTTTCATAAATGATAAGTTTTACCAAAAGTAACATTTTTCTGTGTTTTAACATAAGTTTATAATAGCCTTAATACTATTTTAAGACTTCAATAACGTACTTTGATTTAATGAAACTAAAACTAACCAACTTAACTCTTCTCATTTTTATTGCAACTAAGTCTTTTTCTCAAGAAAGTAACGCTGTAATAACGGGAAAAATTCTTAGTTCAAACAAGGTTATTGGCGATGTTCATATTATAAATTTAAAAAACAGATATGGAACTATAAGCAATACTAATGGTGAGTTTGAAATTTTAGTAAAAGAAGGTGATGTGTTGCTTTTTTCTTCAATTCAATATAAAAACATAAAAATTACCATCACAAAAGACCATTTAAAGGGTGAATTTTTAAATGTATATTTAACTTTAATCGTTAATAATTTGGACGAAGTTTTTCTTCACGGTTTAACTGGAAGTCTGGATTTAGATAGTAAAAGCACTCCAAATGATACAATTCCAAAAGCCAATTTTGTTTTTAAAATAAGTGATTTAGATAAAAAATTACCGGGAGATGAATTTGGTTATAAAGGTCATGTGAATGCCGAAGCCTTCACAAATCCTTTATATTTGGCTGGAGGTGGACAAGGAAGTAAATACAATAAACAATTGGAAGAAGAGAGAGCTGTAAAAAGAGAGGTAAAAAGAAAAACGGAATTTCCAATAAAGCTTAAAAAAGAATTTGGCATTGATTTCTTTATAAACGATTTAAAAATTCCAGAAGAAAATATTTTTAATTTTATTACTTATTGCGAGTATAGAGATATTTTAGATAAATACCATTCAAATAAGGTTTTAGAAGTTATAGAAATATTAAAAGAGGAAAGCAAAAAATACAATGCTATCAAAAAATAACAAATTTAATGTGTTATTCATTCTTTTTGTACTCGTTGTTTCTAAAATAACGGCACAAGAAAACTCTGAAATTATTTCTGGAAATATTTACAATTTAAACAAAATGGTTCCAAATGTGCATATTATAAATTTAAATACTAAAATGGGAACTATTAGTAATGTTAACGGTGAATTTGAAATTTCAGTTTCTAAAAATGATGTACTATTAATTTCTTCTATTCAATATAATCCTTTAAAAATTAGTATTTCAGAACGTATTTTAAATAATAAAAAGCTAAATATCACATTAAATGCAATTGTAAATAAATTACAAGAGGTTTTTTTAAACGGATTAACAGGGGATTTAAATTATGATATAAAAAACAAACCAAAAGATACGCTTCCCAACCACTCTTTTGTATTTAATAAAAGTGATGTTTATAAAATTAAACCTGATTATTCAACTGATTTTTCAAAAGCTCCTGATGCTGAAGTTTTAACAAATCCAATATTAATGAACGGAGTTGGCGCAAGTGTTGCTATTCCAGATAAAAGCATAGAAAGAGCATTAAAATTAAAACGTGAACTTAAAAAAAAGAAAAATTTCCCTTATAAATTAAAAAAAGAGTTTGGATTAGATTTTTTTATCAATGATTTAAAAATTCCTGAAGATAAAATTAATAACTTTATTACTTATTGTGAGTATCGAAATATCTATACTAAATATTATAACAATCGTGTTTTGGAAGTAATAAAAACACTGCAAGAAGAAAGCAAGATATACAATGAAATTAAAAACTAACTCCCTTCTATTTATTCAGATATTTTTAATGCTTTTTTGCCTAAAAATAGCTGCACAGGAAAATCGTGTTGAATTAACTGGAATTATAAAGCAAGATTCAATTTTATTAAATGATATAAATATTATAAATAAAGCAACAAATATAGGTGTAGCGAGTGATATAGATGGAATGTTCACAATTAAAGCAAAGGAAGGTGACTCCATTTTAATTTCTTCTATAATTCATAAAAACAGGACTATAAAAATTTCCAAAGCTCATATAAATTCAAAATTAATTATTGTTTATTTAGAATCTGAATTCAATGAATTGAACGAAATTTTTTTAACACAAAAATTTAGGTTAGAATTAGGTGATGTTTCTATTGATAAAAGAGCAATATTAGATTATAAAGAAGGTCCGAAGAACAAACCGCCTAATGTAGATAAATATAAGGAAACTAACGGAATAGGTCTTGTGAGTATTTTCAATTTACTAACTAAAAAAGCGAGGCTAAAAAGAAAGAATAGAAAACTAGAAAATGAAAAAATTAAAATGTTAAAAGATGAATTTCCTAACAAAATAATAAACTCATATGGAACTCCATTTTTTACAAATATTCTTGGTATTCCAAAAGATGAAATTTATTTGTTTTTAGATTTTTGTCAGGAAAAAGGATTATTAGAATTAATTGAAGTAAACGATTTTAGAATTAAAGATTTTTTAATAAAACAAGTTGTAATATTTAATGAAATTAAAAATTAGGTTAAATTAATTCTCAAATTTTGGAATGCTTTTTGTTTATTAGCCACTAAATATTATTTACTTAAAATGAAAAAAGTAAAATTCATCTATTTACTTCTAATTCTTCCCCTTTTTGCATTTACAATGCACAAATATTATATTAGTTTATGTGAAATTGAATATGTTGAAAGCCAACAAGCCGTTCAAATAACCTTAGGAATGTTTATTGATGATATTGAATATACTCTAAACCAGGATAATAACACCGAATTAAAAATTGCAACAAAAAATGAGGTTTCGACTATTGATGAATATTTTGAAAATTATTTAAATACTCATTTTAAAATTTCAATCAACAACAAGATACAAGGTTATACTTATATTGGCAAAGAATATGACGATGATATTGTTCGCTTTTATCTGGAAATTACAGATATTAGAAAACTTAATTCAATTGAAGTTACAAATACTTCATTAATTAAGTATTTTGACCAGCAACAAAACATTATTAAGATAAAAGCAAACAAAAAGAATAAAACCTATTATTTAGATAAAAAAACTTATAAATGTTTGTTAAAATTTTAACAAAAATCGAACTATAATGTTAAAATTATTTACTTTCGAATTAATAATCCAATCAAATCTCAAATGAAAAAAATAGTATTTGCTTTCCTAGCAATGGCAATGGTTTCAACTTCAATTTTTGCTCAGGAAATTGAGCCTGAAAAAGAAAAACAACAAGGTCATTACAACATAAGTAAGTTTAAACAGCTAAAAGAGGAGTTACCTACTCCAAATAAACAACATACAGCATCTGGAGCTCCAGGTTATGAGTATACTCAACAAAAAGTTGATTATAAAATAGACTTGGTAATAAACGATGAAAATCATACTATCTCAGGAAACGAAACAATAACCTATCATAATAATTCTAAAGATGTTTTAGATTATTTATGGGTGCAATTAGATCAAAATATGCGCGCACCAGATTCACAAACTCCTGATGTTAGAGGTGGTGGTCCGGACGCTTTATATTCTCCTTCAAAATTTACTAAAAAATTTATGGGAAAACCGTTCCAAGGTGGATTTAATATTGAACATGTGAAAGATGTAAATGGAAAGGAAATTAATTATATGATTAACCGAACAATGATGCGTATCAATCTTCCTCAGCCTTTAGCGGGTGGAGGAACATTTGTATTTAATATAAAGTGGTGGTATAATGTAAATAATTATAGGGAAGATCGTGGGCGTTCGGGTTATGAAATTTTTGATAATGGAAATTCTGCATATGCTATTGCTCAATTTTTTCCAAGACTATGTGTTTATAATAATGTTGAAGGCTGGCAAAATATGCAATTTTGGGGACGAAGTGAATTTGCTTTAGAATTTGGTGATTATGATGTTTCAATTACTACACCTAAAAACTTTATTTTAAATGGAACTGGTGTATTGCAAAATCCTAAAGATGTTTTAACTAACAAGCAAGTTAAAAGATATAAAGATGCCCAAACAACTTATGACAATCCTATTTATATTGTAACTCCTGAAGAAGCTGAAGAAGCTTCTAAAGAAAAAAGTGATAAAACAAAAACCTGGAAATTATCAGCAAAAAATGTACGTGATTTTGCATTTGCTACTTCACCAAGTTATATGTGGGATGCTATGGCTGTTAAATTAAATGACAAAACTGTAATGGCTTATTCATTATTTCCAAAAGAAGGTAAAGAATTATGGGAAGAGCACTCTACAAGAGTTGTTGCCAATACATTGAAAGTTTATTCTAAACACACATTTGACTATCCTTATCCTCATGCAACATCAGCAAATGTACAAATGGGAATGGAATACCCAATGATATGTTTTAATTTTGGTAGAGCCGATAAAAGCGGGAATTATAGTGAAAGAACTAAAAAAGGAATGATTGGTGTTATTACTCATGAAGTTGGGCATAATTTCTTCCCAATGATTGTAAATTCTGATGAACGCCAGTGGACTTGGATGGATGAAGGTTTAGATTCTTTCGTTGAAATTTTAGCTGAAAATGAATATGACCCGGAAATGTTTCCAATGGGAGATCAGCCAAAAAATATTACACGTTATATGAGTGGTGATCAGGATAGAATGTCACCAATTATGTCGCAAGGAGATAATGTTTTTAATTATGGTGCAAATGCATACGCAAAGCCTGCAGCTGGATTATTTATTTTACGCCAAACAATTATGGGGCCTGAATTATTTGACCATGCTTTTAAAACTTATGCTACAAGATGGGCATTTAAACACCCAACTCCCGCTGATTTCTTTAGAACTATGGAAGATGCATCTGCAATGGATTTAGACTGGTTTTGGAGAGGTTGGTTTTATACAACAGGCAATAATGATATTGGAATAAAAGAAGTTAAAAAATACCATATTACAGATAAACCAACAGAGCGAGCTATAAATGTATACAAACGCTATGGACTAACAGCTGATCAATTACCTCCATCATTATATTTAGTTGCTGAAGATAGTGAAGAATTCACAGAAGACTTAAAAGGTAAAAAAGCAGAAGATTACTCAATCTTAAATGAATACATAGAAAGTAACTTTACTGCCGAAGAAAAAGCTAATTTAAAAGCTCCAAAATATTTTTATGAACTCGTATTTGAAAAGCCTGGAGACTTAATAATGCCGCTTATTGTTGAATTTGAATATGAAGATGGTACAAAAGAACGCAAACAATATCCAGCTCAGATCTGGAGACTAAATGATAAAGAAGTTACAAAAGTTTTTCCATCTAGTAAAGCCATCAAATCTATAAAAGTAGATCCGGATGAGCAAACAGCAGATGTTGATATGTCTAACAATAGTTGGCCAAAAACAACCGAAACTAAATTTGACGAATTCAAAAAGAATCAAATAAAAAGTTAAAAATAAATAGGCTGTCTAAAAAGTATTGAAAACCGTCATTCTGAACTTGATTCAGAATCTCATCATGCTGATAATCAATCATTATGTGAACCTGAATCAGGTTCAGGTTGACGAAAGTTTTACTTTTTAGACAGTCTCTTTTTTAAATTCTTATATTTAATGAATAAACATCTTAAATTATAAATGAAAAAAATAGTACTACTCTTAGCAATTTTCACTTTTATTTTTACAAGCAATTTTGCACAAGAAAATGAAGTTCAAAAAGGACATTATAATACCAGTAAATTTAAACAATTAAAAGAAGAGCTCCCTACTCCAAATACCCAACATACTTCATCTGGCGCTCCGGGTTATGAGTATACTCATCAAAAGGTTGACTATAAAATGGATATTGTTTTAGATGATGAAAACCAGCGTATATATGGAGAAGAAACAATAACATATCATAATAATTCTCAAGATAATTTAGAATATCTATGGCTTCAATTAGATCAAAATAAACGAGCTTCAGATTCTAAAAGCCCTGAAATAGTTAGTTCTGGACCAAATTCTTTATATAGTCCTGCTCAATTTTCAAAAACTTTTATTGAAGAGCCTTTTGATGGAGGATTTAAAATTGAATATGTTAAAAATATTGATGGTAGTGATGCTTCCTATCTTATAAATAGAACTATGATGCGTCTTAATTTAGAAAAACCATTGGTTTCCGGAGCATCTCATTCCTTTAAAATAAAATGGTGGTACAATATAAACAACCATGTAACTCAAGGCGGAAGGTCTGGTTTTGAACACTTCCCTTCAGATAATAATAACAGTTATGTAATTGCTCAATTTTTTCCAAGATTATGTGTTTATGACAATGTTGATGGATGGCAAAACGATCAGTTTTGGGGAAGAAGTGAATTTGCATTAGAATTTGGTGACTATGAAGTTTCAATTACTACACCAGTTGACCATATTTTAGGAGCAACAGGTGTTTTAACTAATGAAAAAGCTGTACTTACCAGAACACAACAAAAAAGACTGGCAGAAGCTAGAAAATCATTTGAAAATCCCGTTTTAATAGTTACTCAAGATGAAGCCATAAAAGCTGAACAAGAAAAATCTAAAAAAACAAAGACTTGGAAATTCTTTGCTGAAAATGTTCGTGATTATGCCTTTGCATCTTCAAGAAAATTT
This sequence comes from Lutibacter flavus, assembly GCF_900188355.1. Taxonomy (GTDB): domain Bacteria; phylum Bacteroidota; class Bacteroidia; order Flavobacteriales; family Flavobacteriaceae; genus Lutibacter; species Lutibacter flavus. Next base: position 1,115,218 of record NZ_FZNX01000001.1, read on the forward strand.
ATTTGGGATGCTATGGCAGTTGATATTAGTGGAAGAACTGTGATGGCTTACTCCTACTATTCAAAAGAAGCAAACCCATTGTACGGAGATCATTCTACTAGGGCTGTTGCACAAACTCTAATAACGTATTCTAAACATACTTTTGACTATCCATATCACAAAGCTATTTCAGTTGACGGCCAAATGGGTATGGAATATCCACAAATATGTTTCAATCCAGGAAGACCAAATCCAGATGGGACTTATAATGATCGTACAAAATATAGAATGATTGGTGTAACTATTCATGAAGTTGGACACAATTTTTTCCCTATGATTATAAATTCGGACGAACGTCAATGGACTTGGATGGATGAAGGTTTAAATTCTTTTGTTCAAATGTTAGCTCAAATGGAATACGAAGAAGGGTATCCTTTAAGTAGAGGCTTACCAAAAAATATTACGGGATATATGAGTGGAGATCAATCTAAATTGTCACCAATTATGGCAAAAGGAGATGATTTATTTAACTTTGGAAGTAATGCATATGCAAAACCTGCAACAGCTTTGTGGATTTTGAGGAATACTATTATGGGGCCAGAACTTTTTGATTATGCTTTTAAAACTTACGCAAAACGTTGGATGTTTAAACACCCTACGCCTGCTGATTTCTTTAGAACTATGGAAGATGCTTCGGCAATGGATTTAGATTGGTTTTGGAGAGGTTGGTTTTATACAACAGGGAATAACGATATTGGAATAAAAGAAGTTAAAAAATATCATATTACAGATAAACCAACGGAGAGAGCAATTAACGTTTACAAACGTTACGGTTTAACAATTGATCAGTTACCACCTTCATTATATTTAGTAGCAGAAGATAGTGAAGAATTTACTGAAGACTTAAAAGGTAAAAAAGCAGAAGATTACTCAATCTTAAATGAATACCTAGAAAGTAACTTTACTGCTGAAGAAACAGCTAATTTAAAAGCTCCAACCTATTTTTATGAATTAACATTTGAAAAACCAGGAGAATTAGTAATGCCAATTATTGTTGAGTTTGAGTATGAAGATGGTACAAAAGAACGTAAACAATATCCTGCTCAAATTTGGAGATTAAACGATAAAGAAGTTATTAAGGTTTTTCCTTCAAACAAAGCTATTAAAAGTATAACTGTAGACCCTGATGAAGAAACTGCTGATGTTGATTTGAGTAATAATAGTTGGCCAAAAACAACTGAAACTAAGTTTGATAAGTTTAAAAAGAACGAAATAAAAGGATAAAAAAAATCCCATTGAACTAATCAATGGGATTTTTTTTAAAAATTTCTATACTTTTCAGAAATCTCAAAAACGTGTTGTAGAATACGTTCTTCTTTTTTATCAAAATCTAAACCTTTGCGTTGAAATACTAAATTAGCTGTTTCTGTAGCTTTATTAATTTGATAGGTTGAAAAACCAGCTGCTCCACCCCAACTAAAAGAAGGAATAAAGTTCCTTGGAAAATTACTGCCATAAATGTTAGCACTTACACCTACAACAGTTCCTGTATTAAACATTGTATTTATAGCACATTTAGAATGATCTCCCATCATTAATCCACAAAATTGCAGACCTGTTTTAGCAAATCTCTCAGTCTCATAACTCCATAACTTTACTTCAGCATAGTTATTTTTAAGATTTGAATTATTTGAATCCGCACCAATATTACACCATTCGCCTAATACTGAGTCCCCTAAATACCCTTCATGACCTTTGTTAGAATAACTCATTAAAATACTATTTTTAACTTCACCTCCTACGGTGCAATTCGGTCCAACGGTAGTTGCTCCGTATATTTTTGAACTCATTTTTAATACAGAATCATTGCCTAAACTAAAAGGTCCTCTAACTACGCTACCTTCCATAATTAATGCATCCTTTCCAATATAAATAGGTCCGGTACTTGCATTTAAAGTTGAAAACAGCACCTCTGCTCCTTCTTCAATAAAAATATCTTCTTTATTTAAATAGTATACCCCTTCTGGAATTGGCTGTGATTTTCTACCTTCTGTAATTAATTCAAAATCAGCTTTTAAAGCTTTATCATTTAAAGAAAATAAATCCCATGTATTACATATTTGGAGAATAGGTTCATTAAATTCTATTTGATCGTAAGCAATAAAATTAACTTCGTCTTGTGATTCGGTAGTAAAAAATGCTATTACTTCATTATCTTTAAAAATGGCTTGATTCTCTTTTAAATTTTTTATTTTATTTACAAGTAATTCTGATGGCAAATAGGATGCACTTATCATAATATTTTGCTCCATTTCAACCATTGGATATTTTTCTTCTAAATATTCTTCAGTAAGTGTTGTTGTAGTATAACCTAGATATTTTTCCCATTTTTCACGAATAGTTAAGATTCCTATTCGTAAATCTGCAACGGGTTTTGTGTAGGTAAAAGGCAATAGTGCATTACGTACCGCACCATCAAATAAAATATAATTCATGTTTATATAATTTAAACAAAGGTACAGTAAGTTTTTTTTTCTTCAAATGAAAAAATAATCTTCTATAATACTTTTACTTTTCTTAAATATGTATCAATAATATCTGCAGTATCAAAGCAAGCACTTACAGAATTAATTTCTGAACAATAACGGGAATCAATTGCATGGCTTTTACACCCTATTGGATTTAAATCAATATTTTTAAAATTTTCATCAATGGCTACGCACTTATTATAAAGTGTTTCAATAGTTTCATTTATGCCAATTTCAATACCATTTTTTGATAAAAACCCTTTAAGAAAATTTTCTGTTGCGAATTGTGCGTTTTTACAAACTGAATAAGTTACAATATCTTCAGAAGGCTTAAACAATTCATTTTTTGCTAATTGTAAATTTTTTGTTGCTTCCTTAAAAAAAGCTTCTGATCTTGATTTCATGTGTTTATATTTATTGTTTTTAATTGTCACATGTTGTTCGCTAATAATCACTCCCCTTGAGTGATAATGTTTTTAACATGCTCCTTTCATAATAATAATTTTTAATTGACGTATAAAAAAAGTGCCAGGTGTATAAAACACCTAGCACTTTAAAATTAGTTTAGTTTATAAATTTTTATAAAGCTCTAATCGTTCCCATTGAACATCTACTTGTTCTTGAGCTCTATCTAACAAGTCTTTAGCCATTTCAGCATTATCTTTAACAACTCTTGTAAAACGAGTTTCAGAATACATAAATTCTTCTAAAGGTGCTGATGGTGCTTTTGAATCTAATCTAAATCTTTTTCCTTTAGCTCCTAAAGGATCAAATCTAAATAATGGCCAGTAACCAGTTTCAACAGCTTTTTCTTGATGTGCCGCTCCATCTTTTAGGTCGTAACCATGTTCACCACAATGTGAATAAGCTATGATTATTGATGGCCCTGGATATGCTTCAGCTTCCTGAATTGCTTTTAAAGTTTGGTTATCTTTAGCTCCAATTGCAATTTGCGCTACATAAACATTACCATATGAAACTGCTTGTAATGCTAAGCTTTTCTTATTGCTTTGTTTACCTTTCATTGCAAATTTTGCACTTGCTCCAAGTGGTGTAGCTTTTGAAGCTTGTCCACCAGTATTTGAATACACTTCAGTATCCATTACTAAGATATTTACATTTTCACCAGATGCTAATACGTGATCAACACCACCGTAACCAATATCATAAGCCCAACCGTCACCACCAAAGATCCAAACTGCTTTCTTACGTAAATACTCACTAAGGTTTCTTAGTTTTTTAGCTTCATAAGTATCAATGGTATCTAAAATCTCATTTAATTCAGCAATATCTTTTAGTTTTTCGGCTTTTAAAGCTTCTGTATTTTCTGGACTATCAATAATTTTATTTACCAATATACTTCCAATCTTACTTTCTAAAGATTTTAATAAATCAACTGCAATTTCTTCTTTTTTAGTTAAGGCTAATTTTATACCTAAACCAAACTCTGCATTATCTTCAAACAATGAATTTGCCCAAGCTGGTCCTCTACCATCTTTATTTGTAGTATATGGTGTTGTTGGTAAGTTTCCTCCATAAATTGAAGAACAACCTGTTGCATTAGCAATTACCATACTATCTCCATATAATTGAGTGATCAACTTAATATATGGTGTTTCACCACAACCAGAACAAGCACCTGAGAACTCGAATAATGGTTCTAAGAATTGAGATCCTTTTACATTTGTAGTTACTAATTGCGTTCTGTCATAATCTGGAAGGTCAATAAAGTAATCCCAGTTTTCGTTTTCAACTTTTTCAACTTCAGATTTTTTTGCCAAATTAATAGCAAAAACGTTTTCAACTTCTTTACTTTCAGCTGGACAAACAGCAACACAAAGGTCACATCCTGTACAATCTTCTGGTGAAACTTGTAAAACATAACTTTCCGTTTTACTATCAAATGGTCTTCCTTTAGCTGGTACATGTTTTAAACCTGCCGGAGCATTTTCTAATATATCGTTTGAAACTACTTTAGCTCTAATAGCTGCGTGTGGACAAATTGCAACACATTTGTTACATTGTGTACAAAGGTCTGCATCATCCCAAGTTGGAACAGCATCTGCAATTCCACGTTTTTCAAATTGAGTTGTTCCTGTTGGGAACGTTCCATCTGCTGAAAATGCACTTACTGGTAATAAATCTCCGTTACCAGCTAATATTGTTCCTAAAATTTCTTTTGTGAAATCATCAGCTTTATCAGACATCATAGGCACCAATCCATCTTGGTTTGTTGTATGACGAGGATACTCAACTTTTTGTAAGTTCTCTAAAGATTTATCAACCGCATTAAAGTTCATTTCAACAACACCTTCACCTTTATGAGAATATGATTTTACAATTGCATCTTTAATTTTTTTGATTGCTTCATCTTTTGGAAGTACACCAGAAATTGCAAAGAAACAAGTTTGTAATATGGTATTTGTACGTTTACCAAGGTTTGCTTCAGCGGCAACTTTTGTTGCATCAATAACATAAAATTCAACATTATTATCAATAATTCTCTGTTGAACAAGACTTGGTAATTCAGCCCAAATTTTATATTTTGAATGTGGAGTATTTAAAAGGAATGTTCCTCCTTTTTTAATCTTTTTCAAGATATCATACTCATTAATAAAGTTTGGTTGGTGACAAGCAATAAAATTAGCAGTGCTTATTAAATATGAAGAATAAATTGCTTCTGGTCCAAAACGTAAATGTGAAATTGTTTGTGCTCCTGCTTTTTTAGAGTCATACACAAAATATCCTTGCACATAATTATCAGTTGTTTGACCAATAATTTTAATAGAATTTTTATTTGCACCAACAGTACCATCAGATCCTAAACCATAGAACATACAGTTAAATGTAGATTTTCTTGTTTGGAAATCTGGTTTGTACGGTAAACTTGTATGTGTAACATCATCATTAATACCAATTGTAAAGTGATTTTTAGGTGAATTATTTTCTAATTCATCAAAAATTCCTTTTACCATAGAAGGTGTAAATTCTTTAGAAGAAAGTCCGTAACGACCACCAACAATAGTTGGCATTGATTCTCCCATTTCAACATATGAAGTAACAACATCTAAGTATAAAGGTTCTCCTGTACTTCCTGGCTCTTTAGTTCTATCTAAAACAGCAATTTTTTTCACTGTTTTTGGCATATGCTCAATAAAATTATGAACAGAGAACGGACGGTATAAACGTACGAATAACGCTCCAACTTTTTCACCTTGCTCAACTAAAGTGTCAATAGTTTCTCTTACCGGACCTTGAGCAGACCCCATAATAACTGTTACTTTTTCAGCTTCTGGATGACCAATATAATAGAATAAGCTATATTTTCTACCTGTTAATTCCGCAAATTGATCCATTGTATTTTGAACAATTTCAGGAACTTTTTCGTAGTATGTATTTGCAGCTTCACGTGCTTGGAAAAATACATCAGGATTTTGAGCAGTACCTCTAATTACCGGATTATCTGGATCTAATGAATTCTTTTTATGTTTCATTATATCCTCTTCTGGCATCATGGTTTTTATTACTTCATCAGAAATTGCATCTATTTTAGAAATTTCATGTGAAGTTCTAAATCCATCAAAAATGTTCATAAATGGAACTTTACTTTTTAACGCTGCAACTTGCGCAATTAAAGCAAAATCATGAGCTTCTTGAACTGAACCTCCAAACAACATAGAAAAACCAGTTTGTCTTGCAGACATTACATCTGAATGGTCACCAAATATTGATAAGGCATGTGTTGCTAAAGTTCTAGCTGCAACGTGAATTACTGTTGGCAATAATTCCCCTGCCATTTTATACATATTCGGTAGCATCAATAACAAACCTTGTGATGCTGTAAATGTAGTTGTTAAAGCACCTCCTTGTAAAGCCCCGTGAACAGTACCTGCTGCTCCACCTTCACTTTGCATCTCAATAATTCTTGGTACATCACCCCAAATATTTTTTTGCCCTTCTGAACTATAAACATCTACATGTTCTCCCATTGGGGATGCTGGAGTAATTGGATAAATTGCACAAACTTCGTTTGTTTTGTGAGCAACAATGGCTACGGCTTCATTCGCATCACAAATTAATTTCTTCGTTTCTGGTTTCATTTTTACATTATATTTACACTTAATAATTTACAAAATCTATACTAAAAAGAGAAAAAAATTGCAAACTATATAATTCGACTATTCGATTTAATATTGTAAAATTATATGTTTAATGTAAGAGTTATGCTGATATATATCAGCAAATAAAGTGGTGATTTTATTTAGAATACATCAAAATAATGTTTTTAATTTATTAACAATCAGCGCATAAAATTAAATAATCGATCTGCTTTGAAATGCTCTGTAACAAAATTAACAATTCAATAACAAAACTTTAACCTTCATTTTTTATGAAAACTATTGATAATTTTTGTTTTGGATGTGTTTTAGAATTAAATAATAAGTGAAAAAATAATTAAATTTAATTCAAAATTAGGAGTGACCATCTTTTTATAGTTTTCTGCAGAATTATCTCAAAAAATAAATTAATAAATGTCCTATTTAAATTTATAAATTTGATAAATAGGCCCCTAGTGTATCTCTAAATGAAAATCCTTTTGTAATACGCTGTTTATTTAATTTTTTATTTTCAACCAAAGACCATAAAACAAACTCTTTTACAAACAAGCGATCCTTAATTTCAATCTCTGACATAAATTTATTTATTATGGAATCTAAAGGTGTAATGCTATTTAATATTGTACTATAATCTTTTTCAGAAGCATCATCCATCAATTCAAAAGAACCATTTTCGAAAAACCAATCTAAGACCTCTCCATATGGATCTTTTTCATTTTCGTGTTTTAATTTTTTTATTGCAGGAAAATGATTTGCAAATAATGTTTTAGCCGCATTCCCTATTAAAGATTCAGCTACAAAAGCTGCGCCTTCTTGTTCCCCTTCGTAAACCAACTCTATTTTACCAGTAATAGCTGGAATAACTCCTAACACATCGCTAAATCTAACAGTAGTCGTTTTTTCTCCTGAACTTAAACACCTATATTCTGCTGCACTTAATAGGTTTTCATAGGCTGAAATACTCATTCGTGCACTTATACCACTTTTATTATCTACATATTCACTGGTACGTGCTTCAAAAGCAATTTGTTCAACCAAATCCTTTACCATTTCAGGTATGTAAATTTCACAAACTCTATTAGTCTGTAATTTAGCTTCTTGCGTAGTAATGGTTTTTGAAACTTGAATGTTTTTAGGATAATGTGTTAATATTTGAGAACCAATTCTATCTTTTAAAGGTGTTACTATACTTCCTCTATTTGTGTAGTCTTCTGGATTGGCTGTAAATACAAATTGTAAATCTAGCGGCATTCTTAACTGAAATCCTCTAATTTGAATATCTCCTTCCTCTAATATATTAAATAACGCAACTTGAATTCTGGCTTGTAAATCTGGCAATTCATTAATTACAAAAATACATCGATTTGCTCTTGGAATCATTCCATAATGTATCACTCTTTCATCTGCATAGTTTAATTTTAAATTTGCGGCTTTAATAGGGTCTATATCACCTATTAAATCTGAAATAGTAACATCTGGTGTTGCCAATTTTTCGTAAAAACGATTACTTCTGTGCAACCAGTTAATTTTTGTTTCATCACCATATTTTAACACTTGTTCTTTTCCGTAAGCACTTATAGGATTTAAAGGGTCGTCATTTATTTCAGAACCTTCAATCACTGGAATATATTCATCTAACAATTCAATCATTAAACGGGCTAATCTTGTTTTAGCTTGACCACGCAGTCCTAAGAAATTGATATTATGCTTAGACAGTATTGCTCTTTCTAATTGCGGAATTACAGTGTTTTCATAACCATGAATACCTTCAAAAGAAACGTTATTTTTTTTAAGATTCTCAATTAAATTAGAACGCAATTCATCTTTTATACTTTTTGAAATATAACCCGCTTCTTTTAATTCTTTGATTGTTTTTATAGTAGTATGCATATTATCTAATTCTTTTTTTTCTATTATTCTCATAATCGTGAAAAATCATTTCACCCAAACCTTCCAATCCTGTATAAAAAGCTTTCCCTCTATTTGATACTGTAAATTCTTCAACAAAAGATTGTAAATAAGGGTCTTGAGCAATCATAAAAGTTGTAATTGGAATGTGTAATTTTCTTGCCTGAGCAGCCATATTATAACACTTCTCAACAATAAATTTATCTAATCCATTACTGTTTTTATAATAAGTACCATCAGACAATTGCAAACAACTTGGTTTACCGTCGGTTATCATAAAAATATGTTTGTTTGTATTTCTTTTTCTCCTTAAAATATCCATTGCTAACTTTAAACCTGCAACAGTATTTGTATGATAAGGCCCTACTTGAAGGTATGGTAAATCTTTTACTTTTATAGGCCAAGCGTCGTTTCCAAAAACCAAAATATCTAAGGTATCTTTAGGATATCTGGTGGTAATTAACTCTGCCAATGCCATTGCCACTTTTTTAGCTGGTGTAATTCTATCTTCACCATACAAAATCATACTATGACTTATATCAATCATAAGTACCGTACTCATTTGAGATTTATGATGTGTATCTTCAACAACCAAATCTTGCTCAGTTAATTTAAAACTCCCTAAACCGTGATTAATTTGAGCATTTTTTAAACTTTCTGTAATTGATAAACGATCTAACGAATCTCCAAACTCAAAATTTCTATAATCACCAGTATGCTCATCTCCAATACCAGTAGTTTTTGTTTTATGATTACCTAAACCACTTTTTTTAAGTTTTCCGAAAATTTGATTTAATGCATTTTTTCGAATCTCTCTTTCTGTTTTTGCTGTAATACTACTTTTAGAATTTCCGTCTGGCGTTATGATTTCTTTTAAATACCCTTTATTTTTTAAATCTTCAATAAAATCATCTATGGTATAGGCATCGGTTGTAAGCTTATATTCTTTATCAAGCGTTTTTAACCAATCAATAGCTTCATCAAAATCTCCTGAAGTATGGGTAATTAACTCTTTAAAAATATCAAACAGCACCTCAAAAGGACTTTTTATTTCAGCCTTATATGGTGTAAATTTAAAACCTGTTCTATTCCTTTTTTTACTCATAACTTCCTAAATTTCATAAAAACTTAAAATGCGTTGTTTAACAATTCCAATAATTCTTTTATTAATTTCTTTAGTTGAGTTTTTATAGAAATTATACTCTTCAACAGAAAAATGACCAATTACAAAGCCTTTTATTTCGTTTTTTAATTGATGATCTTTCAAAAAAGTAGTTGTAATAAATTTATTTCTTTCGACTTCCGTTGCTTTTAATATAGCTATTTTTCTTAACCCAGCGTAATTCTGAAAATAAACGAATAATAAATCATTTAATGATTTAATAATTGGGCGTAGCGATTCATTCTGAAACTTTTCTAGCTCTTTTGTCTTATCAAATATAATTGCATTGGGTATCAACGGCCTTTTTTTCATTCTAAAATAATACTATCAATTATCAATTGAAATTCTTCATTTTTCTTATTTCCTATTAAAAACCCAAGCTCTTCTAATTCGGTTCCAGAAAAATTTGGCATATCTAATTTTCTCCCCCTAAAGGTAGGAGTCAAATCCGCTAGTTTAATTTCAATAGTTTGCCATTCACTAGTTGTTTCAAAAATGTTTATATATGAATATTGATTAAACATAGATGGCTTAACCCTAAACTGATATTTCTTTCCATCTCCCTTTAAACGAATTTTAATAATTTTAAATTTAGATACATTTATTTTTTCAAAACGATGTCTTAGTGATGAAAATCCACCATTATTCTCCAAAGAAACTTCTCCTTTAAAAACTGCATTCCCATCAATATCAATACTAATTGAACTATTAGACCTACCCCCCATTACTACATCATTTACCACCCTCCATCCTACAAGGCTACTATTTTTATTAAAATCAATAATTGTTAAACTTGTGCATATTACTGCTGCCATAATTGTTATATAATTTAAGATAAACATTTTTTTATTTGTTAATTTCACCAAAAAGTTCGACTAACTTTTTTGTTCTATAGTTAAAAATTTCTGTTAGCTTAGGTTTTACTAAAAAAGGATGCACCAACCTCCCAATAAATCCTAATGGCACTTTATAATCTATTATATCTTCCATTTCTACCCCTCCTTCAATTGGATTTATAAAATGTTTGTGATGCCATAGAGCATAAGGTCCAAAACGTTGCTCATCAACAAAATATTTTTTGTCAACCACTTGTGTAATTTCAGTGACCCAGTTTGTTTTTATTCCTAATACAGGTGTTACAATGTACTGAATTATTTGCCCTGCAAACATTGGCTTGTCTGCTCCCGAAATAATATCAAAACTCATATAATCTGGCGTAATTGTTTTTAAATTTTTTGGATTTGATAAAAACTCCCAAGCCTCATCAACTGAAATTGGCAATTTTTGTTTTGAAGACAATCGGTAAACTATTCCTTTTGATGAAAATTTCATGAAATTCAATTTTTTAAGTAAGAATAAGCATTTAAACTAGTTGCAATTAAGAGCCACACAAAATATGGTGCAATTAACAAGGATTTTAATTTCATATCAGAAAGAAAATTGAATGTATAATAACCAACTAAAACCGTAAGTAAAATAATTACAATTAAGGCAAAACCGATGGCGTGCTGATTAAAAAATATAAAGTTCCAAGATACATTTAAAACAAACTGAATTATAAACAGCATCCAAAAAGTATTACTTACTTTTATGTTTACCAAATACGATAAATATATTGAAAAACAGACCATTATAGTTGTCCAAGCAACACCAAAAACCCAGCCTGGTGGTGTCCAAGGAGCTTTGTTTAATGATAGATACCAATTTGAAGTTGGGCCACTATTCATTAGCCAACTACCAATACCAAGTGCCGAAAAATTTATTAGTAAAAACAATACTAACCACATAAATTGTTTCATTATAGTTGTTTTGTAATTTTACTACTCATTGGTTTTGTAATTGAATAGTAATAATCTATAAAATTGCCATTTTCATCTAATAAATATTTTTGAAAATTCCACTTTACAGAACTACTTTTAACTTTGTTTAATTCTTTTTGAGTTAACCATTTATATAAAGAATGCTGATTATCACCTTTAACATCAACCTTTTCAGTCATTAAAAATGTAACTCCGTAATTAACCTGACAAAAAGATTGAATTTGCATAGCATTTCCAGGTTCCTGACCGCCAAACTGATTGCAAGGAACTCCTATTACAACCAATTTATCTTTGTAAGTTTCGTGCAATTTTTGCAAATCGGCATATTGTTTAGTAAATCCACATTCTGAAGCGGTGTTCACAAAAAGAATTTTCTTGCCTTTAAATTTTGATAAATCTATTATTTCTCCCGATAAACTTTTTATAGAAATATCATAAATTGATGCTATAGGTTTCATAGATATTGGATTATTTGTAGTTACTGTTGAAAAAAACAAACTAAACATAGTTGTTATTATTACTATTAATTTCATAATTATTAACTTTTAAAAGTTACAATACCACAATCTAAACTTATTATTTGCCCAGACATTGACCCTGATTTCTCGGAAATCAAAAAATCTGCCATATCAGCTACTTCTTGTGGTATTAAATATTTTTTTAGCGGATGTCTCTCTGCAATTGCTTCTTTCATTGCATCATTTCTTAATATTTTTTCAGCTAATGTTGTATTTGTAATTGTAGGCGCAATGGCATTAATACGAATTTTTGGAGCTAGCTCTGCTCCTAGAGATTTCACAAGCCCTTCTACAGCCGACTTTGCCGATGCGATACTGGTATGAAAAGGCATTCCTAATTTAGTTGCAACAGTGCTAAAAAGCAATATGGTTGCACCATTTTTTTTCTTTAATTGTGGTAAATATTTTTGTATTGCTTTAATGGCCCCTAAAACATTAATTTCAAAATCACTTTGAAACTCTTCAATTTTAAGTCTTGAAAATGGTTTTAAATTAATGCTGCCAGGGCAATAAATTAGGCTATCTAATTCACTTAAATCAGGCAACTCATCTACTAAAACATCACATGAATAATGTGTTAAATTTTCGTGACTAATAGTAGGTTTTGTTCTGCTTATATTTACAACTTTATGTGTATTAAGCTGATTCTTTAAAATAGCACCTCCAATTCCTTTACTACCGCCAATAATAACAATTGTCTTCATAATTAAAAAATTAATATTTTAGTCGCTTTTCAATTTTCCGTTTTATAACCGTTAGTCGTTTCATTAAATCCATTAATTCTGGATCTTTATTTTTCTTATACAATTCATTTATTTCCAATATCAAAGCTTTAACTTCTCTAGAGGCTAAAATCCTTTCATTTGTACTTTTTAATGATAGCTTGCGTTGTTCAAATTCCAATGCTTTTTCAATTAACTCCATATTTATAGTTTTAAATAATTTTGAAGTTCGACAATTTTTTTTGAATTATTAAACACACCGCCAAAAAAACTTGTTACAGTAGCTGATGAATCATCTTTTATTCCTCTTGAAGCAACGCATAAATGTTTTGCGTCAATAATTACAGCCACATCATCCGTCTCTAAAATATCTGAAAGTTCTAGAGCTATTTGATTGGTTAAACGCTCTTGCACCTGAGGTCTATTTGCAAAATACTGAACAATTCTGTTAATTTTAGAAAGTCCGATTACCTTTCCAGATGAAACATAAGCCACGTGTACTTTTCCAAAAATTGGCACAAAATGATGCTCACAATTTGAATAAAACTGAATGTTTTTTTCAACCAACATTTGATTGTATTGGTATTTATTATCAAACAATGCAATTTTTGGTTTATTAACAGGATTTAATCCCGAAAAAATTTCATCAATATACATCTTAGCAACTCTTTTTGGTGTTCCTTTTAAAGAATCATCCGTTAAGTCCAAACCCATTACATCCATTATTTGAGCAAATAAATGGCTTATTTTTTCTTTCTTTTCATCATCACTTAACACAAAAGCATCTCTCGTCATTGGAGTTTCAATTCCTGTATATAAATGGTCATCACCTATTTCATCAAACGTAAAACCATTTAGTTTAGTCCCATTAATAGGGGTATTCAACAAAGTTTCTTGGTGTTTCATAAAGTTTAATTTTTAATTCATATTTTTCCTCCATAAGAGGTCTTAAAATCATATAGACAATCATTGCTATATTTTCAGTTGTTGGATTTAACGTTTTAAAATCTTCAACATCTAAATTCAAATTTTTATGATCAAATTTATCTAGCACATGTTCTTTTATTAAGTCTGATAGCTGTTTTGTATCAATTACATACCCAGTATCTTTATCAACAACACCAATTACTTTCACTTCTAATTCGTAATTGTGACCGTGATAATTAGGGTTATTGCATTTACCAAATACAGCTGTGTTCTTCTCATCGGACCACAGTGCATTATGCAATCTATGTGCCGAATTAAAGTGTTCTTTTCTTGTGACAGCAAATTTGTTATTCATTTTGTTTAATTTATTTTGTGTAAAGATAAACAAAAAATATTTATAACTCAAATAAAATAATTTGTTTATCCTATATCTTTATAAGTTTTATTTATTAAAAAAAATAGTATTGTTTATAATTTTTTGTTTAATTTGCATTAAATTAAGTTAAACAATATTACAATTATTATGGCAAAAAGAAAAAAAATAACAAAAGACGAAATCATTTCTAGTTATATGACCTATATATTAGAAAACAATACACCTCCCAAATCTGTTTTTGCTTTTGCAAAAGCAAACAATTTTGAAGAAGCTCAATTTTATACCTGTTTTGGTTCTTTTGAAGCGATAGAAAAAGAAATCCTTAAAACATTTTTAAACAACACAATAGAAACTTTAAACAAAAGTGAAGAATACGCATCTTTTGATTCAAGAAACAAATTATTAAGTTTTTATTTTACATTTTTCGAAACCCTTTCAGCAAATAGAAGCTATATTTTACTTTTGTTAAAAAAGAACTCCGCACATTTAAAAAAATTAGCTACACTTTCAGAATTAAAAAAAGGATTTACTAACTACATTGATGAACTTGAAATTGAAACAGTTGATTTTAAAGAGAAAAAAATTACACAAATTCAGAAAAAAGGAATTAAAGAAACTGCTTGGATGCAACTTTTAATTACTATAAATTTTTGGATGAACGACACTTCTCCTTCCTTTGAAAAGACAGATATTTTTATTGAAAAATCTGTAAATACCAGTTTTGATTTGCTAGATACTACACCTTTAAAAAGTATGATTGATCTTGGCAAATTTTTATATAAAGAAAAAATGAATGTAAACTAATTTAAGAATGATAAAAACCATAGATTCTATTCCCGTTTCAAAAATACAGAGAGCTTCAAAACTAATGCAAACCGGCGCAAAAGTTGGTGTAAATTATTTAAAATATTATGGAGATAAACTAGTAAATACTGAACTAGAAGCAAAAGATCGTTTAAATAAAAACAATGCTGAAGATATTTATGATGGGCTAAAAAAATTAAAAGGAAGTGCTTTAAAAGTGGCTCAAATGTTGAGCATGGAAAAAAGTATTTTACCCCAAGCTTATGTAGAAAAATTTTCTTTATCACAATTTTCTGTACCTCCGCTTTCAGCACCTTTGGTTATGAAAACATTTAAAAAATATTTCGGAAAATCTCCAAGCGAGTTATTCGACACTTTCAATGCACGCTCTGTTAACGCTGCAAGTATTGGGCAAGTTCATAAAGCAACTAAAAACGGTAAAAATTTAGCTGTAAAAATACAATATCCAGGAATTGCAAATAGTATTTCTAGTGATTTAGCTTTGGTGAAACCCATCGCAATAAGTATGTTTAATATTAAAGGTAAAGATTCTGATAAATATTTTAAGGAAGTTGAAGATAAATTAATTGAAGAAACCAATTACATACTTGAAATTAAACAAAGTAAAGAAATTGTGAAAGCTTGCGCTCATATACCAAACTTAAAATTTCCAAGCTATTATGAAGATTTATCTTCAGAAAGAATTATTACAATGGATTGGATGCATGGCGAACATTTATCCGAATTTACAGCACATAATTCAAACCAAGAAAAATCTAATAAATTAGGGCAAGCGCTATGGGATTTTTATATGTATCAAATACATATTTTAAAAAAGGTACACGCCGATCCGCATCCTGGAAATTTTTTAATTTCTGAAAACAGTGAATTAATTGCAATCGATTTTGGTTGTATGAAAACCATTCCAAATGAATTTTATATTCCTTATTTTGAATTAGCAAAACAAGAAAATATTAATAATGTTCAATTATTTAAAAAAACATTATTTGAGTTAGAAATTTTAAGGACTGATGATTCTGATGAAGAATTAACTTTTTTCACGGCTATGTTTCATGATATGTTAAGTTTATTTACACAACCATTTCATGAAGAAACATTCGATTTTTCCAATCCAGATTTCTTTAAACAAATTGCTGAATTAGGTGAACGTTATTCAAAAAGTAGCGAACTTAAAAATATGAATGGAAATAGAGGCTCCAAACATTTTATTTATATCAACAGAACGTTTTTTGGACTCTACAATTTAATGTTTGACCTAAAATCTAAAGACATTAAAATTAACAATTTTAAAAGTTTATAATGAATTATTTCAATAATACGGATATTAATTCTTTGGAACACTTATATAAAATTAATCTTATAAATAGCTGTGCAGGATATAAGTCAGCTAATTTAATTGCAACAAAATCGACTGATGATAAAACAAATTTAGCTATCTTTAGTTCAGTAATACATTTAGGATCTTCGCCGCCGTTATTAGGCTTTATTTTAAGACCAACATCTGTTCCTAGAAATACTTATGAAAACATTATGGAAACTGGTTATTTTACAATCAATCATATTCATGAAAAAATATTAAAAGACGCTCACCATACATCAGCAAAATATGACAAGTCTATTTCAGAATTTGATGTGACAGATTTAGAAACTGATTATAAAAATAACTTTTATGCACCTTTTGTAAAAAACAGCCCAATTCAATTAGCTATGAAATATCTTGAAGAATATGATATAAAATCTAACAACACTAAACTTGTTATTGGGGAAATACAAGGTTTATATGTTGAAAAAAATCTAATTGAAGATGATGGCTTTATCAATTTATCAAAAGGGGCTATTGCGGCTATTAATGGTTTGGATGGCTATTCTATCCCAAATTTAAAAGAGAGATTAGAGTACCAAAGACCTAAAAAGTAGTTTTTTGTGTGTTTAGATAAACGTTCGATTATTGGTGTTTTTCACCAACAAAAGCTGAAAGTAACTGTCATTCCTGCGTAGGCAGGAATTTAATTTTAGAACGTATGGATTCCTGCCTAAGCAGGAATGACAAAAATGATAGAAAATAAAGTAACAATAAAATTACAATATATTAATCTTCAACTATATAACTAATGAAAATTCTTGTCACAGGCTCAACAGGCTATATTGGAAAACGATTAATCCCTTTATTGTTAAATGAAGGATATTCAGTTGTTTGCTCGGTAAGAGATGCTTCTAGAGCTCATCCGTTCAATAAAGAAGATGAACTAATTACTGTTGTTGAATCTGACTTTTTAAAACCAAACACTTTATCAACTATTCCAAAAGATATTGATGTCGCTTATTATTTAATTCACTCAATGTCTAATTCTTCAACTGAATTTCATTCTTTAGAAGAAAAATGTGCACAAAATTTCAAGGAATTTATTGAAACAACAGCAGCCAAACAAGTTATATATTTAAGTGGTATTACTAATGACACTAAACTTTCTAAACATTTATTATCTAGAAAAAATGTAGAAAACATTTTGCAATCAAACACATATTCACTAACTACTTTTAAAGCTGGTATTATTGTTGGCTCTGGAAGTTCTTCATTTGAAATAATAAGAGATTTAGTTGAAAAATTACCTGTAATGATTGCTCCAAAATGGTTAAATACCAAAACACAACCTATCGCTATAAGAGATGTTTTAAATTTTTTATTGAAAGCAATTGGAAATGAAAAATTATATAGTAATTCTTATGATATTTTTGGTCCGGAAATATTAACATATCAAGAAATGCTGCTTGAATTCGCAAAAATAAGAGGTCTTAAAAGATACATTTTAACAGTACCAATTATGACCCCAAAATTATCTTCTTATTGGCTATACTTTGTAACATCAACATCTTATAAACTAGCAGCTTCACTTGTAAATAGTATGGGAATTGAAATTATTGGAAAACCTAGTAATATTAATGAACTACTAGATATAAAACCAATTTCTTACAAAAAAGCGATAAAAAATGCATTTGTAAAAATTGAACAGAATAGTATTGTTTCTAGTTGGAAAGACTCATTTATAAGTGGTCGTTTGCAACACAAAGCTCATGAATATATAAATGTACCCTCTTATGGATGCTTTAAAGATATTAAGCAACGTTCCATTAATAATCCAACAGAAACTATAAATAAAATTTGGGCAATAGGAGGAGAAAATGGCTGGTATTATGGAGATTTCTTATGGAAATTAAGAGGTTTTTTTGATAAGGTTTTTGGAGGCATCGGTTTACGAAGAGGCCGCACAAATCCAACAGAACTTAATGTGGGTGATTCCCTCGATTTTTGGCGTGTAATTTATGCCGATAAAAACCATAAAAGGCTGTTACTTTATGCTGAAATGAAAATTCCTGGAGAGGCTTGGTTAGAATTTAAAATAGAAGAAAATATATTATATCAAACTGCTACATTTAGACCTAAAGGTATTGCAGGACGCTTGTATTGGTATACCGTTGTACCATTTCATTATTTTGTATTTAATGGAATGATTTCAAAATTAGCAGCACCTAATTAAGCAAAGCTTTTTTTAACACCGTCAAATAACGTTCTCTAGCAAATTTATGTTCCACAATTTCTGGAATTACTTTATAATTGGGATTCCATTTTTCAATATATTTAAAATCTGAATCAAACTTTTGTTGCTGTGTTGTTGGGTTAAAAACTCTAAAATATGGAGCTGAATCACAACCGGTACCTGCAACCCACTGCCAGTTTCCATTATTGGCTGACAATTCAAAATCTAATAGTTTTTGAGCAAAATACGCTTCTCCCCATCGCCAATCTATCAATAAATGTTTGTTTAAAAAACTAGCAACAATCATTCTAACTCGATTATGCATATAACCTGTTTCATTTAATTGTCGCATTCCAGCATCTACAATTGGATAACCTGTTTTACCTTCGCACCACAATTTAAATTCTTCTTCATTATTTCTCCATTTAATAAAATTGTATTTCGCTTTAAAGTTTTCATTTACAACCTTTGGAAAATGATACAAAATTTGCATAAAAAATTCGCGCCAAATTAATTCACTTGTAAAAGTTGCTTCTGTTTTAATGGCATATGCGATTAATCTTCGAACGCTTACCGTACCAAAACGCAAATGCACTGATATGTTTGAAGTTCCTATTGAAGGAATATCTCTGTACAGTACATAATTATCGATACATTTTGAATTGATTGGCAACACTTCAATCTTATTTTTCTCGAAACCAATCTCTTTTAACGTAGGAAAGTGAAACGTTTCTTTTAAAAATTTACTACTTAATTTTTCTGAAGGAAATTGCCGAATTGAACTATTATTATACTCCAACAACCACTTTTTTTTGTATGGTGTGTATACCGTATAAGGTAAACCATCAGCTTTTGTTATTTCACTTTTTTCAAAAATAACTTGATCTTTAAAATTGAAAATAGTAGCCCCTTTTTCTTTACAAAATCTTGAAATTTTTGCATCTCGTTTAGTTGCATAAGGTTCATAATCTCTATTAAAGAAAACATTTTTCACATCAAATTCCTCAAAAATTTGTTCCCAAGCATCTGTTATATTTGTATTTAAAATATATAATGAAGCGTTTTCTTTCTGTAATTCATCATTAATTTTCGCCAACGATTGATGAATAAATTGAACTCTAGCATCATTTTTTGGTAATTCCGATAAAATGTTAGTATCAAAAATAAAAACAGGAAGTATAGGAAATTCAGAATTTAACGCGTGAAACATTGCGCAATTATCTTCTAATCTTAAATCTCTTCTAAACCAAAATACAGAAACTTCTTTTTTCATTCAATTAATTTACATGGGTTATTTTTTATTGAATTTTACTTTGAATTTTTCAATTAAAATTAAATTAGCAAAAAGCATACTAAATGCATAAAAAGTATCTTCAATAGGAATTGTAAATAAACGGATTCCTAAATTTTCGTTGTTGTTATACCAAACAACTTCATTCTCAATAAAACTTCCTGTTAAAATTCCGTTTACTATAAAAAATGGAATTAATATCACTAAAAAGGTAATATAGAATTTTTGTAAAATAGTATTCTTGTTAATAAATGAATAAGCTAACAAACCTGTAAAAACAAGCAGATTTATAAAGGTATACCATTTATCTGTATTTAAAATTAACACAACAACCGACAATATAAATAGTGAAATTGTTATATAATTTGTTGCTTTTTTAGATAATTGAAGTTTTGGAAAAAAGTAACCCACTGCGTAATGCGTAAAAATACTGGCATAAGGAATACAAATAAAAAATAATATTTCTTCTAACGGAATACCAAAAATTAAAAGATTAACGTGATAATTTGGATTAAATCCCCAAACACCCATTTTTGTAAAAATAATATCCCAAATTATAAAAAAGAAAGCAACAATAAAAAGAGATAAAAAAACAGGTTTCCTCCATTTTATAAAGTTCATTTTCTTTTCAAAACTATAGGCAAACGGAACTATAAATGATGCGAAATTTAAAATTAAATATAGACTCATTAAATTTTAAAATATTTAAAAGGCACAAATAACATTCCAAAGCATTCGCCTTCCTCTTTACCCAAATGTTTATGATGCACTTTGTGTGCTTTTCTTAATCCTATTAAATACTTATTATTTGTTTTATTAAACCAATTAAAACGTTTATGAATTAAAACATCATGCACTAAAAAATATGCTATTCCATATAACATAATTCCCAAACCAATAAAAAACAAATAGTTTAAACCATCTTGCACACCAAAGTAAAATAAGGCGATACTCGGAATAGCAAAAATTATAAAAAATACATCATTCCTTTCGAACCAATTTTGGTATCTAGGCTGATGATGGTCTTCATGAAAATACCACATAAAACCGTGCATTACAAACTTGTGCGTTAACCAAGTAACACATTCCATCAATAAAAAAGTACCAATTGTAATTAATGCAAACATTATAAATTATTTAATAATTGTTTAATTCTTTGTGTTTTTTGACCAGAAATATTTTTAGAAAGTAACATATAATTTAGCATCCTAAGTTTAAAATTACTACTTAAATTATAAGACTCCACACCTTCAATAATCGCTAAATAATCTTCTTCTAAATTTTTATTATAACCTAAAAAGTTTGGCATTTCACTTTGAAGCAAAAAACGAATATATCTAATTTCAATATTATTTTGATGATTAATCACTAAATCGTCTAGTAATAATTTACCCTTTTTAAAATATTTAAGTTTTGTTAAAGGAAATTTAACATATTTAGATTTCATAAATAGCATTGCAGCATAATAACCTTTTGAGGTTTCATCTTCATTTTTTTCCAATTCATTTAAAGATCGTTCAGCTTGCTCTAAAGAATTTATATTTGGAAAATCATTTCTAACAACATCTAAACCATTATTAGTTGACCCAAAATTAAAAAAAACTAAAAAAATTAAAAATCTCATTTTATAAAACTATAATAAATTTAATTTAAAAACAACAAACGATCTTGCCAATAAGCTTAATTTCATCGGATTAGAAACTCTAATTCTCGTGGTTAAAATTTTCTCTGATGGAGTGCTTTTTAGTTTAGACAACAATCTTTTATAATAAATAAAAGCTGTATAAACACCAAACTTTGCTTCTAAAGGTAATAACTTTATACCTTTATATGCTTCAACAAAATCCTCCTCAATTTCATTAATAATTGATTGTTTAGCTTCCAAATTTAAGGATTCAAAATTTACGCCTGGAAAATAAGAACGGTTCAAAATTTCATAATCATCTTTTAAATCTCTTAAGAAATTTACTTTTTGAAATGCCGAACCTAATCGCATTGCATAACTTTTTAAAGATTCATACATTTCATTATCACCATTAACAAATACTTTTAAACACATTAATCCAACCACATCTGCTGAACCATAAATATAATTATTGTACTCTTTTTCTGTTTCATATTCGGTTTTATTTAAATCAAGTTTCATACTTGTTAGAAAAGCTTGCACCAAATCATCGGTGATTTTGTATTTTTTTACCGTTTGTTGAAAACTGTTTAAAATTGGATTTAAACTAATACCCGCTTCCAAACCGGCATAATAATCCGCTTCAAACTGATTAATTAATTTATTTTTATCATAACCGTGAAAGGAATCAACAATTTCATCAGCAAACCTCACAAAAGCATAAATACTATAAATACCTTCTCTAATTTTTGGAGACAACATTTTTACGGCCAAAGAAAAAGAAGTACTGTATTTTTTCGTAACAATTTTGCTACAAATAAATGAAGTGTCATCAAATAATTGCTTCATAATTTTTAATTTTTTTAGTTAATATAAGTAGTTTAATTTAAATAGCGTTTTGCAAAACCATTTCCGAAACAATTTTTCCTGAAATTATTGATGGCGGAACACCAGGTCCTGGTACAGTTAATTGACCTGTGAAAAATAAATTCTGTACTTTTTTACTGGTAATTTTTGGTCTTAAAAAAGCCGTTTGAGTTAATGTATTTGCCAACCCGTAGGCATTTCCTTTGTATGAATTATAATCTGCTATAAAATCATTTACACAATAAGATTGTTTAAATAAAATGTTGTCAGATACTTTTTGGTTGGTTAATTTTTCCAATCGCTCTATAATAACATTAAAATAATGCGCTCTAATTTCTGGAGTATCTTCAATACCAGGAGCAATTGGAATTAAAAAAGTAGCCGCTTCATTATTAATAGGGGCAAAACTATTATCGGTTATACTTGGGAAACTAGCATAAAAAAGCGGCTCCTTTGGCCATTGAGGCGTATCGTAAATATCTACTGCGTGCACATCAAAATCTGTATCAAAAAACAAGGTATGATGCGCAACATTTTCTAATTTTTTATTGAAACCTACATAAAATAATAATGATGAAGGTGCGAATGTTTTTTTACTCCAATACTTTTCAGAATACATTCTATGTTTCTTATCTAATAATGTTTCTGAATGATGATAATCTGCACCACTAACTACTATGTCTGCAGGCATAAACAAACCATCAACCGTTACACCAATAGTTTTCCCATTTTTAACTTCAATTTTTTCAACATTTTGATTTGTTTTAATGGTAACTCCTAATTCTGTTGCTAAAGAAACAAAAGCTTTTACCACTTCGAACATTCCTCCTTCCGGATGCCAAGTTCCTAAACCAAAATCGGCATAATTCATAAAACTGTAAAAACTTGGAGTGTTTGATGGTTTTGCGCCTAAAAACAGTACAGGAAATTCTAATATTTGAATTAACTTTTTACTTTTAATATTGGCTCTAACTTCTGTACTAATACTTTTAAAAAACTGATTTACATTTTTAATGGTATCAAAAGTGATTAACTCTGCTATAGAATTACCTGGTTTGTAAACCATATTATTAACTGCAATTTCATAATTGAATTTTGCAGCTTTTAAAAACTTTTTAAGGTATTTAGAACTCCCTTTTTCCTCCTTTTCAAAAATAGTATAGATTTCTTCTATATTATCTGAAATGGTTAAAGATTCAAGTACATCAAAATAAACCTGATAAGCAGGAGCTAGCTTTTTTAAGTCATAATAATCTGATGGTTTTTTATTGAAATCATTAAAAAATTTCTCAAAAACATCTGGCATCCAATACCAAGTTGGACCAATATCAAATTTAAAACCATCTTGTTCTAAAACACGTGCTCTGCCACCAACACTTGAGTTTTTCTCAAGAATAGTAACATTAAATCCCTTTTGAGCTAAGTAACACGAAGCTGAAAGTGATGAAAATCCGGAACCTATTATAATTAAATTTCTCATAATGTTTAACAAATATACCACAAAGTTAAACAAAAAACAAATTTATTTTAATCTTTTATAAATACTTGATCAAATCTATAACAGAATTAAATGTTCTTACATTAGATGATTCTAAAATCTCAGTTGATTCTTGAATTTTTCTTCCTAGCAACCACAACTCATTATTTGAACTTGACAAAACCTCTCCCTTTACCTTTTCAATGTATTCTTTTACAGATATTTGAGATGGCTCCACGGTTAAATAACTTATAAAACAAACAGAATTAAATACATTTTGAACATCATTTAAATTACTTACCGGAACACTCTGGCCCAAATAAACAGACTGATAGCCATGCAGCAATATTTCAAAATGCAAATACAATAAACCTAAATCATGAATTTCATTCATTGGAAGATATAACACAAAAACCTTCTTTAAATTAATTGGCTTAGACAACTGCAACCTTTCTATATTAATCTGTATTTTTTGCTGAATGAGATTTGAAATAAAATGCTCGTGTGCAGGTGTTATAGAATTTACTTGCCAAAGCATACCTATTTCATTTATAAAAGGGATAAAAACATTTTTAAATATTTCTCTAAATGAGGAATTAACAACTAAATTATTATATGTTTCATTAAACATATTTTCATCAAAATTTAACATTGATAGTTTTAATGCATTAGAAGCTTGCTCATTAATACCGGTTTTCGTTACTAATTCTCTAACCTTTATAACAATATTTGATTCAGATAATTCTGCTATCTTGGAGATTTTTAAACCATTATTATTTAAAAATGCTACATTGAGCAACTTTTGAAGATTTTGAAGATTGTAATATCTAATATTAGATTCCGTTCTATTTGGCTCCAGTAAGTTATACCGTTTTTCCCATATTCTAATTGTGTGCGCTTTAATCCCAGAAAAATTCTCTAGATCTTTAATTGTAAATTCTGACTTAATATTGTTCATTAATTGTTGTTTTAACTTAAACAAAAATAGAATATTTTTTTAATTTTCACCATGTTTATTGAAAAAAAAAGAACAACCTCTTCAGATTGTTCTTTTTAAACTATTAATTTTTTAATTTAAATTAGGCAATACAACTTTATCAATTACGTGAATAACTCCATTTGCAGTTTGTACATCTACGGCAATAATTGAACTAACTCTTCCATTAGCATCTGTTAAACTTGCTCCACCAGATACATTTGCAGTAATATCTCCACCCAAGGTTGTAATAGTCATATTATCTGATAATTGAGCAGCAACAACGTTTGCTCCTCCTACAACATGATGATTTAAAGTTGCTGTTAATGTAGCTTCATCAATATCGTCTAATACAGCAACGTTTAATTCTGTAAGTAAATCACCAAAAGCATCATTTGTTGGTGCAAATACAGTAAAAGGCGCTGGGTCTGATCCATTAGCAGTTGAAAGTACG
>NZ_FZNX01000001.1:1142002-1392002 GCF_900188355.1 Lutibacter flavus
TCCTCCTGATTGAACAGATCCACTAACAACATGGTTTAATAATATTTCTTTTAAAGCAGCAACCGGTACATCATCTAAACTATTAAAATTATTTGCAGTTAAAAATGCTGCAAAAGCGGCATTATCAGGAGCAAATACCGTAAATGGACCTTCTCCTTGTAACGTTTCTACTAAATCAGCTTTTTGAAGTGCTGCAAGCAGACTACTATAATTATCTTGATTCGCAACAACGAAATCAGCAATTGAATTTGTCATTGGTTCAGGTGTAATTTGCTCATCGTCGTCATCACATGAGACAAATGCTATTGCTAAGAAAGCAATAAATACTAGTTTGTGTAAATTTTTAAATGTTTTCATGATCTTTTTATTTTCGTTTTATTTCTATTTTGTTTTACAAATATACAAAAAGATTAAACAAAAACAAATAATGTTTAATCTTTTTTTATTTTAATTAAACATTTTATGTTTCGATTAAACAGTATATCGGATATAAAAAAATTTACGAAGTGATTAAAAATCAGTTACATCAAGTAATATAAGCCGTAATAATATGAAGATTTACTATTATAAACTTATTTAAAAATAAAGTAAAATATAAAAGGAAAAATAATTTTTGTTTTATAATAAATTGCATATAATAAACAAAAAGAGCCCCAAAAAGGAGCTCTTAACTTATATATGTAAAAATTACTATTTATTCAAGTACATTTTTCTACGAGAGTATAACTCATAAAATTGATCGTCTTTTAAGCTATCAATAAATAAAATACTCTCACCAGTTGATTTCATTTCTGGTCCAAGTTTTTTATCAACATTAGGAAATTTATTAAATGAAAATACTGGTTGTTTAATTGCAAATCCTTCTAGTTTAGGATTAAATTTAAAGTCTTTCACTTTATTTACACCTAACATTACCTTTGTTGCATAATTTACATAAGGTTCCTGGTATGCTTTAGCAATAAACGGCACCGTTCTAGAAGCTCTTGGATTTGCTTCAATTATATAAACAACATCATCTTTAATAGCAAATTGAATATTAATAAGACCAACTGTTTTTAAAGCTAAGGCAATCTTTTTAGTATGATCTTTTATTTGTTGCATCACAAATTCACCTAAATTAAATGGTGGCAATGTAGCATTTGAATCCCCTGAATGTACTCCACAAGGCTCAATATGTTCCATAATACCAATTATATACACATCTTCTCCATCACAAATTGCATCTGCTTCAGCTTCAATAGCTCCATCTAAATAATGGTCTAATAACAACATATTATTAGGTATCGTTCTTAATAAAGAAACAACATGTGTTTCTAACTCTTCTTTATTAATTACAATTTTCATTCCTTGGCCACCTAAAACATAAGATGGACGTACTAATATTGGAAAGTCTAATGTATCTGCAATAGCAGAAGCTTCATCTGCAGTTGTTGCAGTACCATATTGTGGAAATGGAATGTCTAACTCAACTAATAATTCAGAAAAACGCTTTCTATCTTCAGCTAAATCTAAGGCTTCATAACTGGTTCCTATAATTTTAACTCCCCATTTATCAAGCTTTTCTGCTAATTTTAAGGCTGTTTGCCCACCTAACTGAACAATAACACCTTCTGGTTTTTCGTGCTGAATGATATCATAAATATGTTCCCAAAAAACAGGCTCAAAGTATAATTTATCTGCTGTATCAAAATCTGTTGAAACAGTTTCAGGATTACAGTTAATCATAATAGTTTCATAACCAGCTTCTCTTGCTGCTAAAACCCCATGAACACAACAATAATCAAATTCTATCCCTTGTCCAATTCTATTTGGACCTGAACCTAACACAACTATTTTCTTTCTATCCGTTACTACACTTTCATTATCTGCATAACTACCACCATCAGCAGTAATCATTTTATTTTCAAAAGTAGAGTAGTAATATGGTGTTTGCGCTCCAAATTCAGCAGCACATGTATCAACTAACTTGTAAACTCTGTTTATATCTAAGTCTTGTCTTTTTGCATACACTTCGCTTTCCCAACAACCCAACATATGAGCTATTTGTCTGTCTGCAAACCCTTTTTGTTTTGCTTCCAACAACAATTCGTAAGATAATGTTGATAATTTATTTGTTGATATTTCAACCTCTAAAGCCAATAATTCTTCATATTGCTTTAAATACCACATATCAATTTTTGTGATTTCGTGGATTCTACTCAAAGGTATTCCCATTTGAATAGCATCATAAATTACGAATACACGATCCCAACTTGGATATGTTAATTTTTGAATTATTGTATCATAATCTTTTTCTCCTTTTCCATCTGCACCTAATCCGTTACGTTTAATCTCCAGCGATTGCGTTGCTTTGTGCAATGCTTCCTGAAATGAACGTCCAATTCCCATAACTTCACCAACTGATTTCATTTGTAAACCAACTGTTCTATCTGCTCCTTCAAATTTATCGAAATTCCAACGAGGTATTTTAACAATTACATAATCTAACGTTGGCTCAAATAAAGCTGAAGTTGTTTTTGTAATTTGATTGTTTAATTCATCTAAATGATAACCAATTGCCAATTTAGCAGCAATTTTTGCAATAGGGTAACCAGTTGCTTTTGATGCTAGTGCTGATGATCTGGAAACTCTTGGATTTATTTCAATAGCAATAATATCTTCTTTTTCATCTGGACTTACAGCAAACTGCACATTACATCCTCCTGCAAAATCACCAATTGAACGCATCATATGAATTGCCATATCACGCATTCTTTGAAAAGTTGTATCACTTAACGTCATTGCCGGAGCAACGGTTATAGAATCTCCAGTATGAATTCCCATTGGATCCATATTTTCGATTGTACAAATAATTACTACGTTATCATTTTTATCTCGTAATAATTCTAATTCATATTCTTTCCAGCCTAATAAAGCTTTGTCAATAATAACCTCATGAATAGGAGAAGCCTCTAAACCTCTACTTAATAAATCATCAAAATCTTTTTTATCATATACTATTGATGCTCCAAAACCACCTAAAGTAAATGATGGACGAATTACTAATGGAAAACCATATTCCTGCGCAATTTCTTTACCTTTTAAAAATGAAGTTGCAACTGTTGATGGCGCTTGTCCAATACCAATTTCAATCATTAGTTTTCTAAACTGCTCGCGGTCTTCAGTAATATTAATTGCATCAATATCAACACCTATCAATTCAACATTAAAATCTTCCCAAATACCTTTATCATCGGCTTCAATACATAAATTTAATGCAGTTTGACCACCCATTGTTGGTAAAACAGCATCTATATTTGGATGTATTTTTAAAATTTCGATTATAGATTTAGTCGTTAAAGGTTTTAAATATACGTTATCAGCCAATGACGGATCCGTCATAATTGTTGCTGGATTTGAGTTGATTAAAGTAACTTCAATCCCTTCTTCTTTTAACGATCTAATTGCTTGTGAACCAGAGTAATCAAATTCACATGCTTGGCCGATAATAATTGGACCTGAACCAATTATTAATATTGATTTAATGTTTGTATTCTTAGGCATTTCTTAAAGTAAAATATAATTCGTGTAAATATCCTTAATTTTTATTTTTTTATGAAAATTAGTTTTCAAAACTTATTAAAAAAACATAAAAAAAGGTGTTACTAAAAAAAGTAACACCTTATATATAAAACTATTGTTTCATTATCTCTTTGGTTTTGGGGCTGAAGAAACGCTTAAATTTTTTCTTCCTTTAGCTCTTCTTCTAGCTAAAACCTTTCTTCCAGTAGCGCTAGCCATACGTTCTCTAAATCCGTGTTTATTTCTTCTCTTTCTTTTTGATGGCTGGTAAGTTCTTTTTGGCATTACTTATATATTTTAAAATCGTGTTTCTTTAGTTATTGCATTCTATTCGAATTCATCTCCTTAAAAGCGTTGGCAAATATACAATTACTTTTGTGTTTGACAAACAGAATTTAAAAAAAAATAAAAAATTTATTTTAAAGTCTAAAACAGGAAAAAATCCTATTTTTATAAAAACCAAATTTAGTGAATTATGTATCAAAAACCAATGCTTAAAGAAGGAAGTTTAAAAGACCTAGTTATTGTAGTTACTGGTGGTGGTAGTGGCTTGGGAAAAGCTATGAGCACTTATTTTTTAGAACTGGGAGCGCACGTGGTAATTACATCAAGAAATATTGAAAAATTAAACAAGGCTAAAATTGAATTAGAAGAAAAAACTGGTGGAAAAGTTTTAGCTGTACAATGTGATGTTAGAAATTATAATGAAGTTGAAGTTGTTTTAGCGGAAACGCTTAAAGAATTTGGAAAAGTTGACGGACTTTTAAACAACGCTGCGGGTAATTTTATAAGTCCAACGGAGCGTTTATCTGCAAATGCATTTGATACTATAATTGATATTGTTTTAAAAGGAAGCAAAAATTTCACTTTGGCTTTTGGTAAACATTGGATTAACACAAAGCAAAAAAAAGCAACTATTTTAAATATTGTAACAACTTATGCCTGGACTGGCTCTGCATATGTAGTTCCTTCTGCAACTGCAAAAGCTGGCGTGTTGGCAATGACGCGTTCTTTGGCTGTAGAATGGGCTAAATATGGAATTCGTTCTAACGCAATTGCACCCGGCCCCTTCCCTACCAAAGGCGCTTGGGACCGGTTATTACCCGGAGATTTAAAAGAGAAGTTTGATATGAAAAAGAAAGTTCCCGTTGGTAGAGTTGGTGTACATCAGGAATTAGCAAACTTAGCAGCTTATTTAATGAGTGATTTTTCAGCTTATATTAATGGTGAAGTAATTACTATAGATGGTGGTGAATGGCTGAAAGGCGCAGGTGAATTTAATATGTTAGAAGAAGTTCCTGAAGAAATGTGGGATATGTTGGAAGCTATGATACGTAGTAAGAAAAAGAAGTAATAAAAAAAAATTAACGTTGTTTAACTCTGTATATAAATCATTAAAACGATTTATTTACTGTAATTATAAAAATTAACTATCTATCCTATTAACAAAGAAACTATTTTTAATAAGATTCTTTAATTTTTCAAACATATTTAACCCTTCAAATTATTAAAATTTTGAAGGATTCTTTTTTTGTAAACTAAAATAGAGTTAGTACTTTTGCCCAAACCTACAGATAATGAAAAATACGAAATATGTTTTTGTAACCGGAGGCGTTACTTCTTCACTTGGAAAAGGGATTATAGCTGCTTCACTTGCAAAATTATTACAGGAACGTGGATACTCTGTAACCATTCAAAAACTAGATCCATACATAAATATAGACCCAGGAACATTAAATCCTTATGAGCACGGCGAATGCTATGTAACTGATGATGGTGCTGAAACCGATTTAGATTTAGGGCATTACGAACGTTTTTTAAACATTCCTACTTCACAAGCAAACAATGTTACAACTGGTAGAATTTACCAATCGGTTATAGATAAAGAACGTAAAGGTGAATTTTTAGGAAAAACGGTACAAGTTATTCCTCATATTACAGATGAAATTAAAGAAAGAATTCAAATTTTAGGTAATACTGGTGAATTTGATATAGTTATTACTGAAATTGGTGGAACTGTTGGCGATATAGAATCGTTACCTTATGTTGAATCTGTTCGACAGTTATTATGGGAATTAGGTCATGAAAATGCAATTGTTATTCATTTAACATTGGTTCCTTATTTAGCTGCTGCAGGTGAATTAAAAACAAAACCTACACAGCACTCCGTTAAAATGTTAATGCAAAGTGGTGTAAGTCCTGATATTTTAGTTTGTAGAACCGAGCACGAAATTTCCGATTCAATTAAAGAAAAATTAGCATTATTCTGTAATGTTAAAAAAGAAGATGTAATTGAATCTATTGATGCAGAAACAATTTACGACGTTCCTAATTTAATGTTAGACGAAGGCTTAGATGTAGTTGTATTAAAAAAATTACAACTACCTATAGACAAGCAACCAAAATTATTAGTTTGGAATCAGTTTTTAACTAAATTTAAAAACCCAAAACACACTGTAGAAATTGGATTGATTGGTAAATATGTTGAATTAAAAGATGCTTATAAATCAATTACTGAGGCATTTATACATGCGGGTGCTCAAAATCAAATTAAAGTAAACATCAATTGGATTCATTCTGAAGATTTAACCGTGACAAATGTTCCAAGAAAATTGAAAAATTTAAATGGGATTTTGGTAGCGCCTGGTTTTGGAGGTAGAGGAATTGAGGGTAAAATTGAAGCTGTTAGATATGCAAGAGAAAACAAGATTCCATTTTTTGGTATTTGTTTAGGAATGCAAATGGCAGTTATTGAATTTTCTAGAAATGTTTTAGGATTAAAAGATGCCAATTCTATAGAAATGGATGAAGAAACTTCAAACCCAGTTATTAATTTAATGGAGGAACAAAAAAGTGTTGTTAATTATGGCGGAACAATGCGATTAGGTGCCTGGGATTGTAAATTAGCTAAAGACAGTAAAGTATATAGTATTTATAATAAAGAATTAATAAGCGAACGTCACAGACATAGATATGAATTTAACAACGATTATTTAGAGCAAGTAGAAAATGCTGGTATGATTTCAACGGGTAAAAACCCTAAAACTGATTTGGTTGAAGTAATTGAAATTCCTTCGCATCCTTGGTTTGTAGGAGTTCAATACCATCCGGAATATAAAAGTACTGTGTTAAATCCACATCCTTTATTTGTTGATTTTGTAAAAGCTTCTTTGGAACACTCTTTGAGCTAATATAGAATCATTAATAAAAACTAATAATTAACCTTACATTTAGTACATTTGTCGGGCTTTTTAAGACTTTTTAGAAAGCTAATGACAAATTGACATTTAAATATACACATGGAAGAAAAGAAATTTGATTTTAATTCACTGATAGGTTTTGTTTTACTTGGAGCAATAATGTTATGGTGGATGTACACTAATCAGCCAACACCTGAAGAATTAGAAGCAGAAAAAAATAAACAAACAGAACAAGTTCAAGAAGAAACAATTTCTTCTTCTTTTGAAAAATCTGAAAACAACACTCAAACGGTATTACAAGGCA
Organism: Lutibacter flavus; assembly: GCF_900188355.1. Lineage (GTDB taxonomy): Bacteria > Bacteroidota > Bacteroidia > Flavobacteriales > Flavobacteriaceae > Lutibacter > Lutibacter flavus. The sequence goes on from NZ_FZNX01000001.1 coordinate 1,149,068, forward strand.
CAGATTCAATTTCGTTGGCAAATGCAAAAAGTCAATTAGGTGATTTCGCCTACTCTGCTACAGTTGCAGATTCTGAAACTATTTTAGAAAACGACGTTCTTAAATTAGTTATTTCAAACAAAGGTGGTCAAATAAAAGAAGCTTTAATTAAGAATTTTGTTACCTATGATTCTTTACCACTTTATATGATTGAAAAGCAAAATGCTTCTTTTAATATAAATTTTGGAACTTCAGGAAATAGAATTTTAAATACAAAAGATTTACTATTTGAACCTAAATTAACTACTAATGGTGAAAACCAAGTGCTTTCTATGAGACTTAAAGTTTCAAATGACAAGTATTTGGAGTATAGATATGAAATGACACCAAGTGAATACATGGTTAATTTTAATGTTCGTTCACAAGGTTTGAGCTCAACTCTTAATTCAGCACAACAAATTACATTAGATTGGAACCTAAAAGGATTCAGACACGAAAAAAGCATTCGTTATGAAAACCAACAAACTGAAATGTATTATGAAAAAGAATCAGAAGATATCGACTATCTTTCTGTTGGTGGTGAAGATGATGCAGACGAAACAGATGTAAACTGGGTAGCATTTAAACAACACTTTTTCTCTTCAATTTTAATTTCTGAAAAAGCATTTGAAACTGCCAGATTAGATTCTAAAACATTAACCCAAGACGAAGAAATTGATACTGTATTTACCAAAGAGTTTCATTTAAAAGCTCCGTTAGCTTTAGAAGGTGGAGAATTAAATTATGATATGAAATGGTATATTGGACCAAATGATTATCAGATTCTAAAAAAATACGATCGAAATTTAAAGGAAGTTGTAAACTTAGGTTGGGGAATTTTCGGTTATATAAACCGATTGGTTTTTGTTCCGGTTTTTAACCTTTTACAAGGTTTTATTGGTAATTACGGTTTAATTATTATTCTACTAACTATTATAGTTAGAATTATCATGTCTCCTTTAGTGTATAAATCTTATTTATCCAGTGCAAAAATGAAGGTGTTAAAACCTGAAATGGAAGAGATAAACACGCGTTTACCAGGTAAAGAAAATGCAATGAAACGTCAACAAGAAACAATGGCAGTTCAAAGCAAAGCTGGTGTTAGCCCTCTTGCTGGTTGTATTCCAGCACTTTTACAAATGCCTGTTTTCTTTGCTCTATTTAGATTTTTCCCATCAAATATAGATTTAAGACAAAAAGGATTTTTATGGGCAGATGATTTATCGGCATATGATTCTGTATTTGAACTTCCATTTACAATTCCAATGTATGGATCACATATTAGTTTATTTCCAATATTAGCATCTATAGCAATTTTCTTTTATATGAGAATGAGCCAAAGTCAACAAATGGGTATGCAGCAGCCTACACAAGAAGGAATGCCAGATATGCAGAAAATGATGAAAATGATGATGTATTTTTCACCAGTAATGATGTTGGTATTCTTTAATATGTATGCGAGTAGTTTAAGTTTGTACTACTTTGTTTCTAACTTATTAACAATTACAATTATGTTAGTTATTAAGAATTACATAATTGACGAAGACAAAATTCACGCTAAAATTCAGGAAAACAAAAAGAAGCCTAAAAAGGAAAGCAAGTTTAAAAAGCGTTTAAATGATGCAATGAAACAAGCTCAAGATCAACAGGCAAAACAGAAAAAGAATAAGTAAAACGTACCATTTATAAAGAAAGAGTCCTTTTATTTTTATTAAAAGGACTTTTTTTTTAGATTTATAAAAAATGTTACAAATGTCAAAACTGAAAAGTTTTTATATAATATTATCAGAAAGCAATCTTGTTATCGAACATCATCAAGGCACCTTAAATGTAGATTCTTATATAAAATTTAAAAAACAGCTTTTAGAAGATCCTTTATTTAAAACGAATATGAATTATTATATTCACCTTAAAGATGTATTTTTTTCAACCACTAAACCCGATATTAAAAAATACATTAAATATATGGCTAGTATTTATGATATTATAGGAAATCGAAAGCTTGCACTTGTTACAAGTACTCCAAATCAAGTAGTTCCAATAACAATTTATAAAAGTTTAGAAGGCGATTTAAATCAAGAATCAAAAATATTTTCAACCACTGAAATGGCTTTACATTGGTTAAATATAGATGATGAGTCTATTGAAAGTATCATTAATACCATTAGTGAATATAAATAAACTTTCTATGAAGAGTAAATAATTAAGATTATTCCAAAATGTAAACTTTTCTTTTAAAATAAATTATGATGTTTTTTAAACAGTTATTTAAATATTATTTTATTTTTATTTTATTTCTTTCTTGTTCCAAGAATGAAAATAATGCTACCCCACTAATTGAATCTTCTTCAAAAGAATTAACCATTTTTCATATAAATGATCAACACGGACGATTGGCTAATTTTTCAAAAATTAAATATATTATTGATCAGGAAAAAGAAAAAACAAATGTAATAGTAGTATGTGGAGGTGATATTTTTTCTGGAAACCCTGTTGTGGATAACCATGATGAAAAAGGTTTTCCAATGATAGATTTAATGAATAAAGTTGGATTTGATGTGTCTGTTATTGGCAATCACGAATTTGATTATGGCGAAGCTATTTTAAAAGATCGTTTTCAACAATCACAATTTGATTGGGTTTGCGCCAACGTAAATATGAATGCTACAGGAATTCCTGAACCAAACGAATACAAAACAATAATAAAAAATAATGTAAAAATCACATTTTTAGGTCTTGTTGAAACTAACGGAAAAGAAAATGCAACAATCCCTTCAACCCACCCATGGAGAGTACAAAATTTAACTTTTGAAGATTATAGAGATGTTGCAGCCAATTATAGTGAAGTTAAAGAAAATGAACAATCAGATTTATTTATAGCGCTTACACATTTAGGAAATTCATCTGATGAGAGATTAGCTACAAACTTCCCATATTTTGATATCATTATTGGAGGACATTCCCATTCTAAAGATAATGAAACTATAAACAACATTCCTATTTTTCAAGCTGGTTCTAATTTAAATTATCTTGGAAAACTGCAATTGGTTATAAATAACAAAAAAGTTGAAAGTTTAGATTATGAATTAATTGATTTGGGAAAATTTTCCGACTATGATTCAACCTTAAAAGAACTTGTAGATAGTTATAATGAAGAAGCTGATTTAGATGGAGTTATAGGTTTTTCAGAAGCCTATCATTCTAAAAGTGCAGTAGGTAGTTTTTATACAGATGCTTTGAGAATGGAAATGAATGTCGATATTTCTTTTCAAAATACTGGAGGAGTAAGAAATAGCCTGAATGAAGGTGATATTTTAAAACGAGAAATTTATAGTATAGATCCATTTAATAATGGAAGTGTTACTTATACCATGACGGTTAAAGAAATTAAAGATTTTTTAAAAGGTAGCAAAGCTGCAATTTATTATTCTGGTATAGAATTAGAACAAGAAAATGGTTTTATTACCATGTATAAAAACCAGCAAGAACTAAACGATAATATTAGCTTAACTATTGGGATAAACGACTATATTCCTGCAGTATATGACCAATATTTTACACAAACCCCAAGTTATACATCTAATACTACTGCTGAAACTATTATTAATTATTTAGAAAATACAACTACCCCAATTAATTACACTCAAATAAATAATTATTTTCAATTTCAGTAGTTTAAAAAAAGGAACAAAAAAAAGGTCATACATTTCTGTATGACCTTTTTTTAAAAATAAATTTTTCACTTATTTAAAAATGAAAGTACATTTTTTTCAATTCTTTGGGTAATATTACTAACATCCGATTTTACAAATGTTTCACCTGTAATATTCTCGTATAATTCTATATATCTATCAGAAATTTCATTGATTTTTTCATCTGTCATTTCTGGAATACTCTGCCCTTCCAATCCTTGAAAACCATTTTCAATTAACCATTGACGCACAAATTCTTTAGATAATTGTTTTTGTGTTTCTCCTTTATTTTGTCTTTCCTGATAACCATCCGCATAAAAATAACGAGAAGAATCTGGTGTGTGAATTTCATCAATCAACACAATTTTTCCGTCCTTGGTTTTTCCAAATTCATATTTTGTATCTACCAAAATTAAACCACGTTCGGCAGCAATTTCTGTACCTCTTTGAAATAAAGCTTTCGTATATTTTTCTAATACTTCATAATCTTCTTTAGAAACAATTCCTTTGGCTAAAATGTTTTCTTTGGAGATATCTTCATCATGTGCTCCGTTAGCCGCTTTTGTTGAAGGTGTTATAATAGGTTCAGGAAATTTATCATTCTCTTTCATTCCTTCTGGCATAGCAACACCACATAACAATCTTTTTCCTGCCTTATATTCTCTGGCCGCATGACCTGATAAATAGCCTCTAATTACCATTTCAACTTTAAAAGGAGTGCATAAATGTCCAATCGCCACATTTGGATCTGGTATTGCGATAATCCAATTCGGTACAATATCTTTAGTTGCATCCATCATTTTAGATGCAATTTGATTTAATATCTGGCCTTTAAATGGAATTTGCTTAGGCATTACAACATCAAAAGCAGATAGCCTATCTGAAGCAATCATTACCAATAATTCATCATTAATATTATAAACTTCTCTTACCTTTCCTTTATAAACTGATTTTTGTTTTGGAAAGTTAAATGCTGTGTTATTAATTGTATTACTCATTACCTACTTCTATGCTTTTATATGCTGAAATTATTTCTTTAACTAATCTATGTCTTATTACATCTTTTTCATCTAAATGTACAAATGCTATTCCTTTTACATTTTTTAAAGTAAGCATTGCTTCCTTTAATCCAGATACTTGTCTGCGAGGTAAATCAATTTGACCTGGATCTCCATTAATCACAAATTTAGCATTTTTACCCATTCGTGTCAAAAACATTTTCATTTGGTTATGGGTAGTATTTTGAGCTTCATCTAAAATAACAAATGCATTATCTAACGTTCTACCACGCATAAATGCCAACGGTGCAATTTGAATTACTCCCTTTTCAATGTAAGAATCGAGTTTTTCAAAAGGGATCATATCTCTTAATGCATCATATAATGGTTGCATATATGGATCTAATTTTTCTTTTAAATCACCTGGTAAAAAACCTAAATTTTCCCCTGATTCAACAGCTGGTCTTGTTAACACAATTTTTCGAACTTCCTTTTCTTTTAACGCCTTAACAGCCAAAGCAACCGCCGTATATGTTTTTCCAGTTCCTGCTGGTCCAATTGCAAAAAGCATATCATTTTTCTCCATCAAGTCAACCATTTTTCTTTGGTTAACCGTTTGAGGTTTAATCAATTTACCTCCAACACCGTGAACTAATACACCATCTGCAAATTTTGAAGCTTTATGTTCCTTTCCATTGGATGTTAAAATACGTTCAATACTATTTTCGTCTAACTTATTATAGCGATTAAAATATTTAATTAACATCTCTAATCGCTTTTCAAATTCATCTAAAATATTGGGTTCTCCATAAGCTTTTAAATTATTACCTCTGGCAACTATTTTTAATTTTGGGTAATACTTCCTTAAAATATCAACATTATAGTTTTGAGTACCAAACAAGTCGCTTGGGTTTATCTCTGTTAGCTCAATAATACGTTCGTTCAAATGATATATGTGTTAAGTTTAAATGATAATAATCTATGCAAAATAACCGAATAATTGATTAGATTTGCATAACAAATTTAATTATATCAAGTTACAATAATTAATTCTAAACAAATAAGTTTTGAACATTTTATTAAGTTAATTAAATTGTAAATTTTAAAAAAAAATCGCGTTTTTCTCATATGTCAATTATTACTTTAACTACTGATTTTGGTACAAAAGACCACTTTGTTGGCTCAGTAAAAGGGACTATTTATGGTGAATTACCTGACGCAAGAATTGTTGATATATCTCATCACATATCTCCTTTTAATATAACTGAAACAGCGTATGTTTTAAAAAATGCCTATAAAAGTTTTCCTGAAGGTAGTATCCATATTATAGGAGTAGATTCTGAACTTAATGAAGAAAATAAACACATCGCATTAAAGTTAGACAATCACTATTTTATTTGTGCAGATAATGGTGTAATTTCTCTATTGGCAGCAGAAATAAAACCCGAAAAAATTGTAGAAATAAACATTCACGATCGTATTGAAACTAGTTTCCCTGTTTTAGATGTTTTTGTTAAAGTTGCTTGTCATATTGCCAGAGGAGGAACGTTGGAAATAATTGGTAAAATAATTCCTGATTTTAAAAGATTAATAGAATTACAACCGTCTATTTCTGTAGATAACAAAGCAATTTTTGGGAATATTATTTATATCGATAATTACGGAAACTCCATAAGTAATATTAGTAAAAAATTATTTCAGGAAGTTGGAAAAGGTCGGGATTTTGAAATAACAGCAAATAAATATACATTTAAAAAGATTTATTCAAAATACAGTGAATTTGTTGATTTTTCCATTCCAAAAGAGCAACGACAAAAAGATGGAAGTAAATTAGCTTTATTTAATTCTGCCAATTATTTAGAAATTTCTATGTATAGAAGCAACTTAAATACAGTTGGTGGTGCATCATCACTACTTGGTTTAAATTACAGAGATGTAATTACCTTAAAATTTATTTAACGTTAAATTATGTTTGTTAGAATTGTAAAAATGAGTTTTGAGCCTTCAAAAATTGATATATTTCTTAAAAACTTCAATAACAGCAAAGAAAAAATACGAAACACCAGTGGTTGTCGTTTATTAGAATTATACAGAGATAAAAACGAACCGTCCATATTTTTTACCTATAGTTATTGGGAATCTGAACGGGATTTAGAAAATTATAGAAATTCAGATTTATTTAAATCTGTTTGGGCAAAAACAAAAGTATTGTTTAACGATAAACCAGTAGCCTGGAGTGTTGATAAAGTTGATAGTTTACCTTAAAAATAATTAATGAAATCCATTCTAAAAAAAGAACTTAATTCATTTTTTTCTTCACCAATTGGTTATTTGGTAATAACTGTTTATTTACTAATAAATGGGTTATTTTTATGGGTTTTTGAAGGTGATTTTAATATTCTACATGCAGGGTTTGCCGATTTAAATGGTTACTTTTTTCTTGCTCCCTGGATATTTTTATTTTTGATTCCGGCAATTACAATGCGCAGCTTTTCTGATGAATTTAATACCGGGACCATCGAAATTTTAAAAACCAAACCAATTACAGACTGGCAAATAATTTTAGGTAAATATTTTGGTGCGTTAATTTTGGTTGTTTTAGCAATAATTCCAACACTTATTTATATGTATAGCATTTATCAATTAGGGAATCCTGTTGGTAATATTAACTTTGGTACTACGTTTGGATCGTTTTTAGGGTTGCTATTTTTAGTAAGTGCCTACGCTGCTATCGGAATTTTTTGTTCAACAATTTCAAAAAATCAAATTGTATCTTTTATAATTTCGGTCTGTATTTCATTCTTTTTATATTATGGATTTGAAGCATTGGCCACTAATAATTTGTTTGGAAACTTAGATTATTTTATTCAAAAATTGGGAATGAATGAGCACTATACGAGTATTAGTAAAGGTGTTATTGATACGCGAGATTTAGTTTACTTTATTTCAGTTACTTTTTTGTTTTTATTTTTAACTAAAATCAGAATACAAAATGAAAAATAAGTATTCTAAAATAGTATCTATAATTTTTGGATTACTATTAATAAATTTCTTAGCTTCAAGCGTTTACAAACGATTTGATTTAACAGAAGACCAGAGATATACCTTATCCCCTGCTACTAAAAATATTGTAAAAACTGTTGATGAGATTGTATTGGTGAAAGTTTATTTACAAGGAGATTTCCCTTCTGAATTTAAGCGTTTACAAACAGAAACAAAACTACTTTTAGAAGAGCTCAAAACACTAAATAAAAATGTTCAATTCAGGTTTATAAATCCAACAGATATTGCTCAGGAATTAATTGAAAAAGGATTGGAGCCTAGTAGATTACAAGTACAGGAAAATGGTAAAGTATCAGAAATTGTAATTTTTCCTTTTGCTGAAATTAACTATAAAAGCAAAACTGAAATTATTCCGCTATTAAAAGATATTTATACAAATTCCCAAGACGAACAATTAGAAAGTTCAATTCAAAATTTAGAATATGCTTTTGCAAATGGAATTCATAAAATAACTTCAAAAAAGTCTAAAAAAATTGCAATTATTAAAGGTAATGGAGAATTGAACGATATTTACATTGCCGATTTTTTATTAAAACTTGGCGAATATTACCTTCTTGCTCCTATAACACTTGATTCTGTTGTAAGTCAACCTGAAAAAACATTAACTGAACTATCCAATTTTGATTTAGCAATTATAGCAAAACCTACTGAAAAATTTTCTGAACAAGAAAAATATACGCTTGATCAATTTATTATGAATGGTGGAAAATCGATTTGGTTAATTGATAATGTAGTAGCTGAATTAGATAGTCTAATCCAAACTGGAGAAACTTTAGTGTATCCAAGAGATTTAGGATTAACGGATTTATTTTTTAATTATGGCATAAGAATTAACTCAGATTTAGTTACAGACTTGTATAGTTCTCAAATTCCGTTAGCCACTGGAAATATTGGAAATCAAACTCAATTTTCTGATTTTCAGTGGAATTATTTTCCTTTGGTAAATTCTTTAAACAATCATGCTATAACCATAAATACGGAGGCTGTTAATTTTAAATTTACTAATAGTATTGACACTTTAAAAAACAACATTTCTAAAACAATATTATTACAAAGTTCTCCGCTTTCAACAACCACTGGAACTCCATCAATTGTAACTTTAAAATCAATCACTCAAAAACCAAATCAAGCGGAGTTTAATAACGGAAACAAACCGCTCGCTGTTTTACTGGAAGGTTCGTTTAAATCGGCATACAACAGTCGGGTAAAACCATTCAATTTTAATAATTCTAAAGAAGTTGGTCTGCCTTCAAAAATGATCGTTATTTCTGATGGTGATGTTATTGCTAATGAAGTTTCAAAAGGTCAGCCCCTTGAATTAGGCTTAAATAAATGGACCAATCAACTTTATGGTAATAAGGAGTTTTTACTAAATGCAGTAAACTATTTATTAGACGACTCCGGATTAATAAATATACGATCAAAAACTATTAAAATAGCCTTTTTAGATAAACAAAAAGCATATGAACAAGCTTATAAATGGCAATTTATAAATGTGCTTTTTCCTTTAATAATTCTTGGTGTTTTTGGATTTCTTATCAGTTATTTCAGAAAGAAAAAGTATCAATAAACCAAATTACACTACTTCTTAAATTTATGTTAAAAATAAATCTACTCGAAAAACAGGCTATTTATTGTTATATTTGTATTAAACCTAAATATAATTATTATGCTAAAAAAATTATGTATCCTTTTGGTCTTTGTTGGAGCAATTTCAACAACTACCGCACAAATTAAAACACCTCAACCAAGTCCTTTTTCAAAAATAGAACAAGTTGTAGGCCTTACAGATGTTACCTTAGAATATTCAAGACCCGCTATGCGAGGTAGAACTATTTTTGGTGATTTAGTTCCCTATGGTAAAGTTTGGAGAACCGGAGCCAATGCAAACTCTAAAATTACATTTAGTGATAATGTTATTATTGATGGAAAAAAATTAGTAAAAGGAACCTACGCTATTTTTACAATTCCAAATGAAACTTCTTGGGATGTAATATTTTATACTGATACTAACAACTGGGGAACTCCACAAAAATGGGATGAAGCCAAAGTTGCTATAAAAACAACTGCTCAGGTTCAAGAAATGCCTATGGATATAGACTCTTTTACAATGACTCTTGATAATCTTAAAACAGGTTCAGCCGATTTAGGAATACTTTGGGAAAATGTGTATGTTGGAGTAACTTTTGAAGTTCCTACTGATAAAATTACATCTAAAAGTATAGAAACTGTTATGGCCGGACCTTCAGGTAACGATTATTTTCAAGCTGCTTCATATTACCACACAGAAGGGAAAGATTTAAAACAAGCTTTAGAATGGATGAAAAAAGCAACAGAAGGTGACGACGATCCTGAATTTTGGTATTTACGCAGAATGAGCTTAATTCAAGCTGATTTGGGAGACAAAGCTGGAGCAATTAAAACTGCAAAACAATCTCTTGCCGGTGCTGAAAAAGCTGGAAACGCAGATTATGTTAAGATGAATAAAGAATCAATTGCTGAATGGCAAAAATAATTATGACAAAATTTAAAATATTACTTATTTTCCTACTTGTTACAACGGTAACTTTTGCACAAAAAAGCCCGAGAAAACAAGTAAATGGAAAAATTGGAGCCGTTACAGTTGATGTAGACTATGGTGCTCCAAGTGTTAAAGATAGAACCATTTGGGGAGAATTAGTTCCGTATAGCAAAGTATGGCGAGCTGGTGCAAATGAAAATACAACGATTTCATTTGATAAAGATGTTAAAATTGATGGAAAAAATGTTCCTGCTGGTAAATATGGTTTTTTTATTATACCAAATAGTAGTGAGCAATGGACTATCATTTTAAGCAAAAAAAATGACAGCTGGGGATCAAATGGATATAAAGAGGCAGACGATCTTTTAAGATATCACATCACACCTGAAATGGTTGATGAAAATCAAGAACTTTTACAGTATTCAATTGGTGAAAAAGCAATTAATTTTGCCTGGGCAAAAGTTAGATTTGTTATTCCAATTGAATAAACTTTTCAATATTAAATCATAAAAAAAACACCTCAATTGAGGTGTTTTTTTGTTATAGTATTCAAGCTTAATTTTCGTCAACCTTAACTTGTTTCAGAATCTCATCAATCACTATGAGAACCTGAAACTAGTTAAGAATGAAGTCTTTAAATGCTTTTAAACAACCTTACTAATTTCTAATTACCTATTATTTTTGTTTCAAATCCATCAATGCTTTTAGTGTTTTTTTCTTCCCAATATTTTTCAATTTTGGAAGTCCCTTGTTTATCAGCCCAGGAATTAAGCATTGTTCTTTCCCCTTTAAAATCCATAAATGGAACTGCAAAACCACATGAAGTCTGAACTAAATCTATATCCATTTCAATAATTTGACGTGTTCCGGTATATGTAGGAAACAAGTTCACATATTCATTAAATTGTTCATCTCTTTTATGATAAATTTTCGCATTTCCATACAATCTCAATATTTGCGGACTTCCTTCAAAAGCACAAAAAAGTATTGTCATTCTATCGTTTTTAATTAAGTGAGCCGCTGTTTCATTTCCACTACCTGTTAAATTTAGCCAGACAATTTTATTATCATTTAAAACTCTAAAACTGTCAACACCTTTTGGAGAAATATTCACGTTTCCTTGTTCCGCCGCAGTTCCAACAAAAAAAATATGTTGATTTTTAATAAAATCAATTAATTCTGGTGTTAATTTATCTAATTTTTTTCCCATTTATTAAACTATTAATTCTTATTTGTTGAACTCAAAAATTGTAGTAGGATCGCGATTCCCATTACCAAAGCGCAACCAAATAAATTTAACCATAAATAAGGCATCCAATCAAACCACCAGCCAATAATTACAATTACTTGCGTAATTAATGCTGCTATAAAAACTGCATTTCCTTTTACATATTTAATGAAAAATGCCAGTAAAAATATTCCTAAAACATTTCCATAAAAAATGGACCCAATTATATTTACCAGCTGAATTAAATTATCAAATAAATTTGCTACACAAGCTACTGTTATTGCCATTAAACCCCAGGCAAGTGTAAACCATTTTGAAGCATTTACAAAATGTGAATCCGTTTTCTCAACAGTTATATTTCTTTTATATAAATCCATTACTGTAGTGCTCGCCAAGGCATTTAATTCTGAAGCTGTGCTAGACATTGCTGCCGATAATATTACTGCCAGCAACAAGCCAATTAATCCTCTTGGTAAATTATTTAAAATGAAGTGAATAAATACATAATCTTTATCATTTGTTTCAGCATCCACATCTGCTTTTTTAATTATTTCCTTGGCTTCTTCCCTATTTTGTTGCTCTAAGGAATTTAAATGCTGAATTTCTTTTACAAGTACTTCATTATCTAAATCGTTTCCATATTTTAAATTTGCAACCGACTTTAATTTTTCAATTTCTAAATGTTTATTTTCTAAAGTTTTATATTCCTCAGCATATTCAGAATTTTGAACTATTTCTGTAGCCGTAGGATTAAAATTTAATGGAGATGAATTAAATTGATAAAACACAAATACCATTACACCTACCAATAATATAAAAAACTGCATCGGCACTTTTAACAATCCGTTAAAAATTAAGCCTAATTGCATTTCCTTCATAGATTTACCCGACAAATACCGTTGCACCTGACTTTGGTCCGTTCCAAAATAAGAAAGCGCCAAAAAAGTACCACCAATAATTCCGCTCCAAAAAGTATATCTATTGTCTAAATTAAAAGAGAAATCCAACACTTCCATTTTACCACTAGCACCAGCAATTTTTAATGCTTTTGAAAATGAAATATCTGCAGGTAAATAGCTTACAATTAGATAGAATGCTACAAACATTCCACCAAAAATAACAGCCATTTGTTGTTTTTGAGTTACACTAACTGCTTTAGTACCACCCGATACCGTGTAAATAATTACTAAAACACCAATAATAATATTTAGCATTGTTAAATTCCATCCTAAAACAGCCGATAAAATAATAGCAGGTGCAAAAATGGTAATTCCAGCAGCTAAACCACGTTGAATTAAAAATAAAATTGCTGCCAAACTCCGGGTTTTTAAATCGAATCTGGATTCTAAGAATTCATAGGCCGTAAACACTTTTAATCGATGATAAATTGGTATAAAAACCAAACAAATTACCACCATTGCAATTGGCAATCCAAAATAAAATTGCACAAATCCCATTCCGCTATGAAAAGCTTGTCCGGGAGTAGATAAAAATGTGATTGCACTGGCTTGAGTTGCCATAACAGACAGACCAATGGTCCACCATTTTGCTTCGCTTCCACCTTTAATATAATCCGTTACATTTTTGCTGCCTTTTGTTTTATAAGCTCCATAAGAAACAATAAACAATAGGGTTCCTATAAGTATAATCCAATCTAATTGTTCCATAGTTTATGAAAAGGAATTCATTATTAAATAAAACAATATAATATAAACTGCATTTGCAATTAGAACAGCAGAATATTCTTTTTTCCAAACATATTTAGGCTGGTCCATATTAGTTTTTTAAAGGTTTTTCTATATTATTTTTTCCAACTGAAAGCATATTTGCAAACAACTTATAAGCTCCGGAAACTCCTGCAGGCAATTCTCTAAAAAAGCTCAAACCTGTATAAATAAAATTACCTTCACCGTATTTTGCAACCAACAAACTTCCGTTTTTTGGAGCTTCATTTTTATCGTTTATACTTATAATTGGCTCAAAATTAGCATCCCATTCATTTGGAAAATACAACCCTCGTTCTTGTACCCAATTATCAAAATCTGAAGCCAAAATTTTGTTCGGATAATTTAATAATTCATGATTTGGATTGATAATTCTCACTTCAGAATTTTCATCTGTAACTCTATCTCTGGAAAGTTTAATTGGATACGGAGCAACTTCGTCAACTTTTACTCTGTGGCTTGTATTGTACTGCACAATTAATGTACCGCCATTTGCAACGTAATTATGTAAGTGCTTTTGATAAAATTTTGTTCTTTCGTTTGTATTGTAGGCTCTAATTCCTAATACAATAGCATCAAAATTTACAAGTTTAGCAGGTGTAATATCATCCTCGTTCAATTCAACAACTGTATAACCAATTTGACGTAAACTGGTTGGTACAACATCTCCTGCGCCTTGAATATAACCAATAACCTGACCCTTTTTCTCAATATTTAAACGCACTACTTTTGCTTCTGAAGGCATAATTATAGATTGAAAAGGAATGTGATTGTAGTCGATTTCAACCAATTCGTTTGTGTAAGCTTGATCACCAATTTCAACAATTGGAGTAATTAATCCTTCTGATTGATTGTCTGGCGGAAACACTTCAAATTCGAAACTTTGCTCTTCACCTTTTTGATCTAATTTAAAATCGGTAGTTTCTGGTATAACTTTCCAATTTTCAGGTAAGCAAAATGTTAACTTTCCTGCAACATTATTCTTAATTGCTTTTACTTTTATTGCAATTTTTTGAGTATTGTCATTTGAAAAAATAAACACCTTTTCATTAAAAGAAGCAGAAACTTCAGGTAAAATTTCAAAAGGTTTATAAACCTCACCTTTTACAGGATCGTTGTATTTATAAACAACTTCTTTGTTGAATAGAATTGAAGTTCCGTTAAAATCAACATTAAAACTAGCGGATATTGCCCGAGGAGTTTCTGGCCTACTTATTAAATTTGGATCTGTAACGGAATACATTCCCAAACTCCCTTTTTCACTTAACCAATAAGGAAACGTACTATTTATTTCTGAAGGAATTTCAACTGCCAAAGAAAACTGTTGCGATTCATTTTCTTCTAATTTTAGGTCTTTATTTTCAACAATATTTAAAGGATTTATTGTTACATTTTTTAAAGAAACAGGATACTTACTTCTATTAATTGCTTCAATTTTAATGGTATTTTTTGAATTAGGTGTTGTTGATGAATTATTTGCAACTGCTTCTAAATAGATTCCTGCACAGGCTGCAATAATATTTTTTATCTCTTCGGATTTTAGCTTTTTCCAATGCGGATCTTTTAAATTTTGAATTAATTTATAAGCTTCAACCAATTCAGGAATACTTGCTGATGGGTTTTTAAAATCAAACTCCTGTTCAACTTTTGCTAATAATTTGCCAATTGCTTTTCCTCCTTCAACCCGATTCCAAGAAATATCTATTCCATCAAAAACATTTTTATTTTTTGGAAAATCACCTTTTAAAAACTCTAAAAATTCAGTTTGAGAGCCTCTACTTCCCGTACTTCCAAATCCTTGAGATTGATGCTGACTTCTACTTAAGGAAGCAATTTCGCTATTAGACAATCCTTTATGCTTGTAAAAAGTACCAATTTCTAAACTAATTAAATTGGTTTTGTCTGCTTTATCAAAATTCTCCTGACTTCCATAAAACCACCAGGAAGTATTAAAAAACATTCTTTTAGGCTGCCAAAGAGCATCAGTATCTAAATGCGTTTTATAATTTTTATCAGCAGCTAAATCAAAAGCTTCAAAACTTAACATTGCCGATGAAGTATGATGTCCGTGTGTAGAACCCGGAGTTCTATGATTAAATCTGTTAACAATTACATCTGGCTTAAATTTTCTAATAACGGCAACCACATCTTTTAAAACTTCGTCTTTATTCCAAATCTCCAACGTTTCATCCGGATGTTTTGAATATCCAAAATCATTTGCTCTTGTAAAAAATTGCTCACCACCATCAATTCTTCTTGCGGCTAATAATTCTTGTGTTCTAATTACACCTAATAATTCTCTAATTTCTGGTCCTACTAAATTTTGACCTCCATCACCTCTTGTTAAACTTAAATAGCCTGTTCTTGCTTTTACATCATTAGAAAAATAGGAAATCAATCGTGTATTTTCATCATCAGGATGCGCTGCTATATATAATACAGTCCCTAAAAAGTTAAGTTTTTGAATGGATTCATAAATATCTCCGGAAGTTGGTTTTTTAGGAGCTTGAGAAAAGGTTTTTGAAATGCAAAAAAATGATAGGAATAGAATTAGAACTATTTTCTTCATAAAAGTTTAATTAATTAGTAGATAAACAAATATAAAATTTAATTAATACTATTGGCATTTTCTTAAACTATATTAACATAATTATAACTTTTTTAAAACTATCTTTATAACTTGTTATTACTGTATGTTTTAACCCTTTTATTCAACTAATTAACTGTTGATAAATAACTTTTTTAAAACAATTTATTTAGAATATATTTGTAACTTATTCCGTAAAAATAAACATAAATGAAACATGTATGTTAATTTTTTTCTTTTAATAGAAAATTATTTAAAGTAAACAGCATGTCATCTATAAAAAAAATAAAATCAAACACATGAAATTTATAGTATCAAGTAGCCAATTATTAAAGCAACTTCAAGTTTTAGGAGGAGTTATTAACAGTAGTAACACCCTACCTATTTTAGATAATTTCTTATTTGAATTAAATCAAAACGAATTAAAAATTTCTGCTTCAGATTTAGAAACAACAATGAGTACAACCATTGACGTTGAATCAGAATCTGAAGGTTCTGTTGCTATTTCGGCTCGTTTATTATTAGATACCTTAAAAACATTTCCAAATCAGCCATTAACGTTTAAAACTGAAGAGAACAGCACTGTTGAAATTAGTTCTAGCCACGGTAAATATGATATGGCATTTTTTGATGGAAATGAATTTCCAAAAGCAGTTTCTATCCAATCACCTAGCACAACAATTATTCCTGGAAATGTTTTAGCAACCGCTATTTCAAAAACAATATTTGCTGCTGGAAATGATGATTTAAGACCTGTAATGAGTGGTGTGTTTTTTCAATTTAGTACAGATAACTTAACTTTTGTAGCTACAGATGCTCACAAATTGGTAAAATATTCCAGAACAGATGTGGTGGCAAATGACACTGCTGAATTTATTATGCCAAAAAAACCTTTAAACTTATTAAAAGGAATTTTAGGTGGAGCTGATAGTGATGTTACTATTGAATATAACGATGCGAATGCAAAATTTACATTTGATAATGTAGTTTTAATTTGTAGATTAATTGATGGAAAATATCCTAATTACGATGCGGTTATACCAAAAGAGAACCCAAACAAATTAACTGTTGACAGAGGTACTTTTTTAAACTCGGTAAAACGTGTATCTATTTTCTCAAGTAAAACTACACACCAAATTAGATTAAAAATGGCAGGGACAGAATTAAATATTTCTGCTGAAGATATAGATTACTCTAACAAAGCTGAAGAGCGTTTGGTTTGTGAATACCAAGGTGACGATATGCAAATTGGTTTTAACTCTCGTTTTTTAACTGAAATGTTAAGCAACCTAAATTCTAACGAAGTTTTAATTGAAATGAGCTTACCAAACAGAGCTGGAATTTTAACTCCTATTGATGGATTAGAAGATGGTGAATTAATTACAATGTTGGTAATGCCAGTAATGTTAAATAGCTAAGATTTATTAAAATATAACTATTAAAAAACCGCCATTGGCGGTTTTTTTTTGTTTTAAACTCTAATGGTTAAAATTGAGTAGCAACAAACTAATTAATACATTTTTTTAGTTATATTTGACTTGCTATGAAAAAAATAAATACTCCTAAAATTGTGGTTTCTTTAATAAAAGTAATTCACCATAAAAATGAATCTCTTCTTTTAACTTTCAAATACAATGATTCTGTTATAAATCGCCTAAGAGCATTGCAAATCTTTAAATGGAGTAAATCCCGGAAAGGGTGGTATTGTAACTATTCAAACGAAAATATTGAGATTATTAATAAACAACTAAAACCATTTGTAATTTTAAACGTTAATAAAAATAGTTTTAGCCCAGAACACTTAAAATATTATAAGAATCGTGATTTAAGTAATGAAAATAAAATTATAATTCGCTCTTTTGTAACCTACCTTAAAGGGAAACGCTATAGCGAGAGTACTATTAAAACTTATTTTAATTTTGTTTCAGATTTTATCGATTATATTCAACCTAAACCCATCTCAGAATTAACAAATAGAGATGTTGAAAAATTTCTTGAAGACATTTTTGCACCTAGAAAATATAGTATAAGCTCGCAAAGACAATTTATAAGTGCAATTAAATTATTTTCAATTTTTTACGAAAACTGTAAGATTGACAATTTGATTTTATCAAGACCTAAAAAAGATAAAAAATTACCTGCTATTCTCTCACAAATTGAAGTTATTAATATTCTCCAAAATACTTTAAACCTAAAACATAGAGCGGTTTTAGGATTATTATATGCTTCAGGATTGAGAATTGGTGAATTGATTAATCTTGAACTTAAAAATATTGACATTCAACGAAAACAACTACATGTTCAAAATGCAAAAGGTAGAAAAGATAGATATGTTAGTTTAGCAGATAGCTATATTCCACTTTTAATGAATTATTTAAATAGTTACAAACCAGAGAAGTATTTTGTAGAAGGAAAAATAGGAACGAAATATTCAGCAAATAGTGTTAGATCCTTTTTGAAAAAATCTTGTAGACTTGCTGGCATCAAAAAATTAGTTACACCTCATACTTTAAGACATAGTTACGCTACCCATTTATTAGAAAATGGAATAGACTTAAGGTTGATTCAAGAACTTTTAGGACACGCCAGACCAGAAACTACAATGATTTATACTCATGTATCCAAAAAGAGCCTTTTGACTGTTAAAAGTCCTTTAGATTTCGCTGTCAAAAATTATATGGATCAGAATAAAAAAAATCTATTACCCTAGCATCATGAACTTCAAATAATTGAAATTTTATATACAAATAGCTTAAAATGAAACAAATATTACTAAATTTGATACAAACGTTGCTATTGCATTTTTATGAAATAGCATATATATCAAAAAAACAACAATAGTGTTTTTTATCCCGTAAATTTTAGGGGGATAAAAACACTTTTTATTAACATATAACTAGTTGGCAGTAATACGATTAAACTAAATAAAAAACTATGATTGAGAAGTTCTTAAAAGCAAAACATTGGCAATTATTCTTATTGATTTTTGGAATACCTATGATTTTTCAAATAATACTAATGGGATCAATGTTCTCAAACATTGGGAATGAAAAAAATCCTGATCCTTCATTAATGATAGATTATTTTAAACTTTTTCCTATAATAATGATTCTTTTTACAGGAATATTCTTTGGTTGGTTTTGGTCAATTGCAATTGGATTGCAAAGTAAAGTGCCTGAAAATGTAAAAATGAAAGTAAGAAAATTTAAGATACTTTTTTTTATTCCAATTGTATACATCCTTTTCATTTCAATATCTATGAGTGTTACTTTTAGTGGAATGATGGTAAATAACGGAGAGCCTAGCAGAGGATTGATTGGAAGTCTAATTGGAATTATAATTCCACTTCATATATTTTCAATGTTTTGTATTTTCTATTCACTATATTTTGTTGCGAAAACTTTCAAAACCGTAGAACTTCAAAGAGAAGTTAGTTTTTCAGATTTTGCAGGAGAATTTTTTCTTTTGTGGTTTTATTTTATTGGAATTTGGATTATTCAACCAAAGATTAATAAAATGATTGAATAAAAAACTACTGCCAACACCTCATAAAATTTATGCTTACATTTAAACTAAATAACGAACTGACAAACATTCAACTAACGATTTGCTACAACCGAAAAATCTCCGATTTTTCAGTCGCACAAATCTTATAAAAACTCGTTGTAAGCAAGCAGTCTAAAAAAACCTATGAGAATATTTATTTCACTTTTAATATTTTACAAAAAACTGATTATTCCTTCATTTTTGATGGCTCTTTTAAGTGGATTTGCATATAAATATGTCACAATTAGTAATACAGATTCTAACGAAATCTCATTATTTTCTTTTGGTGCAGCTGCGGGAACGTATTTTATTTCTTCATTAGTGTTTCAATTCTTTTTATACGAGATAAAAAACTCTAATGAATATTATTTTTATTTCAACCTTGGCTTGAACAAATATATTTTATGGATTAGCAACTTGATTTTTAGTTTAATCATAACAATTTTAATTCTGACTTTATGAATAAAATGCATGTTGACAGCGTATTAAAAAGTTATGATAATAGACAAATCTTGTCCGATGTTTTTATGTCCTGCACAAAAGGAGAAATAATTGGATTACTCGGCAGAAACGGAATAGGAAAATCAACATTATTAAAGATTATTTTTGGTTCTGTTAGAGCCGATAATAAATTTGTGAAAATTGATAATAAATACATTAAAGGACTCTATGACAATAGAAATTTATTAAATTACCTACCTCAGAATAATTTCCTACCTAATCATGTTAAGATTAAGACAATAATAAAATTGTTTTGTGATAAAAAAAATGCTTCAATTATTATTAATAATCACTTAATAAAACCACTCCTTGATAAAAAAATCAAACAACTATCAGGAGGAGAAAAGAGAATTATTGAGATATTTTTAATCGTTTTATCAAATGCTAAATATATATTGATAGATGAACCATTTAATGGTGTTGCTCCGGTTCACAAGGAGGAAATAAAAAAATTAATAATTGAGCAGTCTGAAAATAAAGGATTTATAATAACAGACCATGATTATCGAAATATTTTAGACATTGCAACAAGAACAGTTCTGATTTATGATGGAGGAACAAAGGAAATTAAGAATAACGAGGAATTAATACAATATGGATACCTTCGTTAATAGAATTAAAAATGCCAGCTTACAACAATGGCTAAAAAAAATTGCTTCATTATGCTAAATAGAAAAATTAAACTAAATTTAAACATCAAAACTAACAGCGGAAAAGTACGATTATTCAATCGCAACTTTTCCTAGCCTAACCCGTTGTAGCCAATTACGAAAAAAAATACTATGAGCATATTTAAAGTCCTAGAAGGCAAAATAACCCAAGAAGTCGAAGATTATTCTGATTTTTTATCAAATTTAAGCGGAGATTCCCTCAAAGGAGCGGAATTTATGTTTTACTCACTAGCTAATATCTTTAAGGATAAAACAATTGATGAAATTGAATCTGGAATGGTTGACAGCTCTTATAAAGGAGAAAAATACGATTTTGGAATTGATGCAATTTACATAACAGGTTCAAAAGATTTTATCGAACAAAAGGAGCAACTTGATCTTTACAATGAAGATACCAAATTTACAATTCATCTTTTTCAATTTAAGAGAGGTACTGGAGTTTCACAAGCTGATTTATTAAAGTTTAACAAAGGTGTTAAAAAAATTTTAGTTGATGAAGATCTTTCTGACACAGACAACTTATTTTTCTATAATAGAATGCTAGCTCTGAATGAAATAAAAACCAAATTATACAATAATTATTCAACAGATAATATCAAAGTGGTTTGCCACATTGTTTTTGGAGGTGTTGAGCAAAATTTGAATTCAAATCCGTTATTAGTTGAAGAGTTAGATTCAATTAAATCTACATTAACAAATGGAGGTTTTACCAATAATGAAATTAGAATAGCTGATTGTCAAAAATTGATAAATGCGAATTCAAAAGGACAAGAGATTATCGATATTATTGAATACGAAAAAACTTTAAAATATATTACAGGAACTGCTGATGTTGATAAATTAAATGGATATATCTGTATTGTGAAAGGAAAAGAAATTGCAGAACTTGTAAGAAAACACCAAACTTCAATTTTTGAGGCTAATATTAGAGATTATTATAAAAGAAGCGACTTAAATAGTAAAATTGCTACTACAAGTTCAAGTACGGATGAAGCTAAATATTTTTGGAGTTTTAACAATGGTCTTACAATGACTTGTAACAAAGTTCAAGAATTACCGAATGATAAATACAGGTTATATAATTTACAAATAGTAAATGGTTGTCAAACATCTAACGCTATTTATTCTGCCCTTAAAAATAAAGAAAGAATTAATGAACTTTTAGAAAAGCAAGATGCAGGAGAAGAATTAAACAAAAAGGAAATTGAAGAAATTAATTCTAAAGAAAAATTGCAATTTAATGATGAAACATCATTGTTAGTCAAAATTGTAGAAACAAATAGTGAAGACTTGATATATAGAATTACAGAAACTACAAACTCTCAAACACCTATAAAAGCATTTTCACTAAAAGCTAATGATAACATTCAACTTCTTATTGAACAATACCTTGAAAGCAAAGGAGTCTGGTACGAAAGAAGACTAAACTTCTATAAAAATAAAGGGAAAAAGAATATTGTAAATATTCAAAAATTATTTCAGCTATTCACTTCTCATATTTTCTTAAAACCTTCACAAGTAAAAACAAGACCAAAATCTATGTTCATAAATTCCTATGAGGATGTTTTTCCACATCCTTCTGTACAAAATATGAACTATGCTCTTTATTTAATTCCAATTAAAACAGATATTTATCTTACAAAAAAAATAAGAGAAATTCAAAGAAACGACTCAATTACAGATGGTTATCAAAGAACCATTCTGTCATATGGAAAATTTCATCTTGGTTGTTTTATTTTAAGTTCTATCTTAAAAAACGAGTATAACCTAAAGGGAATTGTGAAAAATGAAGCTCGAATTCAGTCAGAACTTGAGAATAATATAGATCAACATTTTACAGATGCCTTATTAAATTTTGAGAAAACATTAAAAAGTTTTGTCGGAAACAGAAAGGAATCAATTGTTACTGGAGTTAGGAAAACAGAATTAGATAGTAGAATTACAAAATTCATAAAAAACAGAAAGTAACTGGCTACAACAATGCATATAAAAAATTGCTAATTTCAATAAAATAGAATGTTTCTAAAACATAAAAAACTTAAATTTAAAAATCGGAAAATTTCGTTTTCAAAAACGCAACTTTCCATATTCTAAACCGTTGTGTAACATACCGAAATGAAAAAATTGCTAATAATAAACATTCTGATTTTATCCTTGATTTCTTGTTCGGAGAAACAAAAGAAAGAACCTGAATCTTATATTGAAAATCGAACTTCATTTTTTGATTTACGAAATTCGGATTGGACAAAAAACGATTGGATAAGAAAACCTGAGAACTTAAAAATTATTCACGAAACTTTTAAAAAGTTCGGATATGAAAACTTGGAGAAATTGATTAATAAATATGACAATGAGTTTTTAATTGAAAATATTTATATAAAGAGAAATTTCGATAATTTAATAGATAGTTTAGAATTGTCTTATAAGAATTTGAAAACGGAAAATAAATATTACGTTGAGTTTTGGGAACGCAGAAAAAAGGAAAAAAACGACTCTATAGTTTATGAAATAATACGAGAAATTAAATCCCAAAAAGAGAATAATGAGAAATTAATTTGTGATAATAGATTTGTAAATGACACTTTATTTGATTTACTAAAAATTGAGTTTTATGATAAAGATTTGAATAATGAAAAAGCAGAAAAAGATTTTGAGAAATTAAAAAATTATGGATTTCATCAATCAGCTTACAACTTACTTTATGAAAGACATGAATACTCTGAATTGAAACTTGACAGGGATAAAATGAAAACTGATTTGACTAAATCAAGTGAATTTATTAATCCTTGGTTTCAAGACAATACGAAGTAAGGTACGTTACACAACAACTCATAAAATTTATGCTTACATTTAAACTAAATAACAAACCGACAAACATTCAACTAACAATTTGCTACGTCCGAAAAATCTCCGATTTCTCAGTCGCACAAATCTTATAAAAATCCGTTAGGGTACATTATCTCACAAGAAAAATTAAGAAAAAGAATGAACAAAAAGTTATTTAAATATGTTTTGATTATTTCAATCTTTAATATTTTATTTTTCACTTCGAGTTGTAACGAAAAAAAGACTGATTTAAAGAACAAAGGAGTTGAACATTCAGAACTTATGACAGATTTTGGAATGATTAAACCTGATGGAGAATATATAGAATTATTTCTTACAAAAAATAAAATCTATGAATTCAATGATTTTATGGGACTCATCCAGCCACACGAATATAAATACCTGAATGATTCATTGATACAATTTAGATATGGCAATTATGCCGAGAATAAATATTATAATGTAAATATTGAGCAATTAGATGATGGGACAATAAAATGTACTCATATTATACCAAAAGAATTTGTGAGTGACAATCCTGAGAAAACAACAAATATTGAGTTTCTCTTTCCAATTGACAAAGATGAAACTACAATAAGTGATTATTTTGACATTGATACAGGAAAAATTGATAAGAAAATTCATTCAGAATTGCATCAACATTTTAGAGTACGAGAAAGAAAAAACGTACCCTAACACCTCATAAAATTTATGCTTATATTTGAACTAGTACAAGCCGATGAACATCCAAACAAATGATTTGCTACGGCAGAAAAATCTCCGATTTTCCAGTCGCACAAATCTTATAACAAACCGTTGTGCGTCATACCCAAACTGTACTCAACAAATGAAAACAAACTTTATAATTATTTCACTTTTATTCTTAATCGGAATTTCTTGTAAAACGAATGAGAAAAAAGATAATTCTGAGAACAGAATAAAAATTGAGTGGGTTGAAAATCTAAATGGAGATTTCTCTTTTAGCGAAAAATGGAGTTATGGAGATGGTATTTATAGAAATCAAAATGGAGAATTAAGGTTAGATTCTGGAATGGTTCCTGAAGAAATTGCGGAGACTATAACAAGAAAGTATGACGAAAACAATAGAATATATAAAGACTCATTAACTGAATACTATAAAATTGTTGATACAACACATATATTTCACTCAATAAAATCAAATGGGAATTATTACCATATGGAATTTAAAAAAATGGGGAATGGTGAAATTAAAGGAGAAACAATAAATAATATTTCAGGATATAGTCATTTACACATTAAATTAAAAAATGATTATTGTTACGCTTGGATTGAATATAATAGTGTTTCTGACGAAGGAAATCATATTTTTAATTTGAAAAACGGTCGAATTTTAATTGACAAATCATTGTTTAAAAAAGGAATAATAAAAACTGAATTTGACTTTGATTTTAAAAATACTTTAGATTTGAATGAAAAATGGTCTAGAAAAGGAAAAATATACAGTTACATTAAAACGGAATAAAGTACGAACGCACAACACCGTGTATAATTAATGGCTAGTTCTAGCATACTTACGAAAATCCTCGCGGATTTTCTATTCGGTTTTTATTTGCTAAATTAGGTGCTTAAACACGCCACTAATCATACACAATACCGTTACTTAAAATTGCGGATGAAAATCCAGATTGAAAAAAAAATGCTAAAATCGATTGTAAAATATTGCTTATTAATGACAATTCTAATTTCTTATTTGAGTTGTGCTGAAAAACCTAGTATCTGCGAAAATTATAAAACTCCAAAGAAAATAAAATTAAAAACTTTAGTAAATCGAGGTGAATATAGGGTTGTGAATATCAATCAAAAAGATATTATTGATTTCTTTAGTAATGAGATTTGCCAAACTGAACCTGTTTATATAATCGGAACAAATGGAGAAATTTGGAATATATCGATATATATTGATAAGGAATTAAAAATGACTCTTGCTAAATCGGTTAGTGGAACGTATTATTTCAGAGATAAAAACGGAAAGTATAAGAATAATAAATTAGCTATAAAATTGGCTGAATTAATAGATAAAGAATAAATAACGGATTTGAGCAATGAAACCGTCTGAATTTAACCTAATTTGAGATGATTAAAGAGTAGAACGAAAAACAACTTTAAGTAACAACTCATAAAATTTATGCTTACATTTAAACTAAATAACGAACCGACAAACATTTCAACAAACCGATTTGCTACGTCCGAAAAATCTCCGATTTTCCAGTCGCACAAATCATATAAAAGCCCGTTGCCAACAATATGAAAAAACGCAGAAATAACAACAAACGAAGTCGATTTTCGATTTTATTTCCAATTTTGACAATACTCGGAATTGGAATTATTGCTGCGTTGACTTCTGGCTACGAAAAAAGTTGGACGTTTAATTGGAACGGAATTCAAAGCAACGTAAAAGATTCAATTAGTATTTATGAATATCAATCAATTTCGAGCGGAATTGGTGGAAATGGACGAGCAATGCCTGAAGAAATAGAAAGTAGAAAATGGATTATGGAAAATGCTACGGAATCTGAACTTCTAAAACTTACGGAATTTCCAAACGGAAATATTAAAGCAATTGCATACGAAGGACTATTAAGAAAAAAGAATTTTGAGAATAAAACGGAATTGATTTCAAATGCGATTAATGATACAATCTATTCTGTTTACTATCAATCTGGTTGTTTAGGAGATAAATTGGAAATTGGAGAATATTTGGTTCAAAATGTTTTAATGATTGACGACCGAATTCCACCTTTTCGACCTGAATTAATAACTGATTTTGAACTTTCGGAATTGGAAAAACAAAAAATTCTGACTGAATTTCATAATCGGAAAAAATAAAATACTGTTGGCAACAACATATATAATTTATTGCTAGTTTTAGCCTACTTACGAAAATCCTCGCGGATTTTCTAGTTGGTTTTTATTTACTAAATTCAGTGCTTAAAACACGCAACAAACCATATATAAAACCGTTAGCTCTAATTATGAAAACTGCCACAAATGAAATTTAGAATTTTGACATTAATACTTATTATTCTTACAAGTTGTATAAATGAAACTAAATTTGACTCCGAAGTTTGGAATAAAAAAGGAGTCGATTGGCAGGTTACGGATTTTAGAGAGAAAATGGTTGCAGATTTGATTAAAAGTGACACTTTAATCGGACTAAATAAGATAGAACTATTTGAATTAATTGGAAAACCTGGAAGAGAATTTGATAATAAACTTGAGTATTTAGTTAGAGAAAAATACGAGTGGAATGTTGACCCAGAATACATCAAATATTTATGGGTAGATTTAGACAAAAATGGAATTGTAACTAATTGTTATTTAGAAAAAACAAGATAACTAGAGCTAACACCTCATAAAATTTATGCTTACTTTTAAACAAAATTACGAACCGACAAACATCCAACTAACGATTTGCTACGTCCGAAAAATCTCCGATTTTCCAGTCGCACAAATCTTATAAAAACTCGTTGGCAAATATTGTACGAAAATCCTCAAATAATAAAATTTAAGAATTTGAATTATAAAAAATTATTAATTATGAAAAATGCAATTATGAAAAATTCAACATTAATATTACTATTTTTTTGTTCCTTAATTTCCTGTAATAGTGTGAAAAAAGAAGCTATTAAAATTGATTTTAACGATGAAATTAAAATCAATGACATTTTAGAATTACCAAAATATAAAAAACTATTTATTGATGAGGATTATAAAGAATACATTAATGATAAATGGGAATTTAAAATGGGCTTAATTTCAAAATATCCGGATGCCATTGAATCTCAGGCTCTAGCATCTCTTAATGCAGATAATAATGAAGATTTAGAAGGGTTAAAATCAATTGCTAGTACAGCATATTCATTCACAAAGACTGGGAAAAATTTACTTTTTGGACTTTACGAGCTTAATTCTCTTGATAAAACAAAAAATAAATTATATGAAACATTTTCTAATACTAAAATATCTTTAGCAAATAATTTTGAGGTGAATACTTTTGATTTTTTAGATAGTAATTGTGTTTTTCCACAAAATCACAAGGTCAAATTTGAAAATAGGCTCCAGAATTATAAATCATTGAGTCTAATTATAAAAAGGGATGAACAATTAACAGATGATTTAGAAGATTTAGGAGATGATGTTGATGATTTATTTATGTATAGTTTTGATTTGAAAACAAAAATATTACTTAATAACATCCTAAAGAAAGATGCAACCATACCATTAATTTCAAAGCATGGAATTGAAATTTTAAATTCTGATGAGGTCCACGAAACATTAACTAGCTCCTCTTATTTAAATAGATATTTTAAATTACTAAAAAAAGTTGTTTCTAAGCTTAATAACATGACATTTCAGATTCCTATTGAGGACTGGAATGAAGACAAGAAAAACGATTATAATTTTATTATTAATGATGTAAAAGTGAGGATTAAAAATGATTTATCAAACTTTTCATCTTTATTATCACCTAAAGGTTTAACAAATTTGGAAAATAATACCAAAAACATTGTTGATAGTAATAGTAATGATGTAGTTAAAGAGGTGAAAACTTATTTTGAAAATGGGCAATTAGAGTCCATATCTTATAAAAAAAACGGAAAACTTAATGGAGAATTTAAAACATATTTAGAGAATGGACAAATTGAATTAGCTGGTTCTTATAAAAACGGAAAAGTCAATGGAGAGGTGAAAAAGTATAATAAAAGTGGTCAACTGGAGTCAGTGTCAGAATATTCAGAAGGCGTTTTATATATTATTAAAAGTTTTCATGAAAATGGAAAATTAAAGACTTCTGGTAATATTGTTGGAAATAATAAAATTGGTGAATGGAGTGTTTTTTATGAAAATGGGCAATTAGTAACTTCTGGAAAATATGAAGAGGGGAAAAAAGTTGGTAATTGGAAAAGATATTATGAGAATGGTGAATTGGAAGAATTTGGAAAATATGAAAAAGATGAACAAGTTGGTCATTGGAAGTTTTATCATAAAAATGGAAAATTATCAGCAAATGGAGAGTTTCTAAATAATGTCAAGCACGGAGAGTGGAGATATTTTTATGACAATGGAGAAATTAAAATGGAAGCTTTTTATGAAAATGGAAAACTTAATGGAGAAACGAAAGAATATTTTGAAAATGAACAAATATCATCAAGTGGAGAAATGTCAAAAGGGAAAAAAGAAATAGAATCAAAACAAAAATACCCTCAAGCATCCAAAAGGTTATTAACATTGAATGATTTAGAAGATATGCCTAGTGAGGAACTTAAAATAATGAGAAATGAAATTTTTGCTCGATATGGACATAGTTTTAGTAAAGGAGGAGCTATGGAAAGTTATTTCAAAAACCAAAGTTGGTATACTTCAAAAAATTTGGATGCGACTAATTTACTAACTGAAATAGAGAAAAAAAACATAAAACTAATTAAAACTATGGAACAACATTAGCCAACAATTGGTATAAAAAATTGCTAATTTCAATTAAAAAGGATGTTTCTAAAATATAAAAAACTTAAATTTAAACATCGGAAAATTACGTTTTCAAAAACGCACTTTTTGATACCTTAACCCGTTGTAGCTAATTTAAAACGAAAATAATTGAGTAATACTATTAAAATAATAATTAGCCGATATAGTGCTAAAAAACAACTTAACAAACAAATTAAAAAAGGTTTTGAAATTCTCAATTCAACTTCAAAGAGTTTTATTGAGCTTAAAAAAGATAGAAATATTTGGAAAAATTACTCTTCTAAATTATTAAAGAAAATCTTCAGTAACCGAACTATTTGTAATGAATTTTTAATGGTAAATTTATATAAATCGGAACCTGAAAATATCATTGAATTTAAAACATTTCTTAAAAAGGAAATTAACAAACTTGAAAATATTGTTGAACAATTAAATCTTTATGAAAGTCAACTAAAACTAAAAACAAAAGTTGGAAACTTATTGAAAAACCAATATGTTGCTGGTTCTATATTTTTAATATTATCGTTTTTTTTAAGTAACGGATTTGGCTTATTCCCAAAGGAAGAAAAAAATGAAAATATAATTGCCTTTAATAAACCGTTTTTTGATATTGAATATTATAAAATTAAAATAAAAAATAAAGGATATCAAACATTTGACACCTTGAATGTTAATGTGAAATATCAAGGGTCTAAAATTATTCTAAATCGAGAATTTGAATTAGTTGAATATAACTTTAATGATAAATACAATTTCCATCTAGGAGATAATAATGAGTATGAACCAAAATTAGAATTGACTGAAACTATAATTTCAAATCTTATTCTTGATTCAATTAATAAGAGTCAGAACATATTATTACAATTAAAGAAACAAACTATATTTGACGGATTTAATGAAGCTTATTTTGAAAAAACCGATAAGAAAGAAATTGGTAACTTAAAATTTAAGTTTTCATATAAATATTTAGACTCTACGATTATTGATACAATTAGAACTAAAATTTATTTAATTAAAAAAAACTAGCTACAACAATGTATAACCAAAATTGTTGCATTTAGTAAAATAGAATAATTCTAAACCTTAAAAAGGTTAAATTTATAAACGAAAAATTGCAATAACCAAAACACATCTTTGGTTATACTAACCCGTTAGGCGTAATTTAAAAAAAACAATATGGAAAAATGTAAATGGTGCGGAAAACCTTATAAAGATGGACTATTTTCTAGTGGTTTCTGTTCTAAAAAATGTGAAATAGAAGGTGGTGATAGTGGTGTAAAGAAAAGGTCTCCATTTTTCGGGATTATAGTAATAATAATTATAGGAATCTACATTATTTTTTTTAAAAATAATTCTGAAAGTGAACAAGTTCTGAAGGAAAATCCAGTAGAGGAAAATTATACATTACCAGAAGGAAATTCGAATGCGACAAATAGAGAAACAAAAATTTATACGGAAAGCTCAAAAGAGCAAGTAGATAATAATTCACAAAATGAAAAGTCACAAGTAAATTCATCAATTGAATCTTCAAACGATAGTACTATCAATCAAGAATTAAATGAAAGTAGTGAGGCAACTGAAAATCAAGAAGAAATTGTAATTAATTTATTGAAAAATGGAAAAAGCGTTAAGGAAATTGCCAATTTAACTGGCTTATCGCGACACGAAGTAAGAGTAATAAAGAGAAAAATAAAGTAATTATTTTATTAATGGGTTCATATGTAAATAACAACTTAATTAGGGGTGAAAACGTGAAATACGAGGCTACTTACCATTGGATTATATTTTGGAATTTAAGAGCTTTATTAACTCTCTTTATCGCACCACTAATCGACCAATGGACTGATGAGTTTGTAATCACAAACAAAAGAATTATAATGAAAACTGGTTTAATAGCACGAAGAACAGTTGAAATGAATTTGAGCAAAATTGAAACGGTAAATGTTGACCAAAGTATTTTAGGTAGAATTCTTGGTTACGGAAATATTATAATTGTAGGAACAGGAGGTACAAGAGAATGGTTTCCAAAAATTAAAAGTCCTGTAAAATTTAGAAGAACATTTCAAGAACTTTGTAATTAAAAAACTACGCCTAACACCTCATATAATTTATGCTTAAATTTGAACTAGTTCAAACGACAAACATTCAACAAGCAATTTGCTACCACCGAAAAATCTCCGATTTTCCAGTCGCACAAATCTTATAAAAACTCGTTGTAAAACATATAAATTGAGAACTGACAATAAAATACTGAAATTCAAAAAAAAGGTAATAATACTATTTATTGACTATTTTATTTTTGTAGCATTCTCTCAAATAATTTACGAATTGATATGTTTGATTCTTGATAAAGAAAGGTTTTACCCTTGGTATTTTAGACTCTTTTCTTTCTTCCTTTATTATTCTATGAGTGAATTGAAATTTAATAAAACATTCGGTATGTTATTATTCAAAGTTGAGTTAGACAATCCGAATCAACATAAACTGAATTTAAAATTCATTATTTATTCCTTAACATCAATTCTAGATAGAACTATATTATTACCGATTCATATGCTTATTGCAATTCTGAATTATGAAAACCTATTTCTATGTGAAAAACTGAGTGGAATAAAATGGAAAAATATTAAACTGAATAAAAATACGTTTTACAACAACGTACAAACTTAATTGCTGGGTTTTAGCACACTTACGAAAATCCTCACGGATTTTCTTGGTCAGTAATTATTTACTGAATTTATAGCTTAAACACGCAACTAAAGCTTGTACAAAACCGTTACAAAACATTGCATGAAAAACATATTCCTGATAATTTCAATATTATCCATTACTAATATTAATGCTCAAAAAACTTATGAGTTTGATTATGTTATAGAATATAAACTTAATATCTATAAAGATTCTATTAAAATTAAAAATCATCATTACTATAAGAATGATAAAGAAGTTCCTATATACTATCTGACTAATTCTAATGATAATGATTATTTAGCAATCATAACTGAAAAAGATAGTTTGAACTATAGGTTAAGATTTACAGATTATAATGGAATTTATTCAGATGTGATTTTTTTAAAAACTGGGTTTAATAACGCTGAATTTATAAACATAAAGTGCGAAAATGTAATTAGATTTATTAATCCTTATAAATTTAGAACTAAATATTATGATTTCATTACTACATCAGATACTATTATTAATGAAAAATCATATGCGACTTATAAACTGAAACCGATTAAACCAAAGATAACCAAAAGAAAAAAACTTGGAACAAATTATTATATAATAGATAAATCAACTGAATTTCATCTACCGATTCTAAGTTACTCTGCTGTTTATGAAGAATGGAAACTTAAGAAAAATTTGCCTAATGGAATTTTTGATGAAAGATTTAATATTGATTTTTATGGGAATTTACGTTCAAAACAAAAACTAATTAAATATCAAAAAACCGATAAGAAAATTATTATACAAAATGAGTGTGACTATACTAAAAAGAAATATCGCTAAGAAAAACGTTTTGTAACACCTCATAAAATTTATGCTTACTTTTAAACTAAATAATAAACTGACAAACATTCAACTAACGATTTGCTACAACCGAAAAATCTCCGATTTTCCAGTCGCACAAATTTTATAAAATCCCGTTGTGCTTCATTATAAGAAACCGCTAACCAATGATAAAATTCTTTAGAAAAATTAGACAAAGATTGCTAACTGAAAATAAATTCAGCAAGTATCTGATTTACGCAATTGGTGAAATTGTTCTTGTGGTAATTGGAATTTTGATAGCACTACAGATAAATAATTGGAATGAGAGTTCAAAACAAAGAATCGAAGAAGTTAGGCTATTGGAAAAAGTATCGATTGATCTAGTTAGTGATATTAATCAATTAAAAGAGCATATTCGTAATGCTACGGTTAGGCAAACAATAGTTGATAGCATATTTACATTTTTACACAAAGACCCCAATTCAGATCCAATGAAGTTTCTGAACTATAACTTCTTTGCTATTTCCACAGAAAATCATTTTGAAGTAAACAGTGGTACTTTTGACGAAAGCCAATCTGCTGGTTCCATAAAATTCATCCAAAATGATTCGTTAAGAGAGCAGATCTTTAACTATTACAGAAATACTAAACGGAATTATGACGATGAAAACACAGTTCAATCCCTTTACAGAGATATTTTCCCAATAATGTTTAAAAAAATAATAGCCACTAAAGAATATATTTTTATGCATAATGGTACAATATCTAACTTGCCTGAATTAGATATTGCAGCTTTAAGTAGAGATCAGGATTATATGGCTATTTTATTACAAAAAGAAATTTCCGAAGAGTATCAAATAAAAAGCTGGAAGTCATTTTTACAAAATGCTGAATCATTAGTACAACAAATTCAATCAAATCAAAATGAAAAAGATTCGCAATAAATTCTTGTGACTAATGAACAACGAAAGTACAACAACGTGTATAATTCATTGCGCCTGATTTTCCTTTCGGAAAATCCTCACTGCTGAATTATGGGTTCGTGATTATTTGCTAACTTGGTCCTCAACGCAACGAAACCATACACGAACACGTTAGCAAATATTTTTCCAAGAAACCTGTAACCTTAGCAATAGCTTTTGGGTCTAATCAGTAACCTATTAAAAAATCATGAAAAGACTAATCTTATTAATTCCAATACTTTTTATTGGGATAAGCTTACAAGCACAAGTTAATACTAAAGTAAATCTATCTTTTGAAGACAAGGTACAAACCTGGTTAACAGAAAATAATGTTCCGGGAGTTAGTGTCGGTATTATTGAAGAAGGTAAAATTAAATATGTTAAGGCATTTGGAGAGATTCAAAAAGGTGTTCCAGCAGAAGTTAATTCAATTTTTAATATAGCATCCATGACTAAACCAGTTGTGACAATGCTGACTTTAAAATTAGTAGAAGAGGGTAAATGGAAGCTCGATGAACCTCTATTTCATTATTGGGTCGACCCAGATGTAAAAGATGAGCCTTACCATAAAATACTTACTACTCGACATGTTTTAAACCATCAAACGGGATTTACAAATTGGAGATCTGGACATCCCACCAAAAAACTTACATTCGATTTTGAACCCGGAACTCAATATCATTACTCCGGAGAAGGTTTTGAATATTTAAGGAAAGTATTGGAACGAAAGTTTAAAAAACCATTGGAAAAATTATTAGACTCATTAATTTTTAAACCAATTGGAATGGAAAACACTCAATATTGGAACGAAAGTATTGATACGCTTAGACTTGCACGTTGTCACGATGCTAATGGAAATGACTATAATTTTTCTTATAAAACCAGTGTATTGGCCGCAGGCAACCTACTTTCTACTACTGAAGATTATTGCAAATTCTTGATTTATGTTATGAATGGTGCTGGACTTTCACAAAATCTATATGATGATATGCTAAACCCAAAAACAACTGGTAACGAGCATGCACCAAGGGGATTAGGCTGGGAAATTATAAAAGACCTGCCAAATGGTGAATATGCTATAGAACATGGAGGCGTAAATACAGGAATGTGGTCTATGTCTTTTATATTGCCTAAATCTCAACGGGGTATAGTAGTTCTGACAAATGGTGATGGTGGGGCTCTTCTTTATAGCAATATTATTAAAGAAGCTTTTGCTGAAGGAGAAACGATTATCAATTACATAATGGGAGTAAGCCCCCGTGAAATGGTGACACTGTCTGATGAGGTTTTGGAAAGATATACAGGGGATTGGCTAGATTCGGATGGTAGAGAACATACAATTGTTAAAGGTGATGGCGTTTTGAAATTTTCTGGCGAAGGTTTGCCTAATGTAACATTATATCCCGAATCGGAGAATAAGTTTTTTCTTAAAGGATTCGATGTTCAATTTGAATTTACAAATAGTGACTCGTTTACTTTAATCAGTGCTGGCAACATCGACTGGACTGCAAAAAAGGTAAAATGAAAAACATATTAATTAGAAATTACTTAATAGGGATATTTTCTATTCTATTTTTCTTCACCGAAGGAAATATCCTTGCTCAGAATATAGAATCCATTGGGATAAAAACCTTGCGAAAACATATGGATGCTATCGCATCTGATGCAACCGAAGGTCGTCTTACAGGATCAGCCGGATATAGAAAAGCGGCAGATTATGCTGTGACTGTTTTTCAGGAAGCAGGATTAAAACCAGGTTGGATTAATGAAAAAGGTGAGAAATCCTTTTTCCAGCCTGTACCATTAATACGAGATAATTATAAATCTACCTCGTTAACAATCAGAAAAAACGGAGAGGATAATACCTTTGACCATTCGACCAATAACTTCGTTATTTTAAACATTGGAAAGGGAAGCGAAAATAATCAAATTACTTCTCCTGCTTTTATTGGCTATGGCATAAGTGAACCAGAAAAAGGATGGGACGACTATGCAGATTTGGATATTAAAGGAAAATGGGTAATTCTATTAGATGGTTTACCTCCGGAAAATTCAATTCCAACATTCTCGGATAGTCTACGTAAAAAATATTCTGATAGTAAAACACGTAATTCACTGAGAACTAAAATACTTATTGAGCATAAAGTTGCCGGATTGATTATTATACCTTATAAAGCTAAGATTGACAACTGGGAGCATGTTATACGTCTTAGTTACATAGAATATTTTAGTTACGCTGATGATGAAATGAACAGAAAAGAAACACTTGAACCTATTCTACCTGCTATACTTATAGGCCCGGAAATCCTTAAAACACTTTTTGCCGGACAAAGCTTTAATCCTATTACTATTGAAGGTAAATATCACTCATATATTTTAGACGACACAAAACTCAATGCTACCATCAATTGCAAAAAGGAACCGATTAATTGTTATAACATTATAGCAATTGCTCCTGGAACAGATTCAATATTAAAAAATGAATATCTTACTGTTGGTGCACACCTCGACCATCTTGGCAAAATTGGAGATAAGGTGTATAATGGAGCAAACGATGATGCAAGTGGTTGTGTTATTATACTCGAAACTGCCAAAGCAATTGCATTAAATCCGCCTAAAAGGTCCGTGATATTTATTCTTTATACAGCAGAAGAGTTACATGGTTTAGTTGGCTCAAAGCACTTTTTAAGAAGACCTCCAATTCCAATAGATCAAATTTCACTTAATATTAATATTGAACAAATTGGCAGTAAAAACCGCGGTTATAACGGTATTTGGGGTATTGGTGCTCCCCAGTTCAATGATGTTTTCAGTTATGTAAGTAACTCTTACCGGGGAACTAATTTTAAATATGATGACTTAAATGAGAACTTTAGAAATGCACTTAAAGACCAAGTTGATTCTTGGAGTTATATAAAAAAAGGAATACCAGCAATTATGCTATCTTCCGGTGGGTTTCCGGAACATCATACAACAAAGGATAAAATTGAGCTGATAGATTTTGATCATTTACTTGTCGCGGCTAATTTTTTGCATTCCTATATTGTTGAATTAGGGAATGAAAAACAATTAACTGAAACCAATAAAACAAAAAAGACTGATAACTAATGATGAATCTATATATTGAATTCTAAAAACTGAATAAGAATCGATTGTTTAAAATAAATACAAAATAAAACGTTTGCTAACAATGTGTCATACGTAATGGCGGGAGTAGTAGTAAATATCATGGTTTGTGGCTCGCAACAACATCATCTTGGGTTGATAGATAAGATCTCCAAAGTCCGCCACTACGCATACACTAGCCGTTACAGTCAATTTTGACCCATCGATTATTATCTAAGCAACACGCTACACTACCCTTCCATTCTGCCTTCAAATCATTTCTCCTATTTCTTGAAATACAAGTTTTCACTTAAATCAAAACCACAAATTTGCATATTGTTGTCGTATATATTATATTTGCGACAACATTTTAATAAATGGAAATTATATGAAGCATGAACCAGACCCCGATAAGCCCGAAAATGATTTAGGCTTTTTACTATGGCAGATAACCATGACTTGGCAAAGACAGTTAAATAGAGCTTTAGATGAAATTGATTTAACGCACACTCAATTCGCTATCATATCATCACTAAGGTCGTTGCTCAAAGAATCGAATACTGTTACACAAAAATCTATTGCAGAACGCAGTAATACTGATACTATGATGGTTTCTAAAGTGCTACGCACTCTTGAGAAAAAAGGCTTCATAGAAAGAAAAGAGCACGAAACAGATACGAGGGCAAAACGTGTATTTCTTACATCAAAAGGAATAAAAACTTTTAAGCATGCCTTTAAAATCACTTCGGCAACTAATCAAGATTTTTTAAGTAAACTATCAGATAAAGATAAGTTTATCCAGGAGTTACAAAATATAGTGCGAATTGATAAAATATTCAATAAATAACAGATATGGAGTTAAATAACAGACAAATAAGTTTAAAAGCCAGGGTACTACATCGCTATTTAGGGTTTTTCTTAGCTGGTGTAATGGCTATGTATGCCATTAGTGGAATCATTATGATTTTTCGGGAAACGAATTTTTTAAAAACAGAAACCGTTGAAACCCGACAATTAGAAGTCAATCTAACAGGTGGAGAATTAAGTCCAAAGTTGCGAATGGGAGTAAAAGTGGAGAAGCAAGAAGGTGATGTTTTATATTTTAAAGATGGCAATTACAATCAAGCTACGGGAGTGGCAACCGTTAAAAAAATGAAACTGCCATTTATACTTGAAAAGATGGAGCGATTACACAAAGCAACTACGAATAGCCCACTCTATTTTTTCAATATCTTTTTTGGATTGTCATTGCTTTTCTTTGTGCTTTCTGCATTTTGGATGTTTTTGCCAAGTATGCCTTTTTTCAAAAAAGGAATGTACTATGCTGTTGGAGGTATAATACTAACACTCATTATGTTATTCCTCTAAAAAAATTTCTCATTAAATAAATCAAATAAAATCATACAAAAATGAATAAATTCATCGTGGTCTTTTTAGGACTCTTACTATTCATCGGTTGTAATGAACCGAAGCAAGAAGCAACAGAAAATTCAAATTTTGAATTAGTAAAGCAAAAATCTCAAGTTTTACTCGAAAAAGATGGTGTAACATTCAGGGACTTAAATGGGAATGAAAAATTAGACATTTACGAAGATGTCAATCAACCTATCGAAGCGAGAATTGATGATTTGTTGAGCCAAATGACTTTGCAAGAAAAGGCAGGTATGATGTTCATTAATGGTGCACCTGTTAGTGCTGACGGAAAACCAGATGGCAAAGAAGGGCTTGAAGGCCCTGGGGCACGAATGGCTTCCGTTGTTGAAAATATGGACAAACTAAAAATGACACATTTTAATATTTGGACGATTCCTAGTGACCCAAATATTTTTGCAAAATGGTATAATAATGCACAACAAGTTGCTGAAAAAACAAGATTAGGTATTCCGATTACTATCGCTTCAGACCCGAGACATCACTTCAGTAATACCATTTTCTCAATGAGTGCAAAGGGTTTTGCTCAATTTTGTGAAATGCCCGGATTTGCCGCTATTGGCGACGAAAACTTGGTGGCGGAATTTGCAAATATAGTCCGTGAAGAATATTTGGCTATTGGTATTAGAGAGGCATTACATCCTCAAATTGACTTGGCTACTGAACCTCGATGGGCCAGGATTAGTGGAAACTTTAGCGAAGATGCGAAATTAACAGCTCGATTGGTCAAACCTTATATTAAAGGTTTACAAGGCGACAAATTAAGCAATGGCGTAGCTTGTATGACGAAACACTTCCCAGGAGGTGGACCACAAAAAGAAGGTTTAGACCCACATTTTTCATTTCAAAAAGGGCAAATATATCCAGGGGATAATTTTGACTATCACCTTATTCCCTTCGAGGCTGCTTTTGAAGTCAATACGGCTGCTATTATGCCTTATTATGGCGTACCGACTGACCAAACGGACGAGAACGTAGCAATGTCGTATAACAAAACCATCATTACCACTTTGTTAAGAGAGAAATATAAGTACGCTGGTGTCGTTTGCACCGATTGGGGTTTAATTTCAGACCGCCCAATGGGACCAGATGTGGTTTGGAAAGCAAGGGCATGGGGCGTGGAAGATTTAAATGCTGCCGAACGAGCGTTGAAAATTATTGAAGCAGGTTGTGACCAGTTTGGCGGTGAAAATAGACCAGAGTTGATTGTTCAATTGGTCAAAGAAGGTAAACTGACCGAAGAACGTATTGATGTTTCTATAAGACGTTTGCTAAAACAAAAATTTGAGTTGGGTTTGTTTGACAACCCTTTTGTAGATGAAACGAAAGTCAATGAAGTTATTGGTAAAGAATCATCAATAGCATTAGGAGAGAAAACACAAAAGATCTCCATGACACTTTTAAAAAATGATAAATCAACATTGCCATTAGCACAAAATAAATTTAAGGTATATATCGAAAACATAGATAGTACAACGGTAGCAAACTACGCCGAAGTAGTTGTGACACCCGAAGCGGCTGATTTTGCTATAATCAGATTAAATACGCCGTGGTATCCTGCAGAAACAAATGTACCTATGGCAAAAGGTTTTCATCATGGTGATTTAGATTTTAAAGGCGATGAAAAGCAACGAATTTTAGATTTATTGAATAAAGTGCCAACAGTTGTTGATATTTATTTAGATAGACCTGCTGTCATTCCTGAAATTACCAATGCCGCGACGGCTCTAATTGCCAATTATGGTGCAAGTGATAAATCGGTTTGTGAAGTGCTTTTTGGAAATACTGCACCGCAAGGAAAGCTACCTTTCGAGTTGCCGTCTTCTATGCAAGCCGTAGAAAATCAAAAAACGGATGTGCCGTATGATAGCGAAAATCCATTATTTGAATTTGGGTTTGGATTAGAGTATGAAAAGAATTAAAAACTGACTGAAACAACGTATATAAAAAATAGCGATTTAGGTAATTACCTAAACCGTTTTTGTGTTTAATTGAGTATCTTTCTTTCTGGAAAGGTAAAACATTAAAATCCGCTAATTTCCATACACAAACACGTTGTATTTAATAATGACCCGTCCTGAAATAAGGCTACATAATTCAAAACAGTTATGTATAAAAACGACAGAGTAACCAGACGTTACAGCGAACCTTTCAAATTAAAAATTTTAGCCGAACTTACAACTGGAAAGTATAATAAGTATCAACTAGGAAAACTCTATAGTATTGCTCCTACTACCATCAATGAATGGATTAAGAAGTATGACCGTAAAGACCTTATGAACACAAGAGTTATGGTAGAAACTAATGATGAAATATCACGTATTAAAGCACTTCAAAAAGAGATTGAACAACTCAAAAAACTATTGCTGAAAAAAGACTTAGACCAAATGGTAGAAGAATCTTATTTAGAAGTTGCTGCTAAAAAACTAGGCTATAAAAGTGTATTAGAACTTAAAAAAAAACTAAATATTTAGCTTTAGGTATTGCAGTAGATAAATACAAAGGATTTGCATCAATTTCTAATATTTGTGAATGTTTTAATCTCAAAAGAGATGCTTATTATAAATACAAAAACAGAGCTGATAAACGTATTCTAATAGCGCAAAAAATCATTCAGATCGTTAAGAAAAGACGTAAATCCTTACCTAGAGAAGGCGTTAGAAAACTTATCAGATCTTTGAACCTGGAGTTTCAAAAACAAAACCTAAAAGTAGGTAGAGATACTCTATTTAAAGTACTTAGAGAGAATAGTATGCTAACATTAAGGAAGAAATATAGTTGTAGAACTACAAAATTCTTATCACAGATTTTATAAGTATAACAATCTAATAAAAGATATGGAAGTCACGAAACCTAATCAAGTTTGGGCAGCTATAACTTACATCAGAACCTTAAATGGATTCTGTTATTTAGCACTTATTACAGATATGTATTCTCGCAAAATTGTAGGATACGACCTGAGTGATAGTTTAGAACTTAAAGGTTGTGTAAGAGCTCTTAATAAGGCCATATATCAAGCTAAAAACATTAAAGGACTTATTCATCATTCAGACAGAGGAATTCAATATTGCAGCAATGTATACTCCAAAATCCTTAAAAGAAACAAAATAAGTATTAGTATGACAGAGGAAAATCATTGCTACGAAAATGCACTAGCTGAAAGAGTTAACGGAATATTGAAAGATGAATTTTATCTAGACCAAACCTTTATGAATACTGCACACGCAAAAAGAGCTGCAAAAAATGCAATTAAATTATACAACGAAATAAGATTACACTTATCTTTAGACTTTAAAACACCGAATATGGTATATAAATTATCAGCTTAATTATCAATTTTAACTGTAGCCATATTTCAGGACGAGACATGCCCGACAAACAGAAATTTAAATAATATTATTAATAAAAAAGAAAAAGATGACATATTTAGGAATGGTTGGAATTTGGCAAACAATTATATTATTATTAGCATTTAGTGGAATTATCTTGACAATTCTCGCTTTGATTGATATTTTAAAAAGTGAATTTAGGGGAAACAATAAAATTGTTTGGACATTAGTAGTCCTATTTCTAAATTTATTCGGTGCTTTATTATATTTCACTATTGGAAGAAATCAGAAAATATAAAGTTATCAGATTTGAGTACAATTTCGGATTTGAGCAACGAATACTGATTGATTTATCAATATTCTGGAGGAAATTAAGTGACTAATTTTGACTAAAAAGACAAATTTCAGTTTGACTTCTACTCTATCGGATTAGAAATTAAATCTGATTAATTTACAAAATGATTGGAAAAGCACTCAAAGCCAACAACTCATAAAATTTATGCTCACATTTGAACCAAATAACGAACTGACAAACATTCAACTAACAATTTGCTACAACCGAAAAATCTCCGATTTTCCAGTCGCACAAATCATAACCCTAAACCGTTAGCCTTCATTATGACTAATTAAGAAACTAATGATTCAATTGCTTAATAAAAAATTCATAAACAGAACAAATTCGAAACAATGAAAACTAAAGAAATTATTAAAAGAAAACGCTTTATATATGTTAGTAGATTAGCTTTGGCATCAATCTTCATATTGATTGCGTTTTCGGTTAAAGCACAGGATAATATTGCAACTAAATTAGGTTACGCTGCAAATGCAAAACTGCTAATTATTCATGCAGACGACTTAGGTGTATCTCATTCTGAAAACATGGCTTCTATCGAGGCCATAGAAAATGGTTCTGTAAATTCGGCAAGTTTGATGATGCCTACACCATGGGTATTAGAAGTTGCCAACTACGCCAAAAAAAATGCTACAACTCATGATTTTGGTTTGCACTTGGTTTTATCTTCAGAATGGAAAAATTATAGATGGGGACCTGTTAGTTCTATCGAAAAAGTCCCCAGTTTAATTAATGAATTTGGATATTTTCATGAAGGATGTACACCAACTGTGAATGTTAAAGAAGTAGAGGTGGAATTAAAGGCACAAATTGACAGGGCGTATTCCATGGGATTCGAACCTACTCACTTAGATAGCCATATGAACTGCTTGTTTCAGTCTGAAGAATTAATAGAAGTTTATTTAAAAATGGGAAAATTATATAAGTTACCAGTTCTTGCAACTAAACAAGCTGTTCCTGAAGAACTTCTTAGGAAGTATGATATACAAATTTTATTGGAGGAGGTTTTAACTATTATGCCGGAAGAATACATCAAGGGACCAGAAGATTATTATATCAATGCAATTAAAAATTTAAAACCTGGTTTATCGACTTTTTTGATTCATACAGCCTACAATAATGATGAAATGAAAGGCATGAATATTGATAATACCGAATGGGGTAATGAATGGAGACAGAAAGATTTTGATTTTTTTACAAGTGATACTTGTAAAAATATTCTTAAAGAGGAAAATATTATATTGGTTACTTGGCGACAAGTTAAAGATGCGTTTTATTCAAATTAGTGAATTTCGGCTTGTTTCATCGAAATTAATAATAATGGGAGGGAATATTTTCGGAAACTAAAAAAAGTTAAAATTCAAGGAAAACAAAGGCTAACACTATATAAAATTTATGCTCAAATCGGATTTAGTATAAACCGACAAACATTCAACAAACGATTTGCTTCGTCCGAAAAATCTCCGATTCTTTTTAAGTAACAGTAAAACAAAAGATTCCGCCAATGGCGGAATCTTTTGTTTTTAAATCAGACATCCAAAAAAAATAAATACATTTTTATATGTTATTCATAATTGAATGTAGCGTTTCTCTTTCATATTGCGTATTGTAAATAAACTCATTAATACCAAAAAATACCAATATGAAAAATAGCACCAAACTTATACTAAGTACAAAAAAGATTATAATTTTAACCTTTTCCATATTTCTTGGGTTAATTTCTTGTGACACTTTGGAGAACGAATTAGTAGATACTAATTCCTATTCTAGTCAATACGAAGGGTTTCCTGCAATTTCTTTACCTGGAGATAAATACAATGAATACACAGAAAACCCATTTATGAATGTAGCTGAAAATCCAGTTTCAAAATTTTCAACAGACGCAGATGGGGCTTCATATGCCAACGTACGTAGATTCATTCAACAAGACAAACAACTTCCTCCAAAAGGAGCAATAAGAACAGAGGAACTTCTAAATTATTTTCAATTAGATTATAAATTTAACAATACTTCACACCCAATTACTCTAAACGGAGAAGTAAGCGAATGCCCTTGGAACGGTACTCATAAATTAGTTAGGATTGGGTTAAAAGGAAAACCTATCTCCAAAGAAAACCTACCTGCTTCAAATTTTGTTTTTCTAATCGATGTTTCAGGCTCAATGGGAAGTGAAGACAAATTAGAACTTTTAAAAAATGGATTTAAGTATTTTGTTGACGAATTATCGAGCAACGATAGAGTTGCAATTGTAACCTATGCAGGTTCTGCCGGTGTTGTGTTAGAATCTACATCTGGAGATGAAAAACAAAAAATTAAAAATGCAATTAATTCATTGGGTTCAGGTGGAAGTACTGCAGGCGCTGAAGGAATAATTACGGCTTACGAAATTGCACAACAACATTTAATTGCCAATGGAAATAATAGAATTGTAATTGGTACAGATGGAGATTTTAATGTAGGACCTTCCAGTCAGGAAGAGTTAATAGAATTAATAGAAGAAAAAAGGGAATTAGGTATTTTTTTAACTGTTTTAGGAGTTGGTCGTGGCAATCTAAATGATGCATCTTTAGAACAAATTGCAAATAATGGTAATGGTACTTATGAATATATTGATAATTTAGAACAACTAAAAAAAGTATTTATTTACGATTATAACA
This sequence comes from Lutibacter flavus, assembly GCF_900188355.1. Classification (GTDB taxonomy): domain Bacteria; phylum Bacteroidota; class Bacteroidia; order Flavobacteriales; family Flavobacteriaceae; genus Lutibacter; species Lutibacter flavus. The sequence goes on from NZ_FZNX01000001.1 coordinate 1,193,279, forward strand.
AATTTTATACGGTTGCAAAAGATGTTAAAATTCAGGTTGAATTTAATCCTAATAATGTTGAAGCTTATAGATTAATAGGTTATGAAAATAGAGCACTCGAAAATGAAGATTTTGAAGATGACCAAAAAGATGCTGGCGAAATTGGATCCAATCAAAATGTAACAGTGCTTTATGAAATTATTCCAAAAAATAATACAAACTCTCCTAATACTCCAACATTTACAATTGACTTTAGATATAAAAATCCAGACTCAGACACAAGTAATCCTTTAGAATTAGAAATATTTGATACTGGAAAAACATTTAATCAATCAACTGATTTTATGAAATTCACATCAAGTGTTGCTTCATTTTCTATGTTGCTTTCTGATTCAGAATATAAAGGAACAAGTAATTATAATACAATTATAAATTGGTTAAATTCAACCAACTTAAACGATGAGCACGGTTTTAAAGCCGCTTTTAAAGAATTGGTTAAAGAGGCTAAAGAATTGTAAAAAAGAATCTTAAATACAGAGTTTATAAATGATCAAATTTTTAAAATATTATTGTAGTCTGTGATGCTAAAAAGCTAACATTTATCAAAATATTAAAGATTTAAAAACCGCCAATGGCGGTTTTTTTTGTATCATTGTTTTAAAATAATTCTATGAATTTTTTAGCACATTTATACCTTTCAAAAGAAAACAAAAATATATTAATTGGAAATTTTATTTCTGATGCCATAAAAGGTAGTGATTATAAAAATTATCCTCATGAAATTAAAGCAGGGATCTTGTTACATAGAGAAATTGACACCTTTACTGATTCACACCCAATTGTTAGAAAAAGTATGCACCGTTTAAACAAGCGTTACAGACACTATGATGGCGTAATTATCGATTTATTGTACGATCATTATTTGGCTAAAAATTGGGCAAATTATTCGGAAATTCCTTTAGCGTTATATGCTAAATATATATATGCTTTTTTACTTGAAAATATTCAATCCTTTCCAGAAGAACTACAAAAATTACTACCAAATATGATCAAGCATAATTGGCTAGTTACTTATGCTTCTTTAGAAGGAATGGAGCGGGTTTTAGCAGGAATGAATAGACTTACCAAAGGAATTTCTAAAATGGATTTGGCCATTGAAGACTTAAAATTGTATTATAAAGAATTTGAAGAAGATTTTACATTATATTTTAAAGAATTAGAAAAATTTACTGACGAAAAAACAAGCTTTTTATTATCAAAATGAGAAAAATTAGTACTGTAATACTTTTAGCATTTTTATTATTTCAATGCAAAAATAATCCTCCTGAAAAAAGTAGAATTACTGGTGTTATTGCCGATAGTGCAATGGTCGTTTCAGCAAGAGAAGAAGCTTCTCTAATTGGTACAGCAATTTTAAAAAAAGGTGGAAATGCTTTTGATGCAATGATTGCCACAGAATTAGCCTTGGCAGTGGCATATCCATTTGCTGGAAATATAGGTGGCGGTGGTTTTATGGTTTACCGCACAAATAATGGCAAAACCGGAGCTTTAGACTATCGGGAAAAAGCACCTCTTGCGGCTTCAAAAAATATGTATTTAGATGAACACGGAGAAATAATAAAAGGAAAAAGTACTTTAGGAGCAATGGCAATTGGTATTCCTGGTACTGTTGATGGCTTATTTAAAGTGCACGAAAAATTTGGAACTTTACCTTTTTCAGAATTAATTCAGCCTTCAATAAATTTAGCCAGAAAAGGTGTAATTGTTACTAAAAAACAGGCCGAGAGACTCCTTAAATACAGAAAATATTTTTCTGAAGTTAACGATACTCAAATAATTTTTGACGCTGATTGGAAAGAAAACGACACTATTAAATATCCTGAATTGGCTAAAACTTTAGAAAGAATTAGAGATAATGGAAGAGATGGTTTTTATAAAGGTGAAACCGCCGAAATGTTGGTAAATTATGTTCAAAAATTAGGAGGAATTATTACTTCAGAAGATTTAGAAAAATATGAAGCAAAATGGAGAAATCCAATTGAGTTTACCTATAAAGATTTAAAGATTATTGCAATGTCGCCTCCTTCAAGCGGAGGTATTTGTAATGCTCAGATTTTTAAAGCTATAGAACCTTTTGAAATTGCTAAATTTGGACATAACACATTAAAATCCATTCAATTAATAACAGAAGCCGAAAGAAGAGCTTATGCAGATAGATCTTATTATTTAGGCGATCCGGACTTTGTAAAAATTCCAATTGACACATTAATTTCATCAAACTATGTTCAAAAAAGAATGGCTGATTTTTCTTGGGACAAAGCTACTTCATCCTCCAATGTGGAGCACGGCAACATCTCTGGTTATGAAAGTGATGAAACTACCCACTACTCTATTATTGATCAATTTGGGAATGCAATTTCAGCAACAACCACATTAAATGGAGCTTATGGTTCTAAAGTGTACGTAACTGAAGGAGGTTTTTTATTAAATAATGAAATGGACGATTTTAGTTCTAAACCAGGAACTCCAAATATGTTTGGTTTAATTGGTGCAGAAGCAAATGCAATTCAGCCTGAAAAAAGAATGCTAAGTTCTATGACGCCAACAATTGTTGAAAAAAACAATGAGCTATTTATGTCTTTGGGTTCTCCAGGTGGATCAACTATTATAACCTGTGTAATGCAAACTATTTTAAATGTTTATGAATTTAATTTAGGAATGCAGGAAGCCGTAAATGCACCTCGTTTTCACCATCAATGGTTACCAGATGTAATTACAATGGAACCTATTGGATTTAATGAAAAATTAATTAAAGAACTTGAAGAAAAAGGTTATAAAATTAATCAGGAAGATTCAAAAATTATTGGTAAAGTTGATGCTATTTTAAAATTACCTAATGGGAAATTAGAAGGTGGAGCCGATTATCGTGGGGATGATAAAGCCATTGGTTTTTAATAAAATTCATACCTTTATAACTAGAAAAAATAAAAATGACTTCAAACACAATTACAAACGGAATTTTAAAAGCTATTGCCATACTTATTGGTGTATTTTTATTGCTCTTTTTTTTATTTAAAATTCAATCTATTCTAATTTATATTGCAATTGCAGCTGTAATATCTTTAATTGGAAGTCCAATTATTAAATTTCTAAAAGGGAGGTTAAAATTCCCAAATACTTTAGCAGTAATTTCAACAATGTTATTGTTTCTGGGAATATTTTCTGGATTGATAAGTATGTTTATTCCTTTAATAATTGAACAAGGTGAAAACTTATCGCTACTAAATATTGATCAGCTTCAAACTAATATTGAACATTTGTTAAATCAAATTAACGATTACTTTTTAGCCCATAATATTGATGTTTTAAACGAATTAAAAAATGCTGATTTATTTAAAAATTTAACAGCCATTCCAAATCTTTTAAACTCTGTAATTGGTACTCTTGGTAACCTTAGTATTGCATTATTTTCAGTACTTTTCATCACTTTTTTTTTAATGAAAGACACGCATATTATGGAAAATTCCATTTATGTTTTGGTAAGTGATAAAAATGAAAATAAACTTAAAAAATCACTGTCAACTATCAACCATTTACTTTCAAGATACTTTATAGGTTTGGTTTTTCAAATTACTATTCTCTTTGTAATTTACACAATTACACTGCTGATTTTTGGAATTGAAAATGCAATTGTAATCGCATTTTTATGTGCACTCTTAAACCTAATTCCATATATTGGACCATTAATTGGCGGATTAATCATGTTGTTTTTATCAATGAGTAGTAATCTTGGTCAAGATTTTCAAACCGTAATTTTACCAACCACAATTTATGTGATGATTGGTTATGTTTTTGCACAATTAATTGACAATTTTTTAAGTCAGCCGCTTATCTTTTCAAATAGTGTAAAATCACATCCTTTAGAAATTTTTCTGGTTATTATGATTGCCGGTGTTTTATTTGGAGTTTCAGGAATGATTGTGGCCATACCAACTTACACAGCAATTAAAGTGATTTTGAAAGCCTTTTTAGCGGATAACAAAATTGTAAAATCACTTACCAAAAACTTATAATAAATGACAACTTATATTGCGCTGTTACGAGGCATAAATGTATCTGGGAAAAATATTATTAAAATGGTTGAATTGAAACAACTGTTTATAAACTTAGGTTATTATGATGTAATTACATATATACAAAGTGGAAATGTACTTTTTAAGTCTAGTATTAAGGAACAACAGCTTCTTGAAGACACAATAGTTGCTGCTATTTCGAAGCATTTTGAATATGACGTTAATGTTTTAGTGTTAACAAAAAATGAATTGACAACTATATTTAATTCAAATCCATTTCTTGCAAAGGATTCAGCTATGGATATTTCAAAATTACACCTTACTTTATTAAATAATGAACCAGATTTGAGCAAAAAACATCAAATTGAAACACTCGTTATAAATAGTGATGACGAATTTATTATTCATAAAAACAGCGTGTATTTACATTGTCCAAATGGTCAGGCTAAAACTAAGCTAACCAATAATCTTTTTCAAAAAAAGTTAAATTCTGCAGCTACCACAAGAAACTGGAGAACAATTACAAAACTTATAGAATTAAGTAATCAATAGTTTGAATAGCAATATTTTAAATAAAAAAATTCAAGAATTTATTAATTCTAATTTAAAATCGGATATCACAAAACTCGTTTTAAAAGGCAGTCCGTTTGTTAATGTTTCCATACAGGAAATTGCGGAACAAATTATAACAAAAAACAAATGTGAACGCAAACTCCCAACCTGGTTTTCAGCAGAAAACATCTATTATCCAAATAAATTAAACATAGAGCAAACTTCTTCTGAAACTACAGCAAAATATAAAGCTAATTTAGTTTCAGGGAACTCATTAATAGATATTACAGGTGGTTTTGGAGTGGATGCCTATTATTTTTCACAAAAAATTAAAGAGGTAACACATTGTGAAATTAATAAGGAATTATCTGAAATTGTTTCTCATAATTACGAACAGTTAAATGCTGAAAATATAAAAACTCAAATTGATGATGGAATCGAGTTTTTGAAAAATTCAAATGAAAAATTCGATTGGATTTTTACAGATCCATCACGAAGAAATGATGCAAAAGGAAAAGTGTTTTTATTAAAAGATTGTTTGCCTAATATTCCTGAAAACTTAGCTGTTTTATTTGAAAAATCGGATCATTTATTAATTAAGGTTTCTCCCATTTTAGATATCACCAGTGCCATTAATGAATTAAATTTTGTAAAAGAAATACATATTGTAGCTGTTGAAAATGAAGTAAAAGAATTATTGTTTTTACTACAAAAAAACTACACTCAACAAATTAAAATTAAGACAACTAACTTCAATAAAAAAGAAATACATAATTTTAATTTCACTTTTAATGAAGAAAGTCAAGCAACGTTTTCTGAACCTAAAAAATATTTGTTCGAACCAAATGCAGCTATTTTAAAATCTGGAGGATTCAATCAAATTTCGGAACAACTTAAAATTGACAAACTCCACTCACAATCTCATTTATACACTTCACAAAATGTAATTGATTTTCCCGGAAGAAGTTTTGAGATAAAGAATTGTATTTCCTACGATAAAAAACAGCTTAAGAAATTAATCCCTTCAAAAAAAGCAAATATTACAACCAGAAACTTTCCAGAAACTGTTGCTCAAATTCGAAAAAAAACAGGTTTAAAAGATGGCGGAAATCAGTATCTATTTTTCACAACTAACTGTAATAGTGAACATATCGTTTTAATTTGTGAAAAGGTTTAAACAAAAACCTCATTTAATTTTACTATTTTTAGCTAATCAGACTTTATCGATATGGCTAATAAAAACATACGTGCATTATCTTCAAGAAAAGAATTAAATGATAATTTATTCGAAAATATAGCAGGTTTATCTCAAAAAAATGTTTCAAAGGAAGATTTTCAAGAACTGGCAAAACGTTTTATGATTGATGATTCAGTTGTTGTTGGCGCAGCCTCATTTTATGATTTTACACGTGAAGAAAATCGAAACAAAAAAATTCATGTATGCAGTGGAACTGCTTGTATGATGGCAAATACTCAAAGTAAACTTAAAAAAAATATTGAAAATTATTTTGATAAAAGTGAAATAGGTCACGCTGCCTGTGTGGGCCGTTGCCATTCTAGCAATGCATTTATGTTTGATAGCAAGACTTATTCGGCAACAAATGAGAAAGAACTTTCAAGTATAATATCCGATAAAAAACACCAAGAAAATAACTATAATATTGGGTGCAACACAACACCAATATTAACTTCTAAAATTGAAAATATTTCCAATTTTTATTCATTAGCCGAAAAATTCAAAGAGAAACCGCAGCAAGTTATTCAAGAGCTAAAAACCTCAAATTTAAGAGGTCGTGGTGGTGCTGGATTTCCTTTTTGGTTCAAATTAGATGCCGTAATTAAAGAGTCAAATCCTAAAAAATATATAGTTTGTAATGCAGACGAAGGTGATCCTGGCGCATATTCGGATATGTATTTAATGGAGCACCAAGCTCATAAAGTATTGTTTGGAATGTATCTTTCCGGGTTAACTGTTAGTGCAAATACCGGGGTTTTATATATTAGAGGTGAATATCCAGATTCGATTAAAATTGTTGGAGAAGCCATAAATGAATTGAAAGAAAAAAACTTAATTGGCGATTTTAAATTCAAAATAATTAGAGGACAAGGTTCTTATGTTTGTGGTGAAGAAACAGCACTTTTAAACTCTATTGAAGGCTTACGTCCTGAAGTTAGAGTTCGGCCACCTTATCCTGCACAATATGGTTTGTATGGCAAACCAACGGTTTTAAGTAATGTTGAAACGTTTGCAAATATTCATTGGATTTTAGAAAACGGCGGGGAAGCTTTTGCAAAACTTGGAACCAAACAGTCAACAGGAACTAAATTAGTATCGTTAGATAGTTTTTTCAACAAACCCGGAATGTATGAAATTGAAATGGGAACAGATTTACACACTATTTTTAGCGAATTTGGAGGCGGATTTAAATCTAAAATAAAAGGATTTCAAATTGGTGGACCTTTAGGCGGAATTGTACCAATGCATAAAATAGCAGATTTAACGTTGGATTTTGAATCTTTAAATTCCAATGGGTTTTTATTAGGGCACGCAAGTGTGGTTTCTATTCCAACTGATTTTCCAATGGTGAAATTTTTAGAACATTTAATGGAATTTACCTCTGATGAATCTTGTGGAAAATGTTACCCTTGCAGAATTGGATCGTTTAGAGGAATGGAAATGCTTCAAAAAGCTCAAACCTCAAGCTATAAAATTGACAGACAATTATTTGATGACTTATTAGAAACCCTTGAAATTGGGTCGCTTTGCGCTTTAGGTGGTGGAGTTCCATTGCCTATAAAAAATGCATTGCAATATTTTGAAGAAGAACTAAAACACTATTTTACTTCTAACTAAAATCAATATGAAGGCATATATCAACAACATAGCATATGATATTATTCAAGGTGAAACCATCTTAGAATTTGTTCGAAGAATTGAAAAAAATAAGGAAGCCATTCCAACTATGTGCCAAGATGATCGTTTGGAAAATTTTGGATCTTGTAGAATTTGTTCTGTGGAAGTTGCTCGTGAAAAAGATGGAAAAACAAAAACAATGGCATCTTGCCACACTCCTATTTCTGAAGGATTTTATATTTATCCAAATACTGAAAGAATAAAACGCTTGCGTAAAAATATTGTTGAATTGGTGTTAACAGATTATCCAGCGGATAAAATATTTCCTTCAAAAGACAAAAAAGCAACTCCTTTTCAAGAAACTATTGCACAAATTGGGATTCCAGACATTCGTTATCCCAAAGGCGCTAATCATTTTGATATTCAGCCAGACAGAGCACATCCTTACATAAAATCGGATTTATCACAATGCATCAATTGTTATAGATGCGTAAGAGCTTGTGAAGAAATTCAGGGTGAAATGATTTTAGGAATGTCGGGGCGTGGATTTGCAACCAATATTATTAAAGGTTTTGATACTTCATTTGATGAATCTGCCTGTGTTTCTTGCGGTGCTTGTGTGCAAACGTGTCCAACGGAAGCCTTAACCGATAAATTTGAAACCAAAACTTTAATTGCAGATAAAACAGTGAGAACTACTTGCACTTATTGTGGCGTTGGTTGTCAGTTAGATGTTTCAGTAATTGATGGAAAAATTAGAGGAATTCAAGCGCCAGAGACTGCTGAAGTAAATCAAGGGCACACCTGTTTAAAAGGTCGTTTTGCATTTCAATTTTACGACCATCCAGATAGACTTCACGAGCCAATGATTAAAAAGAATGGCAAATTTGAAATAGCTACTTGGGATGAAGCTTATGATTTTATTGCAAAAAAAATAATTGACATCAAAACGAAATATGGACCTGATTCCATCGGTGGATTTTCTTCATCAAGAGCCACTAACGAGGAAAATTATTTAATGCAAAAAATGATACGGGTTGCTATTGGAACTAACAATATTGATGGTTGTGCGCGTGTTTGCCACGCTCCTACCGCTTTTGGAATGCAACAATCATTTGGTACAGGAGCAGCAACAAATTCAATAGAAGATTTAAAACAAACCGATGCTATATTCTTGTTTGGTGCTAATCCTGTGAAAGGTCATCCGGTAACTGGCGCTAAAATAAAACAGGCTTTTATGAAAGGGATTACCTCAATTGTGGTAGATCCTATCAAAACTTCTTTAGCAGAATTGGCGGATTATCATTTACAAATTAGACCAGGAACTAATGTGGCAATTTTAAATATGATGGCGCATTATATTATTAAAGAAAATTTAGTAAATCAGCATTTTATAGATTCTTATACTGAAAAATATGAAGCGTTTAAAAAACATGTTGAAAATCTTAATATGAGTGAATTAGAAACACTTACAGGTGTTTCTAAAGAATTGGTAAAAAAAGCTGCCATTGCTTATGCAAAAGCCAACAGTGCTATGGAATTTCACGGGTTAGGTGTTACAGAACACTATCAAGGAAGTAAAACCGTAATGTTATTGTCTAATTTGGCAATGATGACTGGTAATGTTGGTAGAAATGGAGTTGGTTTAAATCCTTTACGTGGACAAAATAACGTGCAAGGAGCAGCAGATATGGGAGTACAACCACATCAAGGAGCTGGTTATATGGATATTAACAAACCTGAAGTTCAAAAATATTATGCAAAAAAATATGGGGTTCTAAAAATGCCAGAACACGAAGGTTTAAAAATTCCTGAAATGTTAGATGCCGCTATTGATGGAAAATTAAAGGCGCTGTATATTATGGGGGAAGATACCATTATGACAGATCCAAACACGAACCATAGCATCAAAGCTTTTGAAAATTTAGAATTAATTGTAGTACAAGAATTATTTATGACTGCAACCACTAAAATGGCTGATGTGGTTTTACCTGCTTCTTCCTATTTTGAAAAAAATGGAACATTTACAAATGGAGAGCGAAGAGTTCAACGCGTAAATAAAGTTATTGAACCTATTGGAAATACTAAACCAGACGGACAAATTATTATTGATGTTATGAGCCGTTTGGGCTATAATCAACCAACAGGTTCAACTTATGATGCTGCTAAAATAATTGAAGAAATTGCAGATGTTATTCCCTTTATGAAAGGTTTAACCTGGGAACGCTTAGGTGAAAATGGATTGCAATGGCCTATAAAAGAAGATGGTACTGATACACCAATGCTTCATATTGATGGACATTTCAAAAAAGGAACAGGAACTTTTCATCATTTTGATTTTGAAGAATCTCCAGAAATTGTTTCACATGGTAATAAATATCCATTTATTTTAACAACAGGAAGAGAACTAGAACATTACAATTCTGGAACAATGACAAGAAGAACCGACAACCAAATTATTTTATCAAAAGATATTTTAGAAGTTCATCCAAGAGATGCAAAGGCGAAAGGAATTGAAGACAATGAGATGGTTCGAATTTTTTCTGATAGAGGAAGTGTCAACATTCCAATAAAATACTCTAAAAACGTTAAAAGAGGCGTTTTAAGAACTACTTTCCATCAACCTGAAGTATTTATCAATATTATTACAGGAAGCGTTGGAGACAAAGAAACTATGACTCCGGAATACAAAGTAGTAGCAGTTGATTTTGAACGTGTTTAACAAAAATATATGCAAACATTAATTTACGAAGGATTACAACTAAATAATGGTGACTCAAAAAAAGTTAAAGATGCTTTAGTTGTTGAAGCTGCTCTACAAATTAACATTAATAGCAAACCATATACGGTTGTAATGAGAACTCCTGGAGATGATTTTGAATTAATTCGTGGTTTATTTTATGCTGAAGACATTTATAAAAACAAAGAAAATTTGGAGTTTGAAATAATAGAAAAACGTGAAAATGGATTTTCAATAATTAATACTAAAATTTCAAAAGTACTTTTAGGTAAAGGTTATTTAAACAAACGCACATTACTTTCGGTTTCTTCCTGTGGAATTTGTGGAAAGCAAAAACTAGAAGATATTTCGGTCGAAGGAAAAAAATTAGTAACTACTTTTAATTTTGACTCTCATAAAATTGAAACAATGTTTTCGGAAATGAAACTACAACAAGAAACTTTTGAATTATCCGGAGGATCACATGCAGCCGCACTTTTCAATTCTTCTTACGAATTAATAAATGTTAAAGAAGATATTGGCAGACATAATGCAGTTGATAAAGTTATTGGAGAACTTCTAATTAACCAATCTATTAAAAATGCAAATTGTTTATTAGTGAGCGGCCGTGTTTCTTATGAAATAATCTCTAAAGCTTTTATTGCTAAAATACCTTATGTAATTGCTATTTCAGCTTGTTCAACTTTGGCTGTAGATTTTGCAAAAGAATTTGGAATTTGCCTTATTGGATTTTCAAGAGGTAAAAAAGCAACCTTCTACTCTTAGAAAAATAAACAAAATACACGATTTAACACATAAAATGCATATTTTTATAAATACTTGGTAAACATTAATATTTATTATACCTTTGTTTTGTAAGAGCGTCCCTATAATTGCAAATTTTTACGGAGAGAATTTGTAATTCACTGATTTTGACAGTAGAATACCCAATTTTATTGATAAATAAGTCAGTTTTGCTTTTAATTATCTCCAAAATAGAAGTTTTATTTATTAAAATTTTGAAACGTTTTCAACTCAAATTACAAATTAAATAACTGTAATAGAGATGATTAAAAGTTTAAATTTTCTTTATTTTTAAAAATAGTTAAAAATAAAGCAGGACATTTTTTGATTAAACGTAAGTTTTTTCTAAATTTGAGGTTCTTACTAATCATTTAATTCTTACAAATAATGAAAAAATTAAAATTAATTTTCGGATTGCTTATGGTATCTGCTTTTGTTGCAGTAACAGTTTTAACTATCACTTCTTCAGACGATCAAGCTATTAGAAAAGACAGAATTGTTGTTCCTAGAAACGGATAAATAAGTTTTTAACAACATATAACACTTATTTTTTATTTAAAAATTTGACACCACAAAGAATTTATTTTTTTGTGGTTTTCTGTTGTTTTAATTTGAAATATTAATTTATAGTTATATATTTATTGATTAAATACCCCGATCAATGATTAAGAATACAAAAAAATCCTCATTACTTATAGGAAGTATCATTATTGTAATGATCATTTTTATACCATATTTACTTTATATTCATGCATTTATAGATGAGAATATTGAAAATTACAGCACATTCTTCGGTACTATAAAAGGTGGACAATATACATATGCTCAAACTTACATTTATATATTATTCTCAAAATTAGCACCTTTATTTTTTCTTTTCATTTGGTTTTTAACCAATAAACATTGGTGGGTTCACGCGCTGATTATACCAATATCAGTTTATATTTTTCAAACAGTATCAATAATTAATGATAGTGAAGAAGTTGTTGATAATGTTGAATTTATTTACACGGTACCAATTGCTGTAGTTGTACTGTTAATTTTGTATTTTGTAAGAAGTAAAATATCTACTTATATTCAAGCTGTTGATTTAAAAAGAGAAATGGATGAAAATATGCAAGGCCCTAAAACCTTTGGGGAGTAGCATTAACTTTATAATAACTACTTTTTTATTTAAAATATCAATGATTGCATAAATATCATTGAATTTTACATATTTATTCATTTATTTTTGTCTTCTAAAATTTATTTTACAATTATTATTATCAATTTTTCTATACAAAAAAAATGAACTTATATCCTTTAAAATTTGAGCCACTTTATAAATATCGTATTTGGGGTGGTGAAAAATTAAAAACTGTTTTAAATAAAAATTATAACGACCAAAACATTGGTGAATCTTGGGAAATCTCTGATGTTAAAGGAGATGAAACTAAAGTTATAAACGGAGATCTTGAAGGTTTCACTTTAAAACAATTGATTCAAAAATTTAAAGGAGATTTTGTTGGAAAGCATGTTTATGAAACTTACGGTGATGAATTTCCATTACTTATTAAATTTATTGATGCTAAAACACCGTTATCAATTCAGGTTCATCCTAGTGATGAATTGGCAAAAGAACGACATGATTCATTTGGAAAAAATGAAATGTGGTATATTATGCAATCAGACGAAGGAGCTGAGCTAATTGCTGGTTTTAAAGGAAAAGTTTCAAAAGAAACTTATAAAAAACATCTTAAAAATTCAACTATTACCTCTATTTTAAATGTTGAAAAAGTAAAAGAAGGAGATACTTTTTATATTCCTACTGGAAGAGTTCATGCGATTGGTTCTGGAGTTCTATTAGCCGAAATTCAGCAAACCTCTGATATTACTTATCGAATCTACGATTATGATAGAGTTGATAGTAAAACTGGAGAACAAAGAGAATTACATAATGATTTAGCAATTGATGTTATTGATTATAAGGTACATGATAATTATAAAACAGAATACTTAAAAGAGAAAAATGTTTCAAACACTTTAGTCCATTCTCCTTATTTTAAAACAAATATCATTTTTTTAGCAGGCGAAATTGAAAAAGATTATTCCAAACTCGATTCTTTTGTTATTTATATTTGTGTTGACGGTGAATTTGATTTAGAATGTGAAAATACAATATATTCATTAAAAAAAGGGGAAACTATTTTAATACCTGCTTCAATTGATACTATTAGATTAAAAGGAGATTCAGCAAAAATATTAGAAGTTTCTTTATAAACTACTAAAGAAGAAATTTAGGGTTAACATTATTTATAAATAATGTTAACCCTAAATTTCTTTTAGTTTTTTCAAGGCATTTTTGATATGCTTTTCGGCCCCAAACTGACTATTAAATATATATTGAACAATTCCATTTTTATCAACAATATAAGTTACTCTACCCGGTAAAAAAATTAAACTATTTGGCACTCCAAAAAGTTTTCGAACTTTATTTTCTGTATCAGCTAATAAAATAAAAGGCAAATTATATTTCTCTTCAAACTTTTTATGCGATGCAACATTATCACCACTAATTCCTATTACTAAAGAACCTAAATCGGTAAATTTTTCAAAATCATCCCTAAATTTACAAGCCTCTTTTACACATCCTGGAGTATCCTCTTTCGGGTAAAAATAGATAACCATTGGTTGATTTATTTCATCATTTACAGTAAATAAATTTCCGTTTTGATCTATTAAGGTAAATGCAGGAACAGTATTTCCAACTTCAATTTTCTTCATGGCTGAATTATTATTTTTTGAAATAAGGATTAATGCTAATATAATAATGGCAATTATAAAAATTATTTTTTTCATTTTTAAATTTTCAACAAATATCAAATAAAAATAATGAAATACGTATTTTCGTAAAATGAAGTTATTTATTGAGAATTTACCTAAAGCAGAATTACATTTACATATCGAAGGATCCTTTGAGCCTAGTTTAATGTTTAAAATTGCTGAAAGGAATAAAATAGAAATCCCTTTTAATTCTATTGAAGAAATTGAAAAAGCTTATAATTTTAATTGTTTACAAGATTTTCTTGATATCTATTACCAAAGTGCTAATGTGTTAATTAAAGAGCAAGATTTTTACGATTTAACCTATAGTTATTTAGAAAAATGCGCAGCACAAAATGTTCGACATACCGAAATTATGTTTGACCCTCAAACACATACTAAAAGAGGAGTTTCTTTTAAAACAGTAATTGATGGAATAACAAAAGCTTGTGAAGCTGCTGAAGAAAATATAGGTGTAACTTCTTTATTAATAATGAGTTACTTACGTCATTTAAGCGAAGAAGATGCATTTAAAACATTAAAAGAATCGATACCGTTTAAAAATAAAATAACTGCAGTAGGCTTAGATTCCTCCGAACAAGGAAACCCTCCATCAAAATTTAAAAATGTTTTTGAAGCTTCTGTAAATGAAGGGTATATTCCGGTAGCACACGCAGGTGAAGAAGGTCCGGCAGCATATGTTTGGGAGGCAATTGATATTTTAGGAATTAAAAGAATTGATCACGGAAACAATTGTTTGCAAGATGAATCTTTAATAAAAGAAATAGTGAAACGCGATATGGCCTTAACTATTTGCCCACTTTCTAATACTTCTTTGCATGTTGTTGATGATTTAAAAAACCATCCATTAAAAAAGATGCTTGATTTAGGTTTAAAAGCAACCATAAACTCGGATGATCCAGCTTATTTTGGGGGACAGGTAAATAGAAATTATATAGAAATCCAAAAAGCTCTAAACCTTAGTAAATCAGACTTATACCTGTTAGCTCAAAACTCTTTTAAGTATTCATTACTAAATGAAGATAAGAAACAACAATATTTGAACGAATTAGAAGTTTATTACATAAATAACAAGTAATTTTAGCCCCTAAAATAAAATCAAATTAAAAATCAAATGAAAAAAAGTACATTTTCACTATTAATTATCTTATTTATCTCAATTAATTTATTTAGTCAAACTAACAAACAATTTGATGATTCAGGATCTATAAAAGATCAATTTGACAA
Organism: Lutibacter flavus; assembly: GCF_900188355.1. Classification (GTDB taxonomy): domain Bacteria; phylum Bacteroidota; class Bacteroidia; order Flavobacteriales; family Flavobacteriaceae; genus Lutibacter; species Lutibacter flavus. The sequence goes on from NZ_FZNX01000001.1 coordinate 1,208,310, forward strand.
TTTAATTAACAATTCTAACAAATACCAAGATTACAAGGTTGTTAAGTTAAATTGGCTGCAACAACTTAAAACTAACGTAAATGATTCTTTAAGTGTTTCGAAAAAAGAGATTTTGAGTTCTTCTAATATTATAAACTCTCAAAAAAATAAAATTGATAGTTTAAAAACAGCACTGAGTTCAACAAAAACGGAGATAAGTACATTAAATAGCCAAATTGAAAGTATTTCGTTTTTAGGAATTCAATTTGAAAAGGGATTATTTAAAACAATAATGTTATCTATAATTGGTGCATTAGCTTTAATTTTAATATTCTTTATTTCTAAATTTAAACAAAGTAATAGTATTACTAAACAAACTAAAAATGATTTAAAGGAAGTTGAAGAAGAATATGAAGATCATAGAAAAAAAGCATTAGAAAGAGAGCAAAAAGTAATGCGAAAACTACAGGATGAACTAAATAAACAGAAAAAAGACTAACTGAATTAACATTCTATTATATTTATCTTAAATTATACCTTAAATTTAAACCACATTAATTAAAAATTTTTTGACAATGAAAAAAAACATGGGAAACTCAGATAAATTGATAAGATTATTAATTGCTGTTGTAATTGCTGCTTTGTATTACACAAAAGTAATTGATGGTACAGTTGCTATTGTTTTAATGGCGGTTGGTATAATTTTACTATTAACCAGTTTACTAAATTTTTGTCCGCTTTACAAAATATTTGGATTAAATACCTGTAAAATCCCTAAAAATTAGGCGATTTCTATACGTTTTTCATCAAAAATTAATCTCCGGAATAAGTTACGAAGTTTCTTGGCGTTTCATAAAGTGTAATTGTCAATTCTAAATTATTTTCGATTTTAGATCGTAATTTATTCCAAATAATAACTGAAATATTCTCTGCAGTTGGGTTTAAAGTTTTAAACTCAGGAACTTCTTCATTTAAATTTTTATGGTCAAATTGGTCTTCAATTTCAGTTTCAATAAGAGATTTTAAAATTTTCATATCCATTACAAATCCAGTCTCCGGATGTATTTCACCTTTTACAGATACAATTAATTCATAATTATGACCGTGATAATTAGGATTTGCACATTTTCCAAACACATTAGCGTTACGGGCATCGGTCCAATCAGCATTGTATAATCTATGTGCTGCGTTAAAATGTGCTTTTCTATTTACGGTTACTTTCATTTTTATTGCTTTATAAAATCGTAAAATTTTTCAAAAATTATTTTAAACCACTCTGTATAAATCTCAGGTTTTAAATCAATATCTTCTTTAACCTCTTCAACAGTCATAAATTTATAACTTTCTACCTCTTCCCTATTTATTTTAGGCTTACCATTATAATAACCAACCATAATATGGTCTAATTCATGTTCGGTCAATCCATTATCAAAAGGAGCTTTATAAATAAATGAAGTTTTTTCTTCCAACTCACAAACAAAACCCATTTCTTCTTGCAAACGTCTTTTACCAGCTTCAATATTTGTTTCTCCATTCCGTTGATGACTACAACAGGTATTTGTCCATAATAAAGGTGAATGGTATTTATCAGCTGCACGTTGTTGCAACATTAATTGGTTTTTATTATTAAAAACAAATACAGAAAATGCTCTATGTAAAACAGCTTTTTCATGTGCTTCCATTTTTGGCATTAACCCAATTTGTTCATCTTTCTCATTCACTAAAATTACTTGTTCTTCTATCATATTTTTATAAAACACAAATTTACAATTTTAAACATAGAGAATAAAATAAAATTAAAATTTTATATATCGCTTATTATCATATACTTACGTAGTTTAACATAATATTTAGAAAACATTAACAATTTATATGTTGTAACATCTAATGTTTAAACTTATTTTTGCATTGAAAATATATGTTATTACAATTAGCTATATTTTAAGTTAAATTGTTCTTCTGGAGCAATTAATTAATGTTCTTTTTTATTAAATAGATTGTGTAAAATAAACTATAACTAGTTGAAAATTGCACAGTCTTTTTTTTATTTTTGTATAAATTAAGTATTTATGAAAGTTCCAGATGAATTAAAAAGTGCAAAAGATAATGAATTCCTTAGAGCAAGGTTAAACATACATTTTACTCATAATTATTTAAAATATCATTTATTAGATGTTATAAAACCAATAAAATTACCTCTTAATCAATTTACGGTTTTAAGAATCTTAAAAGTTGAATACCCTGAAAACTGCTCAATAAACGGTATTAAAGAACAAATGTTTGATAAAAATTCTGACGTTAGCCGGTTGGTTGATAGATTATTAGTTAAAAAATTGGTTGTTAGAAAAGAATGTAAAACAGACAGAAGACAAAAAGAGATTCAAATTACCCAACGTGGTATTGATTTATTCAAAAAAATAAACAATCATGATGACCTTTTAAACAGTAGAATAAATCATTTATCGCTTGAAGAAGTTACGCAATTAAATAATCTTTTAGAAAAAATTAGAATTTAACTCTTCTTATCTTAAAGTTCCAATTGCCAATTCATCTATTTAGCCATATATTTGCCCACTTAAAAATTAACAGATGAGTTTTTTAAAAGAAATAAAACGCAGAAGAACTTTTGGAATTATATCACATCCAGATGCTGGTAAAACAACTTTAACTGAAAAGTTATTATTGTTTGGTGGTGCAATTCAGGAAGCTGGAGCTGTAAAAAACAATAAAATAAAGAAAGGAGCAACTTCCGATTTTATGGAAATTGAGCGCCAACGTGGTATTTCTGTTGCTACATCTGTTTTGGCTTTTATTTATAAAGACAAAAAAATAAATATTCTGGATACTCCAGGACATAAGGATTTTGCTGAAGATACTTTTAGAACACTAACTGCTGTAGACAGCGTAATTGTTGTAATTGATGTTGCAAAAGGTGTTGAAGAACAAACGGAAAAATTGGTTGAAGTTTGTAGAATGCGTAAAATTCCAATGATTGTTTTCATCAACAAAATGGATCGTGAAGGAAAAGATGCTTTTGATTTATTGGATGAGGTGGAGCAAAAATTAGGTTTGCGCGTTACTCCTTTAAGTTTTCCTATTGGAATGGGATACGATTTTAAAGGTATTTACAATATCTATGGAAAAAAAATAAATCTATTTTCTGGGGATAATAAACAAACTGTTTCTGCAGGTGTCGAATTTACTGATATTTCTACCCCTGAATTAGACGGAATTATTGGAGGTAAGGCTGCCGAAACATTGAGAGAGGAATTAGAATTAGTTACTGAGGTTTATCCTGATTTTAACAAAGAAGAATATTTAAATGGAGATTTACAACCTGTGTTTTTTGGATCTGCATTAAATAATTTTGGAGTAAAAGAATTATTAGACTGTTTTATAGAAATTGCTCCTACTCCACAACCTAAAAAATCAGAAGAACGATTAATTGATTCAAAGGAAGAAAAATTAACTGGTTTTGTATTTAAAATACATGCCAATATGGATCCAAATCATAGAAATCGATTGGCTTTTATAAAAATTGTTTCTGGAACGTTTAAACGAAATGCACCCTATTTACATGTGCGTTTAAATAAAAAAATGAAGTTTTCCAGTCCAAATGCTTTTTTTGCTGAAAAGAAAGAAATTGTTGACGAATCATTTCCTGGAGATATTGTTGGTATTCAAGATACTGGAAATTTTAAAATTGGAGATACCTTAACTGAAGGTGAAAACTTAAACTTTAAAGGTATTCCTAGCTTCTCTCCTGAACATTTCCGTTACGTAAATAATGCTGACCCATTAAAATCTAAACAATTATATAAAGGTTTAGACCAATTAATGGATGAAGGGGTTGCGCAATTATTTACACTCGATTTAAATGGAAGAAAAATAATTGGAACTGTTGGAGCTTTACAATATGAAGTTATTCAGTACAGACTTGAGCACGAATATGGAGCAAAATGTAGTTATGAAAACTTACCGGTTCACAAAGCTTGTTGGGTTGAGCCACAAGATCCTAAAAACGAAGAATTTAAAGAATTTAAGCGCGTAAAACAACGATTTTTAGCAAAAGACAAACAAGGACAATTGGTGTTTTTAGCTGATTCTTCGTTTACAATTCAAATGACTCAAAGCAAATATCCTTCAGTAAAATTGCACTTTACAAGTGAGTTTAATTAATTTTCGGTTGAAATTATTTGTCATTCCTGCGTAGGCAGGAATCCACCTATTCTAAACAAAAACTATTCGAATTTTATAGATTTAACTGGGTCAATTTTTGAAATAATTAATGTTGGTATTATTAACATTATTAAACAAAGTAACAACGTTCCTATATTTAATAAAATTATATACCAAAAGTCCAAATATACGGGAGCTTCACTAACGTAGTAAGTTTCCGGATTTAAGGTAATTACACCAAAATACTTTTGAATAAATAAAATTGTTAATCCAATTAAATTTCCCCAAAAAAGCCCTTTTAAAACTAAATAAGCAGCATTGTATAAAAATACTTTTCTTATACTAACATTATTACTCCCTAAGGCTTTTAAAATACCAATCATTTGAGTTCTTTCCAGTATTAAAACTAACAAAGCAGTAATCATATTAATACCTGCAACCAAAATCATAATAACAATTATTAGGTAAATATTATTATCAAAAAGGCTAATCCACTCAAATATACCTGGATATTTATCCATAATACTTTGGCTATTTAACGTTGAAGCTGTTTGAGTATAAACTTCATCACTTTTTATTTTAATATCCTTAAAATCATTTATTAAAACTTCAAAACCTCCAACTTCATCTTCAGTCCATCTATTCATTTTTTGAATATGTCTAATATCGGCAATTACAAAATTCTCATCAAACTCCTGAAAACCAGAATTGTAAACACCAACTACCTTAACTACTCGTATCCAAGGAGCTTTTGACGGATTTTCTTTTACAAAAAGGATATTGAATTTATCCCCCAAATTAATATTTAAACGGTTCGATATTTCTTTGGAAATTAAAACATCATTTGATACTTCCCCATAAAAATCAGGAATTTTCCCTTCAACTAAATATTCTTCAAAAAAAGTCCAATCATAATCTTTAGCAACACCTTTAAAGATGATTCCTTCAAAATCGGTTTCAGTTCTTATAATTCCACCTTTTGTGGCAAATACCTGAACGTTTTTAATATCACTAACATTCTTAAATTCCGGATAAAATTCCTGATTTTTAGAAACAGGTTCTAGCGTTATCTCCGAATTATTATTATCGAAATTTGTGATTTGAATATGGCCATTAAAACCCGAAAGCTTTTCACGAATTTTCTGTTGTAGTCCAAAACCAGTTGCAATTGCAATCATCATAACAACCATTCCCACTGCAATAGCCAAAATTGCAATTTTTATTATTGGTGATGAAATACTACTTTTATACTGTTTTGCAGCAATTATACGTTTTGCAAGAAATAATTCGTAATTCAATTTTATTTATGATTTCAATGTCGTTCAAAAATACATATTTCTTATTGGTTTTTTTATTGTTTTTTAGTTTGATTTCTTGTGGGCAATCTAAAAATTCTAAAACACAATCAAACCCAACAAATATTGCAAGCAAAACTGACTCAATTTTAATTGAAGATATTCTTTCTGGAGCCCAGCAAACTAATTTATATTTACAACTTTTAAAAGATAAAAACATTGCCGTAGTTGCAAATCAAACTTCTGTAATTTTTAAAGACGAACACTATACACATATGGTTGATAGCTTATTAACTAAAGGGATTACCATAAAAAAAGTGTTTTCTCCAGAACATGGTTTTAGAGGGAAAGCTGATGCCAGTGAAGAAATAGCAGATGGAATTGATCTAAAAACAGGTCTGCCAATTGTTTCTTTATACGGTAAAAACAAAAAGCCAACCAACGAACAATTAAATGGAATTGATATTGTTGTTTTTGACATACAAGATGTTGGAGTGCGGTTTTACACCTATATTTCAACATTACATTATGTTATGGAAGCCTGTGCCGAAAATGGAATTCCTGTTATTGTTTTGGACAGACCAAACCCAAACGGACATTATGTTGATGGGCCAACCTTGGAAACTGAGCATAAAAGTTTTGTTGGTATGCACCCTGTTCCGTTGGTTTATGGTTTGACAATTGGAGAATATGCTCAACTAATAAATGGAGAAAAATGGCTAAAAAACAATGTAAAATGTGATTTAACTATTATTCCTTTAAAAAATTATACACATAATAGTGAGTATAATCTCCCAATCAGACCTTCTCCAAATTTACCAAATAATAAGTCTATAAACTTATATCCAAGTCTTGGTTTTTTTGAAGGAACAACAATAAATGCAGGAAGAGGAACTGAAAATCAGTTTCAACAATATGGCGCTCCATTTTTTTCTGAAAGTGATTTTAGCTATACCCCACAGCCAAATTTCGGTTCAAAATATCCAAAACATGATGGGAAATTATGCTATGGTGTAAATTTAAAAAATGTTGAAAAATTAAACTCTGTGAACATTGAGTATTTAATTGATGCCTATAATAAAACCCCTAAAACTGAAAACTTTTTTGGCCCAACATTTACAGTTCACGCGGGTAATACCAAATTAGAAAATCAAATTAAGAACGGATTAACTGCCAAAGAAATTCACGATTCCTGGCAACCAAAAATTGAAGCGTTTAAAAAAATTAGAGCAAAATACTTAATGTATAAATAAACGTTTTTAGTTTTCAGAAATTGAATCAATTGGATAAATAGTTACCAACTCTGCATCACCACTAATAGAAATACTTTTATAAGGTTCGTTTGGAAAAACCAATTCTGTAATTACTCTTTCTCCGTTATTAATAAAAATTTCTATAGATGCCTTATCAACAAAAACCTCTATTTTATGAATTCTAATTCCATTAAGAGGAACTTCATGAATCGCAGGAAACACATCATTAAAAGAACCAATTCCTGCTAATTTTCTATCAACAAATAATTTATCTTCAATCACAGATATTTTCAAAACTTCATTTAAACGATTCGCTAAATTTATACTAAACGCTTCCGAAGTAATTTTATCAATTTCTAATAAATAAGTAGCTGCTAAAACTTCAAATTCGTTGTTTTTTTCAATAATTCCTTTTGATAAAATCGATTGAAGTTCTTCAACTGGTATACTATTTACAATATATCCATTTTCAGTTTCTTGCAATGTTAATTCTCTAGGAATCGTCATTGCGCTTCTCCAACTATATGTTGGCACTTCTCTTGCATACTGCCAATTACTAAGCCATCCCATAAATAATCTTCTTCCATCATTTTCAGGTATATCGCTAAACGTAATTCCTGCATAATTATCAGCGCCGTAATCTAACCACTTAATTTCCTTTTCAGATGTTGTAAATGTGTTTCCGTCAAAATCACCTATAAAATATTGTGTAGCAGAACCTCCTTGTGGACCTCCCGGATTAATACTGACTAATAACACCCATTTTTCAACTCCATTTTGATCTATTAACGGAAATAAATCCGGGCATTCCCAAACACCGTCATGACTTCCATTATCAGCACCAAACTGGCCTTCAAGCTTCCAACTTTTCAAATCCTTTGAACTATAAAACGCTATGTGGTTTTTAACAGCCAAGCTCATTATCCATTTATTTTCTTTCGCATACCAAAATACCTTAGGGTCTCTAAAATCTTTAATCCCTGGATTTGTAATTACTGGATTATTTTGATACTTAATCCAGGTCCGACCTTTATCTATACTATATGCAATTCCTTGTGTTTGAAAATCTATAGTTCCAGCTTTTTCACCTTCCATACTATGATACGTAAAGATTGCAACCATTGGAGAATTTTTTTTTGTCCCAAATCCAGAAGTATTTTCCCAATCAATTACCGCACTACCACTAAAAATATAACCCAATTCATCTGGATATAACGCTATAGGTAAATGTTCCCAACGTATTATGTCTTTTGAAACTGCATGTCCCCAGTGCATAGGCCCCCAAACATTATCATCAGGATAGAATTGATAAAAAAGATGATATTCACCTTCATAAAAAACCATTCCATTAGGATCATTCATCCAGCCCGTTTTAGGTGTAAAATGAAAATTTGGTCTGTATTGTTCCCCGGTAATTGAGTCTTTTAAAAAAGAAGGTTTTTCAGTTGCTGTTTTTGGTTTTTTATCGCAACCAACAAGCAACGTCATTAAAAATGCAATTAGAAAAAGAAATTTAAAAGAATTAGTTTTCATACCTATATTTCTATTGTTTGATTAATTTTTTACTCAGCTCTTCCAACGAAACTCCTTTTGTTTCCGGCATTACATAAAATACAAATAGCAATTGGAAAACCATCATAATTGTAAATATTAAAAATACAACTCCAGCCCCAATTGTTGAGAATAACATTGGCACTAAAGAAGGAATAATGGCTGCTAATACCCAATGTGTTGACGAACCAAATGATTGTCCGCTTGCTCTTAAATGATTCGGGAATATTTCAGAAATAAATACCCAAATTACAGCACCTTGTCCTATTGCATGTGAAGCTATAAATAAAAATAAAAATATTGGAACTGCCATTCCCTGCCATCCTAGAAAAAATGCTGTTGATACTAATCCTAATGATATAATATATCCAACAGAGCCAATGTACATTAATGTTTTTCTACCTAATTTATCTATTAAAGAAACACCTAACAAGGTAAATATTAAGTTGGTAACACCAATACCAATACTACTTAACAATGCTGTACTTTCTCCTAGACCAGCCTCTTCAAATATTCTTGGCGCGTAATATAAAAAGGCATTTATACCTGAAAGTTGATTGAAAAATGCTATAAAAAATGCCAAGATTAATGGAAACCTATATTTTTTCATAAAAATAGTTTCTCCAGGGAGCTCTCTCTCATTTTCGGCCTTAATTTCGGCAAGAACTTCATCTATATTCTCATTCGGATTGATAATTTCCAATACTTCCTTAGCTTCTGAAATTTTGTTTTTTGAAATAAGCCATCTTGGACTTTTAGGAACGTAAAACACTAATAATGTGTATATAATAGCAGGAAATGCCTCTATTCCTATCATCCAACGCCAAGCATTTTCACCAATATTTCTTAATAAATAATTAGACAAAAAAGCGATTAAAATACCCAAAACAATATTAAATTGGTAGAGTGCTACTAAACGACCTCTATTTTTTGCCGGTGCAATTTCAGAAACATAAGCCGGTGCCGCAATGGTTGATGCTCCAACACCTAAACCTCCCAAAAACCTAAAAAAAGCAAAACTCCATGGGTCATTGACCAATGATGAGCCTATTGCTGAAACCACATAAAATAAACCGATAATTATTAAGGTGTTTTTTCTTCCTAGCTTGTTGGTTGGAATTCCCCCAAACAAGGCTCCTACAACAGTTCCCCATAAAGCCATTGCCATTACTACAGAACCATGAAAAGCATCTGAAGAACCCCATAATAATTGTAATTTTTTATCTGCTCCGGAAATAACAACTGTATCAAAGCCAAAAAGAAAACCTGCCAAAGCAGCAACAATTGACCATCTTAAAATTTTATTCATAATTAATCATTTGAACTTTGTTAATTCTGCTATTCAATAACATTTTAAATATAAACTATTAAAATAAGTACAGATTGTTTAAAAACAATAACAAGACATTTTGTAGTACAAAAACGTTTTCGATTTATAAAATGCTAAATAAAAAACCCGTTAAAATAAATTACTATTTTATAATGGTAATTTCAGTTTTAATGCCTCAATAATATTATAAGTAGCCGGACAAAGTTCTATATTCTTTAAGGTTAAATCTGTAATTTGAATGAATTTTCTTCGGTTAGTGTGTGGGTATTCACTACAGGCTTTAGGTCTTACATCATAAATCATACAAGAATTATCATTCAAATCTAAAAAAGAACAAGGTGAAGTTTTTAAAACATAAAAATCATCGGCATCTCTTTCTAAATATTGTGAAACAAAATTCACAACTTTCATTTTAAAATGCTTTGATATACGCTGAATATCTTTTTCTGTAAATATTGGACTGGTTGTTTTACAACAATTTCCACAAGTTAAACAGTCCGTTTTTTTAAACTCTTTAGTATGTAATTCTTGCATAACCACATCTAAATTTTTTGGTGTTCTCTTTTTTAGTTTCTGAAAATATTTTTTATTCTCAACTAATTTTTCCTTTGCTAATTCTGGCAGTTCATTTAAAAAATTTTCCATACTGCAAATATATAAATGTTAGTTGTTTGTATCAGCAATTATATTTATTATTAAATTCGTAACCTAAATCTATTTTATGAAATTTTTTAAACTTTTTATCCTTCTTTCTTTTGTTAGCATTACACTGTTTTCACAAACAAAAGAACAATTAAATCATTTAGACACTTATTTTCAAAAATCTTTAGACGAATGGCAAGTACCCGGAATGGCAATTGCAATAGTAAATGCCGATTCTATAGTTTTTAGCAAAGGATATGGTTTTGCAAATATTATAAAAAAGACAAAAGTAGATAACCATACTTTATTTGCAGTAGCTTCCAATTCTAAAGCGTTTACAGCGGCTGCAATTGCGAAGTTAATTGAAGAAGGCAAGCTAAATTGGGATGATAAAGTGATTGATTATTTACCCTATTTTAAAATGTATAACGATTATGTAACTGCAAATTTTACTATTACAGATTTGTTATGCCATAGAAGTGGATTAGAAACTTTTAGTGGAGATTTATTATGGTATGGAACTACTTTAACTGCAGAAGAAATAATTGCTGCTCAAAAATATTTAAAACCTAAATACGAATTTAGAACAACATTTGGCTATTCTAACATTGCCTATTTAACCGCTGGAATAATTATTGAAAAAATCTCTGGTAAATCTTGGCAAGAGTACATTAAAAATAATTTTATTGATCCTCTTGAAATGAATAGAACTTTAACTTCAACCACTCAAATTAAAAAAACAACAAATGTTGCAACACCTTATTATTATGAAAATGAAAAAAACCAAGAACTTAATTGGGTAAATTGGGATAATATTGCTCCTGCAGGAGCAATAATTAGCTCAGTTAACGACTTTTCTAAATGGTTACAGTTAAATATTAATAAAGGTAATTTCAAAGAAACATCTTTTTTTAATGAAAATAGCTTCAATAAATTAACAACACCACATGTAAACTTTGAAGTTGGTAAAAACACAGAAAATGTACATTTTAAATCCTATGGATTAGGATGGAATCTTCAGGATTATGAAGGAGTTAAAATTATTTCACACGGAGGTGGTTACGATGGTATGATTTCAAAGTCATTTTTTATTCCTGGAAAAGAACTGGGAGTTGTAATACTAACCAATAGTTTAAACTGGGTTCCAAGTGCTTTAACAAAGAAAATTTTAGAAGTTTTAATCACCAATAATTTAAATGGAAATGACTGGTCAGCTAATTATTTAAATTATAAAAAATCTAGTGATAGTATTGCTATAGTAAAACATAATAAAAGTGAATTACAAAGAGGCAAATTAAATAAAAACCACTTTGAATTAAAGAAATATACGGGTGTTTTTAAAGATATAATGTATGGAACGGTTACGGTTTCAGAACAAAATAACCTACTTCATTTTAAAATGGATGCAACCCCAATTTTTTATGCTTATTTAAATCATTGGAATCACCACATTTTTACATTCAGATTTCCAAAGCACTTAAGTTCTTTACCAGAAGGAAAATTATGGTTTGATTTAAATAAAAATGGAGAAATTACTAAGTTGCATATAGATGTTCCAAATCCAGATTTTGATTTTACTGAATTTGAGTTTATAAAACAGTTAAAATAATATTGAATTTAGTACTTTTGCATTTCGAAATAATTTAGCAAAAAAATATGCAAAACATTTTAGAAACAGCAATTAAAGCAGGGTTTAAAGAAATTTACAAAACAGATATTGAATCTGTCGAATTTCAAGCTACAAGAAAAGATTTTGAAGGAGATATAACAATTGTTGTTTTTGCATTTTTACGCTTTGTAAAAGGGAACCCAGTAGAAATAGGTACACAAATTGGTGAATATTTAAAAGAAAACGTTGATGAAGTTTCCGATTTTAATGTTGTAAAAGGCTTTTTAAATTTAGTGATTTCTGATTCTTATTTTGTATCAAATTTCAATACTATAAAAAATACTAAAGAGTTTGGATTTTCTTCGCCAAAAGCTAATGAAAAAGCTGTAATGGTGGAATATTCTTCACCAAACACTAACAAACCTTTGCATTTAGGTCATATTAGAAATAATTTATTGGGTTATTCAGTTGCCGAAATAATGAAAGCTTCAGGTAAAAAAGTTTATAAAACTCAAATTATTAACGATCGTGGAATTCATATTTGCAAAAGTATGTTGGCTTGGCAACGATTTGGAAACGGGGAAACTCCTGAAAGTACAGGTTTAAAAGGTGATAAATTAGTTGGTAATTATTATGTAGCTTTTGATAAAGCATATAAAAAAGAAATAGCTCAACTTATTGCTGAAGGAAAAACTGAAGAAGAAGCAAAAAAACAAGCTCCAATTTTATTAGAAGCTCAGCAAATGCTTTTAAAATGGGAAGCTGGAGATGAAGCTGTAGTTAAACTTTGGAAAACAATGAACCAATGGGTTTATGAAGGTTTTGACCAAACATATAAAGAACTTGGTGTTGATTTTGACAAGAACTATTATGAAAGTAACACCTACTTATTGGGAAAAGATGTAGTTGCTGACGGACTTAAAAAAGGTGTTTTTTATAAAAAAGAAGATGGATCTGTTTGGATTGATTTAACTGATGAAGGTTTAGATGAAAAAATAGTTTTAAGATCCGATGGTACTGCTGTTTATATGACTCAAGATATTGGAACTGCTATTGAGCGTTTTAAAGATTTCGATTTAGACGAACTTGTGTATACCGTTGGAAATGAGCAAGATTATCATTTTAAAGTCTTATTTTTAATTTTAGAAAAATTAGGATTTGATTGGGCTAAAAATTTATACCATTTATCTTATGGAATGGTAGATTTACCAAGTGGAAAAATGAAATCTAGAGAAGGTACTGTTGTTGATGCAGATGATTTAATGATAGAAATGACAAATACTGCCAGAGAAATTTCACAAGAACTAGGTAAATTAGAAGGTTATAAAATAGAAGAAAGAGAAGAATTATACAAAACTATTGGATTAGGAGCTCTAAAATATTACATATTAAAAGTAGATCCAAAGAAAAGAATTTTATTTGACCCTGAGGAATCTGTTGATTTTGCAGGAAATACCGGGCCTTTTATTCAATATACCTATGCAAGAATTCAATCTATTTTAAGAAAAGCAGATTTTGACTACTCTATAGAAATAACTGATATTGAATTACATAGCAAAGAAAAAGAATTAATGAAACAAGTTTTATTATTTCCAGAAACAATTCAAAGTGCTGCTAACAATCACAGTCCGGCATTAATAGCTAATTATACATACGAATTAGTAAAGCTTTATAATTCTTTTTATCAAACAGTGCCAATTTTAGGATGTGAAGATTTGAATGAAAAAATATTTAGAACGCAATTATCTTCTAAAGTATCAGAAATTATAAAATCAGCATTTAAATTATTAGGAATAAATGTTCCTAGTAGAATGTAGTAATTAATTTATAAAACAAAAAAAGGTTAGCATTGCTAACCTTTTTTTGTTTTATAAATTTCTATACCTCTATATTATCAGATAAGTCTTCTTCTATTTTATCTGTTGTATTTTTACCTTTTTCTTTTACTTTTTTAGCAATATTTTTTCCACCTTTCGCGAAATCTTCAACTTTATCAGATACAGTTTCGACAACATCACCAACTTTATCTTTAGTTTTTTTAAATACTTCTTCCGCAGATTCCGAAACATCATCAGCAACATCTTTCACCTTATCCATAGCTTTACTTGCCATTTCTTTTGCATTTTCACGCACATCTTTTGTGGCTTCCATAGCATCTTCAGCTAAATCTTTAACTTCTTCAAAAGTATTTTTTGTAACTTTTTTAGCGCTACCGAATAATTTTTTAATTGAATCTAATATTCCCATAGTTAACAATTTAAATATATGTGTACTATTTATGTATTTCTTATATCATTATAAGTTTTTTTATTGAAAATCTTTGTAAATTCGCGCTGTAATTTACTAAAGATTAAAGAATGAAATACGACGTAATTATTATTGGAAGTGGTCCTGGAGGATACGTTACCGCTATTAGAGCTTCTCAACTTGGATTTAAAGTTGCTGTAGTTGAAAAAGAAAATTTAGGTGGGATTTGTTTAAACTGGGGTTGTATTCCAACCAAAGCGCTATTAAAAAGTGCTCAAGTTTATGACTATCTGAAGCATGTAGACGAATATGGTTTAAAAGCTGAAGCAATCGATAAAGATTTTGATGCAGTTATTAAACGTAGCAGAAACGTTGCTGAAGGAATGAGTAAAGGAGTTCAATTTTTAATGAAAAAAAATAAAATTGACGTTATTGATGGTTTCGGAAAAATTAAAACTGGTAAAAAAGTTGATGTTACTGATGCTGATGGTAAAGTAACTGAATACAGTGCTACTAATATAATAATTGCGACTGGAGCGCGCTCTAGAGAATTACCTAATTTACCGCAAGATGGTAAAAAAGTTATTGGATATAGACAAGCCATGACCTTACCAAAACAACCTAAAAAACTTATTGTTGTAGGTTCTGGTGCTATAGGTGTTGAGTTTGCTCATTTTTACAATTCAATGGGAACAGAAGTTACCATTGTAGAATTTTTACCAAACTTAGTTCCTTTAGAAGATATTGATGTTTCAAAACAATTTGAACGATCTTTCAAAAAATCTGGAATTAAAGTAATGACTAATTCATCTGTAGAGTCAGTTGATACTTCAGGAAAAGGTGTAAAAGCAGTTGTTAAAACCAAAAAAGGTGAAGAAATTTTAGAAGCTGATATCGTTCTTTCTGCTGTCGGAATTAAATCTAATATTGAAAATCTTGGATTAGAAGATGTTGGTATTGTAACTGATAGAGATAAAATACTAGTAAATGACTTTTACCAAACAAATATCCCGGGATATTATGCAATTGGTGATGTTGTACCTGGTCCTGCATTAGCACACGTTGCTTCTGCTGAAGGTATTACTTGTGTAGAAAAACTTGCTGGTTTACATACTGAAAAAGTTGATTATGGAAACGTTCCGGGTTGTACATATGCTACACCTGAAATTGCAAGTGTTGGTTTAACTGAAGTACAAGCCAAAGAACAAGGATACGATTTAAAAGTTGGAAAATTCCCGTTCTCTGCATCTGGAAAAGCAAAAGCTGCTGGAACTCCTGATGGTTTTGTTAAAGTAATTTTTGATGCAAAATATGGTGAGTGGTTAGGTTGCCATATGATTGGTGCTGGTGTTACTGATATGATTGCTGAAGCTGTTTTAGGTAGAAAACTAGAAACTACAGGACATGAAGTTTTAAAGACAATTCATCCTCATCCAACAATGAGTGAAGCTGTTATGGAAGCTGTTGCTGATGCGTATGATGAAGTGATTCACTTATAATATAAGTTAAATATATTTTAAAAGTCCAAGCGCAATTGTTTGGACTTTTTTATTAAAATCAAGAATATATAGGAAATTAAAGGGAATTTTATTTTTATTATATTTGGAATCAATTTTTAATTTCTTGAGTAATCAAAACTCTAAATAAACTTTATGAAAACATTTAAAATATTTTTACTATTAATTTGTGTAATCTCATTTTCTTGTAAAGAAGAAAAACCAAAAACAACTGTAAAAGACTCAAAACAAACTGCAAAAGTGCAACATTATATTTGTGCTAATAAATGCGAAAATAGCGGAGGAGCGGTTGCTGGAAATTGTGCTACCTGTAATACACCATACACTCACAATCAGGCTTTTCATAATGACGATTTTTTAAAAAACGGACCACTTAACGTCCCAAAAAATACTCAGACTACAACAAATACTGCAGCTCCATCTCCTGCTCAAAATGCTTTAGGAGTATATCATTATACTTGTAGTAATGGTTGCACTGGTGGTGCTGGAGAAGCATCTAATTGTAAATCTTGTGGAAGCGCATTAGCACACAACACAGCATATCATAATTAATAAAAAAAGTAATTGCAAAATATGGCATTCTCATTTTCAAAAATATTTAAACCAAAAGAGGCAACTGTAGTAGCTGCAAATGTTATTGATCAAATAGATTATAAAGGTGGTACAAAATACGCCAAAAACGAAACCAATATTGTATATGCTGATATTGAAGAACTTGGTGGGTTTCCATATTTAAAAACAGTAATTATTGGTGATACAAAAGCGAATATTAAAAGAACTGGCTGTACTATTTCTTTTATATTTAAAAATGAAGAAATTACTTTAGCATCAGATAACACTACAATAGAATCAAATAAAATAAAAAATTCAAATGTCTTTTATACAGAAATCGATTTTGAATTAGATGAAAATGATGCTAAAAAAATTAAAACTCAAAAAGTAAATGAGGTTAAATTTACTTTTAAAAAGTCAGTGGCTGTTTTTAAAACGATTTAATTTTCTATCACTAAAAACTCAAGTTTCAAAGGTTCTTGTGCATTTAAAAGCATAGGAATTAATGTTTCGCCAAACTCCAAATATATTTCTGAAAAATTACGAGTACGTTCTTCTAAACTGTTGTTTGGAAATAATTCATTTTGCAACAATTTAATGCGATTAACTTCATCAGTAAGTTTTCGTTTTTGTGCTTTCAATAACCTTTTCTCTAAATTCTCTAAACCTTTTAATTGTTTAGCTTCCTGAGCGTTAACTGCTCCAATAAAAGAAAAATCAGTTTGTTTGGCAAGTTCTTTCAAGGAATCAAATTGCTGCTGTAAAAATATTTTTTGATTGGAAAAATCAATATTTATTTCTGAAATTTCATTTACTTTTTTATTGACTAAATTCTCTTGTTTTAGAAATATTTCAGATAAAGAAATATTCAATTTATCTAACTTACTAAGTTGCTTTTTTGATACTAACAACACCGAATTTCTTAATAGTAAAATTGGAAATGGTGTATTTACTTTATCAAAATATTCTTTTAATTGAAACCAATAAGCCAATTCTCCACCACCGCCAATATAACATAGATTTGGTAAAATTGTTTCTTGGTAAAGTGGTCTCATAATCACATTTGGACTAAATCTTTCAGGATGATTTTTTATTTCCTCTAATATTTCATCCTTGGTGAAAGTAATTAAAGTATCATTTACTTTATACAAGTCATTTTCAAATACAATGCGTTCCCTTAAATTATCTTTTAAATAAAATAAATTTATTTCCCTTGGGTTTACTTGAATTTTATAATCCCTTCCTAGATTTTTTATTGTTTTTGTAACTTCTGTAAAGGAGGTATTGTTTAATAATTCATCTTTAACAATTGGAGCAAATTCCTTTTTTAAATCAACATCATCACCGTCTATTATTACCAAACCATATTTTCCAAATAACTCATTTACCAAATAACGTGTTGCATCCGTTAAATTGTCATGTTTTAAATAAGACTCTTTAAATAAATTTTTAATATAATTTTCATTTGTTGAATTTCCTAATTGTGAACAAAACTCGTTATAAACGGTATCAAAACCATCAGTTTTCAATCTTCCAACTCCTCCACTACTTTCTCTATTCCAACTAATTTTATGCTGTTTAAAATTAAAATAATTAATCTCATCAAAATCGTGGTCTTCGGTTGCCATCCAATAAATAGGTACAAAATTACTTGATGGAAATGCTGCTTTTAATTGTCTTGCTAAATTAATAGTTGAAACTATTTTATATAAAAAATAAAGCGGACCTGTAAAAATATTTAACTGATGACCTGTTGTTATTGAATAGGTATTTTCCTGCTTTAATAAATCAATATTGTTATTTGTTTGTTCACTTTCACTAATTGATTTATATTGATTTATAAGCGATGAAACCAGCGTTTTTCTTTTTGCTTTATCAAAATTGGACTTTAATTCAATCTGGTTTTTAAAACCAGCTATTTCTGGAAAATTCCCGTAATAATTAGACAAATTCGGATTTTTATCCAAATAGTCACAAATAAGTTTTGAAAAATAACCTGTACTTTGAAAAGGTAGATGATGAACTTTCATTAACTATTAATTCTTTGAAATAATGTATAAACGTATTCGCGTGTATTCCCAGATGGCTGAATATAAGTATAATTAAAAGAATTTAACAATTTAAAATCTTCTCCTAGTCTGTCTTGTAACATTGTTTCATTATAGTTAAAAACATCTAATCCACTACACTTTTTGGCGCCATTTAGATTAAATTCTGCTAAAATAACATAACCGTTGGGTTTCAACACTTTTTTTAACAAATTAAAATAAGTGTCTTGTTGTTCTTGCTCAATAAAAAAATGCAATACTGCCCTGTCATGCCATAAATCAATATTTTTAAGTTTAAATAATTCATTTGGATTTGTTAAATCATCAACTACAAATTTTATACTAGAATTTTTATATTTACTTAAACCATTACTCAATTCAGTGAGCGCAGACGATGCAATATCATTTACAATTAAATTAGAATACCCTTCTTTTAATAACTGCTCAATTAAAGTTGTTGCTCCAGCTCCTGCATTAAAAATAGCGGCATTATTAGGTAAGTTACATTCATTAATTAAACTCAATGAGGGAGTAGACTTTTCTTCATACCAGCCTAAATTATTTATAGGGGTTTTTCTATAAGCATTATTCCAATGCTCTTCAAGATTAGTGCTCATTCTAAATAAAATTTTATTTTATAAAAGTAAACATTTTAGGTTGTTTGTCGCAATAATATAAATTATCTAACATTTTTTTAACTTAAAAAACCAGGTTTATTAACTTAAAAAGATGATGAATAAAAAAACTATTTAGCCATTTAAATAAAAATAATTAAAGTAGGAATTATGCCCTTTAATCCTATAAAGTTCACAAAATTTACAACACCTTGTTATTCAGATAAATACATTTTTAACGTACTGATTAAAACCTTAGATCTTTGAAAATTGCTTGTATTGGTGATAACAATCATTAATATTTTTGGTTGATATCATTGTATCTCATCAAATTTATATCTTTTTTAGTAATTGATTTCTCACTCCTAAAATAACAACCCATAAGTTAGAATTGAATTAAAATTAAATATTATGAATAATGTAAAGAGAGTAACAAGTTGTCAATTGTGCTTATTTTCGCTATTGATTGGATTTACATTTCTATTGCAAAATTGCCAAGAAGATGAGCTCTTAAATTCTCAAGTAGAAGAATTATCAAGCAAGAAAGAAACTGCCTCAAAAGGTAGTATATACTTTAAAGTCCCTGATTCAAATTTTGAACAGTATCTAATTTTGGAAGGATATGATGATATCTTGGATGGCCAAATGTTAAAAAGTAACGCCCTAGGTGTAACAAATATAAATATTCCAATAATGAATATTTCAGATTTAAAAGGAATAGAATATTTTGAAAGTTTAACATACCTTAATTGCGCTAAAAATAATCTTGTTAAATTAGATTTAAGTAAAAATGAGAAACTTGAGATTTTGGTTTGTTATAATAATCAACTTAAAATCTTAAAATTGTGTAAATCAAATTCCTTGGAAGAATTATTATGTTTTAATAACCAGCTTAAACATTTAAATGTTGGAAATAGCCCTAATTTAGTGACAATAAGATGTTTTGATAACCAACTCGAAAATTTAAACATAAGTGGAGCTCCATCATTAACTATTTTGGATTGTTTTAATAACCATCTTGAAAGTTTGGATGTAAGCCAAAATCAGGAATTAGTTTATTTGCATTGCTATACGAACAATCTTACAATGTTAAAAGTTGGTCAGAATCCAAAATTAGAAATTTTACATACTACTAATAACAAGTTGAAAAATTTGGATGTTAGTCAAAGTGAAGCACTTCGTATTTTGTGGTGCGATGATAACGAACTTCAAAGTATTAAATTGGGTAAGCACAATTCTCTACAGAATATTGACTGCTCAAACAACAAAATTAAGAGTTTGGATGTTAGTCAATTTGCATTTTTAGAATATCTACAATGTTATTCCAATCGCTTAACTAATTTGAATGTAAGTCAGAATATAGATTTGGTACTTTTAGCATGTCACTTTAACTTATTAACTTGTATTGAAGTTAACCAAACGCAATTAGAAAATATACCCATAAGCTGGACAAAGGATGACGGTGCTGATTATTCATTAAATTGTTCTTCAAATTATTCTTTAACCTATGTGCCAGATGACAATTTTGAACAAGCACTAATTGATTTAGGGTATGACTTTGGACCATTAGATGATTATTTACCTACGGTAAATATTAATAAAATAACAACCTTAGTTGTAAATAATAAGAATATTAGTGATTTAACTGGAATTGAGGATTTTGAAAGTTTAACCGAGTTAAATTGCAATTGGAACAATCTCACTAAATTAGACTTAAATAATAAGCGTCTAGAATATCTGTCATGCTGGGGTAATTCGCTCGAAACGCTGGATGTTAGGAAGTGTACTAACTTAATAAAGTTAGTTTGCATTAATAACCAACTCACTAGTTTAAATTTAAGTAAAAATAATGCTTTATCATATCTTGATTGCCAAAGTAACCATCTAACAAGTTTAAATATAAGCAAGAATGCTGCTTTGGCCTATCTTGGTTGTCAAAATAACCAACTAACTAGTTTAAATGTCAAGGGCGCAAAAGATTTAATCATTTTAAGATGCTTTGAAAACCAACTTATCAGTTTAAATATAAAAATGTGTACAAATTTATTAGAGTTAGATTGTTCTGATAACCAACTCACTAATTTAGATGTAAGCACAAACACTGCTCTAAATGAATTTGTTTGTATTTCGAACGAATTAGTTAGTTTAGATTTAAGTAGTCTTAAAAATTTAGGTCATTTATTCTGTACAAATAATCAATTAACCAATTTGGATGTAAGTAAGAATATTAATTTGTTGGAATTAGAATGTTCTGATAACCTTTTAACCTGTATTCAAGTAAATCAAGATCAAATTGACACAAAAGTAGGAGATTGGGACTCGGGACTATCTCTCGATGCTTATAAACTAAATTGTAATTAATCTCAATAAAAGAAAACCTAGAGAGTAACCCAAATTGAAGCTCTCACTTTTTTATTAGAGTTACTCTATTATTTGAATAAGAAAAAATCCAAAACTTATTGGTAAATATCTTTTTGATGATTTAAATCATTTCACCTTTGATTAATATCATTGTACTATATTATTTTTATTTCTTGTTTTGTACATGAAATTCTCGCCCTTTAATTAAACCTCATAATATTTGTAGGATAAAATAATATTAAAAATGAAATGAAAATGAAAAATGTTCTAAACCTAAAACCTATAGTATATACCTTACTATTATTACTTTTTGTGGTTTGTACAGAAGATGATCCAATTCAATACAAACTAACTACCCATGTGAATCCTCCTGAAGCCGGAAGTATTTCTCCATCATCAGGTTTTTTTGAGGAGGGAACAGAAATCACATTAACCGCAACGCCATCTGCAGAATATAATTTTAAGAATTGGTCTGATGGAATTACCGGAACCGAAAACCCCATTACCTTTGTATTTAATACACACAAAAATATTACTGCAGAATTTGAAAAGAAAAATTATTCGTTAAACATTGAAATTGTTGGAGAAGGAACAGTTACTGAAGAAATAATTCAGGCTAAGCCGGCAACAGATTATCCCTCAGGAACTATCGTAAAACTTAATGCTGTTCCAAGTGATGAATGGGAATTTTTGGAATGGAGTGGAGATTATCAGGGAACTGAAAATCCACTTCAAATAACAATTGATGAACCCATAAATTTAATTGCAAAATTTGAAAAGAAAAATTACTCGTTAAACATTGAAATTGTTGGAGAAGGAACAGTTACTGAAGAAATAATTCAGGCTAAGCCGGCAACAGATTATCCCTCAGGAACTATCGTAAAACTTAATGCTGTTCCAAGTGATGAATGGGAATTTTTGGAATGGAGTGGAGATTATCAGGGAACTGAAAATCCACTTCAAATAACAATTGATGAACCCATAAATTTAATTGCAAAATTTGAAAAGAAAAATTACTCGTTAAACATTGTAATTGTAGGAGAAGGAACAGTTACTGAAGAAATAATTCAGGCTAAGCCGGCAACAGATTATCCTTCTGGAACTATTGTAAAACTAACTGCAATTCCAAGTGAAGGATGGGAATTTGACAATTGGAATGGCCATTATGAAGGAAATGAAAATCCGCTTGAAATAACGATAGACAAACCAACAAGTTTAACTGCAAAGTTCGTTGACACTAGTCCCAAAACATATATTTCTGATGATAACTTTGAACAAGCTTTAATTGATTTAG
This sequence comes from Lutibacter flavus, assembly GCF_900188355.1. Lineage (GTDB taxonomy): Bacteria > Bacteroidota > Bacteroidia > Flavobacteriales > Flavobacteriaceae > Lutibacter > Lutibacter flavus. Next base: position 1,230,781 of record NZ_FZNX01000001.1, read on the forward strand.
GATATGATGATATTTTAGATGATTATGTAGACACTTATAAAATTGATAAAATTATTGAATTAAGTATTATTTCAAAAAACATTTCAGATTTAACAGGAATAGGCGATTTTATTGGTCTTGAAACTTTATGGTGTTCACAAAACCAATTGACTAGCTTAGATGTAAGTGCTAATAATTCTTTAACAGATTTATTTTGTGATAACAATAAAATTGTTTCATTAGATTTATCCAATAATACAGCTTTAACAAGTTTATATTGCGGGAATAACTTTCTAAATTCCTTAAATGTCGCATATAACAAAACCTTAAGTTCGTTGCATTGTGAGGGAAATCAGTTTTTTCTATTAGATGTTTCTAACAATACTGCTTTAGTTGGGTTGAATTGTGAGGGAAATATGCTAACTGAATTAGATGTTTCTTCCAATACAGAGTTAATATATTTGAATTTTAAAAATAATCAGCTAACAACTTTAGATATATCTAATAATACTAATTTAACGACATTGGATTGTTCAAGTAATCAATTAACATCATTGAATATATCTAATAATAATTTGTTAGGAACAATACCTTTTTTTAGTTTTTTAGATTGCACTAATAACCAACTTGATTGTATACAGGTTAATGAAGAACAATTAGCTGATATTGGAATTGACCCTCCAATATATTTTTGGGTAAAAGATGATAGCGCTTTTTATTCCTTAGATTGTAATCCTAAAACATATGTTCCAGATGATAATTTTGAACAAGCTTTAATAGATTTGGGATATGATGATATTTTGGATGATTATTTAAAAACTGAAATAGTTGAAGCAATAACTGAATTAAATATTTCATCAAAAAATATTTCAGAATTAACAGGCATCGAAGATTTTACAAGTTTAGAATATTTTACATGCGAAGATAATCAACTTACTAGTTTAAATCTAAGTGCAAACACAGAGTTAAAACAGTTATATTGCAATAATAATCAACTCACATCACTTGATGTGTCGAACAGTATTTTAGTTGTATTAATTTGTACTGATAATCAACTCAATTGTATTCAAGTTAGTCAAACACAATTAGGTCTTATAAATGCTCCACCTGGACCTGATCATATATTATGGTCTACTGATGAAGGAGTTACAAACTCTTTAGATTGCAATTATTAATATCATAATAAATAATTATAGAAAAGGGTAGCTAAAGAGTTACCTTTTTTTTACACCAAATTATTATACATAAATGATAACAAAACTTTTCAGTATAGATTCCTGAAATAACTAAAAACTATTTTTCTTTCTAATGAAAAATATATTGGCTTCTTTTATTAATCAAAAATTTCAAGTTTAATTAAGTACATTTGGTTTTTAAAATTTAATAAATGAAAAAACTAATCTTTTCCTTCTTAGCAGTTACAGCTATTTTTTTTTCAGTACAAGCTCAAAACATTAAATCTCCCTCAGATTTTTTGGGCTATGAATTAGGTTCAAATTTCACAAGACACCATAAAGTTGTGGAATATTTTAATTATGTAAGTGAAAATTCTTCTAATGTTATTTTAAATAAATATGGAGAAACCAACGAACAAAGACCTTTATACGTTTCGTTTATTTCTTCAGAAGAAAATATTAAGAATTTAGAAAATATTAGAACTGATAATTTAAAAAGAACTGGAATTTTAGAGGGCACTTCTATTTCAGAAATTGGAATTGTTTGGTTGAGTTATAATGTTCACGGTAATGAAGCTTCAAGTACAGAAACAGCTATGCTAACTATTTATAAACTAATAACCGAAAAACAAGATTGGTTAGAAAATACTGTGGTTATTATTGATCCATGTATAAATCCTGATGGACGAGACCGGTATGTGAATTGGTACAATCAAACCAAAAGTACTCCATTTAATACCAATCCAGATGTTTCTGAACATAATGAACCTTGGCCTGGAGGAAGACCAAATCATTATTTATTCGATTTAAACCGTGATTGGGCTTGGGCTACTCAAATTGAAACGCAACAACGTTTAAAAGTTTACAACAAATGGATGCCTCACATTCACGTTGATTTTCATGAGCAATTTATAAACAATCCATATTATTTTGCACCAGGAACAGAACCATATCACGAAATTATAACCGATTGGCAACGCAGTTTTCAGACTGAAATTGGAAAAAACCATGCAAAATATTTTGATGAAAAGGGATGGAGATATTTTACTAAAGAGTCTTTTGATTTATTTTATCCAAGTTATGGAGATACGTACCCAACCTATATGGGAGCAATTGGAATGACCTATGAGCAAGCAGGTCACGGAAGAGCAGGCTTAGGAATAATTATTGAAAACAATACTATTTTAACATTAAAAGATCGAATCGCGCATCATACAACAACTGGACTCTCAACTATTGAAATTGCTTCAAAAAACACGAATAAAATGCTTGCTGAGTTTAAGAAATTTTTTAATAATTCTAATTTAAAAAACAAAAGCTATATTTTAAGAGGTGATGCCGAAAAGATTTCTAAAGTTTCAAAATTCTTACAAAAACATGAAATTATAAGTTATCCCTCTGAAGAAAAAATAGTTAAAGCATTTTACTATAACTCAAATATTATTAAACCATTAAAAACTACAATTAATGATTTAGTGATTCCAACAAATCAACCTAAGGGAAAAATGGTAAAGGTTTTATTTGAGCTTGAGGCACAACTTTCTACACCAATTACATACGATATTACAGCTTGGAATATTCCCTTAGCATATGGTTTAGAAGGTTTTTCCTCTGAATATGAATTAGTTCGTAACAAAAATTTAAATGCTAAAAAGCAACCTATAATAAATGAAGTAAATAAAAATGCATATGCTTACATTAACAAATGGAATGAGGTTTCTGATGCTACATTTTTAGGTGATTTAATTGAAGAAGGTTTTAATGTAAGATTTAGCTCTAAAGATTTTTCGGTTGACGGAAAACAATACAAGAAAGGTTCTTTAATTGTTATGAGAGGAGAAAATAAGCATATTGCGAATTTTGATGACGCAATTGTTGAAATTGCTAATAGACTAAACAAAAAAATTACATCTGCATCGACAGGTTTTGTTGATTCTGGATCAGATTTTGGATCATATAATGTTTCTCTTATAAAAACAAAAAATGTTGCCGTATTAGCTGGCGAAGGTACTTCTTCATTAAGTTTTGGAGAGATTTGGCATTTTTTTGAAACTCAATTGAATTTCCCTTTAAATGTTATAAATACCAAAAATTTAAAACGAACTGATTTATCAAAATACCAAGTTTTAATTTTACCTAATGGTTATAATGCTACTAAAGAAACTTTGAAAAAATTTACCTCATTCACTTCTGGTGGAGGAACTTTAATTGCAATTGGAAGTGCTGTCAATAGTTTTGCTGACAAAGAAGGTTTTAAATTGAAAAAGAAAAAAACTGAAGAAAATGAAAAATCAAAAGAAAATTTAATCCCATTTGATAAACGCGAACTTGAAAATATTAAAAATAAAATTACCGGAAGTATTTTTAAAAGTACAATTGATGCTTCTCACCCATTAGCCTTTGGATATAACGATACTTATTACAGTTTAAAATTAAGTTCAAATGCCTATGAATTATTAGAAACTGGTTATAATGTAGGATACTTCCCTGAGAACTCCACAAATATTTCTGGCTATACCGGGGTTAACGCTTTAAAACAAGTACCAAATTCTTTATTATTTGGAATTGAAAATAAAGGGAGAGGTAAAATAATTTATATGGTAGATAATCCTCTTTTCAGATCCTTTTGGGAAAATGGAAAACTCTTTTTTACTAATGCTGTATTTTTTAATTAATTAAAAGGGAGCAGTTAAAAAGATAAAATTTCATGTATAATTGAGCTTGTAGAAATGTTAAAACTATTTGATATTGAAATAAACTTCGACAAGCTCAGTTTGACAAAACGTATATTCAGTATTACTGAACTAAACTAAAAAAAGCGAGCTACTGCTCGCTTTTTTTATATAAAATATTATAATTGTCAATTAACTAACTGGTTCCCCATAAAGATCAAACTCCGTTGCTGAAGTAATTTTAATATTGGCAAACTTTCCAACTTGCACATAATGCTCTGTTGCATCAATTAAAACTTCATTATCAACATCTGGTGAATCAAATTCTGTTCTACCAACAAAATAATTACCATCTTTTCTATCAATTATAACCTTATAAGTATTATTTACTTTCTCTTGATTTAACTCAAAAGAAATCTGACTTTGCAACTCCATAATTTCATTTACACGTTGCTGTTTCACTTCTTCCGGAACATCATCTTCTAAGTTTGCAGCGTGTGTATTTTCTTCATGTGAATAAGCAAATGCACCTAAACGCTCAAAACGCATTTCTTGAACCCAATCTTTTAATTCTTGAAATATTTCTTCAGTTTCTCCCGGATAACCAACAATTAAAGTAGTCCTAATTGCCATATCTGGAACAGATTTTCTAAATTCAGCAATTAAATTGGTTGTTTTTTCATGAGAAGTACCTCTACGCATTGATTTTAAAATTGCATCGTTAATATGCTGCAATGGAATGTCCAGATAATTACAAACTTTAGGTTCGTTATGAATTACTTCCAATACATCCAAAGGAAAACCTGTTGGAAAAGCATAATGTAAACGAATCCATTCAATTCCTTCAATTTTAGCCAACTCTTTTAATAAATCTGCTAACGCTCTTTTCTTGTAAATATCTAAACCATAATAAGTTAAGTCCTGAGCAATTAAAATTAATTCTTTAATTCCCTTTTTTGCTAATTTAGTTGCTTCTATAACTAAACTCTCTATTGGAGTAGAAACGTGTTTCCCTCTCATTAAAGGTATTGCACAAAATGAACAAGGTCTGTCACAACCTTCAGCAATTTTTAAATAGGCATAATGTGTTGGAGTTGTAGTTAAACGTTCTCCTATTAACTCATGTTTATAATCAGCATCTAAAACCTTTAATAAATTTGGCAAATCATGTGTTCCAAAATACTCATCAACGTTTGGTATTTCTTTTTGTAAGTCTGGTTTGTAACGCTCACTTAAACAACCAGAAACATAAACTCTATCAATTTCCCCTAACTCCTTTTTATTTACGTAATGTAAAATTGTATTTACAGATTCTTCTTTAGCATCTCCAATAAAACCACAAGTGTTTATAACAACAATATTACCATCATCATTTGCATCTTCATGTACAACATTCTTATTATTAGCTTTTAATTGCCCCATTAAAACCTCACTGTCGTAAACGTTTTTTGAACAACCTAAAGTAACTACATTGATTTTATTCTCTTTTTTTGATTTGGTTCTCATCTTCTCTATTTAAGGATGGCAAAAATACTACTTTTTAGTTGTTAACCAACTTTTTACCTAAACTCTTTATTTATAGCTTTTTGGAAATTTACGAACCTTTGTAAATTGTTCAAAAGCATATCCTAATTCGAGTAATTTCTCTTCATGAAAAGGCTTAGCAATAAAAGTCAAACTTATTGGCTCTCCTGAATTTTTATAACCCATTGGAACTGTTAAACACGGATACTTGGCAACAGCCGCAAAACCTGCGTGATAATTATTGATTGATAATATGGCATCCAATTCATAATCTTCAATTGGTGTATTTAAAAATTCAACGCCACTTTCATGTAAATTTTGTTTCACTAAACTAAACTTTTCCTTTGAAGTTGTATCTTGTAATATACCTTCAAATAATTGCTGTCCATACGGTGCTCGCTTAATTGAATCTAATAAATTTAGTTTTACTACATCATCTACAGAAGTAATTTGAATATTTTTATCGGCATAATTTTTTAAATAGTTTGGTAAATCATTTTTCATATCAATATTTAACAATGTTAAAAAACCATTTAATCCGATTTGTGGAGGCTCAAACTCAATAATTTCGGCTCCTGCTCCTTTTAATTTATCAATTGTAATTTTATAAATTGAATCGGATAGCAATTGTTTAATGACCCCCAATCTTTTCCCTTTTAATGTAGCAGATTTTAATGCTTCTACATAATTGAGCTCCAGAATATTTCCTTTTGTTGTGGTGTCCTTAATATCTTCGCCTGTCATTGCCGAAAGAAAAATTGCGTTATCTATTACACTTTTTGTCATAGGGCCAGGAGTATCTAGTGTGCTAGAAATTGGTACAATTCCTGTTCTACTTAACAACCCAATTGTTGGCTTTAAACCAACTACTGAGTTCTGACTGGAAGGTGATAAAATTGAACCAGAAGTTTCTGTCCCAACAGCTGCAATGGCATAATTAGCAGCAATACTAACCCCACTTCCAGAACTTGACCCACCCGTTTCAAAAACTTTTCTTCCATACGGATTTAATGTTTGCCCACCAATGGCACTATATCCAACAGGACAACCACTACAAAAATAATAGGCCCACTCACTTAAATTAGCTTTACCCAAAATTAGTGCTCCGTTTTCTTTTAACTTTTTAACAATAAAAGCATCATCAGTGCTGTTGTTATCTTTTAAAGCAAATGCACCAGCAGTTGTAGGCATTCCAGCCGTATTTATATTGTCCTTTAATAAAATGGGTAAACCGTAAAGTGTGTTTATAATATTTTCTGGCCTTTTTAAATCCTTTTCACGGGCTTGATTAATTACCTCAGGATTTAAAGAAATAATACTATGAAGCGCTAATTCATTATTACTTTCAAATTTTCTAATTCTATATAAATAAAACAGTACAATTTTTTCATATGTTAATATCCCGCTTTTAACAGATTGTTGAATTGAAGGAATGTCTTTTTCTAAAATATAAGGCTCTAAGTTGTAATAATCTTTCTCAGAAAAATAGGCTAATTCTTCTTCAAAAGGTTTGAAAACCAAATTCATATCTAAATATTTTGATTGAATTAGTTTAAATTTCATTCTGTTAATTTGATGATTTTGTTGTTCGGCAATTTCTGATGACTCATCATAATGACTAAAAACAACTGGTAATTCTTTCTTTTTACAAGAAATAAATAGGATTAATATTCCTAAAATAATGGTTAGTTTTCTCATTGATTATTAATTTTAATTAAAGGTATAAAAAAAAGGTCTCATTTGTTTTGAAAACAAATGAGACCTTTTTTTTATAATGAATATTATATTAATTGAAAAATGAATCTACAAATTCAATTTTATTAAATACTTGTAAATCATCAATTCCTTCTCCAACACCAATATATTTTACCGGAATTTGAAATTGATCTGAAATACCAATAACAACTCCACCTTTTGCAGTACCATCTAATTTTGTGACTGCTAAAGATGTAACTTCTGTTGCTTTCGTAAACTGTTTAGCTTGTTCAAATGCATTTTGCCCAGTTGAACCATCTAAAACTAACAATACATCATGTGGAGCATCCTCAATAACTTTTTGCATCACCCTTTTTATTTTGGTAAGCTCATTCATTAAGTTTACTTTGTTGTGTAATCTACCCGCAGTGTCAATAATAACTACATCGGCATTTTGAGAAACACCTGATTTTAAAGTATCAAAAGCAACTGAAGCTGGATCACTTCCCATATTTTGACGAACAATTGGAACTCCTACTCTATCGGCCCAAACCTGTAATTGATCAATTGCTGCTGCTCTAAATGTATCTGCTGCTCCAAGTACAACTTTTTTACCACTTTTATGAAACTGAGCTGCTAACTTACCAATTGTAGTTGTTTTACCAACTCCGTTTACGCCAACAACCATAATTACATATGGCTTTTTACCTTCAGGAATTGAAAATTCAGTTTCATTTCCAACATTAGTTTCAGCAAGTAAACCTGCAATTTCCTCACGAAGAATCTCGTTTAATTCTTCAGTTCCTAAATATTTATCTTTAGCGACTCTAGCTTCAATTCTAGTTATAATTTTTAAGGTAGTTTCAACACCTACATCCGATGAAACTAAAATTTCTTCTAAATTATCAAGTACATCATCATCAACTTTTGTTTTACCCGCAACTGCCTTAGATAGTTTAGAAAAAAAAGTAGTCTTAGTTTTTTCTAAACCTTTATCTAAAGTTTCTTTTTTCTCTTTTGAAAATATTCTTTTAAATAAACTCATTTTAATATTTTAATCTGGTAAATATAAAAAAGAAAAGCTACTCTCAATAGAATGAAAGTAGCTTAATATTATTTTATAAACAAAAATTTATTTTTTGCTCAAAAAGTCTTTTACGTTAGCCGGATCCAATATAGCTTCTACAAAAGTGTAAGCCCCAGTTTTTGGAGATTTCACCATTTTAATAGCTTTTGATAATCTTTTTGATCCAGTTTGTAACGATGCTACTGATTTCTTTGCCATGGTCCTTTATTATTTAATTTCTTTATGAACAGTCATTTTCTTCAAGATAGGATTGAATTTTTTAATTTCCATTCTATCTGGAGTATTCTTTTTATTCTTAGTAGTAATGTATCTAGAAGTACCTGCTTGCCCTGAAGCCTTGTGCTCAGTACATTCTAAAATTACTTGAATTCTATTTCCTTTAGTCTTTGCCATTACTTAATTATTTTTTTAAAAAACCATTATCTCTTGCTTCTTTAATCACAGCAGAGATTCCTTTTTTATTGATATTCTTTAAAGCAGAAGTAGATACTTTTAAAGTTACCCATTTATCCTCTTCAGGAATATAAAAACGCTTTTTAATTAAATTAGCGTCAAATTTTCTTTTAGTTCTATTCATGGCATGAGAAACATTGTTTCCAACCATTGCTTTTTTTCCAGTAAGTTCACAAACTCTTGACATATATCTGTACCTTTTTATTGTATTCTCAAAACGAGATGCAAAATTAATTTTTTAAATCTAAATACACAAACTTATTTTACTAGTTTTTTAAAATTTCTTTTCTAAGGAGTTCCAATGCTTTAATTGAAGCTCGTTCAATTACCTTTTCTCTTGGTTTTCCGAAGAAATATTCTTTTGAGAAAATTCTAGTTGGAGTTGCAATTGCAATAAAAACAGTCCCCACAGTTTTATCAGTTAAATCGGTTGTTGGGCCCGCATTACCAGTGGTTGCAATGGCATAACTAGTATTGTATTTTTTTTGAATTCCTCTTGCCATTGCCTCCGCAACTTGTCCGCTAACTACTGTATTTTCTTCAATTAATTCCTTCGAAACATTCAATTCTAACGTTTTTATAAAAGCTTGATATGCCACAACAGAACCCACAAAATATTTCGAAGAACCTGGAATTAATGTAATCATTTTAGAAATATTGCCGCCAGTACAGCTTTCTGCAATAGCCAAAGTTTGCTTTTTATCGGATAATAAGGCTCCAATTGCAACTTCGATTGTTTCGCTATCATCAAATCCAATTATAATATCTGGTATTATTTTCATCAGGTTTTCAACTTCTTTATTAATCCTTTTTTCCAGTAATTCTTTATAATCGCCTTTTGCTGATAATCTTAATCTAAGCTTTCCATATCCTGGTAAATAAGCTAATTTTATAAAATTAGGCAAATTATTTTCCCAATCCTCAATCCGTTCTGCAACCATGCTTTCACCCATTCCATAAGTTAAAATGGTTTTATGAAGAATATACGGTAAATGAAACGTTTCTGTTAATTTTGGCAACACACTATTTAGCATTAAACCTTTCATCTCATTTGGAACACCAGGTAAAGAAATTGTTACTTGATTATTATAATGAAACCACATTCCGGGTGCAGTTCCCCAATTATTTTTTAAGGGGGTACATTTTGAAGGAACCAATGCTTGATCCCGGTTTAAATCTGAAAAAGGATAATTGATTTTTGCAAACATTTTTTTTATATGCTCAACAATTTCAAGATTTAATTCTAAATGGTCATCAAAATACTCAGTTAAAGTTAATTTAGTTATATCATCTTTGGTTGGCCCAAGTCCTCCTGTTAAAATAACAATATCTGATTTAGACTTTGCTTCTCTTAAGGCTTTTAAAATATGTTCTTTATTATCTTGTATTGAAGTTATTTGATATACTGAAACTCCAATTTTGTTCAATTCTTCTGCAATCCACTTTGAATTTGAATCCAATATTTGACCAATTAAAATTTCATCTCCAATAGTAATTATTTCTGCCTGCATTTTTATTAAAATATTTTGATAAATGTACTAATTTCAACGCAACCTTTTAAAAAAATAGTCATCTATAAATTAAAAGATTAAGTAATAAAAAATAAACAACAGCTATGATATCACCAGATGAATTAAATGACAATGAACTTTTGGAGCAAATTGAAAATTGCACTTTAAGTCCATCTTTTTTTACACACGAGGTTCTTTTAAGAATGTCTTGGATTTTAATTAAAAAATACGGATTAGAAACTGCTATTTTAAAAAATTGTGAAATAAAGGAAAACTATTTTAAAAACGCCTTAAATAGTAATAAGTTCAATTATACTTTAACAAGGGCTTACACAGAAATTGTATATCATTTTATAGAAAATTCCTCAAATAATAACTTTGATAAATTATTACGAGATTACCCTAGATTAAGATATAATTTCAAAAACTTGGTTAAAACTCACTATGGTTACGATATTTTAAAAGAACACAGAAATGAAGCTCCTGAATATAAAGGGCCTATTTTATTTACTTTCTAGTTTTTTTATTTTATTTTAATTGAGAATGCTTCTTTATTGGATATTTTACCAACTAGTATATCATTTTCATGAACTCTTCCAACACCAGCGGGAGTCCCTGTAAAAATAATATCGCCTTTTTTTAAGGTGAAAAACTGTGATACGTATGCAATTAGTTCATCTATCTTCCAAAGCATTGCATTGGTATTTCCATCTTGAACTATCACATCATTTAAAGTCATATTAAACTTTAAATTACTTAAATCACCTAACTCTTCTTTTGGAAAAAAATCACCAATTACTGCACTTCCATCAAAACCTTTTGCTTTTTCCCAAGGCAATCCTTTTTCTTTTAATTGACTTTGCAAGTCCCTTGCTGTAAAATCAATTCCCAATCCAATCTCATCATAATATTTATGAGCAAATTTCTCATCAATATATTTACCAACTTTATTGATTTTAACTAAAACCTCAACCTCATAATGAATATCGTTTGAAAATGGCGGAATAAAAAATGGCTGACTTTTAGCCAATATTGCAGAATCCGGCTTTAAAAAAATTACTGGATTTTCAGGTTTTTCGTTTTGTAATTCTTCTATATGTTTAGCATAATTACGACCTATGCATATTATTTTCATGTGCCCCTTTTTAATTTCCCCAAAGAGGAAAATTTAATTATTCATTCTTAATTATTAATTGTCAATAAACTAAGGAATCCATTTTTTTTCAAAACTAGGTTTCCGTTTTTCTAAAAAGGCATTTCTGCCTTCTTTAGCTTCATCTGTCATATATGCTAAACGTGTTGCTTCACCTGCAAAAACTTGTTGCCCAACCATCCCATCGTCCGTCAGATTCATTGCAAATTTTAACATTTTTATAGATGTTGGCGATTTTTCTAATATTTCTTGCGCCCATTGGTAAGCAGTGGCTTCTAATTCATCGTGAGGAATTACGGCATTTACCATTCCCATTTCAAAGGCTTCCTCAGCAGAATAGTTTCTACCTAAGAAAAATATTTCACGTGCTTTTTTTTGTCCAACCATTTTAGCTAGATATGCTGACCCATAACCTCCATCAAAACTGGTTACATCTGCATCTGTTTGTTTAAAAATAGCATGTTCTTTACTTGCTAAAGTTAAATCACACACAACATGCAAACTATGTCCACCACCAACTGCCCAACCTGGAACAACTGCAATTACTGCTTTTGGCATAAAACGAATTAAACGCTGAACCTCTAAAATATTCAATCTATGATAACCATCTTCACCTACATAACCCTGATGTCCACGTGCTTTTTGATCGCCTCCACTGCAAAATGAATACACTCCATCTTTAGTTGAAGGCCCTTCTGCGGAGAGCAAAACTACACCAATAGATGTATCTTCTCCAGCATCATAAAAAGCATCATACAATTCTTTGGTTGTTTTTGGTCTAAAAGCATTTCTAACATTTGGTCTGTTAAAAGCTATACGGGCAACATTACCACATTTTTTATAGGTTATATCTTCAAATTCTTTAACTGTCTCCCAAATAATTTTACTCATTATTTAATATTTTAAAAAGGTAAAAATAACCTATTTTTATGTGATTATAAAACAACTAAAATAAAAGTTTAATGTTACAAAAATTACAAGGAAACTATAATCAATAATTAAAACAGTAATTTTGTCTACATAAATACGACAAAATAGCTATTATACTGACTAAATTAAAAAGATATGAGGATTTTAAAATCTAATTATAAAAAGAATTCGGATTTACCATTAAAACTTAAAATAAGTTTTAAACCTATATTTGAATACCTTGAAAAAATTGCTGTCGATAATAATCATTTTTTAAAACCTTCGGCAATTCAATTATTAGAAGAATATCAAAACTATCCAGAACTTAAGGAAGGTTTTGACGATTTTAATCAGTTAGAAAAGTATAATAAAGAAGTAGATAAAATTTTAGATATTTTATTTCCAGATTTATTACAAGAGAACGAAATTAAAGCAGCAAGTATTCCTTTTGAATTTACCTCTTTTAAACTTTCAAAACGGTTTTCTCAAATTATTGAAGATGCTGGTGAAGATTATGAATTTAAACTTCGAAATTACGAAGAGTCTAAATTTTATATTTTAGCTTGTACCTTTATTCTTGCATATTGTCATGACACGCACATAGATTTTAGAAGACCCTTTTATTTTGACATTCCAGATAAAAATACAGGAATCACTAAACATTACAGGACTTTATTTAATGGTGATTTTTTTAAAGTATCACCACTTGAAAACGCACCAAAAATAACAACTGAAGATATTAATTTACTATTAGATAACTTTGATAATATTGATATTTGGATGGAAAAATTTCCTCCAAATAGTTATCAATTTGAAGGTTTTGGAATTATGAATTTATTTGATGTTACCTCAGATCAGGCAATATCAAACTTAAGAGAAAACCTTTTAAAAAAGGATGATGATTCTTTTCAAGAATTGGAAAAAAGCATTTCTCATTTATATGGATCTTCAACAGTTCAATTCGGATTTTCAACCTATAATTCAAATATTAACGGGTTACAATTTAAAAATCATAAAATAAAGAAAAGTTTTATTCAACAAGATAAATTCGGTCAAGAATGTCAAGGCTTTTTCTGTGATGAAATACTAAATAAAGTACTTAAAAACAATGAATTAATCGCCATTTCTGATATGGAAAAATATGGAAATAATTCTAACTACAATGGTTTTTACAAAGTGCTTAAGGATCAAAATATTCAAAGTATTATATTAGTTCCAATACAATTAAAAGAAGATTTACTCGGAGTTTTAGAATTAGTGTCAACCAAGAAATACGAATTAAATTCTATAAATGCTTACAAATTAAAAGATGTTATTCCTGTATTCAAAATATCGATTGAAAGATATTTGGAAGAATATGAAAACAAGCTAGAATCAGTAATTCAAGAAAACTATACTGCATTACATTCTTCAGTAAAATGGAAATTTTATGAAGAAGCCGAAGAATATCTTTTTAATTTAGATTTAGGAAACAAACGAAATTACAATTTAAAAGAAATAGTTTTTGATAACGTTGTTCCGTTATATGGTCAAATTGATATCAAAGGATCATCAGTTGCCAGAAATATAGCAATACAAGAAGATCTGGTAAATCAATTAAATTTAGCTTCAATAATAATAGAAAAAGCTCATGCTTTATATAATTTACCTATATACAATGATTTATTATTTAGAATTGATGAATGCTTAACTAACATAAAAGATGGTTTAAATTCTGGAGATGAATTAACTCTGACTGATTTTTTAAACAAAGATATTTACCCCGTTTTTAATCATTTAAAAGCTTTAGATAACAATTTAAAAAGTGATATTGATATTTATATGCAACAAATTGATGACACACTTCATGTTGTTTATGATAAGCGAAAAAAATATGAAGAAAGTGTTAATATCTTAAATGAGGAATTAGCCAAATTTATTGATAAAAAACAAGTTGAAGCTCAAAAAATGTTTCCTCATTATTTTGAACGCTATAAAACTGATGGTATTGATTATAACATGTACGTAGGTCAATCATTAGTTAAAAATTGCACTTACAACAAAATTTATTTGTACAATTTTAGATTATGGCAATTACAATTAATGTGCGAATTAGAAAATATTGCAACTAATTTAAAAGATACTTTAGAGCATCCTTTAGATGTAGCCTCTTTAATTTTAGTACATAGCAATCCTTTAGCTATTAAATTTAGAATGGATGAAAAACGCTTTGATGTTGATGGAGCTTATAATATTAGATATGAAATAATTAAAAAACGAATTGACAAAGCTCATATATTAAACACCAATGAGCGATTAACACAACCTGGAAAAATCGCAATTGTATATAGCCAAAATAAAGATGCTGCCGAATATTTAAAATACATTAAGTATTTACAATCTAAAAACTATTTATTAAAACCTGTTGAAAAATTGATTATTGAAGATCTTCAGGGCATTTCAGGATTAAAAGCATTAAGAGTCGCTGTCAATTACAATAATACTCCAGAAAACAAGATTACACTTAATGATTTAATGAAAGTTATAACTAACGATAACTTAAATTAAATCAGGTGTAACTCCAGAATTTTTCATTATTTCAAAAGCAATTACAAAGGCAATTACTGAAATAATTATCCCAACCATAAAAATATTATAGGCTATACGCAATAGCCTATATTTTTTTTCTAGTACTATTCCAAGAAAATATAAATCTTTCATTAAAGTTTTGTAAAGGTATTCCCTATCTTTCATTAACTCAGTCATTCCCTCTTGAAAATCTTCCAAAGGCATTTGATGAAAATTACCAAAAAACAATAAATTTACTTTTTTATTTTTAACATCTTCTTTTGTAAACTTACCTGAAGTAACCTTTGGCCGTGTAGACAAGATAGAATAAATCATTGTTATTACTGTAATAAATAAAAAAAACAACGTAGGGTAAATTAAATAGTAATTGTCAGGTTTATCCAATTTTGGAAACAAACTAGAAAGCGCAATTGACAAAATAATTGCACTAACGGACAACAATATATTTGCCTTAGTATCAGCTATATCACTTAATTTAATATGATTTTTCAATGTTACCCGATACATTGTTTCAATACCTCGTTCTGGTCTGTCACTCTTATCCTTCTTTCTTTTTAATTCTTCTTTTTTTAATTTATTTTTAACCCTTAACTCTTCATTTTTAGCAATTGTTTTGCGTAAATCCTTTTTAACTTTTAACCAATTTGCTGTTTTTTGCTTATTTAAATTAGCAAAGGCATAATTTGTAAAATATGTATGCTCACTTAAAAAAATTTCATTTTCTTCTAAATATTCAATATCTGTTAAAGTCTTATCACATAATTGTTCCCATTCAGAACGAAGTAAATTCGATTTTTCATTAAAATCTTCAGCTCCTAAATGGTATAAATCAGCATCACAGATAATTTCCTCTAATTTATTAGTAGGTTTCTGTGGTATTTTGGTAGCATCAATTAATAAATTGACTTTTGATATTTTATCTAAAGAGAAACCCTTTTCACTTAAATATTTTTCTGAAATTTCTTTACTCTTTGTTTCATGATTTTCAAATCCGTATATAAAACCTGTATCATGAAACCAAGCTGCAAGCAATACTATTTCTAACTCCTCTTCGGTAATATTTTCAGCTAAACCAATTTCATAAGTATTTTTAACAACTTGAAATGTATGTTCAAAATTATGGTAAACCACTTTCGGAGAAAGTTCGTTTTTAAACAAATTAAACACAAAGGCTTCTATCTCCTTAAAAAAATCGTTTTCTAACATAGTAAAAAATATAGTTGAATTCAAAAATACATAAATTTACGTACTTTTAAACTTTTAAACTTAATACTTAATGAATCGAGTTCTTATTTGTAAACTTACTTTTTTATTTGTTTTCCTATTTTTAGGTAGTTGTGCAACTTATAATGCCCAATATGAAAATTCGAATTTGAAATGGGATACAAATTCAGCTGATAAGAATTTAGAAATTGACCATACTTTTTATTTAATTGGTGATGCCGGAAATGCTTTAAAAGGAGAGATTTTAACACATTTTAATTTATTAAAAGAAGAACTTTCCAAAGCAAATGAAAACACTACTGTACTTTTTTTAGGTGATAATTTATATGAAAAAGGATTACCTAAAAAAGATGATCTAAACAGAGAATTGGCTGAACACAGATTAGATGCTCAAATTGAATTAGTGAAAAATTTTAAAGGTCAGCCAATTTTTATTCCAGGAAATCACGATTATTACAGCAACGGAATAAGTGGTTTAAAAAGAGAAGAAAAATATATTACAAATAAGTTAGATGATAAAAAATCCTTTTTACCAAAAGATGGCTGCCCAATTGAAAAAGTTGATATCTCAGATGAAATTGTATTGATAATTGTTGATTCTCAATGGTATTTAGAAAATTGGGATAAAAACCCAACAATGAATGATAATTGTGACATTAAAACCCGAGAACATTTTTTTGATGAATTTGAAAGTTTAATTAAAAAAAATGAAAGTAAAACAACTATTGTAGCAATTCACCATCCACTTTTTAGCAATGGTTCTCATGGCGGTCAATTCTCATTTAAATCACAATTTTACCCTGTTAATAATAAAATTCCTTTGCCTGTTCTTGGTACAATAGCTAATGTATTTAGAAAAACCAGTGGTGTTTCTATACAAGATATGAACAACTCACTTTATTTAGAGTTAAAAAACAGAATTGTTACACTTTCTCAAAAAGCTGAAAAAGTAATTTTTGTGTCTGGTCACGAGCATAATTTACAATATATATTTAGAGATAATATTCCTCAAATTGTTAGTGGATCGGGTTCCAAAACATCAGCAGCAAGAGTTATTAATGGAAGTAAATTTTCGATTGGAAAATTGGGATATGCAAAAGTTGACGTTTATAAAAATGGTGCTTCTTGGGTATACTTTTATACTGAAAAAAATGAAACTAAAAAGTTAGAATATAAAACTGAAATTTACCCTTCAAACATAACTGAAAAGCAATACAATTTTGAAAACCATTTTCCAAAAACTGTTTCGGCATCTATTTATAGTAAAGATGAAATTTCAAAAGGAAAAGTTTTTTTGGGCTTATGGGGTAAACATTACAGAAAATATTATGGCACAAAAGTAACAGCTCCAACTGTTTTATTAGATACTCTTTTTGGAGGTTTAACTCCCCTAAAAACGGGAGGAGGAAATCAATCCAGATCTTTACGCTTATCTGATAAAACCGGTAAAGAATACGTAATGAGAGCATTACGGAAAAGCGCAACCCAATATATTCAAGCTGTCGCCTTTAAAAATCAATATATTGAAGGTCAATATGATAATACTTATACAGAAAGTTTGTTATTGGATATTTATACCACATCGCATCCTTATGCTCCTTTTACAATTGGTCAATTAGCTGAAGCTATAGATGTTTATCACACAAATCCAACCTTATATTATGTTCCAAAACAAAATGCATTAAAACACTTTAATGAAGAATTTGGTAATGAATTATATATGATTGAAGAACGTGCTTCAGATGGACATGGTAACGTTAAAAGTTTTGGTTTTTCAGATGAATTAATAAGTACAAGTGATTTATTAAAAAAACTTAGAAAGTCTGACGATAATTCAGTTGATGAAGATACATACATTAGAGCTCGATTATTTGACATGTTAATTGGAGATTGGGACAGACACGAAGATCAATGGAGATGGGCAGAGTTTAAACAAAACAAAAGAACAATTTATAAACCAGTTCCAAGAGATAGAGATCAGGCATTTTCAAAAAACGATGGATTTATTCTTGGTTTTTTAACACGAGCTATTCCTGCTTTAAAATTAATGCAAGTGTATGATGAAGAAATTCGAAATGTAAAATGGTTTAACTTAGAACCTTACCCACTTGATATGGCACTTATAAATAACGCCACATATAAAAATTGGGAACAACAAGTTGCCTATATTCAGCAAAATATTACAGATGAAGTAATTGACGCTGCTTTTGAGAACTTTCCTGATGAAGTAAAAGATAAAACTATTGACGAAATAAGAACCAAGCTAAAAGGACGGTTAAAAAACTTGCCTAAAATTGCCAAAACATATTATAAACATTTATCTAAATATGCCATAGTAAAAGGAAACGATAAAGACAATTGGTTTGATATTGAACGTTTAGAAAATGGACAAACATTGGTAAAAGTATTTAATATTAAAAATGATAAAAAAGGAAACTTACTATTTGAAAAATCATTTAATAAGAAAACTACATCAGAAATTTGGGTATATGGATTAGATGATAAAGATAAATTTTATGTAACAGGATTATATAATAAGGTTATTCCATTAAGAATTATAGGGGGGCAAAATAATGATGAATATTATATCGAAAACGGAAAAAGAGTAACTGTTTATGACTTTAAATCAAAGAAAAATACAATAGTTAAAAACAAAGCCCGATTAAAACTAGTAAACGATTACGAAACAAATGTTTACAATTATAAAAAATTAAAATACAGCCAAAATCAATTAATTCCTGCAATAGGTTCTAACCCAGATGATGGAGTGAAAATTGGAATTAATGATGTTTTTACGGTTTACGGCTTTGAAAGAAATCCGTTTACTCAACAGCACACATTAAATGCAGCTTATTATTTTGCTAACAAAGGATTTGATATTTTATACAGTGCAGAGTTTGCAAATATTTTTAAAAAATGGAATTTCTTAGTTGAAACTAAATTTACAAGCCCAAACTATAGCATTAATCATTTTGGTTATGGTAATGAAACTATTAATTTTGAGAAAAGTTTTGACGAAAACTACCATAGAGTTAGGTTAAGTACTTATGCAATAGCACCTTCATTAAAATGGAATGGTCGTTTAGGGGCTATGTTTAAAATTGGAACAACCATTGAAAGTATAGAGGTTGAAGCATCAGCCGATAGATTTATAAATTCACTTCCATATACACTAGATAAGCGCAAAAATTTTATTGGTGTAAAGACTTCATATTTATATGAAAATTATGATAATAATGTTTTTCCAACACTTGGCATGAGCTTTTCTATTGATACTGGCTGGAAAACAAACTTTAAAAATAAAAACGAAAATCACATTTATGTAACACCTTCCTTAGGAATAAATTACAAGCTAATTGCGAGCGGAAAAATTATTTTTGCAACAATATTAAAGGGAAATGTAATAATTGGTAATAACTTTGAGTTTTATAATGCAGCAAGTATTGGTGGACTTGACGGTTTACGTGGTTATAGAAACCAGCGTTTTGTTGGAGATAAATCGTTTTATCAAAATACGGATATTCGATTTAATTTAAGAAATGTTAAAACTGAATTGATACCATTAAAATTTGGTTTATTTACTGGATTTGATTATGGCAGAGTTTGGCTTAAAAATGAAAATTCCAGTGACTGGAAAACCTCATATGGAGGAGGCTTTTGGCTTGTTGGAGCAGAATTAATTAATTTAAATTTATCTATTTTTAAGTCAAAAGAAGGTACCTACTTCAAATTTGGTTTAGGTTTTGGATTTTAACAAATAACTATTTAACTATGAAAAAAAATCTTTCAACAATTTTAATAATTTTTATTTCTTCTGTACTCTTTTCTCAGAATATTAAAACAAAAAAGTTTAATTCAGAAATCCTTCAAAATGATCGTTATTTAAAAATATATCTTCCACCGAGTTATGATTCTGAAGAAACCAAATTTTATCCTTTAGCTATTGTATTAGATAGTGAATTTTTATTTGATGTATATGTGGGCAATTCAATCATGTTTGCAAATAGGGAAGAAGCACCTGAGCAAATAGTTGTAGGTATAAATCAAAATCATAATGGAGAACGTTTTCAAGATTGTTCTTATCAAAAAGAAAATAGCTTTCCAACTCAAGATGGCGAAGCTTTTTATCAATTTATTAAAATTGAACTATTGGCATATTTAGAAGAAAACTATAGAATTTCACCTTTTAAAACTCTTGTTGGGAACACTTTAACTGCAAATTTTACTAACTATTTTCTAATTGAAGATTATCCTAGCTTTAATGCATTTATAAATATTAGCCCTTATTATGCATTAGATATGCCATTATTATTGCATCAAAAGGTGTCTGGCTTAAAAGATGAAAACATATACTACTATCTTTCAAATAATAAAGATAATACTGAAGAAAGACAGCAAATTATTAAAGATACAGACACTATATTAAAAAGTGCAAATAATGCTAAATTTAAATATAAATTTGATGCTTTTAAAAACAGCTCTAAAACTGCTGCTATAGGACAATCGATCCCTAGTGCTTTGTCATTTATTTTTGAACTATTTTCTACAATTTCTGATGAAGAATTTGATAAAAATATAAAGGATTTATCGCCTGCAGATGCAATTGCATATTTAGAAAATAAATATGTAGAAATTGAATATTTATTTGGGAGTAATTTAAAAATTAGAGAAAAAGATATTTATGCTGTAGAAGGTATTATTTTAGATAAAGAAAATGGAGATTATTTAAAAAACTTTGGTGAAATGATTAACAAACTTTATAAAGAATCGCCTATTGGAGATTATTATATTGGACGTTATTATGAACTAGGAAAAAAATATAAATTAGCCCTAAGATATTATAAAAGCGGTTATATGAAACTAGATGAAGGTGATCCAAATTCTGATGGCTATTATGAAAATATTGAACGAGTACTGCAAAAAAGAGATGGTACTTATAGTGATGAATAAAATAATAAATACAAAATGAAAAAAGCTTTTTTAACGCTACTTTTAGTAGCAACTACAACTTGTTTTTACGCACAAGAAGATAATGTTGTTACCATAAAAATACCTAATGAACAAAAGTATGAATTTACCCCAATTATTGATATTGAAGCGTCTGCTGTAA
Organism: Lutibacter flavus; assembly: GCF_900188355.1. GTDB lineage: Bacteria > Bacteroidota > Bacteroidia > Flavobacteriales > Flavobacteriaceae > Lutibacter > Lutibacter flavus. The sequence goes on from NZ_FZNX01000001.1 coordinate 1,251,841, forward strand.
AAAGTCAGGGAATTACTGGAACGTGCTGGAGTTTTTCTGCATCATCATTTATTGAATCCGAAATATTTAGAAATACTGGTGAAATGATTGATATTTCTGAAATGTATAATGTTAGATATACCTATCCTGCAAAAGCCTGGAACTATGTTATGCGTCAAGGAAAAATTCAATTTAGTGAAGGAGGATTGGCTCACGACGTTTTAAATTCAGTTTCAACTTTTGGTTTAATGCCGGAAAGCGCTTATTCAGGGTTAATTGGAGAGGCAAAAAATCATAACCATTCTAAAATAGTACCAGAATTACAAAAGGTTTTAGATGCTTATATTAAAAATGATAAAAAATCTGAATACCCAAATTGGAGAATTGCTGTCGATTCTATTTTAGATTTGCATTTAGGCAAAACACCAAATACTTTCTTTTATGAAGGTATAACTTATGATGCAAAATCTTTTTTAGAAAAAACTAAATTAAATACATCAAATTATGTAACCTTAACTTCTTTTAGCCATCAACCATATAACTCAAATTTTGTATTAAATATTCCAGATAATTTTTCAAACGGAATGTTTTACAATATAAGTTTAGATGAATTAGTAGCCGAAACTGACAATGCGCTAAAAAAAGGATATACAATTGCCTTAGATTGCGATGTTTCAGAAAAAACATTTTCATCTAAATATGGAGTTGCTGTTATTCCAAAAAATATAGATGATACTAAAAAATCTCTGACTTATATTGTAGTTGAAAATGAAATAACTCCAGAATACAGACAACAAGAATTTGAAAATTACAATACTACTGACGACCATTTAATGCACATAGTTGGTATGGTAAAAGACCAAAATGGCAACGAATACTACAAGGTTAAAAATTCTTGGGGAAACAATAGCGAACGCATTGGTAATGATGGCTATGTTTATATGAGCAAAGCTTTTTTTAAGTTAAAAACAATTTCCGTTTTAGTAAATAAAGAAGCTTTAAGTGAGGAATTGAAAAAAGAGATTTAAAAAAATATTGAACTAATTTGAGCAAAAAAGAGATTTTCTAGAAATTGCAAAAAACACTTATTGTCAAACTGAGCTTGTCGAAATATTATAACTTTTCGTATTATAAAAAACTTCGGCAAGCTCAGTTTGACTTAAAATTTTATTTTTAAGAATACGTTTCAACAAACTTTATTCCTTCATCTGAAATTGTAATCAATTTTTGTCTAAATAAACCACCTACAGCACTTTTAAATGCCTTTTTGCTCATTCCTAATTGATATTTTATTTCATCTGGACTACTTTTATCATGCAAAGCTAACTCTCCATTATTTTTCCTTAATGCATTTAATATTGTAATTTCATTCTTAACAATAGTATGCTTAAAACCAACTGCCTGTAAACTCACATCCAATTTTCCATCTTCACGAATTTTCTTTATATAACCTACTAATTTCTGACCTTCTTCTAATTTTTGGTATAATTCATTTCTATAAAGCATTCCTTCAAATTCTTCATTTACCAAAACTGTAAATCCAATACCTGTTAGTCTAACAACAATTAAATCTACCTTATCTCCTACTTTTAAATCCATTTTTTTTATTTTAAATTGTTAAAATATGCTTTTAATATAATATCATTCTCCTCCCTTGGAGTAAATACCTCTAATAATTTTGGACTATCAGACTCTGTATAAAAAACAGATAATTCTTTATTTAATTCAATTTCATTATTAGCTGTTGAATATTCAAAATTATACATTTTACATAAATGCTCAGCTGTTAAATTATGAAGTGTTTCAAAGTAATCCAATGCATTAGAATTTTGTGGCCCTGGAATAAATCTAAAAATACCTCCGCCATTATTGTTTATTAAAATAATTCTAAAGTTTATAGGAATATATTTATTCCAAAGTGCATTGCTATCATAAAAGAAACTAATATCCCCAGTAATAAATATGGTGTTTTTATCAACCACTGAAGCAGCACCTATAGCTGTACTTGTACTTCCATCAATTCCGCTAGTTCCCCTATTGCAAAAAATAGGTAGCGTTTTATTAATATCAAACAACTGCGTATATCTAATAACTGAACTATTACTAATTTGTAACTGTGAATTATCTGGAATTGCTTTTAAAATAGCATCAAAAACCTTTAAATCTGAAAACTCACAATTTGCAATAAATTCGATATGCTTTTTTAACCTGATTGCTTTTTTATTTAACCAAAACTCTTGATAATCACTCTTTAAACTTTCTGTTAAAAAGAAAAACTGACTAAAAAATAATTGTGGAGTTATTTTAAAATGATGATTTAAACAATGAAACGTATTAAAGGCTCTTTTTGAATCTACATGCCAATGCCGTTTAGGTTTAAACTTTCGTAAATGTTGTTTTATTTTTTTTGAAACTATTAACCCTCCTAAACTCAATAAAATATCAGGTTGAAAATGTTCTAATTCATTATCTTCAAGCGGAAATATTAATTTATCAATACTGTTTATAAATTTTGGATGAGAAACGTTAGCAGTGTTCTCTATCAACACTAAAACCGAAGGATCTTTTGTTAAATGCTCCAACTGAATTTGTAATAATTCATTTGGAAAATGTTCCCCAACAAGTACTATTTTTCTATCTGAATTATTCCAAACTTTTGCAAATTTTTCTAATTCATCAACATTTAAAGGCTCTTCTACAAACTCAATAGTTTCTTTTTCAAAAACCAAGATTTCATCAATTGTTTCATATAAAGGCTCATCAAACGGAATATTTATATGAACAGGCCCTTTTTGCAATATAGAAACTTTTAAAGTTTCATCAATCATTTCCTTAATTGATTCATCTATATTCAAATTTTCAACTAAACTAATAGCTTCCAAAATGTGATTTTCAAACACATTTTCTTGTCGTATAGTTTGCCCATCTCCAATATCAATTAAATGAGCCGGCCTATCTGCTGAAATTACAACTAACGGAATATTACTATAAAAAGCCTCGGCAATTGCTGGATAATAATTTAACAATGCAGAACCCGAAGTACAAACTATTGCAACTGGTTTTTGCAGTTGTTGCGCCATACCCAATGCAAAAAATGCCGCACAACGCTCATCTACAACACTATATGTTTTAACTTTTAAATGATTTGTAAATCCAATAGTTAATGGTGCATTTCTTGAACCCGGAGAAATTACAACGTGTTCAATATTATTTGCAACACAAGATGCAATTAAAGTTTGAGCAAGGAAATTTTTAGGAAATTGAGGCATTTAAATTCTACTAATTTTAATGTTGCAAAGTTACACAAACTTATTGTAGAAATATTAATGAAATAAAATAAGATGCATACTTGATTTTTATCATATACTTTTTTAAATATTAATTGTACTTTTCGTTGTTATATCAACTAAACCAATTACTTTGATAAAAATAATAGCTTTATTATCAACATTATTTTTAAACTTATATGGTTCATTTTTTTTAATTTCTTCTTCAAATAAAAAATTTAAAAATCGTTTTTACCTAGCTCTTTTCTTTTTTAATAGTTTTGTTTTATTTGTTGGACATTTTTTATCTTTTAATGAATATTGGAGGGCTTTTAGATATTTTGATTTTATTTTTTTAGCCTCTTTACTCGCTTTTTACCCATTTTATTATCTATACCTTTTTAGCGCATTTAATTTTAATATTGTAAAATCTAAGTGGATATATCATTTTATTCCCTCAATTTTAATTGCTTTTTTAATGTTAATTGCAACAAGTCTTTCAAGCTGGGAGAATTACGATATTTATATGAATAACAATTTACATGGCACTAAACTTACTAGTAATTCATCGGTAATACTTGCATATTTATATAAAGGAAGTAGAGCTTTTCATCTAATTCAAATTTTAGTTTATAACTATTTAGCTATTCGTTATATTTTAAAAGCAAAATCTCAAATGAACAATTCATTCTCCGACTTAGACAGCTTTCAATTACGCTTTTTTTATATCGCAAATATTTCATTTATCTTATTAATGTCAATCCCAGGTTTTTATGCTACAATAATTGGAAGAACTCCATTTAACACCAACGAATTGTCACTTTTATTTTTATGTTCATTATTTACAGCACTTTATTTAATACTGGCTTTTGTTGGTTTAAGACAAATTCCTGTAAATGTAAATTTATCTGTAAAAAATAGGAATGCAACATTAGAAATTCATCCAAATGATTTAATTCAAATTGAAAAGCAGTTATTAGATTATTTTAACAATGATAAACCATGGTTAAATCCCAATTTAAATATTTGGGATGTAGCAAGTAAAATTGGTACAAACCGATCTTATGTTTCAAAAATTATTAATGAAAGTATGGGCTTTAATTTTAATCATTTTGTAAATTATTACAGAGTAAAAGAAGCCAAGTCTATTTTAATAGCAAATCCCGATCTTTCCATTGTTGAAATTAGTGAATTATCTGGCTTTGGATCTATGAATTCATTTATAAGAATCTTCAAAGAAACAGAAAACTGTACGCCCACTGAATTTAAAAAAAATTCTAATTAATTTTTACGATTTGAAACCTTCTTTATACGATTTAAAAGTTACAATATTACGGTTCTTAATAAATTTACATCATAAAACAAGAAATACTAAGTTCTTAGTTAAACATTTGGGAACGAATTGCTAGAATCTGTTTTAACGTGCTACCTCACAGCCTATTTAAAATTTAAATTGCTATAAAATAACTTTGAGTTTAGTATTTCTGTTTTATAAAACTTTTCTCATTATTTCAGCTTTTGATACTGTTTCAACCCACTCATTTTCAGCAATACTTTTACAAGTTATTCCTCCTCCAACAAATATTGAAGCACTATTATTTTCTAGTTGCATACATCTTAAATTTACAAAAAGATTGGTTGAATTATTCATATTTAATTCACCTAAATAACCCGAATAATAAGCTCTATTATAACCTTCATGTTCTAATATAAAATCTGTTGCCACTTTCTTTGGAATCCCACAAATTGCAGGTGTTGGATGCAATGAGTTAATTAAGGTCTCTAATAAATTCGAAGATTTTAATGTGCCCGAAATATCTGTTCTTAAATGCAACAAACTACCTGCTTGCACAGTATATGGTCCAACTGTTTTGAAAGATGTTAGTTTGGGTTTTATATTTTCTACAATGTAATCTGTAACATATCGTTGCTCATGCAATTCCTTCTCCTGCCAAATAACATCTAATGTTCCTTTAAATTTTTGGGTTCCAGCTAGCGACATAGTTTTTAGCTTATTCTCGCTAATACTTATTAAACGTTCTGGTGTTGCTCCCATCCATAATCCAATTTTTGGATGAAACCATACATATACAAATGCATTTTTATAATTGTTAAGCATTTGTTTTAAAGTATAAATTACATCTATGGTATCACTTTCAAGAGTTTCTTTTCTAGATAATACAATTTTTTTTGCTTTATTACTTTTTATAAACTCAACCGCTTTTTCTATTATTGAAATATGATTTACTTGTGCGTTATCTTTAGTGGTTGATTTTAGAACTGTTGACTTTTCATTTAGCTCAAAATCATTATCTAAATTGGTAATTAAAACATCACATTTTTCGAGTGGAAAAATAATTTTCAATCCATTTTTATTAAAAGGAGCAAAAATAAACCCGGATTGATCAAATGATTTTAATTCAAACAGTTCGTTTGTTTTTTGGCAAAGAGCAGTAACCTTATTTTCATTAGGTTTTCTAAACACAATAAATGGAAAATTGCTATTAAAAACAGTTTCTATTTTATCAAAAAAAATCTCATTAGTCTGTTGCACTTCCTTTAATTTAATTGTTGATTTAATATGTTTTCCGGTTAAAAAACTATTTAGCCAAAATATAGTTTGTTAACTTACATAATGAAATAACTCTACCTCTGTCATCCACAACTTTAATTTCAACCAAATGTATAGTTTTTCCTTTATGAATTATTCTTGCCGTTGCGGTTACAGTTCCGCTTTTAACACTTCTTAAATGGTTTGCAGAAAACTCAATTCCTCTTACACTATATTTATCCATATCAACAGCCAACATTGATGTTGGACTGCCAACACTTTCTGCCAATGCCATTGTTGCACCTCCATTTAAGATTCCATCTGGCTGATGAACCCTCGAATCTACAGGCATTGTGGCAACTAAAAAATCATCTCCAATATCTGTGTATTTTATATTTAAGGTTTCATTTAAAGTGTTTTCACACATTTTATTTAACTTATTTAAAGTTACTTCTTTAGAATTCATACATAAAAAGTTAGTTGGTAAAAATAAGAATTAAAACTTTAAATACTACCTTTGCATTTTAATTGTATTATATAAAATGGCTTATAAAATTAGAGTTATATTAGATGTTGATCAAGATGTTTTTAGAGATATTATTGTAAATGAGACTATTAATTTAGAAGAACTTCATTTTACAATAGCAAAATCTTTTGGCTTTAAAGGACAAGAAATGGCTTCTTTTTATTTGAGCGACCATAACTGGGAACAAGGTGAAGAAATTCCTTTGTTTGATATGTCGGAAGATGAAAATTCATTTTCAATGGCAACTTGTACTACTTCAATGGTTCTTAAAAAAGTAGGTGATAAACTTATTTATGTGTACGATTTCTTTTCAATGTGGACATTTTTTGTTGAATTGACAGATATAATTGAACATACTGATGACGATTTACCGGTTATTGCACTTTCCTTTGGAACCCCACCAGATGAAGCTCCTGAAAAAGAATTTATAGGCGAATCAACGAACAAAGATGATTATGATGTTTTTGATGATGAAAACAATTTTGATAATATTGATGATATTGACTTAGACAACTATTAGTTTAAAACTTGCTGTTTATTGTTTACCATTCCTTAATCCTGTCCAAAGGAGAGAATACTTTGTACCTTTGTACCTTTGCTACTAAACTAATTTAACGAATAATATAAGTATTCACATTTTCATAATTTCTTGTAACAAAATCAAAAGCAACTTTTAATATTTCACCCATAGAATTACACTTTTTAAAGTTTTTATCCTTCGTGTAATCAATCAAATCCGTTTTTAATTGTTTAATTTTTGCTGGAGTTGAAATATTATCATTTACCATGCAATCCATTAAATCATTTATTCTTTCCTGTGAACCTCTGATTCTTCTTGCTATTGCAGATCTTTCTTCCTTTTTATATTGTTCAACAGATTCAATTTGTAGATTTTCTGAAACCATTTTTACAAATGGATAGTTTTCTTTAAAAAACTGTGGATAATAAACTTTTAAATTACCTTCAAAACTTTGTTGATCAAAATCCATTGCTCTAATTCTATATTCAACTTGGTCAAAATCATACGAAGCAACAATTACATAATTATATGAACGCATATCACCTAATAAACGAATCATGCAACGTTCATTAAATTTCACAAACTCTTTAGAAAGTCTTTTTTTACCACTAACTGAAACCGTTTCAAGGTTTTCTGCAACAAACTGGTCTCCAGGAATTCCCAACACATGCTCTTCAATTAGGGTATCCTTATATACCAAGAAATTTATATTATTTGGCGATAAAATATGCTCTAGTTCCAATCCATAAACTCTAGATGCATCCGCTTTTTTAATATATAAATAAGTATGGTTATCGTTTAAAATATTTCTAATTTTTATTCTAAATGGCTTCGAGTTTCCAAATGTGCAATAATCAATAGCATCAACAGTTAAAAAAGGAATTGAATCTTCACTTCCATCAGCATGTAAAATTAAATACATCCGTTTTAAACTTAAATCAATTTCATCACGCTCATGTTCCGCATAATAAACTCGTACCCATAACGTATCATCTCCATTCTTATCATACACAACAATTGCACCTGCAAAACGTAACAAATCATCATAAAAAACTGGAATTTTAATATTTCTATTATAATCCGTTAAATAATCATACAATTGCTGATTAATTGGGAAAGCCGGTTTTTTTTGTGAAATTAATTTTTGTTCTTCCATATAATAAAACATCTAATAAATTTCAAATTTACTATATTGCTGTAACAAAATTAAAAAATCATCGTCTTAATTTTATACTAAACTAATTTATATTGGAAACTATTCTATCAATTAAAAATCTTGACAAAAGATTTGGAAACATTCATGCAGTAAATAATTTATCGTTTGACATAAAAAAAGGCAACGTTTATGGAATTTTAGGCCCAAATGGAAGTGGAAAATCCACTACATTGGGAATTATTCTAAATGTTGTAAACAAAACATCTGGAGAATTCAGTTGGTTTGATGGAAAACTTTCTACACATCAGGCATTAAAAAAAGTAGGTGCAATTATTGAACGACCTAACTTTTATCCATATATGACCGCAATTCAAAACCTTGAATTAGTATGTAAAATTAAGGAGATTCCATACAATAAAATTGAAGAAAAACTTAAAACAGTTAATCTTTTTGAACGAAAAAACAGCAAGTTTAAAACCTATTCTTTAGGTATGAAACAACGTTTGGCAATTGCATCTGCACTTTTAAATGATCCGGAAATTTTAATTTTAGATGAACCAACCAATGGATTAGATCCTCAAGGAATTCACGAAATTAGAAAAATAATTAAGGATATTGCTGCACAAGGAACAACTATATTATTGGCTTCTCATTTATTAGATGAAGTGGAAAAAGTATGTTCTCATGTTGTTGTAATACGTGAAGGAATAAAATTATATTCAGGGAGTGTCGATGAAATGACAGCTTCACACGGATTATTTGAGCTTAAAGTAGCTACAGATTCTGACAAATTAATGGAAATATTATCTATTTACGATGGGATTTCATCTCTAAAAAACGAAGAAGAATTAATAATTGCAACATTAAATAAACAGATTTCGGCCTCAGAAATAAATAATTATTTATTTAAAAATGGAATTATCTTATCTCATTTAGTAAAAAGAAAACCAAGTTTAGAGCAACAATTCTTAACACTAACTAACAACAAATCATAATGCTACGATTATTAAATATAGAAATTCATAAATTAAAATATAATAGAGCGAGTAGAATTTTAACGCTTATCTATTTTTTATTATTAACTTCAATAGCATTAATCGCTGCTATAAAATTTGATATTGGTCCAATTCAATTTCATTTAGCAGAACAAGGAATTTTCAACTTCCCGTACATTTGGCATTTTAACACATTTATGGCTGCAATATTCAAATTCTTTTTGTTGCTTGTAATTGTTTCTATGATGGCTAATGAATACAGTAACAAAACATTAAAACAAAATTTAATTGACGGTTTAAGTAAAAAAGAATTTATTTTATCAAAGTTTTACACAGTAATTGCACTTGCACTTATCTCTACAATATTTGTGTTTGTAGTCTCTTTAATATTAGGTTATAGCTACTCCGATTTTAATGAATTTGCAATTGTAACTACCGATTTAGAATATTTATTTGCCTTTTTTATTAAACTTACTGCATTCTTTTCTTTTGGATTATTTATGGGAATTTTAGTAAAACGTTCAGCGTTTGCAGTTGGAGGCATCCTAATTTGGTTCTTTGGAGAAAGTATGCTGAAAGGTTACTTATTTTGGCAGTTTAAAGATGCTACTGAAACAACTGAAAGCGTAAATAGTGTAATGCAATTTCTTCCTTTGGAATCTATGTCGAATCTAATAAAAGAACCATTTACGCGTTTAAGCGCAGTAAAATCAGTAGCAAAACAAGTTGGTGAAGATTTATCAAAAGATTTTTCAGTTCAACCATTAGACATACTAATTGTATTGGCGTGGACTGCTTTATTTATTTATTTATCCTATGCTTTATTAAAAAAGAGGGATTTATAAATTTCATTATTATTTTTAACTCCTATAAGTTAAAGAAATAATACTATGTACTAGGTTATTTATATATTTGAGTATTATATTTAAACTTAGAATGAAAAAAACAGTATCCGTAATTTTCTTTTTAACTAGTATTATTGCTTTCTCGCAAGGTGAAGCTAATATTTGGTATTTTGGACAAAATGCTGGTATCGATTTTAAATCTGGTAATCCTATCGCAATTTCTGATGGACAACTTAATACGCTTGAAGGTTGCTCTTCTTTTTCTGATGCCAATGGAAATTTACTATTTTATTCTGATGGTACAACGGTTTGGAATGCAAATCATGTTTCAATGCCAAATGGTGTATTTTTAAGAGGAGATTCATCCAGTACACAATCTGCTATGATAATTCCCAAACCGAACAGCACAACTGAATATTATATTTTTACTGTAGGGTCTTTACCTGGTCGGAATCCAGGTTTCAACTATTATACCATTGATATGAGTAAAGACAGCGGCTTAGGTGATGTTGTTGCAGGCCCTATAGATTTAAATGAAGGTAGAGCAGATGAATGGTCTGAAAAAGTTGCAGCCATAAATGGTGAAGAATGTGAAACATTTTGGGTTATTTCCTACGTGTCTAACGAATTTAAATCTTATAAAATTACAAAAAATGGAGTTGCTACAAACCCAGTTTCATCTATAGTTAATTATACTGCTCAAGATAGACGTGGGTATCTAAAAATATCTCCAGATGGAAAAAAAATAGCAATCGCTCATATGGCTGATCAACAAATGATTTTATATGATTTTGATAACTCAACCGGCATTGTCTCAAACCAACAATTTTTAAATCTGCAAGCTCCCTCTAACAAGCCTTATGGAGTAGAATTTTCTGGAAATGGAGAAAAACTTTATGTTCATGCTACAAATGATTTTTATAGTGATGATTTTATTGAATGGAATAATCCTAGCAATCATTTTTCAACTTTATACCAATTTGATGTGAGCCTACCTACAATTCAAGAAATTAATAATTCGAGATTTGAAATTGATTCACAAAACTTATATAGAGGTGCTTTACAATTGGGACCAGATCAAAAAATATATAGAGCTTTATCGGCTTCATATAATAACGGTGGATCTTATTTGGGAGTTATTGAAAATCCAGAAAATGATGGCTTAAGCTGTAATTATAAACACAATGCAGTAAATTTAGGTACAAAAAAATCTACACAAGGACTTCCTCCTTTTATTGCTTCAATTTTTTATTTAATAGAAATTACTAACGAAGCATCTAATGAAATAATCACCAATCAATCCATAAAATTATGCACTGGAAGCGATTATACATTTAATGCACAAAGTTTATCCGGAGATCCTGTTTTTAATTGGAAATACAAGGACTCAATTATTAGTAATCAGCCCTCAATTACTTTTTCGAACATTCAAAAATCAGAAGCCGGGTTGTATAAATTAGAAGTCGATTTAGTTGATGATTGTGATAAAATTATACTTTATAAAGGTGAATTTGAAGTTGAAGTTTTTGATCCTCCAGTTGCTCCCACAACTATTATTTATGATCAATGTGATATTGACGAAAATAGTTTAGACGGGGTTACTGTTTTTAACCTTAATTCTAAAATTCCTGAAATTACAAATAACGATTCTAATCTAGAAGTTACTTTTTTTGAATCTGAAGAAGCTATAGAAAACAACAAACCTATTGAGAATCCAACTGAATATATTACTGCAAGTAATCCACAATTATTTTTTAAAATGATTGATACACGATCTGACTGTTTTGCAATTGAATCAATGGAATTAAATGCCTACCCAACTAGTTTAGATATTTATAATAACATTTATGTTTGTGAAAATGATTTAGGTTTTGATACTGAAACAAGCAGTGGAAGTGGAAATGGCACATTTGATTTTGAAGCAAAAAGAGCTTCTATAGATGATATATTTTTCAATTACGACATTATTGTTGAGTTTTATGAAAACTCCCAAGATGCGCAGCTTCAAACAAATAAAATAGTTGGCATACAGGATTATTCAGATATGGAAATCTATGTTAGAATTTCCAATAAAGATAATAACAATTGTATTTCAGCAGGAAAATTTAATTTGGTTGTCAATGAAATTCCATTACCAAATAGCGTTAATGAAAATGTAATATTGTGCATTGGAAATAAAGAAGATGCTCCTCAAGAATATACGGTTGAATTAGATGGTAATACTTATGTTCAAGGAGATCAATTCCAATGGTATTTTAATAATACACCTATTGCTAATGCTACAAACCCAATCCATTTTGCTAATAAAGAAGGCCAATATCAAGTTATTGTAACAAGAAATTTCGAAAATGATTTAAATACTTTTATAGATAACAGCTCGTGTAATGGTTTTAGTAAATTTAAAGTTGTAGCATCAAATATTCCTGTAATTTATTCTGAAAATGTGTTAATAAAAGACGATTCTGACAATAACACAATTTTAATAAACCCCTATGAATTAGGTATTGGAAACTACGAATATTCTCTAGATGATTATTATGGAACCTATCAGGACGAACCTTATTTTGAAAATGTTTCAGCTGGATTCCATACTGTTTTTGTTTTCGATAAAAATGGTTGCGGATTTGATCAATTAGAAGTTTCCATATTAGGTTTTCCAAAATTCTTCACTCCAAATAATGATGGCACCAACGATACGTGGAGAATTCCGGGCGCAAATACTGACTTTTACCCTACTTCAAACATTTATATTTTTGACAGGTTTGGTAAATTAATCACAATTATCAATCCAAATAGCGAAGGCTGGGATGGAACTTTTAATGGTAAATTACTACCTTCTTCAGATTATTGGTTTTCTGTAGAACTTATTGACAAACAAGGAAATACACGTCTAAAAAAGGGGCATTTTAGTTTAATAAGACGGTAATTAGAGTACTTCGAAAAAATTAAATATTCGTTAAAATAAATCGCTTTTCTACGTTCAAGTAGAATTTAACTTATTTTTGCAAAATGCAATTCAAATTAGAATCAAATTTTAAACCAACAGGAGATCAACCTGAAGCAATAAAACAATTGGTAAGTGGTATAAATTCTAACGAAAAATATCAAACCTTACTTGGTGTAACTGGTTCAGGAAAAACATTTACTGTAGCTAATTTGATTGAGCAAGTTCAAAAACCAACCTTGGTTTTAGCACATAATAAAACATTGGCTGCACAGCTTTATTCAGAATTTAAACAATTTTTCCCTTCTAATTCAGTAGAATATTTTGTTTCCTATTACGATTATTATCAACCAGAAGCTTTTTTACCTACAACTGGAACCTTTATTGAAAAGGATTTGTCTATTAATGAAGATATTGAAAAGCTAAGAATTAGTGCTTCATCTGCCCTACTTTCAGGAAGAAGAGATGTAATTATTGTTGCATCGGTTTCATGTATTTATGGTATCGGAAACCCTGTAGAATTTAAGAAAAATATCATTTATATTGAAGTTGATCAAACCATTTCAAGAACACAATTTTTAAAATTATTGGTTGCCAGTTTATATTCCAGAACCGAAACTGAGATAAGTAGTGGGACTTTTAAAGTAAAAGGAGACACGATAACTGTGTACCCATCTTATGGTGAACACGCATATCGAATTCATTTTTTTGGAGATGATATTGAAGAAATTGAAAGCTTTGATGTTACTAATAACCAAGTTGTTGAAAAATTTGAGCAGCTTACAATTTATCCTGCAAATTTATTTGTTACCTCTCCTGATGTTTTACAAAATGCGATTCATGCTATTCAGGAAGATTTAGTAAAGCAAGTTGATTATTTTAAAGAAATTGGTAAACATTTAGAGGCAAAACGACTAAAAGAACGTACCGAATTTGATCTAGAAATGATTCGTGAATTGGGTTATTGCAGTGGAATTGAAAATTACTCTCGTTATTTAGATGGAAGAGAAAGAGGAACAAGGCCCTTCTGTTTATTGGATTATTTTCCAAATGATTATTTAATGGTTATTGATGAAAGTCACGTAACAATTCCTCAGGTACATGCAATGTATGGTGGAGACCGATCCAGAAAAGTAAATCTGGTAGATTATGGATTTAGATTACCGGCAGCAATGGATAACAGACCTCTAAAATTTGAAGAGTTTGAGGAAATTCAAAATCAGGTAATTTATGTGAGCGCCACACCAGCGGATTATGAATTACAAAAAACTGAAGGTGTTTTTGTAGAACAAATAATCAGGCCGACAGGTTTACTGGATCCAGAAATTCAAGTACGTCCAAGCCTCAACCAAATAGATGATTTAATTGAAGAAATTCAGGTTAGAGTTGAAAAAGATGAACGTACTTTGGTTACGACTTTAACCAAAAGAATGGCTGAAGAATTAACCAAATATTTAAGTAGAATTCAAATTAGATGCCGTTATATTCATTCTGATGTAGATACTTTAGAGCGTGTTGAAATAATGCAAGATTTAAGAAAAGGTTTGTTTGATGTTTTAATTGGTGTAAACTTATTACGTGAAGGATTGGATTTACCTGAAGTTTCATTAGTTGCAATTTTAGATGCTGATAAAGAAGGTTTTTTACGCTCGCACCGTTCTCTTACACAAACAATTGGTAGAGCAGCAAGAAATGTAAATGGAATTGCAATTATGTATGCTGATAAAATTACTAGAAGTATGCAATTAACAATAGATGAGACCGAAAGAAGGCGCGAAAAGCAAATTGCCTATAATACTGCAAACAATATTACACCAACTCAAATTAAAAAAAGCATTGAAAATACGCTGGCAAAAAACACAGTGTCATCCTATCATTATGACAATTCAATAGATATGGCTGCTGAAGAAGAATTAGCTTATTTAAGTAAAGATGAAATTGAAAAGCGAATTAGAGAAAAGCGTAAACAAATGGAAGCAGCTGCAAAAGCGTTGGATTTTATTGTTGCGGCCAAACTTCGTGATGAAATAAAATTATTAAAGGAAAAAATTTAGTTACGTCATTGCGAAAGAAACGCAGTGAAATGAAGCAATCTGCAACTTATAAAACCATATTGCTTCAGTCATTCTTCCTTCGCAAAATATTCAAAATGACAATAAAACCATTAATAGAATAAAAAAAAGCCTCACAATGTGAGGCTTTTTTTATATCTAAATTCGAAAATCGAATTAGTTTCCTTTTTGGTAATCAGCTAAAAACTGGGCTAAACCGCTATCCGTTAAAGGGTGTTTTAACAATCCTTTAATTGCACTTAATGGTCCTGTCATTACATCAGCACCAATTTTTGCACAATCAATAATATGCATTGTATGACGAACTGACGCTGCTAAAATTTGAGTTTCAAAACCATAATTGTCATAAATATGTCTTATTTCAGAAATAAGGTGCAAACCATCTGTAGAAATATCATCTAAACGACCAATAAAAGGTGACATATAAGTTGCCCCTGCTTTTGCAGCTAGCAATGCTTGACCTACTGAAAAAATCAACGTTACATTTGTTCTAATTCCTTTGTCAGAAAAATATTTACACGCTTTTACTCCATCAGCAATCATTGGTAATTTTACCACAATTTGAGGGTGCAAGGCTGCTAAAGCTTCTCCTTCTTTAACCATTCCTGCAAAATCTGTTGCAATTACCTCTGCACTTACATCTCCATCAACAATATTACAAATATCTACATAGTGTTTTAATATATTGTCTGAACCTGTAATTCCTTCTTTAGCCATTAAGGATGGGTTTGTAGTAACTCCATCTAAAACCCCTAAGGCTTGTGCTTCTTTAATTTGATCTAAGTTTGCTGTGTCAATAAAAAATTTCATTCTCCTATTTTTAATTAATTAAGTTACAAATATAAAATAATAGAATGGATAAAAAATGAATAAAAGTGAAAAAAGAAGTTTGTAAGTGTGTTTTTAACACTTTTAAAAGAAAAACAACAAAAATATCATTTTATCTCCAAATAAATTTAAATGATAATGTTTCATTAATAAATTCTCATAAATCTTATCGGGTAATGCATTTTTTAAAATAATAGAAAATTTCTGCATAAAATTCCCTACTTCGCGTATTATTTATTAATTCTCACTTATTTTCTTCTATAAAAAGTAGACAAATCTTTGGTTTTTGAACCGCTAGGGAAGAAAAAAATATCATTCATTTAAAACAGAATTTTAATTTACATATAATACTACCTGATTTAAAGCCTAAGAAAGTTGTATTTTTGTTAAAGATTTTTTATATTAAAGTGCTATTTTGAATTATATTGAGGACCTATGAAAAAAAATATTTTTATTACAGCTATTTTATGTTTCTTTTTAAACATAACATTTATTAATGCTCAAAAATCTTTAACTGCATCATCTGCTCAAGGTACTGCTACATCTAATACTGCTGTGAATGTCTGGAATACTGTAGCTTCAACAACACTTAATTTAACAGCAGGTGTAAAGGTATTAGTAGAAGCAACAATTGAAGTTCAAGTAACTAGTGGGAATAGTGATATAAATACTCAATTTAGGTTGACAGATGGTACTAATTTTGGTCAAATTATTTCGCGTTATGTAGCAACAAAAACATATACAGACAAGGGGATTGTCGCAATTTCATTTATTTTCGATTATGGTGCGGGTTTTACAGGATCAAAAACTTTTAGCTTAGAACAAGCCAAAACTACAACTGGTGTAAGTAAAATTTTTACATCAAAAGCTGAAATTACTGCTATTGAGATAGCTAGTAGCAATGTTAGCTTACCTAATGGGCAAGCAACAACTGTTTCAGTAAGCACTGCATCTTCAACTTATGTAGCAGCTGCAAACACAAATAGCATTGTACTTGAAAAACCTGCAGATATTTACATTGTTTCAACATTTTCAACCAGGGCTGCAAATGCTCCGGCAGTAGGGGCATGGTCTTTACAAGAATCTATAGATAATAGTACTTTTACAGATATTCCCAATTCTCAAATTACAAGATCTATTATAGCCGCAAATGAAAATGGTAATGGTGCCGCTACTTTAGTCACTTTAATTAAAAATAAACCTGCCGGGAATTATTATTTTAGGCTAGCGCATAAGGTAAATTCTGGAATAGATATTATAACCTCTGGAGCTACAATATCTGCTGTTGTTTTAAGAAGTACAATAGCCACAGGAGACGATGTATTTCCTGCTTATAGTGATTCCCCTCCAAGTGCAACAAGTACTTTAAATAGTTATAGCGACATAGCAACGGCTTCTATAACAGCTCCTACAAATGGCTTTACAGATAATATGTTTTTTATGCATGCCACCTATAATATGTCGGCTTCGGGTGCTAATATAGAATATGCTACCTACAAATTTGGGAGTTCTGCAGGAACATTACCTCTTTTTGAAATACAGCGCTATGTTCTTAATGGAACAACAGGTAGTGGAGGATTGATTGGTATTGTAAGTGGAATAAATGAAGGAACCTCTTTTAATGCTTCTTTTCAGCATAAAAATTCGGGTGCAACGGGTACCCTAACTACTTCTAATGTAGGTACTATAGGTTTTTTTCTAAATAGTGACCCTTTTAGCACACTCTCAATTGAAGAGGATATCTTAAATACTAACATTTCTATATATCCAAATCCTGCCCAGGAACAATGTTATATTAGTAATAACGTAACCGATGGAGAAACTTCTTTTAAGTTTTATACATTAACCGGACAGTTAGTGCATTCCATAAATGTACTGCCTAAAACCAATACTAAAGTAAATGTTACAGGTTGGGCTTCTGGAATTTATATTATGAAAGCTACTAATAATGGTGTTAATATTGCAAAAAAATTAATTATAGATTAAGCTAAGTGCTTATAATTTATAATGATTCATTAATAATTTTTCATAAACTTTATCTGGAAGTATTTTTTTTAATACAATAGAAAATTTCTGCATAAAATCTCCAACTTTGTAGTGTATTTTAGGTTTTGGAGTTTGGATAATTTTATAAATAGCTGTTGCCATTTCTAGAGGATCTCCTCCACTATCAACATGCGCATCCATTAAATTTAAATTTTCTTGGTATTTTTCTTTATAAGGAGAATCTTCAAAAATAGGAGTATGATACCTTCCTGATGCAATATTGGTTGCAAAATCTCCTGGAGCAACATTAGTAACTTCAATACCAAAGCTTTTAACTTCCATTCTAATAGCTTCTGTAACAATTTCCAAAGCACCTTTTGTAGCGGAATAAATTCCTCTAAAAGGCAACCCCATATAACCTGCTATGGAAGTTACATTTATAATTAGCCCACTTTTTTGCGCTCTCATTTGGGGTAAAACAGCTTTCATAACATCAATGGCTCCAAATAAATTGGTATCAAAAACTTTTCGCATTTCGGTAGTTGGAGTATCTTCAATAGAACCAGTAATTCCCATACCTGCATTATTGATCAAAACATCTAATTTTCCTTCAGATTTTATAACTTCAGAAACTGCTTTTGAAATACTTTCAATATCATTGACATCTAAAGCAACTAATTTAAATGGATGATTTTCAATATTTTGAGGTTTTCTACTCGTACCGTAAACAATAAAACCTTTTTTAGATAAAAACTCACCAACGGATTTGCCTATACCAGAAGAACCTCCAGTTATTAAAACTACTTTGCTCATATTAGGTAAAATTAAACTAATTACTTTAAATAAAAAATCCTGCAAAAGCAGGAAGTACATTTTAAATAAAAAAAGGCAAGCTACCTACATCACACCGCTACAACCTAATACCTTTGCTGCGTTCCCGCCCTGGAGGATTCAAAGGGAGCTGGTTGTGTAGGACTTGCCCGCGGCAAATTTACAATCATTTTTTAGTATAAACAATCATTTTTTTTATATTTTTATGTAACATTTTTAAAGAACTGTTTACTAATAATTTATTACAAATAAATATTAATGTTAATCTAAAACTTTACATACTAAAAGTGTATTTAGTATATTTGTTAATCTAAAACTAAACAAACAATTATGGAAAACCAAAAATCAACATCATCAAAACAAGTAATGTTAAACTATGGCTTAATTTTAGGAGTAGTTTCTATTATTCTTTCTGTTGCTATTTATGCAATGGGTAAAATTTATGACCAAGGATTTGGAGTTATGGCCGCCAGCTTTGTAATTATGGCTGTTATTACTTTTATGGGATTAAAAAACTTTAAAGAAGGTAATAATAACCTTTTAAGCTTAGGAGAAGCTTTAAAAATTGGTTTAGGAATAGCATTAATTGGTGCTGTTATTTCAGTAATTTACAACCAAATTTTCATCAACTTTATTGAGCCAGATTTTATGGAAAATATGATGAAAGTGGGTCAAGAAAAAATGTTAGAACAAAATCCAAATATGACAGATGAACAATTAGAAATGGCAATAGGTATGCAAGAAAAAATGTCCAGTCCACTAATTGGCGCTGCTATGGGTATTGTTGGAAGTTTATTCTTTGGATTTATTATTTCATTAATTGAAGGTTTAATTCTAAAAAGAACCGAAGAAGATTAAAAAATACACATATTATAAATGGATATATCAGTAGTTATTCCACTACTTAATGAAGAAGAATCTTTAAATGAATTACACGATTGGATTGCAAAAGTTATGCAATCCAATCGTTATTCTTATGAAATACTTTTTATTGATGATGGTAGTACAGACACCTCGTGGAAGGTTATAGAAGAACTTTCTAAAAGTAATACAAATGTAAAAGGTATTCGATTTCAAAAAAATTACGGTAAATCACAAGCTTTAAACGCAGGTTTTAAAGAAGTCCAAGGTGATGTTGTAATTACTATGGATGCAGACTTGCAAGATAGTCCAAATGAAATTCCGGAGCTTTACAACCTCATTAGAAAAGATGGTTTTGATTTAATTTCCGGTTGGAAAAAGAAACGTTACGATTCCAAAATTAGAAAAAACATACCCTCAAAATTATTTAATGCAGCCGCACGTAAAACTTCAGGTTTAAAATTACACGATTTTAATTGTGGCCTAAAAGCCTACAAAAATGAAGTAGTAAAAAGTGTTGATGTAAATGGTGAAATGCATAGATACATTCCTGTACTTGCCAAAAATGCTGGATTCAATAAAATTGATGAAAAAGTAGTTGCTCACCAAGCAAGAAAATATGGCGAAACAAAATTTGGAATGGATCGTTTTGTAAATGGTTTTTTAGACTTAATTACAATTTGGTTTTTATCAAAATTTGGAAAAAATCCAATGCATTTATTTGGATTATTAGGTACAATTATGTTTATTATTGGTTGTACTTTTGCTTTTTATTTAGGAATAGATAAATTGTTTTTTCATCAAACAGGCAGACTTATTACACAAAGACCAGAATTTTACATAGCATTAGTTACTATGATTATTGGCACTCAATTATTTTTAGCTGGATTTTTAGGAGAGATTATTTTAAGATCAAAATCTGACACAAAAAGATACTCTGTATCAAATAAAATAAATCTATAACGTTTTAGTAGAAAGGGCTATTTATTTACACTCAATTACAGTATTTTTGCGATAAAATTAGAATATATTATACTATGACTACAATATTAGAAAAAGCAAAACTTTGGTTAACTGACACTTTTGATAGTGAAACTCAGCAAGAAATTCAACATTTAATTGATACCGATCAAGATCAGTTAGCAGATCGATTTTATAAAGATATGGAATTTGGTACTGGAGGAATGCGAGGTATTATGGGTGCTGGGATTAACCGTATTAATAAATA
The DNA here is from genome assembly GCF_900188355.1 of Lutibacter flavus. GTDB lineage: Bacteria > Bacteroidota > Bacteroidia > Flavobacteriales > Flavobacteriaceae > Lutibacter > Lutibacter flavus. The sequence continues at coordinate 1,272,429 of NZ_FZNX01000001.1, forward strand.
TACATTAGGAAAAGCTACACAAGGTTTGTCTAATTATTTAATTAAAACTTTTTCTAATAAACAGCTTAAAGTAGCTATAGCTTTTGATTGTAGACATAACAGTAAATCATTTGCAAAAATTGTTGCAGATGTGCTTTCGGCAAACGGTATTAAAGTTTTTCTTTTTGAAGATTTACGTGCAACACCTGAACTTTCATTTGCAGTAAAACATTTAGGCTGCGATGCTGGTATTGTTTTAACAGCTTCTCACAATCCACCAGAATATAACGGTTATAAAGTTTATTGGAATGATGGCGGACAAATAGTTCCTCCACACGATAATAAGATTATTGATGAAGTTAATAGCTTAGATTTTTCTGAAATTAAATTTGATGCAAATGAAGATTTAATTGAAGTTATTGGAAAAACAGTTGATGACGCTTTTATTGATGCTTCAGTTAAAAATGGAACTTTTGATATTAAAGGAAGAGAAAATTTAAAAGTTGTTTTTACTTCATTACATGGAACTTCAATTGTTTCTGTACCTGATGCTTTAGGAAAAGCTGGATATAATGATGTAAACATAGTAGAAGAACAAAGAGTACCAAATGGAGATTTTCCAACAGTTGTTTCACCTAATCCTGAAGAACCTGCTGCCTTAAAAATGGCAACAGATTTAGCTGATAAAATTGGGGCTGATATTGTTATAGGTACCGATCCAGATTGTGATAGATTAGGAATTGCTGTTAGAGATTTAGAAGGAAACATGAAGTTATTAAACGGGAATCAAACAATGTGTTTAATGACGAACTTCTTAATTAAAAACTGGAAAAAAGAAGGTAAACTAAATGGAAATCAATTTGTTGGATCTACAATTGTTTCAACCAATTTAGTAAATGAAATTGCATCTAGTTATGGAGTTGAAACTAAAGTTGGTTTAACAGGTTTTAAATGGATTGCAAAAATGGTACGTGAAGCTGAAGGTGAACAAGATTTTATTGGTGGTGGAGAAGAAAGTTTCGGTTATATGGTTGGTGATTTTGTACGCGATAAAGATGCTGTAACTGCTACATTATTAGCTTGTGAAATAGCAACAAATGCAAAAGAAAATGGCAGCTCTATGTATCAAGAATTATTGCAAATTTATGTTGATAATAATTTCTACAAAGAACATTTAATCTCTTTAGTTAGAAAAGGAATGGATGGAGCAGAACAAATTGCTCAAATGATGGTTGATTTACGTAAAAATCCAGTGAGTGAAATTGATGGTTCAAAAGTGAATTTTGTTTATGACTATGAAGCATCAACAAAAACTAATTTAATAACAAATACAGTTCAATCTATTGATATTCCAAAATCAAATGTTTTAATTTATGAAACTCTTGATGGAACAAAAGTTGCTGCCAGACCAAGTGGTACGGAACCAAAAATTAAATTTTATTTTAGTGTTAGAGGAGCTTTAGACGCTGTTGAAAACGCTAAAAAAGTTGAAGCTGAATTAGACGCCAAAATTCAACGTATTATTGTTGAAATGAAACTAAACTAATTCTAAGGCTTAACCAATTAAATAATTAATGAAATATTTTAGGCAAATATTAGTATATGCAAAACCGTATAAAATGTACGGTTTTTTTAACATTATTAGTAACATCTTCTATGCCCTTTTCGGAACTTTAGCATTTGTTTCGTTAATGCCAATGTTAAAGGTGCTGTTTAAAAGTGCTGAGCCAATTAATACTCCACCAGTTTATAGCGGAATTACTAAATTAGGAGACTATATTGAAAATTCTATCAATTATTTTATTACTCAAAAAGTAAATAATGAGGGTGAATTAAAAGCCTTATTATTTATGATTGTAATTATAATTAGTACCTTTTTATTGAAAAATATTTTTGGCTATTTAGCAATGTACTTTATTACTTTTTTAAGAAATGGCGTTTTAAAAGATGTTAGAAATGATCTGTATGAAAAAACTGTTGATTTACCCCTAGCCTACTTTTCTGAAAAAAGAAAAGGAGATATAATTGCTCGTATTTCTACTGATGTATTAGAAATTCAACATTCATTTTTATCTATTTTAGAATTAATAGTTAGAGAACCATTAATGATTCTTTTTACTATAATTGCTATGTTGGCATTAAGCCCGCAGTTAACACTATTTGTCTTTATTTTTATTCCAATAGCTGGGTTTGTAATTTCCTTAGTTGGTAAAAAATTAAAAAAACAATCCGATAAGGTTCAAAAAGAACAAGGGCAGTTTTTATCAATTTTAGAAGAAACTTTGGGTGGCTTAAGAGTTATAAAAGGCTTTAATGCTGAAGGCTATTTTAATACAAAATTTAAAGATTCAACTTCTAGATTTTATAAATTTTCAAACTCATTATTAAACAGACAAAATTTAGCATCACCGCTGAGTGAGTTTTTAGGTATTGGCGTAATTGCCATTTTATTATGGTATGGTGGTTCATTAGTTTTAGTAGAAAAAACTTTAGCCCCCGATGCATTTATTGTCTTTATGGGATTAGCTTACAATATTTTAACTCCTGCAAAAGCAATATCAAAAGCAGTTTACGGAGTTAAAAAAGGTGATGCTGCTGCCGAAAGAGTATTGGAAATATTAAATACAAAATCCCCTTTAGCTGACAAGCCAAACGCACTTAACAAAGTGAGTTTTGATTCTGGAATTAGTTTGAAAAACATTACTTTTAAGTATGAAGATGAATATGTTCTAAAAGATTTTTCTTTAGAAATCCCAAAAGGAAAAACAGTTGCATTTGTTGGCCAATCTGGTAGTGGGAAATCAACCATTGCAAATTTATTAACTCGTTTTTACGATGTAAATGAGGGTACCATAAAAATTGATGGTATTGATATTAGAGATATTACAAAAAAATCGCTTCGAAATTTACAAGGATTGGTTTCTCAAGATTCCATTTTATTTAACGATTCTATAAAAAGTAATATTTTATTAGGTATTGACAATAAAACTGACCAGGAAATATTGGCTGCTGCCCAAATTGCAAACGCTCATGAATTCATTAAAGAAATGCCTAATGGATACGATTCTAACATTGGAGATAGTGGAAATAAACTCTCTGGTGGTCAGAAACAACGATTAAGTATTGCGCGTGCGGTTCTAAAAAATCCTCCAATTATGATTTTGGATGAAGCTACATCAGCATTAGACACAGAATCTGAACGATTGGTGCAGGATGCTTTAGAAAAAATGATGCAAAATAGAACTTCGGTTGTAATTGCACATAGACTTTCTACGATTCAAAAAGCCGATCTAATTGTGGTTTTACAAAAAGGTAAAATTATTGAACAAGGAACTCACAATGAACTAATTGCAAATAATAACGTTTATAAAAAATTAGTTGAAATGCAATCACTTTAGAGTTCACTTCTGCTTTAATATTTGCGTTTGTCTTTTTAAGTTATTCTCTTTTCAACCCTAATTTTTCAGCACGTTTTAGCATAAAAGCATAGGCTTCGTCATAATCATTGGCAATATTTCCATCTAAAATGGCTTCTTTAATAGCATCTTTTATCTGTCCAATTTCACGGCAAGGTTTTAAATTAAAAGTTTCCATAATTAGTTCTCCAGAAATTGGTGGTTGAAAATTACGAACGTGATCACGTTCTTCCACTTCTTTAATTTTATCTCTAACAATTTTAAAGTTGTTATGATATTTCTGAAATTTAACTGGATTTTTTGTAGTAATATCCGCTTCGCACAAAGTCATTAGACTATCGATATCCTCACCAGTATCAAAAACCAAGCGTCTAACCGCAGCATCCGTAACATTTGAGGCCAAAACAATTGGTCTAGAACTTAAAAACACCATCTTTTGAACAAATTTCATTTTATTATTTAAAGGCATTTTTAATCTTTTAAATAATTTATAGACCATTTTAGATCCAACAAATTCGTGACTATGAAATGTCCAACCAACCTTTTTATCAAATTTTTTAGTTGGTGCTTTTCCAATATCGTGTAATAATGCAGCCCATCGAAGCCATAAATCATCAGTTGTTCTGGCAATATTATCCACCACTTCCAAGGTATGATAAAAATTGTCTTTATGTTTTTGACCTTCAACCTCATCAACACCTTGTAAATTTGTTAATTCAGGTAAAAAACGTTCTAACAATTTAGTTTTATGCAACAATAAAAAGCCAACAGAAGGAACATCAGACAGTATAATTTTATTCAATTCATCAATTATTCGTTCTCGTGTAATTATGTCTAATCTTTCAGCATTTCTAGTAATTGCATTTAAAGATTCCTCTTCAATTATAAAATTTAATTGTGATGCAAAACGAATTGCACGCATCATCCTTAAAGGATCATCAGAATACGTAATATCTGGATTTAAAGGAGTTTTAATAATCTTAGATTCTAAATCTTTAATACCATTAAACGAATCTAATAATGCTCCAAAATTGTCCTTATTTAAACTTAAAGCCAACGCATTTATGGTAAAATCTCTCCTGTTTTGATCGTCTTGTAAAGTTCCATCTTCGACAACAGGATTTCTGCTATCTTCATTATAAGATTCTTTTCTCGCTCCAACAAATTCAATTTCAATATCACTATAACGTAACATCGCAGTACCATAGGTTTTAAAAACCTTTACTTTTGGTTTTTTAGGTAATAATCTGGCAACTTCCTTAGCCAACTCTATTCCACTGCCAACAGCAACAATATCAATATCTTTTGGCGTTCCTCTTTTTAAAAAATAATCACGTACAAAACCTCCAATTACATAAGAATCTAGCTGTAAATTTTTCGAAGCTTTTGAAATATATTCAAAAATTGGATGCGATAATGCACCTTTGTATGTTTTGCTATCTGACATATTTTCTAATATCAAAGTCCTTAAAAATATTAAGAACGTCATTCTGAACTCGTTTCAGGTTGACGAAAACTTTTTACTTTATAAACTTCGGTTTTGTTTTAAATTATTTGCGAAGAACTATTATTTCCCCATTATCAGCTACTTTTAAAATTGTAGATGATTTATCATTCACTTTTTCGCGTTGCAAATTTACAATATAGTCTACGCTATCCAAAATTGCAGTATCAATTTCTTTAAAACAATTTGGTGTTTGGTTTCCGCTCACGTTTGCCGAAGTAGAAACAATAGGTTTTCCAAAAGCAGTAATTAGTTGCTTACAAAATTCATTCTCTGGAATTCTAATAGCTACGGTATTATCTTCAGCAACCACATTTTTTGCCAGACCAATAGGATTGTTATAAATAATTGTAGTTGGATTTTTTGAAGTTTTTAATAATTCAATTAAATTTTTTGAAACTGAAGGAATGTACTGTTTGAGCATTTCAATTCCATCTACCAATATAATCAAGCTTTTACTTTCGGAACGTTTTTTAATTTCAAAAACCTTTGCAACCGCTTCTTTATCAGTTGCATCACAACCAATTCCCCAAACCGTATCCGTTGGGTACAACAAAATTTGTTGACTCCTCAATACTTTTAACGCACTATTTATTTCTGATGTAATCATTCCTATTTTCCAAATATTTTATGAATTTTTAATCGACGTAAAAATGATAATTTTCTCTTTTCCGGCACTCCATTTTCAATAATATAAATAGAAACTGCTTCAACCATTCTTTCTGCTGACTTACCATCGTTATATGGATGATATTCTGAAACAATTTGTTGTCTTTGCTCTCTAAAATTATCTTCTGTTAAGTTCGATTTAATTTTGTCTGAAAGGTTTTTGTATTCTTTGGAATCATCCCATTGAATATTTTTTGAGCTACTTTTAAACGTAATTACTGGTTTATCCAATAATAAAAACTCATAAACAACAGAAGATGTATCACTTATCATAATATCAGCCATTAATAAAAACTTAATGATATTTCGTTCTTCTTCAACAATAATATTTTCATTTTCAGTAGCCAATTGTTTGTAACTTTCAATCAATTCAACTGACATTAAATCGTGAAACTTTACCAAAATTAAATATTCTTTATTTTTAGCAAGTTCTTTAAATTCATCAATTAAAAAACCACCTGATGTTAATGATGGAGAAAAAGTTGGTGCATATAACACAATTTTACAGGCATCATACTTACTTAATAATGCTGTTTTTTCTGAATCATATTTATGCAATTCTTTCCCATAAATATCTATTTTAGGCCAGCCTGTTTCTAAAACTTCAAAATCTTTATATTTCTTTTTTAGTTCTAAAAATTTTCGAGTAAAAAATGGCCCCTGAGTTAAGTATAAATCAAAATAATGACGAATTCTAAAATGGCCTTTTTTCTCTCCTGCAAATCCGTGAAAAATTTGAACTTTTAATCCACGTAAATAGTAAGGAACTTCATTTCCAGGAACAAATATAGCGTCGCTTTTAAATTCTTTTACTTCGTTCATGTTAGAAGTAAAAGGCTCGTTTTTAAAAGGAAATTTATCTTTTATAGGTTCGTTTACAAACCACAAATACTCATAATCCTTTTCTTTTAAAACCTGCATAATAGGTTCTAAAATTCCAAAAGCATAAGGATTCTGACAAAAAAGTACTATTTTCAAAATCTAAACTATTTTGTTGGCATTTTGTAAATCTTCTTCGAAATCAACCTCAATACAATTGTATTTTGAAATATCTATGGCTTTGATTTTTAAATTGTCCTGAGCGATTCCATTTTCCAAACCTTTCTCAAAATAATCATTGGCATCGCATTTTTCCAATTGAGAAATAAAAATATCTAAATCCTTCTTCGAAATAAAGTTAATTCCAACTGCTTCACCTAAACCATTTTTCACTTCTTTAGAAAGCTCATTTACAAAACCATCTTTAAGCGTGTATTTAACTTCCTCATCTGCAACACTTAAGGTGTTTACAGCTATAAAAGAGTTGTTTTTTTTAATATCATCAATTAAAACAGAAAGTAATTTTTCATCAAAAACAACATCTCCATTAAACCATAATACTGATTTACCTTTATGTTTTTTTAATGCCTGCAGTAAACTTTTTGAAGTATTTGTTTGATCGAAAAACGGATTGTAAACATAATTTACTTCAGGAAAACGTTCCATTATTAAATCTTTTTTAAATCCTACAACCGTTGTTACATCATTGATATCAAAATATTTTGAGATGTTTTTTAGCTGTTTAGCCATAATACTTTCTCCATCTTTTAGTGGAGTTAATGGTTTTGGAAAAGGATTTCCAAGCCTAGATCCAATACCTGCGGCTAAAATAATAATCTTCAATGTATTATAAATTTAAGTTTCAATTATAAAATACAAAAATAGAATATTAAATTTTAATTATGTTAACATTTTAAAATCGTTAAGTAAGATGCAAAAAAAAGCTCCAACATTTGTTGGAGCTTTAATTAATAGTTAATTTTTAAACGGCAACATCGTTCTCACGAAGTGCATCATTTAAACTCGTCTTTTTATTTGTACTTTCTTTTCTTTTTCCAATAATTAAAGCACAAGGAACACTGTAAGTTCCCGCTTTAAACTTTTTAGGATAACTACCTGGAATTACAACAGAACGTTCAGGAACTTCTCCTCTCATTTCAACTGGTTCATCACCCGTTATATCAATTATTTTAGTACTCATTGTTAAAACAACATTTGCTCCCAAAACCGCTTCTTTTTTAACTCTAACACCTTCAACAACAATACAACGAGAACCAACAAATACATTATCTTCTATAATTACTGGCGCTGCTTGCAATGGTTCTAAAACACCACCAATACCTACTCCTCCACTTAAATGAACATTTTTTCCAATTTGAGCACAACTACCTACAGTAGCCCAAGTATCAACCATTGTTCCTTCATCTACATAAGCTCCAATATTTACATAACTCGGCATTAAAATAGTTCCTGCAGAAATATAAGAACCGTGACGTGCAACTGCGTGAGGTACAACTCTAATCCCTTTTTCTTTATAACCACTTTTTAAAGGTATTTTATCATGATATTCAAAAATACCAACTTCTATAGTTTCCATTTTTTGAATTGGAAAATAAAGCACAACTGCCTTTTTTACCCATTCATTCACTTGCCAGCCACCTTCAATAGGTTCGGCAACACGTAAAGTTCCACTATCTAATAAATTTACAACCTCACGAATTGTATTTTGTGTAATTTCTTCTTTTAATAACTCTCTATTATCCCAAGCTTTTTCAATAATCTCTCTAATTGCTTTCATGTTCCTTTTATAATTCTTTATTTACGCAAATATAAAACTTAAAATAGTATTTCGTCCAAAATGCGTAAATTTGCACAACTTTATAAATAATGTTAACGTATTGGCACGAATTTTAGCTATTGATTATGGTGAAAAAAGAACTGGAATTGCTGTAACTGATGAACTTCAGATTATAGCTTCCGGACTTACAACCATTGCCACAAAAAATATTTTTTCCTTTTTAACTGAATATTTAAAAAGTGAAAATGTCGAATTATTTATTGTTGGAGAACCTAAACAAATGAATAATAAAGAAAGTGAAAGTGAACAATTTATTAAGCCATTTGTAGAAAAACTGAGCTTAACTTTTCCTAAGATTCCAATAAAAAGAATAGATGAACGTTTTACTTCAAAAATGGCATTTCAATCGATGATAGATAGCGGATTGAAGAAAAAACAACGCCAGAATAAAGCTTTAATAGATGAAATAAGTGCTACATTAATTTTGCAATCTTACCTTTATAACAAATAAACAATTTGTTAATAATTATATAATCTTTTGACATATAGCCTGATTATTTGTAATTTTGCAAACCAAAAAAAATTAAATGATATTACCAATTATAGCATATGGAGATCCTGTCTTAAGAAAAGTAGGAGTTGATATTGATAAGGATTACCCTAATCTAGGCGAACTTATTGATAACATGAGAGAAACAATGGTGAATGCACAAGGTGTTGGTTTAGCTGCACCTCAAATTGGAAAAGCTATTAGATTATTTATTATCAACGCTACACCTTTTAGTGAAGATGAAGAATTAGAAGAAAATGAACGAGAATTTTTATCTAATTTCGATAAGGTTTTTATAAATGCTAAAATATTAAAAGAAGAAGGAGATGAATGGGCTTTTAATGAGGGTTGTTTAAGTATTCCTGATATTAGAGAAGATGTTTTTAGAGAGGAAAAAGTAACTATTGAGTATTTAGATGAGAATTTTGAAAAACATGTTGATGTTATAGATGGCATTGCAGCCAGAATTGTTCAACATGAATACGACCATATTGAAGGCGTTTTATTTACTGATAAAATTTCATCTTTAAAAAAACGATTATTAAAAAAGAAATTAGAAAATATTACTAAGGGAATTGTAAAAGCTGATTATAGAATGAAGTTCCCAATGCTAAAAAGAAAATAAATATATGGAATTAAAAGATATTGTATCTGTGAATGGAAAACCGGGATTGTATGAAATTAAAGCACAATCTAAAGGTGGTATTATTGTTGAATCTTTATTAGACGGAAAAAAAATACCTGTTACCGTTACTCATAATATTAGCGCACTAAATGAAATTGCAATTTATACCTATGAAGAAGAAATTCCTTTGCGAATTATTTTTAAAAGTATTGGAGAAAAAGAAAACGGTAAAGAAGCAATTAGCCACAAAGAAAATGGTAAAGTTTTAACTTCATATTTTAGAGAAATTTTACCAAATTTTGATGAAGAACGTGTTTACACTTCAAACATTAAAAAAGTATTGCAGTGGTATAATTTATTAGCATCTAAAAATTTCGATTTCACCGCAATTAAAGAAGTGGAAGATGAAGTTGAAGAGAGCTCTTAACTGGTGGCCTATAACATAACTCTTACTAAAAAAAATAAGGTGGAAGCTCTGGAATTACTAGAGTTTTCTGCTAAAATAATTGAAAGTTGCAAAATTAACTATTGGTTAGATGGAGGAACTTTATTAGGTCTTGTAAGAGAAAATAGGCTGTTACCTTGGGATGATGATTTAGATATTTCAATGATGCATCCTGGCCCTGATGAATTAGCTCTAAAAGAACTAATTAAAAAGTTTAAAAAAGCTAATAAAAGAGTAAAAGTAAGATATTTTAAAAAAAATAATTATTATTTCTCAATTAATAATATTAGGGTTATAAAAATTAGAAATAAATATTTTTTTGGATTGTTAAAAGGAAATGTTTGTTTGGAAATTTTTATTAGATATAAAATAGAAGATGAAACATATTGTAAAGTAGGTGATCAAGTACAAGTAATTCCTTATAACCTTTGTAATTCATATAAAACTCTAATTTTTCAAAATTACAACTATTATGTACCACAATTAACATCAGAATACTTAACATTCAAATACGGCGATTGGAAAATCCCTGTAAAGGAATGGTGTGTATTTAATGACGATAAATCAATGATGTAAGAAACTTTACAATTAATTATTTCATTTTGATTAATTTCATTTAAATCCAAAAGTAAATAATTATGAATACTCGCGAACAACAACTTCAAGCATTTGGCCGATTATTAGACATAATGGATGAGTTGCGTTTAAAATGTCCTTGGGATAAAAAGCAAACTTTTCAATCTTTACGCCATTTAACTATTGAAGAAACTTATGAACTAGGCGACGCCATTCTTAATAATGATTTAGAAGAAATCAAAAAAGAATTAGGTGACGTTTTACTGCATATTGTTTTCTATGCAAAAATTGGTTCTGAAACCGATACTTTTGATATTGCTGATGTTGCCAACGAAATTTCCGAAAAATTAATTTACCGTCATCCTCATATTTATGGAGATGTTGTTGTTAAAGATGATGAAGAAGTCAGTCAAAACTGGGAAAAACTAAAGCTAAAGGAAGGTAAAGAATCTGTTTTAGAAGGAGTTCCAAAAGGATTACCGGCAATAGTAAAAGCGAATAGAATACAAGATAAAGTTGCTGGCGTTGGTTTTGATTGGGAAAAACCAGCACAAGTTTGGGAAAAAGTTCAAGAAGAATTAGCAGAACTTAATGCTGAAATTGAAAAAGGAAATACTGATGCGATTGAAGCTGAATTTGGTGATGTTTTATTTTCAATGATTAATTATGCACGTTTTATTAAAGTAAATCCTGAAAATGCTTTAGAACGAACCAATAAAAAGTTTATAAATCGTTTTCAACATCTTGAAAAAGAAGCCAAAAAAATTAATAAGTCATTACATGAAATGTCCTTAGAAGAAATGGATGTATTTTGGAATGAATCTAAAAAGTTTTATAAATAATTTATAACTTAGCATAGAAACTCAATTTCACGCTATGCAATATAAAGCTAACGCTCCCGAAGAATATATTTCTCAAATTCCTGAAGACAGAATTCCGTATTTCAATAAATTAAGAGAAACTATTTTAAACAATATTCCAAAAGGTTTTGAAGAACAAATGAGTTATGGAATGATTGGATACGTAGTACCTAAAAGCTTATATCCAAATGGTTATCACTGTGACACAAGTTTACCGCTCCCTTTTACAAACATAGCTTCACAAAAGAATTTTATTGCTTTATATCATATGGGTATTTATGCTAATAAAGAGTTATTAGATTGGTTTGTTAGTGAATACCCTAAACATTGTAAACGTAAATTAGATATGGGAAAAAGCTGCATTCGCTTTAAAAAAGCTGAAGAAATTCCTTTTGATTTAATTGCACAATTAATGCAGAAAATAACTGTTGAAAACTGGGTGAATTTATATGAAAGCGCTTTTAAAAAACAATAAATTGTTATGGAAAAAATTGTAATTATTACAGGAGGAAATAAAGGTTTAGGATATGGTCTTGCCAAAGAATACCATAAAAAAGGATATCGAGTTATTTCAATATCAAGAAGTAAAATTGAAAAATTATATTCAGTTGAACAATACCAATGTGATTTAAGTAAATCTGAAACTATTGAAGATACTGTAAATGAAATATTTTCTCATTTAGATAATAGTACTACAAAAACATTAACACTATTTAATAATGCCGGTGATTTAGGAAATGTAAATACCATAGAAAATATTTCTCCAGAAGAAATTGCTTATACAATTAGAGTGAATTTAATTGCCCCATTAATTTTAAACTCGTTATTTATAAAACTAACTAAAGGTTGGGAATGTAAAAAGAAGATAATTAATATTTCTTCAGGTGCGGCAATAAACCCTTATGAAAGTTGGTCTATGTATTGTTCATCAAAAGCTGGTTTAGATATGATGACAAAAGTGCTATCTAAAGAACAAAAAAAGATTAAAAACGGTGTTAAAATTATTTCAATTTATCCTGGAATTGTTGATACAGATATGCAGGCACAAGCACGTAATACTCCTAAAGAAAATTTTAAATCCGTTCAACGTTTTATAGATTTTTACGAGCATGGTGAATTGTTTACACCAAAGCAAGTTGCCGAGAAAATTTATCAATTAGATTCTAAAGGAAAACTCAAAAACGGTAAAATTATAGATATTAGAAACGTATAAAAAAAGCAGCCAATTGGCTGCTTTTTTTATTATAATAACTTCTTAGCGTTTTTTACTTTTTGCTTTGTTAAGGCAATATCAATTACCTCTTTCATATCGGAAACATAATGAAAATTAAGTCCTTTTAAATAGGATTCCTTAATTTCTAATATATCTTTTTCATTGTCTTTACAAAGAAGTATTTCTTTAATATTTGCACGTTTTGCGGCTAATATTTTTTCTTTAATACCACCAACAGGTAACACCTTTCCTCTTAAAGTAATTTCACCTGTCATTGCCAATCTCAATTTCACTTTACGCTGTGTAAATACAGAAACTAAAGATGTTAACATTGCAACGCCTGCACTTGGTCCGTCTTTAGGCGTTGCTCCTTCCGGAACATGAATATGAACTTTATATTCATCTAAAATTTTAGGATTAATATCAAAATCTTGTGCATTAGCTCTAATATATTCCATTGCAATAGTAGCAGATTCTTTCATTACTTTTCCAATATTCCCAGTAATTGAAAGTCCTTTTCCTTTGGAAACAATAGATTCAATAAATAAAATATCACCCCCAACACTTGTCCAGGCTAAACCTGTTACAACTCCAGCAACATCATTACTTTCATACTTATCACGCTCCAAATGTGAAGGTCCTAATACTTTTTCAATAACTTCATTGGTAATTTTAACCTCATAAGCCTCCTCCATCGCAATTGATTTTGCAGCAAAACGCACCATTTTTGCAATTTGCTTTTCTAAACCTCTAACCCCAGATTCACGTGTATATGCAACTACAATTTTTTCTAGTTGCTTTTTACCCATTTGAATGTGCTCCGAAGTTAAACCGTGCTCTTTCAATTGTTTTGGTAATAAATGACGTTTCGCAATTTCAACTTTTTCTTCAATTGTATATCCCGAAACATTTATAATTTCCATTCTATCTCTTAAAGCCCAAGGAATAGTAGATAAACTATTTGCTGTCGCCACAAACAATACTTTAGAAAGATCATAATCTAATTCTAAATAATTATCGTAAAAAGAAGTATTTTGTTCAGGGTCTAAAACTTCTAACATTGCTGAAGACGGATCTCCACTATGGCTAGATGTTGCTAATTTATCTATTTCATCCAACACAAAAACTGGATTGGATGTGCCGGCTTTTTTAAGATCCTTAATTATTCTTCCTGGCATTGCACCAATGTATGTTTTTCTATGCCCTCTTATTTCGGCTTCATCTCTTACTCCACCTAAAGACATACGCACATATTTTCTTCCTAATGATTCTGCTATAGATTTTCCCAAAGATGTTTTACCAACTCCCGGAGGACCATACAAACAAATAATAGGTGATTTCATATCTCCTTTTAACTTTAGTACAGCCAAATGCTCAATAATTCTTTCTTTTACTTTCTCTAAACCAAAATGGTCTCTATCTAATATTTTTTGAGCACGTTTTAAATCGAATTGATCATCAGAATATTCATTCCAAGGTAAGTCCAATAACAAATCTAAATAATTTCGTTGTACAGAATATTCAGCAACTTGTGGATTCATACGTTGCAAACGTCCTAATTCTTTATCAAACGTTTCCTGTATATCTTGACTCCATTTTTTTGTTTTTGCCCTTTCGCGCATTTCATCCAACTCTTCATCATAAGAAACACCTCCCAATTCTTCCTGAATTGTTTTTAATTGTTGATGCAAATAATATTCACGTTGCTGCTGATCCATATCAGTACGTGTTTTTGACTGGATTACATTTCGCAACTCTAATCGTTGCAATTCTTCATCCATCTTCTTTAATGTAAGTAGCGCTCTTTCTTTTAAATTCTCAGTTTCTAAAAGTTCTTGCTTCTCTTCTACTTTTAAATTCATATTAGAAGAAACAAAATTGATTAAGAACGGTTTGCTTTCAATATTTTTTATAGCAAAAGAAGCCTCAGAAGGTAAATTTGGATTCTCCTTAATAATACGAATCGCCATTTCTTTAATAGAATCAATAATTGCCTCAAACTCAGGTTCATTTTCTTCAGATCTATCTTCTTTTCTTGGTTTTGTAGTCGCTTGTAAATAAGGCTCTTCCTGTACAAAACTATCTATTTCAAAAGGCTTTTTTCCTTGTATAATTACAGTTGTATTTCCATCAGGCATTTTTAACATTCTTAAAATGCGAGCAACGGTTCCTACTTTATATACATCTTTATTTGTTGGATCCTCAATTCCTTCATTTTTTTGCGCAACCACACCAATAATTTTATTGCCTTTATTAGCCTCTTTTATTAATTGGATAGATTTATCACGCCCAGCTGTAATAGGAATTACAACTCCTGGAAATAACACAGTATTACGTAAAGGTAATATTGGTAAAATCTCAGGAACATCCTCTCTATTTATTTCCTCTTCATCTTCAGGAGTCATTAAAGGAATTAAATCAGCATCTTCATCTAATATGTTCTGTAATGACAGATTGTCTATATTTATAAATTTCGATTTACTCATAGTCTATAATTTGGTCATTTTGTCATTTAAAAATTTACACTAAATAAATATTTAAAAACAAAATCACGTTATTTATTTGATTTGCAGCGATTTAAATTATACTTAAATACACTTTCATAGAGTAAATTTCAATTGTTGTGCCAAATAAGAATTAAGGAAATAATTAATTTTTTGTAATTTTAAATAAAAGTGTAACAGTTCTAAAAATGTCATGTCTTTTTAATAGAAATCGATTTTGAAAGTAGAGAATCAACATAGCAACAGTTTAATTGAACAATGTAAAAACGGAGATAAATCGGCTCAATTTGCAGTATACAAACAATACTATAAAGCTATGTATAATACAGCTTTAAGAATTGTAAATGATAGTTTTGAAGCAGAGGACATTATGCAGGAATCATTTTTAGCTGCTTTTACAAAATTGGATTCTTTTAGTGGAAAAGTAACTTTTGGAGCTTGGTTAAAAAGAATTGTAATTAATAATAGTATTACAGCTTTAAAAAAGAGTAAAAGACTTGATACTGTTCCAATTGACAAAGTAACAATTAGCAATGTAGAAAATGAGGGATCTCAAGACTATAATTCAATATCACCAAGTGATATTTTAAATAAAATAAAACAATTAAAAAGTAATTATAAAATAGCCTTAACATTAAATTTGATTGAAGGATATGATTACGAAGAAATAGCTCAAATTATGGAAATTTCATACCAAAACAGTAGAACTACTATTTCAAGAGCTAAAAATAAATTAAGACAACTTTTTTCACAACAACATGAAAAACAATTTAGATAACATATTTAAAGATTTAGAAGGAAAGTTTGATCTGGAAGAACCAACAATTGGACATTTTGAGCGATTTCAAACAAAACTTAATAAAGGATCTGATTTAGATTCAAATAAAAGAAATAACCTTTTTTATTTTATAGCAATCGCAGCTTCTTTTATCTTATTTTTTGGAATTTGGATTGGTTCTTCATTAACAAATTCAGGTATGGAATTAGCAGAGCTTTCTCCAGAAATGAAAGAAACCCAAAGTTACTTTGTAAGTGTTATAGAAAAAGAACTTCAGGCTATTGAAATAGAACGAAATAGCGACACAGAGCATTTAATAAAAGACGCTCTTTTACAATTAAATAAACTTGAAACAGAATATCAATCACTTACTTTAGAGCTCAAAGAAAGTACAGATGAAAAACGAATTATTTTTGCAATGATTTCAAATTTTCAACAACGGATTGATGTTTTACAAGGTTTATTAGCTCAAATAGAAGAATTTAAACAATTAAAAACACAAAAAAATGAAACATATGTATAAAATATTACTTTTTCTTTTTCTAGTCCCTTTCATTTCTTCTGCTACTGAAAGAGATGGAAAATACACTAAGAAAAAAGTAATTTCGAAAAAATTTACAGTTGATAATAATGCAACTTTAAATGTTACAAATAAATATGGAAATATTGATATTATTTCCTGGAATGAAAATACCATTGAAATAGAAGTTACAATTACTACCAATGGAAATGATGAAGAAAAAGTTGAAAGAAGATTAGAGCAAATTGATGTGGATTTTAGCGCAAGTTCTAATTATGTTTCCGCTAAAACTAACATTGGAAAAAGTTCTAACTCCTGGAGTTTTTGGGGAAAGAGCAACAATGTGAATATGGAAATTAATTATAAAATTAAAATGCCAGTAACCAACAACGTTGATTTAACTAATGATTATGGTGGAATAAGTTTGGATAAACTTGAAGGCAAGTCTAAAATTGATTGTGATTATGGTAGATTAACTATTGGTGAATTGCTAAATTCAAGTAACAGTATTAACATTGATTACACAAATAAATCAGAAATTGAATTTATGAAAGATGGAGATATAAATGCCGATTATTCTACTTTACACATTGAAAAAGCTGGAAGAACTAAATTAAATGCTGATTATTCACACATTTCTTTTGGAATGCTAACTACATTAGATTATAACTGTGATTATGGTGATTTAAAAATTGAAGATTGTGGAAATCTAAGTGGAAACAGCGATTATATGCATACAGCTGTTGGGAAATTAAGAGGGTCTGGAAATTTTGACATGGATTATGGATCTTTAAAAATTAATGAAATAGGACCTAATATTAGCCAATTAAAAGTTGAATCATCTTATACTCAATTAAAATTTGGGGTTAATCCAGATACCTCTTTTAATATAACTGCTACTTTAAGTTATGGCGGTTTTAAATATGGAAACGGCTTCACTTTTAATAAAGAAATAGTTAAATCTACTTCAAAATATTATGAAGGTTATTATAATACTGCCAATTCTAATGGAAATATCACAATAAAATCAAGCTACGGAAGTATCACATTTTTTAACAACTAAAAACTAAACTATGAATTTTTTAAATCAAAATCGCACTAAAAAAAGCAAGCCTTTTACAATTAAAACAATTGCAAGTGTAATTGCATTTTTAATAATTAGCACTAGTATTAATGCACAATTTTTCAACAAAAAAATTAATGGAAACGGTGATATTATAACAAAAACAAGATCTGTTGGTGACTATGATAAAATTGGAGTTTCTGGATCTTTTGATGTGAAATTATATAAAGGAAATGAAGGTAAAATTACTATTAAAGCTGATGAAAATTTAATGGAATATATTGTTACCGAAGTAAAAAATGGTAATTTAGAAATTAAGCCTAAAAAAGGCTATAATATTAGATCAAGAAAAACTATTGAAATTACTGTTCCTTTTGAAGACATCAAAGCCGTTTCTCTTGCAGGATCTGGAGATGTTTATACAACTGATGTTATTAAGTCCTCTGAACTAAAGTTAAGTTTAGCTGGCTCTGGAAACATAGATTTAAATGTAGATACAAGTGATTTAGACTCGAGTATTGCAGGTTCTGGAAACATTAAATTAAATGGAAAAGCTAAAGAATTCTCTTGTAGCATTGCAGGTTCTGGAAATTTAAATGGATCCGATCTAAAAGCCTCAATTGCAAAAGCTAAAATAGCTGGTTCTGGTAATATAAAAATCAATGCTGTTAACGAAATTCACGCAAAAATAGCTGGTTCTGGTAATATTATTTACTCAGGAGATCCGGACATAGTAAAATCAAATTCAGCTGGCTCTGGTTCTGTTAGAAAGAAAAACTAGTCCTAATTTATAATAACAAAAAAGCCCATTGAAAAATCAATGGGCTTTTTTAATATATTATTTTAATCTCTATTTTGAATTATTGTTTCTAAACATAAAATACAATCCAACCAATATTAGTGGGATACTTAATACCTGGCCTGTATTTAAGCCTAAAATCCAATCTTCTCGTCCTTCAACTTGTGCTTCTTTAAAGAATTCAACAAAAAATCGAACTGTCCAAAGTAATGCAAAAAACAAACCGAAAATATATCCTGATTTTTGTTTTTTATCAGTTTTCCAGTATACAAACATCAAAATTCCAAAAATTACTAAATAGCTAATTGATTCATATAATTGCGCCGGATGACGTGGAAAATCTTCTCCCAATCTTCTAAAAATAAAACCATAATCAGAGTTTGTTGGTTTTCCAATAATTTCCGAATTCATTAAATTTCCAAATCTTACAAATGCAGCTCCCAAAGCACTAGGTACTACAAGTCTATCTAAAATAAATAAAACAGGTTTTTTTAGCACCTTTTTACTATATAAATACATAGCTATAATTATTCCAATTGCAGCCCCATGACTTGCTAAACCCATAAAACCAGTAAATTCAAATTTTGGAGAAAATTTAAATGGCAAAATAACTTCCAAAGGTTTTCTTATTAAAAACTCTGGGTCGTAAAATAAAAAGTGTCCTAATCGTGCACCAATTAATATTGAAACTACTGCATAAATAAAAAGGGAATCTAACTTTTCAATTGAAATTTTTTCATTTAAAAATATTTTCTTCATTATATATAGGCCAAACATAAATGCAAATACAAACATTAAGCTATAATAACGGAGTGCAAAAGAACCAATTTTAAAAATTTCTGGTGCTGGATTCCAATCTATTTGTAATAAAATCATTTAAAAATATTTTAGTAGGTAAATATAAAATTTAATTGTTGAACTATTTTTTTAAAAATCACTTTTTTAAATCTTCTTTTTCAGGAACGGGATCGTAACCGCTTCCTCCCCAAGGATGACAACTGCCTATTCTTTTAATAGCTAACCAGCCACCTTTAAAAACACCATGTTTTTGCAATGCTTCTAAAGAATAACTTGAGCACGTTGGTGTATACCTGCAAGCAGACGGCGTATACGGTGAAATTGCAGCTTGATAAAAACGTACCAACCAAATAAATGGAATTGCTAATATTTTTGTAAAACTTTTCAAATTAATTTATTGAAAAAGTTGTTCCTTCTTTTCCATCTTTTAATTGAATCCCCAAATCAGCCAATTCATCTCTAATTTTATCTGATAAAGCCCAATCCTTGTTATCGCGAGCATCTTTACGCATTCCTATTAGCATTTCAACTACTCCAGAAAGCTTATCTGAACTATCTTCTTGCAGTTCGTTTCTTAAACCCAAAACATCAAACACAAAAGCGTTAATAGTTGTTTTAAATTCTTGTAAATCTTCTGAAGAAATAGCTGCTTTCTTTTCAGTTAATAAGTTGATGAATTTAACAGCTTCAAATAAATTAGCTATCAAAACCGGACTATTAAAATCATCATTCATAGCATCATAACATTTCTGTCTCCAAGCTTTAATATCCAACGATGATTCCTTTCCTGCCTCAATATTATCTAAATTATTTATAGCTTCCATTAATTTTATATAACCTTTTTCTGAAGCTTCCAAACCAGAACTTGTAAAATCTAAAATACTTCTGTAATTGGCTTGCAACATAAAAAAACGTGTTGCGCTTGGAGAAAATGCTTTACTTAAAATTTTATTATTCCCTGAAAATATTTCATTAGGTAAAATAAAATTTCCTGTTGATTTAGCCATTTTTTGACCATTTAGAATCAACATATTGGCGTGCATCCAATAATTAACAGGTTCTACACCATTATTAGCTTTTGATTGGGCAATTTCACATTCATGATGTGGAAATTTTAAATCCATTCCACCACCGTGAATGTCAAAAGTTTCACCTAAATATTTCGTGCTCATTGCTGAACATTCTAAATGCCAACCAGGAAAACCATCGCTCCAAGGTGAAGGCCAACGCATAATATGACGTTCATCTGCTTTTTTCCAAAGTGCAAAATCTTGCGGGTTTTTCTTTTCTGATTGTCCGTCTAACTCACGCGTATTATGAATAGAATCCTCAATTTTTCTTCCAGAAAGAATTCCGTAATTTTCAGTTTCATTATACTTTAAAACATCAAAATAAACCGAACCGTTTATTTCATAAGCCAAACCTTTATTAAGTAAATCTTTAATAATTACAATTTGTTCAACAATATGTCCGGTTGCTGTAGGTTCAATACTTGGTGGTAAATTATTTATTTTTTGTAGTGTTTCGTGAAAATCAACTGTGTAACGTTGTACTACTTCCATTGGTTCAATTTGCTCCAACCTTGCTTTTTTTGCAATTCTATCTTCACCGGCATCAGCATCATTTTCTAAATGACCAGCATCGGTAATATTACGTACGTAACGCACTTTGTAACCCAAATGTTTTAAATAACGAAATATCAAATCAAAGGACATAAAGGTTCTAACATTTCCTAAATGCACATTGCTGTAAACAGTTGGTCCACATACATACATTCCAACTTTGCCTTCAACAATAGGTGTAAAAACTTCTTTAGTTTTACTTAAAGAGTTATATATTTTTAATTGATTTGATTTAAATAATTCCATTAAAATTTGTTTGTTTTTAAGGTTGTAAAGATAACAACAAATCTTTAACGGAAAAATTTATACTTCAGCGTATTTTGAAGTATAAAAAAAGAAGAAAATATATTTTATAAATCCTTAAAAACGTGAAGTTAAATAATATTTATTGTGCTAAAATTAGATTTTAACTTAATTAAATTATTTGTTTTAACACTTGAACTAAATGAACCATTAATGCTTGTTTCATTTTTTTTAAGAATATTCATGAATTTATTCTGTAAAAAATCAGAGTCTTTAGATGCAATATTTAATCTACTTTTATTAGTATCTAAATTATAATTTGCTTCTAATTTTTCTAATGGAACAGTTGCTTTGGTATAATCTAAATTCAAACTAAGGGTTTTAAATAAAGGAATTATATTTTTCACCATTATATTTCCAAATTTCTGACTTAAAGCAACATCCATTCCTATTTCATCTATAACAACATCTGATGAATTTGAAAATAAGTTCACATTCTCAAATGTTCCAAACTCAGCGTTTGGAACATTTTTTAATGTAATATTACTTGAGATTAAAGAACCAATTATTACTGGAGAATTGGTAAAATTCAATTCATTTTTATCTCCAGTTATAGTTCCACCTACAAAATCTCCATAGGACATATTTGCAGATATTTTTTTATTAGATTCTGGAATAGTAACTTTTCCGTGACGAACATTTAAATTGAAAGTCGCTTTTTTAGGGACTTTAATTTTTAAGTATTTTTTAATTTTAACTTTAGAATTTTTATCGGTACTATAATTAAAATAGATGTTTTCACTGTAATTATGCAATGAATCTAATTTATTTTCGTGGTAATTATGTAATGAATCCAATTTCCCATCCTTCTTCATTCGTTTAAGTTCTTCCATTGCAGCCTTTCTAGCTTCACTAGCCATTTTAGCTTGTTCTAAAATTTTATCTCTATTTTTAAGAAGGTGTATTCTCGTTTCTTCAGCAGCTTTTCTGGCTTCTTTCATTTGTTGTTTAAATTCTTCAGAATTTTGTAATTCCTGTATTTCTTTAAACCACTTTGACTCTTTTAATTCTTTTGTCATTTTTTCACCAGCCTCTTTAAACTCCTTCATTTTCTTTTTATAATCAGGGGAATTTCTTAATGAGTCAAAATTCTTTTTCCAATTACTGTTTTTAAATTTTTCGACACCTTCTGCCACTCTCATTTTATAATTCTTTAAATAGGTAGAATCATTTTTATATGCTTGATAATCGAACTCAAATTCCTGCATCTCTGGCATTTCGGGCATCTCTGGAAATTCAGGCATTTCGGGCATTTCAAAATGAGGAATCTCTACATCAATTTCAGGGAAATCGAAATTAAAATCAAAGTCGTGATCAAAATCAAAGTCAAAATCATGATTAAATTCATAATGTATATTGTTTGATAACGATGTGATTTTTACTTTACTTTTATTTCCTAAAGCTTCGAATTTCCAATTCTTTAAGATTTTTTCAGCTTCTTTTTTATCTACACCTTCAACTTCCATTACTGCTTCTACAGAAACTTCATTTCTATTCCAAGTTTCAATATCTACATCCATATTTGAAGCATTTATAACAATTTCGACATCTGAATTCACTTTAAATTTTTCTTCAATTTTTTTGTCGAAAGTTTGAGCTTGTGCTAGTACAGTAAGTAATATTAAAAAAACTACTAATCTATATTTGTATGTTTTCATTTTCTGATGTGTTAAGATTTTTTAATTCGTTTAGTTGTTCTTTAAGTTGATACAATAATTTTAAACGAAGTTGTAAATTGTCTATTAAAGCATTTATTGTTTTCTCATTTAATCCTTCTTCATTTAACTCTTTAGTCAGTAACTTATAATCTTCTGTTAATTCACTTATTTTTTCAAAATAACCATCTAACAACTCTTTGTTTTCTTTAGTTTCTTCCAGGCTTGATATTTCTGAATTAATACTAACTAAATAATAATTTTCTATTTTCTTTAGTTCAGGTGAAATACTGCCTAAACTTTCTATTTGAACCTTTTCTGCAGTATTTGTTACTGTGCTATTTGAAAAATAAAAAATAGATGAACCCAGCCCAATTATCACTAAAAAAGAAGCAGCTATTTTTAAAAATTGATAGTTTTTGTTTTTAGTGCTATGCAATTCTTTCTGTAATTTCGCTTCAAAATTACTTCTGTGATTATTAGAAAGTTTGCCCGTGCCTTTTATTTCTTCTTGTAACATTTCTCTTAAATCCTTAGGCATATTTATACTCTTTTAAATGATTTTTCAACTTGTTTTTACCTCGCATTAACTGTGATCTAGAAGTAACCTCAGTAATGTTTAAAACTTGTGCAATTTCCTGATGATCGTACCCTTCAATTAAATACAAATTCAAAACGATTTTGTATTTTTCAGGGAGGTTGTTAATAGCAGAAGTAACAATACTAATAGTTACTTCTTCATTCACATTCCAATCATTTTCATCTGCAATTGTCAGTTTCGCTTCGTCAATTGAAACCAATTCAATTCTTTTCTTTTTCAAATAATCTATGCATTGATTAATTACAATTTTTTTTATCCAGGCGCCAACGGTAACTTCACCTTTAAAACTTTTAATATTTTTAAACACCTTAATAAAAGCTTCTTGCATAATATCTTCAGCTATAAAACTATCTTTTACATATCGTTTAGCAATTGTAAACATTGCCTCGCAATACATATCATATAATTGCATTTGAGCTTTAGACTTGTTTAGCTTGCAATCTTCAACAATTTGGTTATTCAAAAAAACTGTTTTACTCATTAAGTTGGTTACTTCTATTACTAAAGACGAAACATTATTTTGTGCGTTGCATTTTTATCGAAATAAATATTTTAAATTTACACCTTTAAATAAAATAGTTAAAGTATTACTAAATCACTTAACAAATAATGAGTTACGAATTTACTATAATTGTTCCTGTTTATAACGAAGAAGACAATTTAAAACGTGTTGAACAAGAACTTTCGAACTATATTAAAATAGCAACCAAAAAAACCAAAATCTTATTTGTTAATGACGGAAGTAAAGATAAAAGTCAAGAGTTAATTGAAGAAATTTGCGCTAATAATTCTGACTTCACTTTTATACAATTTGAAAAAAACTGTGGACTAAGTGCTGCAATTTCAGCTGGTTTTAATACTGTTGATACCGAATTGGTTGGCTATATAGATTCCGATTTACAAACTGCTCCAGAAGATTTTAATCTACTTTTAGCAGAAAGTGGAGAATTTGATTTAGTAACTGGTGTTAGAGCAAATAGAAAAGATTCGTTTGTTAAAAATATGTCGTCAACTATTGCAAATGGAATTAGGCGTGCATTTACACATGATGGAATGGATGATACTGGTTGTCCGTTAAAAATAATAAAAACTGAATACGCTAAAAAGATCCCAATGTTTAAAGGCTTACACCGTTTTTTACCTGCAATGATTTTATTACAAAATGGCAGCATAAAACAAATTCCTGTACAACATTTCCCGCGCATTGCTGGTGAAGCAAAATATGGTTTATGGAACCGACTTTTAGGTCCGTTATTAGATTGTTTCGCTTATTTATGGATGAAAAAAAAATATGTTAATTACAAAATTGCTAAAAAAGGTTAATGAGTAGTTGGATCATTTATACCGTTGGTTTTATTGCACAGTTATTATTTTCTGGCAGGCTAATATTGCAATGGATTTTATCAGAAAAAAGTAAAAAAGTATTAACTCCTTCTCTATTTTGGAAATTAAGTTTAGTTGCCTCTTTTCTATTGTTTATTTATGGCTATTTACGAGATGATTTTTCAATTATGTTAGGACAAGCCCTTACCTATTTTATTTATATCCGAAATTTACAATTACAAGGCGAATGGCAAAAAGCTCCCAAAGTTTTACGTTTATATTTATACATATTCCCAGTACTTTTAGTTGTTTACTCTTACAATAACAACACCTATGATATTGATAAATTATTTAGAAATGATGCAATACCAGTTTGGTTACTTATCTGGGGAAGTATTGCACAAATTATTTTCACCCTTCGATTTGTGTATCAATGGTTATATTCAGAAAAAAATAAAGAGTCATCTTTACCCTTTGGTTTTTGGTTATTGAGTTTAATTGGCTCAATTATGATATTAATTTATGCTATTTTAAGAAAAGATCCCGTACTTTTAATAGGTCATTTAATGGGATCTGTAATTTATTTTAGAAATATTTTAATTTTAAGAAAGCAGGTTTAATAAGTTTTCATTTTATTTTGAAAAACAAATTATACATTTTATTAGGTATTATTTTTATCCTACTCATTTTTAAGCTCGGAAATTGGGGTTTAACTGAAAGTAGCGAAGCCAGATATGCCGAAATTGCAAGAGAAATGGTAATAAGTGGAGATTATATAAATCCAACTTTATTAGGAATAAAACACCTGCACAAACCTCCCGTAACTTATTATTTAACAGCACTGGGTTATAAAATATTTGGCATAAATGAATTTGGAGCGCGTTTTTTTATGCAATTAGGGTTAGTTTTACAACTAGTTTTAGTTTTTAAAATATCCTTGCAACTGTTTAAAAGTGAGAAAATAGCAGTAGCTGCTTTACTAATTTATTTTTCATTTCCTATAACAGTGATTGCTGTTAGAACTTTAACAACGGATGCTTATTTAACAACATTTATTTTAGCTTCAATTTATTTCTGGTTACAATACAAAACGCATTTAAAACCTTATAATCTCTATTTATTTTACTTTTTTTTAGGATTAATTTTTGAAACAAAAGGACCTGTTGGATTTATGATTCCAGTAACATTTGTAATTACTTATAAAATCTTACATAAAAATAAAATTGAAGCAAATATTCATCAATTTTTAGGATTTATTTTATTTCTGTTAGTTTCTGCAGCCTGGTACCTTATTGTGATGTACAAAAACGACGGATTATTTGATTATTTTATTAACAATCAACTAGTTGAAAGAATTTCTGAAAATAATTTTAAAAGAGGAAAGCCAATTTGGTATTATATATTTTTAATGCCTTTAGTAGGGATGCCTTGGTTATTCTATTTTATTTTTTATTTCAAAAAGAACATAAAAACTATTTTGAAACAAAAAAAGACTGACTTTCTATTAATAATTACTTTCTTAACTTTATTTATTCTTCTTTCAATCTCCACTTCAAAATTGATTTTATATGTATTGCCTTTGTACTTTATTCTGGCAATTTTTTCTGCGAGATATTTAAGTTTATGTTCTGAAAAAACAATGAAGTCAATTTCTAATTTTTATTATGTTTTAATTATAACTGTAACTGCAGCATTATTTATAGCATCGTTTCTAAATATAGAGCTTACTATAAATCGATTTTATTCATTTTTAGTTTTTGTTTTTTTTGGGATAATTGCTTCCCTTTTAAAAACTAAAATTTTGAATACCAATTTTTTAAAACCGGCATTTTTAGGTGTTGTTTTTATAGTTTCAATTATTATATCCTCAGATTTTATTTTTAAAGAAAATGAACTTAAAATAAACTCGGTAAAACCGCTTGCTGAATTCATAAAAAATAATTCCCAAATTGAAAACGAAGTAGTTGTTTACAATTATTTACTACCATCTTTATCCTTCTATTTAAATAAAGATATTACCACAATTAATCACGGAAAATATACAACAGAAAGAGAAGTCCAATTTGAAACGAATGATCAATGGAAAAAACATTTAATTAATTATTTTGAAAATAGCGAAAGAGAGCGTTTATTAAAACTTGCTTCTGATAAACCAATATTTCTAATAAAACGGAAAAAAGACATTTTTCCAGATACCTTAAATATTTTAGCCAAAAAATTAAATCATAAAAAGAATTTTGACAAATTTGAAGTCTACTATTAAAACTACATAAAAGTTAAAAATAATTCATTAAAAACTATTGCAAAACACTTTAAAATAGAGCACTTTTTATTATCCTTATTTAAAATTATAATAATAGTATATTTGTAACTTTGTATACTGAAAATAATATTTAAACAATGTTTTTCTTAATTGAAGAAACATTTATAATTAAAAAAAAGAATGACAGAAGAATTTAAGTTGTGCATTATAATTCCATGTTATAATGAAGAAAAAAGACTTGATATAACTCGCATATCTTTATTTTTAAAATTAAACAAAACAACACTGCTCTGCTTTGTTAATGATGGCTCTAAGGATAAAACATTAAAAGTACTTGATAAAATTAAGACAGACTTCCCTCAAAATGTTTCTGTAATTTCTACCCCCAAAAATGTTGGAAAAGCGGAAGCAGTTAGAAATGGGGTTCAACATTGTAATACTTCGTATCAGTTTACAAAAATCGCCTATTTAGATGCTGACTTGGCAACCACTTTAGAAGAATGTGTAGAAATTAGTGAACAAGTTAATAATAATGTCGTCTTTGCTTTTGGATCAAGAATTGCTAAAATTGATTCTAATATTCAACGCAAGTTTTCAAGATTTTTAATTGGACGTGTAATTGCTACTTTTATTTCCAGACAATTAAAACTCCCTGTTTATGACACACAATGTGGGTGTAAAATTTTTGAAAAAGAACTCTCAAAATTAATTTTTAAAGATAAATTTATTTCAAAATGGTTATTTGATGTTGAATTATTTCATCGTATAATTTCAATTTATGAATTAAATGAAATGAAAAATATTTCAAAAGAAATTCCATTAAAATCTTGGATAGACTCAGGGGATTCAAAAGTAGAATTAAGTTATTTTTTCAAACTTTGGATAGATTTATTTCAAATAAAAAAATACTATCGTTAATTCAAAAATAATTTAAATATAAGATGAAGTTGTTTACTAAAAAAATATCTCCTTATGCTATTTTGGTTAGTGTACTAATTTTGTTCAGAGCCTTTTTAAATTATGCAATTCCTTTAATGGATAAAACAGAGGCTCGTTATGCAGAAATAGCGAGAATTATGGCCGAGACAAACAATTGGACAACTTTACAAATTGACTATGGCGTTCCTTTTTGGGCAAAGCCGCCACTTTCAACTTGGTTTTCAGCAATAAGTTTTAAGGTGTTTGGGGTAAATGAGTTTGCGACAAGATTTCCATACCTTCTATTAAGTATATTTATCATTTTATTGATTGGAAAATATTCAAAACGAAAAGGCCTAGACTTTTTAATTCCGGGTATTATATTACTTACAATTCCTGAGTTTTTAATTCATTCAGGCGTGGTTTCAACTGATACTGCTTTGGCATTTTGTGTTACTTTAGTAATGATTTCATTTTGGGAGGCACTCAACAATA
The DNA here is from genome assembly GCF_900188355.1 of Lutibacter flavus. Taxonomy (GTDB): domain Bacteria; phylum Bacteroidota; class Bacteroidia; order Flavobacteriales; family Flavobacteriaceae; genus Lutibacter; species Lutibacter flavus. The sequence goes on from NZ_FZNX01000001.1 coordinate 1,300,525, forward strand.
AACAAAATAACATTTGGAAATATTTATTCTTTGTTGGCTTAGGTTTGGGTTTATTAGCAAAAGGACCGATTATTATTATTTTAACTGCACCACCAATTTTTGTTTGGGTAGTTTTATCTAAAGAATTTAAAGCCTTATGGAAATCGATTCCCTGGGTTGTAGGAATTCTAATTACTGCAATAATTGCAATCCCTTGGTATTATTTAGCTGAATTAAAAACACCAGGCTTTATTGATTATTTTATTGTAGGTGAGCATTTTAAACGATTTTTAGATTCTAGTTGGAAAGGCGATCTATATGGATTCCCAAAATCTCAACCATTAGGAATGATTTGGGTATTTTTAATCCTTTTTGCAATCCCTTGGATTCAAATACTAGCTATTAAACTTTGGAAAAACAAATCTGTAGTATTTAAAAATAAATGGCTTTTATATTTAATTCTTTGGCTATTATGGACACCGCTGTTTTTTACAGTTTCAAAAAGCTTAATTCATCCATATATTATGCCTATAATGGTACCAATAGCATTATTAATTACACATTATTGGGGAGAAATTAAACATAAAAAAAGAATTATTGGTGTTGGTTTAGTATTCCCAATTTTGGCATTACTACTTTACATTTCAATGGCATTTACAAACAAAATGGAATTTTATATGAATTCCGATAAGTATTTTATTGAAAAGCATATTAATGATAGCTTGCCCATTTATCATTGGCAAAATAAAAGTTATTCTGGTCAGTTTTATTCAAAAGGTAAAATAAAAGCACTTGAAAACAATTTAAAATTAGAAGAACAACTTTCATCTAAAAAACCGTTCTTAATAATTATTTCTCATAAAAAGATTAAAAACATTGATAAAAAAAGTATGAACTTACTTGAGAAAATAGATACTAATTATAAAAAAAGTATTTATAAATTTAATAAGTAGCTCATTCTGATTGTATTTTTTTAAAAGATTTAAAAATGATTAAAACCCTTGAAAAGTATCCAATAGCAACTTTATCAATTGTAATTATACTAATGCTTTTGATTCATTTAGATGTTCCAAATGTTACTATTATGGAAGCGCGAAATTTTATTACAGCTCGTGAAATAGTAAATGATAACAATTGGTTATTAACTACAATGAACGGTGAACCAAGATATCAAAAACCACCTTTACCAACTTGGCTAACAGCTATTTCAGGCTTAATATTTGGATTTAAAAACCTTTTTGGATTAAGATTACCAGCCGCTTTAATGGTCTTATTTTTAGGGATTTTCGGATATTATTTATCTCTAAAATTAGAATTATCTAAAAAACATAGTTTAAATAATAGTTTACTATTAATTACTTCATTTTATGTATTTGCTATAATTAGTGAAGCTCCCTGGGATATTTTTGCACATGGGCTTATGCTTGCCGGCTTGTATTTTCTTTTTCTCCTTTTTGAAAAAAATAAATCTGTTTGGAAGAACGCTTTACTTTCAGGTATTTTTATTGGATTTTCAATTATGAGTAAAGGCCCTGTGTCTTTATTTGCCGTGTTTTTACCGTTTTTAATTTCTTATGGAATTGTAATTAAATTTAAAAGTATTAAATCTAAAATTACACCTTTACTAAGCTGGGTAATTACATTTATATTAGTTGGTGGCTGGTGGTTTTTTTATGTAAGATATGCAGATCCAGAGGCTTTTTTAGAAATCGCAACCAAAGAAACTGGCAATTGGAGTAGTTATAATGTAAAACCCTTCTATTATTATTGGAGCTTTTTTACACAATCTGGTTTATGGACAATTCCTGCTTTTATAGGCTTGTTATATCCTTATTTAATAAAACGTGTTGAAAATAAAAAAGCATATAAATTTACTTTTTGGTGGACTATTTCTGCTGTAATTTTACTTTCCTGCATACCAGAAAAAAAAGCCCGTTATTTAATGCCGGTTTTAATTCCATTGGCTTTAAATACTGGTTTTTATATACAATATTTAATTGAAAATTTTAAAGAATTAACATCTAAAAAAGAAACACTTCCTGTCTTTTTTAATTTTGGATTGATTGCAACAATTGCAATTACACTGCCTATTGCGTTGTTTTTTATATTAAAGGAAGATATTCAACAATATTTAATCAATTATATTTTAACATCCATTTCGGCTATTTTAATTGGTGTTTTAATTTTTAAATCTTTAATTAAAAAGAGAATTTTACAAGTGTTTTACTTAACCATTCTTTTTATGGTTTCCATATTTTTATTTGGCTTACCTATTTCAAAAAGTTTCAATAAAAATGATCAATTTAAAGCTATAAATTCTTTACATACAATTGAAACAAATTATAAAATAAACACCTATTCAATTGGTGAAATAGCCCCTGAATTACTTTGGGATTATAATGGAATTTTAAAAGACATTTATAAAAATGAAACTTTACAAATACCTTTAGAAACAAATTTCGGGCTGTTAATTATGAATGCTGATATTGAAACTATAACTGCAGAATTAAACTCAAACTATAATTTAAAATTAATTGAAACTTATAATTTAAATGTTGGTTCTAAAATGAAAGAACGATTAATTAGACAGTTTTATTTAGTATCAAAAAAATAGTACTTTTGACATATGAAACGAGCATGTTAAAAAGTTTATCGTCCAATGAAATGACAAATAGCGAACAGCATGTGACCGTTAAAAAATATTAATATAGACATATGAAAACACTTACTAACATCGATAAAATTGCCTATTTATTTTTAATTATAATATTTGGATTAGGAATTTATTACGCAAACACAAACCTTCAGTATTTTGATGAAGTGTATACGGTTGAAGACGGATATGTCGAAGGTGGTTCAGCTATATTTCTGTTTATTTCTAGTATGTTATTGTTATATCGTTTTTTTAAACTTTTTAAGCATAAAGACTTATTTTGGAAAATTGGGATATTGGCAATGGCCATTGTTTTCTTTTTTGGAGCAGGTGAAGAAATATCCTGGGGACAGCGCATTTTTAATATAGAATCTTCAGAATATTTTTTAGAAAATAACGCCCAAGGAGAAACCAATTTACACAATATGGTTGTTGACGGAACAAAGATTAATAAGTTAATTTTTAGTCAGCTTTTAACAGTAGTTCTGGTAATTTATTTAATAATTACACCGTTTCTTTTTAGAAAATACGAATGGATTAAAAATTTAGTGAATAAATTTGCAGTTCCAATTGTTCAATGGCACCACACCATTTCATTTTTGGCAGTTACTGCCTTATTGGTTTTTATTTCATCAAATAGGAAATGGGAAATATATGAATTGGCCTTTAGTGTAATTTTCCTTTTGATTTTTATCAAACCACTAAATAAAGAAATCTATACATCTAGGTAGTTCCAAACTTTTTTAAAAATACTTTAAACAGTTTATAAAACAGGATTCCATAAAAACCTCCAATTATAACTCCTGTGAGCACATCTAATGGAAAATGAACTCCTATATAAACTCTGCTATAAGCTATTAATAAAGCCCAAAATATTAAGAAAAAAGGAAGTATTTTATAGCTCCTTTTTAATAAAAAACTAAAAAATATTGCAATCGCCATAGAGTTAGAGGCGTGTGCAGAAAAGTAAGAATACAATCCACCACAGCGTTCTTTTACTAAACGTACTAAATTTAAAATATTTTCATCGTGGCAAGGACGCAATCGTTTAAAACCATACTTAAACAAATTACTTGTTTGGTCAGAAATTGAAATCAACACAATTACAAACAATACTACAATTATAGTTTTTATAAAACCAAACTTTTTAAATGTGAAATAAAGTAGTAATAAATATAATGGGATGGCACTAAACTTGTTTGTTAAAACAAGCCAGAAACCATCCCATTGTTCTGAACCTAAATTATTTAGGTAAATTAGTAATTCAACGTCTTTATCAATTAATAAATCTATCATTGAATACTAATAGTATAATTTTATTTAACTACTTCAACTAATTCTAATTCAAAAACTAAATCAGAATTTGGAGGTATAACACTACCAGCACCTTGAGCTCCATAACCCAAATGAGAAGGGATAAAAAGCATTGCTTTATCACCAAGTTTCATTTGTTGTAAACCTTCTCTAAAACCAGGAATTAAACGAGCCTCTGGTCCATACACAGTTTCAAACGGTGCATAACCATTTTGTGCGTCCCTATGTTCATCATAAGTTTCATAGGCTTTTGCAACTTCTTTAAAACTTGTATCAAACAATTTACCAGTGGTAAAATAACCTGCATAATTTACTTTTACTTTTGATCCTAAAACTGGTTTTTCTCCATCCTTAGTTTCAGTAATTACAAACTTTAATCCAGAAGGTAATTCAGTTCCTTTTGTATTGTTTTCTTTAAAACTTTTTAGCTTTTCTGAAAAAACAGCTTGAAGTCTCTCCTCTTTTAATTTACTTTCTTTCTCTTGTTCTATAAAATATTTAGAGAAAATGGCTCCTCCTTTAAATTTTTTGGCCAATTTTCCAACCTTAATTATTTCAAGTGTTTTTATGGTGTCATTTTGTGCTATTGAATCAACAACATTATGACCTTTAATAACATTTCCAAAAACAGTATGCTTACCATCTAACCAAGGAGTATCTTTATAAGTAATAAAAAACTGACTTCCATTAGTTGCAGGTCCTGAATTTGCCATTGATAAAACACCAGCTTTATCATGTTTCAGCAATAAATTACCAACTGAATCTTTTGGAAATTCATCAATAAATTTATATCCCGGATCACCAGAACCAGTTGCTAAAGGATCACCTCCCTGACACATAAAATCTTTAATTACTCTATGAAAAACAAGACCATCATAAAAATGTTTACCTTTTAAAGAATCTACAACTTGCTCATTTGAACCTTCAGCCAAAGAAACAAAATTAGCCACAGTAATTGGAGTTTTCTCAAACTCCAATTTTAATAAAATAGTTCCTTTGTTAGTTATCATATCTGCATACATCCCATCTTCTAAATCAGCATATTTAGTAGGTTTACACGATACAATTATTAAAGAAAATACAATTAAAACTAATTTAAATATTCTCATATTTTATATGTTTATTTTTTTACAATTTCTAATAATTCCACTTCAAAAACTAAAGCATCAAAAGGTCTTATTTTACCACCTTGACGTGGTGTAGCACCATATCCTAATTCTTGAGGAATAAAGAATTTGTATTTTGAACCTACAGACATTAATTGTAATCCTTCTGTCCAACCTTTTATAACTCTATTCACACCAAATTCGGCTGGCGTACCTTTATCTACAGAACTGTCAAATACTGTTCCGTCAATTAAAGTTCCATGATAATGAACTTTTACTTTTGATGTTTTTAATGGTTTTTCACCTTTTCCTTCTTTTAAAACAATGTATTGAACACCACTTTCAGTTGTTACAACACCATTTTTAGTTTTATTTTCTTCAAGAAATTTTTCACTTTCAGCTTTTACTTCAGCAAAATCACTTTCAGCCTTTTTTGCAGCAGCTTCTTGTTGTTCTTTTCTTTTCTCTTGTTGAATTTTTTGAAAATAAGCATTAATAACTGTATTAAGATCTTTTTGTTCGAATAGTAAATTAGTAGAATCAATTCCACTTTTTACTCCTGCCATATATAAATCTTTATTTACATTATCAAAATTAGTTCGAAGCTTAAGACCCATATCTAAACCTAAGGCATAGCTTACAGAATCCACTTGTGTTTCTAACGATTTATTTGTAACTCCTTGAGAATTACATGAAGCTAATGATACTACTATTATACTTAGAAATAAGAATTTAATTACTTTCATTTTTTTTATTTATTTTAATTAATTGAACTTTATATATTAACGGTTGATTTATATTAATTTTATTTTGATCCCCCAAATATCCAAAAACTTTATGAGATGGGAACAAAAAAGTTACTGTGTTTCCTTCACTCATCAATTTTAAACCCTCTCTTAGTCCTTCAACAATTTCCTGTTTATCTACTATATATTTTTGAGTACCTATTTCATCGGCACTATATATTAATTGATAATTTATATCATAAATATCATTCGAATATATTACTTCATCACCAGATTTAGGTGTATAACCTTCAGTGTTTTTAGAATCAATTTTATACCAAAATCCAAAATCGCTTGCAATATAATTATTTAATGAATCCTTTTTCATTAAATAATTAAAATCGGCTTCTTCTCTAGAAATTAATGTTTTATTGTACTCAACAGAAGTATTCATTAATGTTGAAGTTTTTCTAACAATAGGTTGTCTAGGAATTGGTTCATTACAAGAAACAAGCACAAAAATTATAAAATATATGAATTCTTTATACTTCATATGAATTTAATAAATCATTTTTATAGTCTGGAATAATACTTAAAAATTTTGAAACTGTCGCTTTTAAAGAAATTTCAGATTTTCCGCCTGCTGCATTGTCATGTCCACCTCCATCAAAATGATTTCGAGCAAATTTATTTACTGAAAAACTTCCTTTGGATCTAAATGATATTTTCACAATTTTTTGATCAATGTCTTCAATAAAAATCGCTGCAAAAATAACACCTTCAAGAGATAGCGCATAATTTACAACACCTTCGGTATCTCCCTTTTGATAATTAAACTGGTTTAATTCGTCTTGAGACAACGTTATATATGCCGTTTTAAGTTTATCAATTACTACCAAATTACTTAAGGCACGCCCTAAAAGTTGCAATCTACTATAGGAATTGGTATCATACACATGATTGTGAATCAGCGAATTTTTTGCCCCTCTGTCAATTAAATCGCCAATTATTTTATGAGTTACACTTGTTGTTGAAGCAAATCTAAATGAACCGGTATCTGTCATTATTCCAGTATATAAACTAGTTGCTATTTCAGCATCAATAGTATCCACATCATCTAATTTTTCTAAAAAATGATACACCATTTGACAGGTTGAACAAATAGAAGTATCTGAAAATAAATAGTCTGCAATAGCATCTGGTTGTTGATGATGATCAATCATAATAAAAGTACCATCAAAATCTTTCAGGGTATTTTCCATATCCGACCCAACACGATGCAACGCATTAAAATCCAACAAAAATATTATTGTAGCTTCATCTATGGCTTTTTTAGATTGACGATTTTGCATATCAAACTTTAAAACTTCTTTAGAATCTGGTAACCATTTTAAAAAATTAGGATAATCATTTGGTGCAACAACAGTAGTAAAATGACCTTTTTTTATTAAATAATGATACATTGCTAAACTAGCGCCTATAGCATCTCCATCAGGATTTCTATGTGGTACAATTACTATTTTTTTTGGAGTAGATAGTAATTCCTTTATTTCTTTAATTTCACTTACATTCATAAGTTGCAAATATACAATTTTATAATATTCTATTTCATTACCCCAGTTGTATGTTTGTTAAAATTAAGCTAATAAAAATTGTTAATTTCATATATATTTTTCCTGCTATTTTTATATTAAACCAAAATCTTAAGTAAAAAAGGAATTAGATGTTATAATTAATTCCCTATAAAAGTTATAATGAAAAAATATTTTTAGTAAATTTGAAGTTAGCCATAAAATACTATATTTGCGGCACTTAAAAATTCAAAAAATATAAAATGACTACAAATAGAACATTTACAATGTTAAAACCTGATGCAGTTGACAAGGGTTACATCGGGGCAATTTTAGAAAAAATAAACGCTGCTGGATTTAAAATTATAGCAATGAAAATGACAAGATTAACAAAAGCAGGTGCTGAAGAATTTTATAAAATTCATAAAGATCGCCCATTTTTTGGAGAACTAGTTGATTATATGACATGTGGACCAATTGTATCTGCAATTTTAGAAAAAGAAAATGCGGTTGAAGATTTTAGAGTTTTAATTGGTGCTACCAATCCAGCTGAAGCAGCTGAAGGAACCATAAGAAAACTATATGCTGAATCAATTGGAAATAATGCAATTCACGGTTCAGATAGTGATGAAAACGCTGCTATTGAAAGTGCTTTTCATTTTTCAGGTAGAGAAGTGTTCTCAGGAAATTTCTTTTAATCAACAAATAAATCAAATAAAAAAATCCGCTAATTAGCGGATTTTTTTATTTAACACAATAGTACTTTAGAAATTAAAATTTCTCCTAATTCTTCATTCATCATTTTAAGTATTTTCTCTTTTCCATAACTCAATTCTTCTCTTAATACAGAGGATTTTAATTTTACAATTAAAGTTTTACCTTGTAATTCTACCTTATCTGTATTAGACACAACTCCATTTCCCATAAGATTAGCCCAGGCCTCTTTCACCGACAATTGATGCATTCCTTTTGTAAGTTTATTCTCCTTTATTACATCTTTCATCAAATCCTGTATGGATTGAAATTCATTTTGCCTTTTCACCATTATAACTTAAATATTTTATATGATTGTTCTGTTCTTTTTATAACCTCCTCTGTTCTTTCCTCGTGTGTATCACTAATAAATAACTGTCCAAAATTATCATTATTTACTAAATTAATCAATTGTTCTACACGTAAGTCATCTAATTTATCAAAAATATCATCTAACAACAATATAGGCTTTACTTTAGCCTGCGATTTAATAAAATCGAATTGTGCCAGTTTTAAGGCAATTAAATAGGATTTTTGCTGACCTTGAGAACCAAATTTTTTAATTGGATACCCATCAATTTCAAAAGTTAAATCATCCTTATGAATTCCTACACTTGTATATTGCAATATACGATCCCGTTCTAAATTCTGCTCAAATAATTGTATTATATTTTTATCTTGAAGTTGTGATTTATATTCCACATTCACTGTTTCTTTACTATTAGATATAGATTCATACCTTTTTTTAAAAATAGGAATAAAGGAATTTAGGAATGCTGTTCTTTTTTCAAAAATTATAGTTCCATAACGTTCTAATTGCTCATCATAAACTTTTAAATTAATGGCGTCAAAAACTCTATTGGCAGCAAAATACTTTAATAATGAATTTCTTTGGGCTAAAACTTTATTATAATTTAAAATTGTTGTTAAATAACTTTTATCCGACTGTGATATTACACCATCTATAAACTTTCTTCTAGTATCACTCCCTTCAATTATTAAATCTCTATCTGCAGGCGAAATAATTACCAAAGGTAAATAACCAATATGGTCAGAAAATTTTTCATAAGCCTTCCCATTTCGTTTTAAAACTTTCTTATTTCCCCGTTTTAAACTGCAAACAACCGTATCTATTTTCTCTTCAATACGATATTCTCCCTGAATCATAAAAAAGTCTTCGTGATGCCTAATATTTTGAACAGCTACCGGATTAAAATAACTTTTAGCAAAAGACAGATAATAAATCGCATCTAACACATTTGTTTTTCCAACTCCATTATTACCAACAAAACAATTGATTTTATTCTCAAAATCAAATGTTTGTGATTCAAAATTCTTAAAATTTACCAGCGTAATTTTTTGTAAATGCATCTATTTTTTATGAAAGTCCAAAATTATTCAAAATAAATGGAAATTTAGACACAATTGCATTTTTACTTTCCAATTAAAAATTCTATTTTTGCGCCTACAAATTTTACAATAAATGGCAACATATAAAAAGAGAGGTAATAAAGCAAATAAAGCTCAAAATTCTGTTGAGAGTCATTCTACTACAGCTGAAGTATTTAACACTTTAGATGAAACGGCTTCAAAATCAGAACAGTTTGTAATTAAGCATCAAAAAACTATTTTTATTATTTTAGGATTAGTAGTTGCAAGTATTTTAGGTTATTTAGCGTATCAAAAATATGTAAAAGCTCCTAAAGAGAAAGTCGCGGCTGATGAATTAGCTTTTCCAAAAGCATATTTTGAAGATGCATTAAATAGTTCTGTAGCAATAGATTCTTTATTAACATTAGGATTAAATGGTGCTGATGGAAAATATGGTTTTGTTGATATTGCAAAAGAATTTAGCGGAACCAAAGCTGGAAATTTAGCAAATTATTATGCTGGTATTTCTAACTTAAAATTGAAAAACTATAAAGAAGCGATTGATTATTTAGAAGATTTTTCTTCTGAAGATGAATTATTAGGTCCAACTGCAAAAGGTGCAATTGGAGATGCTTTTGCAGATATCAATCAACCTGAAGATGCTTTAGACTATTATTTAAAAGCAGCAAACTTAAGAGAAAACAATTTTTCTACTCCGCTTTTTTTATTTAAAGCAGCAAATACAGCAATGGATTTAGAAAAGTTTGATAAAGCATTAGATCTTTTTAAAAGAATTAAAAAAGAATTTCCAGATGCTCCAGAAGCAAAAAATATAGATATCTATATCAATAAAGCAACATTTGCATCAAAAAACTAAGCTGTAATGGCAACAACTAATTTATCTAATTACGATAAAGCCACAATCCCAAACGCGAAGAAATTTCGGTTTGGGATTGTTGTTTCTGAATGGAATCCTGATATCACAGAAAACTTATATTTAGGCGCAAAAGAAGCTTTTTTAGAAAACGGAGCAACTGAAGAAAATATAATTAAATGGGACGTTCCAGGTAGTTTTGAACTTATTTACGGTTGTAAAAAAATGATTGAAACTCAAAAATTAGATGCTATTATTGCAATTGGAAATGTGATTCAGGGAGAAACAAAACATTTCGATTTTGTTTGTGATGGCGTTACTCAAGGAATAAAAGATTTAAACATTAAATTTGATGTTCCAATTATTTTTTGTGTTTTAACAGATAACACAAAACAACAATCAATAGACCGTTCAGGCGGAAAGCACGGTAACAAAGGCATTGAGAGTGCTATCGCCGCTATAAAAATGGCAGCTTTAAGAGAGTTTTAACACCCTACTTTTTTAAAAAACTTGACCACAACTTTATAATTCAGTATTTTTGAGGATTACTGTATAATCTATTTTTATTTTTGATAATTTATGGGAATCTTAAAGAGACGTACTAATAAAAAATTTGACTATCAACCAAGATATTATAAAGGTGAAGGAAACCCTTATAAAATTGGTCATAAATTTGATGAATTTAGAACTACTGTTGGGGATAACAAAGGAATTAAAGATAAATTTAAGTCGGCTTATGAAGAATTAAATAGTAAAGAAAAGAAAGGCAGTAATAAATTACTCCTAATTATTATTGCTATTTTAGTTTTCATTTTTTTATATATAATCGATTTCGATTTAACAATTTTCAAGAAACCATTTTAGATGTCAGACATCATTCAGCTTTTACCTGATCACGTTGCTAATCAAATTGCAGCTGGTGAAGTCGTTCAACGACCTGCATCTGTTGTAAAGGAATTATTAGAAAACGCGATAGATGCTGGAGCAACAAATATTAAACTAATTATTAAAGAAGCTGGTAAAATTTTAATTCAGGTAATTGATAACGGTAAAGGAATGAGCCAAACCGATGCCAGATTAAGCTTTGAACGCCACGCAACTTCAAAAATAAAAAAGGCAGAAGACTTATTTAATTTACATACCAAAGGTTTTAGAGGTGAAGCGTTGGCATCAATTGCTGCAATTGCTCATGTAGATTTAAAAACCAAACAAGAAGAAAGCGATTTAGGTACACTTATTAAAATTGAAGGAAGTAAATTAGTGAGTCACGATCGAATTTCAACTTCAACTGGTACATCTGTAGCTGTTAAAAATTTATTTTATAATATTCCTGCTCGCAGAAATTTTTTAAAATCAAACACTATAGAAACGCGTCATATTGTTAACGAATTTCAACGTGTTGCATTGGCACATGCATCAATTTCATTTTCGTTTTACCACAATGAAAACGAAGTATACAATCTAACCTCCAGTAACTTACGCCAAAGAATTGTAGCAATTCTAGGAAAAAAAACGAATGAAAAATTAGTTCCTATTAATGAAATAACTGATGTTGTAGAAATTAATGGTTTCGTAACTAAACCTGAATTCGCAAAGAAAAAAAGAGGGGAACAATTCTTTTTTGTAAATGATCGTTTTATTAAAAATGCTTATTTAAATCATGCGGTTACAAGTGCATTCGAAAGTTTACTTTCTGGTGGATATCACCCAACCTATTTTTTATATTTAACTGTACCAACTAAAAGTATTGATATAAATATTCACCCTACAAAAACTGAAATTAAATTTGAAGATGAAAAAACGTTATATGCAATTTTACGTTCAACAATAAAACATAGTTTAGGTCAATACAATGTTGCTCCGGTCTTAGATTTTGAGCGTAGTAATTCTTTTGATACTCCGTATGCGTTTAAGAATAAAAGTTCGGCAACACCAAGAGTAAATGTTGACCCTAATTTTAATCCTTTTAAATCAGAAGCAGAAAAAACTGTAAATACTCCTTACAAACGCGAAACACAATCGCAATGGGAAAGTTTATATACAGGTTTAGATATACAAAATATAGAAGTTGAATCAGAAACCGTAAATACCTCTTTATTTTCAGATGAAAAACCAAATAGCAAAACCTATCAAATTCATAATAAATATATTGTAAGCAGTATTAAATCTGGTATTGTATATATCAATCAGCATTTAGCACATCAACGTATTTTATATGAAGAATTTTTAGAAAATATTACCGTTAAAGAAGCAATGAGCCAACAATTGTTGTTTCCTTTAGAAATTTCTTTTAGTAAATCTGATATCACTTTAATAAAAGAAATTAAAGAAGATTTAGAAAGTGTTGGGTTTTTATTTGGCGATATATTAGATGATACAATTATAGTAAAAGGAATACCAGTAAATATTTCTGAAAGTCAAATTACTATTATTATAGAGCAATTATTAGAGGATATTAAAAATGATGTTCCAGATACGAGTTTTAGTCAGCTTGATATTATGTCAAAAAGTTTAGCAAAAAGTTTAGCCATAAAAACAGGAAGTAAATTAAATTTGAAAGAACAAGAAGAAATGGTAAACAAACTATTTTCTTGTAAACAACCAGATTTATCTCCATTTGGAAAAATTACATTTGTAACAATAAATATTGATGAAATTGATAAAAAGTTTAACAACTATTAATTGATAACTAGTTGAAATTATGGGAAGAATTACAGAAGCTGTTAAGCATCTTATTATAATAAATGTTATATTATTTATAGCACCACAACTTATTCAAGGGTTTGATTTGCAAAGTATGTTTGCACTCTATTTCCCTGAAAATGAAAAATTTGGATTTTGGCAATTTGCTACACATATGTTTATGCATGGCGGGTTTTCACATATATTATTCAATATGTATGGCTTATGGGCTTTTGGAACTCCATTAGAACAAATGTGGGGAAGAAATAAATTTATTTTCTTCTATCTTTCTGCTGGTTTAGGTGCAGGAGTAATTTACACATTGGTAAATTATTACCAGTTTAATAATATATACGACCAACTTATAAATATTGGATTGTCAAGTACCGATATTCAAAATATATTAACCACCGGTAGTTATAACAATACAATTTTAGAAACTATTTCCGAAGCTAAATTAAATGAGTTTTATGCAACTTACCATACACCCGCCGTTGGAGCCTCAGGTGCCATTTATGGAATTTTAGTAGCTTTTGGTCTATCTTTCCCTAATGCTAAATTAGCATTGATATTTTTCCCTGTTCCAATTGCAGCAAAATACTTTATTCCTGCTATAATTTTAGGAGATTTATTCTTTGGAATGACAAAATATTCCATAGGAAATGTTGCCCATTTTGCCCATGTTGGTGGAGCATTAATCGGATTTTTAATTGCCTGGTATTGGAAACAAAACCAATTTAAACGCTGGAACTAAAGTGAATATAATTAACGACATAAAACAAGCTTGGTACAAAGCAAACATCGTTGAAAAAATAATATATGTAAATGTATTTTTATTTTTGATAACTGTATTATTCAGTAGATTTATTATTGAATATCTTGCTTTACCAGCTACAATCGACAGTTTTATATTTAAACCTTGGACACTTATAACCTACGCATTTATTCATGAACGACTATTTCATGTATTATCAAATCTATTAATCCTTTATTATATTGGCAATCTCTTTTTAAATTTTTATTCTAAAAAGCAATTTTTAAACTTTTATTTTTTAGGTGCTCTTGTTGGAGGTGTTGTATTTTTAAGTTATAATTATTTTGCTAGTAAAAATGGAGCTCCTTTAGGCGGAGCTTCCGCAGCAGTTACAACAATTTTTGTTGCATTAGCCACCAAAATTCCTCGTTATTCTTTACAATTACGGTTTATTGGAAGTGTAGAATTATGGGTAATGGCCGCAATTTGGGTAGCGTTAAGTATTTTACAATTAGCAAATCCAGACAATGGAGGCGCAATTGCTCATATTAGTGGTGCTGCTTTTGGATATCTTTATTCTAAACAATTAGATAAAGGAAATGATATTGGAAAATGGTTTGAGTCTATTATAAATTTCTTTACTAATTTAGTCCAGCCAAAAAAGAGTTCACCTTTAAAAACTGTTCACAAATCTAAAAGCAGATCCTCAAAAGATGAAGTAACCAAAACCAAGCAACGAAAAATTGATGAAATTTTAGATAAAATAAGTAAATCAGGGTACGAAAGTTTAACGCAAGAAGAAAAGGATTTTTTATTTAGGGCCGGGAAAAAGTAACAGATGCAGAAATTATCATTAGTAGATAAATTATTATTTATAGTCAATTCATTATTGGCTACTATGCTGCTTATTTCATTTTTAAGCTATTATATTTCACCTAACACTTTTTCATTTATATCATTTATAAGTTTATCTATTCCTTTCCTAATTATTCTTAATTTACTTTTTATAATTTATTGGATTCTAAAATTAAAGAAACAGTTTTTACTTTCTACAATCATACTACTAATTGGTTTTCAATTTATTACAAAATTTTACAGTTTTTCTGAAAAAAAAGTATTGCTAACTAATGATCTAAAAGTTATGAGTTATAATGTGCGAATGTTTAACTTGTATAATTGGATAGATGAGAAAAATGTAGATCAAAAAATATATGACTTTATTAAAGAAAAATCTCCAGACATTTTATGTATTCAAGAGTTTCATCCTTCAAAAGAGCTTGATATAAAATATCCGTATCAATATGTAAAAATTAGAACCAACCATAATAATTTTGGACACGCTATTTTTTCAAAATACAAAATAATTAAATCTGGGTCATTAGATTTTTCAAATAGTAGTAACAATGCAATTTTTGCCGATATTGTTAAAGATAAAGATACAATTAGAGTATATAATGTTCACTTAGAATCACTTAAAATTAATCCTAAAGAGGAAACATTAACACAAGAAAATTCTGAAAAACTAAGAATAAGAGTGGAAAAAGCCTTTAAAAAACAAACCAATCAGGCAGATTTAATTTTACTACATCAAGAAAAAGCAACCTATAAATCCATTATTTGTGGAGATTTTAATAACAATGCTTTTTCCTGGGTGTACAATACATTAAAAACTAATAAAAACGATGCATTTGAAGTTGCCGGAAAAGGATTTGGAAAATCTTTTGATTATCATTTTCCATTTAGAATCGATTTTATATTAACAGATAAAAAGTTTGAAGTAAATAACTTTAAAACTTACGATGTAAAATATTCCGATCATTATCCAATAATGGCGCGTATCAATTTTAATACAAACTGATAAACATCAGGTAAAAAAACCTTTAAATATCTAACTTTACTTTGTTTAATAATTAACTCCATAATAATGAAAAAATTAATTTCGTTTCTATTTATTTGCACCTTTATTTTAGGTTATTCACAACAAAAAGAATTATCAATTGAAGATGCCGTATTAGGTTATTACAAAGGATTATATCCTTCTTCTTTATCCAACTTACAATGGATTGAAAATACCAGCAACTACGCTTTTAAAAAAGAGAATGAATTAATTTTTACAAATGCTAAAACCAATAAAGTTGTTTCTAATTTATCTTTTGAAGCTCTTAAAAAAGTATATCCTGAGATAAAAAGACTTCCCTATTTACAGGAAATTTCAGCTACCGACTTTACATTTCAAAATGGAAGTTCTATTGAAGTTTATAATTACGTGTCAAAGTCTAAAAGCACTTCAATACATTTTGACGAAAATGCCAAAAACACAGAATACAATTCAAAAGCCAAAGCAATTGCATATACAATTGACAACAATTTATTTATAGCCAACGCTGCAAATCCAAAAATTGTAGTAACTGAGATAGAAGATAAAAACATAGTTAGCGGACAAGCAATTCATAGAAGTGAGTTTGGAATCTATAAAGGTACTTTTTGGAGCCCAAAAGGTAATTATTTGGCATTCTATCAAAAAGATGAGAGTAATGTAGCAGATTATCCGTTAGTTGATATTAACACCTACCCTGCTTCTTTAAAAAATATTAAATATCCAATGGCCGGACAAGGAAGTGAAATTGCAAAAATTGGAATTTTCAATTTAGCTACGCAATCAACAACGTATCTTGATATTGATACTTCAGATGAGCATTATTTAACAAACTTATCCTGGACACCAGATGAAAAATTTGTATTGGTAGCTGAAATAAATCGCGGTCAAAATCACGTTTGGTATAACAGATATAGTGTTGAAACCGGTAAAAAAGTGAATACTTTATTTGAAGAAACCAGTGATAAATGGACCGAACCAGAATTTGATGCCGTGTTTTTACCTAAAAGTACCACAAACTTTTTATGGTTTAGCGAGCGTGATGGGTTTATGAATTTATACCAATATACCTCTGAAGGCAAACTGGTTAAACAATTAACTAAATTTGATTGGGTTGTTACCGGAATTTTAGGTTTCGACGCTTTAGCAAAAAATGTATTTATTACTGGAACAGGTGCAGATGCCAGAGAATCTCATACTTTTAAAGTAAATTTAAAATCAGGAAAATATACTAAACTAACAAGTACAAATGGTACGCATAGAACACAGTTAAGTACGAATGGAAACTATTTAATTGATTCCTATAGTAACTTAACTACTCCTAATTCTATTGAGATAGTTGAAACTAAAAAAGGAAAGTCAACTTTAGTTTATAATGCAGAAAACCCTTTAAAAGAGTACAATTTAGGAACTACTGAATTTGTAACTTTAAAAGGAACTGACGGAACTGATTTATATTCCCGAGTTATTAAACCTGCTAACTTTGATGCGTCAAAAAAATACCCTGTTTTAATTTATGTTTATGGTGGGCCTCACGCTCAAATGAATACAAATTCTTGGCTAGGCGGTGCAAGCCTTTGGATGACCGCTTTTTCAACTTTAGAAGATTACATTATTTTCACTTTAGACAATAGAGGTTCTGCAAATAGAGGTTTTGCTTTTGAAAGTATTATTCACCGTAATTTAGGTGATGCTGAAATTGAAGATCAACTAACTGGTGTTGATTATTTAAAATCTTTAAGTTATGTGGACAGCAGTAGAATTGCTGTTAATGGCTGGAGTTATGGTGGTTTTATGACTACAAGTTTAATGTTACGCAACCCAGGAATGTTTACTACTGCAGTTGCCGGCGGACCTGTAATTGATTGGAAATATTACGAAGTTATGTATGGTGAACGATATATGGATACACCTCAAGAAAATCCAGAAGGTTATGAAAAAACCAAAGTTGCAAATTATATTAAAAATTTAGATGGTAAAATGCTTATAATTCACGGCAGTGTAGATCCTGTTGTTGTACCTCAACATAGTATGACATTATTACAGGAAGCTGTAAAACAAAAAACTCAAATCGATTTTTTCACCTATCCAATGCACGAACATAATGTGCGCGGAGTTGATAGAGCGCATTTAGTTAAAAAAATGTTGGACTATATTGTAGAAAATAATAAGTAGATTCTCGTCACCCTGAATTTATTTCAGCATCTCATAAACCCAGGTCTTAGTATGATGAGATGCTGAAATAAATTCAGCAAGACGTTAGCCAATAATAGTATTAGTTACAGATATAAAATACAGCATAACGGTAAATTTCCTCTTTCTTAAAAAAAATATAAATGATTTTAATAAGCACAGACAAAATTTCTATTGTAAAAATTGAAAAGGGTGAATTAATTAGTTACCAAAAAAATGGTGAAGAATTAATGCATCAAAAAGGAAATCCAGGCTGGAGAAATTCCGATACAGAAATGTTTCCAATTATTGGTCCAACTGAAGCCAACAATTTTAGAGTTGGTACTCCAAAAGGGAATTACAGTCAAGATCAACACGGACTTTTAAGAGAATTAGAGTATTCGGCTACAAGTAAAACAGAAAAATCCTGTTCATTTATTAAAAAATATGCTGCATATTCTGCTATTGAAAATTCAAAATATCCTGAAAAATCTTCCGCCAGATTGCTTTCCTGGCCTTATAGTTTCACCTTTAAGAAAAGTTTTGAATTAACAAACGAATCCTTAAAAATTACTTTTGAAATTATAGCAGAAAAAGGAATGCCTTTTATGCTGGGTTATCATCCTGCATTTATGTTAAACAGTAATTTAGATGAACTTGTAAAAACCGAAATTAAAGAAATTACAATACCCGAAATTATGAAAGGTGGAGATACAGCATATCCTGTTTTAAACACCTCTGAAATTTCTTTACTAAAAAAAACAGGGTCTAATATCTCCATTAGAACGAAAGGTTTCAATAATTTTATGTTATGGACACCTGTTGATAATATGTTGTGCATAGAACCTATTACTGCCTATCCTTATACAGGTAAAGAAATGCTTTCAAAAGAGTTGTTTACTAATTCTAATGGGTTAGATATTTTTGAAGTTGAGATTATTCCTTCTTAACCATTTTAATACTCAATAAATTAACTGGATTTATTCCTAATCCACTAACATTTTTTTGAGAGAAACGTACCACCTCATCATAATATAAGGGTATTACTGCAGCTGATTCCATTACTAAACTATCCATTTTTCGGTATAATACATGTCTTTTTTCATTATCTATAATTTGAATGGATTTTTCGAACAAAGCATCATATTCTTTAGAACTATAATGTGTATAATTTGGTCCGTTTGGTGAGAAATTTTTACTGTGAAAAATAAATAAGTAATTTTCTGCATCTGGGTAATCGGCAACCCAACTTCCTCTAAAAATACTAAGCTGACCATTTACTTTAACCTGACGTAATGTTGAAGGCGGCATTACATCTATATTAACTTTCAACCCAGTTTTTTCCAATTCTCTTTGTATGTATTCACATAAATCTAAATACTGACTGTTGGTACCTATAGTAACTGAAGGTTTTAAATTACCCGTTTCTTCTATATACGATTTTACTAATTCCCTTGCTTTTTCTGGCTGATAGGTGTATCCTTTCATATTATTAAAAGAAGGTAATCCTTTAGGGATAAAACCATTAATAGCTGGAGTTCCAATTCCGTTTCTCAAATACAAAATCATTTTTTCACGATCAAAACCGTAATTTAGCGCTTGTCTTATTTTTTTTGAATGTACTTCTTTCTCATCTGCATCCATATAAACTCCTAAATATTCGGTATTTAAATAAGGACCAGTAACCATATTTATTTTATCCTTATAACTATCGGTAAGTTTTCCATCTGTGGTTAATAAATCGTCTTTATAAGAAGCGTCTATACTGCTCATAAAATCAATATTCCCTTGTATAAATTGCAAAAATTCACTTTGTTTGTCTGGTAAAAACGTAATTGCAACCGCTTCTAAATAAGGCAATTTATATCCATTTTTATCTTTTTCATGGTAAGTAGTATTTTTGCGAAAAACCAATTTTGTGTTTTCTACCCATAACTTAAATTGAAATGGTCCAGTACCTATTGGATTTGCTCTAAACGTATCTCCAAAATAATCAACTGCTTCTTTTGGAAGTACCGAACAATATTTCATACTTAGTAAACTTAAAAACGGCGGAAAAGGTTGTTTTAAATTTATTACAAATGTGCTATCGTTTTTGGCTTCAAAGCGCTCCACATATTCCAATACCCATTTCCCTGGAGAAGCCACATTTGGATCAATCAATCTATTAAAACTGTATTCAAAATCACTGGCAATTACATTTCTAGTTGAGTCTTTACCAAACAAACTATGCTTGTGAAATTTTATGTTATTTTTCAGATTGAATTCATATGTTTTTGCATCATCAGAAATTGTCCAGGAATGTGCAATATCTGGTTTAATTTTTAATTCATCATCTAACTGTACCAAACCATTAAATAGTTGGTTTGTTGCCCAAATAGTTCTTAAATCTTTTGCAAATGCCGGATCTAAAGTGGTAATATTGGCGTGTTCATTATACCTAAAAACCTGAGCAT
The DNA here is from genome assembly GCF_900188355.1 of Lutibacter flavus. Lineage (GTDB taxonomy): Bacteria > Bacteroidota > Bacteroidia > Flavobacteriales > Flavobacteriaceae > Lutibacter > Lutibacter flavus. Next base: position 1,320,811 of record NZ_FZNX01000001.1, read on the forward strand.
CTCTTTTTTTAATTTCTTCATCAGCACAAGAAACCAGTAACAAACAACCAATAACAACTATTAAAAACCTACTTCTCAAACCCATAGTCATGTTCTACTTTACTAATTCTAAGTTGGTATTTTTTATACCAAAGTGCTCTCCCCTTTTCACGCGCAATTATATGTTCAGCATTATTTTTCCAGTTTAAAATAGCTTCCAAACTTTCCCAATAAGAAACTGTAATTCCCACATCATTTCTAGCTGACTCAATTCCTAGGTAACCATCTTGTAATTTGGCTAATTCTTCCATTTTTTCTGCTGTTTCTAAATAACCTTCATCTATTTCAGTTCGTATGGTGGAAAAGATTACTGTGTAATAAGGTGGTTTTGGTGTATTTGCAATCATAATAAAATTTAATTTCTATATTATTTATTTGAAATTTAACAACCACTTTATTGCAGCAGCCTTTGTTGTAAAAACCTTTTTAAAATGGCTGTTTCCTATCCATTCTTCATGAAATAAAGTTGTTAAAACATGCGTTTCGGGATCATTTACTAAAACAGCCTCATAGTTCACTTTTTCATGATTTACAATCGAAGATAAATTATCTTTCAATAATTTTATCTCGTGTATATCCCAGTTATATTCAGCCATTCGTGTATCAGAAAGATATAATGTATTATTACCTTTAACATTATTGGATAATTCTTTTGCTAAATCAAGAACCTCATTAACACTTATTAAACCTGTTAGCTCAATTTTCACAATACAATTAAAATATTTATAATCTATTTTATACATTTATATCTATTTTAAGATACTGCAATTTAAGACACTTCGTGTTCCTATTTATAATAAATTGATGCAAAATTTTTCAAAAACTGTTGCCATTACTGCAATATATCACATCTATATTCTTTTGTCTTTTTTGAAAGTCATTTATTTTCGAAATTGTTAATTTTTGAACTCTAAGTCGATTGGTTTCAAATATTATCAATTATTCTGTACTTTTGCACTCGATAAATGTACAAGAATGAGCGCACAAAAAAAAGTCGCATTTTATACACTTGGATGTAAACTTAATTTTTCTGAAACTTCAACCATTGCAAGAAACTTTCTAGGAGAAGGTTTTGAACGTGTTGAATTTGAGGAAAAGGCTGATATATACGTAATTAACACGTGTTCTGTTACTGATAATGCTGATAAAAGATTTAAATCTATTGTGAAGTCGGCATTAAAGAAAAACGAAGAAGCATTTTTAATTGCTATTGGTTGTTATGCCCAGTTAAAACCAGAAGAATTAGCTGCTGTTGATGGTGTAGATTTGGTGTTGGGAGCTACCGAAAAATTTAAAGTTACCAATTATATAAACGACCTTTCTAAAAATGATATGGGTGAAGTTCACTCGTGTGAAATTGAAGAAGCCGATTTTTATGTTGGTTCTTATTCAATTGGGGATAGAACTCGTGCTTTTTTGAAAGTACAGGATGGTTGTGATTATAAATGTACCTATTGCACAATTCCTTTAGCCAGAGGGATTTCACGAAGTGATGAATTAGAAAACGTATTGCAGAACGCCAAAGAAATTTCTGAAAAAGGTATTAAAGAAATTGTACTGACAGGTGTAAATATTGGTGATTATGGTAAAGGTGAGTTTGGAAACAAAAAACACGAACATACCTTTTTTGAATTGGTAAAAGCACTCGATACTGTTGATGGAATTCACCGTTTAAGAATTTCTTCTATTGAACCTAATTTGTTGAAGAATGAAACCATAGAGTTTGTAGCAAATTCTAACAGTTTTGTTCCTCATTTTCATATTCCATTGCAAACTGGAAGCGATGAGCTATTAAAATTAATGAAGCGTCGTTACCAAAAAGAAACCTATACAAATAGAGTTGATGCGATAAAAAAAGCAATGCCAAATGCTTGTATTGGAGTTGATGTAATTGTTGGGTTTCCAGGAGAGACTGATAAATTATTTTTAGAAACTTATAATTATTTAAACGAATTAAATATTTCTTATTTACACGTTTTTACATATTCTGAAAGACCAAATACAGAAGCTGCCGAAATGGATAATGTAGTATCAAAAAATGTACGAGCTAAACGTAGTAAAATGTTAAGAGGTTTATCGGTTAAAAAACGAAGAGCTTTTTATGAAAGTCAAATTGGAAATGAATTAACAGTGCTTTTTGAAAGCGAAAATAAGGAAGGTTTTATTCACGGATTTACAGAAAATTACGTAAAAGTAAAAACACCTTGGAATCCTGATTTGATAAATACATTGCATCCTATTAAATTAACGAAAATTGATGAAGATGGAATTGTACGTTTTGATTGGATTTCTGTTTCAATAACTAATTAAATAAACTATTTATTTTGTACGATTTATACTCTTTTGGTTTGTTAGCTTTTACAGCTTTTTTTACGATTATCAACCCACTAGGCACCATGCCTATTTTTATGTCGATGACAGCTTCTTTAAGTAAAACTCGTCGTAAACAAACAGCAAAAAAAGCAACAATAGTAGCATTTTTAACCGTAATTGCATTTGCATTTTCAGGTCAAATATTATTTAACTTTTTTGGAATTTCAGTAAATAGTTTTAGAGTTGTTGGTGGTATTATTTTCTTTATGATGGGTTGGGATATGTTACAAGCCCGATTAGGTAATTTTAAGCATACCGATGATGAAGATCAACTTGATGCCTATGTTGAAGATATCTCTATAACTCCTTTAGCAATTCCTATGATTTGCGGACCTGGTGCAATAACCAATGCAATTATCTTAATGGAAGAAGCAAATGATTATCAACAAAAAATAGTGTTAGTTTCAGTAATTGCACTTGTGCTATTTATCACTTATTTGGTATTGGTTGGAGCAAGTAAAATAACTGAAAAATTAGGCTCTACTGGTAATAAAGTTATGATGCGATTAATGGGATTAATAGTTATGGTGATAGCGGTTGAATTTTTCTTTAGCGGATTAAAACCAATTTTATTAGGAATTATTAGCAATGGATCATAAAAAAACACCTATTTACTTTGTCCCGGGATTAGCTGCAAGTCCTAAAATATTTGAATACTTGCAATTGCCAAAAGATAAATTTGAGTTTCATTATTTAGAGTGGTTACTTCCTTTATCTGATACCGAAAAAATTGAAGATTATGCCAAACGAATGGCTCATTTAGTTACAGAAAAAGATCCTGTTTTAATTGGTGTTTCTTTTGGAGGGATTATGGTGCAGGAAATGAGTAAACATTTAAAGGTTAAAAAAATAATATTGATATCCAGCGTTAAAAATAAAAATGAATTACCAAAACGTTTAAAAGTAATTCAAAAAACTTGGGCCTATAAATTATTCCCTTCAAAATCTATTGATAATCTTGAAGATTTAACAATGTATGCTTTTGGTGATTTTGCTAAAAAACGTGTTAAATTATATAAAGAATATTTATCCGTTAGAGATGAAAAATATTTAAACTGGGCTATTTACAATGTGCTGCATTGGCAACAAGAGGAAACTTTAAATAATATTGTTCATATTCAAGGTGTTGATGATCACGTTTTTCCAATAAAACATATAAAAAATTGTATTCCTATTGAAAAAGGAACACATATTATGATTCTAAACAAAGCGAAGACAATTAGTAAACTAATTTTACAATCACTAAATTAATTGTTAAAATACTAATCTTCTTTCTAAAAATTCAAATAAATTTGTACTTTACAAACACATCTAATAAATGCTATTATGAAAAATACAATTAAAATCTTAGGGTTAGTTGCAATAATTTTAGTGAGTTCCTTGCTAATTTTTGCTTCAAAAACGTCTGATGAAAATAAAGTAAAAATAGCCAATGAACCTGAAAAGAACACAAGCGAATCTTATCAAATAAAAGCGTTAAAAATTCCTGCTAATTTAAATTTTGCAGGTGAGCGTATACCAACTGAAAATGCTGATATTAAAGAGCGCATAGATCGTGAGTTATTAGTGAATACTTATTGGCAATCTAACGGACTTCTTTTATTTAAAAGAGCTAATAAATATTTCCCAATTATTGAACCTATTTTAGAGAAAAATGGAATTCCAGATGATTTTAAATATTTAGCAGTTATTGAAAGTGGATTACAGAATGTAACTTCACCTGCAGGAGCAAAAGGCTTTTGGCAAATAATGAGTGCTACAGCTAAAGAGAATGGCTTGGAGGTAAATTCGAATGTTGATGAACGTTATCATTTAGAAAAAGCTACGGAAGTTGCATGTAAATATTTAAATGCTTCAAAAGAACGCTTCGAAAATTGGACTATGGCAGCAGCTGCATACAATGCCGGAAATGCTGGTATGGCGAGAAAAATTAATGATCAACAAGTTAAAGATTATTACGACTTGTTATTAGGTGAAGAAACAAAAAGATATTTACCTAGAATTATTGCTGTTAAAGAAATATTATCTAATCCAGAGAAATATGGATTCATTTTCGATAATGAGGATTTATATTACTTTAAACCAACAAGATTTGTTGAAGTTGATACTGCAATTACCAATATTGCTCAGTTTTCAAAAGATTTAGGTATCAATTATAAAATATTAAAAGAATACAATCCTTGGTTACGTGAAAATAAATTAAATAATGGTTCACGAAAATTGTATCATATACAAATTCCTTCAGAAATATAAACTAATGAAAATGACCCTAACAACAATTTTTACCCTAATTATTATTGGTTTATTAGCAGGAATATTAAGTGGATTGGTTGGTGTTGGAGGCGGAATAATAATGGTTCCATTATTTGTGCTGTTTTTGGGTTTAACACAACATAATGCGCAAGGTTTAAGCTTGGCTGTAATGCTCCCTCCTGTTACTTTTTTAGCAGTTCATAATTACCATACAACTGGAGATGGAGGAAATATTGATTGGAGAGTTGCATTAATAGTCTCTGCTTTATTTATTATTGGAGGCTTTTTAGGTTCAAAAATAGCACTTCAAATAGATCAGCGTATGCTTAAAAAAATATTTGGTGTTTTTATGTTGATTGTTGCAATTAAATTAATTTTCACAAAATAAATTTCAACTTTAGAGGTTATATTGTAATAAAGTACAAATATTGAAGGGTTTACTAAAAATATTCCTATATTCCGCTTTTTATAATTTAAAACCAACAAATGGATTTCACCAACCCATTAGTGTATGGAGTTCCTTGCTTCTTAGCGCTAATATTACTTGAACTTACTTATAGTAAAAGTCACGATAAAAAAAATCTTTACGAATGGAAAGATTTAGGAGCCAGCCTATTTATGGGTGTTGGTTCTGCAGTAATTGCTCCATTAATTAAAACTATTTCTGCAATTGTAATTTTCAACTTCATATTTGAATTATTTAATCCAGAAATAAATGGGATTCGAACAAATGTTTTAGGATGGGAATCATTTGGATATGCTTGGTATGTATGGATAGCTTGTCAGATATTAGATGATTTTACTTATTATTGGTTTCATAGACAAAACCATATGGTTAGAGCATTATGGGCTGCACATATTGTGCATCATTCTTCAGATAATTTTAATTTAGGAACTGCCGTAAGAAATGGTTGGTTTACAATTTTATACAAACCATTATTTTATATGTGGTTGCCTGCTTTAGGTTTTAGACCTGAAATGGTAGTTGTTTGTTTAGGAATTGAAGCTTTATGGCAATTTCAATTACATTCTGTTTATATTCCTAAAATGGGATTTCTGGAAAAAATATTCAATACCCATACCATGCACCAAGTTCACCACGCAAAGAATGTGGAGTATATGGATAAAAATCACGGTGGATTTTTAAATATATTTGATAAAATATTTGGAACATGGAAAGAGTTGGACGATTCTATTGAAGTTAAATATGGAGTAACACATGCCCCTGATTCTTATAATCCCTGGGTAATTCTTACTCATGAATATAAAGACATTTGGAATGATACTAAAAAATCTAAAAACTGGTATCACAAATTTATGTACACATTTGGCCCTCCTGGATGGAGCCATGATAATAGCACACAAACTGTAAAACAGATGCAATTGGAACTTAAACAAAACAAAGTTTAATTCTAATTTAAGTTAGATTTATGTTTTATAAAAAATTATCTTTGCAAAATGGGATTAACAAATAATGATATTTTTAAAAAACTACGTGTAGCTCATAAATTAAGAGATACTGATATTATAAAAATATGTGAATTGGTTGACTTTAAAGTCTCTAAAAGCGAGTTAGGTGCTATTTTTAGAAGTGAAGACCACGAGAAATATATGGAATGTGGCGATCAGTTTTTACGTAACTTTTTAAATGGTTTAATTATACATTTAAGAGGTCCAATGCCTCCAAAAGGGGCTAAACATCTAGACAAAAAGAAATAACCTAATTAGCCTAAACGTACTTTAGATTTTGGTAATAAATTGGATTCAATTTGTTGAGATTCTAAAACAAGCCTATCTGTCTATAGGAAGGTTTAGAATCAATTAAACTAGTGTCATTCTGAGCGATAGAGAAGAATCTCAGAGTACGAATGGTTTAATTTAGTTCTCAACATAAAGATTCTTCAATCCGTTTCACTTTTTTCAGCAAAAAGACTTTTTTATACTATTATATTCTTCAATAATTTCTTGAACAATTTCAGCTGCAGGTTTTATCTCATGAATTAGACCAGCTATTTGTCCGATTTCTAATTCCCCATTTTCTAAATCACCTTCAAACATTCCTTTTTTAGCTCTTGCCCTACCCAATTTTTCTTTCAATTGTTCAACTGTTGGTTTTTGCTGATATAAATCCTGTAATTCACTGTAAAACTTATTTTTAATCAATCTAACCGGTGCTAATTCTTTCAAAGTTAAGTGCGTGTCACCATCTTTAGTTTTTACTACTTCTTCTTTAAAATTGATATGTGCAGAAGATTCGTTACTAGCCACAAATCTGCTACCAATTTGAACTCCTTCTGCACCTAAAACCATAGCTGCCAGCATTCCTCTTCCTGTCGCAATCCCCCCAGCAGCAATAACTGGAATAGTTACTGCTTCTTTAACCATTGGAATTAACGTAAACGTAGTTGTCTCTTCCCTTCCATTATGACCTCCGGCTTCAAATCCTTCCGCTACAACAGCATCAACTCCAGCCTCCTGAGACTTCAATGCAAATTTTACACTACTTACAACATGCACCACTGTAATTCCGTTTTCTTTTAAAAAAGGTGTCCAGGTTTTTGGATTCCCCGCTGAAGTAAACACAATTTTTACCCCTTCATCCACAATTATTTTCATAATTTCTTCAATGTTTGGATATAACATTGGTACATTAACTCCAAAAGGTTTATTGGTGACTTTCTTACATTTTTGAATGTGTTCTCTCAATACTTCAGGATACATGGAACCTGCTCCAATTAATCCCAATCCTCCTACATTACTCACAGCCGAAGCCAATCTCCATCCACTATTCCAAACCATTCCGGCCTGAATTAATGGATATTTTATATTAAAAAGTGTTGTTATTTTATTCTCCATTTAATTTTTTAAAACTTTAAAAGCTCTAATTTCATTGTTAGATTTAACTTGCATTAAATAAAAACCTTTAGATAAAAAAGAAATATCTGTTGTTGGATTATTTTTTAGTATTTGCCCCTGATAAATAGTGTTCCCCAATAAATTATAAATTGATATCTCAATTTTATCTACGTCATTTGGAAATTTAAAGTTAACTATATTGTTTATTGGGTTTGGATACACACTAATTGCTGCTTCTGCTGCTATTTCTTTAGAAAAAACACCTTCACACGCAATGCTGGTTTTAACTTCAACTATATCTCCAGGCTTAATTGCTATTTCAAAAATTGAATTTAAAGTTTGCAGTTTTTCTAATCCATTTAAATAAACTGTATAAGGTGGAGTTCCCTTATCTAATTCAACAATAACAGATTTAGAAGAAATACTAGCTTTTCCAGATACCAAAACCCCTTCTAAAATATCAAAATTATAACATTGCTCATAATTTTGATTTTCTAATGTTACACACATTTCATAATCTCCTGGTGATAAATCTAAAAGATTAAAAGTACTATTTGTAAGTGAATAATTTAAACCATCAACCGTAATTAAATAATTATAAGCAGTTTCTGAGCTAAAACTAATTTGCCCATTATTTTTATCCGGACAAGTTTCTCCAGTTACTTCCAATTTAAAATTATCTGAAGGTAAAACCAAACAACCGTTAGTATCAACTTCTGCTCCTTCAGGTGTATTTGGACATGCATCAAACGTGTTTAAAACCCCATCACCATCTAAATCATCAATATTAACTGAAAGAAGTTGATAAATGGTTGTAAAATTTGGAATTCCGTAACCTTTCTGATTGGTTGGTGAAGTATATAAATGCGCAGATTCTTTTATTAATTGTGTTATTTCTGCATTTGTTTTATCAGGAAATGCCTGCCATAAACAGGCCACAACTCCTGTTAAAACAGGTGATGAAAAAGAAGTTCCATTTCCTGAATCAACATTTCCAGCACTATTTATTAAATATGTCCCTTGACCTTGAGCAAGTACATCTGGTTTTGTGCGATTATCTGCGGATGGTCCAAAAGAGCTAAATGATGCAATTATACCTTCGGAATTTACAGCTCCAACGGTTAATACTGAAGGACCGTCAGCAGGTGCATTTATATAAGGCCATGCAGCATCTCCCCCTTCATTTCCAGCTGAGGTTACCAATAGCATTCCTCTTGAAAAAGCAACTTCAGCTCCTCGGGTTATAAAAGCTGTTTGTCCATCCATATCCTCATAACTATAATTATGATCTGGATTATCAAAAAACACTGAATACCCCAACGAAGTATTAATTACATCTACTCCTAAGCTGTCAGCTCTTTCAGCTGCTTCAACCCATAAACTTTCTTCTAATCTAACCTCAACTGGTGCGTTTTCTGTTCTAAATAAATAAAAATCCGCATCAGGTGCTGTACCTGTAAAATTAGCAGTTGCACCGTCAACACCAATCTCTAAATAACCTGCTATTGTTGATAATACAGAAGTTCCATGAGAACTTCCCGTATAAATATCTGAACTTCTAGCAACAAAATCATAACCACCTAAAATCTGACCGTTATCTCTAATTCTTTTAAATGCACTAAATGTATTTACACCAGGAAAACCAGCATCTATAACTGCAATTTGCATTCCTGCACCGGTAAAATTATTTTGATGAAGCGTTTCTCCACCCAACATTTCAATTTGATTTGTAGCACTTCCATAACTAACTGTTGATTCAAATTTTAGTTTATCAATTCCTTTTTTTATTATGTTTGAAGTTTTACTTGGTTTTGAACCAGTTAATAATCTATTGGCATATTCTATCGATTCAATAAAACTTAAATTCAATAAATTATCAATAGCTGCTTTTGATCCTTGAATATGCAATGCATTTAACCATTTAGATCTTGCTAAAATTGTAATTCCTACACTACTATTTATTTGTGAAACATATGTTGGCTCTAAAGGAACATCTTTACTATCTAATGCAATACCATAACGTGCTCTTCTATCCAAAGAACGCTGTGTTAGCATATTTAAAGGAGTTGTAAAATAAGAAGCCTCACTAGGTTTGTCATTAAAATACACCCAAGCATCTTCTTGTGCAAACAAGCTGAAAATAGAAAAAAATAATAGTAGAGATAGTAATTTAACTTTCACAAGTATAAAATATTGGAGTTAAGGTTCGAAATTACTAATTATTATTGAATTGTTACTTTATAAATATGTTAAAGATTAAGCAATTACACCCGACCCTAATAACTCCTCATTTAAGTACCAGGCAACAAATTGCCCCTCGGTTATGGCAGATTGCATATTCTCAAACTCAACATACAAGCCTGTTTCTACTTTATACAATGTCGCTTTTTCTAATTTCTGACGGTATCTAATTCTCGCCAAAACATTTAAAGACTCTCCATTTTTTAAGGCTAAATCGGTTCTAATCCAATGTAATTCTTCGTTAGAAACAAATAATACATTCCTATACAAACCTTTATGATTTTTACCTTCACCAGTGTAAATTACATTTTCTTTTACATCTGTATCAATTACAAATAAAGGTTCTTTGGTGCCTCCAACAGCTAAACCTTTACGTTGACCTTTGGTAAAATAATGAGCTCCCTGATGTTTTCCAACAATTTTACCATCCGCTACTGCGTATTTATATTTTGTAGCAAAAAATGCCAGTTCTTCTTCTTTGGATTTAAAAACTGGAACTTCTCTATTGTAAATTTCAGAATCTTCAGGAATTTGAACTATAACTCCTTCTTTTGGTTCTAATTTTTGTTGTAAAAATTCTGGCAATCTAACTTTCCCAATAAAACATAAACCTTGAGAGTCTTTCTTTTCGGCAGTAATTAAATCTTGTTCAGCGGCTATTTTTCTAACTTCTGGTTTTGTTAATTCACCTATTGGAAATAATGCTTTTGAAAGTTGTTCTTGAGATAACTGACATAAAAAATAAGATTGATCTTTATTAGTATCCTTTCCTCCCAATAATTTATAAACAGTTTCTCCATTAATTTCTTCTTCTCCCTTTCTACAATAATGCCCGGTTGCAACGTAATCGGCCCCTAAATCCAACGCAATTTTTAAAAAAACATCAAATTTAATTTCACGATTACACAATACATCTGGGTTTGGTGTGCGACCCATTTCGTATTCTTTAAACATATAATCTACAATGCGTTCTTTGTATTGCTCGCTTAAATCAACAACCTGAAATGGAATTCCCAATTTATCAGCTACCAACATAGCATCGTTGCTATCTTCTAACCAAGGGCATTCGTTTGAAATAGTTACAGAATCATCGTGCCAGTTTTTCATAAATAAGCCAATAACCTCATACCCTTGTTCTTTTAACAAGTATGCTGCTACACTACTATCTACACCACCGGAAAGACCAACAATTACACGTTTCATTTAGAAAATTTTAGGATGCAAAGTTACATATAACTTTTAGTAACAAAAAGTAATTTTTAAATGGTTTAAAACAGGAGGTTTAATGCACTTTAAATGAAAAATAGATTTATGCTTTAGCTGCAATTTTTTTTACTCTCCTAAATTTTTTTCGATATTCTTTATCCATTTTTTCAGTGGCATATTGTACAATTACTCTACCACACTCATCTTTCCATTTCAACAAAAAATCTTCTATTATTTGAGGATATTTTTTCCATAAACCACGTAATAATGTTCCAATTCCTTTTTGAACATATTGAGAATCATCAAGCATTAACGCTTCTATAACTGGTAAAGCAACAGCTGGTTTTAAGTCGTGTTTAATTAATTCTACCAACGTTACTGGCACGGCTCTTCTTTGCCATTCAGATTCTGCTTTTGTCCATTCTTTAAATTTCTCGAACGAAATTATATTATCTATTAAAAAACTTGAAAGAACAAGCATACACAACACATCTGTAGTTGCCCAATTAGAAATGCCATACTTAAACCAATTTCCAATTCTATTAAAAGTATTTTCAGTGAAATTTGCTCGTTCCGATTTCAAAAAAACAATGGCAAATGATATTTCTTCAAGTTTACCATTTTGCATTAATTTATCCCCTAAATCCAAGTAACTGGCTAATGTCATTTCATTTTTCCAATCTGCAATCCATTGATCCCTTTGGGCTTCAAATATTTTTTGGTCTATACCGTAACCATTATAACCTTCTTTAAAATATTTCGAATATTTTTTAATTATCTCGGGATCCGAGTTTGATTCACAAAATTCTCTAATCTCTTTTAGTTTTGAATTAATCATAATAAAATAATTTAGATTGTTTTTTTATTTTGCGGGATAACTATATAAAATTAACGATTTTACATCAATTAAATTACTTTCTTAATAATTGAATATGAACAAATTAGTTTCTTATATCATTTCCAATTGATTTTAATGCCAGTTCCAATCCGGTCCTCCAATATTCCCAAGTATGTGCTCCATCACGAACCCTAAATTCAAATGGTACCTGAGCATCTTTCATTATTTTGGTAAGATTCATATTTTGTTTTAAAAGAAAGTCATCATCACCGCAACCAAGTGTAATAGCCGGTAAACCAAACTCTGCTCCTGTCATTTCAGCATATGCATTTGGAGCTTTATAGGTACCCATTGTTTTAAAAATTTCTTGTATGGAATGTTTTTTATAATTTGCTGGCAAACCTTCTTTATTAATTGGTCCCCAAATTTTATCCTGAAAAGCTTTGTCATATTCACTTTGTTGCTCGCCCTCTTTTAAAGGCGCTACCTCTATAACCGCAGCACTAAGTGCATAACAAGCTTTATACATTTCTTTATGAGTTATTGCATGGTACAAAGATCCGTACCCTCCCATTGAAAGCCCTGCAATTGCCCTCATATTTCTATTGTTTAAAATTCTGTATTTCTTTTCTATTTGAGGAATAAATTCTTTGTAAAAAAAATCTTCCCATTTAACAGATTTATCATAATTATTTATATAAAACCCATCAATTAAGCCATCTGGCATTATAATTACCATTTCAGGAATTTCCCCTTCGGCAATTAATGTACTTGCGATTCTATTCACTTCACCTTTTGTAACCCAAGAATTATAATCATCCCACATACCATGTAATAGATATAAAACAGGATAAGATCTAGTAGATTCGTTGTATCCTTATGGCAAATAAACAGCATAATGCATATCTTTATTTAACACACTACTCTTAACAACAGGAGAACAATCTACTACACCTGTTTGGGAAAAAGAGTTATTGATAATAAAAAAAAAGATTATTAAAAAGAATTTGTGTTTTTTCATCGTGTAATTATTTTTAATTAGGTTTTTAACCAATAAATTTAATCCTTTTCCATGATATATTCTATCAATATTAAAGTATATAGAAATTATTTAGGTCAATTATTTAGGTCAATTATTTAGGTCAATTATTGGAGTATTATCAATTAACCTTGTTTTTCTGATTCTAGCACCATTTTCTTAATTAAAGTGATCTGTCCTAAATGGTAATAACTATGTTCAATAATACCGTTTATATTTCTCTGATAATTTCCATATTTTTTATCTACAAAAATTTCATCAAGTTTTTTTTCAGGCATCGACTCAATTAAATTGGCAAATTTTTCAGCATTATTCCACAAAGTATTTATTAATTCTTCCCAATCATTTTGTGATTTAATTGGAGTTGAATTAAAACTATATTTGTCTCTAATATCAAGTGGCCCACCTTCAAATACGTTTAATACCCCTGCGATATAATAATTAATGTGAAATACAAGATCCGAAATGGTGTTTAAAGATTCTATTTTCTTGTTAGCTTGTTTCCAAGTTAAATTTAATAATTGATCTTTATAATTTGTATAGGAAACCCATTTACCATTTAAAATTACTTCCCTGAATCGATTAGAAATTTGTTTTGCTTGTTTCATAAGTTAAATTCTTTTTCTAACTCATTAAAAAGTATTTAATATTTAAAATTCAAATTTGTCTTTATTATTATTATTAGAAAAATAAATATCTCTCATATTCTTGAAAAAATAGTATTATTTAGCAAAGTAGCGTTGTATTATTGAAAATAATTCTTGCTTACTAATTGGTTTTGAAAGATGTTCATTGCAACCTGCTTCAACTGATTTTTCGTCATCACCAGTGAGCGCAAATGCAGTTTGAGCAACAATAATTACGTCTTTATTGAATTTTCGAATTTGACGTGTTGCTTCATACCCATCCATTATTGGCATTTTAATATCCATTAAAATCAAATTAATATCAGGATTGTTTCTACACATTTCAACAGCTTCAATTCCATTAGTTGCATGTAAAATTATACAATCTATTTCTTCTAGTATTGTATCAATCAGAAATTTTGAAATTTCATCATCTTCAACAATTAATATCTTTAAATTTTTAAATTTATTTTCTTCTTTTTCTGCTGAAACCGTTAATGTAATTTCATTTATATTATTGCTGTATGGTATCGTAAAATAAAAATTTGAACCTTGATTTTTTTTACTTTCAACCCATAGTTTCCCACCAAGTAGTTCAATATATGCTTTGGAAATTGCCAAGCCTAACCCTGCACCTTGTCTTGCCATTTTATCTTCGATATCAGCTTGGATAAATCGCTCAAAAATGGCTTTTTGTCTTTCTTCCGGTATTCCAATACCAGTATCTTTTACATAAAACTCAAGGAATTCTTTCTTTTTTACATAGCCAAATTCAATTGAACCTTTTTCACTGTATTTAATTGCATTTTTTATAAGATTGGTAAGTATGGATATGAATTTTTCTCTGTCAACTTTTATAATTGATTCGTCTGCTGGCAATCCATTTTTAAATGAAAACTTTATCCCTTTAGCTTCAACTTCTGGTTTGAAAAATGTGTATATATATTCTATTTGCTCATTAATATTCATTTCCTCGAGAATTATCTCCATAAGTCCCGATTCTATTTTTGAAATATTTATAATATCATTAATAATATTGAGCATACGAGTACCACTTTTCTCGATAATTCTGATGTAATTTTGCTGTTCTTCATTTGAAATATTTGCGTTCTTAAGCAAATCTGAAAAACCAAGAATTCCATTCATTGGTGTTCGTATTTCATGACTCATATTAGCCAAAAAAGCAGATTTTAATCTATTGCTTTCTTCCGCTTTTTCCTTCAATATAATTTGTTCCTGCTGATATATTTTTAAATCTGTGATATCTGTAATGGTTCCAACATATCCAATTATTTCATTTTTACTGTTTAATTCGGGAACAGCTAAACCCAATACCCATTTAATTGTTCCATCCTTTAACAAAAATCGATATTGGGTTTGAGATTTTCTTTTTTGAACTGTAGCTAACTCCCAACCTTTTTTAATGATTTCAATGTCATCTGGATGTACTGCTTGCATCCAACCGTTTCCAAGTGCTTCATCCTTCGATAAACCAGAAATTTCACACCATCTTGGATTTACAAATGTTGTGAATCCATCAACACGTGTATGAAAAACACCAACAGGCGAAATATTTGTCAGCGTTCGGTACTTAGCTTCATTTAATTTTACTTCTTCTGAAGTTTTAATTGCCTCAAGACGGGCTAGTTCAAATTTCTGTTTATATGTCTGCGTATGAAATACATCTTTTATCTTGAAATAATGTGTCCCATTTTCGTTCGTTTCAATAAACTTTAAATAAAGATAAAAGAGAATGCTATAAAAAATTGCAAAAACACCTTTTGAAATTAATCCGGAAGTTATAATAACACTTAAATTATCAAAATTCCAAAATGCAACTATTGAAAAGAAAAGGGTATCAAAACTTACAACAATTAACATGGTTATAAAAATCTGAAAGAATACCGTTGAAAGGTGTCTTGATATAAATTCATAAATAATAATAATTAATAATGAATCTAGAAAAAGTGCCAAACCACCTACAAATAATGCCCATGCATTATTATCAAAAAGAACAGTTGATACATTAAAAGGGTTATATGTTGAATGTTCTTCTATAGACCAGCTAAAAATTAGAATAAGAAGTGACATTATAATATTTACTATTAATAATGCATAAATTATTTTTCGGGTTTCACTTGCCTCTTCTTTTATATAAATTATTAAAATAGCAAAAAGTGTAGCTGTAAATAAAACCGAAGATCCTGGAGATACAAGAAGGTTATCCGTTATTTCAACATAAATTGTGCTTGAAAGAAAAACCTGCATAAATTGAAACAGGCCTAAACAAGCAAATAGCAATCCAATTCCCTGTTTTTTACGAAGACGAAAAAGAAAAAATATCAAAAGTACAACTAAAGCACCTTGCAAAAATAATATACCAATCTGGTGAAAATTCATTGTTAAAGATAAATTTTTTTATTTAATTTATGAATCTATAAAAAATATTTTTTGAATTATTTTGGTTAGCAACTCTTTTAGAATTTGGATTAAAATCTAAGGTTTTTTTAGCTTATAGCAATTTGATTAGTTAAATGTTAACTGGTTTGTCTTCGTGCAAATTTAGATGTCAATTTTATTTGTGGGTACCCGTTTTTAAGGTTTTCTTTATTCAATATTTTAGTATTCACTAAGCTCAAATAAAGAAACTTTTATAAATCATTTATTTGTCCGACCAAACTGCAAGCTCGTTTCCAGCTGGATCCATAAAATGAAATCTACGCCCACCTGGAAAAGTGAAAATATCTTTTGAAATTTCACCATTTGATGCAATAACTTTTTTCATTATCAAATCAAGATTATTATGGTATAATACAACCAGTGCACCATTTACAACATTATTTTCAGTTTTTTCAAACCCGCCCTCAAGTCCACTCTCAGAAAAAGCTGTATATGTTGGTCCATAATCAGTAAATGTCCAATTAAACGATTTAATGTAAAATTCCTTTATTTTCTCGAGGTCTTTCGCTTTAAATTCAATGTAATTAATGTGATTGTCTTTTGGCATTTCAAAATAATTTATTTAATATCGGTATTTTTAATTGACTAGAGGGTGTTTGACTAAAGTTTTGGTTTGGAAAATGATAGCAACTTTTCCGCCATTCAAACTTAGCTGATTAAAAATAGAACAAACTTTTGATTTAGAAAAAAGCCATACTCAATTATAAACATAAATGAAAGAATGCTTTATATTGCTTTTAAACTACTTACAATTATATTAAAACCATCTGGATCTTTAATTAAAATTCCATTTTCATTCCAATATGGATTTTTTGCTTTTTCTATTTTTATATTAAATTTATTAATTGCTTCAATTACATTATCATATCAATTTATTGTCTTTGGATAAAAGACTAAAATGTCATCATCATCAAATTTATGGTCAGCACGTTCATTCGATTTTGTAAATTCTAAATGCCAACTCATTCCTTTAATTCCTAAAAAAACGCCATCGTATTTCTCGTGGTTTTCGAAAGAACCTAAAATTTCGAAATTTAATATATTCTTGTAAAAACTTATTATTAATTTAAGGTTATCGGTATGTCTTGCTATTCCAAATCCATTTACTTTTTTTAAATTTATTAACAAAAGCAATTTAAATAATTTTTTATAATTCTGTTCAATTCTTTTTCGTTATTTTAATTTAAGCATTTCGTTTTTATTAAATATTTAATCCTTCTTTAGCCAAAGTTATTTTTTTTCTGTCATTCTTGCATCTGTTATAATTTCAGCAGGATATTTATATAATTCCAGGATTTTAATTGCATTTCTTGTCTTTAATTTTCCAGCTTTCAATTTATGATCAAAATATAATTCGTCATTTTCTATATTTTCGCTGAAATGATGTAATGCATAGTTTTCTTTTTCTAGTAATTCCGTCAATTCAATATCATGCGTTGAAACTAATACAATATGATTTTCTTTGTTTAAAAACGATAAAACTGCTTTCCCGCCAGAAATTCTCTCGATAGTATTTGTTCCTTTAAAAATTTCATCAAGCACAAATAAACACGGACTTTCATCTTTTGAAGCTTCAATAAGTTCTTTAATCGTCAAAACTTCTTTTAAGTAATAACTTGTATCCTCAAGTAAGTCATCTGTTATTCTAACTGAAGAATAAACTTTTAAAAATGGAGCAGAATATTCCTTTGCAAAACAAACATATAAAGTTTGAGCTA
This sequence comes from Lutibacter flavus, assembly GCF_900188355.1. GTDB lineage: Bacteria > Bacteroidota > Bacteroidia > Flavobacteriales > Flavobacteriaceae > Lutibacter > Lutibacter flavus. Next base: position 1,338,460 of record NZ_FZNX01000001.1, read on the forward strand.
ATATAGAATTTATTGCAATTGTTCTAATAAATGTTGTTTTTCCAGACATATTAGAGCCTGTTAACAACAAGCTTTTGTTATCAAGATTTATATCATTTGCTACACAATTTTCAATTAATGGATGTATAATTTCTCTTGTGAAAATATGTTTTTCTTTTGTGAATTTAGGTTCGCAATTTTCTAATTTGCCTGATTTTAGTGAAGCTACCGATATTGCAGAATCTATTTCTCCAATAAACTGAAATAATTTATCAATGTTATCTTTTTCCTTTGTTATGGAATCAACAAAACTAAAAAAGACAATATATTCAATCATAAATTGAATTTTTAGTAATTCAATTATTAACCAAAAAAACAAAGCATATTCATTACTTAATTGATTTTAAAATCCAATAAATTCAGTTTTGGTTTGAATTGCACTTACTTTATTTATAAAAGATAAATCAGAAAAATGCAGTTTAATTTCATCAATTGATGAAAGATCTTTACTTACTTTTAAAGCTTTTGAAAGTTGATTTACAGCACTAACATAATAAGTAACATTTTCTTTGTTTTTATAATAAAAAATAGAGTTTATAAAAAAATAGGAAGTAAAAAAAGAAAAAATATTGGATTGAAAAAACCTAGAATTATCAATAATAATGAAGTAAAAGATGAAACGTAGATATACTTTAAATATTTTGGTTTTTCTATTGGTTTATCATTTATTAGTTTCTCTAAATCATAAGAGTTTTGGGAATTTAATTTAGATAGAATAATTTGACAATTAAGTCGTAATTTTTCATTGTTCAAGAACAGTTTACTTAATAAATCAAACTTTTTAAATTTTTCAACTGTTTCTATTGTTCTTATCTTAAAATAAAGGTATTGTTGCCCAATTTTTGAAGAAGTTCTGTCAATAAATTTGAAAAGTTCATCAATATCTAAATCTATGTTTGTTCTTTCAGGGATTTGGTGGTAAGATTGATTTTTATGTAAATTATTTTCAAAGTATTATTTAATAACATAAAAATTAAAATATTCATTTTTTTTCTGTTTTCCCCAATTCTTTAGAAGATTTACTTTTAAAGTATTAATTCTTTTCTTTCTGAAATAATTATTTACTAAAAAGATTAAAACCAAAACAAAGGTAGTTCCTAAAATCCAATTAATTTTTTTTCTCTTTTTATATAATTATGCTAACTCTTTAGACTAAGAAAGGTTTCGGTTTGCAAACCCTAATTTTTTGATGTTTAAAGTTATTATTTTTATGTTTTATACCTATCATATTTGTTATAATTAAGTATTTTTTTAACCATTGTTGCACACTACCTTTACTCATTCGGTTCAATATGAATTAGAACATGAGCTAAATTAGCTATTTCTTTACGCAGATAATCTTTAAGGTTATGTGCAATTTCGTGACCTTCTTTAACAGAAATTTCAGCATCTACTATAGCATGTAAATCAACATGATATTTCGTTCCGGCTTTTCGTATAAAGCATTTTTCTGTTCCTAAAATACCTCGAACCTGCATTGATTTTTCCCTAATTTCAATTAATAGATTATCATAAAGATGTTCATCCATAATTTCACCTAAAGCTGGCCTAAAAATCAAATAGCTATTGTACAAAATAAAGAAAGAAGCTAATAATGCAGCCCAATCATCAGCAGTTTCATAACCTTCTCCAAAAATAAGTGCTATTGAAATTCCAAGAAAAGCCATAATTGAAGTGATTGCGTCACTCCTATGGTGCCAGGCATCAGCTTTAAGAGAAGAGCTATTTGTTTCCTTACTTTTCTTAATAACAATTCGGAACGAAATTTCTTTCCATAAAATGATACATCCCAAAACAATTAAAGTCCAAGATTTAGGAATTTCATGAGGTGTTTGAATGTTTTGAATACTTTCATAGGCAATTATTGTAGCTGAAGTTACAAGAAAAGCCACAACCAAAAACGTTATTAATGGTTCAATTTTTCCGTGTCCGTATGGATGATTTTCATCTGCGGGCCTTTTTGCGTATTTAAGACCAAATAACACCAAAAGTGAAGAAAAGATATCAGTTGCTGATTCAATTGCATCAGCGATTAAAGCATATGAATTTCCGAAAAATCCAGCAAGCCCTTTTATTAAAGCTAAACAAGTATTGCTAATAAGACTGAAATATATAGTTCGTATAGCGGTTTGTTCGTTATTCATATGTTTTTATAAGGATGCATGGGTTTTTATTAGATTTGTACATTTGATGAATCGGAGATTTTTCGGACGAAGCAAATCGCTTGTTGAATGTTTGTCGTTTGTAATAGTTCAAATTTAAGCATAAATTATATAAGTTGTTGACTGTTGTTTTTTCCTATATCTACCTCTTGTTTTTAGTAAATGGAATAATCATTGGCACTTCTTTTTGGTACGTTTCATATTTTTTTCCAATAACTTTTTTGAGGTCTTTTTCCTCTAAATATTTTACAGCCACAAAAATGTATATGGTAGTTATTAGTGCAAATAGTAAATGCCCAACTGTCATAGTAGGCGTTGCCCAAAAAGCGATGAGAAAACCAAGCATTAGAGGATGTCTAACCAATTTATATAAATAATTTGTTTGAAATTTTGGATTTGGAGTTTGCTTATTTTTTAGATTGTCAAAGATTTGTGCAAGACCGAAAAGCTCTAAATGATTAATCATAAAAGTTGAAAGTAAAACAATAAGCCAACCAAGAAAAAATATCCCAGTTATAATACTAGAAAGAATTGTGTTTTCAGTTTCCCAAACTATAGTTGTTATTGGTTGCCATTGCCAATAGATTAAAATTAGAGCTAAACTAGATAATAGAATATAAGTGCTACGTTCCATAGCTTGACTAAAAATGGAATTAAACCATTCTTTAAATTTTGGTCTCGCCATTATACTATGTTGTAATGCAAAAACACTTAATAAAATTACATTGATAAATACGGAAAAATACATTGTAGTTTCTGCACCAGTGTCTATTGATTTTGGAACAATAATATTACCTACAAACCCAATGGCATATAAAAAAGCAATTAGAAAGACAAAATAGGCTACAATTCCATATAATAAGATGATTGATTTTTTCATAATTTATTGTTTTTAGTTTTTGATTTTAACATCCGTATTTAAAGTAATTGGGATTCCTTTTTTTATAGTTTGATAGATAATACAACTACGTTTTGCTCCATTTATTAATGTATTCAATAGCTTTTCATTGGTGTTTTTAGCAACAATTAGCAAATCAATATGCATAGTTTGAAACTCAACAGGAACAGACGTATCAAACAGTAACGTTCCTCTTACATCAATTTGAGCTATTACCTTTATTTTTGTTTCAATAAGTTCTATTCTCAATTTATTAGAAATTAGTCTAATAGTGCTTTCAAAACAAGATGCTAACGAAGCACAAAGTAAATCTCCAGGATTTGGAAAATCGTGGTCACCTCCAACTGCTTTATGAACTCCAATTTTAAACGGAACCTTCATGTTATCATTTATGGAAACCGATGTTCTAAATGGGTCGTGTAAATTTTTTCCAACAACCTCCGCAGAATCAGTAATCCAAGCAGATGCAGTGTCTTTTAGATATTTTTCATTAAGAACTAAATGTCTTTGGTGAACAATAGAAGTGTCTTTAATAGATTTTGTATTCTTGGTTGAAAATTTTTGATTTGGCATCACATCATTTTATTAATTTACTAATGATGTAAAGGTTGTATTTATATTGCCAATCAGGATTTCTTAAAAGTCCAAATAATGTTCTTAAAAGTTCAAGAAATATAGTTACGCTTCTTTTTTGAGTATTCTATATTTATTGGGTGTTACTTTAGCTATCTTTTTAAAAGCTTGAATAAAATGGGAATTATTTTTAAAACCACAATCAAAACCTATTTCACTTACAGTTAGATTTGTACCTAGTAACAGTATTTTGGAGTGTTCTAATCTCTTATTAATTAACCACCTATTTGGTGTAGTGTTAAAACATTCTTTAAATTCACGTTTAAAAGAAGATAGGCTTTTTCCACAAAGTTTTGCAAAATCAGTAATTTTCAAATCATATTGAAAATTTTCTATCATAATATCTTCAATAATTGTTTTACTGTTTTGCATTATTGAATTAAAGAAAAACAGCAGTTCTTTATTATTTGAATTAAGTACGATATTGAAGAGTAATTCTTTAAATTTAATTTCCACTAATTCTTTAGGCATTTCCAATTCTTGATTTAAATATTGGAATATACTTTTTATTAATGTTTTAAACACATCATTAGTAGTAATGTCGAAAATTTGATTATACTCTTTCTTATGATTTAATTCTCTTTTAAAAGTTGGATTCTCTGAAATAAACCTTTTTATGAAATTATCATTAATAAAAAATAGCATTACACAATACTCACTTTCTAAATATTGCTTTGTAGTATAAACACCTTTTCTAACAAATAAGGTGTCTCCAGCTGTAAGTTTGTGTGTTTTTTCTGGAGTAATCCAATCCTTTTTTCCGCTAATGACATAAGTAATTAAATGATTTTCAATCCACAATTGATACTCTTCAATATTTAGAGGACATTTATATTCAACGAACAAGAAATCATTACCAACAAGCTTGTTGAATTTCGGATGATTTTTAAAGTATTCGTATGCATTAATCACTATCTAGTTTTCAGTTTTTTAAATTATTCCTCACGGGCTTTTATAAAATTTACATAACTGGAAAATCGGAGATTTTTCTGCCGTTGCAAATCGTTAGTTCAATGTTTGTCGGTTCGCTATTAAGTTTAAATGTAAGCATAAATTTTATGAGTTGTTGGTCACGGTTTTTTATTTTTTCCACTCATTTTTATTTATGGACATATTAATAGCTATCCATTTTTCTTCTCCTAATTTTGCCTCTTTGGTAATTCCTTTGTTTATTTTCATTCCTGATTTTTCATAACATTTTATTGCTCCAATATTCCAATCGAAAACATTTAGGTTTACTCTGTCAACTTTTAATTCCTCAAAGGACATTCTTAATAGTTCATTGATTAGTATATCTCCAATTCCTTTTCCTCTAAATTTTGAATCTCCAATCAATATTCGGCAAAGTCGAGCGTTAAATTTATCCTCTAAATATATTTCAGCTTGTCCAATTATAGTTTCATAATAAACTACTTTAAAAACAAATCTATTACTGTCATTTAAGTATTTTACAATTTGAGTTTCTGTTATTGGGAATGAAAACATATCTCCAGCGAATTGGAATAAATCTTTTTCATTGTCAATCCATTTTGATAAATATTCTAAGTCTTTGGATTTAAAATGTTCCAATTTTACCATTATAATTCGGTTTTTCTAATTGTTGCCAACAATTTTTATAAGATTTGTTCGACTGGAAAATCGGATATTTTTCGATTGTTGCAACTCAGTTTATTCTTAACTCTAGAATTATTCTTGAGTGAATTTATGAGCTTTTTCTTGAGAAAAAAGTTTTTCCTGCAATTGTTACAGCACCTCCAGCTCCAATCAAAACACCTGAAATGAATGAGCTTAAATCATTGTCTAGTGTATACATTAATATAATTCCGATAATTAATATTAAAATTCCGAAAAGTCTAGTTTTGTTCATCTTTTTCTATTTATTGTTGTTATCCGCAATTACTTGCAATGGGTTAATCTAGGGTTTTAGCGTGGAAAATGTCGGAGACTTTTTACCAGTTGAAACTTAGCCGATTAAAAGTAAACCAAACTTTTGATTTAGCAAAAACTTTAACCATTGTTACTTGCAGTTTTTATTGTATTCAGCTAATTCTTGGAACATTCCAACATCTGTCATTACTCCAAATTCAATTCTTGGCTCACAATTCGGTTGATTAAAAATCACTCCGTATTTCCCTTCTTCATTTTTTAATCGGTCAAGATATTTAATTCCACTTTTTGTTGAATATTTTATTATTCTTTCTTTTACAATTTTAACTTTTAAATCCGTTTTTGAGATTGAGTCATAAACTTTATTTGCATAAAATCCGAAATCAGAATCGACCTCATTAATTCCTGAATTTTCCCCAAGTGCTTTTAATAATTCATTGTATTCGGATTCGTTAGGTTTAAAAAATAAAACATTGAAGTTATCTGCATCAATTGTATCTAGTTTAATAATATTTGGAGTAGTTTCGATAATAGGGTCAATAATCACTATTTCAGAGTCGTCAAAAATTGGACTATCAATAAACTCTTTCTCTTTTTTTTCCGCTTTACAACTTAAAATAATTATCATTAAACTCAAATAAATTATCTTTTTCATATTTCGATTTTTATTGCAACGGGTTAGTACATGAAAAGTAGCATTTTTGAAAACGTTATTTTCCGATGTTTAAAATTAATATTTTTTAAGTTTAGAAACATTCTATTTTAGTAAATGCAACAATTTTGGTTATGCATTGTTACCTTATTTTGCGACACGTTTTACTGATAAACAAATTTTAGATTGTTCTGAGTTTTGTCTGCTGTAATTAATTAAAAAAAATAAGAAAGACCTAAAAGTAAATTATTAGAATTAAAATTAAAATTAAATGAATTAAATTTTCCTTCACGATTATTAGATTCATTTTTTCCTGTTGAATAACCTAAGGCACCAATACTAGTTTCTAAAACAATCTTTTCAGTTAGAAAAAATGTTATCCCAGGACGAATTCCAACAAATAGACTGCTATTATTTTCCTCGTAAGAATTGAAGTTTATTGAGCTATTATTATCATTCCAAGATTTGGACACTCTAAATTCACCTTGCAAATGAAAAGAAAATTTTTCATTTACATTAAAATATTTCTTAATGTATGGAAAGACAACTATTCCATTCTGATCTGAATTATAACTTTCAGTTTCTGAATAATAATTTTTATTATTATGATACTCATAACCAATTCCAATTCCAATAATTAAATTATTATTAATTGCATAACCAACTCGAGGATAAAAGCCAACATAAAATTGATTATTTTCAGTATTTGATGAATTGTTATTAATTTCTGAACTGGAATTATTTAAAGTAAAATTTCCTCCTAAATTCCAAGTTCCTTTTTGAACGTTTGAATTTTCTTCTTTTTCTTGACCAAAGCTAATTCCAAACGTAACTAAAAGTCCAATAATAAGTAATTTTTTCATAATAATATTTTAAGATTAAGTTTAGCAGGTATCAATTTCTATTCCAATAGTTTGAATTATTAATTAGAATAGTTCTAAATATTATTTTGAAATTTTCGAGCAATTAAAGGTAAGGGTTTAGAGTTATGATTTCGTTGCTGAAAATCCACAGGGATTTTGGGTTAAGAAATCAGGTTAAATGGACAAAGAGTTCATCGGAATTGCACCTAAAACAGCAATGAATTATACGCATTGTTGTAATTTTTTAGCGACACGTTCTGCTGATAAATGAATGTAAGTATTTTTCAAGGTTTGTCATCCTTGTTCCTCATATAATTTTTTTAACACATACAATACAATGGGAATTGCAATAATAACTCCAATAACAGAAGCAATGAGCATATAACCTTTTAAATCTCCATATCCCATTATATACATAATTACAGTAAAAAAAATAATTAAGCATACAGTTAAAAATAAATAGTCCTTGCGATTTAATTTATTATTTGGTTTAGAATTTATCATTTTACTTGTTTTTTTGCAATTTTTTTTCGTTTCAAGGCTCAATCCGTTATGATTTTAAAATCTTGGAATTCATTGAGTTTTCCATTTCAGCTCTCAAATCCATAAAGTGAAAGCGAACTCAGAATTTGGCATTAATCGACTGTTAAAACAATTTGTTACTCATATTCTATTCGAATCAATACTCCATCCGTAATTTACTAAAAATCATTTTATTAAGCTAATTTTATTTCTGACCGAAATTCAGTCGAGCTATTAATTACAACTTGTTATATCCAAACAAAAAATACCGTTTATCATTTAAATGTACGGGATAAACCCAAGTATAATTACAAAATAGTGGTAAACAGCAATTTTTATTTTGTTATGTATTTCAAATATAAAAAATACAACATTCTAATGAGGTGATAATTATCACAATAAAAAATAATTGGTAAAAAAAAGCATAAAAAAAGCCTGTTAATTTAATTAACAGGCTTGTACTAAAAAATGTTTATAATTATGTATTAAATAACTTTTACATTTACTGCGTTCATTCCTTTTTTACCTTCTTGTAAATCGAATTCCACCTCATCACCTTCACGAATTTCATCGATTAAACCAGAAATGTGTACAAAATGTTCGCTGTTAGATCCTTCTTCTTTAATAAATCCAAAACCTTTTGTTTCGTTGAAGAATTTTACTGTACCTTTACTCATTGTTGAAAAATTTAAAATATTATATTAGATACAAATATAGTATTTTTTATTTAACTATAATATTTTTAGCGTTTTAAATTTTTTTAATGGAATTTAATTCGTAAATCAGCTAACTTTTTTAATTATTTTTTAAACAGTTGCTAATCTTCACTAGATAAACGGTAAATCTCTCTAATATCTTTTAAAATTTTATCAAAGTCTATTTTTAAATCTTTCAATTCACCGGTATGAATATCCCAAACCCAACCGTGAACCGTAATTCTTTTTTCTAATACAGCCTTTTGCACATCAGATGTTTTTAAAACATTTACACATTGTTCCTGCACATTTAGCTCAACCAGTCTGTCATACTTTTTGTCCTGATCTTCAATTAAATCTAATTCGGTATGGTGCAATCTATAAACGTCTCTAATATTTCTAAGCCACGGATTTAAAATGCCTAAATCTTTAGATTGCATAGCCGCTTTTACACCTCCACAAGAATAATGACCACATACAACAACGTGTTTTACTTCTAAATGGCTAACCGCATAATTTATAACTGACATTACATTTAAATCGGTATTAGGAACCATATTCGCTATATTTCTATGTACAAAAACATCTCCAGGTTCCACTCCCATTAAATCTTCCGCAGAAACTCTACTATCTGAGCATCCTATATAAAGAATTTGTGGGTTTTGTCCTTTTCCTAAGTTTGAAAAATAATTTTCATCATCACTCAACCTTTTAGCTATCCAAGCTTTATTATTTTCAAATATTTTTGATATATCCAATTTTGGTAGTTTTAGTTTATTTATTTTAATTTATAATTTAACCAAATAAACGGCAATAAAATATGTTAGAAGGTAATTTATTGTTTTAATTTATTTACGTTTTCTTTTTTACCGTTATTATAATATTCCCACTCACCTACTTTCTCATCATTCTCATAATTGCCAGTATAAATTAACTGCCCATTAATATCATAGTATTTTGCCAAACCTTCAAGCTTTCCTTCTTTGTAATTTAAATCGTCTAACAAAACCCCATTGTCTGCATAACGTTTCGTATTTCCGTGTAATTTTCCGTTATTATAATTTAAAAATTCTGTAATTTTTCCTGTTTTATAATAACTTTTAAATTCACCGTTCAAAACTCCATTCTCATAATTTTCTTCAATCATTAAAGTCTTACCATCTGGCTGAAAATATAACCATTTGCCTATTCTATTTTTTCCCTGCATTTCTCCAGTACTTTCCAGAACTCCTTCAACAGTATAAAATTTAACTGTTGCAATATCATTATTCGCAGTAAATGTTTTAATAATTACAGGATGTTTAGAACTAACAGCACTGTAATATTTAAAAATACCAATTTCCTTACCAGACTTAAATTCGCCTTCGTATCTAATATTATTATTTGTGTAGTGCTTTTTCCATACGCCGGTTCTTTTACCATTTAAATCGAACTGATTTATTTTTCCCTGTGCATTTGTTTGAATTCCAAATAACAGTAAAAAAACAATTACCACACTTTTAATAGATTTGTTTTTCATTAAATACCCAATTATTCTACTTTCAGCGTTTTTACCCAATTTAACATTAGTTGATATTGTTCTGCACTTAATTTAGCATCTTTATGAATCCACAAATAACTATTTAAAGGCATTTTATGATCTTCTAACTCTTCTTCCAAATCTTTTATTATATGGCTTTTTTGATTTTTATTATATGCTGCCCATTCCGAAAAATTTAAGTGCTCTTTCCCATCATTTACATGTGATGCTAAATACCAAGAAACCGGAGCAATTTCGCTATACCAAGGATAATTGGTTTTATTAGAATGACAATCAGCACAAGAGGTTTTTATTATTTTTTGAATAGTTGCAGGAACATTCATTACCGCTGTAATGGCATTGGTTTCATCATTAGACTCATTTTTTTCAGGCCTAATAACTTGTATTAAAATAATTGCAACTACGATACCTAATAGTACTTTTTTCATAAATTATAGCTTTAATATTTCTTGTAGTTCTTTTTCTGAAATTATTAACAATTTAGGTTTTACCAATCTTGGAGTTAACTCTTTCCATTTACTGTTTTGTTTAAATACGCCTTTTAATATTTCCTTCGCTTCGTCCAATTCCCCATTATTTGCCAAGGTTATTGCATACCAATATTTCATTTCTAAATTATCAGGATTTAATTTTTGAGCATTCATATAATGCTGTTTGGCTAACTTGTTATTTCCTGTTTCAACGGCTAAATCTCCCTTGTTCATAAACTCATATGCAGTATTAATAGTTAACAACCGTCTCATTTCTTTTATAGGGTTTTTGTTATCCTCTACCCTTAAATCCACAACTTTATCTTCCCATTCATTTCCAGTACTTTTAGCCTTAACGACTAAGATAGCCGCAGATTGCTTACCTCTAATATCACCACCTTCTTTTTGTGCTGCTTCCATTGCCTGAAGCATTCTATCGGCCAAACTTCCTTTAGCATTTTTAAAAGCTTCTGCCATTTCCGGCCAAACAGTATTTTTATCCATTAAATTTGCTTGTACAGAAAAATTATTACCTATAATATGCCCAGCCTCCACAATACAGTTTTTACCTGTATAAGCTTCCACATTTCCTTGAGCATCTAATATTGCCAATTGACGAACTTCTCTTCCTTCATCCAGTTCTAACAAAGTTTCAACAGCCATTTTTGGTGTTAAACCATTTTTTAACAAGCTCAATCCTCGTGGCCCAAATGAAGGGTTTACAAAAGATTGGGTTGCAACAACACCAACTCCGGCTTCTCCCCAAACTACCAAACTACCAACAGAAAACCAATGTGATTGCACGGCCACACCCATTTCACCTGTTACTGTATCCCTTGCTACAATTGAATACGTATGTGCAAATGGTTCTTTTTTTGAAAAAACTTGTTGCGAAAAACCTTCAACACTTAAAAATAATGTTAATAATAGTATGGCATAAAACCTCATAATATGTAATTTTAAAGTTTAAAGATAAATATTCTTTTATTACAATTAAACTTAAATTTAGAATGGGACTTTCAAACTTTTGGTTTTATACAATAATGATTGTTGTGATACTACACATTATTATTGGGTTTGCTTATTTACTGTATAAATTATCGCCAAAGAAAAAAGATAAAGAATCAAAAAATGAATAAAGATTTATTAGTTGAACAACTTGAGCTTTTAGAAAACGCAAAACGAGTGAATCGTTTACGTGTTTCTAATTTTGTGCTTAATAATCCAACATTATTTCCTCATTTATTAGAATTATCTTTTGATACAACAAATAAAAAATCAATTAAAGCTGCCTGGATATTAGAGTTGGTTTGTATCGAAAAATTAGACTGGCTAGCTCCACATTTAAACTATTTTACACAAAATATTAAACAGCTGAAATTTGATAGTGCAGTGCGCCCAGCTTCGAAAATATGTATGTTTTTGGCTAAGGCCTACGCTTCAAAAAACGATAGTTTTGTAAAAGAAACTTTAACAAAAAACCATATCGATAAAATAATTGTAACTGGTTTTGATTGGATGATTAGCAACCATAAAGTGGCAACAAAAGCATATACAATGGAAACACTTCTATTATTTGGTAAAAACTATTCTTGGGTTCATAACGAATTAAAATTGATTCTAGAACAAAATATGGCGAGTGAAAGCCCTGCTTATAAAGCTAGAGGAAGAATAACCTTGAACCGCATAAACAAGAAATAAATCTAACATTTTTGGCTTAAAATCATTAATTTTGCATTTTTCAACACAAAACTAAAAGATGTCATTAACAAGTTTAAACGCAATATCTCCAATTGACGGTAGATACAGAAGTAAAGTCGCAAATTTAGCTCCATTTTTTTCGGAAGAAGCCTTAATAAAATACAGAGTAAAAGTAGAAATTGAATATTTTATTGCATTGTGCGAAATTCCATTGCCGCAATTAAAAGATTTTGATACAGCTCTTTTTCCTGAATTAAGAACTATTTATATAGATTTTACCTCAGCTGATGCTCAAAAAATTAAAGACATTGAAAGTATTACAAACCACGATGTAAAGGCGGTTGAATACTTTATAAAAGAAAAATTTGATGCTTTAAATCTTCAAAAATATAAAGAGTTTATTCATTTTGGATTGACTTCTCAAGACATCAATAACACCTCTGTTCCATTATCAATTAACGATGCTTTTGATATCGTTTATTATCCGGAATTAGCGCAGTTATTGGAAAAATTAAGACAATTAGCTATTTCCTGGGCTGATGTACCAATGTTAGCACGCACACACGGACAGCCAGCATCTCCAACTCGTTTAGGGAAAGAAATCTTTGTTTTTATTGAACGAATAGAGCAACAAGTTAACCAATTGCAAAACATACCATACGCAGCAAAATTTGGTGGGGCAACGGGTAATTTTAACGCTCATAAAGTTGCATACCCAACTATTGACTGGAAAGAATTTGGAACTCATTTTGTAGAAAAAGTATTGGGATTACATCACTCTTTTCCAACAACTCAAATAGAGCATTACGATCATTTAGCAGGTATTTTTGACGCTCAAAAACGTATCAATACTATTCTAATTGATTTTAACAGAGACATTTGGACGTATGTTTCTATGGATTACTTTAAACAAAAAATTAAAGCAGGTGAAGTTGGTTCCTCAGCAATGCCACATAAAGTAAATCCTATCGATTTTGAAAATTCTGAAGGAAACTTAGGAATTGCAAATGCCTTGTTTGAGCATTTATCAGCCAAATTACCAATTTCCCGTTTGCAACGTGATTTAACAGATTCTACAGTTTTAAGAAATGTTGGTGTTCCATTTGCACACACAATTATTGGCTTTACTTCTACGTTAAAAGGATTGAATAAATTATTAATAAACAAAGAAAAATTTGCTGAAGATTTAGAAAATCATTGGGCGGTTGTTGCGGAAGCTATTCAAACTATTTTGCGTAGAGAAGCCTATCCAAATCCTTATGAAGCATTAAAAGGATTAACCAGAACAAATGAGAAAATAACTCAAAAATCTATGGCCGATTTTATTGATAGTTTAGAAGTTTCAAACGAAATTAAAACTGAATTAAAAGCCATAACACCAAGTAATTATACCGGAATCTAATGAAAAAAATTGCCTTAATTATTGTTTTAGTACTCGCTTTTACATCTTGCAAAGAAGAACCTATAAATCCAGATCGATTTAAATATGGAACCTTTGAAATTCCAGAAGGAAAAGGATATGAAAAAACAATTATTGTAAGGCAGGATTCTATTCAAATAGAAACCTATGAAGATCGAATAGACACATTATCAATTAGTTGGAAAAATAATTTTAATTATACATTAAAAATGATCAATCCAAAAACGGCTATTGATGAAGATCCAATTCATATAAAAATAACCAATATAGATAAAGATTCTTATGACTTTGAAGCTGTTATTGGACATTCAAATTATGTACAAAAAGGAAAATTGATTAAAAAATCTAATTAAACCATGGAAATATTTTTGCACGCAGATACATGGATAGCACTACTTACTTTAACTTTTTTAGAAATAATTCTAGGAATAGATAATATTATTTTTATTTCAATTTCGGCTGGAAAATTGCCCAAAAATCAAATTAAAAAGGCTACCAGATTAGGATTATTATTAGCTCTTATTTTTAGAATTATTTTATTATTGGGTGTATCATGGTTAATTTCTATGAAAGCTCCTTTTTTAACCTTCGATTTATCATGGTTTAGAGGTGGAATTACTGGTCAAAGTGTAATTTTAATTCTAGGTGGAATCTTTCTATTATATAAAAGCACTAAAGAAATTCACCATAAAGTTGAAGGTAGTTCTGAAAATGAAACGAATTCAAAATCTATAAAAGGTAAAGTTGCTGCTACTTTTAATATGGTCATCGTTCAAATTGTAATGATTGATATAGTTTTCTCCTTCGATTCCGTATTAACAGCTGTTGGTATGACTAGCGGTATACCAGGAGCACTAATTATAATGATTACAGCAGTAATTATTTCCATGATTATTATGATGATATTTGCTACACCTGTTGGAAATTTTGTAAACAAACACCCAACAATTCAAATGTTAGCACTTTCATTTTTAATTTTAATCGGATTTATGTTAATTACTGAAGGTGCACATTTATCACATATTGAAATTTTTAATAAACCAGTTGGCGCAATTCCTAAAGGGTATTTATATTTTGCAATTGCTTTTTCATTAGGTGTAGAGGCACTTAATATGAAAATTAGAAAAAAGAAATAACTTAGGATAAAAAACCTAATAAACAACAATTTATATAATTTGAAAAAATCCTGTTTTTACGGGGTTTTTCTTATTAAATTTGCAATAAATTAGACACAATACTTTATGAACGAACGTAGAACAACAAATATTCTATTACTTATTATTGTAATTCCTCTTATTTTTTATTTACTAAAAATATTGAGTTTTATTCTAATTCCATTAGTGTCGTCATTGTTTATTGCCTTGTTATTTTTACCATTAATGAGATGGCTTACAAAACGTAAAATCCCAAATTTTATAAGTATCATTATTATTTTACTCATTTTTATTGGAGCATTTTTAATTGGTGGTGAAATAATAAAACTTGCCAGCAAAGAAATAGTACAAACACAAGATGCTTTTTTGGTAAAAGCACAAGCTAAAATTACAGATTTAGCGCATCTTATTGAAGATTTTTTAGGTGTTCAATATATAAAAGAGGGTAATCTTATAAACACATTTATAAATAACAATGCTTTTGGTAGTAGTTTTGGCTCAACATTAAGTTTAATTAGCAATACAATAACTATGTTGTTAATGACCGCATTTTTTGTTGTTTTATGGTTGGCCGAATCAATTAACTTTTATAAAATATTAAGTAGCACTATTTTTAAACGAAAATATGCTTCAGCAAAAATATTTATGAAAATTGAAGATGACTTAATAAAATTTGTGAAAGTAAAATTTTTTATAAGTGCTTTAACAGGTATTGGTTTTGGATTGGCCTGTTACTTTTTTAATGTTAGCTTCCCTATTTTCTGGGGATTAGTTGCGTTTCTATTAAATTTTGTACAAATGATAGGTTCTATAGTTTCTGTTATATTATTATCAATATTTGCCTTTGTAGAGCTTGATCCTACAAGTGTCTTGTTCTTTTTTATTTTAACAATTACATTGGTTCAAGTTGTATTTGGAAGTATTTTGGAACCTATATTCTTAGGTAAATCTTTCTCTATTAATGTAATTGCCATTTTGGTTTCATTAATGCTATGGGGATATATTTGGGGTGTTCCAGGTTTAATTATGTCCATTCCAATAACGGTATTTTTAAAGATTATTTTTGAACAATTTCCTCAAACAAAATTTTTCTCTTCGCTACTTTCCGGAAAACATTAGTTTTTTAATTAAAGTTTTTGTAAATTTAATCATGTAAATCACTATTTATTAATGTGTTACAAATGTTACATTAGACTGTAATGTTTATTACTGTTCACCCTTGTCACCTCATTTACATTTGCACCAAACTAAAAAAGCAAAACTATGCGCGGTAAGGACATTTTATTATTTACATTTTTACTTTTTAACTTTTTATTTATAAATGCTCAACAAGAAATTTCAATTTCTTTGAATGAAGTATTGGAAAAAGTTGAAAATAACAATCACACTGTAAAAATATCAGAACAAGATTTTAATGCTGCAAAAGCAGATTACAATCAAACAAATTCAATTTTTTTACCAAATATTGCTGTTTCACATGCTGCAATTTCAACCACAAATCCATTAATGGCATTTGGTTCAAAGTTGAATCAGGAAATTTTAACACAAGCTGATTTTAATCCTGCACTGCTAAACGATCCCGATGAAATAAAAAACTTCGCTACTAAAATTGAAATTCAGCAACCAATTTTTAATGCAGATGGAATTTTTATGCGAAAAGCTGCAAAAGCAAAAATGAATGCTTTTGAATTGCAATCAAATAGAACAAAAGATGCAATGAAGCTTGAGGTTACAAAAGCTTATATGCAATTACAAGTAGCCTACAAAGCTGTGGAAGTAATTGAAAAAGCCAAAAATGCCGCTTTTGAAAATAGAAAAATAGCTGAAAATAATTTTAAACAAGGGTATCTACAAAAAGCGGATGTTTTAGCTGTTGAAGTTCATGTAACTGAAGTTGAGAATCAATTATTAACAACAAAAAGCAATGTTCAAAATGCTTCGGATTATATATTGTTTTTAATGAATGAAAAAAGTGATGTAATTTTAAAACCTACTACAGAACTAAAAGCAGCACTGGACTTAGAGGTATACAATCAACTACTTTCAGAAAATAGAGCAGATATAGAAGCTATGGAAAATAGTACAGAAGCTTATAACAATATGTACAAAGCTTCTAAAATGACGTATTTACCAAGATTGAATGCTTTTGGAAGTTACGAATTATATGATGACAAACTTTTTGGTACAAATGCTAAAGGCTATTTAATTGGAGCACAACTTTCCTGGAATGTTTTTGAAGGCTACAAACGTATCGGTAAAACACAAAAAAGTAAGGCTGAGTTTGACAAAGCTGAAATTAGCTTAGATCAATATAAAAATCAAAGTCAGTTAGAATTTGTTAAAGCTAAACGCCAATTAAAAGATGCCGAAAATAAGCTTACACTTACAAATTTAGCTTTAGAACAATCTAAAGAGGCTTTAAGAATTAGAACAAACCGATTTGAACAAGGATTAGAAAAAACTTCTGATTTATTAATTTCTGAAACCCAATACTTACAAAAACAATTAGAATACCTACAAACCGTTTTTAACTATAATTTTACAAAAGCGTACGTAAATTTCTTAACAAAATAATAACCCTAACTAAAATAAATAAAATGAAAAATATATTAAAAATAATAGCATTTGCAACCTTAATAATAGTAGTAAGTTGTGGAAAAGAAAAAACCAAACTAGCTGATACTAGAGAAACAGTTGCTGTAAAAGTAAGCACACCATCATCTGAACATGTATCATTTATTACTGCAAGCGGAAAAGTTGAAGCTGTACAAAATGCAAACCTAAGTACTAGAATGATGGGGTTTGTAAATAAGGTATATGTAAAAGTAGGTCAAAAAGTTTCTAAGGGTCAACTTTTACTAAGCATCAATAGCGCTGACATAAATGCCCAAAAAGCACAGGTAAATGCTTCAATAACCGAAGCTACAGCTGCTTTTACTAATGCGGAAAAAGATTACAACCGTTTTAAAGCTTTGTATAATGACAATAGCGCTTCACAAAAAGAAATGGATGATATGACAGCTAACTACGAAATGGCTAAAGCTCGTTTAGAAGCCGCAAATCAAATGAAAAACCAGGTGAATGCACAGTTATCTTATTCAAATATAACTGCTCCTTTTACTGGTATTGTAACTGGAAAATTTATTAATAAAGGTGATATGGCCAATCCGGGAATGCCTTTAATTAGTATTGAAACTCCAGGTGAATTTCAAGTTATGGCAATGGTACCGGAATCTGAAATTACAAAAGTAAAAACAGGATCAAAAGTAAATGTGGTTATAAAATCTACAAATAAATTATTAACCGGTGAAGTTACTGAAGTTAGTACTTCAGCAAAAAATACTGGCGGGCAATATTTAGTTAAAGTAATACTTGATAAAACAGAAGAAAAATTACTTTCGGGAATGTTTACTTCTGTACAAATTCCAATTGAAAAAGTTGAAACTTCAAGTTTAGTAATCATTCCAAAAAGCGCTTTGGTTAAACAAGGTCAGTTAACAGGTATTTATACTATTGGAAATGAAAATACAGCCATTTTACGATGGTTAAGAATTGGAAAAAGCTTTGGTGATCAAGTTGAAGTTTTATCAGGTTTATCTGCTGATGAACAATACATTGTTTTTGCTGAAGGTAAATTGTATAACGGAGCAAAAGTAGCTATTCAATAAGCCCATCCTAACCTTCCCAAAGGGAAGGAGCTTATTATAAAATAATTAAAAGTTCCTCAAATAAATCCCCTTTTGGGGGAAATAGGGGCTAAACTTAAAACTTTAAAAAATGCAAGAAGGAATATCAGGTAAAATAGCCAATGTTTTCATTAATTCAAAATTAACAATTCTGTTAATGGTTGCCTTAATGGCTATTGGTATATATAGTTCTTTTCTAATTCCAAGAGAAGAAGAACCACAAATTATTGTTCCAATGGCCGACGTTTTGGTTGGGTATCCGGGAGCGAGTCCAACCGAAGTAGAAAGTCGTGTTGTAAAACCTTTGGAAAAAGTAATTTCTAACATAAAAGGAGTTCAGCACGTACATAGTATTGCAATGAACGGACAATCTATGATGATTGTGCAGTTTTATGTTGGTGAAGATACAGAACGTTCGTATGTAAAATTATATGATGAATTAATGCGTCACAAAGGTATGTTTCCTCCTGGGGTTACCGAGCCTTTAGTAAAAACCCGTTCTATTGATGATGTTCCAATGTTAGGACTTACTTTTTGGAGTGAGAATTATGACGATTACCAAATTCGCCAAATTGCTGAAGAAGTAACGTCAGAAATTGAAAAAGTTAAAGATGTATCTATTACCAAAGTAATTGGAGGTAGAAATCGTGAACTTAAAGTGGTTTTAGATAAAGATAAAATGGCGGAAAACGGCATTGACGCCTTAAATATCATGCAAATGGTACAAGCAAATAACAGTAGTTCACAATCTGGAAGTTTTGTTAGCGGAGATGAAGAGTTTTTAATAACTACAGGAAAGTTTTTAACCTCTAAAGATGATGTTGAAAATTTAGTAGTTGGTGTAAACCAAAATATGCCTGTTTATTTAAAACAAGTTGCAACAATTATTGACGGACCTGAAACTCCAAAAAGTTATGTTTCTTTTGGTTATGGAAAAGGCAACGAGCAATTTGAATCAAATCCAAGTGAATATGCAGCAGTAACACTTTCTATTGCAAAAGTAAAAGGTGCTGATGCTATGAAAATTTCAGAAAAAATTCTTGAGCGAGTTGAACATTTAAAACAAAATTTAATTCCTTCAGATGTTCACGTTTCAGTTACAAGAAACTATGGAGAAACTGCATCACACAAAGTAGGAGAATTATTATTACACTTAGGGGTTGCAATTTTAGCCGTTACCATTTTAGTAATGTTGGCAATGGGTTGGCGTGGTGGACTGGTCGTGTTTTTCTCGGTACCATTAACATTTGCCTTAACGTTATTCAGTTATTATTTATTGGGTTATACATTAAATAGAATCACATTATTTGCCTTAGTTTTTGTGGTTGGTATTGTAGTTGATGATAGTATAATTATTGCTGAAAATATGCATAGACACTTTAAAATGAAGCGCTTACCATTTAAACAAGCTGCTATTTATGCTATTAATGAAGTTGGAAACCCAACAATTTTAGCAACTTTTACGGTTATTGCTGCAATTTTACCAATGGCGTTTGTATCTGGAATGATGGGTCCATATATGAGCCCAATGCCAATTGGAGCTTCAATTGCGATGATACTTTCTTTGTTTGTTGCATTAACAGTAACTCCTTATTTAGGTTATCATTTATTACAAGAAAAGGATTCAGAAGAACATAAAGAAGAGGAAGGTTTAGATACCGGAATGATTTATAAAATCTACAAAAAAGTTGAACAACCTTTTTTAGATAGTAAAACAAAACGATTTGTAATGTTAGCCATTACAGTTGTAATGTTAATTGGATCTGTATTGATGTTTTTTACTAAATCTGTGGCAGTAAAAATGTTACCTTTTGATAACAAAAATGAGTTTCAGGTTGTAATTGATATGCCTGAAGGAACTACCTTAGAAAGAACTGCAGCGGTTACAAAAGAAATTGCTCAGTATATTTCAACAACGCCAGAAGTAGTAAATTATCAAAACTACATTGGTACCTCTGCTCCTATTACGTTTAACGGTTTAGTTAGACATTATGATGTTCGTGGTGGAAGTAATATGGCTGATATTCAAGTAAATTTATTATTGAAAGCAGAAAGAGATTTACAGAGTCATGATATTGCTAAAAAAGTTCGGCCAGAAATTCAAAAAATAGCCAAAAAATATGGTGCCAATGTAAAATTAGTTGAAGTTCCGCCAGGACCTCCAGTTTTATCAACATTGGTAGCAGAAGTTTATGGGCCAGATTATGATGAACAAATTAAAGTTGCTAATCAGGTAAAAAATATCCTTGAAAACACCACTGATGTTGTTGATACTGATTGGATGGTTGAAGACGCACAAGTTGAATACAAATTAGAGGTTGATAGAGAAAAAGCAATGCTAAATGGAATTGTACCTCAACAAATTGTAGGAAATTTAACCTATTTATTAAGTGAATATCCTATTTCTTATTTATACGATGAAACTTCTTTTGATCAGGTAAATATTGTTTTAGGATTAAATGATGCTGATAAAACCAGTTTACAAGATATTCAAAACATAAAAATAAAAGGTAAAAATGGAAATGTTGTTCCTATTAGTGATTTGGTAAAAGTTAAGAACGATACTTTACAAAAAACCATTTATAGAAAAGACCAAAAACGTGTAGTTTATGTGTTGGCTGATATGGCAGGTGATTTAGAAAGTCCGGTATACGCAATTTTAGGAATGAAAGAAAAATTACAAAAAATTGAGTTACCAAAAGGTTATAAAATGAATGAATTGTATTTAGAACAACCATCTAATGAAAGCGATTTTACAGTAAAATGGGATGGTGAATGGCAGATTACTTTAGAAGTTTTCCGTGATTTAGGTGCGGCATTTTTAATAGTAATTATCATTATTTATATGCTAATTGTTGGTTGGTTCCAAAACTTTAAAACTCCAATGGTTATGATGGCTGCAATTCCGTTGTCGTTAATTGGAATTGTTTTAGGTCACTGGTTATTAGGCGCTTTCTTTACAGCAACATCATTTATTGGAATGATTGCTTTAGCCGGTGTAATGGTTAGAAATTCTGTATTATTAATTGACTTTATAGAAATTCGTTTGAATGATGGAATTCCTTTAAAACAAGCAATTATTGATGCTGGCGCAGTAAGAACAACTCCTATTTTGTTAACAACAGGAGCAGTTGTAATTGGTGCTTCAATTATATTATTTGATCCTATTTTTCAAGGGTTGGCAATATCGTTAGTTGCTGGAGCAATTGTTTCAACATTACTAACATTAATTGTGGTTCCGCTAATTTATTATATGACAGAAAGAAAGAAGTGGGAAAAATAAAATGTGAGATTATAAAAAAGTAACTTTTTTTGTCTATTGAGCTTGTTGAAATATATTAAACTTCGACAGGCTCAGTTTGACAATACACAACTAGTTAAAATTAACTTAAAAAATACCATATGAAATTACTAATTATTACAGCCATTAGAGTTTTTGAAAAAGAAATAAAACAAATTTTAAAAAAATCGGATGTTAAAATATTCTCTTTTGCAAATATCAACGGTTTTAGAGATTCAACCGAAGAATCTGTGGAAAGCAATTGGTTTGCTTCAGAAATGAATCAAAATGAATCGATGCTTTTTTATGCTTTTGCAACTGAAGAACAAACCGAGCTCGTATTTAAATATGCAAATGAATTTAATGAAACTCAAAAAACACTATCAAAAATTCATGTAGTTGTTTTAAATGTAGAAAAATCAAATTAAAAAAATAAATAATTATGAAACAAAGAGTTGTTAGAGCTGTTGCAGGTACATTTATTTTAATAAGCTTAATACTTGCAATTAAAGTAAATATCAATTGGTTATGGTTTACGGCATTTGTTGGTGCAAACTTATTGCAGTCATCTATTACTAAATGGTGTTTATTGGAAGTTATTTTAAATAAATTTGGCATTAAAGATTAAAATCATTTTGTAATTTTGTGTTTAAATAAAATAAGTTATAAAGTCACAAATTAAACATATAATTTCAATTGTACTTGTTACTACTCTATTGCTTCCATTTGCAGTACAGTTTGCGCATTCATTTGAAACTCACGAACATTTAGTTTGTAAATCACAAAATAAGCTTCATTTTGATTCACATGAAATTGACTGTTCTGTCTTTCACTTTAAAATTAATACAGATACAATTGATTTTAATTCTAACTATACTGCTTACGATAGTAAGTTAAACATTGAAAAATTTTACAAAGCAGAACATCAAATTACTTCTGTTAAACTTTATTATAAAACTTCTAGAGGACCACCAGTTTTATTGGCTTAGTAATTAAAAAAAACTAATTATCAATAAAAATATGAAACATGAAATTTCAAATATCTATCCTATTTATAGGATTATCATTTATTGCATATTCGCAAAATAAAATATCTGGTAAAATTACAAACGAACAAAATGAACCGCTTTTAGGAGTTGAAGTTTATATTGAAGATTTACAAAAAGGAACTTCAACTAATGAAAATGGTATCTATGAATTAATAAATTTACCCAATTCTCAAATTAAAATTACTGTAGCTTATATTGGTTACGAAACACAAACTAAAAACATAAACTTTCAGCAAAATGAAATCGTCATAAATTTCACTTTAAAAGAAGCTGT
Source organism: Lutibacter flavus (assembly GCF_900188355.1). GTDB lineage: Bacteria > Bacteroidota > Bacteroidia > Flavobacteriales > Flavobacteriaceae > Lutibacter > Lutibacter flavus. Next base: position 1,361,385 of record NZ_FZNX01000001.1, read on the forward strand.
TTTTAAAATGGATGAAATAATTGTTTCAACCGCATTTAATAAATTACAATCAGAAAATGTAATGAAAGTTGAACGAGCCACGGTTCAACAATTAAAAAATAAAGGAGCTGCTACTTTAATTGACGGAATAAGTTCTATTGCAGGAGTTTCACAGGTTTCAACAGGAATTGGAATCGGAAAACCCGTAATTAGAGGTTTACGTGGCAACAGAGTATTAGTTTATACTCAAGGAATAAGACTAGAAAATCAGCAATTTGGTGACGAACACGGCTTGGGTATCAATGAATCAAGTATTGAAAGTGTAGAAGTAATTAAAGGTCCCGCTTCACTTCTATATGGCTCAGATGCCTTGGGGGGAGTACTTTATTTTAATCCTACAAAATTTGCCGAATCTAATTTGTTCGATTTTAATTTTAACCAAACGTATTACTCAAATACTCAAGGTAGTTCAACTGGTTTTGGAGTAAAGCAATCATACAATTCTTGGAAATTTTTAGTAAATGGAGCACATAACCAACATAGTGATTATAAAACAGCAAATAGCGAAAGAATTACAAACACACGATTTAACGAAACCAATTTTAACACAGCGATTGGATTTTCAAACAATCTTATTTCAAGCGCTTTACGCTTTAATTTTAACAATTCTAAAATTGGAATTCCAGAAGAAATTGGCATTCAAAATTCACATAAAACACCCTTACTGCCTTATCAGGATTTAAGCACTAAGATGTTAAGTTTTAATAATATTGTGTTTTTACCAAATTCAAAGGTTGTTACAACTTTAGGGTTTACTGTAAATGATAGAAAAGAGTTTGAAGAACACGAAAATGAAGAGACAGAAGAATCTCATACCAGCCATAACGAAACAATTGAAGCATCCTTAAATTTAAAATTGAAAACCTTTAGTTATGATACCAAATGGCACTTACCAAATTTTGGAAATATTGAAACTATTGTAGGAATTCAGGGTTTACATCAAACAAATAAAAATTATGGTGAAGAAATTTTAATACCAGATGCCACAACAGATGATTTTGGTGTATTTTTTACAAGCGCAATTGATTGGGAGAAAAGCACCATTCAAGGTGGTTTAAGATTCGACTCAAGAAGTATTTCTTCAGAAAAACATATTGTTTCGCATGATGATGAAGAACATATTTTTGAAGCAATTGATAACACATATAAAAACTTTACTGCTTCCTTAGGGTATAAATCGTTACTTTTTAAAAAAATAACAAGCAGAATAAATTTAGCTACAGGTTTTAAAGCACCTAATTTAGCAGAACTTACTTCAAATGGTGTCCATCATGGTTCCAACAGGTTTGAAATTGGTAATAACAACTTAAAAAGCGAAAAGAATTTTCAATCTGATATTGCCTTGGAATACAATACAAACCACTTTGAAATTTTTGCAAACGGTTTTTATAATTATATTAATGACTATATTTTTGTTTCTCCAACAGGAGAATTTGAAGATACATATGCTATATATAAATACACGCAAGACGACGCAAAATTGTATGGAGGAGAATTTGGTTTTCATTTGCATCCTCATCCACTAGATTGGCTACATTTAAATAGCAGTTTTGAGTTTGTAATTGGTAAACAAAATAAGGGTAATTTTCTACCTTTAATTCCGGCTAATAAACTTACAAATACATTAAGAGCTGAATTTAATTCAAATGAAACCTTTAAAAATGGTTTTGCATCAATTTCTTTAGAAAGCACATTGAAACAAAATAATATTAGTGAATTTGAATCTTCAACTAAAGGCTATAATTTAGTAAATATTGGAGCTGGTGGAACAATTAATATTTCCAATACTTCTTTTAATGTAAATATAAATATGAACAATGTGTTTAATACCAATTATTTTTCGCATTTATCGCGATTAAAAATAGATGGAATTCAAAATATTGGACGAAATTTTATTGCAAGTATCAAATTTGACATCTAGTTTTATAGAATCATTCTAAATTTCTATTTTAATAAGCAATCTTAAGCTAACTACTTAAGGTTGTTTTGTTTTTATACCTAAATTAGCGAGTTTAAAATTTATACCACCCTATGAAATCATCTCAAACTTTTACCGACACTTCTAATCCAGTAAAACGCGTAATTATTGGAATTCAATTTTTATTTGTTGCCTTTGGGGCAACCGTTTTGGTTCCACTTTTAATCGACATTGATCCTTCAATAGCGTTATTTACTGCTGGTGTTGGAACACTCATTTTTCACGTAATTACAAAAGGAAAAGTACCTGTTTTTTTAGGGAGTAGTTTTGCTTTTATTGCACCAATTATTGCGGCAACCAAACTGTATGGTTATCCGGGAACACTAGGAGGAATAATTGCTGTAGGTATTGTTTACGGTATTGTATCCGGAATTGTAAAATTATGGGGATTAAGGGTTATAGAAAAAATATTTCCTGCTGTTGTTGTTGGTCCAGTTATTATGATAATTGGATTGTCCTTAGCATCTGTTGGAGTTGATATGGCTAAAACTAATTGGCCAATAGCGCTTACAGTTCTAATTACAGCTATTATTATTGTAATTTACACCAAAGGTTTAATTAAATTAATTCCAATATTTATTGGGATTCTCGTTGGTTACTTTATTTCCATTATTTCTGGCTTGGTTGACTTTTCTAGTGTTAATGATGCTGCTTGGTTTGCCTTACCTAATTTTACAACTCCAGAGTTTAATTGGGGAGCTATTTTATATATGATTCCAGTAGCAATTGCACCAATTATAGAACATATTGGAGATATGTATGCTATTAGTGGAGTTGCAGATAAAAAGTTTGTAAAAGATCCTGGATTACACAGAACTTTATTAGGAGATGGTGTTGCCACTGCTTTTGCTGGTTTTATGGGAGGACCTCCTAATACAACCTATTCAGAAGTAACTGGTGCAGTTGCCTTAACTAAAATAACGGATCCTAGAGTATTAAGAATTGCGGCAATAACAGCTATTGTATTTTCATTGGTTGGTAAAATAAGTGCCATTTTAAAAACGATTCCACAAGCTGTGCTTGGAGGTATAATGTTACTTCTTTTTGGAATGATTGCAAGTATTGGAATTAAAACTTTGATAGATGCCAAAACAGATTTTTCAATTACAAGAAATCAAGTAATTGTTTCGGTTATTTTAACTGTTGGTATTGGAGGAGCACAAATGGGAATTGGAAACTTTTCTTTAGCAGGTATTGGATTGGCCTCTGTAGTTGGTGTTATTCTTAATTTAATTTTACCTAAAACAAAAGAAGTTATTAATCCTGAAGAAATTAAGGAATAATTGTAGTTAAATAACTAAAAAAAGCTTTGTAAAAAGTATTGAAAACGGCATTTTGAACTTGATTCAGAATCTCTTATTTATATAAATATCTAGTGTTAAGTGTAACTCTATATTAGGACGAGACAACATAAAAAAAACCTTCTTGAAATAACAAGAAGGTTTTTTTTATTTAAGTTAATAGCGTATTATATATAAAATTTAATAATAAATAATATCGCTATTATATACATTATAGGCTTAATTTCTTTAAATCTTCCAGTAAGAATTTTTAACAATACATAAGATAACATTCCAAAAACAATACCTTCAGCAATACTGTAGGTTAAAGGCATCATAATAATTGTAAAAAATGCAGGGATTGCTTCCGTAAAATCTGTTAAATCAATTTTCATAATTGGAGAAATCATAAATAATCCAACAATTATTAAAGCAGGCGCAGTGGCCGCCGCTGGAATAATCATAAAAATTGGAGCGAAAAACAAAGCCAATGCAAACATTCCTGCAACTGTTAAAGCTGTCATACCTGTTTTTCCTCCTTCAGCAACACCTGCAGCACTTTCTACATAAGTAGTAACTGTTGATGTACCCAACATAGCTCCTACAAAAGTACCTATTGAATCTGCAAATAAAGCTTGTTTTACTCTTGGAACATTTCCATCCTTATCCAACATTCCAGATTTTGAAGAAACACCAACCAAGGTCCCAACAGTGTCAAACATATCAACAAATAAAAATGTAAATAATACCAATAACATATCTAATGTAAAAATTTGAGAAAAATCAAATTTAAAGAAGATAGGTTCTATTGAAGGGGGTAAACTTACAAAAGTAAAACTTTCAGGAACAACAGTTACGCCAACAAATAATCCAATAATTGTTGATGCTAGAATTCCAATTAAAATTGCTCCTTTTACTTTTTTTGTTAATAAAACTCCAATAATAATAACTCCAGCCATTCCAACTAAAACCGCAGGATTTTTCATATCTCCTAAGCTTACTAAAGTTGCTGGATTGTCTACAATTAATCCTGTTCCTTTTAAACCAATAAATGCTATAAATAAACCAATACCTACTGAAACCGCGTGTTTTAAATTTAAAGGAATAGAGTTCACTATTAATTCTCTAATATTAAAAGCAGTTAAAATTATAAATATGATTCCTTCTAAAAAAACTGCGGTTAACGCAAATTGCCAGGAATATCCCATACCTAGTACTACTGTAAACGCAAAAAATGCATTTAAACCCATTCCTGGAGCCAATGCAAACGGCAATTTAGCAACTAAAGCCATCACTAAGGTTGCAATAACTGCGGATAATGCAGTTGCAGTAAATACCGCATCTTTATCCATTCCTGCCGCACTTAATATACTTGGATTTACTGCTAAAATGTACACCATTGTCATAAAAGTGGTAATCCCAGCTACAATCTCTGTTTTTAAAGTTGATTTATTTTCTGTGATTTTAAAAAATTTGTCTAACATAATTTATATTTTTAAATGTTCCACTTTATTCCTAAGGTTGGCCTCACCTTAAACTCAAACTCATAAGCAAAATTATTTGCTAATTCTACCTCACCTCCTATTGAAAAACTCTTATTTAAATGATACCATAATTGTGGTTCAGATAAAAATACTGTTTTATCAGACAAACCGTTTTCTGTCCATAAATCTGCAAAACCAGAAAACGTCAATTTATTTTCAATTAAATTAATATACCAAGTTCCTGTAACTTGAAAATTTCCTTTTCCAGCTCCTGTAAATGCTTTATAACCTGCATAGGTTGAAAAACCCCATTTTGCACCACCTTTAGAATAATTAGCTCCAAAAATCCAAGCTTCATTAAAACTAAATGCATTTGACAATCCCGCATTGTATTCTACGTGTAAACCAACAGGCATTTTTTCAGTTTTTAAAACACGTGCAATTTCATAATATGCAGAGCCCGTTCCTACCGCTGCATTGTAATCAAAATCGATAAAAGTAAACGTGCTACCGTATTTATCCATTTTGAACATTTCAAATGTTGTTGTAAAATGATCCCTTTCAAAATCTCTGTGTAATTGAAAGTTTTGTGAAGTAACAGTTACTGTTACTAAAATTGTAAATAGGGTGATTAGTTTTTTCATGGTTTTTAGATAAAAAATTTAAGCATCAAAAATACTATAAATAATACTAGTTAGTCTTATTAAAAAAATTCAATTATTAACACGTAATTAACTATTTATAATGAAACTAAGTAACACGAATCTTAAACTTTGCCTAAATTGATAATACTATTTTAGGAATATTAAAATATTCTCATTAAAAACGCTTTTTCAAAATTTAATAATCATCCTAATTGTTTTAAAATAACAATATTATAATTGATTACTAGAAAATATAATTTTTCAATAATTCTACCAAAATCAAATTAATTATATTGGTTATCAATAAGTTGTGTTGTAAATTTATATAGTTTTTAATACTAAATTATTTTATTATGAAAAGGACGGAGCTATTATCTCGCCTTTGGGAATTTCAAAATAATTATGGCTACATATCAGATAAAGCTATTACTGAAATCGCTCAAAAACTAAATGTATCAAAAATTGAAATTGAAGGAGTTATTTCGTTTTACCACTTTTTTCACCTTCAACCAACTGGAAAACACATCATTTACTTAAACAACAGTATTGTATCCGAGTTTAAAGGGTTTTCAAAAGTGAAAGCTGCCTTTGAAAAAGAAACTGGCTGTACTTTCGGTGCATATTGTAAAGATCCGTTATTCTCACTTTTTGAAACTTCGTGTATTGGATTAAGTGATCAAGAACCAGCAGCACTAATTGATTTTTATCCATTTACAGATTTAACACCAGATAAAGTTAAACTAATAATCAGGCAATTAAAAAGTGGAACTCATCCTGAAGAAATTTCAAATAACCCAAAAAGTAAAATACAGTACACTCCTAAAGAAGAAAAATCAATTTTTTTTAGAGATTACAAGTTAGGTACATCCTTAAAAAAACTAAAAACCAAGGATGTTAATTCAATCTTAAAAATTATAAGTGATTCTCAACTAGATGGCCAAGGAGGTGCTTTTTTTCCAACCGCAATAAAATGGAAATCCTGTAAAGAAAATAGTAATAAAACTAAATATATAATTTGCAATGCAGATGAAGGTGAGCCTGGAACTTTTAAAGATAAATCATTACTAAATAATTTACCAGGATTGGTTATTGAAGGTATGATTATAGCCGCCTATGTAACTGGAGCTAAAAAAGGTTTTATTTATTTAAGAGCTGAATACAAATACCTGCTTAAAAAAATTGAAAATACTCTTGAAGAATTTAAACAAAAAGGATTTTTAGGTAAACAAATTTTAGGAATCGAAAACTTCAATTTTAAAATTAAAATCATTTTAGGTGCCGGTGCATATGTTTGTGGAGCAGAAACTGCCTTAATAGAATCTATGGAAGGAAAGCGTGGAGAACCGAGAATTAGAAAGTATTTTCCAACAGATATTGGTTATTTGGGAAAATCTACCATTGTTAATAATGTTGAAACGTTTGCAAAAGCAGCTAGAATTATAGAATTAGATACAAAATTTATTTCATCAATTGGAACAGAAAAGAGTAAAGGAACCAAATTATTAAGTATTTCCGGTGATGTTGCCAAACCAGGAATTTATGAAATTGAATGGGGAATGACTGTAAATAAGTTATTAGAGTTATGCCAAGCTACTTCTCCTCACTATGTACAAATTAGTGGTCCCTCTGGAGTATGTATTAACAATTCTGAATTCAATAGAAAAATTTGTAAAGAGGATTTAATTTGTGGTGGGTCTGTTATGGTATTTAATAATTTTAGAAGTATTACCCGAATTATAGAAAATTTTGTCAAATTTTTTAAAGAAGAATCTTGTGGATCCTGCACACCTTGTAGAGCAGGAAATCAAATTCTTTATGAAAAAATTAAAAAAATTAAAAGAGGAATTTGTACCACAAAAGATTTAGAGGATATTAAAGAATGGGGTAAAATTATGCAATTGACCAGTAGATGTGGTTTAGGGCAATTTTCTGCAAATACATTTATAATGGCTATTGATAAATTTGATGATTATTTTAATCTAAAAGTAACTACGTGTGATAACAATTGTAAAATTGAATTTGATATGCAAAATGCCGTTTATGAATATGACAATTTAATTAAAAACACTCAATTAGAAGAAGTTGATTAATAAATTCAAGTAATAACTTGAGTTTAATTTATTGCATAATTATTTATTTTTAAGCCAAATAATCAATCATAATTAACTAATTATAAATTTAATAAGTGGTTTTTTATGAATTTAATAAATTAATAATTTAATAAATACTATGGTTTTATATATTTTATCAGGAGAATCATTAAATTTTTTAAACTAAAACAAATGTCTCCTAAAATAATTTTCATTTTAAATAAAACGATTCAATGCGTGTTAAATTCCTAAATAAAAAATGCTTTTTTTGTAATTTTAGTTACATCAAACATCAATACATTTTCTTATGGATAGAACACATCTATTAAACAAACTTTGGCAATACCAACATCAATATGGTTTTATTTCAGATGAAGCAGTTTCTGAGATATCAAATAAATTAAATGTGTCAAATATTGAAATTGAAAGCGTTATCTCTTTTTATCATTTTTTTCATAAAAAACCAACAGGGAAACACACCATCTATTTAAATAACAATATCATTTCCGAATTAAAAGGTTTTTCAACAGTTAAAACCACAATTGAAAAAGAAACTGGTTGTACTTTTAATGAACAAGGAAACGAGGAATTTTCTTTATTTGAAACTTCTTGTATTGGGTTGAATGATCAGGAACCAGCTGCTCTTATCAATTTTCAACCATTTACAGATTTAACACCTAATAAAGTTAAATTAATTATTCAAAAAATTAGAAATGGAGAAAATGTAAAAGATTTTGCAAGTAAAACTAAAAGCAAAATTAGATACACGCCTGAAGAAGATAAAACCGTAATATTTAGACCATATGAAATGGGAAAAAGTATTCTAAAAGGACTTAAATATACTCCTCAGGAAATAATAGATAAAATTTCCAAATCTAAATTACTGGGATTGGGTGGTGCGTTTTTTCCAGTTGGCTACAAATGGCAATCGTGTAAAAATAATGAAGATGATGCAAAATATATTATTTGTAACGCAGATGAAGGAGAGCCTGGAACTTTTAAAGATCGCGCAATTTTTCAACACTTGCCAGGATTAGTAATTGAAGGAATGATTTTAGCTGGTTACGCAACTGGTGCTAAAGAAGGCATTATTTATTTACGTGCTGAATATCAATTTTTTAAAGAAGAGCTAGAAAACTTAATTCAGCAATTTCATACCGCTAATTTACTTGGTAAAAACATAAAAGATATTAATGGATTTGATTTTGATATACGAATTCAACTTGGGGCAGGCTCTTATGTTTGCGGAGCTGCATCCGCTTTAATAGAATCTATGGAAGGTCGCCGTGGAGAACCTCCTGTGCGTATGTGGTCTGCAACAAAACACGGTTTTAAACACAAGCCAACAATTGTTAATAATGTTGAAACATTGGCGTTTGCATCAAGAATTATTGAATTGGGTGAAGATTATTTTTTAAACCTCGGTACTGAAGAATCTCCTGGAACAAAATTAATAAGTATTTCTGGTGATGTTGCAAAACCTGGTATTTATGAAATTGAATTTGGAACGACAATTAGAGAATTATTAAGCATAGAAATGAGCCAGGCAACTGCTCCTTATTTTGTTCAAGTAAGTGGTCCATCGGGTGAATGTGTAAATAACACTGAGTTTGATCGAAGAATTTGTAAAGAAGATATTTTATGTGGTGGATCTTTTATGGTTTTTAATAGAAACAGAGATATTCTTCAAATATTAAGAAATTTTATGGAATTTTTTAAAGAAGAATCTTGTGGAGTTTGCACACCTTGTAGAGCTGGTAATTATATTTTAACCGAAAAGATAAAAAAAATTCAGAGAGGTTTATGTGCTCAGGAAGACATTGATGAAATGAAACAATGGGGTAAAATAATAAAACTTACAAGCAGATGTGGGCTTGGTAAATCATCTGCAAATACTGTTACAACTGCAGTTGATAAATTCAAAGATTACTTTAATGTAAAAATTGCTCCGGCAAACTTTGACAAAACGGTAGAGTTTGATATGGAAGATGCAATACACGAATTTGATAGTATTATAAAAGACACACAATTATAGCTTGAAAACCAATTCAAATGGAAAATATATCATTTAAAATAGACGGAAGACAATGTTCCGCCGAAAAAGGTCAAAATCTAATTGAAGCAGCTAAACAAAATGGAATTTTCATTCCTACGCTTTGTCATTTTAAACATTTAAACCCATTAGGAACTTGCAGGGTTTGTACTGTAAAGAATAATGGAAGAACCATTGCTGGATGTACAGTAAACGTTGAAGAAGGAATGGATATTGAGGTGAACTCTGCAGAATTGTTAGATGCCCGAAAAGCCATTTTAGAAATGATGTTTGTTGAAGGAAACCACTTCTGCCCTTCTTGCGAAAAAAGTGGAGATTGTCAAATGCAAAATTTAGGTTACGAAACCGGAATTAGATTTACACGTTTCCCTCATTTATTTGTTGATCGTGTTGTTGATGCTCGTCCGGAACGTATTGTTGTAAATCAAAATCGTTGTATTAAATGTAAAAGATGTATTGAAGAGGTTATAACAAATGATGGTTTTAAAGTATTTAATTTCACAAATAGAGGGAATGATACTGTTGTTGGTGTTGATTATGAACAAGAAGCAAAACTATCCGATGCTCAGGCAGAACATGCAATGCATATTTGTCCAACAGGTTCAATTTTAGTTAAAGGTAAAACTTTTGGAAAACCATTTGGAGACCGTCAATTTGATTATGGTCCAAAAGGTAAAATGATTCCTTTAAATGAAATAAAAAAACACAAAACAACAAATAAAAAAAAGCGTATTGCTACAACTTCATTAGCAGGTTGTTTTGGCTGCCATATGTCTATGCTTGATATTGATTTAGGTTTGTTAGATTTACTTGAAGTAGTAGAATTTAATAAATCTCCAATAACAGATATTAAAACTTTTAGTGAGCGTTGCGATATTGGCTTAATTGAAGGTGGCTGTTGCAACACTCATAATATTGAAGTATTAAGAGAATTCCGTAAAAATTGCGACATTCTAATTTCAGTTGGTGAATGTGCTATTTGGGGAGGAGTTCCAGCAATAAGAAATACGGTACCTTTAGAAGAGTGTTTAAAAGAAGCTTATTTAAACTCCATGACAAGTGAAGAAGGAGAAACTATAATTCCAAATCACGAAGACATTCCAAAAATTTTGAATAAAGTATATTCAAATCGTGAAATCGTAGAAATTGATTATCACATACCTGGTTGTCCTCCAAATGCAAATCATATATGGAATGTAGTCAAAAGTATTTTATTTGAAGAAGAATATTCAATCGCTTACCCAGAATTTAAATATGACTAAAATCAAAACATCTGAAAAATGAGTAAAAGAAAAATAGTTATAGAGCCAGTAACAAGAGTTGAAGGCCACGGAAAAGTAACCATTAAATTGGATGAAAAGGGAAAAGTTGAAGATGCCTTTTTACATATTGTAGAATTTAGAGGTTTCGAAAAATTTATTCAAGGTCACCCATATTGGGAAGCGCCAGTTTTGGTACAACGTTTATGCGGAATTTGCCCTGTAAGCCATCACCTTGCTGCTGCAAAAGCAATTGATCAATTAGTTGGTGTAGATCCTGAAAACTTAACTCCAACTGCAACAAAATTACGTAGACTATTGCATTATGGTCAAGTTTTTCAATCGCATTCACTACACTTTTTCTACTTAGCTTCACCTGATATTTTATTTGGAATTAATGCTCCTGCTGAAAAACGAAATATTGTTGCCGTAGCTTCAGAAAATAGAGAACTTGCAAAAAAAGGTATTTTAATGCGAAAGTTTGGGCAAGAAATAATTAAAGCTTTAGCAGGTAAAAAAATTCACGGAATTTTGGCCGTTCCAGGAGGAGTTCATAAAACATTTACAAAAGAAGAGCGAGAGTATTTCTTAGATGGAAAAGAAATTCCAAATGTGGATACAATGATAGCATGGTCGAAAGAAGTAATAGATTTTATGAAAAACTATCATCTTGAAAATGGTGAATGGATTGATAATTTTGCCGCTTATCCGTCAAATCATTTAGGTTTAGTTGATAAAGAGACAGGAGCTCTTGAGTTATATGATGGTCGCCTTCGTTCTATTGATTCTGAAGGAAACGAACTACTAAACATTGAAGATATTGAATATCGCTATCACTTTAAAGAAGCAGTTGAACCTTGGTCCTATTTAAAATTTCCATATATGACAAAATATGGAAGAGAAAAAGGTTGGAACCGTGTTGGGCCATTAGCTCGTTTAAATACTTCCTCACATATTACAACGCCTTTTGCTGAAGTCGAGCGACAAATTTTTAAAGCTTATACACAAAACAAGCCTAACAATATGACAATGCACACACATTGGGCGCGTTTAATTGAAATGCTTCATTGTGCTGAATTAATAAAAGAATTATTGTTAGATGACGATTTAATGGGGACTGATTTAGTTTCAACAGGGACTCCGAGAAATAAAGGTATTGGAATTATTGAAGCTCCTAGAGGAACTCTTATTCATGAATACCATACAGATGATAAGGGATTAATAACTAAGTGTAATTTAATAGTTTCTACCACACACAATAATGAAGCCATGAATAGAGGCGTTAGAGCTGTAGCGAATGAGGTTCTTAGTGAAAAACCTGAAATAACTGAACCAATGCTAAATCAGGTTGAGATGGCAATTAGGGCATATGATCCTTGTTTAAGTTGTGCAACACACGCCTTAGGTCAAATGCCATTAATAGTTCAATTAGAAGATACTAACGGAAACTTAATTGATGAAAAAATTAGATAACACTTTAATAATTGGGATAGGAAATAATACTCGCCAAGATGATGGTCTTGGCTGGAGTTTTTTAGAAATATTAGAAAAAAATGGTTTTAACTCTGAAAATTTATTGTATAAATATCAGTTAATGGTTGAAGACGCTGAGTTAATTGGCGAATATGAAACAGTTTTTTTTGTTGATGCTTGTAAAACAGATATTCCAAAAGAATTTGAAATTAAACGCATATTTCCCGCTGAACAAGTTGCTTTTTCAACGCATGAAGTTCCTCCTAATCAAATTTTAAATCTTTGTGAAACAATCTATAACAAAAAACCAAAAGCATATATTATTAAAATCCAAGGATATGAATGGGATATTGAAATTGGATTAACCGAACAAGCAAAAATAAATTTAAAAAATGCTTTTTCTTTTTTTATAGAAAATAAAAATTTAGTTTCCAAAAGCCGTTAAAACCAATTTTCTCGAACCACCATAATCTCTATGTTCGCATAAGTAAACACCTTGCCAAATACCTAAATTTAATTTTCCATTGGTAATTGGTATTTGAACTGAGGTTCCCAAAAGGGATGCTTTAATATGAGCTGGCATATCATCTGAACCTTCGTAAGTATGGATATAATATGGCATATTTTCAGGAACCATTTTATTAAAATGACTTTCAAAGTCTGTTCTTACTGAAGAATCTGCATTTTCATTAATGGTTAAACTTGCTGAAGTGTGCTTTATAAAAACTTGCAATTGCCCAATTGAAATTTGTTTAATTTCTGGCATTGCATTAATAATTTCAGAAGTTATTAAATGGAAACCTCTTTTTACCGGTTTTAAATTTAGTTCTGTTTGAAAAAACATCATTGCTACTTTTATTTTACATATTTAGTCTTTTTCATAAAACTTAAAACTATAAATCCAGCTATAAAAAAAACAGCCAAAATAAGTATAAATAAGCGTAAAGAATTAGTGTAAGATGTAACAATACCTGCAATTGTCATACTAATAACAATTGCTATTTTCTCAGTTACATCATAAAAACTAAAATAGGTTGCATGATCTTGAGTTTCATCAGGAATTAATTTCGAATAAGTTGAACGAGATAATGTTTGGATAGCACCAAAAACTAAACCAATAAAACCTCCTAAAATATAGAACTTTAAGTTTACATCTGGATCATCTCTATGCAATGTATAGGCTCCTGCACAAGCAAATGCCCAAATAACTACTGTTATTTTCAATGCTTTAATATTTCCAATTTTTGCAGATAACCTAGAAAAGAAAAAGGCTCCTACTATCCCAACTAATTGAATCAATAAAATTGTAATAATTAAGTTTTGGTCTTCTAGCCCTAAATCTTTAGTTCCAAAAGTAGATGCTAATAAAATTACGGCTTGAACACCAATACTATATAAAAAGAATGAAATTAATAGTATTTTTAGCTGCCCTTGTGTTTTTATTTCTTTTAATACAATTTGTAATTCCCGATACCCTTTAAAAATATAATCTTTTTCTGGTTTTCTTTTAAAAGGATTATTTGGTAAACGACTAAATGTAATCTGTGCAAATCCAAACCACCAAATACCAACTGTTAAGAATGATACTCGTGCAGGCAATGTTGAATCCGTGATACCATATAATTCTGGCTTCATTACCATCGATAAATTAAAAGCTAATAATAAAACTGAGCCGGCATAACCTAACATAAATCCTTTTGCACTTACCCTATCATGATCTTGAGGTTCTGCTACTTCCGGTAAATAAGCATTATAAAAAACAATACTTCCCCAAAACCCGATACTCGCCAACATAGCAAACACAATTCCAATCCAAATATTTTCTTTTCCTGTGAAAAAGAAAAGTGACATAACCGAAAGTGACCCCAACAAACAGAAAAACTGCATAAAACGCTTTTTATTCCCTGTATAATCTGCTATTGCTGAAAGAATTGGAGATAGAAAAGCAACTATTAAAAAAGATACACCCAATGAATAAGAATATAACGTAGTATTGTGCCAATCCGTCCCTAAAAAATGAACATTTCCTCCTTTATTGGTAACTGCTTCATAATACATTGGAAAAACTGTAGTACTTATAACTAATGAATAAACTGAATTGGCCCAATCATAAAACGCCCATCCGTTTATTAATTTTTTATCCCCTTTTTTTAACATAGTTTAAAAATAAAAAACCGCTCTCAAAATTGAGAACGGTTTACAATATACTTATTTTATTTCTATTAATTTTTTATTGATTTGAACTTACTGGCTGCGCACTGTATTTTTTAGCTAGTTTAACAGCTTCAGGCAAAAATGCTTTTAAATTTTTAATCCTTGTTTGATTTGATGGGTGCGTACTCATAAACTCCGGCGGAGCCTGATCAGAACTTGCTCTTTGGCTCATTCTAATCCATACATTTACAGCTTCTTCCGGTTGATAACCAGCCATAATCATAAATACCATTCCCAATTTATCAGCTTCTGTTTCATGATTTCTACTAAATGGCAACATGATTCCAAACTGAGCTCCTAAACCAAAAGCTGTATTCCATATTTGTTGAGTTTTAGGATCTTTATTAGCAGTTCCTAAAGCAACTCCTGCACCTCCCAATTGCAATAAAGTACCGGTAGACATTCTTTCTTGTCCATGTTTTGCAAAAGCATGGGCTACTTCATGTCCCATAACTGCTGCAACACCATTAGTATTGTCACAAATTGGTAAAATACCTGTATAAAAAACTACTTTGCCTCCAGGCATGCACCAAGCATTTACAGTCGGATCATCTATTAAATTAAATTCCCATCTATAACTATTTGCTTCAGCTTCCATTCCATTTGCCCGCATAAATTGATCTACAGCTTTAGATATTCTCATCCCAACGGATTGAACTTCATTCGTCATACCAACATCTGCAGAAATTTTATTTTCGGCAAGAAAACTTTCGTATTGGGCAAAACTTGCTGGTAATATTTGAGCATCACTAACAAAATTAACCCGCTTTCTTCCAGTTATTGGCACGGTACTACAACTAACTATGAACAGTGCCAACATAACTATCGAAATTACTTTTTTCATTTTTCTGATTTTTTTAATTGTTATTTCTCGTTTAAAGTAACAAATTCTATCTTTATCCACAAATTTAATATAATAAATGAAGAATTCTAACCCCAACAAAATATCAACTACAATTAATGTTCCAAAAATTCCTTCAACAATAATTTATATTGGAAAATTTCTTCAGTTTATTTGCCCTCCAATAGCAACAAAATATGTTATTAAACTTTTTAGAACCCCTATAAGGCATAAAACACCTGATAGAGAAAAAATGATGGCAAAAAGTGCTCAAAAAGAAATGGTTTTAATTCCAAATCTCGATAAAGAAGTTATGGTATATACCTATGGATACTCAAAAAGAAAAGTACTTTTAATTCACGGTTGGTCTGGAAGAGGAACACAACTCTATAAAATTGCTGACAAACTTTTAGAAAATGGATTTATGACCATTAGTTTTGACGCTCCGGCACATGGAAAATCTAAAAGTAATAGTACAATGATGACTGAATTTATTGCTACTGCAATGCATTTGGAAAAAAAATACGGTCCTTTTGAATTTGCTGTTGGTCATTCACTTGGAGGTATGGCAGTTTTAAACAGTGTTAAAAAAGGGTTGAATATTAAAAAAGCTGTTACTATTGGTGCAGGAGATATTATCACCGATATAATTATACATTTTGTAAATAAGCTTCAATTAAAACCAAATATGGTTATAAAAATGAAAAAAGCTTTTCATAAAAAATTTGGTGAAGATATTGATAATTATTCAGCTAGTGTAGCAGCTAAAAACGTAACTATTCCTATTTTTGTAGTTCATGATTCACAAGATAAAGAAGTTGGTGTAAGTTGTGCTTACAATATTCGTCAAAACTTAAAGAACGGTGAAATTTTAATTACGAATGGCTTGGGGCATACGCGTATATTAAAAGATAACCAAGTTGTAAACCGAATTATTGAATTCATAAAAAGAGATATTTAAAAATGAACCGCTATTATTTAATTTTTATTTTAAGCTTATTAATTTCAACCAATAGTTTTTCTCAAGAAAAAAATAAAAAAAACATGATGAAAAAAGTAACTAAAACGGAACAAGAGTGGAAAGAACAATTAACTCCACAAGAATATTTTGTTTTGCGTGAAAAAGGTACAGATAGACCAAGTGAAGGTGGATTGACATCTCATTTTGAAAAAGGCACTTATCACTGTGCGGCTTGTAATGCTCAACTTTTTGAATCCAATAGTAAATTTGAATCTCATTGTGGCTGGCCTTCTTTTGATGATGCTATAAAAGGAACTGTAAATTATGTTTCAGATAAATCTCATGGAATGATTAGAACTGAAATTATTTGCGCTTCATGTGACGGGCATTTAGGTCATATTTTTGATGATGGTCCAAAAGAAACTACCGGACAACGTTATTGTGTTAATACTACATCAATAAAATTTGTAAAAGCAACAAATTAATTTATTAATTTAGTATGTACAATTAATTACAAATGGCAAAAATAAATCCAGAAGCACCTCTTTTAATTGATGATTATATTGAAAATTTACCCTCATTTTCTAAGGAAATTAGCGAAATTATTCGATCAGTAATTCATAAAAACGAACAAGATATTATTGAAGATTGGAAGTGGAACAGACCAATATTTAGCTCCAATAAAATGGTATGTGGTTTTTCAGCATATAAAAACCATGTTTCTCTAACTTTTTTTGAAGGAGCTATTATGAGTGATAAACATCAACTATTTTCAGGTGATTGTAGTGCTCAAAAAACAAGAACAATAAAATTTGAAACTGCTTCAGAAATAAATAAAAATAAGTTATTTGACTATTTTAAAGAAGCTTTTTTATTAGATATTGTTGCCAATAAAAAAACTGTAAAATCAAAAGAAATAGAAATTCCTGAATTATTGAAAAATGCCTTTAAGAAAAATAAATTAGCTGAAATTAATTTTGAAAACATGGCATATACTTATAGAAAAGAATATGCTCGTCATATTTCAGAGGCAAAAAGAGAAACTACGCAACTTAGTAGACTTGAGAAGGTTATTTCTAATCTTGAAAAAAATATTAAAATGCACGAACAATATAAGTGCTAAAAAAAAGGCTGTCTAAAAAGTAAAATTCCTTATCATATTGAGTTATTACCTACTTTAACTCATTTTAACAAAACAATTTTTGTTTTCTTTTTAAACAGCTTTTTTTGTTATTTATTTACTCCAATTCTCCAAACCTGAGAATTTATTGATTCTGTTGAATCGGCCCAATCTTTAAGAGCATTATCCCAACTACCTTCTCCATTAATTTCTTCAAAAGACTCTTTAATTCCTCCATCATCTTCATCCATATCGGCCCATTTATTAAATGCCCAAACTATCGCAACGTCTCTTCCATTACCTTCTCTAAACTGATTGTTATATATATTGAAGTTACCTTCCCCTTTTTTCTCATAAGCTTTTTTAACTTTTTTTATAAATTCATTAAACTTATAATCTTGCCCCTTTTTAACATCAACAAACCAAATATTTTCAAATTTTGGAGAATCAGAAGCATCACCACGATAAGAAAGCTTTGTATTGTAACGCCAAAATTCATTTCTTCCATATTTTAAAACATTTGGAGAAACATTTTTGTCCCAATCATTTGTATGTGCAGCATCTGTAGGTCTATTATCCAAATCTGAAAAAGTACAAGGCCCCATAATCCAAACATACCAACCCGTTTCTTTTCCAGTTAAAATCAAATCTAAAGAAGCTTTAAAAACACCTTCTTTGTGATATTTTTGATTGTGTGATTTCACAGCACTTTCAAAAGCTTTTTCCATTCCTATTTTGGGAAGCATATAGGTTATTTCAGCCATTCCATAGGATTCTTTTTCTTCCTGTGCCGTTACAGTAAATGTGGTTACCATTAATGCAAATACAAGAATTACGATAAAATTTGTTTTTGTTCTCATAGTTAAAAAATGTATTGGTTAGTAAATTAATTATATACCAAATTATTTGATATCGAATTGATAATTGGGGTAGAAAACTGGAGTTAAAAGAAATAAAGTTTCAACGTTTTCTTATGTAACTTTTATTACTTTAATAGTCTAATATAATAAATATTAATTAGTTACAGTAATAAAAATTAAAAAAATATAAATTAGCATTAATAATTTCACATATTATTCAATAAAAAAACCTCTAACTTTTTATAAAAATTAGAGGTGCTATTAAATTAAATTTCTAATACATTAATCTATATAAACAGGTTCTGGTATTGCTATTTTGTCGCTATACATTTGCCATAATTTAAATCCACCTGCAACATTTACAACATTAGTAAAAATATTATTATGTTTTAAAATAAGTTCAGCTAAATAACCACGTAGTCCTTTTTGACAAAATATTACAACTGGTTTATTTTGTTTTTTAATAAAATCAATATGTTGTCTGATTTCATCCAAAGGATAATTAATTGCATTTGGAATTGTCCCTTTTTCATATTCAGCAACAGTCCTAACATCTAACAACAAATAATCTGAGCTATCATTATTATTTAAATATGTTTCTAATTCTTCAACTGAAATTTGTTCGCTTTTATTATTCACAATATTTTCAGATACAAAACTTGTAACAACTACAGGATCTTTTGCAGGTGAAAATGGCGGTGCATAAGCCAAATCTAATTGTGCCAAATCTGTTATTTTCAATTTAGCATAAATTGCAGTACTTAAAACATCAACCCTCTTATCAACTCCTACTTCTCCAAATAATTCGGCTCCTAAAATTTCTTCAGTTTCAAAATTATAATAAATTTCAGTAATTAAATCTTTTTGTCCTGGATAATAACCTGGAGTAGCACCTGCAATGGTCAAAACTGTTTTAAAAGGTACTTTTAAATATTTCAATGTTTTTGCATTCATACCAGTTCTTGCCAAAGTATAATCAAATACTTTTATAATAGCTGTTTTATAAGCTCCTTTAAATGGGGTATTTTTTCCCACAGAATTAGCCCCTGCAGCTCTCCCAGCTTTATTTGAGTGCGTTCCTAAAGGAAAATAGTCAAACTTACTTGTCTGCAAATTTTTAATTGCCACGTTATCACCTGCGGCGTAAATATCTTTTATGGATGTCTCCATATACTCATTTACTTTTAAGGCTCCATTCCAAATATGCTTAGCTCCGTTTTCAAGCAATAGTTCTGTATTTGGTTTAATACCAACACTTAAAATTACAAAGTCAGTTTTTACAGTTTTACCATCCTTAATTTTTACACCTTTAATTTTCCAATTTTCATCTAATTCAAATTCTGAAACTAGACCAGAAGTAATTACTTCAATGCCTTTATCTTTTAAAACTTGTTCAGCAAAATTTCCAAATTTTGGTAACCACATGTTTAGTATTTGATGATCTCCTTCAATTAAAGTCACTTCTTTTCCTGCTTCACGCAAATTTTCAGCAACTTCTACTCCAATTAATCCTGCACCGATAACAGTAATATGTTTAGATTTAGAAGCCAAACCTTCTTTAGTGATTTTATCATAATCAACCATAGAGCGGCAAGTTGACCAATTAGTAGCTTTTTCAATATTTTTTATTGGTGGAACAATTGATTTTGCACCCGTGGCAAAAACTAATTTATCATAACTATAATCACTTTTTTTTGAATAAACAATTTTGTTTTCAGTGTCAATTTTTATAATTTCTTCATTTAAATGAACATCAATATTAAATCGGTTTTGTAATAATTCTGGTTTTACAACAATTAAATCATTTCTATCTTCAATTACACCCGAAAACGCATAAGGCATACCACAAGTAGCATAGCTAATATTTGCTCCTTTTTCAAAAAGTATTATTTCAGCATTTTCATCTTCTCTTCTAGCCTTTGCTGCTGCCGATGGACCCGCCGACAAACCTCCAATTACTATTATTTTTTTCATTTCTTTATTTTATAAATCCATACAAATTTTAACTATTTTTTAAAAATAGAAAGTAATAATTATTACTATATCGTTTGCGCAATTATAATAGTTTTACATTCTATTTTATATGGCAAAGTTATGGGTTCAAAAAAGTTAATTATTTAAATACATCATTCATTATTTAATTATAAACCTTATTGAAAAGTATTAATTAATAAACAAACAATTATCTTAAAGAAAAGATAAAATGATGTTTATAAAAATAGTTTCTTATCCATTTTTATTATATTTGCAAATCTCAAAATTGAAGCAAGAATATGTTTAATAATTTAAGTGAAAAGTTAGATAAAGCCCTACATGTTTTAAAGGGACATGGTAAAATTACAGAAGTTAATGTTGCTGAAACATTAAAAGAAGTTAGAAGAGCGCTGTTAGATGCCGATGTTAACTTTAAAATAGCCAAAAATTTTACAGCTACTGTTAAAGAAAAAGCTTTAGGACAAGATGTACTAACATCTTTAAATCCTGGACAGCTAATGGTGAAAATTGTTAAAGATGAACTTACTTCTTTAATGGGTGGAGAAACTGTTGGTATAAATTTATCAGGTACACCTACAATTATTTTGATGTCAGGTTTACAGGGGTCTGGTAAAACTACATTTTCAGGAAAACTTGCAAATTATTTAAAAACCAAAAAAAATAAGAATGTATTATTAGTTGGTTGTGATGTTTACAGACCAGCTGCAATAAACCAATTACAAGTTGTTGGTGAGCAAATAGGTGTTGAAGTTTATGCTGAAGTAGGTAATCAAAACCCTGTTGAAATTTCTCAAAATGCAATTAAACATGCAAATGAGACTGGAAAAAATGTTGTAATTATTGATACCGCGGGTCGTTTAGCTGTAGATGAAGCAATGATGACCGAAATATCTAATATTCATAAAGCCGTTAACCCACATGAAACTTTATTCGTAGTGGATTCAATGACTGGTCAAGATGCTGTAAATACGGCAAAAGCTTTTAATGATATCCTAAATTTTGAAGGTGTTGTTCTTACAAAATTAGATGGTGATACGCGTGGTGGAGCCGCCTTATCTATAAAATCGGTTGTAGACAAACCAATTAAATTTATTGGTACTGGAGAAAAAATGGAAGCAATTGATGTTTTTCATCCAGATCGTATGGCTGAAAGAATTTTGGGAATGGGAGATGTTGTTTCTCTAGTTGAACGTGCCCAAGAACAATATGATGAAGAAGAAGCTAGAAAAATCCAAAAGAAAATTGCCAAAGATCAATTTGGTTTTGATGATTTCTTGAAACAAATTCAACAAATCAAGAAAATGGGTAATATGAAGGATTTAATGGGGATGATTCCTGGTGCTGGAAAAATGATGAAAGATGTTGATATTGATGATGATGCTTTTAAAGGCATTGAAGCAATGATACATTCTATGACTCCTGGTGAAAGAACCGAACCAAAAACTATAAATGCAGCAAGAAAAAAGAGAATTGCTAAGGGATCAGGAACTACAATTCAAGAAGTAAATCAATTGCTAAAACAATTTACCCAAATGAGTAAAATGATGAAGATGATGCAAGGTGGTGGCGGTAGACAAATGATGCAAATGATGAAAGGAATGGGAAAATAAATAAAATAGGTAAACGAAAAAGTTTGCCTTTTTTTATATAAAAAAATTAAAACTAATCACAATGATTTTACTAGACGGAAAAAAAACATCGGCAGATTTAAAAATTGAAATTGCAGAATCAGTAAAAAAATTAAAATCAGAAGGAAAGAAAACACCACATTTGGCTGCGATATTAGTAGGTACGGATGGTGCAAGTATGACTTATGTAAATGCTAAAGTAAAAGCTTGTGAATTAGTTGGCTTTAATTCTACTTTAATAGATCTGCCAGAAGAAACATCTGAAGAAAAATTATTACAGGAAATTGAAAAATTAAATACGAATAATGATATTGATGGTTTTATTGTTCAATTGCCATTACCAAAACATATTGATGAACAAAAAATATTAATGGCTGTTAATCCAGATAAAGATGTTGATGGATTTCACCCAACGAATGTTGGTAAAATGACTTTAGATTTACCCTCTTTTTTACCCGCTACTCCATTTGGAATTTTAGAATTATTAGAACGTTATAATGTCCAAACATCGGGAAAACATGTTGTAGTTATTGGCAGAAGTCATATTGTTGGTAGACCAATGAGTATACTTATGAGCCAAAAACGTAAAGCCGGAAACGCTACTGTAACCGTGGCCCATAGTAGAACTAAAAATTTAAAAGAACTTACATTACAGGCCGATATAATTGTTGCTGCATTAGGAATTCCTGAATTTTTAACTGGTGATATGGTAAAAGATGGAGTTACAATTATTGATGTTGGAATTACTAGAATTAGTGATTCAACTAAAAAAAGTGGGTATCGTTTAGCAGGTGACGTTCATTTTGCAAGTGTTGCGCCAAAGTCTGCATTTATAACTCCTGTTCCAGGCGGCGTTGGTCCAATGACCATTGCTATGCTAATGAAAAACACATTATTAGCCTGCGAAGGGAAAAGTTAATTTTTTTAGTATATTGGGCTTTTAATAAACTATTTTTTGAAAGAGTCCTTTTTTTTTAAAGACAATCATAACTTTGTCCTGTTTGGTTTTGAGCATATTTTAGCTATTTTGGCTTTTGCTCTTTTTGGTTTTATTCTTATAAATTGGGCAAAAACAGTATCCAAAGAAAATCAATTTAAAATTGGAAATATTTTTGCATACTCAATGTCCATTACTATTGTGGTTTGGACCTTTTTAAAAATTTATAATAGAGGTTTTGATATTAAACATGATTTACCTTTTCATCTTTGTAATTTTATAGCATTACTCTTACCTGTTTTAACAATAACTCGTAAAAAAATATATTATGAAATTCTACTTTTTTGGATTTTTGCAGGAACCTCACAAGCTATAATTACCCCAGATATTAAAAACGGATTTCCTCATTTTCATTTTTTAAAATATTGGATTATACACGCAGGTTTAATTGTGTTCATATTATATATAACTCACATTTATAATATGCGTCCAACTCTAAAAAGCGTGTTTAAATCTTTCCTGGCTTTACAAGCATATTTTATTCTTATGCTGATTATAAACAAAATTACAGGTGCAAATTACTTTTACATAAATAGGAAACCTGAAGGAGCATCTATTTTAGATTATTTGGGGGACTGGCCATATTATATTCTTGTTGGAGAAATAATACTTATTCCTTATTTTCTAATAATTTATTTACCGTTTTATTTAACAAGAAAAAGAATTAAAAACTAATTAAGGTATATTATTCTTCCCTATTTACTTTGTCCATAGAGAAAGCCGGTAAACATATTGATAAATATTCACAAGGTGAATTAAAAGGATTTGAATAGCGAATTCTAGCGCCTTTTTCAATTTTAATAGATTCACCAGTTTCTAAAACAATAATTTCCCCATCAATATTAAATTGCTTTTTTCCTTTTATAATATAAGTATACTCATCAAATTCTGGTGTTTGAAATGGTTCACTCCAATTTGGTGGAGCAACCATATGTGCAATACTTAGTTCTGAGAGAATACTTGCTAAACCAAAATGTTCTTCAATTAATTTTCCATCATTTGTTGGCACTACAAATGGATTTTTTTGAATTCTATATTTCTTCATAAATAAATTATTCTAAATTAATTCTTTTGTTAAATTACTAAAATACTAAATATGAATGCCAATATTAGTCAATTAAAAGTTGTAAATTAGTATAGATATTGCACCTCAAATATTTCTAATTAATTTAAATCTATTAATATGAAACTAACATTTTTAGGTGGAGCTGGTACTGTAACAGGTTCAAAAATATTACTTGAAGTAAATTATAAAAAAATTCTAATTGATTGTGGTTTATTTCAAGGTCTTAAAGAACTTCGCGAAAAGAACTGGGAAACGCTTCCAATAAACCTTAATGAACTCGATCTGGTTTTATTAACACATGCACATTTAGACCATTCTGGCTATATACCTTTATTAGTTAAAAATGGATATAAAGGAGAAATCTATTGTACAGAAGCTACAAAAGATTTAACTGAAATTATATTGTTAGATAGTGGTAAAATTCAAGAAGAAGATGCAAGACGAGCAAATAAATATGAATATTCAAAACACAATCCTGCCGAAGCTCTTTATAATGTGGATGATGCAAAAGAAGCTATTACTCATTTAAAAACTTTTGAATCTAACAAATGGCATAAATTTAATGATGAAATAGAATTTAAATTTATAAATAGTGGTCATATTTTAGGAAGTGTATTTGTTTTAATAAAGGTGAATGAAAAAATTATTGCTTTTTCTGGAGATATAGGTAGAACCGAACCAATCCTATTACCAAAATTTGAATATATAGATTATGCTGATTATTTGATAGTTGAATCAACTTATGGAAACCGAGTGCATAAAGAAGTTTCAATTTCTGATGAACTTTTAAAATACATTAACCATACATATGCCAAAAAGGGAATTTTAATAATTCCAACATTTTCTGTTGAAAGAGCCCAAGAAATAATATACTTACTAAGTGTTTTAAAACGTAAAAAACAATTACCAAATATCCCGATTTTTTTAGATAGCCCAATGGGTGTAAATGCCACAGAGGTTTACTTTAAATATAATAAAATTCATAAATTAACAGAGGAAGATATAAAAAGTATGTTGTCTACAGTTCATTTAATAAGCAGTGTTAAAGCTTCAAAAGCTGTAGTTAATGATAATAGTCCTAAAATTGTATTAGCTGGTAGTGGCATGATAACAGGTGGAAGAGTATTACATTATTTAAATAAATATATATCAGACAAAAGAAATAGTGTTTTAATTGTAGGTTTTCAAGCTGAAGGAACAAGAGGAAGAGCCCTATTATCTGGGGACTCTGAAATTAAATTCTTTGGAGAATATCACAAAATTAATGCTGAAGTTTTCAAAATAAATGCTTTTTCGGGTCATGCAGATCAAAATGAATTAATGGATTGGCTAAAACATTTTAAATCTTCACCAACTTTAACATTTATAAATCATGGAGAACCACATCAAAGTCAAGCTCTAAAAGTTAAAATTAGAACAGTCTTAAATTGGAATTGTACCGTAGCAAAAATGAATAATGAATACTATTTAGATTAATTAAACCAAATAGTAAAGTACTTAATTCTAGCGATATCAGGAATTTGATCAATAGAAATTTCATCTCTGCTAAAGGTATTTAAACCTAATTCCTTTTTATCAATTGAAATTGTAGCATTTAATTCATCAATAAAAAGTGTTGCCGATGTTAAGGTTGTTTCAACCTTATTTACCAAATAATTTTCGTTAATATCCTTAAATGTTGATTGAAGAGAAATTCCTTTCTCCGTTTTATAATTTGAATCAAAAATTTGAATACTTTTTATTTTTGATAATGAATCATTTTCATCTGAGGGTACAATCTCCAATATTTTTTTTCCTTTCTTAGAAAAAACTATATACTCTTCTTTATCAACCTTAAATAATTTATTTTTTAATTTATCATCAGCCATATTTGCAACAATGGAATCGTTTGCAAAAATTGAATTTAAATCTTGAATGCTAGTTTGTTTATTTAATTTACCTACAGTACCTTTTTCAACAAGAAATTGATTATCCTTTCCACATTGAATAAATACTAAAGTAATTAATACAATCACAATTTTTTTTAATGAAGACATATATACCTTACAATTTTTATATAGTTTTAAACGAAACAATTTAATTTTTATTTGAAAATCACATTACTCGTTTTAAAATTCCCAAAACACCACGTATAAAAGTAGCGCTGGTTACCACTTTTAATATAGGATTCATTCTCGTGCTTCTTCTACTTCTACTAGTTCTACCAGAAGATTTAGAAGCCTCTTTTTTCTTTTCCTCAACTTTTTCCTTTTCATTTATTTTTTCAATTTTCTCACTCAAAATTTCATAAGCACTTTCCCTATCAATATCTTCATTATATTTATAATAGAGTCTAGAAGTATTTATTAAATGTTTAAGTTCATTATCTGTAAGAACATCCATCCTACTCATTGGAGCTCGCATCATAGTTGCGGCCAAAGGTGTTGGTATTCCCTTTTCATTTAATGCCGAAATAAATGCTTCACCAATTCCAAGCTGTGTTAGTGATTCATCAAGATCATAATATTCCGAATCTGGATAATTCTCTGAAGCTAATTTAATAGCCTTTCTATCTTTAGCTGTAAACGCACGCAATGCATGTTGTACTTTTAAACCTAATTGTGCCAAAACATCTTCAGGTACATCTTTTGGATTTTGAGTAACAAAAAATAATCCAATTCCTTTAGATCGTATTAATTTTACAATACTTTCAATTTGCGACATTAATGCTTTTGAAGCTTCTTTAAATATTAAATGTGCTTCATCAATAAAAATCACAAGCTCAGGTTTTCCACTATCTCCTTGCTCAGGAAATGTTGAATAAATTTCAGCCAATAATTGCAACATAAACGTTGAAAACAATTTTGGTTTATCTTGAATATCCGTTAAGCGCAATATTGAAATAACACCTTTTCCTTCTTCATTTGTCCGCACTAAATCTTTAACATCAAAAGAGCGTTCTCCAAAAAACTGTTCTCCTCCTTGTTGCTCTAATTCAACTAATTTTCTTAAAATTGCACCAGTACTCATTGTTGAAATCCTTCCATATTCCGACTGAATTTCTTTTGATCCTTCTTCTGTTGAATATTGTAATATTTTTTTGAAATCTTTTATATCTAATAATGGAAGTTTATTATCATCACAATATTTAAAAATTATAGAAACAATACCACTTTGAGCTTCAGTAAGATCAAGTATTCTCGATAATAAAACAGGGCCAAACTCTGAAACTGTTGCTCTTAATCTTACACCTTCTTGTTCGGAAATAGATAATATTTCAACAGGAAACTTTTTTGCATCAAAAGGCAAACCAATTGCAGCATGACGTTCATCAATTTTGACATGACCTGGACTTGGTTGCGCCAACCCACTTAAATCACCTTTTATATCCATTAACAATACAGGAACTCCTTTTTCAGATAAATTTTCGGCCATTACTTGTAATGACTTTGTTTTACCAGTACCTGTAGCACCTGCAATTAATCCATGTCTATTTAAAGTTTTTAATGGGACCTTTACAAAAGCATCCTTTATAGTTTCACCGTCTAACATTGCAGAACCAAATGTGATAAAATCACCTTTGGTTTTATATCCTTCTGTAATATGATTAAAAAATGTTTCTTTTCTTCCCATTATAAATATTTTTGATAAAAATAAGACTAAATACTCAAATTAAAAATTTCAACAGAAATTATATTGAATTAATTTATTATCACTCTGAATGCCTATATTTGCAAAATGATTAATGAGGAAATTCAAAAGCAAATTAGTAAGGGTAAAATGCTACCTTTAATGGAGGAATTTTATACAATTCAAGGAGAAGGTTTCCATACAGGAAAAGCCGCATATTTTATTAGAATAGGTGGTTGTGATGTTGGTTGTCATTGGTGTGATGTTAAAGAAAGTTGGAATGCAAATTTACACCCTCCAACAAATACTGATAACATAGTAAACAACGTAATAAAGTATGCAAATACAGTTGTTGTAACTGGAGGAGAGCCACTAATGTGGAGTTTAGACTTTATTACCTCACAACTTAAAAAAAACAATATTAGAACTCATATTGAAACTTCAGGTGCCTACCAACTAAGTGGTGAATGGGATTGGATTTGTCTTTCTCCTAAAAAAACAAAATTACCCTTAGAGCCTATTTATTTAAAAACAAATGAACTTAAAGTTATAATTTATAACAAAAACGATTTTAAATTTGCCGTTGAACAAGCATCCAAAGTTTCTGACACTTGCGAATTATATTTACAACCAGAATGGAGCAATAAAGAAAAAATGACCCCATTAATAGTGGATTTTGTCATGAAAAACCCTCAATGGAAAATTTCATTACAAACTCATAAATATCTAAATATACCTTAAGACTCCTTAATTCTTTTTTTAACTATTTTATAAACTTGCTTAAATTGTTGCTCCAAATTTAGATCAGAATTATCTATTTCAATTGCATCACTGGCTTTAATTAAAGGTGAATCTTCACGCGTTGAATCAATATGGTCTCTATATTCTACATTTTTTAATATTTCTTCAAAAGTAACCTGATCTCCACGTTTAATAAGTTCATCAAAACGTCTTTTTGCTCTTTTACTCGCCGATGCATTCATAAAAAATTTTAATTCGGCATTTGGAAAAACAACAGTTCCAATATCTCTTCCATCCATTACAACTCCTTTGTTTTCTCCATATTTCTTTTGTTGCTCAACCAATTTTTTTCTTACTTCAGAAATTTCAGCAACTTTACTTACAAGTTTTGAAACTCCTAAAGTTCTTATTTCTTTTTCAACATTTAGATTGTTCAAGTAAATCTCAGCAAAACCAAGAGATACGTTATATTTAAAAGTTAAAATAATATCATCTAATTTTTTAATTAATTCATCTTTATAAAAAAAAGTATCCGAAATAATATTATTTTCCATTGCAAAATAAGTAACTGCTCTATACATTGCACCTGAATCAACATAAACATATTTTAATTTTTTTGCTAACTCTTTTGCAATGGTACTTTTACCTGTTGATGAAAAGCCATCAATAGCAATTGTGATTTTTTTCAATTTTATCTTAATTTATAACGCAAAGAAAATAGAAATATAAATAATAACGTAATATTTTATATACTTTTTATTAAAACATTTATAATAAACCTGTATAAAAATGATTATTAAATCATTCTTTTAGTTCCGAATATTTTTTAAGGGTTTTATTTAACTCATCTATTCTTTTATCTACTAAATAATGAACAGAATTTTTGGTAAAAGATTTGTTTTTTAATTGTTTTCCTGCAGGATGCCCTAAAAGAATTTGAATACCTTCATCAATAGTGGAAACTGACCAAACATGAAACTTTTTTTCTTTAACCGCATTAACAATTTCCTGTTTAAGCATTAGGTTTTGCTCATTACTTTTAGGAATTATTACACCTTGTTCACCTGTTAAACCAACTTGTTTACATACTTCAAAAAAGCCTTCTATCTTTTCATTGATAGCGCCAACAGGTTGTACTTCGCCTTTCTGGTTAATAGATCCGGTTACTGCAATACCTTGTTTTATAGGTAATTGTGAAAGGCTTGATAAAATCGCATACAATTCAGCACTTGAAGCACTATCTCCCTCAATTTCAGAATAGCTTTGTTCAAATACAAGACTTGCAAAAAGGCTAATTGGTTTTTTCTGAGCATATTTTTCAAGCAAGTATCCTTGTAAAATAAGTACACCTTTGGTATGAATTGGTCCTGCGAGCTTTGCTTCTCTTTCTATATCAACTAAACCTTTTTTACCTGAAGCTATACTGGCAGTTATTTTATTTGGTTTACCAAAAATAATATCTCCCAAATCCAACACTGAAATACCATTAATTTGACCAATTTTTGATCCCCCTAATGGGATCATTAACTGATTTCGTTTAATCATTTCATTAATTTTCTCCTGAATAAGGTTAGATCTATAGTATTTGGCATCAATAGCTTTATTTATATGTTTTAATGAAATTTTATCTTTAGATTCTAACTTTGCATAATGCTGTGCCTCAATTAAAATATTACTTATATCACCAAATCTTATAGAAAGTTTATTCTGGTCATGAACCATTCTAGATGCTTGTTCTATTAAACAAGTAATCGCTTTATCATCTAATGGAAGTAAATTATTCTCCTTTTCTATTTTATATATAACTCCAGCAAAATCCTTTATATTTTGAATAGAGTTATCCATTGAAGTATCAAATTCTGCTTTAACCTTAAATAATTCTTTGAAATCTTCATCTAATTCATACAATAAATAGTATAATCTTGGTGAACCAATTAAAATTATTTGAACATTTAGTGGAATTGGATCAGGTTTTAAGCTTTTTGTACTTAAAAAACCATAAAGTTCACTAATATCCTCAATTACAACTTCATTATTTTTAAGAGCCCTTTTTAAACTTTCGTATGAAAAGTAATTTAAAAGAAGTTCTTTTAGCGGAATAATTAAGTAGCCTCCATTTGCTTTGTGTATAGCCCCACCTCTTATTAAAGTGAAATTTGTAATATATGTACCCATATCTGATTCACGCTCTACTTTTCCAAAAAGATTATTATATGTAGGATTCAACTCCATAATTATTGGAGCTCCTTTTAAATGAGAATTATCGGTGATAACATTTACTTGGTA